>CANMSA010000123.1 GCA_947500385.1 uncultured Flavobacteriaceae bacterium | reverse complement strand
CCCAACGAATGAAATAGAACTGCCCACGGGCGGTACGAATGGCCAAGTGCTTTCCACGGATGGCAGTGGCACCTACACCTGGATCGACGATGACGGCGGGGCGGATACCCAAGATTTGTCTATCGATGCGGCCGGGACGACCATCTCCCTGGTGGACGGTGGTTCGGTGACGGTGGATGTCGACGATGCGGATGCGGATGCGAC
>CANMSA010000122.1 GCA_947500385.1 uncultured Flavobacteriaceae bacterium | reverse complement strand
GAGTCGAACCGATGACCTCCTGCGTGCAAGGCAGGCGCTCTAGCCAGCTGAGCTAATCCCCCGTTTATAAGTCGCAGATAATCAGTATTCAGTAATCAGTCCTATATTTGATGTACTGCGTACCGCGATATGCGTACTGTAAACCGGTCACCCAACTTCTAAAATTTCCAATACTCCATTCTCAATGAACGTAATCCCCCGAAA
>CANMSA010000121.1 GCA_947500385.1 uncultured Flavobacteriaceae bacterium | reverse complement strand
GCGGAGCTTCCGGGCCCGGAGACGATCTCGAAGGTATAGGGTCCCACGCCGTTGTCGACCACGCTCACGCTGATGGTACCGTCGTCTGCCCCGTTACAGGTGACGTCCTCGAAGGCGTCCACCGTAATCGTAGGCAGTACGGCCGTTTCGAGCCTTTGTGTGATGGAGGTGCTACAGGTATGTCCGGTGGCCTGATCGGTGATGGTGAAGAC
>CANMSA010000120.1 GCA_947500385.1 uncultured Flavobacteriaceae bacterium | reverse complement strand
GGCGCCCCTTACCGTATGGGTCGTCGAAAATGTCGTGTTCTCCGTAGGGCCGTAACCGTTCACGATCTTTAGGTCGCAATACCGTTCCAATACCTGGTTCGTATAGGCTCGTTGTACCACATCGCCCCCCACCAACAAATAATCCAGACCTGAGAATACTTCGATGTCCTCCGATACCACTTGGTGGAACCAAGAAGCGGTCATCCACATCGTGT
>CANMSA010000119.1 GCA_947500385.1 uncultured Flavobacteriaceae bacterium | reverse complement strand
GAACCACCGTCCACCAGGGAGATGGTCGTCCCGGCCGCGTCGATCGACAAATCTTGGGTATCGGCCCCGCCGTCATCATCGATCCAGCTGTAGGTGCCACTGCCATCCGTGGAAAGGACCTGGCCGTTGGTACCTCCTGTTGGAAGTTCTATTTCGTTGGTAGGGTCCGCATCCGCATCGTCGACATCCACCGTCACCGAACCACCGTCCACCAGGGAGAT
>CANMSA010000118.1 GCA_947500385.1 uncultured Flavobacteriaceae bacterium | reverse complement strand
ATCGATGGTCTGATATTATTTTGCTCGAGTTCTTTTTGGTAGATAGCCGAACAATATTGCAATCCCCTGTCGGAATGATGGATTAGATTCTTATCTGTCGATCTATTTTTGTTTGCCATTATCATTGCCTTTACAACGTTCTCCGCATTCATGTCATCACTTAGTTCATATCCCATTATCTTTCTGCTATAGGCATCGGTGACCAGGGATAAGTAATGTGTTCGT
>CANMSA010000117.1 GCA_947500385.1 uncultured Flavobacteriaceae bacterium | reverse complement strand
TGTAGGTGCCACTGCCATCCGTGGAAAGCACTTGGCCATTCGTACCGCCCGTGGGCAGTTCTATTTCATTCGTTGGGTCTGCATCCGCATCGTTTACGTTCAAGCTGATGTTGTTCCCTCCGGCAATACTGATATCTCCGGCAGTGCCATCTGTAGAAAGGTTTTGGATCTCGTTGGTCGCATCCGCATCCGCATCGTCGACATCCACCGTCACCGAACCACCGTCCACCAGGGAGATGGTCGT
>CANMSA010000116.1 GCA_947500385.1 uncultured Flavobacteriaceae bacterium | reverse complement strand
AAAAAGGCGTGGTCTCTTGAGTGTAGTGATGGCACTAGGATTACCATGTGGTTTTCCCAGGCTGCTCGCCTTTGCAAATAAGAGACCACGGGCTGTCGCCCTTGTTCCTTGTTTTCCTCCAAGACCTTGAACAGGTTCGGTCTTTCCGTAAAACAAAAAACCACGCCTTTTTGGCGTGGTCTCTTGAGTGTAGTGATGGCACTAGGATTACCATGTGGTTTTCCCAGGCTGCTCGCCTTTGCAAATAAG
>CANMSA010000115.1 GCA_947500385.1 uncultured Flavobacteriaceae bacterium | reverse complement strand
ACGGTCGGGGCGGTCGGCCGGTTCGATCCTCCGGAACATTTCGGGGTCCCCCTGCCCGTCGAGATAACCGCCCAACCTATGTATCGTAGGGTGGGTGAATATCAGGGCCACCGATACCGGTTTCCCGAGGGCATCGCCCAATCGGGACGTTAAACGCGTCGCCAACAGGCTGTGCCCCCCCAGTTCGAAAAAGTTGTCGTGTATGCCTACCCGTTCCACTCCCAGAAGGGATTCCCAGATCGTCGCCATGCG
>CANMSA010000114.1 GCA_947500385.1 uncultured Flavobacteriaceae bacterium | reverse complement strand
CACAGGATCCCCTCGGAGAGGCCCGATACCGTGGTATTGATCGTGCCGGTGAGCTTATAGGCGATATAGTCCCCCGGTAGCATGAACTTGTACGCCCTTGCATAAACCTGTGGTTCGTTGTCCCTGACCCATTTGAGCTTGGAGGCGGTGAAGTTGGCCGGCGAGTTCAAAAGGGCGCTACCGCACTTTTCTTCACCGATGGCCCCGAAGGCCTCCCGGCCGATCTCGACCGCACGGCTGTCGCACCAGATGATC
>CANMSA010000113.1 GCA_947500385.1 uncultured Flavobacteriaceae bacterium | reverse complement strand
ACCACGCCTTTGGGCGAGCCCGTCGACCCCGAGGTATAGATCACATAGGCAATATCCAAAGAGGAAACCCTTGGTAAAATATCAACAGAAGAAGGTACTATGGAAGAAAGGTTTTCCATATTGAAAATGGCCACTTCCCTTTGTGGTATCTGAAAGTCTTCCGAATCAACGATCAGCACAAGGGGATTGGCGTCCTCCAGGATATAGCGCTTGCGATCTTCGGGGTATTGCTTGTCGATCGGGACATAGGCTGCACCC
>CANMSA010000112.1 GCA_947500385.1 uncultured Flavobacteriaceae bacterium | reverse complement strand
GGGATCACCTACACCATACGCGCAACCGCCGCGAACGGGTGTAGCGACGATACCACACAGACCATCGCACAACCGGACGTGATCGCAAACGTGAACGCCACCGTACTGGAGTTCGGATGTACCACCGCCAACAACCCCGACGATGCCACCATCACCATAGACGGTGCGGCAATTACCGGAGGAAGCGGTACCTATGTCATCTATGAGTTCATCAACGATCAGGGTACTGTCGCAACGGGCGACGATGTAGTGGTCCAGACCGGTACCAATACC
>CANMSA010000111.1 GCA_947500385.1 uncultured Flavobacteriaceae bacterium | reverse complement strand
GACGATGCGGATGCGGATGCGACCAACGAGATCCAAAACCTTTCTACAGATGGAACCGCTGGAGATATCAGTATTGCTGGAGGGAACAACATCAGCTTGAACGTAAACGATGCGGATGCGGACCCTACCAACGAAATAGAACTTCCAACAGGCGGTACGAACGGTCAGGTGCTTTCAACCGATGGCAGCGGTACCTACACCTGGATCGACGATGACGGCGGGGCCGATACCCAAGATTTGTCGATCGACGCGGCCGGGACGACCATCTCCCTGGTGG
>CANMSA010000110.1 GCA_947500385.1 uncultured Flavobacteriaceae bacterium | reverse complement strand
AGGGGCGGGTGGCCGATTTCCTGTTGGAACACTACGGGATCGATCCCTCCCTGGTGCCCGATATCACGGATACCTTCTGTGAGCAGTCGGCCGTGGACAAAGGGGGCGCCCTGTCCAGCGGCCTTGCCGAGGGCACCCCGATCTATTACCGTGCGGGGGACCAGCCCAACAACGCCCTTTCGCTCAACGTGTTCGAGCCGGGGGAGGTGGCCGCCACCGGCGGTACCTCGGGGGTGGTCTATGCGGTCACCGAGAACCTCTCGGCAAAGGAGAGCTCGCGGGTGAACAACTTCGCCCATGT
>CANMSA010000109.1 GCA_947500385.1 uncultured Flavobacteriaceae bacterium | reverse complement strand
TCAAAGTTTACACCTTCGACCGCCTCCAAGGTCGGTGGCAAGCCCAAGATCTTTCCTTGGTCATCGGTGATCACCCAAGAGCTATTGCTTCCCACTCCGGTACCGTCCAAGGTAATCCCGGATACCATGTCGGGGGTACCGTCCACACAGAAGTTAAAGGGTCCGCCGCTGATCGTACCCGCATTCGGGGCAGCGGTTCGTACTACCTCTATCGGGTTCGAAAGGCTGAAACAGCCCATCAGGTCGTTCGCGTTCAAGCCCATCTCTGCGCCTTCAAGTCCATCTTCATATCGTAAGTACCAGATCA
>CANMSA010000108.1 GCA_947500385.1 uncultured Flavobacteriaceae bacterium | reverse complement strand
GATATTAGTAATACGGACAATCAAAATTTAAGCACTGACGGTACGGCCGGGGATATAAGCATTGCCGGAGGGAACAACATCAGTCTGAACGTAAACGATGCGGATGCGGATCCTACCAACGAAATAGAACTACCAACAGGCGGTACGAATGGCCAAGTGCTTTCCACGGATGGCAGTGGCACCTACAGCTGGATCGATGATGACGGCGGGGCCGATACCCAAGATTTGTCAATCGACGCGGCCGGTACGACCATCTCCCTGGTGGACGGTGGTTCGGTGACGGTGGATGTCGACGATGCGGATGCGGA
>CANMSA010000107.1 GCA_947500385.1 uncultured Flavobacteriaceae bacterium | reverse complement strand
ATCCGTTTCATTGGTCATTGACGATTTGCCTTTTGGCAAATGTTAAGATGCCGACATATGAATATCGTCGGTATTCCCCCGACGCTTCGGGGCAATATGACCCACTTACCATCCGTTTCATTGGTCATTGACGATTTGCCTTTTGGCAAATGTTAAGATGCCGACATATGAATATCGTCGGTATTCCCCCGACGCTTCGGGACAATATGACCCACTTCTTACCCGTTTCATTGGTCATTGACGATTTGCCTTTTGGCAAATGTTAAGATGCCGACATATGAATATCGTCGGTATTCCCCCGACGCTTCG
>CANMSA010000106.1 GCA_947500385.1 uncultured Flavobacteriaceae bacterium | reverse complement strand
ACTTTAACGATTACCGATGATTCCGGAACATCTGCGACTATTGATATTAGTAATACGGACAATCAAAATTTAAGCACAGATGGTACTGCTGGAGATATAAGCATTGCCGGGGGGAACAACATCAGTCTGAACGTAAACGATGCGGATGCGGATTCTACCAACGAAATAGAACTTCCAACAGGCGGTACGAACGGCCAGGTGCTTTCAACCGATGGCAGTGGTACCTACAGCTGGATCGACGATGACGGCGGGGCCGATACCCAAGATTTGTCGATCGACGCGGCCGGTACGACCATCTCCCTGGTGGACGGTGGTTC
>CANMSA010000105.1 GCA_947500385.1 uncultured Flavobacteriaceae bacterium | reverse complement strand
ATTCTTCATAGCGATTCACTCAATAGAAATTACGTTGGGGAAACTCCCGACCCCGAACATAGGCTGCTACAGCACAACAATCACTATTTTGCCAAAGGATTTACAAAGGCGGCCAGGGATTGGAAATTGGCAGGGTCCAAACAGTACAACACAAAAGAAGAAGTCCTATTCCTCGAAAAGTTCATCAAACGCATGAAGAGCAGAAAATTCATCGAAAAAATCCTCAAAAACCACAAAATACTGGACGATATACTGGCTAAAAGGTAGTGTTCCCTGGTTCCCCCGAAGCGTCGGGGCTGGAGGTACCACTTAAAACCCCTGC
>CANMSA010000104.1 GCA_947500385.1 uncultured Flavobacteriaceae bacterium | reverse complement strand
TTACTAATATCAATAGTCGCAGATGTTCCGGAATCATCGGTAATCGTTAAAGTTCCGTCCAAATTGTCTACGATAGTAGAACGTCTGGCATCGAAATTCGTGATAGTTCCATTCTCACTGGTATATCGAAAGGTACCGTCACCGTTGTTTACAAGGGTTGTAATTGTCTCAGAGATACTTACCGAGGCAACGTTCAGATATAGGCCACCATCCGTTCCCGCTGAAATATTGTTATTGGCATTCGCACTAATCAGGTTTTGAGAGAGGGTACTACCGCCGTCAGTCACCTCCAAACTTCCAGCATTCATTGCTATACCTGTATT
>CANMSA010000103.1 GCA_947500385.1 uncultured Flavobacteriaceae bacterium | reverse complement strand
CCTTCGCAATAAGTGACGGGGGTAGTGACCCCTGGGGCGTTTGGTGTCGCATTAACGGTGACGACGATCTCCGCCCTCGGGCCTTCACAGGAGTTGGCGTTGGTCTGGCTTACGAAGTAAGAGGTGCTGCCAACGGTGGCCGTACTCGGTGTCGGCGCGGTCGCACTTCCCGTGCCCCCTGTCGCGGCAGTGTACCATAATAGGCCCGTTCCGGTGGCGGTCAATTGTGATGCGGTATCGCCTTCACAGTAGGTGACGGGCGTGGTCACGCCCGGAGCCGCGGGCAATGCGTTCTGGGTGATGATGATTTCGTTTCTGGTGGTACTGGTAC
>CANMSA010000102.1 GCA_947500385.1 uncultured Flavobacteriaceae bacterium | reverse complement strand
GTGATCACCGATGACCAAGGAAAGATCTTGGGCTTGCCACCGACCTTGGAGGCGGTCGAAGGTGTAAACTTTGACGGAGCCGGACCTGGTACCTGTTTGATCTGGTACTTACGATATGAAGACGGACTTGAAGGCGCAGAGATGGGCTTGAACGCGAACGACCTAATGGGTAGCTTCAGCCTTTCGAATCCGTTGGAGGTGGTTCGCAGCCAACCCGACGCGGGTACGATCAGCGGTGGTCCTTACTACTTTACGGTAGACGGAACCCCCGATATGGTCTCCGGCATCAGTCTGGACGGTACGGGAGTCGGGAGCAACAGCTCCTGGGTGATCACCGATGACCA
>CANMSA010000101.1 GCA_947500385.1 uncultured Flavobacteriaceae bacterium | reverse complement strand
ACCTATACAATAGACGTACGCGACGGATTCGGATGTAGCGCAGCTCAACAGACCATCACACTAGATCCTCAGTTGACGGTAACGGCGACGGCGGCGAACATCACCGCCTGTGCCACCGATACCGACGTGACCATCTCCGCAAGCGGCGGGGACGGCAACTACGTCTATGCGATTGTAGCAGACGGGGCGACCCCCGCCGCAGGCGATTTCACTACCACCAACCCCGAGACCATCACCGGTGCGGGCGACTACGACGTATACGTACGGGACAATAATGGAAACACCGATTTCTGCGAGGCATCCTATGACCTGACCATCGCACAGGACGCCCCGATAGCCATCACGCCTACCGAAACACCGGTAGTCTGTTTCGGGGAGAGCAACGGGGGCATATCC
>CANMSA010000100.1 GCA_947500385.1 uncultured Flavobacteriaceae bacterium | reverse complement strand
GAAGTGATTTAGACTTTTTTTGGATCGAAAGATAGGGCTACGGACATTTGTGTCGCTGAACATAAATACCATAGCCCATGTACAAAGTACTTGACAAAGATACTATAGAAATGGAAATAGTCCCATATATACCGCTTCCCAAGCGCGGCTTTGCCCCAAGGGTACCGTTATCGGAAATCGTCAACGCGGTGCTCTACAAGATGAAGACCGGTGTCCAATGGGAGTACCTACCGGTCGCCTCGCTGTTCTCCAGGGATCCACTGGGCTGGCAGGGCGTCTATTACCATTTCAGGAAATGGTGCCTGTCGGGGACCTTTTACCAATGCTGGACGGGCATACTGGAAGAGTACCGGGACAGGCTCGACCTCTCCAGTGTCGACCTTGACGGGAGCCATACC
>CANMSA010000099.1 GCA_947500385.1 uncultured Flavobacteriaceae bacterium | reverse complement strand
TTCAGCTACAATGCCGACCTATTGGATGATCGTACCGCGGAGATGGTCCGGGGCCATTTCGATACGGTGCTGCAACAAATGGTATCGGGCGAAACGGTGCTTTTGGGGGACGTAGGGTTGTTGACCGATGGCGAGCGTACCGAGCTCCTGGAGACGTACAACGCAACGCGGGCCGCATACCCGGAAGCCGGGACAGTGGTAGATCTGTTCGAGTCGCAGGCGGGGCGTACACCGGGGTCGATGGCGTTGCACTATGACGGGGAAGGGTTGAGCTATGGGGAGCTGAACAAGAAGGCGAACCGGCTGGCGCGTTATTTAAGGCGGCAAGGGTTGGTGGAAGGCGATTTAGTAGGACTTTGTATGGACCGTTCCTTCGACATGGTGGTGGGCCTGTTGGCGAT
>CANMSA010000098.1 GCA_947500385.1 uncultured Flavobacteriaceae bacterium | reverse complement strand
ACGACCATCTCCCTGGTGGACGGTGGATCGGTAACGGTGGATGTCGACGATGCGGATGCGGATGCGACCAACGAGATTCAGACCTTATCCCAGACTGGAACCAACGTGACCCTTTCGAATGGAGGAGGTGCCATTTCGGTTGCGGATAACGACAACGACTCGACGAACGAGATTGAACTTCCAACAGGCGGTACCAATGGCCAGGTCCTTTCGACCGACGGCAGCGGTACCTATAGCTGGATCGACGATGACGGCGGGGCCGATACCCAGGACCTTTCGATCGACGCGGCCGGGACGACCATCTCCCTGGTCGACGGTGGTTCGGTGACGGTGGATGTCGACGATGCGGATGCGGATGCCACAAACGAGATTCAGACCTTGTCACAAACAGGAACGGACGTAACTCTTTC
>CANMSA010000097.1 GCA_947500385.1 uncultured Flavobacteriaceae bacterium | reverse complement strand
CCGTCAATGCACAACCGACCATCAGCGTCGATGCCGCACCAAGCTGTGCGGTCGACCTCTTGACCTATTCATTGTCCGTCAACGTAAGCACCGGAAACGTCACCAGTACAGCGGGCACCGTCACCGACAATGGGGGGAACAACTGGACCATCTCGGCCATCCCGGCAGGAACCGATATTACCGTAACAGTAACCGAACCAACCACCTCTTGCACAAACGATATAAGCATTACCGCTCCGAACTGTAGCTGCCCTACCGTGAACGAACCGGGAGACGACAGTGGCGATCTCGCCTATTGTATCGGAGGAACCGTACCCACGATCTCCGCTACCGTGAACGCAGGGGAGACCATCGACTGGTACACCTCCGCAACGGGGGGAACCGCCGTTTCAACAGGGTCTTTGACCTTCCAGCCAAG
>CANMSA010000096.1 GCA_947500385.1 uncultured Flavobacteriaceae bacterium | reverse complement strand
GATTCAGATTGCAGGCACAACGGACACTACAGCAGAGATTTGTGTAGGAGAAGGAGTCGTAGATGCGATAGATGTAGAATTTGATGAGAGTGTAACCCGATATGGAACCAATGCGAGTTGGGTGATTACAGATCAGGCTACAGGGGATATTTTAGCATTACCACCATCAGTACCAGCAGGAGGCTTTGTATTAGAAGGAGCAGGACCAGGAGTATGTGATATCTGGTATTTAAGATACGAGGATGGCTTAACAGGCTTAGCAACAGGGAACAATGTAAGTGACTTAAGCGGTTGTTTTGATTTATCGAATGCGATATCAGTGACTAGAAATGCGGTTAATGGAGGTGCGATTCAGATTGCAGGCACAACGGACACTACAGCAGAGATTTGTGTAGGAGAAGGAGTCGTAGATGCGATAGATGTAG
>CANMSA010000095.1 GCA_947500385.1 uncultured Flavobacteriaceae bacterium | reverse complement strand
TTTCGGGGGATTACGTTCATTGAGAATGGAGTATTGGAAATTTTAGAAGTTGGGTGACCGGTTTACAGTACGCATATTGCGGTACGCAGTACATCAAATATAGGACTGATTACTGAATACTGATTACCTGCGACTTATAAACGGGGGATTAGCTCAGCTGGCTAGAGCGCCTGCCTTGCACGCAGGAGGTCATCGGTTCGACTCCGATATTCTCCACCAAATGTGGAAAGAAGATGATCTAGGTCATCGGTTCCCCCGAAGCGTCGGGGCGATATTCTCCACTATCCCCTCCTTGCCTCCCCGAACGGGGATGGACCATTGGAGTGTACTTGATGTACGCTCCCCCTTCGGGGGAGTTGGAGGGGGAAAGAAGTTCATTGACATATTGGGACGGATCTATACTGCTTTTATAGCGGTATGGATTCGGGAAAAA
>CANMSA010000094.1 GCA_947500385.1 uncultured Flavobacteriaceae bacterium | reverse complement strand
ACTTAACCGTTGTTCTTGTCGGATGCGTTGGATTGATTGGGTGAATGCTTTTTTCTAATAGAAGTGCCATGTTGTTTGTCGGAGATATCAATCATGGCATTGAGAATTTTGTTCCTCAATTTCTCGTCGGAAAGCTCTCGTTCCAAGCGCTTGATCTTTTGAGCTGGAGTTTCTTTTGATTTTGGCATTTGATGGCGTATGGGGTTACTCCAATCTAAGGTACCATGTTTTCTAAGCCAGACCAAAACGGTACTCCTGCCTTGAATACCATAAGCCTTTTGGGCCTGTTTGTAGGTCATCTCGCCTTTTTCTACTTGCGAGACAACGGCTAATTTAAAGCCCAGATTATAATCGCGCTGGGTACGCTTGTTAACCGTAATCTTTGAATGTTTCATAAATAAGTCGATTTTGTGTCAACTTATTTCAGGACGGGACA
>CANMSA010000093.1 GCA_947500385.1 uncultured Flavobacteriaceae bacterium | reverse complement strand
AACGTCTCGGCTATGATTCGGTGTGGAAAATCCGGCAGGATTTTTCACTTAATGAATCAAGCTGGTTAAAATTAGGGAATTTTCTTATTGGTGGGATGGTAGCACTGAATTATAGGTATTGTTAGCGTAATTGTGGCGTTGCGCGTACCTTTAGGAGGCCTCGTACATTACCTTCTATTCCCATACCCTTTTTGCCGGTTTGTCCACCACTTAGTGGGAAGTCTACGTATCCCTTGCGAATCCCTCCGATGAGATCGGAAAGCTTTTTACCCGTCCGAGTCGGATTCCATTTGCGTATCCCTCCGACATGAGGCAAAAAAGGGAAGGCCCCTGACTAAAATTTATTTTTTTTTAAAAGCCAAGGCCAAATTAGGTTAGGACCTACCAATGGGAGAACGACCAATATATTCCAAATAGGCCCATAATTAATAAATTATAACGGCATTTACGCTAACGGT
>CANMSA010000092.1 GCA_947500385.1 uncultured Flavobacteriaceae bacterium | reverse complement strand
ATTACAATAGGGCCGCCCTCTGTACGACACCTGCCTTTTCAATGCCGGCCATACGTGTGGTCGGTTATTTGAAACAGGCCATTGAAGTTTATGGCAGGCCATTACAGATTCGGGTGGACAACGGTCCAGAGTTCATATCACGGATATTTGTAAATTATTGTGAGTCAGAAGGCATTGAGATCAACTATATACAACCGGGCAAGCCGTCACAAAATGGTTACGTGGAAAGATTCAATAAGACATTCAGAGAAGATGTGTTGGATGCCTATCTTTTCAGGAACATCGAGGAGGTGTATCAACAAGCAGAAGGTTTTAGGGAAGATTACAACGAGTATCACCCTCACAAATCGTTGGGCAGAAAAAGCCCGAACCAAATATTCAAAGAATTTTCATTGGGGCTAGCCCCAATGAAAAAACAGGATTGTTTAACTTAGGGCTGTACGAAAACGGGTAAGTCTTCA
>CANMSA010000091.1 GCA_947500385.1 uncultured Flavobacteriaceae bacterium | reverse complement strand
GCCGATACCCAAGATTTGTCGATCGACGCGGCCGGGACGACCATCTCCCTGGTGGACGGTGGTTCGGTGACGGTGGACGTGGATGATGCCGATGCGGATGCGACCAACGAGATTCAGACCCTCTCACAAACAGGAACCAACGTAACTCTTTCGAATGGCGGAGGTGCCATTTCGGTTGCGGATAACGACAACGACTCAACGAATGAAATAGAATTACCAACAGGCGGTACGAATGGCCAGGTCCTTTCCACGGACGGGAGCGGTACCTATAGCTGGATCGACGATGACGGCGGGGCCGATACCCAGGACCTGTCGATCGACGCGGCCGGGACCACCATCTCCCTGGTCGACGGTGGTTCGGTGACGGTGGATGTCGACGATGCGGATGCGGATGCGACCAATGAATACAATACAGGTATAGCAATGAATGCTGGAAGTTTGGAGGTGACTGACGGCGGTAGTACCCT
>CANMSA010000090.1 GCA_947500385.1 uncultured Flavobacteriaceae bacterium | reverse complement strand
ACAGTGATCGTATAATCGATCGTGTCATCTAATAAGCCTGCAGCTCCTGCAGAGGTAATTACACCATCTGTCGTCTTGGTTAACGTTAATTCTGCATTGGGTGCTAAGTCCGTTCGCGTTGGATCTTCTGTCGGATCTGTACCTGCATCTGGTCCATCTACGGTCTCATTGTTTGGTATTGGATCATTCGCTGGATCAACATCCGTATCCGATACGTCTGTAACATCATCTGTTCCACTTGGACTATCTCCTGTTGCACTCGCACTATTCTCTACATAACCATTAGCGATATCTGTTGCATCAATCACCTGACGTACCGTAAAGGTCGCTGTCGCTCCTGGTGCTAAACTCACTATTGGTGTCGTTCCTGTTAAGATCGTGACATCTGGATCGCTTAACTCAATATCTGTAATTGTTACATTTCCGGTGTTCTCAACAGTGATCGTATAATCGATCGTGTCATCTAATAAGCCTGCAGCTCCTGCAGAGGTAATTACACCATCTGTCGTCTT
>CANMSA010000089.1 GCA_947500385.1 uncultured Flavobacteriaceae bacterium | reverse complement strand
GGAGAAGTTCGTATCACACCCCTTTCTAGAGGGGGAGCGTATGTACCGTACGGGTGACATGGCGGTATGGCGCGATGACGGGACGATCGAGTTTTTGGGCCGCCGCGATGGCCAGGTAAAGCTTCGCGGGTACCGTATCGAGCTTGGGGAGATCGAGTCTTTCCTCCTTGGGGACCCGGAGGTTTCCCAGGGCTGTGTCGCGGTTTCCGAGGACGGGAAAGGGGGCAAGCGCCTTGTGGGGTACGTGGTCCCGGCTGCTGGAAGCGTCCTTGACAGGGGGGGGCTTGTTTCGCGCCTTGGATCGGAGCTTCCGGATTATATGGTTCCTCAATTATGGGTGGAGCTCGAAAGGCTTCCATTGACGGGCAACGGGAAGCTCGACCGTGCGGCGCTTCCGAAGGCGGGGCTTTCCGATCTGCGCCGGGTATCGTACACGGCCCCCGTTACGGAGACCGAACGGCGCATGGCGACGATCTGGGAATCCCTTCTGGGAGTGGAACGGGTAGGCATACACGACAACTTTTTCGAACTGGGGGG
>CANMSA010000088.1 GCA_947500385.1 uncultured Flavobacteriaceae bacterium | reverse complement strand
TCATCTATGAGTTCATCAACGATCAGGGTACTGTCGCAACGGGCGACGATGTAGTGGTCCAGACCGGTACCAATACCGTTTATACCGAAACAAATGTGCTTGGGGGCACCTACATCATCAACGTATATGACGACAACGGATGTATCGGTACCACCACGGCCGCCATCGCGCCCTTCGTGGAGATCACCGATCCCACCGTCGCCGTTACACAAGAAATAACCTGTAACCCCGGAAACGATGCCGAGGTATCGATCGGGATTACATTGAACCCCGGATCGGGAACGCCCACCCTGGCGTACTCCGTGGTCGGGACCGACAACGCCTATAGCGTACTCAACCAGGCATCGAACGCCTTCACCGCATTGGGCATCGGGAACTATCAGGTCACCGTGACCAACACCGATACCGGTTGCTTCGTGGAGACCACCTTCGAGATCGAGGACCCCAATACCTTCGAGATCGACACCACCGTGGTCGACGTGGTATGCTTCGGGGACGACGGTTCGGTAAGCTTTACCATCAACGACCCGATCAATAC
>CANMSA010000087.1 GCA_947500385.1 uncultured Flavobacteriaceae bacterium | reverse complement strand
AGGGCGGAGATCGTCGTCACCGTTAATGCGACACCAAACGCCCCAGGGGTCACTACCCCCGTCACTTATTGCGAAGGCGATACCGCCTCCCAGCTCACCGCGACGGGCACCAACCTGTTATGGTACACTGCCGCGACAGGGGGCACGGGAAGCGCGACCGCACCGACCCCGAGCACCGCGACGGCAGGGAATACATCCTTCTTCGTAAGCCAGACCAACGCCAACTCCTGTGAAGGCCCAAGGGCGGAAATCGTGGTGACTGTGAACCCTATTCCAAGCGCACCGGGCATTACCACGCCCGTCGTATACTGCCAAAACGATACCGCCTCCCAGCTCACCGCTACCGGTACGGGCCTATTGTGGTACAATGCCGCAACGGGGGGCACGGGAAGCGCGACCGCACCGACCCCTAGCACTGCCACGGCAGGGAATACCTCCTTCTTCGTAAGCCAAACGGTAGGCGGATGCGAAAGTCCGCGCGCGGAGATCGTAGTGCCCGTCAATGCACAACCGACCATCAGCGTCGATGCCGCACCAAGCTGTGCGGTCGACCTCTTGACCTATTCATTGTCC
>CANMSA010000086.1 GCA_947500385.1 uncultured Flavobacteriaceae bacterium | reverse complement strand
GGCATACTGGAAGAGTACCGGGACAGGCTCGACCTCTCCAGTGTCGACCTTGACGGGAGCCATACCCCTTGCAAACGCGGTGGCGAGGCCGTGGAATACCAAGGGCGCAAGAGGGCGAAGACCACCAACTCACTCTACCTGACCGACCGTCAGGGGCTGCCCTTGGCCATGTCGGAACCCGTTGCGGGCAACCATAACGACCTCTACGACATCCAGGTGCAGTTCGAGGTGGTCACCGCCACGCTCGACCAAGCGGACATCGCGACGGACGGTCTGTTCTTGAACGCGGATGCAGGATTCGATTCCAAAGATTTCAGGGCGGCATGTTCGGCAAAGAAGATCAATGCCAACATCTGTTTCAACAAGCGAAACGGAAGCGCGGACGATAGGGACGAATATTTCGACCAAGACCTTTACGATGAAAGATATGCCGTTGAAAGGACAAATGCGTGGATGGACAGCTTCCGGTCACTGCTCAACAGATTCGATACCACCATCGCAAGCTGGAAAGGTTTCAACTACCTGTCATTCATAGTCTTGGCCTTGAGAAAATTCAAAATAAAAAAGTCTAAATGAGTTCA
>CANMSA010000085.1 GCA_947500385.1 uncultured Flavobacteriaceae bacterium | reverse complement strand
TAACGAATCAAGCTGGTTAAAATTAGGGAATTTTCCGGTCAGCTAGGATGGTAGCACTGAATTATAGGTATTGTTAGGCGCAGTTTTTTTACGTTTTGATATGCCGTTTTCATTGCGAATTCCTTATCGTTTAACCAGAGCGAGAAGTCCATTCGAAACAGTTGTTTTTGAGTAAATTTTCCATTTGCGCAAACTGGCTTAAAAGTCCATCTGTGTTCTTTTTGCGTTTTACGTTTCAAGTCCATTCACGCAATTTGTTCTGTTATTTAAAAGCTCTTATTTACATAAAAACCTCTTTCTTTTGTTTCTAAACTTTCAATGATAAGTTTTTTGCCAAAACAGAAGGTTATTTTGGCTTTTCCGTTATGAGTACTAATTACTCGGTCCCGAATTTGAGAATTATTTTTTTCTAGCCAATCTCCAATGTGCGTTCCCTCCTCATATTTCCATTTTTGGTTTAAGATAAAAAACGATGAATTAAGGTGTAAAGCAGCGATAATCAAAAGTCCAAAAACTACTCCCAATATTTTAAAAATTTGTTTTTTCATATTTAGAAATACTAACCGAAATAGGAAGTTTCAAAATTGCGCCTAACGGTCTCG
>CANMSA010000084.1 GCA_947500385.1 uncultured Flavobacteriaceae bacterium | reverse complement strand
CCGTTGTGAGCAATTCAATAAAAAACCTGTGAGAATCAAATATTTCGGAATATTAGTAACAGTAATAGTGGTTACAAATTGTAATTACATAGACTGTAATTATGAAAAATTGACCGATAAAGAGTACGAGAAAATAGCGGAACTCAATCGGAACGCTAAACGGATTGACACTATGTACAACGATAAGTGTCTAAAAGGATTTTTTCACATATATCTAAAAACAAAATCAGCGGATATAGAAATAGACAATGAAATAAAGGAAATCATTAACGCGCTGAAAAGTGAAAATATGGAGCGGGATATTTGGGTTTTTAATAATAAGGAAGTTTTTCTTTATCGAATGTTTTATAATAATTCTAAAAATAACTTTATGAAAACTGACCTTCAATATCCGAATGAATAGACGGATTTGATAAGCGGATCGGAAAAGAACTGTTCACAACAAAACCTATAAACAATACGGGCTTGGCTGCTTAAGTCATAAACCCGGAATGTCAACGGACACCGCCAAATCTTTTGGATTTAGCGTTAAATAAAAAAAGAAAAAGCAAAACAAAAAGGTTTGGCTAATTGCGTGGCGGAAAGCAAACGCCAGTTTGCTCCCG
>CANMSA010000083.1 GCA_947500385.1 uncultured Flavobacteriaceae bacterium | reverse complement strand
CCGTCAGTCACCTCCAAACTTCCAGCATTCATTGCTATACCTGTATTGTATTCATTGGTCGCATCGGCATCCGCATCGTCGACATCCACCGTAACCGAACCACCGTCCACCAGGGAGATGGTCGTCCCGGCCGCGTCGATCGAAAGGTCCTGGGTGTCGGCCCCGCCGTCATCGTCGATCCAGCTATAGGTACCGCTGCCATCCGTGGAAAGCACTTGGCCGCTCGTACCGCCTGTTGGTAATTCTATTTCGTTGGTAGGGTCCGCATCCGCATCATCCACGTCCACCGTCACCGATCCACCGTCGACCAATGAGATGGTCGTCCCGGCCGCGTCGATAGACAAATCTTGGGTATCGGCCCCGCCGTCATCGTCGATCCAGGTGTAGGTGCCACTGCCGTCCGTGGAAAGGACTTGGCCATTCGTACCGCCCGTAGGCAATTCTATTTCATTCGTCGAATCGTTGTCGTTATCTGCAACAGAAATGGCACCTCCGCCATTGGAAAGGGTGACGTTCGTTCCTGTTTGTGACAAGGTCTGGATCTCGTTGGTCGCATCCGCATCCGCATCGTCGACATCCACCGTTACCGATCCACCGTCCACCAGGGAGATGGT
>CANMSA010000082.1 GCA_947500385.1 uncultured Flavobacteriaceae bacterium | reverse complement strand
TCATAGCCGAACCGTTGTAAACAATTTGAAGAAACAAAATGACCCAAAAGGAAATAGATGAAATTCTGAAAAATGAATCGGGAATTATTCTATTGAAAAAAGAATCTGAACAATCATTTCTTGAAAGCCTTTTTAGCAGTTGGATCTCGGTTTTTTCTGCGTTGTATTTTTTGACGAGAAAAAAAATGGATACTCTAATTCTGACTGAAAATCGGATAATTTTCATTCTTCGTAATAAAGTCTATGTAGAGCGGATTTTTATCGAAATTGAATCTGTCAATTATAATGGAAATAAATCAATTTTAGAAGTCATTGACCAGAATCAAAAATTTTCATTTCCTTTAAATAAATTGAGAGTTAGTCACGAAGAGTCAAAGCTTATTAGACAAAAACTTGCTGATTATATGAATCTGCAAAAACAAACGGAATAAAAACTGTTTACAACAAAACCTATAAACAATACGGGCTTGGCTGCTTAAGTTATAAACCCGGAATCTCAACCAGCGCCGCCAAATCTTTTGGATTTGGCATTAAATAAAAAAAGAAAAAGCAAAACAAAAAGGTTTGGCTAATTACGTGGCGGAAAGTAAACGCCAGTTTGTTCCCGTACTGTTCATAGCCG
>CANMSA010000081.1 GCA_947500385.1 uncultured Flavobacteriaceae bacterium | reverse complement strand
AACGGTCTCGGCTATGAGTAGTTGCGTAGTTTAGCACTATACTTTGCAAGTAAACACCAAACTGAAAATCCGCTAGGATTTTCAGAAGTAGACGAGAACAAGCAATTACTTATAGCCATTGTTGCCATTAGTTTTTATTCATTTTTTATTTTAACTGGAACTAAAAATTTATGAGTAAAATTCTCTCCATTTTCGACTCGTTCAGTTACTCGTATTTCTAATTTTCCGTCGACGAGAGTTTTTTCAATTGGTGTAATCGTAAATCGGAAACTATCTTTATCTGCTTGATTTACCATAATTCCTGGTCCAACAATCATAAATCTTTGGTTATTAATATTTTCAGTTTCAAAATTAGCTCTCGTCGGTTCTCCAACAACTAAAAATTCCGCACCATTTTCTAAAACTATTTCTACTTTTTTGTCCGCGTTTGAGTAAACAAATTCCGATTGGGTTTCAGTTTTTTTGTCCGATTGATATTCCACTTGAGAGCTTATTCTGTTGTCCGAATTCGATTCGTTTTTATTTCCACAACTTGATAAATTCAGAGTGATTATTCCGCAAAGTATGTAATTCAGAACTTTGATTTTCATTTAGTTATCGATGTTTCTTAAATTAATGGCAACGGT
>CANMSA010000080.1 GCA_947500385.1 uncultured Flavobacteriaceae bacterium | reverse complement strand
AAGTCTTTAGATACTGCAATGAAAATGTTGAAAACTGCTATGCGGAATTCTAAAGGATGGCAGCAATCGACTGAATTAAAAACTTGATAAAAATTGGACGAAAGAGCATTTAAAACATTAATAGAATATCTTGAAAAAATCCCGTCAATGACAAAACCGATTTCATTCGGTTCAGATGATGATGGAATTTGGTGGGTTAAATTTCAACTTGATATAACAAATGAATTTGCTTGGAGTGTAGTTCAGGAATTAGGTTGTGTAGTAAATTATCTTTCGATTAATGAAAGATTACCAACTGTTTTTTACCCAGTTTCACCAGCACCTTATATGAATGGTGGACCAGAAGACTTTTTATCTTGGGTAATTGAAACAAAAGACAAGGAATTTAAACCAGGAACATTAATGAAATGGTTAGATGGTAGATTACCAAATCCAGTAGATGATTTGGAACAATGGAAAATGGAATAAAAAAACGTTGTACAACACGGTGTATAAAACATAGCTAATAAGTGCTTAACCGAAAATTTCGTGCTTATTTGCAAAGACCGCCAAATTTTTAATTTGGCTTTTAAAAATGAGAAATTAAAAACAAAATATAAAAATTCGGCTTTGTGTTAATCCGAAAAGTTAGTGTCTTTTTAAACGCTACGTTTCATACACAAGACCGTT
>CANMSA010000079.1 GCA_947500385.1 uncultured Flavobacteriaceae bacterium | reverse complement strand
TCATAGCCGAACCGTTGTACGTAATTTGACCAAATCAATGAAAAGAATTTTACCATTAATATTAGTCCTAAACTTTGGCTCTTTGTTTTCGCAGTCAAAAGAAAATAAATTGGAGCTAAACGACACTTGGTTTGGCGGAGAAACTGAAAATAACACAAAACCAGTAATTATTCGTGGAAGACAGTATTTAAAAAATTTTATTGACTCAAAACAGTATACTGAACATATTGAATTTGTATGGACTTTCGAAACCGAAACTGAAAACGGAATTCCGACACCAGAAGAAAATATCTTTATGCAGAAAGTGGAAGACGCTCTAATTGAAAGTTTGGAATCTGACTTACAATCCGTTCTGACAATTGTTTATACTCACGAGGGTATTCGCTCTTCAATTTTTTACACCAAATCTGTCCCAGAATTTCTAAAGCGGATTAATAAAGCTTTATCGGAATTTAAAAAACTGCCGATTGAAATATCAAACGATAAGGACGTTGAATGGGAATTATATACTGGAATTTTAAAGAGTTATGAACTCGAACCGAAATAAAAAACTACGTACAACAATGGCTATAATTCATAGCTAGCTAGTTATCAAAAAGAACTTTTCTTACCTTTAAAAATGCTCGATTTCTTTGGTTCGAAATTCTTCCAAATTTCTCGCTACGAAATCATAGCCGAACCGTTG
>CANMSA010000078.1 GCA_947500385.1 uncultured Flavobacteriaceae bacterium | reverse complement strand
GATGTCGACGATGCGGATGCGGATGCCACAAACGAGATTCAGACCTTGTCACAAACAGGAACGGACGTAACTCTTTCAAATGGAGGAGGTGCCATTTCGGTTGCGGATAACGACAACGATTCAACGAATGAAATTGAACTTCCAACAGGTGGAACCAACGGCCAGGTCCTTTCGACGGACGGGAGCGGCACCTACAGCTGGATCGACGATGACGGCGGGGCCGATACCCAAGATTTGTCTATCGATGCGGCCGGGACGACCATCTCCTTGGTCGACGGTGGATCGGTAACCGTTGATGTCGATGATGCGGATGCCGATGCGACCAATGAATACAATACAGGTATAGCAATGAATGCTGGAAGTTTGGAGGTGACTGACGGCGGTAGTACCCTCTCTCAAAACCTGATTAGCGCGAATGCAAACAATAATATTGCTGCTGGAACAGATGGAGGTTTATATCTGAACGTAGCTTCCGTGAGTATTTCAGAAACCATCACAACTTTAACAAACAATGGGGATGGTACTTTTAGATATACCAGTGAGAATGGAACAATTACCGATTTCGATGCCAGACGTTCCACTATCGTAGACAATTTGGACGGAACTTTAACGATTACCGATGATTCCGGAACATCTGCGACTATTGATATTAGTAATACGGACAATCAAAATTTAAGCACTGACGGTACGGCCGGGGATATAAGCATTGCCGGAGGGAACAA
>CANMSA010000077.1 GCA_947500385.1 uncultured Flavobacteriaceae bacterium | reverse complement strand
TCCGTTAGGATATTTCCAGCGTTGTTGTGAAGTTAGTGATTATTGCGAAAGATTTTCGGTGGGGAAAATTGGTAGCAATTAATTATAGGTTTTGTTGTGTGCAGTTTTTTTATTCTGCTATCCTTTTCTTCAAATCCATTCTCTCGTGTAATATTCTTGTTATTTCAGTATAACCTGGATTCAAGACTCTGTAGAATATTATATGTCGATTAGCTTTCAATCCGCGAAGTTTTTTTGATATTCCTTTGTAGTTTTTTCCTAAATCCGGGTTTTCAGCAATCTCTTCACAATTAGATATAAGTCCATCGAAGTATTTGTCCGCCTGTTTTTCAGACCACACCTCAAATGTGTATTCCCAAATCTTTGATAAATCCTCAACGGCTTTGTTTGTCAATTTGTATTCAGCCATTCGAGCGCTTTTTCGCTTTTAGGGATTCAAGATGTTTTTTAGGATCAAAATCATGAGCGATTCCACTGTCTATACCTTCTTGTATTGCTTTTTTGAGAGCAATAACTTTGCTTTCCTCTTCTTCCAATAACCTTAGTCCGGCTCGTATGACTTCGCTTACGTTCTTAAATCGTCCTTCGCTTATGCTATTTTGGACAAACTCATCAAAATAATTCCCGAGTGATATCGATGTGTTTTTATTCATTTGAATGAAAGTTAAAATCAAATATACCAAAAATTGGTATAAAATCCAAAATTCGTAAATTGCACACAAC
>CANMSA010000076.1 GCA_947500385.1 uncultured Flavobacteriaceae bacterium | reverse complement strand
GACACCACCGTGGTCGACGTGGTATGCTTCGGGGACGACGGTTCGGTAAGCTTTACCATCAACGACCCGATCAATACCTATACCGGAGGGTTCACATGGCAGATATACGATTCACAGGGAACCGCCGTACTTACGGACGACGTCCTGATAGCAGGGGCCAACGGCGCATCGGCCAACGTAGGGCCGACCGCACCCTTTGCCATAGGCGCGGGAGAGTACCGTGTGGACATCACACAGGACATAGACCCTTCCTGTGTCAATACCGAATTCTTTACCATTGCGGGGCCTAGCGCGGCGATCACCGCCAATACCGAGGTGACCCCGGTCACCTGCGTCGGGAACGACGGGGCGATCGAGATCATCGATGTCCTCGGAGGATGGGGCGGCCACACCTATTTCGTGGACCTGGCCTCCAACCCGGCTCCCACATTCCCGGGAAGCTACCAGACATCGCCGGTGTTCGACAACCTTGCGGGCGCAGCCGCACCCGGTACCGATTACCAGGTATGGGTCGCAGACCAAAACGGATGCCAGGTACGTCTTGCCGATGTTACCTTGATCGAGCCCACCCCTATCTCGGCCGACCTGCAGATCAACCAGGCCAACTGTACCGATTTCGAGGGCGAGATAGAGGTCATAAACGTACTCGGGGGACAGGGAAGCAACTATAGCTACCAGTTGATCAAGGACGGCAGCCTTGTGGGAACTCCACAGAACACCACCACCTTCTCGGGATTGGACGC
>CANMSA010000075.1 GCA_947500385.1 uncultured Flavobacteriaceae bacterium | reverse complement strand
CCTTGCGGATTTTCAGTTTGGTGTCTACTTGCTAAGTTAAACGCTAACCCATGCAACTACTCATAGCCGAGACCGTTCTACACCATTTGAATCGAACAAAAATACATACAACCAAAAAGCTTCAAAAATTGGTCAAGGCACTCATTTCGACCGACCAAAACGGCGATTGTGGAAAACTGGGAAAATGGAACGCAACGGTTTTCTATGTGGACCGAAAAAAATGTTGGTTACTCACAAATGGACTTACCAAATACAATGTGGTATTGGCTGACATCAAAACGGCGGATTTAAAAATTATTGACCTCATATTCAAGGAAGCGTTTCATAAACAGCTAATGTTCGACGGGATAACAGTGGAGTTCGAAAAATTAGACTCGATTATTGGAGAATTGGTGTTTCTACCAACGGACAATGATCGAAAAACAACCGGGTTTCAAAATCATAGACTACAGGAGTTGGACTGGTGGAAATATGAATTCGGCAGTCTGGAAAATATGCCGATCAGAGACCTGACCAATAGAATGAATGATGCACCAATCAAGATTGGAAAAGGATATCAAATGTCCGCATACACGGACTCCATTGAGGAAATGAAAAAACTATTGATTGAATAAAAAACGGTGTAGAACAAAACCTATAATTAATTGCTACACATTTTCCTCACGGAAAATCTTTCACAATTATTACTAACTTCACAACCACGCTGGAAACATCCTAACGGACGTTTCCGCAACTAATCATAGCCGAACCGTTGTGTGCAATTTACGAATTTTGGATTTTATACCAATTTTTGGTATATTTGATTTTAACTTTC
>CANMSA010000074.1 GCA_947500385.1 uncultured Flavobacteriaceae bacterium | reverse complement strand
ACCGTTGTACACCATTTATCAAATCTTTAGAAATGTTGGAATTAGGAGGAATATATAAAGCTTCGTTTTATGATGAATACGACCATATTGAACCTAAAGAAAGTACGGTTCGAATAATTGGACTGGATAAAAATGAAGTTTTTTATGACGCATTATGGAGCGACAATAAATGGATATTTTCTGGAAACTTAAAGCGTAAATCCTCTTTTTACAGAATGCCTACTAAATATTTTTCCTCAAAGGCAAAGCAAATTGATTTCAAAAAATTAAGCGAGGAGGAACTAAACTGTTTCCGACCTGACTTACCAATGCGTTTCGGACGGACTAGAAATGTGGATTGGAAAAAAATCGCTGAAAACGGAATCGAATGTTTACCTGCTGAAATCGCAAAACAGGAGATTGACTCAAACAAAATTATGCTTGTGCCATTTGGACCAAAAGGTGGAACTAAAAAAAGTGCTTTAGTTGACGGAAAAACCAATCTTACCGTATTGGAGATTGTAAAATTCGCAAGCAAAATTCAAAAACCGATTGAGGGACAAGAAAATAAAGGAATTGGATTTTTTCGCTTTGGTTCTGAAAAGGGTTTACCGAGCTATTACATTGGCAACTACATCGACAAAGCTGGAAATCAGTACGAATAAAAAACGGTGTACAACACAACCTATAAACAATAAGGGCTTTGGTCTTAAACGCTAAGGTTTGCGTATTTTTATGAAGTCCGCAAAATCTTTTGGATTTTGCTATGTACAAGAAAAAATAAATCAAAACAAAAAGATTTCGCTATGTGCGTGGCGGAAAGCAAACGCTAGTTTGCTCCCGTACTGTTCATAGCTCAACCGTT
>CANMSA010000073.1 GCA_947500385.1 uncultured Flavobacteriaceae bacterium | reverse complement strand
TACCTTTAAAAATGCTCGATTTCTTTGGTTCGAAATTCTTCCAAATTTCTCGCTACGAAATCATAGCCGAACCGTTGTGCGTCATTTAAGACAGCCGAAATTGAACAGTAATCAATGATTAAAAAATGGATTCATAATCTTCTTAAAAAAGAAGAAAGTAATGATATCAATCTTGATATTTTTCTAGAAGCAATAATTGATTATCGTCAAGAGGGAAAAGAACTTATGTTTAAACTTGGAGAAAAATATGGTTTAAACATTAAGGTTAAAGAAGACTATGAAAAATTGATATCTAGAAGCAATAAAAATATACCGAGAAGAGGAGAACTTTCGAATAGATGGAATTATAGCTTTCACGGTGGAGAATGTGGATTCTACAATAAAAAACATCAAAAACAAGTAGAAGTTGTTTTAAGTAATCCTCCTGAATTTGGGCATATCGATTCTTGGTTTCTTTTATCTTATATGCAATCAGTCGATAAATACAAAAGTGAAGTTGCAGAAATGGATTGGCAGAAATTAAAGTTGGTTGTCGAAAAACTTTATGTGAATGGTAAAATCAAAAAAGTAATTGAATAAAATATACAACATACTACTAAATGGACTTCTAATCGGAACAACTGAATTAGATAAAGCTGATGCACCTATGGGAGTTGCATTTGGACTGATTAAATTTAATGGAATTGAATCGCCTTACGAATTCTTCAAAGAATACTGTTTGAGTAAACAAATCGAACTCGCCTCTGATTATCCAGAAGACAAAATGATTTTGAAGACTTACCCGTTTTCGTACAGCCCTAAGTTAAACAATCCTGTTTTTTCATTGGGGCTAGCCCCAATGAAAATT
>CANMSA010000072.1 GCA_947500385.1 uncultured Flavobacteriaceae bacterium | reverse complement strand
CCCTAATTTTAACCAGCTTGATTCATTAAGTGAAAAATCCTGCCGGATTTTCCACACCGAATCATAGCCGAGACGTTATCTGCAAGCTCAAAAAATGAATTTAGAATATTTACCAAATCAAGGTTTCATCATTAATTCCATTAAAATCGAATGGAATATGGAACGTGATTCTGTAAGAAAACGTTTGGAGAACAAACACAAATCAGACGACCGACTAATTGATGTATCCCAATTTTTTGATGGAGATAAGAGCAAAAATATTGACCAAAAAAGGGACATCTATGAAAATTTGTACGCTGAAAATGATTCGTTCTTTCTAAGCTACAACCAAAACAATTTGTTGACGGAATTAGAAGTTCATAGCGGATTCGATATTATTCTGGACGGAGTCAAATTGGAGTTTGGAAATGAGACCATGGATTTTATAAAAAAGTTCCAAGAGAAGGGAATTGAATGGACGGAAATGGAAAGCGGTAATTATCTCTTGCCAATACTTAAAGCAAATATTGCGAATAGCGAATCACTAGGTGGAGATGGAACTGGTTTGAGGTATTTTTATGGTGCATTGGACATTAGCCACTTGACGGAATAAAGCCAGCAGATAACAAAACCTATAAACAATACGGGCTTGGCTGCTTAAGTTATAAACCCGGAATATCAACGAGCACCGCCAAATCTTTTGGATTTGGCATTAATTAAAAAAAGAAAAAGCAAAACAAAAAGGTTTGGCTTATTGCGTGGCGGAAAGCAAATGCCAGTTTGCTCCCGTACTGTTCATAGCCGAACCGTTGTACGTAATTTGACCAAATCAATGAAAAGAATTTTACCATTAATATTAGTCCTAAACTTTG
>CANMSA010000071.1 GCA_947500385.1 uncultured Flavobacteriaceae bacterium | reverse complement strand
TACAGACACAAGACTATACATGCCTGCAACTGGGACAGATATCCGTTGGGAGCGTAACCCCGACCGCTGGTGGCTCGGGAGACTACCAGTACAGTATCGACGGAGGCGCATGGACCGCCGCCACGACAGGGGGCCATATATTCACCGACCTGGACGACGGAACCTATACCATCAGGGTACGGGACGCAAACGCAACCTCCTGCGAGACCACTTTGCCCGACGTCATCATTGCGCCATTGCCCACCGCCCCTACCTTGAATTCCACGGTCGACTACAACTGTGACGGGACAGGGAACGTAACGGTACTGCCATTGGACGCCACCTATACCTATAGCATCGATGCAGGGCCGTTCCAGGCAACCAACATATTCAACAACATTGCCATAGGCAACCATACCCTTACCGTAAACTACGGAAGCGACTGTACCGTCGACACCACGGTAGTGGTCGCAGATGGAAACGCCTTCGAAGCATCCGTCACCGCATTCGAAGACCTTGACTGTAATGCCGATGCATCCGGATCCATAACCATCGCAGCAGATAACTTCGGGACCGGAGGATTCGAATATAGCCTCGACGGATTTGCCACCACTTTGGGAAGCAGCACTACCTCCCCGGCGGTCATCAACGGCCTCTCGGCACAGGCATATACCATCACCGTAAGGGACGTGGACAACCCCATCGCGGGATGTACCATCATACTGAACCAGACCCTCGACGAACCGGCACCGATCGTAGCCTCGGCAAGTATCACCGAACTCTTCTCCTGTAACAACACAGGGGCCACCATTACCGCAAGTGCGGCAGGGGGCACACCCACATATGAATATCAGTTGGAGGATACACTGGGGGGGATCATTACCGCCTATCAGAACGGGACC
>CANMSA010000070.1 GCA_947500385.1 uncultured Flavobacteriaceae bacterium | reverse complement strand
TGGGAGAACGACCAATATATTCCAAATAGGCCCATAATTAATAAATTATAACGGCATTTACGCTAACGGTTCGGCTATGATTTCGGGCTGGGAAATCCGTTAGGATTTTCTAGCATAGAAATCAAGCTTAATGAAAGTAGGGATTTTTCTTTGGGTTAAACAGCTAAGCCTGAATCATAGCCATTGTTAGCTGGCGTTTTTTATTTCCAATTTTCTTGGTGTCCAATTACCATTTTTCGTTTTTTTCCAAATCCGCCAATGCTTATCGGAGGCTTTGAAAGGTAAATTAGCCTTTAAATTATCTAAATATTTCGATTCGTATTTGTCCATCTGATCAAATGGTAGGGCAAACCAAACTGAAATCGTTGATTTTTTGGACAGTCTCAAATAAATTCGTGAGTTTTTGATTCTAAAGTCCAATTCAGGTATTAATTCTTGATTCGGCAAAACTTGATTAGTACTTGGGTCCTTAAAATGAAAGTTCCAATAAAAATTCAAGGTTATTGGTCCTGCAGGATTTTTTGGCAATCCATCATTTAATTTAAGCGTCTCAAACCCTTTTTTAATATCTTTTACGGATAGATTCCAAGTCCAAGTTCTTAACCAACCATCATTTTGCGTTTTTGGTATTCCGAATTTTAAAGACAATTTAAGTAATAACCTTAAGGCAGAATATTCCTTTTTTTCTGATTCATATAAAGCCAATTCGATTGATTTAGGTTTGGTGTTATTAGTGAACAAATCCAGAAAACCTAATGTCTGATCGTAAGTCACTTTTGAGGATTTTCTACTCACGCTATGAGCTCCTCCAGAGTTTATTGGTAATCCTTCGTATGATATGAATCTATTCATTTGTTAAATGACAGCTAACGGTCTCGGCTATGAGTAGTTGCGTAGTTTAGCACTATACTTTGCAAGTAAACACCAAACTGAAAATCCGCTAGG
>CANMSA010000069.1 GCA_947500385.1 uncultured Flavobacteriaceae bacterium | reverse complement strand
AAACAACATGGCACTTCTATTAGAAAAAAGCATTCACCCAATCAATCCAACGCATCCGACAAGAACAACGGTTAAGTTTATCTCGTTGTTGTCGATTGTTTGGGGTAAGTAGACAAGCCGTCTACCAAGCAGAAAAACGTATGGTAAAAAGAGAACGGGAGTTTATAAAGGTCAAGGACTTGGTCCAGGGCATTCGTAAGGAGATGCCCAGGTTGGGTACTCGCAAGTTATATTATTTGCTCGAGGATGAATTTGCCAAGAACAATATAAAAATAGGAAGAGATGCCCTGTTTACATATTTACGTTCAGAATCCATGTTGATAAAGCCAAGAAAGAACTACGTTAAGACCACTGACTCTAAACATTGGCTTAGAAAACACCCTAATCTAATGAAAGAAATCAAAGCCTCAAGACCCGAAGAAGTCTTTGTCAGTGATATTACATACATCAAAAGCAGGGAACGAACACATTACTTATCCCTGGTCACCGATGCCTATAGCAGAAAGATAATGGGATATGAACTAAGTGATGACATGAATGCGGAGAACGTTGTAAAGGCAATGATAATGGCAAACAAAAATAGATCGACAGATAAGAATCTAATCCATCATTCCGACAGGGGATTGCAATATTGTTCGGCTATCTACCAAAAAGAACTCGAGCAAAATAATATCAGACCATCGATGACAGATGGGTATGATTGCTATCAAAATGCTTTAGCGGAACGAATCAACGGTATATTGAAAGGAGAATTCTTAATCTACAAATGCAATAGCGGGAAAGAACTGAAACAACTTATCGCAGAGTCCATAGATATCTATAATAATAAAAGACCACATTTGAGCCTAACCTTTAAAACACCTAATTTTATACACAACAAAAAACCTTAGAAGCTAGCTTCTAAGGTTTAATCTTAATTCTTTAAAAACTGTCAACCTATTTTAGGACGACTCA
>CANMSA010000068.1 GCA_947500385.1 uncultured Flavobacteriaceae bacterium | reverse complement strand
CAATCAGTAAGGTTGGAAACTAATTTAGTGTAAACGCTAATCTATAACTTTTGTAAACTATGTATATTAACGAACATATTGCAGAAAAAATATAAAAATAGGTTCGCAAGGCTCCTGGAAAAAGATGGATAATGGTTCGGGACAAAACAATTTTTAAAATGGTTTCTTTGGGCAGTTGACTTCCCGTAGCACGGGCTCTTTATTTAAGGAATGCACCCGCCAAAGACCAACTACGGACCGACCACTCAAACGCAAGATTTGCCGAGATGGACCTGGGACCTGCTTGCCAAGGCCTGTTAGAAGAGACAAGTTAAAAGTGTTTTCTATAAAGCTACGGGCGGACTTAAAAAGAAACCATTTTAAAAAGGTCCCCGTTCTTCTTCAATGGTCAAGGGCAAAGGCCAAGGTCCGGGCTGCAATACCTACGCTAACAATACCTATAATTCAGTGCTACCATCCTAGCTGACCGGAAAATTCCCTAATTTTAACCAGCTTGATTCGTTATGTGAAAAATCCTGTCGGATTTCCCACACCGAATCATAGCCGAACCGTTGTACAACATTTGACCAAAATGCTGATTAAGCGAAACACAGACCAAAAAAGTAAGACTCTAACTGAATTTTACACCGAAGTGAAAAATGAATCCAATGTAGTTTCAAAAGGCACTGGAACTTTGATGCTCAATTGGATTGAAAGAATTAACTCGGAATTTAAAGAAACAGAAATTTGGGGATTGACTTCTCACTATCATCTGATTTTACAAAACCAAAACGATTATACTTCTAAAACCTACGTTATTCTGACAACCGGAATGGACGAATATCATATTGAATATCTAGTTCCAAAAGAATCGGAACCTTGGGAAAATGCTTTTGTGAAAGGAGGCACAAAGTCTTTAGATACTGCAATGAAAATGTTGAAAACTGCTATGCGGAATTCTAAAGGATGGCAGCAATCGACTGAATT
>CANMSA010000067.1 GCA_947500385.1 uncultured Flavobacteriaceae bacterium | reverse complement strand
GCCCAAAGGTGTGATGATAGGTCATAGGTCGCTGTTGAACTTTCTGCTCTCGATGCAAGGGAAGCTGGCTTTCGATAGCTCCCGTTCACTGTTGGCGATCACCACGTACAGTTTCGACATTTCATATATGGAACTGTATCTTCCCCTATTGTGCGGGGGGCTCACGATTATGGCGGACCGTGCCTCCGCGATGGACGGCCACGGGCTCAAGGAGCTGATTTCGGAACATTCCCCGGACTATATGCAGGCCACGCCCTCTACCTGGCAGATGCTGCTCGACAGCGGTTGGTCCAATGTGGGGGATATGGTCGTACTTTCGGGAGGCGAGGCGATTAGCGAGATGTTGAAGGAAAGGCTTACGGGCCCTGGCAGCGGAGCGGTATGGAACATGTACGGTCCTACCGAGACGACCATTTGGTCCACGATGTCGTTGCTGGGGCACGGGGAGAAGATCATGATAGGCGGTCCCATAGGGAACACCAGTGCCTACGTAGTGGACGCGACGGGCGGTCTTGCCCCCATGGGTGTCCCGGGGGAGCTTTTGATAGGTGGTCTGGGACTTTCTTTGGGCTATCTGAACAGGCCTGTCCTGACAGGTGAAAAGTTCGTTCGCCACCCGTTTGAAAAGTCGGGCGGGCTCCTTTATCGCACTGGCGACCTTGTCCGTCGGTCCGCTTCCGGGGAGCTGGAATACCTTGGACGTATGGACGACCAGATCAAGGTGAGGGGCCATCGGATCGAGCCCGGCGAGGTGGAGGAGGCACTACGGGGCTATGATGCCGTGACGGATTGCGTGGTGGTCTCCATGGCCGACGGGCACGGAAGCGGTATGCTGGTAGGTTACGTCAGGGCTAAGGAGGGGTTCAGCAAGGCCGCTGCACGAGCCGTTCTATCGGCCAAGCTTCCCTTGTATATGGTGCCCTCGGTGCTGGTCGCGGTGGAGCGGTTTCCGCTGACCCCCAACGGGAAGATCGATAGAAAGCGATTGCCGCGTCCCGATCTCTCCCAACAGATGACGTCGCAATATGTGGCGCCCCGCAACGAAACGGAGGAAAGGCTGGCAGGGATATGGCGGTCCCTGCTGGGGGTGGAGCGCGTGGGGGTCCACGACAATTTTTTCGAGCTGGGGGGCCATTC
>CANMSA010000066.1 GCA_947500385.1 uncultured Flavobacteriaceae bacterium | reverse complement strand
CTACCAATGGGAGAACGACCAATATATTCCAAATAGGCCCATAATTAATAAATTATAACGGCATTTACGCTAACGGTTCGGCTAAGCGTAGTGGGGAGGCAAGGAAACTTTTCGTTTCCGTCTGCGCATGAAGCTAAAGCTTTTGGTTTCGCTTTTTCTTTTCTTGTCCAAAGCTAAATCCCAAAGATTTAGCGACTTTATAAATATACACAGACCTTTCGTTTTAGCCCTGAAGTCCGCATTACGTTTAGGTATTGTTAGCCATAGTTATTTTTACATCCGGATGAACTTTTTTCCATTCCATTTGTAGAAGTTTTTAGTAAGATTATAATTACCTGTTTCATAACTTTCCTCAACAGTTAATTTTAATTTTTCAATCGAACTGAGGTCATTTGAACCAGTAATAAAAACTATATCCCTGTTTGGAACTGCAATAACAATGTCTCCATCGACGTCAAAATTGTCCTTCGTCCATAAGCTCGTCATCAAAATCAGACTAGCTTCGTAATCGCCGCCCGCAATGAGTCCGAAATTTCCATTTTCACCAACTTTTTCAATTTTAGGAAGTAGATTATTTAAATTGTTAACTGCTAATTGAAGCAATGTGTCTTTGTCAATATTGAGAACGTCAAATTTGTCTTGCGTGAAATAGTTTATGTTATTCTCACGGTCTTCAGCGTATATAATTATTAAATCCTCATTATATTTTTCCCATATCAATTCTGGGACTTGATAATTTTCTACATCTTTTCCTAAAAGTTTTAAATCATCGAAGTATTCAATTGGTTTAATAATAGGTACAATTCTGCTTATATCTATTGTTTCTTCTCGTTCATTGTATAAGTCTGCTTTTGCCCTAATAAATGTTTCTAGAACTTCGTCCAGTTCCGATGGTTCAATTTTGTACGCCCTATATGCGTTATCTAAATAATGGGTTATTTCTTGATTATCGCCAAAAGTCGCCTTCAAAACTAGACTTTCCTTCGTTTCGTAATCTACTTGAGGGTATCTTTTAGAAACTACTTCTAGATATTTCGCAGTAAATTCTATTTCATCCATCGGTTTTTTTTGTCCAGAACAACCAAAAATAGAAAGACTTAAAATTATGCTATAGAGCTTTTTCATAATGTTCGTTAATATACATAGTTTACAAAAGTTATAGATTAGCGTTTACACTAAATTAGTTTCCAACCTTACTGATT
>CANMSA010000065.1 GCA_947500385.1 uncultured Flavobacteriaceae bacterium | reverse complement strand
CCGTTGGGCATAATTTAAAAACACACTAACTAAATGACAATAGATTGGAGTCGCATCTCACCTGATAGATTTGAACAATTATGTACGGACATAATAAGAAGTGAGGGATTTTATAACATTCGAAGAATGGGAGGCTCTGGAGATAGAGGTCGAGATATTTTAGCTCAAAAGCAGACTCAACTCTTTTTTGGTTCAAAAGAAACTCAAAATTGGATTATTCAATGTAAAAGACTTGTGAAAACGAATCTTACAATAGACGATTTGAGTTCTGAATTGAATAAAGTCAGAATGCACAAAATTGATTACTATTTAGTCATTTTATCAAATACTTTAAAACCAAATTTAGTAGATTGGATTGACGGAATTAGAAAGGACTTTCCATTTAAAATAATAATTAATGACATTGATTGGCTCGAAAGTCAACTTAAAAGAGAGCCTAATCTGTATAAACACTATTTTGAGAATGATGCTAGAAATGAACAGATTTACTCTTTAAAAAGTTCGACAGATTTACAAATTTATACTGCTGGTAAAATGCCAGAAATCGCTTTAAGAGGGCTAATTACAACTTGGAGAAATGATTTAGAAATCAACTCTTCTAAACTTAAAAATAAAATTGGATTTTATCATCCAGAATATGCTGGGTGTGACCATACAGGAATCTATTTATCAGAAACAGTGCAATCTGATTTTAGAATGATTTCGCAATCAAATCTTCTTATTGCTTATTTAGAAGATAACGAACAATTTGGAACTATAACAGAGATTATGATAGCGTATTCAATGAATAAGCAAATAGCGATATTCATTGATGAAAAAATCAAGAAAGAAATCACAGTCCCTGAAATGGAAAGTGAGCATTCTGTTAATCCAGAATACTATGAACAAGTTTACGAAAAGGTGTTTAAAACAAACCATTCTTGTCCTTGTGACTTAATGAATGAGTTAAAACCAATTCACTTGAACGAATATTGGTTTATGGTTGAGTTTTTAAGATTAAGACAACCTGATACATTTATCAAAGTGACTAACTCAGAAAATCTGAACAAAGACATTATTGAATATTTAAAAGAATTTGAAAAATAAAAACTATGCCCAACAATGGCTATAAGTAATTGCTTGTTCTCGCCTACTTCTGAAAATCCTTGCGGATTTTCAGTTTGGTGTCTACTTGCTAAGTTAAACGCTAACCCATGCAACTACTCATAGCCGAGACCGTT
>CANMSA010000064.1 GCA_947500385.1 uncultured Flavobacteriaceae bacterium | reverse complement strand
GGCCGACCGCCCCGACCGTATACCGCTTTCCTATTCACAGGAGCGTCTTTGGTTCATCGACCAGTTGCAGGGGAGCGTTCAGTATCATATTCCCGCGGTACTCCGTTTGGACGGTAGGCTTGATGTTGACGCGCTTTCGCGTTCTCTCAAGGCGGTGGTGGGCCGCCACGAGTCGCTGCGCACGGTGTACCGTCAAGAGGGCGGAGTGGCGTACCAGGAGGTCCTTCCCATGGATGATTGGGAGATGCGCGTGGCCGCGGATGTAGGTTCGCTCGATAAGATGGTTGAAGAACTTGTTTCGCTCCCTTTTTCCCTTACGGAGGATTATATGCTTCGCGCGGAGCTGGTACGTGAGTCTGCCGAAGGCCATGTATTGATAGTGGTGATGCACCATATCGCCAGCGACGGGTGGTCGCTCCCGATATTGATCAAGGAAGTGGCCGCTCTTTACCGAAGCCATGTTTCGGGGGATTCCCCGAGGGGCCTTTCCACGCTTCCGATCCAATATGCCGACTATGCGATCTGGCAACGGTCGCATATTTCGGGCGAGTACCTTTCAGGGGAACTGTCCTATTGGGAGGGGCGTCTGAAGGGCACCGCCCCGTTGTCCCTTCCTACGGACCGCCCTCGCTCTTCGGTGCGTTCCGTGACCGGTTCCCGTACGGGCCTTGATCTTGATGTTGCGCTTGTGGCACGTCTCAAGGAATTCTGTTCGGCGCACGGCAGTACGCCCTATATGACGCTTTTATCGATTTTCAAACTATTGCTCTCGCGCTATAGCGGTCAGCGCGATATCTGTGTGGGGAGCCCCGTGGCGAACCGCACCCGTTCCGAGGTGTCCGATCTTGTGGGCTTCTTTGTCAATACCCTTGCCCTCCGCAGCGATGTGGATCCCTCTCTCGATTTTTTAAGCTACCAGTCCCGGGTACGCTCGATGTTGCTTTCGGCCTACGAGCACCAACAGGCGCCCTTCGAGAAGATCGTGGAACACGTGGTATCGGATCGTGATACGGGCCGTAGTCCTTTGTTCCAGGTGATGTTCACGATGGACGATGACCAAGTGGCGGCATCCGACCTTCGTTTGGGCGATGTTTCGATTTCGCGCCATGAGGGATATGGTGTTGGCGCAACGACCAAGTTCGACCTTACCCTCGGTGCGATCGATGATCGCGACGGCATGCGTTTGGAGCTTGAATACAGCACGGCACTATTCGACCGTGGTACAATGGACCGTTTCCTTT
>CANMSA010000063.1 GCA_947500385.1 uncultured Flavobacteriaceae bacterium | reverse complement strand
TGTTCGTTAATATACATAGTTTACAAAAGTTATAGATTAGCGTTTACACTAAATTAGTTTCCAACCTTACTGATTGTTCTTTCTTTCTAAACACATGTTCATCGAAGTATCCTAAAAATACGTTTCTATAAAATACCCTCCAAATACCATTACCAATTTCCAAAGCCCCTATATGTTTACCTTGGAGCGAAGCGGAAAGGTAAACCCAATTATAGGCTTTCCATCTGATAGCTCCATTTTGGGTGACCTTTAAGACTTTCATTTGCGTATCGTAATCAAAGTCAGGGATTTTTTCGGGGAATGGCCTGTTCGAGAACTCATGTACCGTAGCAGGTGTTTTCATGTCAAGAGCTTCATGTGGTCTTACGTGATTATATTCTTTCACAAAGTGGTTCAGACGCCTTTGTTGGGCTTTTAGATCATAAGCTGAAGGTTTTGCGCAAGCGGCCTTCAGATCTCTGTGCATACGTTCATGTCGTCCGTTCTGTTCGGGGTGTGCCGGGTCCGAAAAGACGGGCATGATTCCGAGTTCGATGAACCAATAGGATAACCTGGTAAATCGTTGTATTGCGGCAACGGAACCAAAAGGACTTCCATTGTCGGTATGTACTTGTCGGGGGATGCCAAATTTCCTGAAAACCCTTTTGAATTCGGCTTTTGCGGAGGCAAGGTTTTCTTTGTAATGGCCTTTGGCGGTAAATACAAACCGACTTTTAGAATCGGCAATGGTAAGTGGATGACAGTAGATTTTGTTGCCCATGAGGAATTTTCCTTTGTAGTCTGCACTCCACACTTCATTACACTCTTTGGGGTCGAAAATAGGATGTATGGGCTTCACTCTTCTGAGTCGTTTTTGAGGCGATACCAAACCGTGTTTTTTGAGGATATTATGAACGGTCAAGACTGTTGGAATGATTTCATCAGGGAAATCGTTATACAACAAGGTGTGCAACTTTTTAGCGCCCCACCTCTTGTATTTCTCCTTCAATTCAAGAATTCTACCCACCACTTTTTCATTGGTCGCATTAGGGTGTGGACTATACGGTTTTCTAGACAGCTCTCTAAGTCCTTCATAGCCTTCATTTTCAAATCTTGAGATGATTTTATAGGCCGTTGGTCTTGAAATATCAAAACATTTACAAAGCTCGGTGATGGTATATTTTCCAGTTCGCCATTCACAGATAAATTCAATTTTTTGTTCCATAATCGTCTGTTCTTTCCAAGGCATAACATCTGAATGTTGGTTCCAAATGCAACTTAAAAAGTGTAAACGATGTTTCTATAACTTTGTAAAGGATGTTTGTATATCGTACC
>CANMSA010000062.1 GCA_947500385.1 uncultured Flavobacteriaceae bacterium | reverse complement strand
TGATCGCGACGGCATGCGTTTGGAGCTTGAATACAGCACGGCACTATTCGACCGTGGTACAATGGACCGTTTCCTTTCCCATTACCAAGAGCTTCTCATGGCAGTGCTTGCCGACCCTTCGTTATCGCTCGGGGCGTACGGGTACGTTCCGGTGGAGGAGGCCGCGGTTCTCGAGAGTTTCAACGCCACCCATGTGGACTACCCCGGCGATATGGATCTGGTATCGCTTTTTCAGGAACAGGTAAGGCGTAGCCCGGAAGCGGTCGCGGTGAGCTATAAGGGCGACCAGCTGAGCTATCGGGAACTCGACCACCGATCGAACCGATTGGCGCGCTACCTGGTGTCCCAAGGCGTTTGCAAAGGGACCCTTGTCGGTATCAGTATGGATCGCGGCCTTGATCTGTTGACGGGCCTTTGGGGCATTTTGAAATCCGGGGGCGCGTACGTTCCCATCGATCCGCGTTATCCATTGGAGCGTATCAAGTACCTGCTATCGGACAGCGGGGTGGAGCTGTTGCTGAGCAGTTCGCAGTATGCGTCGGACCTTGCCGTGGTGGACGGGGTGGTCCAAGTGGCCGTCGATATGATCGCCGACGAGCTCAAGGCACTGAGCAAGCGCAAGCTCCCGGCGAGGTGCTCGTCGTCGGACCTGGCGTACGTGATCTATACCTCTGGCAGTACGGGCCGCCCCAAGGGGGTGATGAACCAACACGATGGTGTTATAAATCGCCTACTATGGGCTTTGGAAGCACATGAACTGACTAGAGATGATATTATTTTACAAAAGACCACCTTTTCCTTCGACGTTTCCGTATGGGAACTTTTTCTCCCTTCCTTATGCGGCGCCAAATTGGTATTGGCCGCCCCCGGAGGTGAGAAAGATAGCAACTATTTAAAAGTATTGATTGAAAAAGAAAAGATCACTACGATGCATTTTGTCCCTTCAATGTTGGAACTATTTTTGGAAGTTCTAAACGATGGTGACTGTAAAACCCTGCGCCAAGTCATCTGCAGTGGTGAAGCCCTTCAGTCCCATCAAGTACAAAATTTCAAGGCGAAGCTTCCGAGTACTACCTTATTCAATTTATATGGCCCGACGGAAGCTGCGATTGACGTTACGTCTTGGAAAGTCCCTTCGGATTTCACGGAAACGGACAAGGTTCGTATAGGAGGTCCCATTGCGAATACCACTGTTTTGATATTGAACGAGTTTAATGCATTGCAGGGTATCGGGGTGCCCGGGGAATTATGCATTGCGGGGGTGCAAGTGGCAAGAGGGTATGTAAACGATAGCGAACGCACCAAGGAGAAGTTCGTATCACACCCCTTTCTAGAGGGGGAGCGTATGTACCGTACGGGTGACATGGCGGTATGGCGCGATG
>CANMSA010000061.1 GCA_947500385.1 uncultured Flavobacteriaceae bacterium | reverse complement strand
CAAAAAGGTTTGGCTAATTGCGTGGCGGAAAGCAAACGCCAGTTTGCTCCCGTACTGTTCATAGCCGAACCGTTGTGGTTAATTAAGAAAAAATGAAAGAACTCAATTCATACATATTCGAATCAGACCTCACAAATGCTTTAAGATTGATTCAAAATGGAATGGATATTAACGGAAAACATGGAGTTGGAATTAGACCTATAAGTTCAGCGATTAATTCAGATAACCCGAAAACATTAGAATTCGTAATTAAATACGGTGCTGATGTTAATGTAGACTTTGGAGATCCTCTGCACGAAGCGATCGATCTCTGTATAGATGGAATGATTCAGAACAATAGAAAAGAACCATGTCCTGAATCATTAGAAATGCTGAAAATTTTATTGGACAATGGAGCCGATATTGAATTGAAAAATGAAAAAGGGGAAAGACCAATTGACGTTATTACTGCATACGCACATAACGCGGAAAGTCTTAATCGGCTCAAATCATTTTTTAGACACCTGATTCCAAATATTGATGAATTAATAAAAACTAACCACAACAAAACCTAAACTGCATTAAAACGCAGTTTAGCCTAACCGTTGTGCAACATTATGCAAAGTCATCAACTTTTAAGATATTTACATAAAGAGAATTAAAATGACAACTGTAGACAAAATACGAAATGAATTGATTGATAAAATCCTAACCATACGCAACAAGGAGTTTTTAGAGGCACTTGACAAGATAATCTCTTCAAGTTCGTCAGAAACTGAAATCGTTCAACTTTCAGACGAGCAAAAACAAATGCTACAAATGAGTGAGGAAGATATTGCAAACGGACGCTTGATTTCGCAGGACGAAATGGACAAACGAAATCTTGAATGGCTGAGCGCAATGTAATCTGGACCAAAACTGCAGATATTCAATTTGTTGGAATACTCGAATATTGGGTAAAAAGAAATAAATCTCCTAGATATTCAAAGAAATTGATTCGATTGGTTGCTGAGCGTACAAAACAAATCGCTAAATCACCTTTAATTTATAAACCTACTGACTTTAATGATGTAAGAGTGACTTCATTAGGTAACTTCAGTATCTATTATAAAATAAAGGAAGAGTCAATTATAATAACCGCCTTTTGGGACAATCGACAGGACCCAAAAAAATTATTGGAGATTCTACAGGGTGGAAAATAACGTTGCACAACACAACCTATAAACAATACGGGTTTGGCTGCTTAAGTTATAAACCCGGAATATCAACGGCCACCGCAAAATCTTTGGCCCCGACGCTTCGGGGTTGCTCTGGACAGGAAAAAATAAATCAAAACAAAAAGATTTCGCTACGTGCGTGGCGGAAAGCAAACGCTGGTTTGCTCCCGTACTGTTCATAGCTAAACCGTTGTACACCATTTATCAAATCTTTAGAAATGTTGGAATTAGGAGGAATATATAAAGCTTCGTTTTATGATGAA
>CANMSA010000060.1 GCA_947500385.1 uncultured Flavobacteriaceae bacterium | reverse complement strand
GATCGGCCACTACACTCGACAACAACTGCTCGTACTGATACAGAAATTCCCGTATCGTAGAGGATGAATATAGGTCACTACGATAACTGGCCTTAATTGCAAGGTTTTGTTGTTTATCATAAACTTCCAAAGCTAAATCAAAAGATGACGTGAATGTATCCGAAGGCATATTTTCAATTGAAAGTCCTCCGAAGTCAGGCGTTTGGATTCCTTCATTATTCTGCAATACGAATAAAATCTGAAACAATGGGTTTTGATCCAAATATCGTTCTTGCAATACTTGTTCCACAACTTTCTCAAAAGGTACATCCTGATGATCAAAGGCCTGTAAGGTGGTATCCTTAACTTGTAACAGGAAATCCCTGAAAGTAGGATTACCACTCAAATCACTTCTTAAAGTTAGCGTATTCACAAAAAATCCGATTAGGGAGGATAACTCGGTTTGCGTCCTGTTTGCTATCGGGCTTCCCACACAAATATCTTCCTGACCACTGTGACGGTACAACAAAACTTTGAAAACCGACAACAATAGCATATACATTGTTACACCCGTCAGCTCACATAAATCATGTAATTTATTGCTCAATCTTTCTGGCAACAAATGTTGTTCCTCGCTCCCTTGAATACTTAGACCCTGAGGACGTGCATAATCTGTGGGCAGCTCCACACGGGCAATACCTCTCAATTGCGCTTCCCAATACGACAATTTATTCTCCAAATAAGCACCAGTTACGTACTCTCGCTGCCATAAGGCATAATCGGGGTATTGGATCGATAAGGGAGGTAATTCTGGCTTTGCTCCTTTCAAACCACTGCGATATAATTGGGCTAATTCATTGAACAATATTGGGAAAGACCAACCATCATTAGCTATGTGGTGCGTCACCAATGCCAGCACATAGGAATCTACATCTTCCTTGACCAAGTGAACTCGCAACATATAGTCGCTATTTAAATCAAAAGCTTTGCCTTTATAACTGCGGATAAATTTAGATAAGCGAGATCCTGATAGCTCACTATACCCCATGGACCAACCTGAAGCGCGTAAAGGTGTTTGAAACGCTACGCCCGAGTCCTCTTGATAAACCGTGCGCAATACTTCATGCCGGTCTAATATTGCACGGAACGCTTCTTCTAATAAAGAAGCGTCTACAGTTCCCTTCAACCTAAGAATCAGGGGTTGGTTATATTGCACACTTCCCTGTAACTTATCGATAAACCACAAGCGCTCTTGCGAGTACGATAACGGAACCTTGTCAGGCCTTTTTGCAACTTCAATACGCGGAACTACCAAACCTTTACCCTTTTTCAAAAGCACTTTTGCCAAATCCGAAACCGTAGGGTTGGAGAATAGGTCCATAATAGTCAATTCATGCTCTAATTCCGACCGAATAGACGATGCTACTCGCATGGCCAATAGGGAATGCCCCCCCAATTCGAAGAAATTATCGTTTGTTCCCACACGGGAGACCGATAACAACTC
>CANMSA010000059.1 GCA_947500385.1 uncultured Flavobacteriaceae bacterium | reverse complement strand
TTAAAGGCTTCGGCCGGCAAAGGATGGCCATGCGTACCATTAGCTTGTTGGTAAGGTAACGGCTTACCAAGGCTACGATGGTTAGGGGCCCTGAGAGGGGGATCCCCCACACTGGTACTGAGACACGGACCAGACTCCTACGGGAGGCAGCAGTGAGGAATATTGGACAATGGGCGGGAGCCTGATCCAGCCATGCCGCGTGCAGGAAGACGGCCCTATGGGTCTTAAACTGCTTTTGTACGGGAAGAAACCCATCTACGTGTAGATGGCTGACGGTACCGTAAGAATAAGGACCGGCTAACTCCGTGCCAGCAGCCGCGGTAATACGGAGGGTCCGAGCGTTATCCGGAATTATTGGGTTTAAAGGGTCCGTAGGCGGGCCATTAAGTCAGGGGTGAAATGCTGCGGCTCAACCGTAGCACTGCCTTTGATACTGGTGGTCTTGAGTTATGGTGAAGTGGGCGGAATATGTAGTGTAGCGGTGAAATGCATAGATATTACATAGAACACCGATTGCGAAGGCAGCTCACTAACCATATACTGACGCTGATGGACGAAAGCGTGGGGAGCGAACAGGATTAGATACCCTGGTAGTCCACGCCGTAAACGATGGATACTAGCTGTCCGGGGCCTTGAGTCCTGGGCGGCCAAGCGAAAGTGATAAGTATCCCACCTGGGGAGTACGTTCGCAAGAATGAAACTCAAAGGAATTGACGGGGGCCCGCACAAGCGGTGGAGCATGTGGTTTAATTCGATGATACGCGAGGAACCTTACCAGGGCTTAAATGCATATTGACAGGGGTAGAGATACCTTTTCCTTCGGGCAATTTGCAAGGTGCTGCATGGTTGTCGTCAGCTCGTGCCGTGAGGTGTCAGGTTAAGTCCTATAACGAGCGCAACCCCTACCGTTAGTTGCCATCAGGTAATGCTGGGGACTCTAACGGGACTGCCGGTGCAAACCGTGAGGAAGGTGGGGACGACGTCAAATCATCACGGCCCTTACGTCCTGGGCCACACACGTGCTACAATGGCCGGTACAGAGAGCAGCCACGTCGCAAGGCGGAGCGAATCTATAAAACCGGTCACAGTTCGGATCGGGGTCTGCAACTCGACCCCGTGAAGCTGGAATCGCTAGTAATCGGATATCAGCCATGATCCGGTGAATACGTTCCCGGGCCTTGTACACACCGCCCGTCAAGCCATGGAAGCCGGGAGTGCCTGAAGTCCGTCACCGCAAGGAGCGGCCTAGGGCAAGATCGGTAACTAGGGCTAAGTCGTAACAAGGTAGCCGTACCGGAAGGTGCGGCTGGAACACCTCCTTTCTAGAGCATGTCCATATAACGTGGGTATCTTTTACCGTGCCCCGTCTTCGATTTAATATTTATACGATCAGTGTTGTTTTTACGATACCATAATAGGAACGGTGCCCTTTGGCATCCGGGACAGTCCCGTAGCTCAGCTGGTTAGAGCGCTACACTGATAATGTAGAGGTCGGCAGTTCGAGTCTGCCCGGGACTACATATCCCTTTCGGGGGATTACGTTCATTGAGAATGGAGTATTGGAAATTTTAGAAGTTGGGTGACCGGTTTACAGTACGCATAT
>CANMSA010000058.1 GCA_947500385.1 uncultured Flavobacteriaceae bacterium | reverse complement strand
ATTTTAAAAATTTGTTTTTTCATATTTAGAAATACTAACCGAAATAGGAAGTTTCAAAATTGCGCCTAACGGTCTCGTATAACCGTCAGTTACGGGTTAATATGCGTTAATTTTCGGTTTAGCACAGACCTTAGCAATTCCGAGTGGATTCGGACGTAGTCGAATCCGCCGTAATTGCGGTTATACATTGTTGTGCACAGTACTTTTATTTCCATTTTTCTATTAATTCAACCACTCCGTTTTTAACTCCGTCATAAAAGTTTCCATTTTTAAATTCAGGAATTATGGTTTGGTCAATTACATCTTTACAGATTTTGTCTGTCAAAATCAATTCAGTTCCCAATCCAGTTGCAATTCCGATTTGTCTACAAGGATTACACATGACAATTGTCAATCCGTTATTTTTTTCAGCATCTCCAACTCCCCAATAATTGCCTAAATCAGTCGCATATTTTTGTATTTCCGAATAAGGTGAAATACTATCAATTGTCACAACAACTATTTGTCGAGTTGTTTCAATGTTGTAGTCATAAATAATATCCGATAGTTCTTTCCTTTGTGAAGGACTGAAAATGCTGTCATAATCATTGATTATTAGTCCTTTAAGTTTTGTTTCTCTAAATTTTTCAATAGTTGAGAAGTCAAATTCGGGAATTGGTTTTTTTGTTTCAGTTTCTTGTGCTGAACCTTTGCAAGAAAGGAAATTCAAGGTCAGAAATAGTATTAATATTTTAGTACCGATTTTCATTTTTCGTATTGTGTACAACGGTTCGGCTAAGCGTAGTGCGGGGGCAAGGAAACTTTTCGTTTCCGTCTGCGCACGAAGCTAAAGCTTTTGGTTTCGCTTTTTCTTTTTTTGTCCCAAGCTAAATCCCAAAGATTTAGCGACATTATAAATATATGCAGACCATTCGTTTTAGCCCTAAAGCCCGCATTACGTTTAGGCTTTGTTGTGCAACGTTTTTTTCCGCACATATTTCTCTAATTCGTATTCGTTCAAGTTTGCTTTCTTGAACTTAGAAATAATTTTATCTATTATGTCCGCTTTTCCACTTACCCCGAATTGTTCCTGATAATCGTGATTTGTCGCAATCAGATAATCATCTTCGTTCATTAAATTCAAGAATTCAGAGTTAAACCCAGTAAAAGTTTCGTCAATATCGGCAAACCTGCTTGGGAATTCTTTATTTAACCATTTTTCAAATTCCGACTGTTTAATTTCTTTCTTTGTAAATATATAAAGATAGTTTCCATAACCATAAGGATAATAGAATCCAGTTTTCGGTTCAATTAGCAAATCCGTCACGGTCTTCTTTGAAAGTCCAAACCAAGTTTTCTTTTCTCGATAAAGTTTTTTAAATCCAATATTTTCAAGTTCTAATTCCTCGATTGGCATGTTATAAGAATAATCATTTTGAATATATTGATAAACATTATATCCGTCCAATTTTGTCAATTCGATAAAGTCAGATGCTGGTTCCTCCGATTTGAAATCAATGCGAACCTCCTCAGTAGTGCTTAATGGATGAAAAAGTAAGATAAATTGCTTCATTTTTATAGGCTTGTCAAAATGTTGCACAACGGTCTCGGCTATGAGTAGTTGCGTAGTTTAGCACTATACTTTGCAAGTAAACACCAAACTGAAAATCCGCTAGG
>CANMSA010000057.1 GCA_947500385.1 uncultured Flavobacteriaceae bacterium | reverse complement strand
TGGTTCCAAATGCAACTTAAAAAGTGTAAACGATGTTTCTATAACTTTGTAAAGGATGTTTGTATATCGTACCAAATTAAGTACAACGGTTCGGCTATGATTAGTTGCGGAAATGTCCGTTAAGGCGTTTCCAGCGTTGTTGTGAAGTTAGTAATAATTGCGGTAGATTTTCCGTGAGGAAAATCCGTAGCAATTAATTATAGGTATTGTTATCTGCTGGCTTTTATTTTTTCCATTTCCGCTTTTTGTTTTTCGGTCAAAGGAATATCATATAAAGAAATTGCCATTGAAAAATCAATAACCTTTTCGAAAAGGACATTCTTTATGTTTTCTTTTTTAAACAAGTCCACTACTTTTTTGGTGCAAAACCGAAACATATTAGTTTTCCCATTTTCATCAGGATTACACATAAACAAGTCCGAACCGTCCCAAAAATTATCTTTAAAGTAAAATCCTTTCGAATGAGGTTTGGTTTTAATTCCAATTTTATCCATAACAATTGAGTTAGCTGAATAATCCCTATTCCCACAACGTCCCGTAATGACGAGTCCAAAGTATTTCATTTCAATTAACTCATTCTTTTTCGAATAGATTTCTACATCATAAGTTTGCCAACCAGTAACAGATTTAGGTCTAAATAGTTCGATTACATGTTCACTAACAATTATAGGAAATGCGTTAGTAGTCCAAACAAAATCATAAAGAGTTTTACCCCCCATAGAATGTTTTACTGGGACAATTTTAGAAATGCCTTTTTCACCTCTTGAAATTTCAGGTTCAGCTAAGTCAAAATCATTAATTTCACCTCTAAATGGCCTATTCGATAAAGAATCATTCAATAGATAAATTTCGTTATAGTTTATCATTTATGTTTGGCTTGCAGATAACGGCTCTTGTATGGTGCGTTTGCTTCCCGAAGGGAGCAAATGAACTATACAAATTGTTAGATGTTTTTATTTCGTTCCGAGCAATCTATTAAGAGTGCGTTCCACTTTGATTAAGACTTCCTCAACTTGTTTTTTAGAATAATTAAATTCTCCTCCGTGCGCTGCATCATTCCTCATTTTTGCAATCGCTTCTAATTCCTTAGCTTCGAATGCTGTTAAAATTCCATTTTCCGCTGCTTTTAATTTTTGAATTAGCGGGTTTAGTGTTTCTTTTTGTCCAATTTCAATCGATTCAGATCGCGCCCTAGTTTTTAATCCCTCTTCAAGTGCGGCTCCAGAAATAACAGCAGCAGCTCTAAGATATTTTTTTCTCACTAAATAATCAGCTTCATCAAGTAATCCGCTAAAAACGGTCGCGGATACTGATAAATGATAATCAACAGCTAATCCAATTGAATATTCATCTTTGGCAGATTTAAGAACTCCAAGCGCTGCTCCGATGTTCATTTTCTTTCCTGGTCCGCCCTCAACCCAAATTTCAAATTGTTTTACAAATCGGTTAGTTGATATCGAAAGTTTGTCCAATATGTTTAAACAACTTGTTGACCATTTTGTAAACGAAACTATATCTAAAATAATCCCATCTTTATTGGACTTAAATTCCCCCCAAAGTCTTTCGCCTTCAGAAATTAGATCTTCAAGTCTTTTCAGAATTGATTGATTTACATAAGTTTTGTTTTCACCCATTCAGAATTTTATTTTTAGGCAATGTTCGTTAATATACATAGTTTACAAAAGTTATAGATTAGCGTTTACACTAAATTAGTTTCCAACCTTACTGATT
>CANMSA010000056.1 GCA_947500385.1 uncultured Flavobacteriaceae bacterium | reverse complement strand
GATATTAGTAATACGGACAATCAAAATTTAAGCACTGACGGTACGGCCGGGGATATAAGCATTGCCGGAGGGAACAATATCAGTCTGAACGTAAACGATGCGGATGCGGATCCTACCAACGAAATAGAACTGCCCACGGGCGGTACCAACGGTCAGGTCCTTTCGACGGACGGGAGCGGTACCTACAGCTGGATCGATGATGACGGCGGGGCCGATACCCAAGATTTGTCGATCGACGCGGCCGGTACGACCATCTCCCTGGTCGACGGTGGATCGGTAACAGTTGATGTCGATGATGCGGATGCGGATGCGACCAACGAGATCCAGACCCTCTCACAAACAGGAACGAACGTCACCCTTTCCAATGGCGGCGGTGCGATCTCCGTTGCGGACAACGACAACGATTCGACGAACGAAATAGAACTGCCCACGGGCGGTACCAACGGCCAGGTCCTTTCGACGGACGGGAGCGGTACCTACACCTGGATCGATGATGACGGCGGGGCCGACACCCAGGACCTTTCGATCGACGCGGCCGGGACCACCATCTCCCTGGTCGACGGTGGTTCGGTGACGGTGGACGTCGACGATGCGGATGCGGATGCGACCAACGAGATCCAGACCTTATCCCAGACTGGAACCAACGTAACTCTCTCGAATGGAGGAGGTGCCATTTCGGTTGCAGATAACGACAACGACCCAACGAATGAAATTGAACTTCCCACGGGCGGTACCAACGGTCAGGTCCTTTCAACTGACGGCAGTGGTACCTACAGCTGGATCGACGATGACGGCGGGGCCGATACCCAGGACCTTTCGATCGATGCGGCCGGTACGACCATCTCCCTGGTGGACGGTGGTTCGGTGACGGTGGATGTCGACGATGCGGATGCGGATGCCACAAACGAAATCCAAAACCTTTCTACAGATGGCACTGCGGGAGATATCAGTATTGCCGGAGGGAACAACATCAGCTTGAACGTAAACGATGCGGATGCGGACCCGACGAATGAAATAGAACTGCCCACGGGCGGTACCAACGGTCAGGTCCTTTCAACTGACGGCAGTGGTACCTACAGCTGGATCGACGATGACGGCGGGGCCGATACCCAGGACCTTTCGATCGACGCGGCCGGGACGACCATCTCATTGGTCGACGGTGGATCGGTAACGGTGGATGTCGACGATGCGGATGCGGATCCTACCAACGAAATAGAATTACCAACAGGCGGTACGAACGGTCAGGTGCTTTCCACGGACGGCAGCGGTACCTATAGCTGGATCGACGATGACGGTGGGGCCGATACCCAAGATTTGTCGATCGACGTGGCCGGGACGACCATCTCCTTGGTCGATGGTGGTTCGGTGACGGTGGATGTGGACGATGCCGATGCGGATGCGACCAACGAGATTCAGACCTTGTCACAAACAGGAACCAACGTGACCCTTTCCAATGGAGGAGGTGCCATTTCGGTTGCAGATAACGACAACGACTCGACGAATGAAATTGAACTTCCAACAGGCGGTACCAATGGTCAGGTCCTTTCGACGGACGGGAGCGGCACCTATAGCTGGATCGATGATGACGGCGGGGCCGATACCCAGGACCTGTCGATCGACGCGGCCGGTACGACCATCTCCCTGGTCGACGGTGGATCGGTGACGGTGGACGTGGATGATGCGGATGCGGATCCTACCAACGAAATAGAACTGCCCACGGGCGGTACCAACGGCCAGGTCCTTTCGACGGACGGGAGCGGTACCTACAGCTGGATCGATGATGACGGCGGGGCCGATACCCAAGATTTGTCGATCGACGCGGCCGGTACGACCATCTCCCTGGTGGACGGTGGTTC
>CANMSA010000055.1 GCA_947500385.1 uncultured Flavobacteriaceae bacterium | reverse complement strand
ACAATCAGTAAGGTTGGAAACTAATTTAGTGTAAACGCTAATCTATAACTTTTGTAAACTATGTATATTAACGAACATTTTGCAAAAATGAAACTATCCAAACATAACATCCACACTTTTTTGTTATCTGCCAATCAAAAAATTGAAGAAAATGCGGAATTAGTTTCTGACAGACTTGACCAAGGTGGAGAAATGGATTTTGTTACTTATCCGCCTAATTGTGGTTTTACCGAAGAAGAAATTCTCTCTTTGGAGAAATTAAAAAATGACCCACATCTAAAAAGTGCGCTAAGAAAAATTTTGGCGGACAACTCAGCAGGTGTGTTATTTGATTTATTCAACATAATTGACGGGACATCAGAACCTAACGAAAAGTTTGGTAAATGGACTGAAATCTGTTTCGTGGACAAAACTGATGAACTGGCTGAAGGCCAAGATTTCCTGCATGATGAATTAGGGTCTGTCTATTGGGACTGGAAAGAATTAAGACCTGATAAAGGGTGGAAATTGGACACCTATGACGGATAAAAAACACTAAGTACAACAAAACCTATAAACAATACGGGCTTGGCTGCTTAAGTTATAAACCCGGAATACCAACGAGCACCGCCAAATCTTTTGGATTTGGCATTAAATAAAAAAAGAAAAAGCAAAACAAAAAGGTTTGGCTAATTGCGTGGCGGAAAGCAAACGCCAGTTTGCTCCCGTACTGTTCATAGCCGAACCGTTGTGCTTCATACGGTATGATATACAATCAACCTTTTATAAATGATAACGAAATTTGAGGAAAAGACATACGAAAACTACTTCAATGCTGAATTAGATAGACGTTCTTCTGTGTTTTTTCCATTGGGTCAGGTACAAGAAGGTTTTTTAGGTTTTGATTCCTCTGCAAATTCAAGAAATCGTAATCTTTGGCGTAGACTTGGTCATCCATTTTGGTTCTATCCACCGTTTGGAGGAATTGAATTACGAGAAATGGCTCGAGAAATGGAACATTATTTGGAAGACATGATTCGAGGTCTACCAAAAATGAAAGCAAATCTTCTTTTTCAATATAAAAGACCGGAATTCATCAAATCATCTTTGGGAAAGGAATGGCCGCATTGGAATGAACCTTATTACAGGTATGACATATATAATAAACAGCAAATTTTACTAAACGAAATTGATTTAAAATTTAGAAACAAAGTCTTAATTGTATATGCTTCTCCAACCGCCCGAAATATTAATGAATTAGTAAATCAAAAATTGTCTGGGGACATAATAAATCTTTCAAATTTCACCAAAGCGAGGGACTTAAATGGACATCATAGAAATACATATATTTCATCAGGGACTTTCTCGATTGCGTGTAGCAAAGCTGAAAAAATCGAAAAGTTGGACTTAATATCTGCTCTCGAAAATATCACCGAGGAAGAAACGGACAACAATTTATCAAACAAGCAATTCATTATAAACTTTAGACGACAGATTTCTGCCATTGTAAGCGATAACGAATTCTATGGTCAGTCATTTGTAAAATTAAAAGATGAGTTAACCAATTATGGCAAAAGTGAACTGTTACATAGTTTTATTGTTTTAAGTATTTTCAAACAGATAACAGGAATTCAATGGCTTGTAAAAACATAAGTACGAAAGCACAACAATGGCTATAATTCATTGCTGAATTGGTTATCGCAAAGAACTTTTCTTACCTTCAATAAAACAAACAAACCAACCGGAACGATTCTGCACGCGTCCTGGCTCGCTTGACAATCGCGCCGGCCAGCGCCGTCGCTCCCCAAGCCACCAGACCGCAACGAATCATAGCCGGGGCCGTTGGGCATAATTTAAAAACACACTAACTAAATGACAATAGATTGGAGTCGCATCTCACCTGATAGATTTGAACA
>CANMSA010000054.1 GCA_947500385.1 uncultured Flavobacteriaceae bacterium | reverse complement strand
TCCACGACAATTTTTTCGAGCTGGGGGGCCATTCTTTGACGGCTATACGCGTGATCTCGGCGATCAAGAAGGACTTCCAGGTGAGCCTTTCCATCGCGGATTTCTTTCAGCATCCCACGATCTCGGAACTGTCGGAGGTCCTTTCTGGCTCGTCCAAGAGCGTTTCCGTCGCGGTGTCGAAGGTTGCGGAGCGTCCCCGTCGGATTCCGCTGTCCTATACCCAGGAGCGATTGTGGTTCATCGACCGTTTGCAGGGGAGCCTTCAGTACCACCAGCCCATCGTCCTGCGTTGCGCCGGCGCGGTGGACCGTTCGTTGCTTGAGGGCGCGATCAGGGGCATCGTTTCGCGCCACGAGGTACTCAGGACCGTTTACGGTAGCGACGAGGGCGTTGCGTACCAAGAGGTGATGTCCCCCGAGGGTTGGTCCCTTTCCTTCGAGGACCTTGTCGGGGTGTCCGGTTCTCTTGACTCTAAGGTCTCGGATATCATATCGTCCCCTTTCGACCTTGGGCGTGACTATATGCTCAGGTGCCATTTGCTCAGGCTTGGCCCGGGTGACCATGTCCTGGTGTTGACGACCCACCATATCGCCAGTGACGGCTGGTCCTTCCCCATATTGGCCGGCGAGCTTGCCGCCATGTACCGTTCCCTTGCGTCTGGGGTTTCCCCGGACCTTCCCGAGCTTCCCGTACAGTATGCGGACTATGCCATTTGGCAACGTTCGGTGATGTCCGGCGCCCTTTTGGAGGCGAAGTTGGGGTACTGGACCGGCCAACTGGATGGCGTCGCGCCCCTTGGGCTTGCGACGGACCATGTGCGCCCCGTTGTCCAGAGCACCGTTGGCGATACGGTATCCGTTGATCTTGATGGGGATACCGTTGGGTCGCTGGTCTCGCTCTCGGGGAGTTCCGGTTGTACGCTTTTCATGACGCTCTTGGCCGCCTTCAAGGTACTTGTGTCCCGTTACAGCGGCCAGGACGATATCTGTATAGGGACGCCCGTCGCGAACCGTACCTCCTCGGAGATAGAGCCTTTGATAGGTGCTTTCATCAATATGCTCGCCCTGCGGACGGACCTTGGCGGGAACCCCGGTTTCGATGTGCTTTTAGAACGTGTGAGATCGATGACCCTCCAGGCCTACGACCACCAGGACGTTCCTTTCGAGAAGGTGGTCGAGAGTGTGGTCAAGGAGCGGGATATGAGCCGTTCCCCCTTGTTCCAGGTGATGTTCGTCCTCCAGGAGAACGGGGACCTTGGCCCGTTGGACCTTGGCGACATCGAGCTGAGCCCTTACGTCCATGGTCGTGTGACCTCCCAATATGATATGACCCTTAGGGTCTCCCGATCGGGCGATGGCCTTCGGATCAATTCCGATTACTGTAGCGCGCTTTTTGACCCGGGGACCATGACAAGGTTTTTGAGGCACTACGTCGGTTTGCTCCGTTCCATAGTGGCGGCCCCGAGCACCCCGATACTGGAGTTGGAGCTACAGGGAGCGGAGGAGAGGTCGCGATTGCTCAAGGGTTTGAACGCGACCGATATCTCGATCCCTTCGGGGAGAACCTTCGTGGATCTTTTCATGGACCGCGCGGCTCTTTTTGCGGATTCCCCCGCGGTACATTTTGGGGGCAGCTGCCTTTCCTATGGCGAGCTGGACGAGGAGTCGAACCGTTTGGCGCGCTACCTTTCCGCGAAGGGAGTGGGCGATGGCTCGATCGTGGGACTGTGCGTGGAACGCTCGTTCGATATGCTGATCGGTCTTTTGGGCATTCTGAAGTCCGGTGCGGCATATGTTCCCATCGATCCCTCCTATCCCAAGGACCGTATCGCCCATATGATTGGAGACGGCCCATTGGAATGGATCGTTACGCATTCGGCGCATAGGGGACAGTTGGTTTCCGGTCCCCGTCTGGTGCTCCTTGACAAGGAATCAAAGGCGATCGGCCTGGAGTCTCCCTCAAGACCCGATGTGCTTCCCGGTCCCGATGCACTTGCCTATGTGATCTATACCTCTGGATCCACTGGCA
>CANMSA010000053.1 GCA_947500385.1 uncultured Flavobacteriaceae bacterium | reverse complement strand
TATATATACTGGTTAAGGATGTTCTCGAAGAGTTCCTGTTTTCCGCTTTTGGGGGCTATCTCTCCGTTTTCGGCGGCGATGTGGTAGAGATCCGTCAGTTTTAGTTCCCCCTTTTCGAAGGCCTGTCCCTTACCCTTGTCGAAGGAGGCGTATCGTTGCCCGCGCAGCTGGTTGTATCTTGAGGAGGATATGATGGCGTCGGCCGCGATCAATGCCCTTGCGAAGGTATCGGCCCCTCCGATGTGCGCGTGGAAGATATCCTCCAGGTCGGTGGAGTTCCTGCGTATCTTGGCATCGAAGTTGACCCCGCCCCCCTGTAGTCCTCCCGCCTCGAGGAAGACCAGCATGGCCTCCGTGAGCTCCATCACGTTGTTGGGGAACTGGTCGGTGTCCCATCCGTTCTGGTAGTCGCCCCTGTTGGCGTCCATACTGCCGAGCATGCCGGCCTTGGCCGCCACGGCGATCTCGTGCTGGAAGGTGTGCTGTGCCAAAGTGGCGTGGTTGACCTCTATGTTCATCTTGAAATCGTCCTGTAGCCCGTACTGGTTCAAGAAACCGATCGCGGTGGCGCAGTCGAAGTCGTACTGGTGCTTCATGGGCTCCATGGGCTTGGGCTCTATGAAGAAGGTGCCCTTGAAGCCCTGTGCCCTTGCATAGTCCCTTGCCATTTCCAAAAAGCGGGCCATATGGTCGAGCTCCCTTCCCATGTCGGTATTGAGCAGGGACATATAGCCCTCGCGCCCTCCCCAGAAGACATAGTTCTCCCCGTTCAGGGCGATCGTGGCGTCGATGGCCATCTTCACCTGTGCCCCGGCGCGGGCCACCACCTCGAAGTCGGGATTGGTGGCCGCCCCGTTCATATAGCGCGGGTCGGAGAAGCAGTTGGCCGTCCCCCATAGCAGCTCGATCCCCGAGCCGTTTTTCTTCTGCCCGATATAGTCGACGATCCCCGAGAGGCGCCGCTCGGACTCCGCCAAGGTAGGTCCCTCCTGTACCAGGTCGAAGTCGTGGAAGCAGAAATGGCCGAAGCCCATCTTGGAGATGAACTCGAAGGCCGCATCGGCCTTGTCCCTTGCCGCCCGCACCGGGTCCCCGGACTCGTCCCATTCAAAGTTCTGGGTGCCCGGCCCGAAGGGGTCCGCCCCCTGTCCGCAGAAGGTGTGCCAATAGGCCACCGCGAACTTGAAGTGCTCGGCCATGGTCCTGCCCGCCACTACCTTGTCCGCATCATAGTATTTAAATGCCAGGGGGTTGTCCGATCCCTTTCCCTCGTAGGGGATCTTCCCGATCCCCCTGAAATATTCCTTGTCTCCCAATATCATGTGCTTGTCTGTTTTATGGTTGTTGTTATATCGTGTGGTCGATCAATGATCGATTCCAGTTCTTTCTTCCAGTTTTCATAGGCCTTCCTGTAGGGGGCCCCGTCCCGTTTTGGCGTGAAGGTCCCCACATGGTCGTTGTCCATGACCAATTTCCCGAAGGCCCCGAAGTCCCCCTTATGGAGCCCTGCCGCCCGCGCCGCGCCAATGGCACCGGTCGTATCGTAGAGTTCGATCTCCTGCCCTATGAGGGTGGCGATGGTCTCGGCGAATATCCTCGAGCGGAACAGGTTGTCGTTGCCCACCCGCAGTACCTTTATATCGATGCCGTCCGATCGCATGATCTCCATGCCGTATACGAAGGAGAAGGCGATCCCCTCCAGGGCCGCCCTGCACAGGTGGGCCCTGGTATGGTTGTTCAGGTTCACCCCCGAGAGGCGCGAACCGATCTCCCTGTTGCCCAGCATGCGCTCGGCCCCGTTGCCGAAGGGCAGCAACAATACCCCGTCCGATCCGATCGCCACCGCCTCGGCCAGTCCGTTCATCTCCCCGTAGGATTCCACCGCCAGGTTGTTGAGCAGCCATCGGTACTGTATCCCGGCCCCGTTGATGCACAATAGCTTGCCGATGCGCGGGGCCGCCCCTACGCGGTAGTTCACATGGGCGAAGTTGTTCACCCGCGAGCTCTCCTTTGCCGAGAGGTTCTCGGTGACCGCATAGACCACCCCCGAGGT
>CANMSA010000052.1 GCA_947500385.1 uncultured Flavobacteriaceae bacterium | reverse complement strand
AATATAAAAATTCGGCTTTGTGTTAATCCGAAAAGTTAGTGTCTTTTTAAACGCTACGTTTCATACACAAGACCGTTATCTCTTATTTTGAAAATCCATTTAACTAATTAAAAAACACCGTTTACTCATTTTGACTTTTAAGATTAATTGTCAAGGAATACATTTGACAAAAAACAATCACTTATGAAATCAATCTGGCTAATCGTCACTTTAATATTCTCATTATCTGTTTGGAGTCAAAAAGAAAGCGTTGAGCTTAATTTAACTGAACTTAGTGACACGCTTTTTTGGAAAAAAATTCAAACTGACAAAATAAATGAATTCGACCTTCCTCGATTGGACAAGAAATCAGATTTCGTTTTTAGAAAGTGGGGTCCTGGAAGTTTTCTTGAAATTTCAAAAAATAATGATTCAGTAAGCGCAAGGATTATTTATTTTGTGTTTGAGGTATGGGAAGATAATAACAAAGCTGATATATTTAAACGACAATTTGATTTGCCTAAAAAAACAGCAACATCACTTTACGACTATATTATAAATAGTAAAATCGAGACAATCCCAAGTGAAAAATATATAGAGGGCTGGAGCGAAGGATTTGATGGCATTACGCATGTTTATGAAATTAAAAACGGAACAAACTATTCCTTCAAAAACTACTGGACACCGAAAATCCAAGAAGGAATTAAGGAGGCTGAATATATAATTAAGTTCAATGAAAGAATTGGAGAAATCGGTAACTTAAAACAATACGGCGAACAATTCTCAAAAGAAGTACCTTTTCCAAATTATATGTATTCCGGACAAGCATACTCAATTATGAAAGTAATGTCTGGAAAAGAATGGAGAAAATATAAAAGAGAACGGAAAAAGAGGACGGAAAAACCAAGAGATAACAAAACCTAAACGTAATGCGGACTTTAGGGTTTAAAGCTAAGGTCCGTGTATGTTTATAAAGTCGCTAAATCTTTGGGATTTAGCTTTGGACAAAAAAAGAAAAAGCAAAAGCAAAAGCTTTAGCTTCGTGCGCAGACGGAAACAAAAAGTTTCCTTGCCTCCGCACTACGCTTAGCTCAACCGTTAGCGAAGATATTGCAGAAAAAATATAAAAATGGGTTCGCATGGCTGCTGAAAAAAGATGGATAATGGTTCGAGACAAAACAATTTTTAAAATGGTTTCTTTGGGTAGTTGACTTCCTAAAGCAAGAGCTCTTTATTTAAGGAATGCGCCTACCCAAAGGCCAACTACGGACCGACCAATCAAACGCAAGATTTGACGAGATGGACCTGGGACCTGCTTGCCAAGGTCTGTTAGAAGAGACAAGGTAAAAGTGTTTTCTATAAAGCTACGGGCGGATTTAAAAAGAAACCATTTTAAAAAGGTCCCCGTTCTTCTTCAATGGTCAAGGGCAAAGGCCGAGGTCAGGGCTGCAATACCTACGCTAACAATACCTATAATTCAGTGCTACCATCCTAGCTGACCGGAAAATTCCCTAATTTTAACCAGCTTGATTCGTTAAGTGAAAAATCCTGTCGGATTTCCCACACCGAATCATAGCTGAACCGTTAGCAAATATACCTGAATGAGTTACGACCTATACTTTTATCGAAAAAAAGAAAGTCCTTCAACAAAGGAGGAAATTCAGGCGGAATTTAAAGAAATGATTCCCATTGATATTAGTGAAGTCGAAACTCAAATCCATTACGAAAATGAACGGACAGGAGTTTATTTTCTTATAGATATCAATGAACCAAATTCTGAAAAGGAAGACATCGAAATTTTTGACAGCTTTGATGGATTTGAAAATACTGACATAAGTGCATCAATAAACTTTCTTCGACCAGATTACTTTGGACGTGAAATCTTTCCCATAATTGGCGAAATCTGTGAGAAATTGGACTTATACGTTTTCAATCCACAGGAATTTGATGAAACAAAAGAACGACCATTAAAATCGAGTTCAATTGAACTTATAGAACATTGGACTGACCACAACGCTCAAGTATCAAAACAACAGTTTGAGGAATTGGAACTTAAATACTATCCAAAAGACAAATCGGACAAGATTTGGGAATATACGAGTATGATTGACACATTGGAAAATGAAATGAACGAAGACATCTACATTCCAAATCTTTTTATGATTATGAATCAAAAGACTAAAGATGTTTTTTCATATGTAGTTTGGAGTCAAAGTATCCCTCTGATTTTACCAAAAGTTGACTTCATTATTCTTGTCAAGAACTACAAAAAATTATTCAAGAAAATAGAAGAAATTGGAATCGTAAAATATGAAGATGTTGTTTCAAAATTCACGAACGAATTTGAAAAATTTGACAATGACAAAGTGGACTGCTTGATTTTGAGACAGAAAAATGCGGACAAAATAAAAAAGAACTTTAATTCATTTCCAATTTGGGAATCACATAAAGAATTTGGACCTCAAATAGGACTTGACAATTTTGTAAATAATAAATAAAAAATACATTTGCTAACAATGGCTATAAGTAATTGCTTGTTCTCGCCTACTTCTGAAAATCCTCGCGGATTTTCAGTTTGGTTCGTACTTGCTAAGTTAAGTGCTAAACCACGCAACTACTCATAGCCGAGACCGTTAGCGTAAATGCCGTTATAATTTATTAATTATGGGCCTATTTGGAATATATTGGTCGTTCTCCCATTGGTAG
>CANMSA010000051.1 GCA_947500385.1 uncultured Flavobacteriaceae bacterium | reverse complement strand
CAGGGGGCACACCCACATATGAATATCAGTTGGAGGATACACTGGGGGGGATCATTACCGCCTATCAGAACGGGACCGCCTTTACAAGCGTCGCCGCGGGGGACTATATCATAAGGGCAAGGGATATCAACGGTTGTAGCGACCCCATCGATACCGCCCTAACCGTAACAGCGCCGGCGACACCCACCTTTACGACAACACCGACCGCCTGTTACTCAGGGGCCAACGACGCGACCATACAGGTGGACGTCACCGCAGGCAACGGCGACTACCAGTTCAGCATCAATGCAGGGCCCTGGTTGACACCGACGCCCACCACCGCAACAACATACACCTTCGACAACCTGGCAAACGGAACCTATACAATAGACGTACGCGACGGATTCGGATGTAGCGCAGCTCAACAGACCATCACACTAGATCCTCAGTTGACCGCCGTTGTTGATGTGGTTGATATCAGCTCATGCGCAGATGGTAGCATTACCGTAACAGCCTCAGGTGGTGATGGCTCCTATGAGTATGCTTTTGTACCCACAACAACCAGCCCGGCCGGATCCTTTGGTGCAAGCAATACGTTCGCCGTAACCACCGGAAACGACGGAACCTACGATGTATACGTGCGTGACAATGCCGGTGCAACACCACAATGCGAATATGTAGAAACCGTAACGGTTGATCCCGCAGTTACTTTGACCTATACGACTACGCCGACTGACCCGGAATGTCATGATGGCAATGGTTCTATCGAAGTTACTGTAACCGCGGGCGACAACCCATACACCGTTCAAATCATTGATTTGGACAATGGAGGTGCATCTGACCAGACCAATACCAACGTAGTGGCACCAAGTACCACTTTTACCAACCTAGCGCCGGGTAATTATACGATCAACGTTACCGATGCCAATGGTTGTGTCATTACAGATACTCCGGTAACCATCAACAACCCAGATGAACTAACCGCAACGGTAACACCTATTCTACCCTCTGCTTGTACTAGTGTTGACCCGAATGATTACGGATTCCAGTTTGTTGGTTATCCAACAACTTTGGGTACCATAGAATTTAGTGCCGATGGAGGTACTACTTGGACAGGGGATAACAGCGTTCCTGGTACCACGGACCAATTAGTGGGATATGTTTCCGGCACCGAAGTATTTCCTTCGCTGCGAACAGTAGATGCCTTTGGAAATACCATCTGTCAAACAGATTTGCCACGATATACCATTCCTTATCCTTTGGATGATCTAGACATCACGATTTCAACGGTGGTTGTAAATTGTAATGAACTTCAGGTAACTGTGGAAGGTTCTGAGGGAGTGCCGGATTATGAATATGCTTTTACGGACAACCCAGCCACTTTTAATCCAGCCACTGCTGCATGGACGGCTCAGTTTCCTTTGGGAACTCCCTACGTATGGACGGGACTGGTTCCTGGCAGAACGTATGTCTTTTATGTACGAGATTCAACAGGTTGTATTCGTCAGAGTTATGTGAATGTAAATGACATAACCACGAACCCTATTGAGATTACGGCAGATTTCGAACCTTCTTGTTTCGGAGCCAACGATGGGGAAATTACCTATACGCTTACAGATACCGACGGCAATATTGAGCCAAGTATGCATTGGGAGTTTTACGATGTAACCACGGGTGCCTTGGTACAATCAAGCGGCGGGAATATTCCTTATAGCGGAACGATCACCGTAAGCCCATTAAACCCGGGAGAATATTTTATTGTCGTGACCGAGGTAACAGCCGGAGGTACCGACAATTGTACATCGGGTAGTGAAAACCTGATTATTGAAAACTTAGACGCCATCTCGGCCAACTTGGTCAAAATAAGAGATATTAGCTGTAACGCCCCAGGACTTATTGGCATTGATAATATTACAGGTGGTGGCGGCACTTTTACGTATACCGTCACAGGGCCTGCTCCTTTTACAACAATTACCGGTACCACTGACAACCCTGTCGAAATACCCGCCAATTCACCTACCGGGCCATATAGCATTACCATCACCGATCAATTTGGGTGTTCTGCCCCCCTTGGTTCGGTAACCTTAGACCTTACACCAAACCCGACCATCGACTCAATCGTAGTAGATAATTGTGCAGCACCAACCAGTGTGACCATAAACGCAACTAGCGGGGCGGCCCAAATCCTGTATTCGCTAGACGGAGGCACAACCTATCTAGATAATGGGGGTATTTTCAACAACGTAATACCCGGTAATTATACTGTATCCATTATTGATAGCAATGGTTGTACCGATACCGATTCAATTGATGTGTATCCCGTTCTAGAAGCTGACGTTCGTCTTACGCGACTGCTAGACTGTTCACCGACCCCGGATGCCGAGATAACTATCAACATTACTTTTGGTTCAGGAAATTACGACTATGAAATAACGAATGGACTAGGAGGGGTTGTGGCACGAACAGCACTGCCTTCCAATCCATACATCTTCAGCACAACGGTAGCTGAAGATTATACGATCACCATTTATGACAACGATACCGCATCACCCGAGTGTAATCGCGTATTCCCGATAACCGTTCCAGATGCCGTACTGCCTACGATTACGGTGGACGCCTTCGAGGACGTCACCTGTAACGGGGCAGACGACGGCACCATCAGCGTGAGCGTGGTCGACAACGGCGTGGGACCCTATACCTTCGAGATCGTCTCCGGGCCCGG
>CANMSA010000050.1 GCA_947500385.1 uncultured Flavobacteriaceae bacterium | reverse complement strand
AAGGAACCATGGTCAAGGATCCTAGAGGAATCCGCTATCACCAAACAGGCCCCGCTGTAAAACGCCATGAAAAGTTCTGAAACCGAGGCGTCGAAGGAGAGCGAGGCGAACTGCAGTACGCGGTCCCCGGAGACCACACCGAACCTCCTGACCTGGTCCATGGACATATTAACGTTGCCCCCGTGGGTCACCACCACGCCTTTGGGCGAGCCCGTCGACCCCGAGGTATAGATCACATAGGCAATATCCAAAGAGGAAACCCTTGGTAATGGTTCTATTGACAATTCCTTGTCCATAGTCAGTTGAATATCTATGCAAAAAACACGAACCTTCTCTATCGTCGGTATATCTAACAGACTGCCAGAATCGGTAATCAATACACGGGGATTGGCGTCCTCCAGGATATAGCGCTTGCGATCTTCGGGGTATTGCTTGTCGATCGGGACATAGGCTGCACCCGATTTTAAGGCCCCCAGGATCGATACGATCGAACGATCTCCGCGGTCGAGCATGATCCCGACAAGATCCCCTACACCGACACCGTAATCACGGCAAAGGCATACCGCCAAACGATCGGACTCACGGTCCAGGGTACCATAGCTCATCGTAAGGCCTTCATAGCGGACCGCAGGGGCATCAGGGGTTCGTTCGGCCTGGAGACGGAAAAGGTCCACCATGCTAAGGTCCGAGGGATAAGGGCCTTGCGTATCGTTCAACGATGCCAGTAGCTGCGTCCCCGTAGCGGTCTGGAATGAAAGATCGGCCAAGGCCACATCGGGATCGGCCACTACACTCGACAACAACTGCTCGTACTGATACAGAAATTCCCGTATCGTAGAGGATGAATATAGGTCATTAGCGTATGTCAATACAATTCTTAAACGCCCGTCATTTGCAATTACATTGAAATGTAAGTCAAAATCCGAAGTAGATTTATCAACGGGAATACTAGAAATATTAAAAGACTCCAACGCTACTTTTTCCATTGGAGGAACATTATTCAACATGAAAACAACATTCTGTCCTAAGTTATTGGTTGAATTATCCGCGGCTCCTAAAACCCTATTGATTACTTGATCAAATGACACTTCCTGATGGTCATAAGCCTCTAATGTGTTCTTTTTAATATCTAAAACCAGCTCATTAAAAGTAAACTCTGATCGTATTTTTGTCCTTAAAACCAACACATTAACAAAAAAACCAATTAAAGGCTCAAGTTCAACATACGTTCTATTTGCAATAGGACTTCCTATACTAATATCTTTTTCGCCCGTGTAACGCCACAATAAAACCTTAAAAGCACTGAGCAATACCATAAAAAGAGTAGCACCGTTTTTATTGGCGAGACCGGTTAGTTTTTGAACCAGTTGCTCATCGTCAATCGAATGATGGGTAGCTATCGAAACCAATTTGTCCTTACCTGCCGGAAGTGCATAGTCTGCAGGAAATGCAATTGAATTGGCCCCCAACAACTTGCTTTGCCAATAAGAAAGTTGTTCTTCCAAATCCTTTTCCGCCAAATTGTTTCGTTGCCATATCGCGAAATCATCATATTGAATCTTGAGTTCCGGCAAAGTCGATATTACATTTTCTGATTCTGCGCGATAAAACTGAATCAATTCATTGAACAGTATTGGGAAAGACCAACCATCGCAAGCAATATGATGAACAACAATTACCATACAATACTTATCATCCTCGAGTTCAAGTAAGTGACAGCGCATAACATAGTCATTACTCAAATCAAAAGGTTGACCTATAATATCTTCAATAGTAGCTTCTAAGTCATTTTTACTTTGTTGTTTTAAAACAGAAAAACCAAGCTTCCATTCTTTAACGGACATAATTTCTTGATAACTCCCCTCTTTATCTTGCTTATATTTTGCTCTTAAAACTGTATGTCGATCAATAATGTTCAAAAAGGATTTCTCTAAAACTTTCTTTTCAATATTTCCCTCAATATTGAACACTCTTGATAAATGATAATTCTGACTTCCCTCTAGATTATGCTTAAATAGAAGTCTTTCTTGAGCAAAGGAAAGTGGAATCCTTACAATGTCCTTTTTATCTGCTTTAGGTATGTTGGTTGCCTTTTGTTCGGCGACATGCTCGCTCAAAAAAGCTAGAATGTCTTCTTTATGACTTTTTAAGGTATTCAAGAGTTTAGGGTCTAACTTAGTTCCGCTGGGAACCTTTACCCTTAACTGGGACGCTTCATCAACGAATATTTTGATTCCTTTCTTTCGAATGGTTTCCAATAAATCTACAATAACGGTAAGTGTTGAATAATTCATATGACTGTTTCTTCTGCGACCATTAAGAAAATATTGTCCTAAAATTGGATTGATGCATCTTTTGCATCCGATAGTTGTTTCAGGAATATTTTCAAATGATTTTGTATGTATATTCTAGATGAATACATAGGTTTCTAGAATAATTAATGTTATAAAGTAATTAGGAGGTTATCAATGAGGGAAAACACCCGAATTCACGATGCCTGTCCATTGGATAATAGAGAATAATTTTAATTTGGCAATTCCTATTGTCAGTACTCTTTTATTTAATGAAAGTTTGCTTTAAAAGCATTAACCTATTAGATGTTATATGTCAATAATATCAAAGCCTTCTTCTATCTTTTGGTTATAGTTTGAAATAACAACATTTAGATAGCCGGATATCTTAGCGATACTGGCCATATCGAAAAATGCCACAACTGGAATTCGTGTTTTAAAACTTTTATTGATTATTGCAATGGCCTGGGTGGCCAATAGGGAATGGCCCCCCAGCTCGAAAAAATTGTCGTGGACCCCCACGCGCTCCACCCCCAGCAGGGACCGCCATATCCCTGC
>CANMSA010000049.1 GCA_947500385.1 uncultured Flavobacteriaceae bacterium | reverse complement strand
TTGGAGGGGGAAAGAAGTTCATTGACATATTGGGACGGATCTATACTGCTTTTATAGCGGTATGGATTCGGGAAAAAAAGTTTTATATAGTATACATAAGACACGAATTTTTTAAGTAAAGAGTATAGAGTATTATCGAATACGACGAATTTGAAGGTTTGGCGACAAGCTGGAAAAGGGCGTATGGGGAATGCCTAGGCTCTCAGAGGCGATGAAGGACGTGATAAGCTGCGAAAAGCTACGGGGATCGGCACACACGATATGATCCGTAGATATCCGAATGGGGCAACCCAGCATATTGAAGATATGTTATCCGCAAGGAGGCAAACCCGGTGAACTGAAACATCTAAGTAGCCGGAGGAGGAGAAAACAAAAGTGATTCCGATAGTAGCGGCGAGCGAAATCGGATTAGTCCAAACCGTTGTTGTTTCGGCAACAACGGGGTTGTAGGACCGCGATATTCGATCAATGATGAACTAGAACGTTTTGGAAAGAACGGCCATAGACGGTGATAGCCCGGTATAGGTAAAGAGTTGTAAGATAGCGGTATCCTGAGTAGCGCGGGGCACGTGAAACCCTGTGTGAACCCGGCGGGACCATCCGCCAAGACTAAATACTCCTGAGAGACCGATAGTGAACCAGTACCGTGAGGGAAAGGTGAAAAGAACCGTGAATAACGGAGTGAAATAGATCCTGAAACCATACGCCTACAAGCGGTCGGAGCCCATATGGGTGACGGCGTGCCTTTTGCATAATGAGCCTACGAGTTACTTTTACCGGCAAGGTTAAGTTCTTCAGGAACGGAGCCGTAGCGAAAGCGAGTCTTAACAGGGCGCCATAGTCGGTAGTAGTAGACGCGAAACCGTGCGATCTACCCATGGGCAGGTTGAAGCTGTGGTAACACATAGTGGAGGACCGAACCCGTTGACGTTGAAAAGTCTTGGGATGACCTGTGGGTAGGGGTGAAAGGCCAATCAAGCTCGGAAATAGCTCGTACTCCCCGAAATGCATTTAGGTGCAGCGTGTTATTAGTTTCATAGAGGTAGAGCTACTGATTGGATGCGGGGGCTTCACCGCCTACCAATTCCTGACAAACTCCGAATGCTATGAAACGATGTAACGCAGTGAGGGCATGGGTGCTAAGGTCCATGTCCGAGAGGGAAAGAACCCGGACCATCGGCTAAGGTCCCCAAATATATGCTAAGTTGACAAAACGCGGTGGAACTGCATTGACAGCCAGGATGTTGGCTTGGAAGCAGCCATTCATTTAAAGAGTGCGTAACAGCTCACTGGTCGAGCGGTTCCGCATGGATAATGATCGGGCATAAGCATATTACCGAAGCCATGGCTTCTGATTTATCAGAGGGGTAGGGGAGCATTGTAGTGCCGTTGAAGGCGCACCTGCGAGGGGCGCTGGAGGAGCTACAAACGAAAATGTAGGCATAAGTAACGATAATGCGGGCGAGAAACCCGCACGCCGAAAGACCAAGGTTTCCCCAGCTATGCTAATCAGCTGGGGGTCAGTCGGGACCTAACGCGAACCCGAAGGGGGTAGTGGATGGACAACGGGTCAACATTCCCGTACCCGCCCGCGCTAAAAGCGACGGAGGCGAGAAGTTGGTGCGTGCAGACGGAATTGCACGTTGAAGGGAGCGGTAACGCCCCGATAGTACACCGAGGCTACGGCCAAGGTGATAATCCAGCGTATCGACTTCCAAGAAAAGCAAGCGAGGCGGCCCGTACCGTAAACCGACACAGGTGGTCGGGATGAGTATTCTAAGGCGCTCGAGAGATTCATGGCTAAGGAACTAGGCAAAATCGACCCGTAACTTCGGGAGAAGGGTCGCCCCGACGTAATAGTCGGGGCCGCAGTGAAGAGGTCCAGGCGACTGTTTATCAAAAACACAGGGCTCTGCAAAATCGAGAGATGACGTATAGGGCCTGACACCTGCCCGGTGCCGGAAGGTTAAGGGGAGATGTGAATCCTTCGGGAGGAAGCATTGAACTGAAGCCCCGGTAAACGGCGGCCGTAACTATAACGGTCCTAAGGTAGCGAAATTCCTTGTCGGGTAAGTTCCGACCTGCACGAATGGTGCAACGATCTGGACACTGTCTCAGCCATGAGCTCGGTGAAATTGTAGTATCGGTGAAGATGCCGGTTACCCGCAGTGGGACGAAAAGACCCCGTGCACCTTTACTATAGCTTCGTATTGACCTTGGTCAAGCAATGTGTAGGATAGCTGGGAGGCTTTGAAGCTGCGTCGCCAGGCGTGGTGGAGCCGTTGTTGAAATACCAGCCTTTGCTTGTCCGGGGCCTAACTCCTCACGGAGAACAGTGCGTGGTGGGTAGTTTGACTGGGGTGGTCGCCTCCAAAAGAGTAACGGAGGCTTCTAAAGGTGCCCTCAACACGGTTGGCAATCGTGTGCAGAGTGCAATGGCACAAGGGCGCTTGACTGAGAGACATACAGGTCGATCAGGTTGGAAACAAGAGCATAGTGATCCGGTGGTTCCGCATGGAAGGGCCATCGCTCAAAGGATAAAAGGTACGCCGGGGATAACAGGCTGATCTCCCCCAAGAGCTCATATCGACGGGGGGGTTTGGCACCTCGATGTCGGCTCGTCACATCCTGGGGCTGGAGAAGGTCCCAAGGGTTGGGCTGTTCGCCCATTAAAGTGGCACGCGAGCTGGGTTCAGAACGTCGTGAGACAGTTCGGTCTCTATCTACTGCGGGCGTTAGAAATTTGCGTGGAGCTGACCCTAGTACGAGAGGACCGGGTCGGACCGACCGCTGGTGTACCGGTTGTCCCGCCAGGGGCATGGCCGGGTAGCTACGTCGGGACGGGATAAGCGCTGAAAGCATATAAGCGCGAAACCCGCCACAAGATGAGATTTCTTTAAAGGGCCGTGGGAGATTACCACGTCGATAGGCCATAGGTGCAAGGGCGGCAACGTCCGTAGCCGAGTGGTACTAATTGCCCGTCAGGCTTGCGCAACGATCCCGTCCCTCCTTCGGGAGGGCGGGGGACACCTTTCAAAGGGCGCGTAAGATGATATTCCATACTCCATGCTTAAAAGATACGTGGCCTATGTTGGGCCGTATAAAACTAAAAAA
>CANMSA010000048.1 GCA_947500385.1 uncultured Flavobacteriaceae bacterium | reverse complement strand
CGACCGTTTCGTTCCGGATCCCTTCGGTGCCGGGGGACTTATGTACCGTACCGGTGACCTTGCACGCAGGCTCAGCGATGGCAGTCTGGAGTACCTAGGCCGCGCTGACGATCAGGTGAAGATCCGCGGCTACCGTATAGAGCCCGGCGAGGTCGGGCATGTGCTCCGGTCGTGCCCTTTTGTGGTCGATGGAGCCGTTATCGCGGTCGGTTCCGGTGATACGTCCCGTTTGGTGGGTTATGTCGTTCCCGAGGGGGACTTTGACCGTTCGGGGATAGAACGCTTTATGCGGTCAAAACTTCCGGGCTATATGGTCCCCTCCCGTTACGTATCGTTGGATTCGCTCCCGCTGACCCCCAATGGCAAACTTGACAGGGTGAAGCTCGCCGTTTCGGGCCCTATCGTTGTTTCCCCCGAGGGTTACCTTGCGCCCCGTAACAAAATAGAGGAGGACCTCCATGGCCTATGGAGCGATCTTCTGAAATCGGACCGTATAGGGGTACGGGACAATTTTTTCGAACTGGGCGGGGACTCCATCGTCACAATCCAGGTCGTGAGCCGTGCCCGTCGTATGGGATATCACTTGCACCCTCGCGATCTGTTCGAACACCAGACCATCGAAGGGTTGGGGGAACTGATCGAGGAGGGTTCCACATCGGTACGTTCCGAGCAGGGTGTCCTGACCGGTGAGAGCGACCTTCTCCCGATCCAGCATTGGTACCTTTCCTCTGGCCAGGAAACCTTGTCCCACTACAATCAATCGGTATTGTTGCGAGTGGACAAGTCCTTGGGTCCGGATTTGCTGGATTCGGCTTTTCAAATTCTGCTTTCGCGCCATGACGCCCTTCGTTTCCGTTACACGGAAGTGGCCGGTGGCTGGGCGCAGCACTATGGGGACCGTTCCTTCACCTTGTCCCACGAGGACTTGAGCGGGGTTGCACCGGAGGAACTCTTCGGATCGGTGACCGCCATCTGTACGTCCTACCAGGGCAGTCTGTCCCTTTCCGACGGCACATTGGTACGCGGCGTGTCGATCACGACCCCCGATACGGATACCTGGGACCGTTTGTTCATCGTGGTGCACCATTTGGCGATCGACGGGGTCTCCTGGCGTATCCTCACAGACGACCTGGAACGGATCTTGACGCATCTGGTCCATGGCAATGAGGCCCCGCTCGGCCCAAAGACGAGCTCCTACCGGGAATGGGTATCGTCACTGACCCGTTATGCCCACAGCGCGCGTTGCGAGTCCCAGCACGGGTATTGGCGCTCGATGGCCGGGTCGTACCGGGCCCTTCCGGTGGACCACGTTTCGGTCGAGGTTTCCACGTTGGGGGATACGGTAGATCATACCGAGGCACTGCCGGCATCCCTTACCACCGATCTGCTGACGCAGGTCCACCATGCCTACCGTACCGAGATGGACGACGTACTTTTAAGTGCGCTTTCCGCAACGCTCAACGATTGGTGCGCCACCTCCGAAGTGTTGGTCGGGATGGAAGGCCATGGTCGGGAGGATATCGATGAAACGATAGACCTGAGCCAGACCGTGGGCTGGTTTACGAACCTCTATCCGGTACGTTTGTCGGGCAGGGGAAGCGACGGTCCGGGCGCATTGCTGAAGAAGGTGAAGGAAGGGCTTCGGTCGGTCCCCGACAAAGGGCTGGGTTATGGCGCCCTCCGTTACCTGCATGGCACCGAGGAACTTCGCGAGGGTCTTTCGGATGTCCGTTGGGACGTAGTTTACAACTATTTGGGCCAGCTGGACAATGTAGTGAACAAGAGCCGTTGGTTTTCGGGCGCTCGGGAGGGTACGGGCCCCGATGCGGGCCCGTCGGTTCCCTTCCGCTGCCGTTTGGAGGTGAACAGTGTGATCGTTGGCGGTAGCCTGCACATCACCTGGAGCTATTCGCCCAAGGATTATGAACAGTCTACGATAGCCATGTTATCGAGGACCTATCTCGACCACCTGGAGGAGTTGATCGCCCATTGCAAGTCGCGCGCCGTTCCGGAGCCCACCCCGAGCGATTATGGACTGACGGGGTTGGTGGGTCATGGGGAGCTGGACGGTTTTCTGGACGCGAAGGAGCGGGGCGTGCCCCGCAGGGAACTGTTGTCGGGCGTGTACCGTCTGAGCCCTTTGCAGGAAGGGATGCTGTTCCATGGGCTGTACGATCGTTCCTCGGGCGCCTACCTGGAACAATTGTCGTACGATTTTCCCGAAGGGGTCGACCTGTCGGCCCTTCGACAGAGCTGGACCTACTTGCTTGGACGTCACAGCATATTGCGCAGTAGCTTTCGGCACAATGATTTTTCGGTACCGGTGCAGTGTGTGTACAGAACGGTGTCCCTACCCTATGAAGAATTGGATTACAGCGGATACGAGGGGTCCGTTTTATCGGAAAAGCTGTCCTCTTTTCTGACCGCGAACAAGGCACGTGGCCTTGACTTTGGCCATGCGCCGTTGATGCGCATCACGCTGATCAGGTTGAAGGGCGGCGCGTACAAGCTGGTATGGCTCCACCACCATATCCTGTTGGACGGTTGGTCTTTGGGCAAGCTCACGGTATCGTTCTTGGAGGCCTACGAGGCGTACCATTCAGGGGGGGAGCCTTCGGAATCGGGCGAAGACGACTACTCCGACTACCTGCGCTACCTTTCGGGCAGGGACAGTTACAAGGACCTGTCCTTTTGGTCGGGCTATCTTTCGGGGCTTGAGGAGGGGAGCCTATTGCCCTTTGTGGGCGATAGCCCCGATCGCAACAAAGGTCTTGGCGCTTCGAAGGAGATCATGCTGTCGTACGATTTGGCCACCACCGCATCGATCAAGGAGTATGCGCACGGGAACCGGATAACGGTGAACACCCTGTTGCAGGGAGTCTGGTCGTATGTGCTGTCGCGTTATACGGGCCGTTCGGGGGTGGTCTTCGGGGTAACGGTCTCGGGGCGTCCCGACGAGCTTCCCGATATGGAGGAGCGCGTGGGGATGTACATCAACATGTTGCCGGTGCACAACCGCGTTGTGCCCTCGGAACCTTTGGAGGATTGGCTGCGGGAGATCCAGCGTACGCATACCGAGGCACGGCGTTACCAGTACAGTCCCCTGAAGGAGCTCCAGCGCATGACCGGGATACAGGGGGACTGGTTCGACAGTATCATGGTGTTCGAGAACTTTCCGGTGGACGAGGTGCTGTCGGAGGGCAAATGGTCGTTGAAGGTGGAGAACGTGCAAATGGAAGATAGAAATAATTAT
>CANMSA010000047.1 GCA_947500385.1 uncultured Flavobacteriaceae bacterium | reverse complement strand
ATTATTCCGCAAAGTATGTAATTCAGAACTTTGATTTTCATTTAGTTATCGATGTTTCTTAAATTAATGGCAACGGTTCGGCTATGATTCGTTGCGGAAACATCTTTGAGATGTTTCCAGCGAGATAGCCAAGTTAGTAATTATTGCGAAAGATTTTCCGTGAGGAAAATAGGGAGCGATTAATTATAGCCATTGTTATGCAAAGGTTTTTTATGCATATCCGTTTATAGAAAGGGCATAGTATTTTCCTGTTGTCAAATTTATTTTTACATTCCAGAAGCAATTCCCTCCATCTTCCACTTCCACTATTCCATTCTTCCAAGATTCGGTTTCGAAATCGGAACAAAACATATTTGCCCATACTTCTTTTTCCCCTTTTTCATTTAGCACAGGGACAAATTGCTTTTTATAGCCTTTCAATTTTAACGAGAACCTTGATTCGGTCTTTTCGTTTAGAGAGTCATTATTTTCTTTGACAATAGTTTTGAGAATTTCTTCAACGCGTTGAACCTCATTTTCCGAAAGTGTAGAAGAAGACACATTTTTATAAATCCAATACCATTCCGGGTTAAATTCAATTACTGTAAAGTCCGATTGCGCAGGTTCTATTTTCTGTCCAGCATATGACTCGTCCATTTTTTCTTTCGACTTGTTCTGCAAACAGCCCGAAAGGAATAAAATTAAGAATGAAGTGAAAATCAGTTTAGAGTATTTAATCAACTTTTGCATAACGGTTTGTGTATGAAACGTAGCGTATAAAAAAATACTAGCTTTTCGGATTAACACAGAGCCGAATTTTTATATTCTGTTTTTAATTTTTCTCTTTTTAAAAGCCAAATTAAAAATTTGGCGGTCTTGTAAATAAATACAAACCTTTCGGTTAATCACTTATTAGCTATGTTTTATACATCGTGTTAGCAACTGGCATTTTCTTCTATCCACTCGTCAGCTATTTTCTCTACATAGTCTGGAAATGATTTTATATTTTCATATTTATAGAACGTGTATTCTGGTTGTCCATTTAACGGTGTAATGTCATCAAAACAGTGGTCAGAAGCAAACAATATTATGTCATTATTTGTCGGATTGTAAAAAGTCAAATTTCCATTAGCCTCTTCCACAAAACAGATTAGATTTGAGTGGTCTATTGGCTCAACATTTTCATCATCACAAGTTTCTTTATAATATTCATCCCAACTTCCGATTCCTAGTTTACATTCAGTCCCAATAAACATAAAGTTTTGGTTATTTGTCAAAGAATCTTCAGGTTGATTAAATGATTCCTGTATTCCACCAATATTTTGTAATAAAATTTTGTGTTCAGCACTTAACTTGTCTGATATATTTTCTAAATCTTCAAATTTATTTAACCATCCAAATATTTCGTCATCAATATCAGTCCAAGCGAATAAAATGTGTGGAACATTATTTATTCGTAGAAAGGTCTTTCGTGAACATTCAATCAGTTTTGTAAGTTTTGGGAATATATTTTTAAAATCATTAGATAGTTCAAGAATTCTTTCTTCAATTTCAACCTTGTCATTTTCTTGGAAAAACCAACTTATATCTTCTGCAAATGCGGTTAAATCTTTGTTCATAGTTGGTTTTTTACGCTTGTTGCTAACGGTTCGGCTAAGCGTAGTGCGGAGGCAAGGAAACGTTGAGTTTCCGTCTGGCGACGCAGCTAAAGCTTATTGTTTAGTTTTATTTTTTTCTTGTCCAAAGCTAAATCCATAAGATTTAGCGACTTCATAAATATACACAGACCTTTCCGTTTAAACCCTAAAGTCCGCATTACGTTTAGGCTTTGTTGTCATTAGTTTTTTCCGTCCAAGTTAGTTATTCAATCGAGTCGGAATTCCATTTGAGCACACTAGCTAGAAAGGCCATAAGCATAACAGTTGCGCTTGAGTAAGTCCCTCATAATTTTGTAAAGTCAGGAGACCATTAATACAGTTAAAAGCGTGAGAATTCCAATTATAGTGGTTATTATTCCCATACTTTTTGATTTGGTCCAACCAGATATCGCAATAAGTGTAGAAAGCGCTATTATACCAATCATAAATGTTACTCCTCCAATTATTCTTGGTATATAAAAGGTATTTTCATCTATTTTAAGAGGGTAACCTTTGGTTGTCATCATCAAAATTTTTGTCATCGAAAACAAGGAAATGAGAAAACTACTGGCAGCAATAGTTGCTGTTATTTGTAAATATTTCATAACCCTACTCTTCGTGTCTGAAACGATTAAATTTGCAACGAAAGCAATAGAAAATCCAGCTAATAACGCACTTATTAGAATGAAATGATTAGCAAGTGCGTTCCAATATTCTGGAGTCATTTCCATCATAAATTATACTATTTTTTGAATGTTGAATTCTACTAAAATACTTTTTATAAAATTAATGACAACGGTTCGGCTATGAACAGTACGGGAGCAAACTGGCACTTGCATTCCACCGAGCAATTAGCCAAACCTTTTTGTTTTGCTTTTTCTTTTTTTATTTAATGCCAAATCCAAAAGATTTGGCGGTGTTCGTTGATATGTAGGGTTTGTAACTTAAGCAGCAAAACCCGTATTGTTTATAGGTTTTGTTGTGCAACGTTTATTTTTTCCATCAGCTTATCAGCTTCTTCTTTGACTAACGGTTTTAACTCGAATTCTTTTAGCTTATTCAAAAAACCCTCAGCATTTTGAAATTTTTTACGTTCAAACTCTATCTCCGCCAAATTCAGTAGTACTATTGAGGTGTCATTTTTTGTACGTAAGCCAAACTCTAGAGCTTTAGTCAGCTCGGAAAAGCCAAGATCCCATTCCTTTTTTTCAGAAGCAATAATTCCCTTCGTAAAGTGATAGTAACCTTTATGTCCTTTAGTTAATCTATGAGGATTCTTGACCTTGTCAATTAGTTTTTCTGCTTTTTGAATGTTATTTTTTTTAAGTTGTTGAAAGGCTGCGTAGACAGTACCATATTTATAATAACCATAGGCAAAAAGTCCCGCTGCAATTAATGTCATTCCCATATTCACAAAATCTTCTTTTGTATAAAACAGAATTGCCATTCCAAAGCACAAAACGATAAGTATGATTCTAACGGTAGGAGTAAACATTTGGTACAAAGTGTTTTTCTAGGTAATGCGACTATGATTTAAAGTTTTTCCAAATCCTATGAAGTTCTTTGACTTCGCTTTCGACCATATACTTTGGAAAAAGCCCAGTATTTGCAAAATATGCCATACATTCTCCATACTTTAAATATTGGCTTTTGGGAATACTCTTTTTAGACAAGCATTTTTTTAAAATCCCAATCCGTTTATTTTCATCTTCCATTATTATTCCGTCAATTTTGGAAATTTCAGCTTTCGAAAACCTATCCGTCATCACTTTAAGAGCTCTCAATTTTGTCCAATATTTTCGCGCACCAATTCCAAGCTCGACATTTCGAAATCTATTCTTTTCTAAGGCGAATTTAAGAGGATCCTTTCGTTCTATCTTAATGCTATTTGTGTCTATTTCCGCCCAAAATTTTTCCGTGTCGGGACTGATGGTATTGTTCCAATAATTTAAAAATTCGCTTGTTGCCGACTTTCGTTGGTACGAATTTAATTTCTTAGAAACATCTTGAGTTGATAAGAGTTTATTTATGTGTGCGGAAAAATTTAGGAATGCTCTTTTTGATTTTTCATCTAATTCGGTCGATTGGGCAATTATTTCATCATGAATTTCAATTGTCTTTAAAATATCATCTAACGGGTTCTTTTTCATTCAAGGTTTGATTTTGGCAAAATGTTGCACAACGGTCTCGGCTATGAGTAGTTGCGTAGTTTAGCACTATACTTTGCAAGTAAACACCAAACTG
>CANMSA010000046.1 GCA_947500385.1 uncultured Flavobacteriaceae bacterium | reverse complement strand
ATTTTAAAAATTTGTTTTTTCATATTTAGAAATACTAACCGAAATAGGAAGTTTCAAAATTGCGCCTAACGGTCTCGGCTATGATTTCGGCCTGGAAAATCCGTTAGGATTTTTCGGTTTAGAAATCGAGCCGTATTAAAAGTAGGAAATATTCTTTATGGTTGGAGATTAAGGCTGAATTATAGCCATTGTTAGGCAACGTTTTCTGTCAATTCGAGTCCAAAAATATATTCCGATTTTTTCCAACAACAGCAACAGATAATCCAGATATAACTAATTGAGCTGCTTCGTTGCTTTTATCTGTAAATCCCGTCAAATGATGCCATGGACAGTCTTGTGCTGCGGTAATTTTATAATATTGCTTATCGTTAATTTCAACTATCCTCACTAAAACCTGCCAATCTTGGTAATCATCTTTATCAGTAAATAATAGTTCAGCGTGAGAAGTAAATACCCAAACAGGTTCGTGGTCAATCGATTCAAGAGTTTTAATCAATTCACTCATCATTTCAGGCATTCTTTTCCATTGAGAAGGCCATTCTCTAGGGTCATAAAATTCAAGTAAGGTTTTCCTCCTTTGTCCAGATATTGGTTTTAGCTCCATTCAGATTATGATTCCATTGAATTGGTTAAACTTCTTAATTCCAAAATTCTAGCATCTAAAAAACGTTTTATTTCATCTACAATTTCTCTTTTATCTAAATTGTCCTCTATGATTGTATGGTCGCTACCAGTCTTGAATATTACGAATTGAGATTCCAAATATTTCATTGCTCCGAAATACATAAAAATTTCTCCGCAGAAATGTTCTGACTCGAACTGTATTCCTTCACTAATCGGATAATTTTCATTCCGTTCAAAGTAATTTATGTCTATCGAATACAATTTTGAAATTTCGTGACTTTCAAATACGGACTCAATGATATTTAGATACTCGATTTTCATCAATGTTGCCTAACGTGTTTGTGTATGGTTTGTTGCGTCTGTACTAAGATAGCAAAAAGGAGAGAACGTTTAGGGATTTCGCCAGAAATCCTAGAGAGACTTTTAGATAGCTACGTAATGAACTATACACGTTGTTGCCAGTAGTTTATTATTCAGTTTCAAATTTCCAATTCAATTCGTTTTCAAGAACTTTTTGTTCAGATTCAGTTAGCCTAATTATTGCAACAGCTTGCCCATAACCATAGCCGTCATTGTCTAAACAATAAACCAAACGTACATTTTTGTCTGCTATCTTTTTTCGACAAATATTAAATACACTTTCGTGAAGCCAATCGTTATTGTATTCAGGCTCAAATTCGGTTAATTGATTGTCAGAAACAAAAGACACTTTTATTGGTCCACTGTTACTTTTCCAAACTTCTTTCACTTCAGTAGGTTTAAATTTTCTATCTGATAATTCTGAAAATCTATTTATTACGAATTTATAAACTTCGTTACCATTAAAAACGTCAGCTTCCAAGTCGAGAAATAACAGTTTACTTTTATCATATTCCGCAATTTCAATTGGTTCCAAATTCATTTTTGGGTCATAATCACTTTCAAAAATTTCGCTGTATTCCTTTTTTCTCAATTCGTAAATTGTGTCAAAGGTTTTTTCCACTGATAGATTTTTGTAGTTTTTAAAGAATCCTGCTTTTTTAAGTACTTTGATGCTTTTTACAACTTCTTCTTTCGGAATTTCTCTTTCTCTATTCATATAATGATTACAGGACATAAAAGTCGAAATTAGAAGAAGAATTAATATGTGGATTTTCGTTTTTTTCAAATTACTGGCAACGGTTCAGCTATGAACAGTACGGGAGCAAACTGGCGTTTGCTTTCCGCCACGCAATTAGCCAAACCTTTTTGTTTTGCTTTTTCTTTTTTTATTTAATGCCAAATCCAAAAGATTTGGCGGTGGCCACTAACATTCCGGGTTTATAACTTAAGCAGCCAAGCCCGTATTGTTTATAGGTTGTGTTGTGCTTAGTATTTTATTCCTTGCAGATTAGACCCTCTTGCGAAATTTTTTGTCCCTCATTAGTGGTCATTGTAGCATCATAAAACATACACTTACCTTCAATTTTTATTTTGGAAACTACAATTCCATTATTATCATTAACCCATTTTTTCTCTTGGTCCAATTCAGCCTTTGAGGAATCATAGGTCAGTCGATATGAGCAATCGTCTATCCATTCAATTATTTCATGTTCAGGACTTCCATTTCCAATTCCATTTGTCCATTCTATTTGAGTTAGTTCTTTTCGAACAATTACTGTCTTATTAACTGTGGAGTCCAATTTAATATTAAAATCCATTTCGCTATCATTCTCGACAACGGTCATTTTTTCTAACTCTTCAGTTGTTGGGATATAAAATTTACCAATTTTGAAATCAGTACAGGTCAAATCTTGTGATCTACAATTGATTACGAATATTGAGGAAATAAGTAGAGTGAAATATAGTTTTTTCATATTATGCACAACGGTTCCGCTATGATTAGTTGTGGAAACGCCCGTTAGGATGTTTCCAGCGAACTGTGAAGTTAGTAATAATTGCGAAAGATTTTCTGTGAGGAAAATTGGGAGCAATTAATTATAGGTATTGTTGTACACTGTTTTATTTTAGTTATTTATGAACTTCAGCATTGTCCAAATAAGGTAGAAAATACCAGAAATACCCGCTACGAAAACGACTAGCATAAAAATCAAAGACAGTCCAGCTAGCCCTGAAATAAAAGCTTTAATCTTTTTCATTTTCTAAATCGTTAATCCGTTTGATTGGCTTTTTAATATCGACTTCAATCAATTCAAATCCCGTTTTTGGCAATTTATCTTTTCCGATTATTCTCAAATAATAACTTAAAATCCGTTTTTCCACAAAGATTTTTCCACCTCCAAATTTATGTCGGTCAGACATATCCTTTTTAACACCCGAAATCCAATACTCATCTCCATTTTCAAGGTTAAAATAATTTCCACCAATTCCAGTCCCATTTAGACTTTGAAATGCTTTTCCATCAAAATATATCGTCCTCCCGCTTTTTGAGAATGAAACAAGTCCAATCCACGCAGTTCCGTTATCGGAAAATCCGCTTTTTAATTCTATATATTTTAATTCTGTTTTCAAGTCTTTTAAATGGTGTACAACGGTTCGGCTATGGCAAGTAGGGCAGGCAAGGAAACTTTTCGTTTCCGTCTGGTCTGCGAGCCAGAGCTTTTTGTTTTGTAATTATTTTTCTTTTTTAATTGCCAAATCCAAAAGATTTGGCGGACTTAGCAAACGTACCCGAAACATTAAATTTAGCACTTTATGCCCTATTTGCTATAGGTATTGTTGTGAGCAGTTTTTATTTTATTTTCAAGGATTCTATTTGTCTTTGAAAAAAAGATTCTGTCTCAAAATAAGCTTTGGTTTTTCTTCCAACTAACATTTTTTTTGCCAGTTTTTCCGTCCTAGATATTCCATATTCCGAAAAACCTTTTGCGTAGGGAATATTCTCAATTAGCAGGTTAATATCTTTTAAAAGTCGAGCTAGTTCAATCTGATTGTAAACATGATACTTACCCAAAATTTTATATCGATCGTTTTGTTCTAAATCCAGGGGTTTAATTTTGTCAAACGGGCTTGGAAAATTGTCAAAGTCCCTATAGAATTTTTGGCCATGTTTTTCAAAAGCTGTCCAAATTGACTGAACCGATTCGATATTCCTTTCCACTTTATTGCTGAAATCCCAATGATAATCTCCTTCGCCGACTGGAGAAAGTCTTTTGCGAATTACACAACCAGCGTAAGTCATTTTTTCGAACTCAGGATAAAAGTCAAAATGGATGGCTGTTTCGCAACAAACAGAACCTCCCATCCAACTCCCTTGAATTCCAAAAAGATTTACAACATGATTATCGTCTATTTTTTTAAAACTGAATCCAGAACCTTTCCATCCTAATTCACGAATCTTCGGAGAAAAGTGTTTTGTTACAAGTTTTCGAAATTCGGATGCATTCATATATAGTCAAATGGTCTTAATTGCTCACAACGTCTCGGCTATGATTCGGTGTGGAAAATCCGGCAGGATTTTTCACTTAATGAATCAAGCTGGTTAAAATTAGGG
>CANMSA010000045.1 GCA_947500385.1 uncultured Flavobacteriaceae bacterium | reverse complement strand
CTTCGGTAAATCTGCTTTTCTTCATAAGCTAAAAATAGTTGATTTTTAAACTGTACGAAAAACAGGGAAGCCTTCAATTACGGAATCAGCTTGACTCAAGGCAGATACAACTTTCTAAAGCAAGGTTTATACGACCCAAATCGTCAAGACTTAATGAAACTAAAAGCGGAAAACGGAAAATACGCCAAAGGCAGAGAATTCCAAATAATCGATAGTAAATACCTAATTGAGGTTGGAACAAATTGGAAAACGGAAATAAAAACGTTGCCTAACAATGCCTAAACGTAATGCGGACTTTCGTGCTAAAACGAAAGGTCTGTGTATATTATAATGTCGCTAAATCTTTGGGATTTAGCTTTGAACAAAAAAGAAAAAGCGAAACCAAAAGCTCTAGCTTCGTGCGCAGAAGGAAACAAAAAGTTTCCTTGCCTCCGCACTACGCTTAGCCGAACCGTTAGCAACAATTTAAACCAACCTTAATAATTGACTAGAGAATACGAAAGAGCATTAACCGAATCCGAAAAAAGAATTTTGAGGAAGCAAATTGAGGAAACTAAATCAAGTATTCCGAAAGACGTTGGTTTAATTATTTTGAAAGTTCTATTTCTGATAGTTTTTGCTATTCTTTTATATTTCTATCCTAAGATTTGGTTGATAATAATTTTGTCAATTGCATCTTTTTTTATGCTTTGGTTTTTATATTATGAAATACCAGATTTGATAAGATTACCAAAGTTCCTAAAGAAAAAAGAAGAGGTTATAGAAAATGGAATTGTTCGTGTTAACGAAATTAATCTTGATAGATATATTAAAATCGCCAATTTTGAAGATGAGGGAAATCATTACATAGTGGAGTATAATGGAATGTTGACTTTGATTGGCGGACAAGAATTTCTTGGAGTTAGAAAACTAAAAAACAAGATTGAACAAATAGAAATATTAGACCCTGAAAAAAGTGGAATTTATTACGAAAAAATAAAAAAAACAGGTGCAAATTTAAACCCTTACTATGTGTTTAAAAATGGAATTTCAGACAATTTAGTGGAATCTCAAATTTGGCAAAAATTGACAAATCGAAATCCATTTACTGGAAAGTTGGAGGATTTAGATGAATTTATAAAAGAAGATAAATAAAAATAGTTGCTAACAATGGCTATAAGTAATTGCTGGTTCGCGCCTACTTTGGAAATTCCTGCGGAATTTCCAACTTGGTGTATACTTGCAAAGTTAAGTGCTAACCCACGCAACTAATCATAGCCGAGACCGTTGGCAGCAATTATAGCACAATATGAAAAAATCAATATTTTGGAAAAAAAAACTAAAATACTTTATTGATGTTCATCCGACATTCGAAGATTCAGAAGAAGATATATTTACTCCAAAAAAAGGATTGAAAATGCGGTTTTGGATTGAAGGAAATCTTCAAATTGAAGGAAGATATGATAATTTGGAACTAAATTTTAATTCGGATGATTGTTTAATACTTTCTTTAAGAGATTCTAATTCAAGTCAATCAAATATTTTCAGAATACCTTGGAGAAGAATAATTTCATTTGAATTAATTACTAATGAAGATACGGACGAGGAATTAGTAAAATTGATTAGATTAACCCCAAATCAAAGAAATTAATTGTGGAGTATAACAATATTCGCGAAGCCTGTTTTGAATTAGCTACCCATCTAATGTGGGAAAAGGATTCTTTGACTCTAGATAAAATTGAATCAAAACTTTCTGAATTAAACACAATAACTGAAAATTTATATAATATTTCAGAAGACCAACTTGAAACAAGAAAAGGCTTAGGAATTGATTCTGGTATCGTTTCTAGGGTAATTTACTATATCAATAGAGTTCATGCAATTCCACCGTTGCGCGGAAACTATGATTGGTTTGAGAATACATTAGATGTTTTACTGGAATTAACTTGTCCAAATACATTTCTAAAAAAAGGAAGCAAACATATATTGCTTTTGAAGGACATTGAAAAAGGAATAGAGACATCGCAATCCAATGCTACCGATGAATAAAAATAACTGCTGCCAACACAACCTATAAACAATCCGGGCTTGGCTGCTTAAGTTATAAACCCGGAATATCAACGATCACTGCCAAATCTTTTGGATTTGGCATTAAATAAAAAAAGAAAAAGCAAAACAAAAAGGTTTGGCTAATTGCGAGGCGGAAAGCAAGTGCTAACCTGCTCCCGTACTGTTCATAGCCGAACCGTTACCACACATTTAAGAAAACCGAATCGAATAATATGAACAGATTTCTATTTTTAATATTCATTTCTATTCCAATATTCGGTTTTGGCCAAATTGAGAATAGGTGGCAACCAGATAGCGTTTATGCAAACCGACAAGTAAAGAAAATATTTGTCTATATGAATTCACCAAAAGACTTGTCCGAAATCATAGAATTTGACCGAACTGGAAAAAAAATACGTTCTACAAAATATAGTGCTTCGTATAATCGAAAAACACGGAAAAGAAAATCGATTGAAAAAGTAAATCTGTTTGACTGTAACAATAAAAATCAGTTGGTTAGAATAATAGATTCGGTTGGAAAGGATTCAACTATTTTTAAATATGAAACTAATGGAAAACTAACTTGGTCTAGAAAGAATTTAGGAAGTTTTGTTTATGAAACATCGTATAATTATGAACCTTACGAATCCACAACAACAGGGAAAAACGATTCAATTATTATATATCATAAGACCAAAGAATATGACAAGGACTTTTATGTTAAACGGTTTTATGGATATTATTTGGAGCCAAAACTTAAAAAAATCTTGGAAACCATAAACGGAATTCCTAACACAACTACTTACAAAGACTATGGGGATTTAGAAAAATTTAAGGACAACAAGACTATTACGAATTCTTTCAACGAAAAAGGTCAGCTTGTAAAATCCGACGTCTATTCAAAATTTATGAACGACCGAGTAAACGAATATCAACTGACTTATAAATATTACAAGAATGGACTTTTAAAAAGTATTCGCGGATATGTGCCAAGATATTTTAAATATGAGTATTGGGAATAAAAAAACGTGTGGTAACAATGCCTAAACGTAATGCGGACTTAAGGGCTAAAACCAAAGGTCCGTGTATATTTATAAAGTCGCTAAATCTTATGGATTTAGCTTTAGAAGAAAAAAGAAAAAGCAAAACAATAAGCTTTAGCTACGTCGGCAGACGGAAACAAAAAGTTTCCTTGCCTCCGCACTACGCTTAGCCCAACCGTTGTGCATAATTAAAAATAATTGCGAATTGAATAAAATATTACTTTTTGGATTTTTAATATTTTCCATCAATCTACATTCTCAAATATTGACAAGATACTTCATTGAAGGAGTTGAAATTGTAGATTATGTGACACTCGAAATTTGTGCTGATAGTATAAATGGAATAACTGATGTTGAATTGATTGCTAAAAAAACAACCCATAAAAATAAAGCTAATATTGACCAACTTGTCGATTACATAAAGAGTTTTGATTATCCGAAAGACGGCCCTTTGATTGGGAGATGCGGAAATTTAACCTTCTCATTTATGAATCCTGAATTTGAAAATTTAAAATTAAATAAAAAAGAAATTGAGGAATGCTCAAAATTCAGAACAGGAAATTTTAGTTATCATCATATAAATCATCAAGACACAAAAATTAAGCGGAGAAAAAAAATACAAAAAGAAAAAAGTTATAAAAGTAGACAGATTTATGGCATTGACTGGACATCGAATGCTACATATACTTTGACTTACAAAAGAATGTCTGATGATAACCTAAAAGCTTTAATTGGAGAAAAAATTGAGGTTGAAATCCTAAAACTTTTAGATAACGACGGATACGTTTACAAGTCGACAAGTCCGAAAGGAATTGTTTACTATGGAGCGATATACAAATCAAAAAAATAACTATGCACAACAATGGCTATAAGTAATTGCTTGTTCTCGCCTACTTCTGAAAATCCTAGCGGATTTTCAGTTTGGTGTGTACTTGCAAAATTAAGTGCTAACCCACGCAACTACTCATAGCCGAACCGTTGGCATTCATTTGGTACGATATACAAACATCCTTTACAAAGTTATAGAAACATCGTTTACACTTTTTAAGTTGCATTTGGAACCAACAT
>CANMSA010000044.1 GCA_947500385.1 uncultured Flavobacteriaceae bacterium | reverse complement strand
GAACTTTTCATGGCGTTTTACAGCGGGGCCTGTTTGGTGATAGCGGATTCCTCTAGGATCCTTGACCATGGTTCCTTTTTGTCCTATCTACGGGATTCGGATGTCAGCGTGGCGACCTTTCCGCCCGCCTATTTAAAGCACTTTCCTTTGGACGCGCTGTCGTTTTTGCGTGTTTTGATCACTGCCGGGGAGGCCGCGGATGTTTCCCAAGCGGTTCATTGCAGTGAATTTTTGACATACTACAATGCCTATGGTCCTACGGAATGTTCGGTCTGTGTAACGACCTACAAGGTAGATGGCAGTGAAGGTTCCCTACGGAGCTTGCCCATTGGCGCGCCTATATCGAATACGGAGGTATACCTGCTCGATGAGTGGGGGGGGCGTTCGCCGATAGGGGTTCCTGGAGAGTTGTGCGTTGGCGGCGCGGGTCTTTCCCCGGGATACTTGAACCGCCCCGAACTGACCGCGGACCGGTTCCGCAAGTTGGATATCGGGGAGGGGGAAGAGCGATTGGTCTATCGAACGGGCGACATTTGCCGTTTACTGGCCAACGGGGAGCTTGAATATTTGGGCCGTAGGGACGACCAGGTCAAGTTGCGTGGTTATCGTATCGAGTTAGGGGAGATAGAACATGCCCTGAACGATCATCCCGGCGTATTGCAGAACAGTGTCCTGCATTACCAAGGACCGGAAGGGGATGGCTATCTGGTAGGTTACCTGGTCCCATCGGCGGCATATATAGAGTCCCATATCGGTTCTTTACAGGAAGGCCGATTGTCTGATTGGCGTGATATTTATGAAGGGGAGTACCTGGATATGGAAGGGGTATCGGACGATATGTTCAATATCACGGGTTGGGTGAACAGTTTTACTAGGGAGGCTTACGGTAAGGCGGAGATGTCGGAATGGCGGGAAGACATCATAGGGACGATTTTGTCCCATTCCCCCGAACGTGTACTTGAAGTCGGCAGTGGAACGGGATTGATCTACTATCCCTTAAGGGACAAATTGTCCCGTTATGTTGGTCTGGACCTTTCAAATTCGATGGTTTCGTACATGCAGTCGGTGACCTCTGACATGGGTTCTTCGTATGCATCGACAAGTTTTTATGTATGTGCCGCACATGAGCTGTCGGATTACGTATATGATGGTCTGGACACGGTGATCTTGAATTCGGTGGTCCAATATTTCCCGAGCATAAGGTATTTGTCCGAAGTGTTGTGCTCTGCGATATCCTCTGTATCCGGCAGGGGCCGTATCATCATCGGGGATGTGCGCAGTTATGGTCTTCTTGATTTGTTCCACGCCCGTATGTTATTGGACAAACTTCCGGGTCAACTTTCCCTGTCGTCATTTGTCCAACACGTCTCCCATGAAGTTTTACGTGACGGGGAGCTATGTATCGACCCCTCTTATTTTTATGGGCTGGCATCGCAGTACGATGCCATCGGTAGCGTGGAGATCGAACTGAAGTCAGGGGAATTGGAAAGTGAGATGATGTCCTACCGCTACAATGTGGTACTCCATTTGGGCAGTTCCGACGATGACCTACGTCCTGATTGGGAGGACTGGTCCTCGCCGGCGCTATCCGAGGGCGCCGCTATAAACTGGGATAAGGACCTATATGCCTTTGCCGGTGTTCCAAACCCCCGTTTGTGGCGCGAGGAGATGTTATCGGCGGGGTTATCAGGGACCTTGTCGGGCACGGTCTCCTCATTGCGGGTCGGTTCCGGTTCCCCTTCCCCCTCCTGTTCGGCAGTATCGGAATTGCTATCGGCAGCGGTATCCCAAGGGTACAAGGTCCGTCGTTTGGTCCATCCCGACCCGTTGAGGATGAATCTGTTGTTGAGCCGTTCAGAAATAGATCGACGAATAGTGAACAAGTACGATACGCCCATGGGGGCGTACCATAATATTCCCCTGTTCGAGAAGATCGGTCAGCGCCTGCAGGACGATTTACGGATTTACCTGGCAGATCGTTTGCCCTCCTATATGGTTCCGAACGATTACCGGGTATTGTCAAGATTACCGATGACCCCTAGCGGCAAGATCGATAAGAAGTCGTTGCACGACCTTGGAAGCCATGAATCCTCCGGTCAGGACTATGTGGCCCCCAGGAGTGATTTGGAACATCGTTTGGTATCGATATGGGAGCGTTTGTTGAACCGTGATAGGATCGGTCTCCGTGATAATTTTTTCCATTTGGGAGGTCATTCTTTGCTGGCGACCCGTGTGGTGTCCTCGATCCGGTCGGAGTTGGGCAAGGAATTGACGATCGCGGAGTTTTTCGCCCATCCGACGATAGGGGAGCTCGGGGACTTTTTATCGGTTTCGGCACAGGCCCTTTCCTTGCCGCCCATCGCTGCCGTATCTGACAAGGGCCGGGTTCCTTTGTCCTATTCCCAGGAACGCCTTTGGTTCATTGACAATTTACAGGGGAGCGTACAATATCATCAACCTTTGGTATTGCGATTGGAAGGACCTGTGGATGTTTCGTTGCTGGAGGAGGTTTTTCGCAAGATATTGTCCCGTCACGAGGTATTGCGGACAATCTATCGTGAGGATTCGGGAGTTGCCTTCCAGGAAGTGTTGCCGGAAGATGATTGGCGGTTGGATTTTAGTTGCCCGGATACGGATATGGAACTTCCATCATTGATCGGGGAGTTGATCGGCGGTCCGTTCGACCTGGGTACGGATTACATGCTGCGATGTCATTTGCTCGGTCTGGGGGCAAAGGAGTATGTGTTGGTGTTGGTGACGCACCATATAGCCAATGATGGTTGGTCCTTTCCGATAATGGTCAAGGAGTTGGAGGCTTTGTACCGGAGTGGTTCGGGCGGCGAGGAATCGGACTTACCTCCCTTACCGGTCCAGTATTCGGATTTTGCAATATGGCAGCGCAAGCACGTGGCGGGTACGTACCTGGAGGAAAAGCTGTCGTATTGGAAGGATACGTTACGTGGTGTTACGAAAGTGGACCTCCCTACGGACTATTCCAGACCGGCATTGCAAAGTAGGAACGGGGAACGACTATCATGGGTCTTGGACAGGACATTATCAAATGATGTCAAGAATCTATGCCAAAAGGAGGGGGCCACCCTGTTCATGTTGTTGCTGGCCGCTTTCAAGGTACTGTTGTATCGCTATAGTGGTCAGGAAGATATCTGTGTGGGAAGTCCCATAGCCAATAGGACTCAGGACGAACTATCACCATTGATCGGATTTTTCGTAAATACGCTTGCCTTGCGCAGTGATTTGGGAGGTAATCCTTCTTTTCGGGATTTTCTATGGCAGGTAAAGGAAACCACCCTCCGGGCCTATGACCATCAGGATGTGCCATTTGAGGAAATAGTCAAACACGTTGTAAAGGAAAGGGAAATGAATCGCAATCCTTTATTTCAAATATTGTTCGTATTGGATAACAATGACCGTGTCGAGGAGGGGATCCAAATAAACGATATCCGCATAAGTGGTTATCCGGTATCCCATATAACCTCTCAGTTCGATATAACCTTCAACGTAAAAGAAAGTATCGAAGGGCTTAAGTTCAGTATAGAATATAGTACCGATTTGTATTCGTCCGCCACCATTACGCAAATGTATCATCATTATGAGCGCATTCTGGAAAATATCGTGCGCGATCCCGCTATTGGATTGGATGATTTTGAGCTACTGACGGGCGATTCCAGGCAGGCCTTGTTGGCGTTATCCGATCCCAGAGGAATCGGGTATCCATCAGATCAAACCATTTTGGGCCTTTTTGGAGAACAGGTGCACAATGGTCCCGGAAGCATAGCATTGATTTTTGATGATGAGGCGTATACCTATTCGGAACTGGACAAGAAGTCGAATCAACTGGCTCGATACTTGATGAAAAAAGGGATTCAACGGGAAGCGCTTGTTGGATTATGCCTGGAACGTTCTTGTGATGTAGTGATCGGCATATTGGGTATTTTGAAAGCGGGAGGGGCCTATGTGCCGATCGATCCTTCCCTTCCTCAGCAGCGAGTGTCCTATATAGTAAAAGATGCGGCATTGAATTACGTAGTCAATACCATGGTTTCAAGCCATCTTTTTGAATCTTGTGGAAGTGTACACACGATTCCACTTGATGATTGTTTAAAGGAAATAGGGAAGGAGAGTATGGATGCGGTAAGCAATGACATATCGCCCGATCAATTGGCCTATGTAATCTATACCTCTGGGACCACGGGCCTTCCCAAGGGAACCTTGATTGCCCATCGCAATGTTGTACGATTGTTCAAAACGGACAATCCCCTATTTGATTTTGGCAGTGAAGATGTATGGGTGTTATTCCATTCCTACAGTTTTGACGTTTCGGTATGGGAGATTTTCGGTGCGCTATTATTCGGGGGGTCCTTGTTCATCCCCACGAAAGATCTGATTTTAGATGCACCACGCTTTGGTTCGGCCTTGGTAGACCATAAGGTCACGGTATTTAATCAAACGCCCTCTTCGTTCTATACGCTTCAGGACCATTTGCTCGATTACAAATCAAATCTTAAACTCCGCTATATCATTTTCGCAGGAGAAGCCCTGTCACCTAGTCGTTTGGAGAAGTGGCACCGAGCTATTCCGGAATGCAGGTTGATTAACATGTATGGTACAACGGAAACGACCGTACATGTTACCTACAAAGAGATCGGAAGGGAAGAGATTGCTCGTGGTATCAGTGATATCGGGGTTCCTATACCCACTTTGAGCTGTTCGATATTGGATAATCAAAAGCGATTGGTTCCCCATGGCATAGCCGGGGAGTTGTACATCGGAGGTTTGGGTCTGAGCAGGGGTTACCTGAACCGTCCGGAATTGACCTCGGACCGGTTTGTTGACGATCCGTTCGAGGAGGGCCATCTGATTTACCGCACAGGCGACAGGGCCCGCAGGCTATCGGATGGTCGCTTGGAATACTTGGGCCGTTTGGACGATCAGGTAAAGATCCGTGGCTATCGCGTAGAGCTGGGGGAGGTTGAAAGCGTGTTGAACGAAATAGCTGAAGTCAAGGCTGGCGTAGTGTTGTGTCGAACAAACACCGCAAATGATAATCGTTTGATCGCTTATATCACGGCAACGGGGAAAGATATAGATAAGTCTTTGATTAAAAATTATTTACAGGGTCGGCTTCCCGGTTACATGGTTCCCTCCCATTATGTTTATCTGGAGGAGTTCCCCCTGACGAACAATGGGAAGTTGGATAAGCAAAAACTGTTGTCGATGGAGTTGTCCTCGCAAATGGATGCCCATTATGTTGCTCCAAACAATGAAATTGAGTTAGCATTATGTACGATATGGGAAGAGTTGTTATCGGTCTCCCGTGTGGGAACAAACGATAATTTCTTCGAATTGGGGGGGCATTCCCTATTGGCCATGCG
>CANMSA010000043.1 GCA_947500385.1 uncultured Flavobacteriaceae bacterium | reverse complement strand
CATCGCGCCATACCGCCATGTCACCCGTACGGTACATACGCTCCCCCTCTAGAAAGGGGTGTGATACGAACTTCTCCAAAGTGCCCTCCATACTTTTCAGGTACCCCTGGCTAAGCCCTGCACCTGAAAGACAGAGCTCCCCGGGAATACCGATCGGTTGCAGGCGGTCCGTGCCCCAGCCCATGACATAGGCATGACGATATTTTAAGGGGCGGCCGATGGGAACGGGGCCATCCTGGGCGCCCCTTACCGTATGGGTCGTCGAAAATGTCGTGTTCTCCGTAGGGCCGTAACCGTTCACGATCTTTAGGTCGCCATACCGTTCCAATACCTGGTTCGTATAGGCGCGTTGTACCACATCGCCCCCCACCAACAGATAATCCAGACCTGAGAATACTTCGATGTCCTCCGATACCACTTGGTGGAACCAAGAAGCGGTCATCCACATCGTGTTCACCCCTTCCTCCAAAAGAAGCGACTTCAAACGGCCCACCTCCAAAAGATCCTCCCGGGAACTCAACAACAAAAGACCCCCATTGAGCAGGGGACCCCAATATTCGAGCGTCGTAGCATCGAAAGAAATCGAACCCGTGCTAAGCAAACGCGTAGCACCGTCAAAGGGTACATAATCGCACCCCTTCACAAGACTGCAAACATTGCCATGGGTGACCATCACCCCCTTGGGGCGGCCCGTACTGCCAGAGGTATAGATCACGTACGCCAGGTCATTGGAAGCAAGTTCGGGAAACGTTTCTTCTTTCAAATCGTAGGTATCCACTAACCCTTCCAGTTCAATATCTACCGCAAACAATGGTTTATTGTACCCCGTCATTTCAAACAAACTTTCTGAGGTGATCAACAAGGCTTTACAATCGGTATCTTCAATCATCCAAGACTTTCGTGACTCCGGGTAAGACATATCTATGGGCACATAGGCGCCACCTGCCTTTAAAATACCTAGTATAGAAACCAAACACCATTGTGAACGTTCCATAAACACTGCCACACAGTCTCCTTTTTCAACGCCCAAACTTGTTCTAAGATGTACCCCCAAGGTATCGGACAAACGGTTGAGTTCATCATATGAAAGTTGTTGGTTCATGAAACGAACAGCAATTGTTTCTCCATGCGCAGTCGCCGCTTTATCGAAAAGAGAAACTATGGAATCATTTCCGTTATACACCTCATTGCCATTGTTAAACCGTTCAATGATCGTTACTTCTTCCTCCGTGGTTAGAAGGCTTAGATCCCCTATCAGCAGTGACGGATTCTCCATAACCTGCTCTAACAATAACTTGAAGTGTCCCAACAATCTGGCAATGGTTTCTTCCTTAAAAAGCACAGTAGCATATTTTGCAAGAACCTGAAGACCATCGGCTGTTTCTGAAAGGTTCAAATCTAAATCGAACTGAGTTGTTGTTATTGGCAAAGGACGCCCGGTAAGCTTAATATTCGGTAATTGTATCTCTTGTACTTCATCTGTGTTTTGGAGCGTAAAAATGATTTGAAAGAGAGGGTTTCTACTCATATCCCTTTCGCTTACCACATGGTCTACCACTTTTTCAAAAGGTACCTCCTGATGTGCATAGGCATCAAGAGCCGTTGTTTTTACCCGCTGTGCAAGTTCGCTGAAACTGGGATTTTCGGCCAAACTGGTTCGCATGGCCAATGTATTGATGAAAAAACCGATTAAGGGTGCGATCGATTCTTGTGTTCTATTGGCGATAGGGCTACCAATACAGATATCTTCCTGACCACTATAGATGTACATCAATGATTTGAATCCCGCTAATAAGGTCATGTAAAGGGTCAACCCATTTTCTTGGGAAAAAATTCGCAACTTTTCGGTAAGCTCCGGTTCAATGGATAAACAAAGCGCGGCCCCTTCATTACCCCGAATGGCCGGTCTTGGGAAATCAGCAGTCAGTTCCACAATCGGAACCTCCTTTAATTGATCATTCCAATAAGCCAACTCGTCCTCCAAAACACTGCCCGACAAATAGTTTCGTTGCCATTGGGCAAAGTCTGCATATTGAACGGGAAGTTCGGCTAACTCCAATGGTATTTTTTCATCAAAAGCACGATAAGCTTTTACAAGTTCTTCCACCATAATAGGCATTGACCAACCATCACTGGCTATATGGTGCATAACTACCAATAGGATATAATGGTCGTTTTCCATTCTTATCAAATGGGCTCTTAGCATGTAATCTTCCTGCAAACTGAATGGCGCTGAGATAAACGATTCAAGCAAGGTTTCCTCAAAATCTTCCTGCTTGATCACATTTAACCGCCACAGTTCTTCAGACAACAAATGTTGATGAGCAACTCCATCCAGCTCTTTAAAGACCGTTCTTAAAACCTCGTGCCGACTTATAAGCTTTTGAAATGCCCTTTCAAGAACCTTTTCATTTACATGGCCTTCCAATTCAAGCTGCACCGGAATATGATATTCCGTGCTGCCATGATGAAGATGATCCATAAACCAAAGACGTTCTTGCCCATAAGATAGCGGGAGTAACTGTGACCGATCCAGTCGTTCAATGGGAGGAATTACCTTGGTCATGGGCAAATTCGCAATCCTTAGGGCAAGGTCCTTAAGAATCGGGGCTTCAAAAACATCTTTAATACGCAATTCAACATTGGCGACTTTCCGAACCGCGGCAATGCACCTCGTAGCAAGTAAGCTATGACCTCCCAACATAAAGAAATCATCTTGTATCCCTACTTTTTCAAGTTTTAAAAGGTCTTGCCAAATAGTTGCTAAATACTGCTCTTCCTTTGTTTCCGGAGCGCTATAAGTCGCTTGTTTTACAGCACCTATGTCGGGCATGGGCAAAGCCTCCATGTCAATTTTCCCATGCACTGTCAAAGTGAATGAATCCAAGGCAACAAACCGCTGCGGAATCATATAGGAGGGCAAATAAACTTCCAACGATTTTTTCAGTTGTTCCTCGTTGAGAACACTGTCTTCGGCAAGTACTACATACCCCACTAAAATAACATCTTCGGATGCATGGTTTTTAAGCACCACAACACTCTGTACTACTTCAACAATACTATTTAAAGCATGCTCTATCTCACCCGGTTCTATACGATAACCACGTAGTTTGATTTGATTATCAATTCTCCCCAAGTACTGTATATCTCCATTAGGCAACCACATAGCCTTGTCTCCGGTGCAGTATACCTTGCCTTCTCCAAATGGATTTGGGATAAATTTCTCCAAAGACAGCTTCGAACGATTTATATACCCTTTCGAAAGTCCCGCTCCAGAAATCCAAAGCTCGCCAGGGATTCCTACAGGGCATAAAGTACCCGCTTTGGTACAGATATATATATCGGTGTTTGTAATGGGCTTTCCGATAGTTATCGGCGTATCTTGCGTCAAAATTCGCTGTACGGTACTTCCAATAGTGGCCTCCGTTGGCCCATATTCATTAAAGACCCTTAAATCGCCATTCAAGCAAAATAACCGTTCCAAATGATTCCAGAGCAATACCTCCCCTCCAACAATAGCTGTTTTCAGAGTCGTTTTTTCGACCTCCGGTAGCAGATAGGTATGGGAAGGTGTTAACTTAAGCGTATTAACTGCCGCAGGGAGGTCTCGTAAAAAGTCCATCGGGTTTTGATCTGTTATCCATAGTGTGCCCGCTGTTGCCAGTGTTAGGAATATGCTTGTTTGCGTCAAATCAAAAGACAAGGAAGTAAATAAGGGAAAATTCATCGGAGCGTTGTCTTCCATAGCGTAGGTTGTCAAACCGTAATTCACATAGTTCAACAAAGCGCTGTGCGCAATAGGAACCCCTTTGGGTTTACCGGTACTTCCCGAAGTATAGATCACATAGGCAGTATCAGTTGCCTCAACTGCTGAATTCAGCGTCTTCGAACCGCTTTCCATCCCATCCATTTGAATATCGATAGCCACTATCGGAACCTCAAGATCCGATACCTCCAGTATTGTGTCAGAATGAATAATCAACGTCTGCAACCTGGTATCCTCAATGATGAACTGTTTTCTATTTTCCGGATAGGCGATGTCTATTGGAACATATGCCGCCCCGGTCTTCAGTATTCCCAAGAGGGAAACAATGGTCCATTGGGAGTGTTCCATCATTATACCCACCCTACTGTTACCGGTAATCTTGTGTGTCGTCTGCAAATAAGTTGCCAAACGATCTGACAGTGCTCCCAGTTCCTTATAGGTAAGCTCGATGTCATTAAAATTGAGGGCGGTTTGTTCCGGAAAATCAAGTGTTATTTTATCTAGTATCGATAGTATGGTGGCCTCTGGTATTTCTTTCGTTTCAGTAGTACCAAACTCTTTGAGGAGCGTCTCTTTTTCTTTTTCCGAAATTATTTCCAGAGCGTTTATAGGATTATTCGGAGTACTTAGAATCGATTTCAACAATTGCTCAAAATGACCGAATAAATTCCGGATAAAACCTTCTTCAAACTTCGAAGGTTTGTAATGAAATCGAACCAAAAGATCATCATTTTCCTCACGTATGAACAAGGTTAGGTCAAATTTGGCGGCTATCGCATAATCCATATCTTCTGCGACCGTAAATGGTAAGTTCGCATCTGTTAAACCCAGTGTTTCATCGGGATTATTATGCATATCAAAAAGTACGTTGAACAAGGGAGTCTGCTCAAAATCGCGCTCGGTCACTGCAACTTCCACTACTTTTTCAAAAGGCACCTGCTGGTGGGCATATGCCTCCAAGGTCGTTTTCCGTACCCTTGACAGTAGGTCTAAAAAGCTTGGGTTACCACTTAAATCACTACGAAGTGCCAAGGTATTTACGAACATTCCGATGAGTTGCTCCGTTTCTAGCCGAGTACGGTTTGCGACCGGGCTTCCGATACAGATGTCTTCCGCTCCCGTATACCTATTTAGAAGAACTTTTAAAGCCGTCAACAGAACCATATACAGAGATGCTTCCGCCGCTTGGGCCATTTCTTTTAGTACTGTTACGATGGATGAATCCAATTTAAAAGAAGCGAACCTTCCGTCTGGTTCTTGAACAACACCAATCATTCTTGTGGTAGGAAGTTCAAGTATTTTACTCCCATTAAGTTTTTCGGACCAGTATAGTAATTCGTTTTTAAGCGACGCCGCGGACAACGATTCTCGCTGCCATATCGCATAGTCGGCATACTGTATAGGGAGCACATCCAACACCGTTGAACTCACCGCTATGTATTTTCTATAATTGGCAAGCCACTCTCTTAGCAGTATCGATAAAGACCAACCATCTACCGCAATGTGATGGGCAACCACCGTTAATGCATAACCGTTCTCCTCTTTTTTGATAAGATGTACCCGCAACATGTAGTCGGAAGTCAAATCGAAAGGCTTTTTAAGGGTTTGGGCAATTTTTTCTTGAATTTTGTTTGTTGCTATTTCTTCGTACCGTAGCTTCCAAGCGGAAGGCTCCTGAATTTCCTGATACGGAATGCCTTCTTCCTGTTTATACACAGTCCGCAAGATTTCATGTTTTTCTACAATAGCGAAAAAGCTTGCCTCCAGCGCCCGAATATCCAATTCGCCATCCAATTCTAGAAATATAGGAATATGATATTGCACGCTCCCCTGCAACTGGTCGATGAACCAAAGACGCTCCTGTGAATAGGAAAGCGGTAAACGGTCGGGGCGGTCGGCCGGTTCGATCCTCCGGAACATTTCGGGGTCCCCCTGCCCGTCGAGATAACCGCCCAACC
>CANMSA010000042.1 GCA_947500385.1 uncultured Flavobacteriaceae bacterium | reverse complement strand
CAAGGGTTGGTGGAAGGCGATTTAGTAGGACTTTGTATGGACCGTTCCTTCGACATGGTGGTGGGCCTGTTGGCGATACTGAAAGCCGGAGGGGCCTATGTACCTATAGACCCGGATTATCCGGTGGAAAGGGTAGACTACATAATCAATGATGCTAATCTTCGATTAGTACTAACGAATAAAAACCTTCAATTTTTTGGTAACGCACCGGTTGGAATTTGCCTCGTCAGTATGGACGGTGATCGAACAGACATTCAGAAGGAGTCGATACAATCATTAAAAGTATCTCAAGACCCCGATCGTATGGCATATGTGATCTATACTTCGGGATCTACAGGAAAGCCCAAAGGAGTAATGGTACATCATGGTGCTATCATGAACCTGATGTTCTACTACAATGATAGATATGGGCTTGATGAGGATCAGCGTATCCTCCAGCTTACAAATCTGGCAGTGGATATTGCCTTTCAAGAGATATTCAGCAGCTTAATTAACGGTCACACCTTATACATTCCCCATAAGGAGTTGATATTGGATAAGGATGCGATAAGAGCATACATTGAACAAAATGAAATTAGTTTTGTACAGGTAATTCCAGATACGCTCCGAGAATATTTTTCAGAAGGAAAGTGTCTGGAAAGTATTAAAGTTTTATGCTGCGGAGGGGCCCAACTTCCGGTCGATTTAAAAAACAAGGTACTTCGCATAGGCTATCCTTTATACAATATATACGGGCAAACGGAGACAACAATAGATGCCTTGTTAAGCCAAAGCAATTCAAAAGATGTGTGTTTTGAGGAAGTAGTGGCCAATTATAAAATATATATACTGGATGAGTCCCTACAACCTCTACCTTTTGGGGTGCCCGGAGAAATATGCATAGCGGGCAGGGGAGTTGCCAAAGGATATTTGAACAAGCCCGAATTGACAAGGGAAAAATTTGTTGAAAATCCGTTTGGTAAAGGATGCCTTTATCGTACGGGAGATCTGGGCTATCGCCGTTTTGATGGATGTGTCGATTTTTGTGGCAGAGGAGATGAACAGGTCAAAATTAGGGGGTATCGCGTAGAACTCGAAGAGGTGGCATCCACTATTCTTACCTATCAATGGGTAAAAGAAGCAGTAGTCGTCGCGCATGAAGACAATCATAAAACTACCCGACTATTAGGGTATATTGTGGCTGAAGAAGAATTTGAGAAAAGCAAATTAGAGGTGTTCCTTAGAGGTAAATTACCGGAATACATGGTACCGGCTTTATTGATATTACTAGATGAACTCCCTCGTACACCAAGTGGCAAGGTAGATAAAAAGGCATTACAAACCCCAAAATCCCCTCAATTGTTGCAAGAGAATTACCTTGCTCCAAGAAACGATGTTGAAAAAGACCTTGTGGGAATATGGCAGGAACTACTACGAATTGACCGGGTAGGAATATACGATAATTTCTTTGCACTGGGGGGAGATTCCATTATTACCATGCAAGTGGTTAGCAGGGCAAGGCGGTGTGGTTATCATATGTATCCCCGTGACGTATTCGAAAACCAGACTATAGCAGAATTGGGTGTAGTGGTTATGGCATCGCAGGAGGTTCCCGTTTCGACCGATCAGGCCAATCTAACCGGTAAGCTTGGGTTATTACCGATCCAGCAGGGATACTTGAATGACGATCATGCTTCGCTATCACATTACAATCAATCCGTTTTGCTAAGTCTTGATAAAGGCCTAGGAGAAGAAAACCTTCAAAAGGTCCTGTATACTATTATACAACAGCATGATGCTTTGAGAATTCGCTTTGAAAAACGGGACAATGTTTGGCAACAAAGTTATGGGGACATCGACTTTTCATTACTGATTGAAGATCTATCAACTATCCCTAAAAACGACCTAAAAGAAAAAATTGAGCAGGTATGTGATGATTACCAAAAAACACTCAATATCGAAGAAGGAAAGATAATGGTAGGGGTATTGTTAAAAACACCTGAGGAGGACCTTTATGACAGGTTGCTGATCATTATTCATCACTTGGTGGTAGACGGGGTGTCATGGCGTATTTTAACAGAGGACCTTGAAGAATGCCTCTCCCGGTTACAGCAAGGAAAAATGCTCGACCTTGGTCTGAAAACCAGTTCGTATCGGGAATGGGTAAACTGTCTTGAGGAGTATGCCAACAGCCAAAGGGCAACGGACCAACTAGGGTATTGGCGATCCTTGTGCAAATCATATTATCCACTACCCGTAGACCATCAAAACCATCTTGTTTCTCGATCGGATGAGCTCGGAAATATATCCGTACATCTTGGTAAGTCATTTACCGAACTGTTGTTAAAGGGGGTGAATCACGCTTATAAAACAGAGATCGATGATGTTTTATTAAGTGCACTTTTTCTTGCTCTTCATGAATGGACTGGAAGGAATGAAGTGATAATAGGTTTGGAAGGACATGGCAGGGAAGATATTAATAAGGCTATTGATGTAAGCCAGACTTTAGGCTGGTTTACAAATTTATACCCAGTATTGCTTGCCGTGGATGGTGAACAAGTGTCAGGGAACGTAATTAAATCTATTAAAGAAAAGCTCAGGGGCATACAAGATAAAGGGATGGGATATGGTGCATTACAGTATTTTCATAAAGATGCAGAAGTCAGAAAAAGCCTAACCCGAACAAACTGGGATATCGTCTTTAACTATTTAGGGCAGATAGATAATTTGGCGAAAAAAGGAAATGGGTTAAAGGTAGCCGCCGAAAGTACTGGAAAGGAGGTAGGCCCTTATGTTCCCTTCAGGAGTCGGTTCGAAATTAATGCGATGATTGTTGGGGGAAGTTTATGTATGACATGGACCTATGCTGAACCCGATTACAAATATGAAACCGTTCGATCGCTTGCGGAAAAATGCATAAGAAACCTGGAATTATTGATAACGCATTGCAATTCGATGATGGTCAGTACACCTACCCCGTCTGATTATGGATTAAATGATTGGATCGGCCATAAAGCTCTGGATTCTTTTTTAGCGGAGAAAGAACAGGGGGAGCTTCGTGGAGAATTGATTAATAGCATCTACAAGCTTAGCCCTTTACAGGAGGGGATATTGTTCCATGGGCTTTATGATCATGGGGTAAATGCGTATACCGAGCAAATGTCCTTTGATTTTCCAGAGGGCGTAGATCTTACGGCATTACAGGCTACATGGGAATACCTCTTGGCAAAATACAGTATTTTAAGAAGCGGTTTCTACTTTGACATTTTTGCAATTCCAGTGCAGTGTGAATATAAAAAAGTGGAGTTGCCTTTTGAGTATTTGGATTTTAGTCACTTTGAAAATACGGAGCAAGAACGGCAGGTGGCCTCCTTTCTGCTGAAGGATAAGCACAAAGGGATAGACTTTACCAAGGTACCTTTAATGAGAATCACACTGCTCAAACTCGACAAAAATGTACATAAGTTGGTATGGACGCATCACCATATTCTGCTTGATGGATGGTCCGCAGCAACGCTAATGGGCGATTTTTTGGAATTGTACGGGGCGTATTGCAATGATAATGGTCCCGAATTGGAAAATGAAGATAAATACGAAGAGTACATCCAATATATTGCACGAAGAGATCAATATGAGGATATCGATTTCTGGAGAGGATATTTGAACGGATTGGATTCCCCATGTCTTTTGCCCTTTACTACGGATATTGAAGATAGGAATAAAGGAATAGGCAATGTTGTGGAGTTGGACCTTTGTTTCGATGAACGCTTTACACAAGACATCAAAACGTATGCACAGCGGCATCACATCACCGTGAATACGATTTTACAAGGCGTTTGGTCTTATTTACTACACAGTTATACCGGATCAAAGAATGTAGTTTTTGGTGCAACCGTATCGGGAAGGCCAGACGATTTGAAAAATATGGAATCACGGGTAGGGCTATATATTAATTTGTTGCCCGTGCATAACGTTTTGGAGCGACAAAAATTAGTGAAGGATTGGTTGGTAAGCATACAAAATACGCATGCGGAAGCTCGCAGGTACCAGTACAATTCAATAAGTGAACTTCAGGCGTTGACAGGAGTTCAGGGTGATTGGTTCGATAGTATTTTGGTTTTTGAAAATTATCCTATTGACGAGGTATTGACGGAAGGAAACCATTTTTTAAAGGTGAACAACGTAAGTATTTCCGAACAAACGAATTACCTATTGACCATAACCGCAGGATTAGGAAAAACCCTTCACATTAGTTTTGACCACTATCCGGACTTGATTACCACTGAAACGGTGAAAATGATCAAAGCCCATTTCAATCAGGTGCTTCATCAAATCATTGAACGGCAAGACGTCACTATTAAACAGTTGCGCCTTTTAACCCCAAGGCAAGAAGCGGAACTGTTGGTACACTTTAATGATACGTCTAAAGATTTTCCTACGGAAAAAACTATTGTCGATATTTTCGAAAGTCAGGTAAAGAAAACACCTCATAAAACGGCACTGGTGTGTAATGGAAAAGAACTTACCTACAGTGAACTAAACAAAAAGGCAAATCAACTGGCACGTTACTTGCGAAACCAAGGCGTTGGGACGGAAAAGCTTGTTGGGATCTGTATCGATAGATCGCCCGAGATGATTATAGGGATAATCGGAATTTTGAAAGCCGGAGGCGCCTACCTTCCAATGGATACTGAAGCGCCGATTGAACGTCTGGCTTATATGGTGTTTGATGCAAATGTAGATCTTATATTAACCAACACACGACTTAAAGAAAGACTGTCCGAATTGGATGTTTCATTTCTGGACCTTGATAATGATCGATCCGAAATAGTAAATAATTCAAACCGCAACTTAACCAAAGCTTCCCATGGAGATCATGTAGCATACGTGATCTATACTTCTGGATCTACAGGAAACCCCAAAGGAGTTTTAATTGACAATCAGTCGGTCATCAATCTGGTCTTTGATCGAAGACATCGTTTGCAATTTGGTATCGACGAAAGGGTACTGTTGTTTTTTAATTACATGTTCGACGGTTCGGTAGAACAGATTTACCTAACGTTACTGAGCGGAAGTACACTGATATTGGCCCCTATCGAAGAATTAATGGATCCTGATACGTTGTTCGGCATCATGCAAAATGAAAAGGTCACTCATTTGGATGGGACTCCCGGATTCCTTAAAGAAGTAAAGTTAGGTGAAGAATCTCATTTAAGAAGGATTGTAGCGGGAGGAGAAGTATGTCCCGTGAGTCTGGCACACAGCTTTAATCAGAAGATACCTTTTTATAATGCTTATGGACCTACTGAAACAACAGTTACCTCAATAGACTATAAATATCATGAAAAAACACTCAGAGAGGATAAGTTACCGATTGGGAGGCCCATTTCGAATACTCAGGTCTATATTGTGGATAGCGATTTTAAGCCAGTACCAATAGGTGTTACCGGAGAATTGTGTATTGGGGGCAGAGGTATGGCAAGAGGATATTTGAACAATCCCGAGTTATCTCATCAAAAGTTTGTAGAAAATCCTTTCACTCCCGGTACAAAGTTGTACAGGACAGGTGATGTTGCCCATTGGCTTCCGGATGGCAATATCAGTTTTGAAGGTAGAAAGGACGATCAAATCAAGATTCGGGGATACCGGGTAGAGTTGGGAGAAATCGAACACATTTTGCATAGTAGCGACAAGGTGGAGCAAGCTGTTGTACTTACCTATCACGATAACAAAAACGATATCCACGTAATAGGCTATGTGGTACCTTCAGGTGAATTCGACAAAACAGCGATCATGACACATCTTCAAGAAAAGCTTCCCTATTATATGTTACCATCTCAACTTATAGTGGTGGAAGAAATCCCGTTGACGGCGACAGGTAAATTGGACAAAAAATCCTTACCCTGGCCAGATATGGTCCAAGGGGACTCCGATGTAGAATTTGCATTGCCTACTAATGAAATAGAAGAAAGGCTACTTGAGCTATGGAGAGCGCTACTCAAAATAGAGCGAATAGGGGTCAACGATAACTTTTTTAGGCTCGGAGGTCACTCCCTTTTGGCAACAAGGATGATTTCCGCGATTAGAAAGGAAGTCGATATTCATATTGATTTACGCGTTTTGTTCGATTTCCCTACCATCACTTTGTTAGGAAACTTTATTCAGACAAAGATCAAGAATGTGGTGGATACGGATAAGGAATACAATGAATACGAACTGTAGTGGTATTTTAAAATAGGTGGGCAATGAAAGAATCGGAAATGCTTGATATTACAACTTTACTCGATGAGGCGAATGATCAGGGCATCGTTATATCCCTCAAAGAAGGAAAACTAAAGCTAAATGTTCCCAAAGGGAAAAAGATAGAAAGCACGCTATTTCAAAAGTTAAGACTAAGGAAAAATGACTTAATCGAATATTTTAATACCTACAATGGTATTTCTAGTGATTTATTGGCAAATGAGCATATTCCAAAACTGTCAAAAAAGAACCCTGCGACCATCCCTTTGTCCTATGCTCAGGAACGCATATGGTTCATAGATAAATTACAGGGAACATTACAGTACCATCAACCCACGGTACTCAAAATGAACAGGGAATTGGATTCAAGGCTTTTATCCGATGCGTTCAAACGGATTATTGATCGCCACGAAATCCTTAGAACGGTATACAGGGAAAAAGATGGTGTTCCGTATCAACAGGTACTTCCTGCCACCGAATGGAAACTCGGGATAAATGAAATAGATGAGAACGATCCCGATCGAGTTGGGAAACAGCTCATTGAGCAGATTGTTAATGAACCTTTTGATTTAAGCAAAGATTATGTATTACGGTGCCACTTGATAAAAGGAAAAGTGGAGTTTGCACTTCTTGTTATCGTAATACATCATATTGCTTCGGACGGTTGGTCTTTTCCTATTCTTGTTTCGGAACTGGTAGAGACTTATCAAGCGATGAAGGCAGGTCACAAAGCTCGATTGATGCCTCTCCCCATTCAGTATGCCGATTATGCCCTTTGGCAAAGGTCGGATAATCGGGAAGAGTTATTATCGATTCAATTGAACTATTGGAAGGAAAAACTGCGTAATGTAAAGCCACTTTATTTACCGATCGATTACCGACGGCCTAGCTTACGAAGTGTTTTGGGAAATGGCTCTTCCCACTTAATAGGGTTTAAATTGTATAAACAACTTATCTCGCTTTCGAATAAGGAAGGGGTAACGTTGTTCATGACCTTGTTGGCCGCATTTAAGGTGTTGGTATATCGGTATAGCGGTCAGGAAGATTTTTGTATCGGAACACCTGTTTCCAATAGAAATCTTCCCGAAACCGAGCATTTGATCGGCTTTTTTTCCAACACTTTGGCGTTGAGGACAGATTTTAACGGTAGGATGAAATTTAGCGACTTGCTTGTTCAAGTTAAAAAAACAACTCTTGATGCCTATGACAATCAGGAAATACCCTTTGAAAGGATAGTCGATAGTTTAGTGGGGGAACGCGATCGTAGTCGCAACCCTCTTTTTCAGGTCATGTTTGTACTGCAGAATAAAGACGAGACAAAGGAAGGGAGTTCGGGCAATTCGGTTGACCAAGATCTAACGCTCATGGATGTGGAACAACACACCACTCAATTTGAACTGACCTTTAATGTTAGCGAAAGTGCGAAGGGGCTTTGGGTCAATATAGAATACAGCACGGACTTATACTCTTCGAATACGATTGCACGAATGTTTCATCATTTTGAACGTATTTTAGAAAGTATTGTGTGTGATCCTACTAAGGAAATAGACAATCTTGAGTTGTTGACAGCTACGGAAAAACAGACGTTATTGGCACTTTCGAATCCCATGGAAGATGGGTATCCTTCAGGTCAAACGATATTGGGCTTATTCGATGAACAAGTACATAATGACCCGGATGCTATCGCGTTAATATCGGATAATCAAAATTTTTCCTATTCAGAACTGGATAAACGTTCCAATCAACTAGCGCGATATCTGGTAAGAAAGGGGGTCCGGGGTGAAGAGCTTGTAGGGCTGTGCGTTGATCGCTCTTGTGAAATTATTATTGGTATATTGGGTATTTTGAAAGCCGGTTGTGCGTACGTTCCTATTGACCCTTCTCTGCCTGTACAACGCGTGTCATTTATGGTAGAAGATGCGGCACTGAACTATGTGGTCTGCGTTTCGCCCTCTTTGTCTCTGTTCGCCTCTCATGGAGAACTGCACACGATTCCGCTCGATGATGATTCGGATGAGATACAGTGTGAAGACAAAGAAATAGTATTGAAACAGGTATCTCCCGACCAATTGGCGTATGTGATCTATACTTCGGGAACCACGGGCCTTCCCAAAGGTACGTTGATTACCCATCGCAATGTCGTACGTTTGTTCAAAACAGATTCTCCTCTATTTGATTTCAATAACGAAGATGTATGGGTATTGTTCCACTCCTACAGTTTTGATTTTTCGGTATGGGAGATTTTTGGGGCGTTGTTGTATGGCGGGTCATTATTTATCCCTTCAAAAGATTTGATTTTGGATGCGTCCCGATTTGCTGCGGCGCTGGTTGAACATAAGGTTACGGTATTCAACCAAACCCCTTCATCGTTCTATGCGCTTCAGGACTATTTGCTTGATGATGTGGAAGGTCTTCAAGTTCGCTACATTATTTTTGGGGGAGAGGCCTTATCACCGGATCGGCTTGAGAAGTGGCACCGTTTTGTTCCTGAGTGTAGGTTGATCAATATGTACGGTATTACGGAAACGACCGTACATGTAACCTTTAAGGAGATTGGAAGTGAAGATATTAAAATAGGAATCAGTAACATAGGGGTCCCAATCCCTACCTTAGGATGTGCTATACTAGATGCTGTTGGGCGTCTTGTTCCTTACAATGTCCCCGGGGAGCTATATATATCGGGTTTTGGTCTTAGCCGCGGATATTTGAACCGTCCTGAGCTGACCTACGACCGTTTCGTTCCGGATCCCTTCGGTGCCGGGGGACTTATGTACCGTACCGGTGACCTTGCACGCAGGCTCAGCG
>CANMSA010000041.1 GCA_947500385.1 uncultured Flavobacteriaceae bacterium | reverse complement strand
TTACCCAAGAAATTACAAATACCATTTCTTCTCAAGTTTATTCAGAATCATGAATTATCGGACAAGATTAAATTCATACAAAACCCAATTGTATGCATAGAGCTTTATATTAAGGCACAATTTTTGGTACTTCCTAATACCATCAACAAAAATTAAGTGTTTCACCGCCTTGTGACTAAATGCCTTACCAATATGTTTCGCTATGAACTTACTAATCCCAGAGAACTTGTCAGAAGTAGTGCTTCATACAAAAGTTTTTTGTTTACTGCATATTTTATGCAGTGAATGCCGTTAATTTTATCCTAGTTGTACATTCAAAAATTCCAATATTCAAAAATATGAGACGAGTCATTTTAATGAAATTAACATCCTAAGAAGAATATCTTAGGGTATGGATTTACTTATGAAATATTGACTTTAAGAGACTTAATTATTAATACCAAATCAAAACTGCCTTTGTTAAGCATGTCGAAATACAACGTTCTAATAGTAGAAGACTGCCCTCTCTTGGTAGAATATTACAAGTTACTTCTCAACAAGATTTACTTCAAAGAAAAAAAATTGTTTTTTAAAATTAACGAGACTACCAGTACCGTAATTCTACAAGAAAAAACATTCCTAGAAAATATAATCCCAAATTCTTTTGACTTGATAATACTAGGAACAATGATACCCTATTTAGAAGTTGCTAAGCCTGTTTTAATCGAAGATGTTGGCTGTGTTTTAAAACAAAAATTTTGCAATGCAAAATTAATGGTAATAGCCTCTTTAAACAGCAACTTTCGGTTGTATAATATACTTCAGATTGTACAACCTCAGTCATTGCTAATAAAGAAAGAAATAACGGGTAGTATTTTTACCGAAAGTGTATTGTGCATTCTAAGAATGGAAAACTACTACTGCAAAAAAGTTATTGCACTTATGGCTAGGGAAATAGGTAAAAACAATGTTCTCGACAATATTGATCGAAAAATATTATTCCATCTTGCAAATGGTACCAGTACTAAAAAACTTCCTGAATATGTTCACATGTCACTTTCAGGAATTGAAAAAAGAAAACGAAAAATTGCGGTTGCCTTTAAATTAACTAACGCTTCAACTTCATTGTTAATAAAAACTGCAAGAATTCATGGCTATGTATAAATTAAGTAAGGTTTTACCTTACTTAATTTATAGTTTTTAGACTGCTTTTAAAGTACTTTAATTCTACATTTACTTATAACAATATTGTGCAAAGGTGGTAGCTGAAAAACCTTTAAAAGAGTAAGTGTAATTAATAAATACTATCAATTATGAAAAGAATTGAAGATTTTAAAGATCAAAAATTAACTTCTAATCAATCACAATCAATCTATGGTGCGGAGAGGGTAGAAACTTGCCATGGGGCGTACAGTGATCATTTTGAGGATACAAATGGTAATTGCGTACCTGATTGCGGAGAGCAACTCATATTACATGAAAATGCCTAAACGCTGATTTAACTTTTCAAATACTTTTCTAAAAAAGTTTATCTAATCTTGATATAATCAAAAAACGAACTTCTCAAGATACATTAAAGGTGTTTGAAAAGTTAAATCTCATTTGACAATAAAGTATTACTAACTATTAATTTTGAAAATAATGAAAAAATTGGATGCATATTTGAGTGAAGAAATATCAAAAACAAATTTAAGTTCAATACTAGGCTGTATCGACCGTCCAACTTCCATGGAAAGAGAAGGTCATATAACTGATACCCATCATGACAATAATAATGATGGGATTATTAATGGTGGCGATTCTATAACATTCCATGATTGTCCTCAACAATAATAGGTAATTGCCAAAGCCCTATCTAACAATAGGGCTTTTCAAATTCAGTATTTCTGTATCTCGACTATATTTAATCTACTCCACATTAAATGAAACAACTCAATTACATGAATGAGTATTTCGTAATGTTATCCTCTCATCGCCTTAAATTTTTGGCAGTTTTTATCTTGATTTATTCTTCTTGTACTAGTATACAAGTTAATTTTTCTTCGTACGACAAAAACATTTGGGAGGCAATGCTGGAGTATAGAAACAACAATTTTGAAAACGCCTTACTACACTTTGATAAAGCATTCGCTATCATTTCAGATGAAAATTCCTCAGACTACTTCTTCGCCGCTGCCGCGGCATTGAAGCTAAATAAAAAAAAGGTTGCTGAAAAGTACATTATTTACGGCATTCAAAAGACTAATGCATCAAAGGAATATTATGAATCTTTCGAAGAATTTAATTCATTTAGAAATGATAGCCTATTTAGGAAAATAGGTGCTAAATATGATAGTTTAACTCAAACCTTTTATAAGAGGCTTCCAAACGAATTTATTTACAGGGAAGTAGAAAGTTTAGTAGAAAAAGATCAGCAAGTCCGTAAAGGGAATTTACAAAATCAGCCTCTTAAAACTGTAGATTCGATTAACATCAATAGGTTAATTGACATAAATAAAAATCATGGTTGGTTCAAGCAGGGTTGGATTATTTTATGGCATCAACGTGATACTTATGGAGAGACTAACTTTATATGGGATTTTTATGTCCCATTTATAAATAGTCAAATAGAATCAGGGAAAATAAGAAAGGACTTTTGGGCATTATTTGAAGAAGAAAAATCCATCATAAATAGTAAAACACAAATCTATGGATTGTACACTTCGCAATACGAACAGTTCCCAATAAAAGACTTAGAACATGTAGATGAGTTAAGAATTAAAAAAGGGTTGCCTCCCTTATGGTATTTGCATGATGTTTATGGAGTAGAACTTCCAAAAGATTACAAATCAACAAAAATAAATGGTATTAATAATTAGTGATTCTCAGGACGTCACTACTGACGAAATACTCAGCTGGGGCTTAAGTAAGGATCATTCAATTTTAAGAATGAATTTTTCTGATGTAACCAGTTTGGATTTTTTGAAAATCTCAAATGAGAATACTGATTTAAGTTTGTCCAACATCTATTTGGATAATATTTCGAAAGTATTTATCAGAAGAGGAGGATTGAACTTCACAAATAAAGGCTTTCGTGAATTTCCAGATTTATATAAATACTTAAAAAAAGAAGAAGATTCACTTTTAAAATCCTTGGAAATTATTCTTGCAAATCAGGGTGTATTATTTGGGTCCTACCAAAGTGAAGTAGAAAATTACAAAATCAACCATTTAACGATTGCTAAAAGTGTTGGATTAAAAATTCCGAGCACTTTGGTAACCACATCTAAAAAGGAAGTATTAAAATTTTATAAATCCCATAGTGAAATCATTACCAAAGACATCCGATATCCTATTAGGGTAAAAATGGATGGATACACAATAAATTCTTCTGGGACTTTTGTTGTGACTGATCACATAATTAATGATATGCATGATACGTTCTCTCCATCATTTTTTCAAGAAAGAATCAGTAAAAGCTATGAGATAAGAATCTTCTTTTTCGACAACTTATTTTATCCTATGGCTATATTGTCTCAAAATGATAGTTCCACTAGTATAGATTATAGAAACTATAACAGAAAAAAGCCAAACAGAAATGTACCAGTTTTATTACCAGAAAGTATTGAAGAAAAAGTAAAAGCCTTTATATCTAAGTCTGGACTAAATACTGGTTCCTTGGATTTAATAGTAGACCAGTCAAACAAATATTATTTCTTAGAAGTTAACCCACAGGGCCAAATTGACTGGCTATCAAAGAACTGTAATTATTACATTGAAAAAAACATAGCCGAAAATCTTACCCAATAATTTTGAATTTATGGAAAGTCTAAAAAAAATGAAATCCAACTTGCCTTTTACTTTTCAAAAGACTAAGGCTAAAAAGTCAAATACATCTGCCAGTCAGAGAAAAACCATTGAAGTCGAATGTCTACAAACAAATTTGCTTCACCCCTATAGTTTTTATAGGCCAATCTCTAAAATTATTATTATCCAATGATTAATCAAAATTTGCCATTTGTTTTAGTGGCCAGTTGTATTCCTGTACGTGGAGTTAGCAGAAGTATCATATGTGATTTGCATCGCAATGAAATTAAGCTAATTCCAAATGATCTTTTCGATATAATTGATAAATACCAAGGGAAAAATATTCAACATATCAAAGAAAGGTTTAGTAATGAATTTGACAATATCATTGATGAATATTTTGAATTTTTGTTAATCGAAGAATTAATAATTATTACAGATACTCCAGAGCTCTTTCCGAAACTTCCCCTTCAATGGTTTGCTTCAGAATCAATATCTCATGCGATTATTGACATTGAAAAAAAATCAGAATTTGATATTTTCAAAGCACTATCTGATTTAAACGAGGTTCGCTGTAAACATTTGGAAGTCCGATTTTATCGGAATACATCACTGAAGGAGCTAAAAAAGCTTATTGATTTTCTAAACTCAATAAAATCTTCAATTATCTCAATTGATTTTACCTTACCATATGATATAGGTTTTAGAACCGAGAGGCTTCAAAACTTTTGTTTAAAAAACCCTAGAACAGCTTCTTTTAGAGTTTTTAATGCTCCGTTTGAGAAATTCACGCCCCCTATCTTTGAAAAGCAAGGATATATTGTTTATTCCAAGGCACTTTTAAAAAATGAAAAAAATTGTGGCATCGTTCATTCTAACTTATTTGCAATTAATATTAAAACCTTTACAGAATCAATAAATCATAATTCATGTTTAAACGGAAAGGTTTCTATTGACACCCAAGGCCAAATAAAAAATTGCCCATCTTTAAAAGAAAGTTATGGTCACATTGATGAGACGTCAATAAAGGATGCAATAAATCATAAAGACTTTAAAAAGTATTGGAACATTACTAAAAGTCAAATCGTCACATGCAAAGGATGTGAGTTCAGGCACGTTTGTACTGATTGTAGAGCATATAGGGAAAACCCTCATGATATACTATCGAAACCCTTAAAATGTGGTTATAACCCAGAAACCAATGAATGGAATGATTGGAGCAAAAATCCTTTAAAGAAAAAAGCGATTAGTTATTACGGATTACCTGAATTTACCCGATAGTCATCAGGATTTATAAAATCACTAACAAACACCTTTACGTAAATTGCGAAATTTCCCTTTTTTCAAGCAACCAGGAAGTAAGGATTGTGGACCCACATGCTTGAAAATAATTGCTAAGTATTTTGGCAAAACTATTTCCATTCAAAAAGCTCGAAATCTATCTGAAACTCAAAGAGTAGGAAGTAGTCTTTTAGGACTAAGTAACGCCTCAGAGCTTCTGGGATTTAGAAGTTTAGGTATTAAGGTATCACTTCAAAAACTAGAGGAGGCTCCCTTACCGTGTATTCTGCATTGGAACAAAAATCACTATGTTGTCTTATATAAAATTAGAAAGGGCTTGTTTTTTATTTCAGATCCTGCATATGGATTACTAAAATATTCCAGAAAAGATTTATTGAATCATTGGATTGGAAACAACGCACATGAACATACCGAAGAGGGTATTGCTTTATTACTCGAACCGACACCTAAATTTTTTGACAGTGACTTTAATGAAAAACAATCTAATCTAAGTTTTAAATTCTTATCTCAATATCTTCTAAAGTATAAAAAGTTTATCTGGCAATTATTTATCGGCTTACTTGCTTCAAGCCTGTTACAACTATTGTTTCCATTCTTAACTCAAAGTATTGTCGATGTCGGCATCAAGAATCAGAACATACAATTTGTTTATCTAGTATTGTTTGCTCAATTATCTTTATTTGTCGGTAAAACAGTTGTTGAAGTTATTCGAAGTTGGATTCTACTGCATCTCAGCACTAGAATTAATATTTCATTAGTATCTGATTTTTTTATAAAACTGATGAAACTACCTATAGCATTTTTTGATTCTAGGATGACGGGTGACATTTTGCAGAGAATAAACGATCATAAACGCATAGAACGTATTCTCACCACTTCTTCTTTGAATGTTTTATTTTCAATGGTAAATCTAGGAATATTTGGTTTTGTTCTGGCCTTCTACAATTTGTTGATTTTTCTTATTTTCTTTATTGGAAGCTTGCTGTATTTTGGGTGGATATTGCTGTTTTTAAAAAAAAGAAGGGATTTAGATTATAAAAGGTTTTCTCAAGTAAGTCAGGAGCAGAGTAAGGTAATAGAGCTAATTAACGGCATGCAAACAATTAAACTTCATAATGCTGAAAGAAAGAAACGGTGGGGATGGGAATTTATGCAAGCCCGATTATTTAAAATTTCTATCGAGGGTCTAATTCTCGGTCAGTATCAAAGCGTAGGTTCTGGATTCTTGAATGAACTGAAAAACATTCTAATAACGGTATTATCTGCCAAATTAGTTATTGACGGAGAAATTACCCTTGGCATGATGCTAGCAATCTCCTATATCGTGGGGCAATTAAACTCTCCTATTACCCAGCTAATCGATTTTATAAGAGAAGTTCAAGATGCAAGAATTTCTTTAGAAAGATTACAAGAAATTCATAATAAAGATGATGAAGAGGACCCCAAGGAAGTGTTTGTTAATATTTCAAAAGATTTAGATTTTGAAATCAACGACATGTCATTCAAATATTTTGGTTCAGAAAAGTATGTCCTTAATAATATAAACTTAACTATTCCTGCCAAAAAAATAACTGCAATAGTCGGAGTCAGTGGAAGTGGAAAGACTACATTAATGAAGTTATTGTTGAAATTTTATAACGCATACAGCGGTGAAATCAAAATTGGCAAACAGAGTTTAAAAAATATCTCCCAAAATGTATGGAGGGATAGATGTGGAGTCGTTATGCAAGAGGACTATATTTTCAACGACAGCATAGCTAACAACATAGCAGTTGGAGTTGATTACGTTGATAGAGAAAGACTTAAATATGCAGTTATCGTCGCTAACATTAAAAATTTTATTGAAGAACTTCCCTTATCCTATAACACAAAAATTGGAATAGAAGGAATCGGTTTAAGCACTGGTCAAAAACAAAGGTTACTTATAGCAAGAGCCGTTTACAAAAATCCTAGCTACTTGTTCTTTGACGAAGCAACATCCGCTTTGGATGCAAACAATGAAAAAGTGATCATGGAGAAATTGAACGAATTTTTTACTGATAAAACGGTAATAGTGGTTGCCCATAGACTAAGTACTGTTAAAAATGCACATCAAATCATTGTTTTAGAAAGTGGCAAAATTGTAGAGGTAGGAAATCACAAGGAGCTAATAAAAAATAAAGGAGAGTATTTCAATCTTGTGAAAAATCAATTAGAACTAGGAAACTAGATGTCAAATACAATAGATAAAATAGAACTACGCTCAGAGGAAGTTCAAGAAATTCTAACTTATGTTCCAACTTGGATGATACGATGGGGGAGCAGTCTATTTGTTTGCTTGATATTTTTAGTCCTTATGATTGCATGGTTTATTAAATATCCCGACACCATAGAATCAGAAGCATTAATCACCACCAGAATTCCTCCTCAGAAAGAATTTGCAATGGTTACTGCAAAAATAGATACGATATATGTAAAAGAATCACAAATTGTGGCTAGAAACTCCATTTTGGCAGTTCTTGACAACGCAGCTAGTACTAGTGACGTGTACTTTCTAAAATCTATAATTGATACAATTGAGTTTAAAAACGATGTAATCGATTTTCCAATTGATAGTTTGCCGATACTGTTTTTAGGGGATATTGACCAAAGTTTTGCAATATTTGAGAACAGCTATTTCCAATATAAACTAAATCAGCAGTTACAGCCTTTTAAAAATGAAGCTATTGCCAATAGAATCTCTCTTTCCGAACTAAAAGGTAGACTGGCAATCTTATCGGCACAACAATCGCTAAAAGAATCTGAATTTGCATTTATACAAGCTGATTTAGATCGTAACACTACACTTTATTCAAAAGGTGTAATTTCTAAGAAGGAATTGGAAGACAAACAGTTGGAAGTACTATCCGCCAAAAGAGATCTTAAAAATATGAATGTCTCTATTTCCCAATTACGAGAATCAATAGGAGGAGCTCGAAAAGCGAGAAAAGGTACAGAAATAAATAGTACCAGAGAAGAGAAACTACTGCTTAAGACCGTAATTCAATCTTTAAATCAACTGAAAAAAGTGATTAGAGATTGGGAAGATAAATTTGTTCTTAAGTCCGAAATAGAAGGTAGAGTATCTTTTTTAAATTATTGGAATAAAAATCAAACAGTAGCCCAGGGTGACCTGGTTTTTACGATAATTCCAAGCACGAATTCCCAATATATGGCAAAAATTAAAGCTCCCTCATTGAATTCAGGAAAAATACGAATTGGTCAAAGTGTAAATATTAGATTGCAGAACTATCCTGAAACAGAGTTTGGAATTCTTAAAGGGCAGGTTGAGAGTATTTCCGTCGTTCCCGACGAAGAAGGCTTTTATCTAGTTGACGTTTCTTTGCCAGAAACACTAATAACCAGCTATAAAAAGAAAATCAAATTTAAACAAGATATGAGGGGAACTTCCGAAATTATTACGGAAGAGTTAAGATTGTTAGAGCGTTTTTTCTATCAATTCAAGACCCTATTTAAGAACTAACACCCAGTCAAAACCTACTTTTTCAAAAACTAACCGAAGAAGCCATTTTGAATTATTAAAATACTTTACCTCGTGTATTGTGTACGACAATAAGTTCCACAAATATATTCTTATTACTCTTCAACATTTTGCATGGAGTCGCTGTTAATAGTAAATGGAAATCCTTTTCGGCCTTGAAGATGCCATTTAACCATTTCATATTCAGCAGATGGAAAACGATCGGCTTCAAATTCATCCGTTATTATTTGGGAAACTTCATTTCGATACTTAATTGGGCTATGTTGAAAGATTAACCAAGCAGGAATAGGCTTTCCCAATCTTTGAACGCTTGGAAAGCCATATTTCTTGGTAATCGCGATTAGTTTCTCCGTATTTTGAGAATCTATTTTATTCTGTATTTTCCAAAATGAATCTTTTTTAACTTGAAACAATTTAGCATCAAGGCTGTCTTTTTCTAATTCTCTTAAAAACAATCTACCATTTTGGTCAAGATTACAAAGTTCTTGCAACTGAACTATCAGTATTGATCTATCTTGTTTGAATAGTTCCTCTTTAGAAGCCTTTTTATTACAAGAAATAACATAAAGCAAACAAAAAAAACCCAAACATTTACAACTAACTATTAAACTAAAGCTTTTCAT
>CANMSA010000040.1 GCA_947500385.1 uncultured Flavobacteriaceae bacterium | reverse complement strand
AAACAAAAAGATTTCGCTATGTGCGTGGCGGAAAGCAAACGCTAGTTTGCTCCCGTACTGTTCATAGCTCAACCGTTAGCTGCAAGGTCGAACGAACATCGAGAAAACAAAGAAAAATTTGAAATACGAAAATAGACTTATAGCATTTATAGACATTCTTGGGTTTAAAGAAATTGTTCGTTCATCAGAAAAAGATGATTCAAAAATTGGATTTCTGTATTCAGTATTGGATTACCTGAAAAGTTGGGAAACATCTGAAAGTTGGGGTTCACAGTTGGTGGTAATAGAGGAAGATGCTCAAAAAAAGGGAGTTGAAAATTTTGACATTAGAGACAAAACAAATAGCACATCATTTTCAGACAGTATTGTCGTGTCTGTAAAAGTTGACAATAATGTCAATGAAATGGCTTCTACATTAATAGTCAACCTTGCTTATATCGGAGCAATTCTTTTTGAAAAAGGAATTTTATTTAGAGGCGGACTTACAATTGGAAATCTAATTCACAACGAAAACGGAACCGTTTTTGGACAAGGTTTGATAGATGCATATCAACTTGAAAGTAATAATGCAAAGTTTCCAAGAATTGTGTTATCCGATAAACTTTTAAAACAGCTAAACTATCCGCTTGAAACCAAAAGAAATAGATATCCCTATCACCAATATCTTGAAAGATTCAATGATGGTTGTGTTGGATTTCATCAAATGATTTATTTTCAGGTTATTGAGAGTTGGACTGAAATGACTAATGAAAAATTAAAAATAAGTTTAGGGAAAATTAGAAAAGTTATAGTAAACGGACTCGATACGAGTTTTGAAAATCCGATCGTGTTTGAGAAGTTTAAATGGCTCAAAGAACAATATAACAAACTCATAATTCTTAATGATTTTGACTTTGAGACAAAAACACACGAGAACATAAAATTGAAAATTAGAGAATTAAACGAAGGAATTTATGGTCATAACGTTCATTATAAATATACAGATGACTTTTATGACTCAACGAAAAAATAAAACCCAGCAGCTAACAATGGCTATAAGTAATTGCTTGTTCTCGCCTACTTCTGAAAATCCTCTCGGATTTTCAGCTTGGTGTGTACTTGCAAAGTTTCGTGCTAACTCACGCAACTACTCATAGCCGAGACCGTTAGGCACAATTAGAAAAAAATGAAGTGGCTCAAAAACATAGAAGATTTTACGGAACATATTTTCAGCAATAAAGAACGAGCTGCCAAAAGACATTTGAATCAAAAGATTGATGAAAAACCTCTTGAGGTATTTGATAGATTTTGCCAATTAATAGCTAATGAGTTAGAAACTGCAGGATTTAAATATTATCCAAGTCAACATAAGCTGAAATTAGAAAGTATAGACAAAATACACACTCTATTCATAAAATTTTCATCTAACCGAGATAATGTCGTTGGACAATACATCGAGTTATCAGCAGTATTCTACATAGAATCAAAAGAACTTAAGAAATTCTCGAAAAGCAACCCACTATTGAATTATTGGAAAGAAACGATAATTGGTAGAGATTTTGGAACCGTAGTAAAAGGTGGAGATGGAAATTTGGTTTGGAATCTTGCCGACAAAAAAGAATATGAAAGTGCTTTATCAATCATTCCAAAGGAAACAAAGGAAACTTTAATAGATATTTTCGAAGATTTACAAAATTCTGAACTAGTAATAAACGAAATCGCAAAAGATAACTTTGAATTGAATAGTACAATGAGTACTGTTCAATATCTTCTTATGCATAACCAGAAAAATATTGCAGAAAAATATCTATCCACTTTTTTGACTCGGAAACCTAACAAAATATTAGATGACTATAAAAAAGCAATTGGAGAATTTGAAAAAGACGGAATTCCAAAAGAGTTCATTCACGGAATGGGATACGGACACGAGATTGCTCTTTTAGAAGAAGTGTATAATTTAAAAATAACTGTGCCTAACAATGCCTATAATTAATACGGGTTTTGGTGCTTAACGCCCAGTTTTGGTATATTTAGAGTGTCCGCCAAATCTTTTGGATTTGGCTTTTAAAATTGAAAAGATAAAAACAAACAAAAAGATTCGGCTAACCGCTTAAACGGAAACAAAAGCCCACTTTTATTCCCGTACTAATCATAGCCGAGACCGTTCTACACCATTTAAAAACAACCTTTATAATTGAAAAAAATATTTCTGATTTTAGCATTAATAATGTTGACCTCCTGTAATTGTCAGAAAAACAAGGAAATGGAAATTACTAAAGAGCAAGTTGTAAAAAATATTGGGATTTTGAAAGAAGCTGGATTTTTCCAAAACTATGATGGACTATCAGACTTAAAAATTTATAATAAGATTTATGAGCTCCGCAAAGAATACTATTCTGAAATATTTGAAAGACCATACGAACCGAATATGAAACTGGATGCAATTCAAATTGCTCAAACGGATAAAACCAAATGTCTTTTTTTAGATTTAGAAGCAGATGTGGGAAAAGGTAATAATGTATATGAATGGGTAGTTAAAGCATATTCGGACTTATCCAATGGAGTATTCAATCCAGTTGATATTCAAGAAAAGTGGGAGTCGTTTGAAGGACCAATAGAAATTTCGTTCAAAGTAAATGATTCTTTGATTTCATTCAAACCTGAATATGAAGATGATTGGTTGCACGAAAGTGTATTTAAGGTTTGTGGTAAAGAATTAGAAAAGAGAAAAATTCGGACGGTGGATTTTTTATCAGATGACGGAGAAGGGTTTGGTCAAGTAATAGCTATGATGAGATTGACAATGGACGAGCAAAATATTCTTGAGAATAAACTGAACTGGAAATTCACATCGGAATAAAACGGTGTAGAACAATGGCTATAGCAAATAGGGCGTAAAGTACTGAATCTATTGGCTTGGGCGTGTTTGCCAAGTCCGCCAAATCTTTTGGATTTGGCAATTAAAAAAGAAAAAAAATAATTACAAAACAGAAAGCTCTGGCTACGAGCGCAGACGGAAACGAAAAGTTTCCTTGCCTGCCCTACTTGCCATAGCCGAACCGTTGGGTGTAATTTGACAAAATAAACAATATTTGCATTTTTTACCAATTTTTGGTAAATTTGAATATGAAAAATACTTCAATATCACTCGGGAATTATTTCGACCAATTTGTAAGTACACAAGTTGCTGCTGGACGATATAAAAATGTCAGTGAAGTAATCAGAGCTGGACTTCGGCTTCTGGAAAATGAAGAGAGTAAAGTAATCGCATTAAGAAATGCTATTCAAGAAGGACTGAATAGTCCTGTTGTAGAGGATTTTGATTTTGACGAAAACCTTAAGAAGTTAAAAGCCGAAAAAAAGAAGAATGGCTAAAGTTGTATTGAGGCAAGAAGCCATTGATGACTTAAATAATATTTGGGACTACACATTCGAAAAATGGTCGGAAATTCAAGCCGACAAATATTACGCCACAATAAAACTCTCTTGTAACGGAATCGGACAAAATCCAAACGTAGGAAAAGAATATTACGGAATAAGCAAAAACCTACTCGGACTCAAATCTGGAAAGCATATTATATTCTATCAAATAATATCTGAAGATGAAATTCAAGTCATTAGAATATTACACGAACGTATGGACTTGAAAAATAGGATACTGGAATAAAAACTACACCCAACAAAACCTATAATTAATTGCTATGGATTTTCCACACGGAAAATCCATAGCAATTATCACTAACTTCACAATCACGCTGGAAACATCCTAACGGAAGTTTCCGCAACTAATCATAGCCGAACCGTTACCTGCTATATTAAACCAACCATGAGCTTTTCACTTAAAAATGTTTTCAAAAAAGCAAAGAAATTCAAAGAGCCTGGGAATACTGTAGTATATACTACTACTTACGTAATGCATGAAAAATCAACAATAACTCTTGTATCGCATGAGCTTAATGGTGATTGGCAATTTATGGGAAATGAATCTCTCGAGAATTTTCAAGAAATAGCCTTACTAGTGTCTTTGAATCAAGTTGTAAAAATTGATAATTCTATATTATACCTAGCCGATTTACCCTCTGGTCATCAAGCTACCAGAGTAAAAAAGAGCGACGAGTGGAAAATCGAGAAAATACATTATTCAGAAAGTGAAATACAGGAAATGGGATATTACTGTAGCGAATGTGGTGAATTTCATAGTGAAATTCCAATGAGTTATGGTGCAGAATCACCTACATCATATTTTAATCTAGATGAAAAAACTAGAGAGCAATCAGAACTTACGCAAGATATTTGTATAATTAATCGGGAAAGGTTTTTCATTAAAGGCCAAATTAAAATTAAAGTTGATACTCAGAATGAGCCATTTACTTGGAATGTTTGGGTGGAAATCGGGAAAGAAGATTTTGATACCGGACAAGAAAATTGGACAGAAGAAAATCGGTTTTTGAGAAAGCCCTATAATGGAATCCTTGACACACCTTTGAATTGCTATCCAAATACTTTAGGTCTCAAAGTAAAAGTCCAAACTCAAAAAGTTGGAATAATACCAGAAATAACAATTTCAGAAACGAATCATCCATTATTTTTTGAACAAGAAAATGGAATTGATATGGATAGAGTAACTGGATTCGCAAAAAGAATTCTTTACTCACACGAGTAAAATACAGCAGGTAACAAAACCTATAAACAATACGGGCTTGGCTGCTTAAGTTATAAACCCGGAATATCAAAGAACACCGCCAAATCTTTTGGATTTGGCATTAAATAAAAAAGAAAAAGCAAAACAAAAAGGTTTGGCTAATTGCGTGGCGGAAAGCAAACGCCAGTTTGCTCCCGTACTGTTCATAGCTAAACCGTTGGCAACAATGTCAGAGAACCGAGAATGCGAAAAAAACTGAAAATAGGAATAATATTGTTGATTGGAATTTTAATTCAATCTTGCGACCCGACTTATCCTGTTCTAATAAAAAATGACAGCGGAACGGAAATCATTGTTGACGCAAAACTAACTAATGACTTTTATCCTGGATTGACTACAACATATATTGCGGACGAAAATGACCGACTACAATTCAAAGTGGAATCTGGAAAGGAATTTCAATGCGGAATGACAATTGGCGGATTAAAAGACGACTTACCTTTTACGGATTTAAAAATCTACACGAATAATGACACAATAATTGCAACGAACAGAAACGAAGTGCTGAATTTATTCGACAAAAATTGGATTGGAAATTTAAAAACACCTTATACACTAACAGTAAAATAATATTATGGATTACGGATATAAATTTGAGCAATTGATAAATAAATATATTGGAACGCCTGACTATGTTACTTATGCGAATAATTGGAATAATAAAAACGAAAGGACTTCTTTGTTATTTACAGCTTGCATAAAAGAATACGACAAGAACAGTACTGGCGAAATTGGAGAAAAATTACAATATTTTATGGAAGAGCTTTTTAATGACAACAATGAAGACAGAAAAATAAGCAAAGAGTGTATGGATTTTTTGAACGGATTAAAATAAAACACAGTTGCCAACAATGGCTATAAACAATTGCTATTACTGGCTTATCCTGAAAATTCCTGCGGAATTTTCAGCTTGTCGTGTACTTGCAAAAGTCCGTGCTAACCCACGCAACTGTTCATAGCCGAGACCGTTGGCAACAAGCTGAACAGACATTTAGCATAATGAGAAAAACAAATTTTGATATAGCCCTTTCTTTCGCGGGAGAACAAAGAGAATACGTGGACCAAGTCGCAAATATTCTAAATCAAAAGGGAATATCTACTTTTTACGATAAATTCGAAGAAGCAAACTTGTGGGGAAAAAATCTATATGATTACCTCTCAGATGTGTATATGAATCAAGCGAGATATACAATAATGTTTATTTCCGAAGATTATAGCAAGAAATTATGGACTAACCACGAAAGACAATCTATGCAGGCGAGAGCTTTTCAAGAAAGTTCTGAGTATGTCCTTCCTGCTAAATTTGACGACACTGAAATACCTGGCGTTTTACCTACCACTGGATACATTAGTCTACGAGACAAAACACCAGAAGAATTCGTCACAATTATTGAGAAAAAACTCATTTATAGTGGCGGAACAATACCAAGCGAAAATTTAAGAAGCGCATTATCGACAATTATTGCTATCCCGAAAATCGACCCTAAAAATGTAGACATAACAGTAACATCTGATGATAATCCTATTCAAGGTGCACAAGTTTGCTTAATTGCAGATAACGGGACAACATTAAATGCGACAACCAATATTGAGGGAAAGGCTAGCTTTAACATTACAACAAGAAGATTGTATTCTGTTTTAGTAGCACATACTGAATATTCATCAGCAGTTCTGGAGCAATTTGACACATCTGAGGATTTGAAAATAACTTTAAAGGCTGTAGAAAATGTAGGCTCAATTATTTGTAGTAGTACTTGTCATATTATTGGGCTAAAAGGTAGACTAAATCCAATCCTCGATTCACCAAGAAGATATTTTTATGCAGACAATATTGCAATCCAAGGTGGAAAAGAGCAACCCGTAATGTTCAATTTAAATGAGCCAGTACAAGTTGAAGATTGTAATGGAGTTATAATGAATCTGATTTTCAGATTTATGCTAGGACGAACAACATTGATAGATTATGTAAAACCAGTCTTCAAAGAATAAAGCCAGTTGCCAACAACGTATATAACACATTGCCAAAATTTGGCTAACTTTAAGTTCTCCCCAACTAATAAACCTCGGTTACGACTGAATAAAATAAAACCACTAATATGGCAACGTGCCATATACAATACCGTTAGCAAACATATAAATAGAGCCATATTTCAAATATTATTTCTCACTTTGCTCATCATATCTTGTAAAAAAACAGTATCAAAAAATACGGAACAAAAAACGATAAAAACTCAATCGGAAAGTCGGACTTTTAAAATGCCTGAATTTAAACCATTCATTATTGAATTTGATTGGTACAATGGGTCTGGAGAAGAGCGGGTTTTCAGACTGACAAATGACAGTCTCTTTGTCTATAATCCAAAAAAAGGTTCCGAGCCAGTATTCAAAACGGACAAATTACCAACTGACCCAATTAAGAAAATAGAAAAAATAAATGTCTATGAGCTTAAAACGGACTATACCAGTCCTGGAATTCGGGACGGTGTTCAGATAAGACTTGATTTTACCAAACAAGAAACCACGCGAAAAATTCACCTTCGGAATTATTACCAGAAGGACTTAAGCCCAATTATAGAAATGATAAATGGAATTGTACCGGCTGAACATAAGTTTTGGTACGATAAGGAATGGCTAGAGAAATACACACCTGAAGAATAAATACGTTTGCTAACAATGGCTAAAATTCATTGCTTGCGGATTTCCTAAACGGAAATCACGCGCAAAAAGCTATCTTTAGGTTCGGCTGGATTGTCCTTCGGACGAATCACAGCAACGAACCTTAGCCGAAACGTTGTGCACAAGCTAAAAATATCAATGTGAAATCAATGTCCATTAAGCAACTGGAAAAAGACTATTCGAAAGATCCAACGGAATTTCCAACTCAACTTGTGGAGAATTGTTACAATTATAGAAAAATTCCACTTCAGGAATTGACTATTGAACAAATAAGACTTTTGATTTCACAAAAAATAGGAATTGAATATCTGACTGAAATAGCTCTTGAAAAACTGGATGAAAATATTTTAGCAGAAGGAGCTATTTATGAAGGTGATTTGTTGGAGGCGGTTTCAAGAATACCTAGTGAGTTTTGGGCTGAAAAAGCAAAGGAATTCCAAAAACTGGGGCGATTGGTGGAATCAAATTCTGAAAATCTTAAAAATGAAATGGGCGAAAAGCAATTCGCTGGTATTACGGAAAGAATAAAAGCCTGTGCACAACAATGGCTATAATCCATTGCTGAATTGGTTATCGCAAAGAACTTTTCTTACCTTCAAGAAAACTAAAAACAAACCGGAAAGATCCAGCACGCATCTTGGCTCGCTCGACAATCGCGCCGGCCAACGCGGTCGCTCCCCAAACCGCCAGACCGCACCGAATCATAGCCGAACCGTTAGGCACAATTAGCAACAAACGTCAAGACAGAATAAAAATCAAGTCGGAAATTTGATGAATGAAAACACCAATAAATGTATATTATCTCGAAGCTATCAACCGCTCGATTGAATTTATAGAATCCAATGCTACCAAAGACATTAGTTTAGACGATATTTCGGCATATTCCTATCTATCAAAATACCATTTCCATAGAATTTTTAAATCAATAATTGGCGACACCACAAAAGACTATTTGACAAGGCTTCGACTTGAAAAATCCTCATTATTATTAAAAAATTCAGATAAAGCAATAAACGAAATCGCTTATGAATGCGGTTATAGTTCGCCAGAAACTTTTACAAGAGCTTTCAAAAACTACTTTTCTACAACACCTTCGCAATTCAAAGAATCTTCAAAGCAAGAATTGTTGAATAAGCAAGTAATTCACAAGGACAGCACACTACTTTCACTCAATGTATCTGAACCAAAAATTATCGAAATCAATGATTTAAATCTTGTTTATATCAGACATTTTGGTTCATATGAAAAAGTTGGTAAATCTTTCCAAAAATTAATGTTTTGGGCTACCAAAAATCTAATCCTCAAATTGAAGCCTACAACTTTGGGTATTGTTCACGATAATCCTGACTTGACAGAAGAGACTAAAATCCGTTTTGATGCTTGTGTTTTAATCACAAAGGAAATACAACCCAAAGGAGAAGTAGGTTACAAAAAAATTAAAGGTGGAAAATTTGCTGTCTTTCGCTACAAAGGACCTTACGAAACATTCTATCCTGTTTACGATTACCTTTACAATATATGCTTATTTGAAAACAAGTGGGAACTAAGAGATGAACCAGCTTTAGAATGGTATATCAAATCCCCACCATTTAATCGACCTGAAAACTATATTACTGATTTTTATCTTCCCATAGTTTAGCAAGAAACGTCAAGACAATAGATATTGAAAAAGTCATTTTTGTACAATAAACAGACAGAAAATGAAATCAAAAATGAAAATCGTAATCATAATTCTATTGGTTATAACCATTTTACCTTTAGTAATCGGCTTGTTTCTTCCGACAGAAAGAACATTTGTAAGAACAGCTCAATTTAAAAGCAGTTCACAAGAAATATGGGATGTGATTACAGACATAAAAGGACAAGAAGAATGGAGAAATGATGTGAAGTCTATTGAAATGATTAACACAAAAAAAGGAGAAGAAAAATGGACTGAAATTCCTAAAAAGGGCAGACCAATAACATTTCAAATAAAAAACTATGAACCACCAAACCGATTTGATATCGAAATCGTGGAAAGCGGTTTTTCAGGTTATTGGGAGGGAAGAATTAATGGGAAGAACGGAGTTACACAAATTGAATTCAAAGAAGTTGTTGTCATCAGCAATCCTTATTTCAAAACGCTTTCATATCTGTTTTTGGACTTAAATAAAACTATGGATTTGTATCTTGCAAATCTCAAGAAAAAACTTGGCGAATAATGGCAAAAAAAACTTGGATAGAAAAAAGAGATTGCGTCAACTCATTTAAAATTAAAACAATTGACAAAAAGTTTACAGACATTCCAGAAGGAAGCAAAATGTTTATTGCTACACCAAAAATTATAGACGATTATGTAAATCACATACCCTTTGGAAAATCGACTGAATTAGCTACAATGCGGAATGACTTGGCAATTGAATATCAAGCGGACAAAACCTGCCCTGTAACAACAGGAATTTTCTTGCGAATTGTTTCAGAAGCGTCATTTGAGGAATTAAAAGCAGGCAAAGACATTAAAGAGGTTACCCCTTTTTGGAGAGTCGTAAATCCCAAATCCAAATTAGCGGAGAAATTAGAATGTGGAATTGACTTTATCGAGAAACAAAGAGAACTTGAAGAAATTGAAAAATAACTGTGCCTAACACGGTGTATAAGCAATAGCGGTTTAAGTGCAAACTTGAACCGTTTTTTGTTTAAATAAAGTATATTGCTATCTGAAAAGTAGTTGCTTAAGATCCGCTACTGCTCATACACAAGTCCGTTGTGAGCAATTCAATAAAAAACCTGTGAGAATCAAATATTTCGGAATATTAGTAACAGTAATAGTGGTTACAA
>CANMSA010000039.1 GCA_947500385.1 uncultured Flavobacteriaceae bacterium | reverse complement strand
GAAAGGTTTCAACTACCTGTCATTCATAGTCTTGGCCTTGAGAAAATTCAAAATAAAAAAGTCTAAATGAGTTCATAATTTTGTAGGGCTAAATGGTATTTTCTGTCCTTTTTGTATAGATAGCCTTTTCGTAAATAAGCATCTGTAGGGTAATAGTTATTGCTATAGTCATTCTCTTTACAAAAAGTAATAAGGCTATCTAGATAGGCAATTCTATCCTTTGAATGAACCTTTGATAGGTAATAATACCCACTAGTTATATGAATAGAACTTTTCAAGGCCTTGGCTTTTGCCAGATACACTTTGGCATAGTTTCTTTTCGCAATACTGTCTGTTTTGAAATCGGTTTTTCTGTAAAGTGCCTTAAGTTCTTTTAAATTTTTGGTATGCAAAGTATCATTTGAATTACCATTATTTTGGGAATGGAGCAAGGGAATAGTAAAAGAGAACAACCCTATTATGATTAATACGGTTCTGTACATAAGATAATTTGTTAATACGTGAAAATAAGTTCTTTCATGAGAAATAAGAATATTACTCGACAAAATATGTTTAAAATTCTTTGTTCACCTACTATTTACGATCATTTACAAATTATCGCGATAATTTATAAACCATCGAGAGTCTTGATTTTTTTATTGGTAATTTATTGGAATATTTGAATACCCAACATTCTTACCTTCAAATGATTAGATTATGGAGAAGGAAAGATTTGAAACAGCTTTTTATCAAGAATTAAGAAGGATCGAAAACACATCAAAAAACAATTTAGAATACCACAGTAAAGCCATCTTGGTCTGCCAAGATCATTTATCCGGTTTGCGTCAAGAAGTAGCAGGAAAAGGTTTTAAATCAGTCGAAGAAGAAATCACTTTCTTTAAAAAGACAAAGCAAGTAGCCTTGCATCTATTGGTATATCATTCCGAACTAAAATCCTTTGAACTGGAGTTTCCCATAGGAAACAGAGCATTCCAAAAAAAATACGTTCGAAAGGAACAAGAAAAGCGTAATGGATTTTTCCGTTCCCATTCAGATTTTACACAGTACATGGAACTTGGATTGACCCATCTGGACCGTTATTTTTTTACTCGAGAGTTTGTAAGTGGTATACACGGTTTTCATGCCGTATCCTGTTACCGAGATCCGGATTTTAGTACCTCACATGATTTGCTCCTAGCAACTTTAATGGCGAATAAAAAATTGTTGGACCACCTTGAAGAACGGCTTTGTGAATTGGACAAACCACGATTCAAGGAACTGCCCAAGTCTACCTTGAAATGGACCTCTTCAAAAACGGCTCTTACCGAACTCGCCTATGCGCTCTACCATGGTGGTGCGATTAATAATGGTCATGCGGATATCATCGAAATTGCCCAAGCGCTAGAGCTTATATTTAATTCCCCTCTGGGAGATGTATATCGCGGTTTTGTGGACATACGTTCCAGAAAAAAGGACCGTACCAAATTCCTGAACATGCTCACTACTTCTCTAATTACAGGTATGGATCGTTTGGATGAGTGATTTTGGTCAAGGCTCACCCTAATTGAACTACAGACATACTAGATCAAAAAGCCCCAAAAATTGGCCACTTCAATAGATGTAAGGCCATATCTGGTCAGCTTATATCATCACCATACTACCGTTCTTAAAACTCCCAACATGGTATCGTCTTGGGAAAAATCGTTACTGCTACTTCCTTCACATTTCCTAGTGCCGTATTTCTATTTTTTAAGGCTATTTAGTGCGAAATGGTATGCTATCCCCAAATTGTTAAAATTTCACCCAGCTTGGGATGCCATTGGGAAAAACTACAACCGAACTGCCCCAAATTTGTCCAACGAAAGTCAAATCACGGCAAAGTCGCCTTTAAAAAATATAAACCTTGGCGGCTTTGCTTTTTCTAAAATCAAATTTTATGGCAACATCAATTTTAACGACCGAAGATCTTTATGATTTCAAACTGGAACTCCTGGAAGAGATCAAACAATTATTACAGACACAAAATGGCCAACCGGCCAAACGTTGGCTCAAATCTGCTGCGGTGATGGAACTCTTGGGCATTTCCCCGGGAACACTGCAAAACTTGCGCATCAATGGCACTTTGCCCTATACCAAGGTGGGAGGGGTGCTGTACTATGAGTACCGAGAAATCATGGAGGTTTTGGAAAAGAACAAGGTACAGAACAGGTTCTGACACGACCTGACCACGAGCCAGTCAATAACACGGATGAAAAAATAATCCAGACAATTCTTAAAAAGTAACGCTAAAATGTACCACAAGGGTAGTACCAAAATCAACTACATTGCCCATCTCAATGCGGTATTCGAACAGTTCTCCAAAGATGGGCGGCTAAATCCCACACATATCAGTTTATATATGGCCCTATTTCAATTATGGAACTTCCACTTCTTTCGGGAACAGTTCCATATCGACCGGGAAGAAGCAATGAACCTATCCAAGATAGGCTCTAAATCTACATACCACCGTTGTATCAAACAGCTTCATCATTGGAAGTACCTACGGTATATCCCTTCGCATAACCCCTTTAGAGGTAGCCGAATCAGGATGTTCAATTTTGAAAAGTGCTCTGAAGCTATGATGGATTCCAACCATACCAAATACGGGACAAGCATTGAACAAGGGTTGCCCCTATACCATCTTGAAAACGGTACAAGCGATGAACAAGCCTTGGTATCTAAAGACAAACCTTTACAAACCTTAAAAAACAAAACAAACCCTAACAAAAAGCGAAAATTCAAAAAAAGGATTTTTCCAGATTTGGAAAAGAATGCTAAACAGCCAGGGAGTGTCCCATATGTGGACCGCTTAGGAGCCTCTGAAAATAAAGATTACGACCAACCCTTGTGAAGCTTTCCCATCCACATATCCTAGTAGAAGGAAAAGTGAAGTACCACATTGGTGAAATGAAAGGCCAAGAGGTGCATTACGATTTTGAGCGAATCCTGCAGTACCTGGATGCCAAAGGGAAACTAATGTTCGGTAAGCATTTCAAAATCTATGAAAAGGACCGGGAAATCATCCGAAAGCTCTGCCATTATGTTATCCGTGACTATGATAATTGCAAAAAGCATGGCTTAGATCTCCACAAAGGGATATTACTTTCCGGCCCCGTGGGCTGCGGTAAGACCAGCCTAATGCGATTGTTGAAACATATTGTTCCCCATCAACGACCGTATCAAGTCATTCCTTGTCGCAATGTAGTGTTTGGATTTAACCATATCGGCTACAAGGTTATTCAAGATTACGGCAATTCCCAGTTCTTTTGTTTTGATGACCTGGGTGTTGAACCACTGGGTCGACATTATGGGAAAGACTGCAATGTTATTGGGGAGATTTTATTGTCGCGCTACGAACTGTTTGTCAAACACAAGTTGAAGACCCACGCAACGACCAATCTCAATGCCCAGGAACTGGAGGTACAATATGGGAACCGGGTACGCTCCCGAATGCGGGCACTGTTCAATTTGGTTGCATTTGAAAAAACAAGCAAGGACAAAAGGAAATAAAGGGTATTTTAAAATGGGTAGGAAGATTCCTATGAATTATCAGTATCTTAAACAATTGTAACAATCAAAAACACGAGAGTCATTTAGTCATGGGAAAACGATATCTGCAACGATCGGAACTGTACGAAGTCTTGGTAAAGGCTATTGAAAAACGATTAAAGGAGGAAGAGCTTGTCATTCAAGACATCACCCCCGAAGTTTTTGGGATGTCGGAAAGGCAGTTCTATTATCTGAAAAAGAGCTGCAAAAGTGATAACGTGCCGGGGTTAAGCGAAAGCAAAATCAAAGAAGTTGCCAAAAAAATTGGATTGCAAGTGGAATTTCGGTTTTGGGTGAAAAATGTAAAGTAATCAATTATGAAAAAAGACTTGGTTCGGCAAATGAAGAAGATGGTATACAGAATGATGAAGGTGTATTAATGGCGAATACTTCTAATATTGCCACGTCGCGAAAGACGTTTGACCGACAACATGTTGGAATTGAGGTTTAGTAATTTATGTTTTATGCGAGATTCGATTGGAAAGCCGGGCGAAAGCCTATTGTCCAACCAACTCTTTAAAAATACCCCATGTCTCCTTTAATATTCTTTCAATTTGGGTTTCTTCCTCAGCCCCTATTCCCCCAAGTTCAGTTAGGGTAAGGAGCAGGGAAACAATCGTGGAAACTATTAGGGTGACCCGGATGATGTTTAGAAAATTACGATACACTGGTTTTTCCCTGTTCCGAAGTACCTGAATAAAAACAATAGGGAGGAAAAAAGTAGAAATTAAGAACCCCATAATCAGCCAAGAAGGACTAAAATTGGTCCTGGGAATTTCATAGAAGTAAAGTCCCAAAGAACGAATCAATAGAAATATACCGATCATCGAAATGAGTATAACAACCTTGTTCAAATCAAGATAATTAAAAACCTTGTCCAGAAAATTTGCCTTAGGAATAGCGCTAAGCCTTGTCAGGTATTCCTCTTTTACATCCTCGTAATAAAGCACATACATTGCCACCGTTGCAATGGTAAACACCAATACATATAATAGGAACACAACCGACTCCCAAAAAGTACGGTATGAATAATGCTGGATATTTGCGTTGTAGTAGTCTGAATATCGAATTTCGTTGTTGTGGTCCTCGTAGTAAAACCTTCTCACCTTGTCCGCTAATTGATAGGTCTTACCGCTTCTGGAAAAGATGGTTGAATCGCTTAGAGTATATGTTCTGAAATTTACAGTTATTGTTATTGGTCTTCCATCTACAACTATACCTGCGGTAGATCCCACTGAGTCCTTCACTTTCACGATGGTCTTTACTTCGGACCGTTGTGATTGATAAAGCAATCTTTCATGTAAGTTGGATTCAATGGTACCCCAAAGCGCAAAAAAAAAGAAGAACCCCGCAAATAGGGTAATGCAACCGGTAAAACAACCATTTTCATGCATTGCACAAAATTCTAATGCGATTCAGCTATTGGATTCGTAGTTTTGTACTTATTAATGTCCTTAACTGATTTGGATAAACTTTTGACCTTAGACCAGAGCTCCAAGTTCAGGTCTAGTGTGGCTAAGGGAGAGGAGTTATTTCTTCGCAACAGCTCGCCATAAATTTCCAAAAGCTTCTTTAAGCCGCGCACCGAGCCTTCGTTCACTGAAATCAGCGCAATCTCAATCATCATCTGTAACCGTTCATCATGCTTTGTTGAAACCCTGAGCATACTCTCCATAATCAAATCCGTAAACCTTTTTAATGGGGCAAATTCGACTATAAAGTGTTTCCCCAAATTACCGCCGATTTCTTGGCTATTGATTAGTTCATGGGTTTCACCATAGACCCATACTTCTGCTGCCAGCGATCTTGCCGTTTTATCCGAGCAGATCAAAGCCCCTGATAGCAGTAAATGGGCCATTTTCCTGAAAGACGTGGTTTGGTCTAAAAGTACCTCAAGAGTATTGATAAGCATGCGTTTAAAGGTTTCACCCTGGATTTCCGGATACCGTAAGGTCTTATCACAAATTTTTGCCAGCAGAATTTCTGGATTGTTTGGAAGCATTCCATAGAATCGTTTCACATCGCTCGCACTGGTCTCATACCATTCTCGCCGAAAATGAATTTCCTCATAGAGCATCAATCCTTGATGAAGCTTGGGAAAGGTCTTTAACTTGAAAACACTTTCCAAAAACGTTGCGCTCTTGGACTTTGGGTAAAAGTCGATTTTCATCATTTTCCTATAGTCGGTAAAATTGACCATTTTGGACTTCTTATAGTCCCATCTACTATTTTGAAATTCCGTACTTCCTACTTTCCATTGAAAGTCTCCAGTAAATTTAGAACGATGTTCACTGGAATACGAGAATTTGGAAAACTCGGAATAGGTACTTTCAGGGTTTTTGACAATGGATGCGGCGAACCAATGGGCAATGGTCTTGAACGGTCCCTCGGGAGAGGACTCTTTTGACATTAGAAAGCTGAGCACACGTTGGACCTCCCCTGTTAACTGCTTTGCCAATTCGGGCAGTAGCAGTTCCGAATCCTTTGAATAGCATCGGGAAATGGCGAATTGCATATCCGCATGCCCGATTGGTACCTTGGCCTCCTGCCAACATTTTACCCTTTGGACCAAGGTCATCGGATCAATCCAATAGGGATAATGGGTTGGTGTAGATAAAATGGGCAATATCTGTTGCTCCCTCAGTTGTTTTAGAATAAACAGCAATCGTTTATAAAAAGGTTTGTATATTTTACTGTCCCCAGGGCCAAACCAGTCTTTGAATGGATACAATCGTTTACTTGGATTATAGGGGCCGGACATTCTTTCCTTCTCCTTTTTATGGTAGAAATCCTTTAGCGTTTTTAGTTTCTGGGCTCCTTTTGGAAAACGTTTGATCAGTATACCACAATAATCGATAAAGAAAACCGCTAACATATGGTCTAAGTTTCCCATACTTGCACGTAAGTCTCCCATAACGATTTTATAGGCACGTTGCAATGAAGGTTCGAATCGATGTACCTGCTCCTGGGAGATTTGATCATGAAATTGTACCAAGGCCGCTGGAAAGATATCGAGGTGTAACTCGTCGTTGTGGTCAAACACAGCACTGGCCAAAAACATCAAATCATCCAAGGATTCTGGATAGATTACTTTGTTGTCGGCGCTTAAAACCTCTTTCTGAATTACTTCTGCATAAAGCGCCTCAGGGATTTGATTATCTTCATCAACTTGGGCAAGAAACCTTGCCAATAGCTCATGGGGCTCATGCATTAGAAAATCAGCATAGCCGCCCAGGGTGGCGCAAAGCGGCATGTCATCTGGGTCACCATATTTAGCGATGATCTTGGCGGCCCGGACTTGAATATTTGCGTCGTTGGAAACAAAGGCTTGGCAAACAGTATTACAAATCTCACTACTTTTATTTGGATGTTTCTTGGCAAGCTTCTCTAGGATCATCAAAGTACTGGTGACGGTCGTTTTTACCTCGCTAGTAAGTAAAATAGGTGTACTGGCCAAGAACTCATCTATCAAAAATCCTTTTTCCAAACAGAGTTTTTTAAAATATCGTAGTACGGTATTGGTCGGTTTGGAATGCGGTGAATTGAATACACCGAAAAGACTATCTTGGATTTTTAGTAGTTCTTCCGGCGAAGGCTCCATAAGTAAGAACAAATCAATAAACCATCCGGTGGAGCTTTGATTAAAATTCATATTAGAGGTTTCCAACGTAGAACGGAGCAGTCGCTTACGGTCAATTCGCCCGGCATCGCAATGAACCTTAAAGGCTTGTTTCCATGACAGTAAATCTTTGGTATTGTCATCGGAATTCATGTATTGATCGGTCCAATGAATGGTGGATTCTTCCTCAAAAAAAAGCCATATATGATGTGCCAGGGTCTCAGGATACTTCAACAATTTGGTGTCATTGCGAGTATAAGTCCTATGGTAGCTCCCTTTTTTTTGCTTGGAATCGTACAGGAATTGTGGTAATATTTTAACGATGAGAGGCCCGCTGGGTTCCAGAATTTTTTTGCTTTGGAGGTCCATCATCCAGTCGTATTCCATCCGAAATGGGGCCATTCCTTCCTCTAGCGCACGGGAATTTATGTAGGCCCCGAACCAATCCGGTATATAAAATTCAAAAATCCGCTTGATGTACTTCTCTTCAAGCCATGAGTGGCCCTGTCGTTCATACTCCTTTCCGGTAGAGCAGACGAAGAGTGCAATATGCACAATTTTTTGCTGTTCCATTGACCCACGAGACCGCCAGCTATTTCCATTTTGTATAAACTCCTCATAAAATTTTTGCTGCTTTTTAATACTGGGCGCCAAGGCTCGCCGTTCCTTATGGGACAATTGTTCCAGAAAAGGATAAATGGGTGGGATTTTATTCTTTTTAAGGATCGCTAAAAATTGGTCGATGTGTTGGTTCTTCATTGATTAGCTTATTTTCTTTTTGACAGCCAGTATATGTTTGCACATACCTCGCTCTCCTTGATGTCTCGCGAACCATGTGCAGGTGCATCTCGGTTTACCCTTGTCAATGATAACAGAATGGTGCACGCCACTGCCTGCTACCAATGCCTCAACTCGCTCACCAGAATTGCTTACAATTTGTACCTTGTCTTCCGTCAAAAGCTTCTCGGCATTTTTTAGGCGAGGATTCAAGCTCATAATCCGGTTTAACTTAAAGGGGAGTCTGCGGTAAAAAAAATGGTTTTCATCCAAATCGAAACCCAACATCCCCATAGCGGAAAGTCTTCCGGAAATATTGTCCATCTTCTTAAAGTCCATTCCCTCGTCAATGGCCAATAAAGTTGGGTTAAATTCTTGGTTGGCATAGCTGAAGTGATCGAATCTTTTGATCAAGGCTTCCGGAACATCCTCGATCAAAGATTCCAAAGCGGCCCCTTCCCCAGAAAAGCCGCGCCAAGAATCCCTGGACAGGGAGAGTGAAAAACGGACATTCCCAAAGTATAACTGCCAGGTAGTAGATTGCATGGTCTTATGAGCAAAAACCTTTAATTTAGTAATGTGTGGCACCAAATGTTCCAACAACCGTAGACGGTGTACTCCGCCGATACAAACTCCGTTCGCCTGTTTGCTTGGGGTCAATAAGGGTCTATTGCCGCGCATAATCAGGTAATAGTCTATTTTCGGCTTTCCTTTGGGGATACTCCTAAAAAGTTGAACAGCTTGGATCCTGTTCATTTCAAAAGTAGCTTCACTATCCGATAGATATAGTTGTACCGTGGTAAGGCCTTTTATCCACTTGGTCGGTAAGGGTACTTTTCGTTCTACTACTTTTTTCCCTTTATGGCTAAGGGACACTTCTTTTTCCCCTACGGAAAGCACTACATCTTCATTTTTTCGGACACTGCCCAGTGCCCCGATCATGGCTTGATTGAAATCTACATTGGTGGTTCCGTTTTCCAAGAACTCTCCGTCATGGCCATCAGGTAATACATCTACTCTTGCATATACTCCTGCACAGTGTGAAAATCCCTCGAAGCGAATTTTTTCGTTTCCCGCGGTCACTATGGGATCTTTCAGGAGCGCCAGTTGAAAAGGAGAAAGGTTGAAACTTGATTGCACGGTATTTGAAAGTGTAATCAAACAACGTGCGGTGATATAGGGATCGGTAAGCTTGCCCCAGAAAAAACAGGGTGCTTGGTTTTGTTGTACCTCATTGTATTTGGATAACAAGAACTCATCGACACCTTTCTTCTTGGTTATGTTGGAGTTTGATTGGTATTGATACGTAATGGTTTCGGACATTTTGTTCGGTTTGGTAAAGCCTTTAAACAATTAAAGTAGTGGTTTTTTTACAAACTACAGCGATAGCTCGGTAAAGTACTTTTTAAAACTATAAATGAACATTGTCTTGGATGGAACTTTTTTGTGGTGGACCTTAGATCTGATTATTAGGAATAATCGAATTTAAACTAGTTGCGTTGAAAATTGTATGGCCAGCCATATGTCATATATCCATCAGCTTGACCCGCACCCATCCACTTTCAGGCAGCTCATAACGATTTACCTTCATAACGGCTCGATCGCCCATTTGATACTTGTACTTTAAAAAGATGCAATCATCGTTACTCTCCAAATAGAACAGGCGAATTCGCTTGGGAAAGGGCAGCCTTAAAAGCTCACATTCCTTCCGAAGCGTATGTCTTCCAATTTCCTGCAGCAGTTTGGAGATGACAAATTTGTCTGTATTTCTATAGACTACATTACGCATGATTATTTATTGGAATTATTACGTATTTTTGGAAAATATCCAAATATAGCAGATCAAAAAATACCTTTTTTAGATTTTAACAATTATTCTGTAAATTGGATACAACCAAACCAAACTGCCTATGTGTTACGGTACAAGGGTTGTCAGAAACGCCGAACAGCTGGAACTATATTACAATGTGGATCGCCTCTATGGTGATATGGAGCCCGACAAGGAACTCATCTATAACCACGCCCATGGATTTGTTCATCCCAATATGTGGATCATTCCCCAAGAAAAACCACGGAACATGATTCCTGTCAAATGGGGACTGATTCCCCATTACAAATTGGGGGCCAATGCCAAGGAATATTATAAAGAGACCATACGTTTTGGTTCGGGCCTTAATGCCAAATCGGAAAAGCTATTTGAATCAAATAACTATAAAAAGAGTGCCTTGACCCGGCGCTGTGTGGTACCAGTAGATGGGTTTTATGAACCCCATCGGATTTAAAACGTAAAAAAGCCTTTTTCGATTCCTTTCTATTTCCAAAGAAGGGACGAAAATCCGGTGAACCTAGCTGGCATTTATGCGGTAACCCCGGATAAGATGGTCACTTTTACTATCTTGACCAAGGCGGCAACACCATTGTTTGCAAAAATTCACAATAAGAAATTCCGCCGCCCCGTAATATTAAATGACGAAGACATTGACGTTTGGTTAGATGGCACGCTCAATGAGCGGGAAGTACGAAACGTCATGGACGACGATATGCCGGATATGGAGCTCCAAGCCCATCCCATCAGTACCGACCTATATAAACGAAATGGTGAAGGAAATCGCGAAGAAATCATCACCAGAGTGGATTACCCTGAAATTGAAATTGACTACTGATGCAGCTATCTGACTATTTACAGTTATCGGAAGAGGCGCAATGGGATACATTGCACGACTTTGGGGTACAATTGGCCAGTTCGGAAACCATAGAATACGATTACCTATTGTTCGCGCTGCACGGTTTCTTCGTGGAGGTGGTTTTCGATAACGTAATAGGAAGTAGTCTTTACCTCAAGGCTTTTGCCACTGGTCCTCGGTTAGATAAGTATCTTCATTCGATCTCTTTTTAAAAATGATATTTTCGTAAGAAATACCATCATTGAAAGTTTAATTTTTTACTTACTTTTAACCCAATAGTAAAAAAGTCATTCTTCCCCTGACTTTTGCTTAAAAAATTTGAACAGACCATTAACGAATACCAAACCAAAAAAAGAAGCCATCATTTACCCAATAGCTTCATTGTTTTCCGACATTTTCTAAGCCTAGCGATTAATAAGAGATAGAGCATATCCCCATAAGGCTGCTTTGTCAATCTTTGAAATTACTTGACCGAATGTTTATGGAAAACGTCAGCGGAACATAGTGAGTGCATTTATACAAAATGTTTAAATCGTTAAAAACAAACAGTAATCGTTCCCATTGGTATTATTCCAAATGGGAGGTATAAAGATGTATTTTACATCTATATAAACAAGTTGTGTGCAAGCTGAAAAATGGAAGTCAAAAATAACATATTACTAATCATAATTTTACTTCTTTTATCGTGTAAAGGAAAAAAGGAGAAAGAAATTGAATCAAAAACAAAAACTGAATCGGTTGTAAAAACCACAACCACCTCAGAATTGATTATTGATTATTCAAAATCTGCAAAACTATTTGCTGTAGAAGTTTTAAAAGAAAATCTAAGAGTTCATAAGTTTTTACCAAGTACAAAAAGACCTTATCATTTAGAAATATTGCAAATGAAGGGACTTCAAAATATTACTGCATATTCAAATAAAAAATATCCAGAAAATAGAGACCCAAGTCATTACGAACACTTTGTTTTATTTACAGCCACTTATGACAATAGCGAAACAGCTAAGAGTAAATTTGACCAAATTAAATCAGACAGCAATTATGGATGGACTGACTTGGAAAATCTTACTGGAGGAATAAAAGACAGAGTAAGGACTTTAGCCACTTATGCAAAATATGGTGGAATGATAATCCAAAAAGAGAATTATATTTTTAGTTTGGTGGAGACTTGTGGAGAAACGCCAATTGGAGGTAAATGGACTGAATATGAAAATGACTTAATTGGATATTTAACGCAAAACGGAGATGAAATCGAAGTTCTGAATGCAAATTGCGGACAGGACAGATACCAATTGGAACGAAGAAAAGCCAGCACACAACAAAACCTATAAACAATACGGGCTTAGCCACTTAAGTTATAAACCCGGAATATCAACAATCACCGCCAAATCTTTTGGATTTGGCATTAAATAAAAAAAGAAAAAGCAAAACAAAAAGGTTTGGCTAATTGCGTGGC
>CANMSA010000038.1 GCA_947500385.1 uncultured Flavobacteriaceae bacterium | reverse complement strand
GAGTTGTTATCGGTCTCCCGTGTGGGAACAAACGATAATTTCTTCGAATTGGGGGGGCATTCCCTATTGGCCATGCGCCTTATCTCGGCCATCCGGGACAAACTTGTTATCGAACTCACTATTCTAGATGTGTTTTTCGCTCAAACAATATATGAACAAGCGACTTTGATCACTAAAAAAGAGCGGAGTATTGCGCTACCTTTTATGAAACAGGGGAGTAGACCTAAAAGAGTTCCATTATCATACGCGCAGGAACGTTTGTGGTTTATAGATAAGTTACATGGAAGTACTCAATATAACCAACCCCTGATTCTCAAACTTGAAGGAAGGTTAGATGAAGGGAGTTTATACGATTCTTTTAAGGAAATTATCGGGCGTCATGAAATATTGAGAACGGTTTACCTAGAGGACGAAAAAGGGCCGTATCAAGAAGTTATTTCGGAAGTAAATTGGCGAATAGAGAAAAATGAAGGTCCTTCTGACCACAATAGCGATGATGAATTTAATACGTTGATATGGAAAACGATCAAAAAACCATTTGATCTAAGTGATGACTATATGATTCGATGTCACTTATTTCAACTCGCTCCAGAATCATATCTGCTTTTGATTATAACCCATCATATTGCAAACGATGCTTGGTCATTCCCCATCTTCGTAAAAGAGCTTGTTAATACGTATGAATCGAAAAAGAATGGAATAGCGCATCGTTTGGCACCGCTTCCTTATCAATATGCCGACTATGCCATTTGGCAAAGAAAGTATTTTGATCACGAGGTATTGGATGAACGCTTTGAGCTTATTCAGGAAAAATTATTGGGAGTTGCTCCCGTTAATCTACCAACCGACTACGTGCGTCGGCAAATACCTGGTACAAAAGGGGCGTTCATGCATCACCAATTGGATGAAAGATTGACCAAAGAACTTAATAAACTTGCCAGAAAGCACGAGGTTACGTTGTTTATGCTTCTTCTGACTGCCTTCAAGGTTTTGCTTTACCGGTACAGTGGGCAAGAGGATATATGCATTGGTAGCCCAATTGCGGGTAGGACAAGATCTGAAATTGAACCACTAATAGGCTTTTTCATCAACTCGATGATACTAAGGAATGACTTAGTTGGAGCCCCATTATTTTCTGAATTACTGGCGAAAGTAAAATCCACTACTCTTGAGGCATACGACAATCAGGAAATTCCATTTGAGCAACTAGTAAGTAGGTTGGGGAAAGAAAGAAGAATGAATCGACAACCTTTGGGGCAGGATATCATTTTTATGATGAACAATGTAGACAGAGTAGATCATTTTGATTTACAGGACCTGACAATCACTAATTTTCCACTAGGGGACACTTTTGCCAATTTTGATGTTCACCTTAACATTATAGAACAGAATGCTGCATTGAGACTTGTTCTAACGTACCGAGTTGATTTGTTTAAGGAGTCAACTATTAAAAGAATGCTGTATCATTATGAAAACATACTAAGGAGTATCATAAGCAATCCAGATGAAAAAATATCAGATATCAAATTGTTTTACGGGGCAGCTCAACACAAGCTTTTAAAACATTTTAACGGCAGTGCTTTGTCATTGCCTAATCGTTTATCTATAATCGATGTATTCGCGCATCAGGTAGCTGCCAATCCTGAGAGTGATGCAGTGGTGTTTGGGAATCAAAAATTAACCTATGAAGAGCTTGATAGGGCTTCCTCCCGATTGAGCGGATACCTTAAGGAAAGACTAGAAGTAAGAAAAGGTGATTTTGTGGGGATTATGCTGGAACGTTCCATGCAAGTGGTAGTTTCGGTTATGGGGATATTGAAGGCAGGAGCTGCCTATCTTCCAATTGATCCAAAATACCCGTTAGATCGGAAAAAGTATATGATCCGTGATGCTTGCCCTTCTGCATTGATTCTCGGGTCGGATCATCTGATGGAAGCTTCAGAATTTCCGGTGAACTTATTTTGTTTCGATATACAGGATGGTGAATTGGAGGAATATAACGAGTATACCTCTACTGTTTCTATCGATCCGGCTGACCTTGCATATGTGATTTACACTTCAGGATCTACAGGTAATCCCAAGGGGGTGTTAGTAGAGCATTACGGCGTGGTGAACTTGGCAAAATGGCAATGCGATAACTTTGAATTAAGTTCACAAAGTAGAATTCTTCAACATTTTTCCTATAATTTTGATGGTGCGGTGGGAGAAACGTTTATGGCACTTCTCAATGGTGCCTCTCTGTTTATGTATTCCGGAGAATTAGACCCGGAAAGACTCATCGACTTTGTAAATAGTAACCAGCTAGATGTGGGGGTTTTTGTTCCTTCTATGTTAAGACAGATTCAGCCTACCATACTCCTAAGTAAGCAGCTTAAAGTGGTTTCTGTAGGAGAAAATTGCCCATTGGAATTGGCTAAAGAATGGTCGGAAAATTGCATATTTATGAATGCTTATGGACCTTCGGAATACACCGTGTATTCTCATTTATATAGGGTTTTGAATGAGGAGATAAACCAGATGTCCATTGTGCCTATTGGAAAACCTATTTTGAATACATTGGCATATGTATTGGATGATAATGGTGCCCCTGTTGATGTTGGTATTCAAGGTCAGCTTTACCTTTCTGGTCCGGGTATTGCCAGAGGATACCTTAACGACCCCAAGACCAGTCATAAAAAGTTTGTTTCAAACCCATTTTACCTATCCCTCCATTATGACGAGACGGACGAAATGTTAAATGAGGGAAATGTATGCATAGATACCTTTAAAAGAGAAGATCCGTCCTTTTGTAAGTCCGAAAAGAGAAATTACGAAATGGAAGACAACGGTAAACTAATCGACAGTTGCAGTAGCTTGGATTCAGATATTTATGAAGAAACAAAAGCATATTTATCCAAGTGTTCCGAGGACGTTCAGAAGTTTCAAAGCTTTCATCGGTATTTTTATGAGGCGTATAACAAGAGCTATCGATCCATAGGTGTAAATAAGGAACTGGCCAAGCGGTTGCTTCCATTGGACAGCTATAAAGACAAGAAAGGTATAGATCTCGGGTTTGGAAATGGAGAACTTCTTTCCATATTCTCCGAATTGGGAGCTAAGGTACAAGGAATTGAACTAAGCCCATTTTTTGTACAGGAGGCGAGATTATCTGGGCGCCAGGTTCAAATGGGGGAGGTAGATATGCCATTCGTGGATTTTTGTACTAAATATGGTTTTAAGGAGGGAAGCTTTGACTTTGCAATATCTTCTTTGTTGCTTGATCGCGTGGAGAAGCCTAGGTACCTTCTTGCCAATCTGATGGGCTTGGTAAAAGACGGAGGAACATTCTCTTTACAAACCTTGTTGCCGGTTATCCCGGTCGATGATGGTGAAGTGGCGAAAAAAATTATTTATACAAAAGATGAAAATCGAATATGTCCGGGAAGAAGTATTGAAGAAGATAAAAGGTCGCTAATTGAGCATTTGTACACGTTAGGAGGGCGAAATATGTCCATAAAGAAATTCCCGCTCATGGTGTTAAGTCGAGATGGTGTCCAGGAATATACGGTCTGGAGTTTTTCCGGTAGTAAAACAACCGAACAACCGGATACCTACTTTAACAAGATGTATAAAACAGGGGATTTAGCGCGCTATCTTCCTAATGGCACGATCGAGTTTAGGGGCCGGGTTGATGATCAGGTTAAGGTACGAGGGTTCCGTGTGGAATTAGGGGAGATAGAAAGTGTAATAGAACAAATAGAAGGGGTAACGCGAACTGTGGTAATCGCTAATGACGATGATCAAGGTGTGAAACGATTGGTGGCGTATATGGTTCTTTCCAAGACAATCGATACAAGTGCTCTACCGTTGATTCTGGAAAAATCCTTACCATTTTACATGATTCCTTCAATGTATATTGAGATTGATGAAATTCCAAAGACCCCCAGTGGGAAAACGGATAAAAACAAGTTGCCCGACCCGGCAGAGGTCTCTTTTCTTGACAGTCGATATGTGGAACCAAGAAATGACCTGGAAAAGAAACTGGTGGAAATTTGGCAGGAGTTACTTCAAAGGGAAAGAATTGGAATCAATGATAACTTTTTTGAAATAGGCGGTCATTCCTTGTTGGCTACAAGAGTGGCAACAGCTGTTAAGAAAGAACTCGAAGTAGAAATATCCGTTGCCGCTTTATTTGAATATAATTCTATAAGTGATTTATCTAAATATATTAAGGTAACTCGACAAAGCTATAGTGCTGATAACAATTCTAACCTTACCATAATGGAACTTTAAAATGATTTTCATGAATATTTAGATCCGAGGCAAAACCAGAAAAGTCCCGATTAAAGTATTTCTTAAAGGTCCGTGAAGAATGAAGTTTATACTACAACAAAAAGTGTAACCCTTATTATTTCTATTTTGGATTCCAACCATTCTAGGCTAGTGTTATTTATCTAAAAACCACTCTAAACATTAGGAGATGAACAGAGTACTTTTTTTAAATAGGCCATAGATTTGCTTATGTGGGCTTCAACCCCTTTGACGGATATGTCCAAAAGTAAGGCTATATCTTTATTTTTCATTTTTTCATATCTGCTCAAAACAAAAACCTTTTGGCGTTTTGGGGGAAGGGTTTTTATTAAATCCCGAAGCTTTTGAAAAAGTAACTCTTCATATTCTGTTTCTTCTTCTCTGAGGGCCTCAAGTAAAACTTGGGATTTAATTTCTTCCATGAGGGTCAATTTTCTTTTTTCTTTTCTTCGATGCATTAGATATTTGTTAAAGCATGCTTTGTACAAATATCCCTTTAAAGAAATAGTTATTGTAAGATGTTTTCTTTTTGTCCAAATCATTATCATGATTTCTTGAACAATATCTTCGGAAAGTTGAATATTGAAACAAAGGCCATACACGAAATTCACTAGCTGCTTATAGTAGGTTTTAAAGATCCATTCGAATAGGTGCTTATCCATATGTTTCAACTTATTGTTGAAAAATTTATCTTCATAATTAAACATTTTATCTCCCATAGTTGAATAAAAGATAAAAAAAAATGATAACAGAGGTAGGGTTTTTTTGATTATTTGCACCTTAAAAGTAAGCACCAAAAACCCAAACACCAAAATGCAAAACAAGGAAGTATTATTTTATCATTTTCTTATAGGAAAATTAACTAAAGAAGAGGAAGAGAAACTAGAAAATTGGATTCGCGAAGATCCTGAAAATATGAAGGAATTTAGGAAATACATTCAAAATTTTAAGACTCGACATAACCTTATAGTAGATGAGGAGCTTGCTTATTCTGAAGTAATAAATCAAATTGATAGAGCGTCTTTCGTTGGTAAAAAACGAATGCATGCGCTAAAGTATGCTGCAATTTTTATCTTCGCTATAGCGCTGGCATTGGTCGTGTCGGTTCGTTTTTCCCTTGTAGAACCACCGGAAACCGTTTTGGGTAATTCAACAGATTCCATATTTCCTTCACAAAAGATAGGGTTACATCTTTGGGACGGTACTTACCATAAGTTGGCTAACGGAGAAAACGGTTATCTTAAAAATAAGAATGGGAATATTGTTGCCACCAATGTCAATGGAACCTTTTCCTTTAACCACGGTAAATTTGGTACAGAGGGATTTAACGAAGTATTTGTTCCTTACGGAAATACTCTTAAACTTGAACTTTCGGATCATACCAAGATATGGCTTAATGCAGGTTCCAAACTTCGCTTTCCACAGCACTTTAACGAGGAAACAGGACAGCGCACAGTTTACCTAGAGGGAGAGGCTTTTTTTGATGTAAGGTCAAATGCAGAATTACCGTTCGTCGTAAATGTCGAAGGCCTAAATGTGAAGGTTTTGGGAACTAAATTTAATGTTCACGCATATGCTTCGGACAAGACCATCAAAACCACTTTGGTGGAAGGTGAAGTCAAGGTATACGAGAAAAAAAGGCCGGAACAGGTATTACTTCTAAAACCCAATTACCAGGCAACATATGATAAAGGAAGTGAATTTCTTGAAAAAAAGGAAGTGGATACCCGCATTTTCACGGGCTGGATGCAAAATACCCTGGTTATTGATAATTTAAGCTTTGAAGAAATTCTTAACAGACTGGAACGTATCCACAATGTCAAAATAATAAATACTGTCGCACACTTAGCGGATGAAATGTACGTTGGAGAATTCCAAAATGAATCAATAGAAACAGTTTTAAACACAATAGCTGTAAGTACACCTTTTCAATATAAAATTAAGGACAATATCATAACAATCACAAAATAGAAAAGGGAAGTGCTGTAGCACATCCCCTTTTGATGGATTATCAAAACTAGTAAGTATAAACAATCGAAAACCCCAAAATATGAAAAAAAAGGCCCAATGTAGCCATTCCCGTTTTGAAGGTTGTTCGAAAGGTAGAAGGCTAAACACGAAAATTAGCTTCCTTCTTGGTTTTATGATGCTTTTTAAACTCTCTGCCAATACCACTTTCTCCGAGACAAGGATAAAACTGGACTTTGAAGAAGTTCCTTTAAGAAGGGTACTTAATTCGATTAAGTTTCAATCAGGTTATCGTTTTTTTTACAATGCTAAAGAAGTTGACGATGCCGTCAAAATAACTATCAAAGTCTCTCATGAGCCGTTACACCGAGTGCTTGAAAAGCTAAGTGAAATTGGTAATTTTAATTACGAAATAATTGGAAAACAGATTATTCTTGTTAAAACCAACAACCCTAGAATTAATACTCACAATCAATTGTGGCGGAATCAGTTACAAGGTTCAGTAAAAGATGAAAATGGGATTGGTTTGGCCGGAGCCAATATTTTGGTCAAAGGCACCACTGTTGGCACCCAAGCCGATTTCAATGGTAATTTTACAATTGAAGTCACCGAGGAACAACAGGTGTTAATAGTCTCTTTTATTGGATACACTACCGCAGAAATTAATGTTGCCGGAAAAACTACTGTATCGATAGTACTTAAGGAAAATGCTGCACAACTGGACGATGTAGTCATAGTTGGGTCTAGAAATCCGAATAGAACCGCAACGGAGACAACGGTTCCTGTAGATGTAATCGATGTGAGTACCATCTTAAATCTGAGCCCTCAGGTAAGTATAACTCAAATTTTAAACTATGTGGCGCCTTCCTTCACTTCGCAACCACAAACCGTATCGGATGGAACGGATCACATTGATCCAGCTTCATTAAGAAGCTTAGGCCCCGATCAGGTATTGGTCTTAATTAACGGTAAAAGAAGGCACAATACTGCACTTGTTAATGTAAACGGTACAGTCGGTGCTGGAAGCGTAGGTACCGATCTCAATGCCATACCCTCAGCTTCTATCGAGCGTATCCAAGTTTTAAGAGACGGGGCAGCGGCACAGTATGGTTCCGATGCCATAGCTGGGGTGATTAACATAGTTTTAAAAAAAACTTCTGGAAAATTGGATTTATCACTTACCACCGGAGCTAACTTTAGTAGTAACAGTAGTCAGTTTGAAGGGGGGATGGATGGTGAAAAATTCCAGTTGGATGCCAATTATGGCCTGCCTATAGGAAACAAGGGTTATATTAGTTTCACAGGGTCCCTTTCGACAAGAGAACCTGCTCTGCGTAACAGGGATTATTCTGGTGATATCTTTCAAGGATTTCACGCTGCCGAACGTGTTTTTGCCGATGGCGGAGGTAATGTATCGTCCATGTCTTTGCAAGATTATGCAAATGCTGCACAAAGCATCTCTTACCTTGATCAAAGTATTAAAAATCAGATAGCCGGACTGGATTTAGGACTTTCAGCCGATATTGACACTTTAAGGGATTTGCTGAGTTTTGATGCCGATGAAGAAGAATTGGCGGCGAGAGGAATTGACCGAAAAGATTTTAGATTTAAGGTAGGAACTTCACAGCTTCGTGAAGGAAAGTTTTTTGCGAACATGTCCGTTCCGATCAACGAAACATCCGAAATCTATGGATTTGGAGGGATTAGCTATAGACAAGGTTTAGCGTCAGGTTTTTATAGAAGACCTGCACAAGGTGATGGAAGGGCCAACACACAGGCCTTTCCAAACGGTTTTCTTCCAAATATAGGCTCGGATATTTTCGACCAGTCTTTAGCATTAGGAATTAAGGGAAAAATAAATGCTTGGAGTGTAGACTTTTCCAATACCTATGGAAGTAACACATTTAATATTACGGTCGGGAATTCTAGCAATGGTACACTTGGAGTGGCCACGCCACGGGTCTTTGATGCAGGAGGCCTGAGTTTTTCTCAAAATACCACGAATTTAGACTTTAATCGACTTTATAAAACAGTTTTTGAAGGACTTAATACTGCTTTCGGTGCTGAATTCAAAGCAGAACGATATGAGATTAGTGCAGGGGAAGAAGCATCTTATACTAGTTATGATATCAATGGAAACCCGACAACAGGTGTTACTCCAGATAATCTATTGGTTCGTAACAACTTTACCGGAGCTCTATTAGGTGGAGGATCACAGGTTTTTAGAGGCTATGAACCCGGAAATGCCATCAAAAGGGTTAGAAATAATATTTCGCTTTATGCGGATTTTGAGGTTGATTTTACCAAAGCTTGGCTGGCTAGCCTTGCAGGGCGCTATGAGAGTTATTCTGATTTTGGCAGCACTTTTAATTACAAATTGGCAACAAGATTGAAGCTCACAGATAATTTGGCAGTACGTGCTGCCAACAGCACTGGTTTTAGAGCACCGTCCTTACATCAGCAGTATTTTAGCAGAACCAGTACAGTTTTTATCGATAACGTACCTTTTGAACAAGGTACCTTTACCAACGATAGCAGGGCAGCTAGCTTGATCGGTATTGACCGGTTAAGGGAGGAGATCTCGAACAGCCTAAGTGCCGGCATTACTGGTAAATTTGGCGATTTCACATTTACCATTGACGGTTATTTAATCAACATCGATGATCGAATTGTATATAGTGGAAGTTTTGGCAACGGCGGAAATTCTGAACTTACTGAAATTTTTGACGCGGCAGGGGCAACAAGTGCCAGATTCTTTGTAAACGCAATCGATACAAAATCATCTGGTTTGGAGATGGTGCTGTCACATAAGACCAAGTGGGGGGCAGCCATTATCGAAAACGATTTTGCTGCTGCTTTTAACAAAACCGAAGTGGAAGAGGTCTTTGTTCCTGACTTAATTGAAAATGCAGGTTTAGGAGGTTCTTTTTTTGATGGACAAGAAGAAGCATTTCTAACCTTGGCACAACCCAGGACTAAATTAAACCTTACCAATTTAGTTTCCGTAAATCAATGGGACTTTTTATTGAGAAATGTATTTTTTGGAGAGGTGACAGACCCAGACGACTTTAACGGAGATTCTAGAATAGACCTTACAACGCCCAGTGATGATGCCATTTATGGCGGAAAACTCATTACCGATTTTACAATTACTAAAGCACTTTCCCAAAGCCTAGCTTTGACATTGGGTGCCAATAACTTATTTGATGTATATCCTGACGAAAATAGACCGGATGGTACTTCAGGAGACCAATTTGTGTATTCGCGTAGAACTTCACAATTTGGATATTCCGGAAGGTTTTTGTTCACTAAGCTACGATTTAGTTTTTAGTTAAATCATGAAACTTTTTACTTAAACATTGATAGAACACTAGCTTGTTTCCCCAAAGAATAGTAAAAAACAATGACTAACACTTATTTAAAATATTTTGATTTAACAAATATTTGGTTACAAATAGGGAAAGTTAATACATCTATATTTTCGTTGCAATACCCGGACAAAACGGTTCTTTTTGACCCGCTTTTTGTTGAACCGACCTTTGGGCAATTGTTAGCTATAAATTTGGGAGTAGGTTGGACAATATTTCTACCGACCATTTTATATAGTCTAATAGCCGGTTTTTTATGCTTGTTTCTTATTTTATGGTCTTCCAGATTAGAGCGGAATATTGGGGTTCAAAAAAGTGCATTGGAAAAGCTTCTTAGCCAGAATAGTCAACTAAAAACCAATAACTCGGTTAGGACTGAGTTTATCTATCTTATGGCTCATGAATTGAAGAATCCTTTAAATCAGCTTTCGATGTTGGTTTCCAATTTTGATACAGTAACGGAGACCAAACAAGTCCCTCAACATCTCACCAATCTGGAAAATGAATTATACTCAACGAAGGTGTTGTTAAATGGACTACTAGAATGGGCCTTTGCAAGCAGAAATACATTGGAAATTAGCAAGGGGCATACTGATCTAAATAAACTTGTGGTTGATACGATACACTATTTGGAATTCTTTTCCAAATCTAACAAAGTAGGTTTTGAGTTGTTTTCGACAATAAAAGATCCAGTACTCACATGCGGGAATGTTATTAGTCTAATAGTACGCAATCTTTTGATCAATGCAGTGAAGTACAGTTCCTCGGGAAGAAAAGTTGCAGTGAGTTGTTTTGCAAATAGGTCTAAAGCGATAATTTCTGTTAAAGACTATGGTAATGGAATAGATTCGAGACTGTTAAAGAAAATTTTGAACAAAGAATATCATTCTCAAAATAATGGAAATGACTCTGGGAGTGGGATAGGCCTGTTAATGTGCGGGGAACTCGCAGAGCTAATCAATGCTAAGATTATTATCAAGAGTATGAAAAACACGGGATCTACTTTTTTCCTTGTTATTGATTTATAAATGCAATTTGATAAGGGGCCATAGTTAATTAAAATATTTGAAAATCAAACTAAAACGGATTTTAAATACGGGATTACATAAAACTATTTTGAACACTAAGTTAGAAACAAAGTAAATAAAGAAAATGGATTTAAAGACAAGTAAAATAATAATTGTTGATGATCATCCTTTAATACGATTGGGAATTAAGTCTTTTTTTTCCGGCGTTGAGGGATATCAGGTGATCGACGATGCAAGAAACGGAGAGCATTCAATAAATAAAATTAAAGTTATCAATCCAGATTTTGTTATTCTGGATATTAACATGCCTTTAATGTCAGGTTTTGATGTTATGAGGAAGTTCAGTAATGGGCGTAGAAAAATTAACTTTGTCCTATACACCAACTTTATATCGGAAGGGGAATTCAATCTGGCCATCAAGTTAGGTGCGAAGGGAATACTGCTTAAAGAATGTAATCAAAAAGAAATATTATTGTGCTTAGATAGTATTAAGGAAGGTAAAAAGTATTTTGGCAAGGATTGTGGAAAAATATCTTGTAATCCTGTTAATCAAAGCAAGTCTGGCAACTTCGTTTCCCAAAAACTGGATAGCCTTACAATCAACGAAAAGAGAATTTTGAATTTAGTAGCTAGAAAAAAGACTACAAAGCAAATAGCCGAATTATTGTTTAAAAGCCCAAAAACAATTGAAAATGTGAGATATCAAATTTGCCGTAAAATTGGAATATCAGGACATAATAGTCTAACACTTTTTGCAGTTGAAAATCGAGAACAGCTTGTTTGATTGAACGTACCAGTTCCAACGCAATTATTTTGAAACACATAAGTTTTAATCATAATTAGGTATTTAGTAAGTAGACGATTTCATTTCCTTTGGCTATTTTTATATAGTCTTATCGTTGGTTAGGTACTACAAAAGACACCTATCCCAATATGGCCCTAGTAATTTTTAAACATGTTTTCTACTGCGTAGTGCTTTAACGATAAATCCTTTGTGGGCGTATCTAACTTTCCATGTAGTTTATTGATTTCTTGCAAAAGATATGAGCTAAATTTTGATAGGTCAATGAACATAATTAGAAATTCCCGGTAGCATAAGGCCTTTCCTCAGCAGAGTATACTGATTTCCAGTTTATAGACTGTCAAGTCTTTTTGATGTGGTTTGGTTGCCGAGACATCCGTTTACGTCTTGTTATGTTTGAAAATCTCTCAGATCCTTAGACGGTTTGCTTGCTTTTTGGATAATTATCCCGTTCAAATGAACATGAGCAGGAACGCTGGTTTAAAAAACGCGATACTTGGGAAACAGTCAATTTTCACACCTATAGTCGAGACCCTGAATTGAGTGTTATCCCTTATGGTTTGGTTGATGGTAGTTTTTTAACCTTTATAGGGAGAATGAGTGTGAAGGAAGAAGAATAAAAGTATCGAGAGTCTAGGCCTGGTTTTGATGTGATTACCAACAAGTATTTAGAGAGTATTTTAATTTTTAAGTCCTTTTGTGGATTGCCACAAAACCGTTTTCATTGAGTCTTCGCCGATAATTTATTCGAACCTTTGAATTATATATGTGTTATAATGAAAGAAAATTTGAGACCTATTGATATTCTGGATCTTGCAGTTGATCAGGGCATTGGGGTAGCAGTTAGGAATGATAAACTGGTACTGTCGATGGATGATAATTTTGGACGTGATCTAGAGACCATAGAGTTAATTAAAGAAAATAAGCGGGAAATTCTTCAGTTTCTTTTAAAAAATAGCAGTAATCTAGAGTTTCAGTCGTCCATAGCCCCAATTGTTCGCAGAGATAAGACATTGGCTAGGATACCCCTGTCTCATGCCCAAGAGCGTCTTTGGTTCATCGACAGGCTACAAGGGAGCGTACAGTACCATACCCCCATTGTTTTGAGGCTTGAGGGAGATCTGGACCGTGTGCTTTTGGAGTCTACCTTCCAAGGCATCGTCGACCGCCACGAGGTGCTC
>CANMSA010000037.1 GCA_947500385.1 uncultured Flavobacteriaceae bacterium | reverse complement strand
GGGCTATGGTATTTATGTTCAGCGACACAAATGTCCGTAGCCCTATCTTTCGATCCAAAAAAAGTCTAAATCACTTCCTTATGAAAAAAGCGCCCAAGGTAGCTTTTACCTTCTCTTTCGTATACAGTATCATACGTACTCCATTCCTTTCTTGTTATTCTAGTGATGAGGCTGTACGAACGGTAGCAAATGACAATATTGACCCATAATTTCCGTTGAAAAACTATCGATACACTTATGGTCTAATAATCACTGTCCCAAACTCACGTTGTCCATGAAACAAGTAATTCTTTTTATCGGTATTCCCTTGGTGGTGCTATGTGTATTGTTTAAAGATTTCTCCAACCAGCCAAAAAGTGCCTATTTAAAGGCATCGGTAACAGCTAGAGCGAACCAAGACAACAACGACAAAGTACTGTTGCCAATCGAAGTCTTGGGCGCTCAGGGTGCTGTGGAAGAGCGCTATTTTAATCTGGATGCCAATAGCTATAATGTGGCCGACAGGTTATGGTTCATGGTCAACAATCTAAGTTATCAAAACAAGGGTTCCATACGGATAAACGAGGGGAACTGGCTACCCCTAAATCATACCACAGTACAAATGTTTGAACCCGAACTAGTCCGTGGAGGCATGGTGCATGGCGGATACAACACTATTCGGTTTACCATACCTGGCGATGATTTGAGGGAGGGGACCAATAAAATTGAGTTTAGATTCGATGTCTCGGACGGTATTTCCATTGGGTATCGGGTAGTCCGCATGAATATTTGGGATGCCAATGGGACTAGTTTGCTACCAACAACTCTTTTTGAAGAGGAAGACCCCAACGAATGGGTGGCGCCTTATACCGATGCCCAGTCTATAAGTGATGGGAAGGATCTTTGGGAAAATGCAGACCTTTGGAACCATTATCTACCCGATGGGCAAGAGGGTTTTTGGTATGGTCAATCCTTGCCCAAAAGAAAAAAAATCAATGCCAATTGTGCAGCATGCCATACGCAGGATGGAAGAGATCTGGAACTATTCAGTTACTCCAATCGCTCAATTATTGAACGGTCCAAGTTTCACAACCTTACAGAAGAAGAAGGTAAAAAGATCGCTTCGTATATCCGATCGCTGTCGCAAAGCAAATCCAATGTGGGTCGGTACGGGAGACCATGGAATCCGCCGTATCAGCCCGGACCTTCGATCAAAGATGTACCAATTGAACAATGGGCAGCAGGAGCGGGTATTGACGCCGTACTGGATAAGGACGAAGAAATGCTAGCGTACCTATTTCCCGGAGGTGCCACCAAAGAAAATGTAAGGGACCTGTTCGATTCGGATAAGATGATGGATCGAACCGTACTTCCTGTTGCCCTGCAGTTCCCTGATTGGAAACACTGGCTTCCAATGATTCATCCGTTAGATGCTTTTAATACGACTGATTTTAGTCAACTGTCGGATAAGGATCCAGTAGGAAAGATAGCGGAGGTGCAGCTTTATTTTGAACAAAACCGTGCTACCTTTGAAGCAAATAATCACACCGAATCCGATAATTTCATAAAAGAACTCACCGGCTTAAATGCCAGTTTTAGAACTTTTTTTGAAAAAGGGGCCGACAGTGGCAACCATTGGCGCGCCCGCAACGGCGATGCCGAGAAAAATTTAGCCCCTGACACCCCTATAGAATTGGTGAAAACAAGTTTCGCACGCTTATTGGCCGTGAAAAATTTTGAATTCATGAACGAATTCAATTTGCAGGACAAAACACCCATTTATGCGCGAGAAGAAGACCAACCAGGGGTTCGGCAATGGCCAAGTGCACGAAGTACAGTATTCTCGATACCACCTCATTTCACGGCCGATAATGTTAGAAACTTCGAGAACCAAAGCAAACAAACCGGTTTATTTGAAAGTACGAATTGGTATACGTTACAGATGCTGCTAAATGGTGGCAACGGAGGATTCATATCGGGAACGAATCCAACCGATTATAATTATCATACACCGCATATCGGCTTGGCGGCAAGTGCTGCCGGGCAGCTAAATGAGTCCCTCCGATACTTTACCACACTGAGTCAAATATACCAGATTAGAACTTGGTCCGGTGATAGGCCAGAAGGACCTTATGGGCCAACAGAGTTAAGGGGGTTTAGAATGCGGCATCAAGGGCCCTTTCACTTTATCGGTATGGCCGATAATGGCCGACTTTATTTTGGCAAGGATAACCCACAAAAAATTGCATATCAATTAGATCAAGCGCAGCCGGGCCTTTCCAAATTAATTATGGAGGCTCTGTTATTACAGTTTGTCAAAGAAATGGACAAACCCGAAAATGCACTTTATCACGAGAATGGTACTGAAAAATGGCCTAGGGTGGGACCCCATGGAACGAGGGACGCACTAGACCCCATTAGCAAGACTACGGCTGACATTATTCCGTTGGATGCTATTTTCGGCACCGGTGAAGGGCGCCTTGCAGATAGAATGTATGGCGCTATCCCTATATTTCAGGAAATAGGGGTGGATTGCGATGTGCTGAATCTTGTAGTAGAGTGGTCAAAAGAAGCATGGCCCAACATCGATTTTGAAAAATACCTCGAACCAAACTGTTCGGTGGAAGACCCAGAAGATCCGGAAGACCCAGAAGATCCGGAAGACCCAGAGGACCCGGAAAATTCAGAGGACCCGGAAGAGGCGGTAGATCCAGCGGAAGAAATACCGACGCATATGGTGTATCCCAATCCAGTTCAGACTTCCTTGTTTGTCTCCGATACCACATATAAATGGTATGTGGTGTACACCAATGCAGGAAAACAGGTCCGAACGGGTAGCATTACCGATAATAGTATCGACCTAAGCGTCTTAGCGAATGGTGTATATTTTATCTATCTTATTAGAGAAGATGGAAGTGTAGCATTTGATAAAATTGTAAAACAGTAAAGCAACGCATCACATCAATTAAAAAATGATACCAATACTCCGCCTTCAAAAACGACCGCTATAATCAAGTTTTGCATCATTGATGAGGCTTTAAATCCCAAAAACCGAATGTACATCACTTCGTTTATTTGATCATCGTGATGTAAAATGCGTAAAGGTCGAAATCAAGGTCCATTTCCCCTTTGAGGTCCGCGGACTGCATGCCCCATCGTTTTCTTTTCAAGAGCACTTTTACGAATATTTGTTCACAGTTCATACCGTACGTTCGACACTTCGGTCGCATAAATTAGAATTATGTGGGACTTTGCGTGTACTTCGCACCGTAATCTATCAAAACATAAAAATCATGAAATTCATCCTCAAATACGTGATGTTGACTATTCTAATTACCAGTAGCACATTCAGTGCATTCAGTCAGCAGGCATTGACCGCCCAACAATGGCAAGACGATCTACGATATCTGCAAAAAACGGTACATACCCGGTATCCGTTCCTGTTTAAAAAAATAAAGAAAGAAGCCTGGGATGCGCAGGTAGCGGAGCTATATGGGCAAATTCCGGACTTGGCCGACCATGAGATACGCGTAGGACTTACCCGTATGGTCTCCCTCTTTAAATATGGGCATAGCCAAATTCCGTTTGGTACAGTGGCGCAGCAAGGGGTATTGAATGTAAACCTCTATCATTTTGAGGACGGTATTTTTGTAGAAGGGGTACAAAAGGGAGATGAAAAAGCCTTGGGCGCCAAACTGGTCAAGGTCGCAGGAGTCCCCATAGCGGATGCCCTAAAAGCGATCAAACCCGTGGTACCGGCAGAAAACGATGCCTATTTCAAAGGCTATGGGCTGCGTTTTTTAACCGTGCCGGCTATCTTACATGCGCAGGGGGTGATCCCGAATTTAACGGAGGAGGTCACACTCACGATGGAAAAAGACGGAAAGACGTTCGACCATTCCTTTAAGACCATTCCGCTATCCGAAGTTTCTAGAAGCTATGGTTTTACGAATCCCAATGGGCAGTGGGTGAGTGCCCGCAACACCTCAGAAACTCCCTTGTATTTAAAGCAGCTACAAGAACGGCTGTATTTTTTTGAATACCTACCAGCTGCCAAAACCCTGTATGTGCGACAGAGTTCGGTTTTCAATGATGAGAAGGAATCCCTCAGCGATTTTTACACCCGGCTATTTGCATTTGTCGACTCCCATGAGATCGACACCTTTGTATACGATGTACGGCTGAATGGCGGGGGCGACAATTCGAACAACAAACAGCTGATCAAAGGCATCATGGCGCGCCCGAAGATTAATAAAGAAGGGAGGTTTTTCTACATGATAGGCCGTAATACCTTTTCTGCCGCACAAAACCTGACCAACGAGATCGAAAACTATACCGAAGCGATCTTGGTGGGAGAGCCTACCGCCGAGAACAAGAATTTTTATGGGGATGCCCGGGGCGTACGGTTGCCCAACTCCAAGATCGCCGCCTACCTATCCTTCGCATGGTGGCAAGACCAAGGGCCCGGGAACACCGAAGAATGGACCACCCCACAAATGGCCGTGACCATGGGTTTTGACGATTATAAGAACAATAAGGATGTGGTATTGGAGGCCGCCATCAAATACTCGGAGACCGATTTTATGGTAGCGCCCATGGAACGTCTGAAGGAATTGTTTGAAGAAGGCAACTATGAGGAAGTTAAAAAACGAGGGATGCAGGTGGCAAATGATCGGCGTTATGCGTATTACGATTTTCAGGGCGCGCTGGCGGCGGAAGCCTTTCGGTTATTACAGTTTGGTGATACCGAAGGCAACATTTTTATGCTGGAGTTGGTGGCGGAATGCTACCCGGAATCGGCCGGGGCACTGTATAACCTAGCCACGTCCTTGGAACAGCACAAACAGTTGGATAAGGCAAAGGAGGCCTATCAACGCTTGGTACAAGTAGCGCCCGATAGTCCGTTGGGGAATTCCGCGAAAAAGAAACTGGCTACATGGGGCAAGCAATGAGCTTCCTGTGGAGGCGATACGGCAAGAATTCGTATCTTATAGTGCTTTCGACCTGATATATGCTAGGCATGGGCCATTGCGCACGTACAACCAGTTTTAATTTTTGATATTCAGTCCATTATAATTTCCCATATGGAACGCACCGTACCATCCGTAAAAAAAGTAAGGAAGATCCGCAAAAAAGGGCTGTACGGCCTATGCGTCGTTTTGATGATGGGGTGTGCCGCACAGCGTTCCGCTGCCACCAATATAGAACTCGATCAGGCGATGGCGGAAAGAGCCGTTGAAATGAAGGCCCAATTTGCACATCCGTTGGTCACCCGGGCCATGTCTCAAATAGGGAATAGCGGGTTGCTCCCGCAGGGAAGCACCATCGGCCAGATCAATATCGCGGAGACCACTAATTTTTTCCGCATCCATGGCGATTCCGTTACGGCCGATTTACCGTATTATGGCGAACGGCAAATGGGAGGAGGGTATGCCAACAAGGACGGGATCGAATTTGCAGGGGTGCCCGAAAATCTGGAAATCCGGCAGGATTCCATTACCAAGGGGTACACCATTACCTTCGGTATTGATGGAAAAACGGAAAACTTTCGGGTCAATGCCCAAGTGCAACCCAACCTACGCAGCCAGCTTCGGATCAATAGCACCCATAGAACCGCCATTCGCTATTCCGGAACCTTGGTCACATCCAAAGAAGAACGCTAATACACGCGGTATAAAGAGCTCCCATAACACGTTAAATTTGCGTTAATTGCTAGGGACGGTTTATTGATTTGTGCTAGAATTCAATACTTTAAGGGGGAACAACGATACACGATTATGATGAAAAAAATACTACTTGCAGCGGGTTTGTGCGCCCTGGTGCTTTTGAGCATTTCGGCCACCGACCGCACCGGGTCGGATGCATCGGTTCTTACCAAGGACTTTGTAAACGGAAATCCGGAAATCGCCTCGATCAATCAAATGAGTTTTGGTCCGGAGGGCATCTTGTTCTTGGGGGATTCCAAAAATGCCGCTATCTATGCCTTGGACACGGGCGATGTGACGGTGACCAAGGCAAACAATGAAATCAGTATCGAAGGGTTCGATACGAAGCTCGCCGCTGCTTTGGGCACCCCTATTGAAAACCTACAGATCAACGATATGGCGGTCAACCCGGCCTCAAAAAACGTCTATTTTGCCGTTCAAGTGGCCGATGGTACGCCCGTGCTGCTCAAATTAAAAGGGGAGGGGTTCGAGCATGTTTCCCTCCAAGAGGTGCGCTATTCCAAAATGGCGCTAGCAGATCCTATCGCGGTCGATGCGGTTGATCGGCGAAAGCGCCCCTTACGGCACTGGGCCATTTCAGATATCAAATACCACAAGGGGAAAGTGATGGTAGCCGGACTTTCCAACAAGGAATTCGGCTCTACTTTCCGGAGTATTCCCTTTCCCTTTACCGATGCGCAGGACTATGCATCCCTCGAAATTTGGCATGCCGCCCATGGGGCCTATGAGACCCATGCGCCGATCAAGACCTTCGATATCATTCAATTGGATCAGACCGATTATCTGATGGCCAGTTATACCTGTACGCCCTTGGTATTGTTTCGGTTGGACGCCCTGAAAGAAGGCAAACACACCAAAGGCCGCACGGTGGCCGAGTTGGGTGCCGGGAATTCGCCCTTGGATATGATTTCTTATGAGAAGGAGGGAAGCACCTACTTTTTAATGTCCAACAGCAATAGACCGGTAATGCGCATCAAATACGACGATATTGCCAATTTTAAGGACACCATGACCGAGCCGGTAACGGTCTTTGGAGAGGCAGCGGGCGTCGCCTATGACAATCTGCCGTTTCCGTATGTGCTGCAAATGGATAATCTTGATGACACCCATGTCATTTACCTGCAACGGCTGGCGGACGGGGATTTAAAACTACGCACCAGAACGACCAAATGGATGTAAGAGTTCTATCCCGTACTACAATAGTGAAAAAGATCAAGTATCCCTTGGTCTTTTTTTGTGTGCTTTTAGGGATAGCCTGTGCCCGGGAGGGGAAGGTGCATATTGACCAGATCGACTATGAGGGTGAAAAGGCCATAGGAGTGACGTTTCGTACGGAAATGGATGTGGAACAGTTGCGAATATTCATCGGAGAGGCGTCGCAACAATCGGTCATTGGGGTGATTGTCAGTGAAGGCACCCAGCACCATTTCACCCCGATCATTCCGTTTACGCCGGGGGAGACCTATACGGTTCGCATGGCGGACACCTTGGTCATGGCCTCGTTCCCTATTCCGGAAAGGGCCGTGGTGCCGCCGAATGAAATTTTGGCCGTATACCCGAGCTTGGATACGGTACCGGAGAACCTGCTAAAAATGTACATCGCATTTAAAGAACCGATGCAAGAAGTGGGCCATGCGCTTGATTTCATTCAGGTGACCAATGTGACGGACTCGGTAGAGGAACAGCCGTTTTTACGACTGGTGTCGGAACTTTGGAACAGCGATCATACCGTTTTGACGCTATGGCTAGATTCCGGGCGTATCAAAACCGACCTGATCCCCAATAGGGAACAGGGCTTGCCCTTGACCGAAGGTAAACGCTATACCATGACCATTGATGACCGTTGGAAAACAGTAGAGGGCGCGCCCTTAAAGCAACGATACACCAAGCATTTTCAGGTAGGCCCTCGAGACGACCAAAAGCCGAATATGCGTGACTGGGAGTTGCGGATTCCAAAAGAAGATCCCACAAAAAGCCTCTATATTGATTTTAAGGAGCCTATGGATGCTTTTTTGGCCCTGGAGACGATTCAACTTTATGATATGCACGGCGAGCAGATCGCAGGGCATTTCAAGTTAACGGGTGATGATTCCATTTTACAGTTTGCACCCGACGGGGAATGGCCAGACCCGGAAATCAATATACGCGTGCAATCGCGGTTGGAGGATTTGGCAGGGAACAATTTAAATCGTTTGTTCGATACGCGTATCGAAACAGCGAAAAAGGAAATGCAGGTTACGCCGACCATCCGGAACTTGCGAATTCGAATCCGCCAAAACTGGTGATGTGCTGGCTTCAATCGGATGCTCTGAAGAGACAGCGAGACCTGGTGGGCCATCTGATTAAGGGGTACGAAGCCCAACGGTGCTTCCAAATGGAGAAAAAGGGGACGCAGTTCTGATGAACGCGACAGCACTGGAACCAGTCCTTATTTCAGACTTTGCAACAAAGCTATATGCTCCTGCTGTGATGCTTTTTCCTTTTATTCTCATATCCATTACGGTACTGATCATAAACGATACGAAGTGCGCGGTTCTTAGTATAAGAACTATTCTCCACTTCCTCATTCAGTGGGATAGTCATCAAAGTTAGTGATAGTCCCAATTCGTAATTCTCGATGAACTCTTTGGTCTTGGGGGCAAAAAATTTATAAGAATCATCCCCCATTTTACCATACATACGTTTTGCGATATCGAAAAGGTCTTTTTCTACGGATATCTCAAGGTGACCCACTGTAATATTCGCTTTCGGTATCCTTTCCAATACTTTGTTTATCGCCTCCGGGTTTCCGCCCGCAAGGGCAGCGGAGAGGTGCTCCGAGGTCATCGGGGTATCGTCGGGCAATTTTCCCCAGACCTTGTTTATGGCCTCCAGGTTTCCGCGCCAAAGGGCAGCGCAGAGGTGATTCGAGGTAATCGGGATATCGTCGGGCAATTTTCCCCAGACCTTGTTTATCGCCTCCGGGTTTCCGCCCAAAAGGGCAGTGAAGAGGTGATCGGAGGTCATCGGGGTATCATCGGGCAATTTTCCCCAGACCTTGTTTATGATCTCCGGGTTTCCGCCCTCAAGGGCAGCCCCGAGGTGATCCGAGGTAATCGGGGTATCGTCGGGCAATTTTACCCAGACCTTGTTTATGACCTCCGGGTTTCCTTGCAAAAGGGCAGAGGAGAGATGAGCCGAGGTCAGCCGGTCTGCCGGTGGCATCCTTTCCAAAACCTTTTTTATCACCCCCAGATTTCCGCCCCAAAAGGCATAGGAGAGGTGATCCGGGACGATCCGGTCTGCCGGTATCCTTTCCAGAACCTTGTTTATGGCCTCCAGATTTCCACCCTCAAGGGCATCGATGAGGTGATGCGGGGCGAGCTCGGCTGCCGGTATCCTTTCAAGGACCTTGTTTATGGCCTCCGGATTTCCGCCCCTAAAGGCATCGGCGAGGTGATTCGAGGTAATCGGGGTATCGTCGGGCAATTTTCCCCAGACCTTGTTTATGACCTCCGGGTTTCCGCCCGCAAGGGCATCGGTGAGGTGATCCGGGGTGAGCTGGGCTGCCGGTATCCTTTCCAGAACCTTGTTTATGGCCTCCAGATTTCCGTCCTCAAGGGCAAAGGAGAGGTGATCCGAGGTAATCGGGGTATCGTCGGGCAATTTTCCCCAGACCTTGTTTATGACCTCCAAGTTTCCGCCCCCAAGGGCAAAGGAAAGGTGATCCGGGGTGAGCTGGGCTGCCCGTATCCTTTCCAGGACCTTGTTTATGACCTCCAGGTTTCTGCCCAAAAGGGCATCGGTGAGGTGAGCCGGGGTGAGCCGGTCTGGGGGTATCCTTTCCAAAACCTTGTTTATGGCCTCCAAGTTTTCGACCACAAAGGCAGCGGAGAGGTGATTATGGGCAATCCGGTCTGCCGGTATCCTTTCCAGGACCTTGTTTATGACCTCCGGGTTTCTGCCCAAAAGGGCATCGGTGAGGTGATCCGGGGTGAGCTGGGCTGCCGGTATCTTTTCCAGGACCTTGTTTATGACCTCCAAGTTTCGGCCCTCAAGGACAGCGGAGAGGTGATTCGAGGTGAGCTGATCAGCCTGTATCCTTTCCAGGACCTTGTTTATGACCTCCGGGTTTCCGCCCTCAAGGGCAGCGGTGAGGTGACCCGAGCCGATCAAGTCTGCCCGTATCCTTTCCAGGACCTTGTTTATGACCTCCAAGTTTCCGCCCCCAAGGGCAAAGGAAAGGTGATCCGAGGTGAGCTGGCCTGCCGGTATCCTTTCCAAAACCTTGTTGATGACCTCCGGGTTTCTGCCCGCGAGGGCAAAGGAAAGGTGATCTCGGCTCGTTTGGAAGCCTCTGGGGACCTTGTTCAACAATGCGATGGCGTCGTCCGTCCTTAAATTCGATAAAGCTCGGTACAGCCTTTTATCGAAAATAAAGCTCCCCTTAGTGCGTTGTAAATACTTGACTATCTTTCTCATCGTATCCTATAAAATATTTTGGTCCTTGATTCCCTTAGTTTCCCCGATAGCCCATATGGCATCTTTTCCAAGGGGTCCGCATATTTTCCAGGGGATTCCCACATACGGAAAGCAGGCATTTCACAAGAATGTATCCAAAAGGGTACGTATACCCCCAATGGTGCTGTCGTATTAATTCTTTTGTTCTGGATATCAGATAATTTTGGAGTCTTAGTAACGTCTTCATTATGGCCGAGTGACCTCAAACGTGCGAAAAGCACCCATTCAATCGGGAAGCCCCATAAACAAGCCGCTAGAAATTACCCCGCCAGTATTTATCATGGAATGAGGCCATATGTTTATAACAGTTCTTTATGCCGTTGTATCTGATTAAGGGGTACGAAAACGGTTCTTCCAAATGGAGAAAAAGGGGCCGCAGTTCTGATGAACGCGACAGCACCGGAACCGGTTCTTATTTCAAACTTTGCAACAAAGCCTTATATCTTCATGCTGTTATTCTTATTCTCTTTATTCTTATTCTCTTTATTCTCATATCCATTACGGTACTGATCATAAACGATACGAAGTGCGCGGTTCTTAGTATAAGAACTATTCTCCACTTCCTCATTCAGTGGGATAGTCATCAAAGTTAGTGATAGTCCCAATTCGTAATTCTCGATGAACTCTTTGGTCTTGGGGGCAAAAAATTTATAAGAATCATCCCCCATTTTACCATACATACGTTTTGCGATATCGAAAAGGTCTTTTTCTACGGATATCTCAAGGTGACCCACTGTAATATTCGCTTTCGGTATCCTTTCCAATACTTTGTTTATCGCCTCCGGGTTTCCGCCCGCAAGGGCAGCGGAGAGGTGTTCCGAGGTCATCGGGGTATCTTCAGGCAATTTTCCCCAAACCTTGTTTATCGCCTCCGGGTTTCCGCCCCTAAGGGCATTGGAGAGGTAACGCGAGCTAATCCGGGTATTTTCGGGCAATTTTCCCCAGACCTTGTTTATGGCCTCCGGGTTTCCGCCCGCTAGGGCATCGAAGAGGTGACCCGAGGTCATCGGGGTATTTTCGGGCAATTTTCCCCAGACCTTGTTTATCGCCTCCAGGTTTCCACCCCTAAAGGCATAGGAGAGGTGACGCGAGTTAATCGGGGTATCTTCGGGCAATTTTCCCCAAACCTTGTTTATCGCCTCCAGGTTTCCTCCCGCAAGGGCAGCGGAGAGGTGATCCGAGGTGAGCTGGTCTGGCGGTATCCTTTCCAAAACATTGTTTATGGCCTCCAAGTTTCCGCCGGCAAGGGAAGCGGAGAGGTGACGCGAGGTCATCGGGGTATCGTCGGGCAATTTTCCCCAGACCCTGTTTATGACCTCCAGGTTTCGGCCCCTAAGGGCTGCGGAGAGGTGGTCCGAGGTGAGCCGGGCTGCCGGTATCCTTTCCAAAACCTTGTTTATGACCTCCGGGATTCCGCCCCTAAGGGCATCGGTGAGGTGATCCGGGGTGAGCTGGGCTACCAATATCCTTTCCAAAACCTTGTTTATGACCTCCGGGTTTCCGGCCCTAAGGGCATCGGTGAGGTGATTCGGGCTTAGCTGGTCTGCCGGTATCCTTTCCAAAACATTGCTTATGACCTCCAGGGTTCCGCGCCAAAGGGCAGAGGAGAGGTGATCCGAGATGAGCCGGTCTGGCGGTATCCTTTCCAAGACCTTGTTTATGACCTCCGGGGTTCTGCCCAAAAGGGCATCGGTGAGGTGACCTGAGGTGAGCTGGGCTGCCGGTATCCTTTCCAGAACCTTGTTTATGACCTCCGGGGTTCCGCCCAAAAGGGCATCGGTGAGGTGATGCGGGGCGACCCCACCTGCCGGCATCCTTTCCAGGACCTTGTTTATGACCTCCGGGTTTCCGCCCAAAAAGGCATCGGTGAGGTGATACGGGGAGAGCCGGTCTTCCGGTATCCTTTCCAAAACCTTGTTGATGGCCTCCAAGTTTCCGCCGGCAAGGACATCGAGGAGGTGAGCCGAAGAGAGCCGGTCTTCCGGTATCCTTTCCAGAACCTTATTGATGACCTCCAGGTTTCCGCCCTCAAGGGCATCGGAGAAGTGATTCGAGGTAATCGGGGTATCGTCAGGCAATTTTCCCCAGACCTTGTTTATGACCTCCAAATTTCCGCCCGAAAAGGCATAGCGGAGGTGATGCGGGTCGACCTCACCTGCCGGTATCCTTTCCAGGACCTTGTTTATGACCTCCGGGTTTCCGCCCGCAAGGGCAGCGGTGAAGTGATCCGGGGTGAGCTGGGCTGCCGGTATCCTTTCCAGAACCTTGTTTATGACCTCCGGGTTTCCGCCCGCAAGGGCAGCGGTGAGGTGATCCGGGGTGAGCTGGGCTGCCGGTATCCTTTCCAAAACCTTGTTGATGACCTCCGGGTTTCCGCCCTCAAGGGCAGAGGAGAGGTGATTCGAGGTGAGCTGGGCTGCCGGTATCCTTTCCAAAACCTTGTTGATGACCTCCAAGTTTCCGCCCCCAAGGACAAAGGAAAGGTGATCCGAGGTGAGTTGGGCTGCCCGTATCCTTTCCAGGACCTTGTTTATGACCTCCGGGTTTCCGCCCGCGAAGGCAAAGGAAAGGTGATCTCGGCTCGTTTGGAAGCCTCTGGGGACCTTGTTCAACAATGCGATGGCGTCGTCCGTCCTTGAATTCGATAAAGCTCGGTTCAGCCTTTTATCGAAAATAAAGCTCCCCTTAGTGCGTTGTAAATACTGGACTATCTTTCTCATCGTTTCCTATAAAATATTTTGGTCCTTGATTCCCTTAGCTTGCCCGATAGCCTATATGGCATCTTTTCCAAGGTGTCCGCATATTTTCAGGGGGATTCCCACATACAGAAAGGAGGCATTATATAAGAATGTATCCAAAAGGGTACGTATACCCCCAATGATACTGTCGTATTAATTCTTTTGTTCTGGATATTGGATAATTTTGGAGTCTTAACACCGCCTCCATTATGGCCGAGTGACCTCAAACGTGCGAAAAGTGTCCATTTAATCGGGAAGCCCCATAAACAAGCTGCTAGAAATTACCCCGCCAGTGTTTATCATGGAATGAGGCCATATGTTTATAACAGTTCTTTATGCCGTTGTATCTGATCAAGGGGTACGAAGCCCAACGATCCTTTTCATAAACACAACAACTACTTAAATTTTATTCCTTAACGTACGTTTTCGCACCGATGGGCTTCATACCCCATAAAGCGGCAACATAAGCTCAGTACCCAACGTTCCAAAAGGATAAGGGAGGAGCTACATAAAGGACCTTTGCCACTTCGAGGCATAGTACGAACTCTTTAAAAGTGCTACATGGTGCTTCCAAATGGAGAAAAAGGGGCCGCCGTTCGGATGAACGCGACAGCACCGGAACCGGTCCTTATTTCAGACTTTGCAACAACGCTCTATTTGCTCCTGCTGTGATGCTTTGTCCTTTTATTCTCAAATCCATTACGGTGCTGATCATAAACAATACGAAGTGCGCGTTCCATACGGCACAGACTATTCGCCACTCCGGCATTTGTTGGGATAGTCATCGAAGTTAGTGATATTCCCAATTCCATATTGTCGATGAACTCTTTGGTCTTGGAGGCAAAAAATTCATGAGAAACATTTCCCATTTTACTATACATACGTTTGGCGATATCGAAAAGGTCTTTTTCTACAGATGAATCAAGGTGATCCACTGTAATATTCGCTTTCGGCATCCTTTCCAGGACCTTGTTTATGGCCTCCGGGTTTCCGCCCCTAAGGGCATTGGAGAGGTGTTCCGAGGTCATCGGGGTATCTTCGGGCAATTTTCCCCAGACCTTGTTTATGGCCTCCGGGTTTCCGCCCCTAAGGGCAGA
>CANMSA010000036.1 GCA_947500385.1 uncultured Flavobacteriaceae bacterium | reverse complement strand
CGAGGAAGCGTCCACAAGGGCAGCCTTGATCGAACTGCTGCCGATATCCAATCCTACATAGTACATACGGTTCGTATTAAGAGGGATTGGCTTCCCAGGTTCATCAAACTATATCGTTTTCGTAATTCAAAAGAGTGCATGCAACTTACTTTAGATTTTTGTGTAATTATGTTACAAAGGAACGCTTGTAAAAAAAAATGCAACGCTCTAAGGAGTTTTTCGAGAATAAACCGTTGCGGCCCTAAATATATAAAAAGTGTGTTTCATTTCATCATCCTCACAGAAGCATTGAAAAATGTTAGAATCCTTTGACAAAAAAGGATCAAATAAAAGGGTGGCGGTCGTATACATTTGACCCTGTGTCATCAATGGACTTAAACAGAATTAGGGGCCGGTAAAAGATAACGTGTAAACCGCCATTTCGCCGAGTAAGCTCCCCTACTTTTAGCAAAAATTTCATTTCTTTAAATTCTTAAAATTGCGATGGTTTTTAAGAGGTAAACTAATTTTAAACTATCTTTTCGGTCAAATTTGCATAAAATTTTCATTTTTTAGGGGTTTTCCTCAAAAGTGTAACAAATACGAACAACCAAACTTTTCAATTTATGGACAACACAGCAACGCTACCCAATTCAAATGCCAATAGGCTCTTCTACGGAAGTTGCTTCGCATTGATAACCACAGCCCTATCTTTTAGTATTCGGGCGGGAATTCTACCACAACTTGGAGAAGAACTGAGCCTAACCGGAGAGCAATTGGGTTTTATTAATTCGATGTGGTTCTTAGGTTTTCCTATTTCTATGGTCATCGGAGGGCTTATTTATCATAAAGTAGGGGGCAAAATCATAATGCAGTTTGCTTTTCTTGCCCACGCACTGGGTATTGTTTTAACAATTTACTCCGGAAGTTATGTAGGGCTGCTCATTTCCACCCTATTGATAGGTCTAGGTAACGGATGTACCGAGGCCGCGTGTAACCCAATGATTGCTGATGCTTACGAAGGAAACAAAATGAGTACGATGATGAACCGCTTTCACATGTGGTTCCCAGGAGGTATTGTAATCGGCAGTTTGATTTCAAAATTTATGACCGACTATGAAATCGGGTGGGAAACACAAATTTGGGCGATCATGATTCCAACACTAATTTATGCCTATCTGTTTTTTGGTCAGAGTTGGCCAAAGGCAAAAGTGAAAGAGGCCGCTACCCTTTCCGGGAATATCAAAGCGATGTTATCCCCGCTGTTTCTCTTTATGATGGCCTGTATGGCTTTGACCGCCATCTCGGAATTTGGGCCGCAACAATGGGTAGGGCTTATTCTTGCTAAAAGTGGCGCACAACCAATGATTATTTTGGCCTTGGTAACCGGACTGATGGCGGTTGCCCGTTTCTTCGGTGGGGATATGGTAAAAAAGTTTGACCAAACAGGTGTATTGCTGGGTTCCGCAATCTTGGCGACGATCGGGGTGTATCTCTTTAGTACACAAACGGGCGGCATGGCCTATGTAGCCGCTATTTTCTTTGCACTTGGCGTAGCGTATTTCTGGCCAAATATGATTGGCTTCGTTGCGGATAAAATTCCTAAAAGCGGTGCCTTGGGAATGTCGATCATTGGGGCCGTAGGGATGTTTTCGTCTTCTATTTTTCAACCGATCATTGGGGGATGGATAGATGCCGATAAAGCCGAGGCCGCAGCAACAGGACTCACTGGAGATGAATTGGAATTAGTGGCAGGACAGGATACCTTGGGTACCATGGTGAGCTTTCCCGCTATCCTAATAGTACTGTTTACGCTACTTTGGTTCTGGATGCGCAATAAGAAAAAAGAGACCGCAACGGCTTAGTACTTACAGATTGAATTTCAAAATGGGAATTACCCTTTAATCGGGTAATTCCCATTTTTTATTGACACAATTTAAACGACTTTTCGGTTTTAAAAAGTGTCTGTTTCAGTAACAATGCTACTTTCCCGACAATAGTTTACAAACGGTCATCATTTAAGAGGTATACTCGTATCTGATTAAAACCGTCAATAGCCCGAGGTGCTTATTGCATGTTCGTATGTAAACGTACTACATGAAATTTTATCAAACTACTATCTTCTGCATCACTATTACCAGTTTGCTATCCTTGTTCAACCTACCAATACTACAAATTGATCGAACCGATCATTATATTTCCATAGACAACCGCAAAATATACGTTCGAGAAATTGCCCCGAAAAATAAAACAAAACAAATCTTGCTTATGCTTCATGGCGGAGGCCCATCGAGTGTAGCTTCTTTTGATCTTCCCGTTCGAAAGGGTTCTTTTGCCCAAGAATTTGTACAAAAGGATATCAAAGTATACCTCATGGATATTCGGGGTTGGGGGGGATCTACCGATCCCGAATATGATCCCACTTCAAATCCTATCAATGTACCTGTATCCGAAGCCGCCGATGATATTGGGCTTGTAGTAGATTGGATCCTTCAAAAAGAAGATTGTGAAAAACTGGCCTTTTTCGGATGGGCCACTGGCGGTCATTGGGGAGGTTTTTACGCCTCAAGGCACCCTACAATAAGTCATTTCATATCCTTGAATTCCCTGTATGGGGCAAAAGCAAAATGGGGACTTTCGACGTTCTTTGCATTAAAGGATACCCCATCAGTATTTGACCCTAACTTACGAGGTTGGCGCATTTCTGAGGAGAAAGGATTAACAGGTAGTTGGGAGCGTTCAATTCCGTTAAAAAACAAACAGGAATGGAGGGATTCGACCCTTGCCAATAATTATAAAAAAATAGCCGTAGAAACAGACTGCAGTTTCCCTAGCAACATTCGAAAAATGAAAGTACCAGCAGGGTACCGGGAAGAAAGTTTTCAAATGGCAAAGGGCGTCACTTACTGGAATGCCGCGGATATTTCTTCCAAATGCCTTGTTATTAGAGGACAATTGGATTTTTGGTCGCGCCCCATAGATCTTGCGGCCTTCAAAAGAGACAATCAAAAAACGGATACCCTTACCATTCAAAATGGCACCCATTATCTCTTTCTGGACCGAGCTTCGAGAGGGCGTGATCAACTCATAAGCCACATGTTAGATTTCCTTTCGCAATAAGCCTCAATCAATAACTAACTGCTTTTTACATTATCAATACACTCTTTCTAACGGCCATACTCGCACCATCGGGCAAAAAATACAAATGAACCGTTTCTTGCAAACCATGGCATCTGTAACGTATGGGCATCGAACAAAACAGCACTGCCCTTTTCCCTTTCGATAAGTGTACGGATAAGGCTAATTTTCGTCTTCTGATAGCGCATAATTTTGCTTGGTCGCCTCGTACAATTCTATACATTCGGTCGTACTAAATCCCGTGAAGCTGTACATTTGAAAAAAATGAATTTGACGAATGGGCAGTTTTCAGTTTATGGATATCATTTTAATGATCGGAATCGCCCAAGGCTTTTTCCTTAGTATCACCCTCCCGATCATTCATCAAAAAAATACGGCTGCCAATACCATTCTTTCCGTCCAATTACTACTAGCCTGTTTCATGTTATTTGCGAAAATGGCCATGCATAGCGCCGATGAGGTTTGGGTAATAAAGTGGTTTGGCCTCTTTGAAACTTTTATCTTTTTGTACGGACCATTCGGGTATATCTATCTAAAAAGACTATTGACAAAAAATCAAAAAACGTTTTGGCTTCCTTGGGCCCATTTTTTACCTGCTTTTCTCTATTTTTCCTTCCTTTTGATTATTACCGGATATTCAGATGAGGAGTTGGTTCAGCACCTGGGCGCCGGCACGTTTAACACTCCTTTCTTTATCGCTGAATCGGCAGCCCTGCTTTTTAACTGTTATTATTGGTATTTGAGTATGCGGCTTTTTGGCAACTATAAGCGAAGCGAAAAACAACAGCTATCTTTTACGCAAGAGACGATTTCGTTTGTACGGGTGATCCTATGGATTGTTGGGTTATTACTTTGCCTGTGGATCATTAGTTATGTAAGCAGTTATCTTTTCCAAACCTATTTACCGTTATTAAATTACAATGCGATTTGGATCGTACTTCCCATATTAATTTATGCGGTGGGCTATTACGCGTTGAAGCAGCCTGAGATTTTCAGGGTTGTGCTGAAACCCACTAAATCTAAAACGGTCTCAAAGCATCGGTTAGACGATGCACTGGTGGAGGACCTGACCGACAGGCTGGAAACGCTTATGGAAAAAGACCGGGTCTACCTGGACAATACCTTAACCCTGGCCGCGCTCGCCCAGCAACTACACACCTCTACGAATAATCTCTCCTGGTTGTTGAACAACATTTATAAAAACAGTTTTTACGATTACATCAACCAGCACCGTATTGCAGCTTTTGAACGAAAGATCAAAAACCGTGAACATCAGCATAAAACCCTATTTTCAATGTGTTTGGAGGTTGGATTCAATTCCAAATCTACCTTTAACAAAGCCTTTAAAGAAGTACTTCACGAAACACCTAGTAGCTACATCAAAAAGGTAGAAAGGTAAGTTGTTCTGCCCTATACAAACGGTCGATTTTTTACAATTCCTGTGCTAGACTTGTTCAAAATTTAAAATCGATGCTATGATGAAAATACATAATCAAATTTCAAGACCCGCAATGATGTATCTAGCACTTTTACTCGTTTTAATATCCCAAACCGCCTGTACGGATGATTTTATAGGAAAAATCACTAGGAATGCCAAAGTTGAAACACTTGTACCGGCCTTTCAGGCCAATGACGGACTCTCAGTTGATCGTTTCGGTACGGTTTACGCCAGTAGTTTTTCCAATTTCGCAGGAACCGAAGTGCTTAAAGTAAACCCAAAGACCGGAGTGATCGGGGTGGCAGTGGACAGTCTCGTAGCTCCTACCGGAAATGTTGTTGATAAAGCGGGTAATATTTATGTGGTCAATAATATTCGACGGCTGAGCGCCGATTCAAATCAGACAAAGGCCGATGTACTTAAATTTGCCACGGATGGTACCCGCACCGTACTGGCCACCTTACCGGGGTTTCCCTCTGGAATAGCCATTGACCCGGAAGGAAACCTGTTCGTGGCGAACTATAGTCTTCCCGTAGTTCATAAAATAGGTTTTGACGGAATAGCAACGGTATTTGTACAAGATCCTAAATTAGCTGGTGGTGTGGGCATAACCTTTGATAAACGAAACAATTTATTCGTTGGGAATTTTATTTCCGGGGATATTTTAAAGATTTCCCCTTCCAGTACGGTGGAGCTGTTGGCTACGATTCCCACACGTACCGAGAATGTTGTTATCGGATACATTACGTATTTTGCCGGTTCAATCTTTGCTACGGCCATTGGGGAGAACGCCATTTACCGTGTTTCAATGGATGGGGAAGCCACCCTATTCGCAGGCAATGGTATACAGGCTACGGTTGATGGATCTCTGGACGAGGCTTCCTTTAATGTTCCCAATGGCATTACCGCCGATCCATTTCGCAAAGTGTTATATGTGACCGAAGGAGGGACCGAGGGGGCATTAAGGGTCATCCGATTTAGATAACTAAATAGTGTGAAAGTTGGGTGAAAGTCCTCTTTTTTACGACATGTTTTGCCTCTATTTCTAGCATTCCTTTATTTTCTAAAATTTTTAAGAAAAAAGCTATTATATGAAACCCGAACTGTTTATTTTTGTCATCCTTAATACGGGATGTGGCGCAGTCCGGTAGCGCACTCGGCTGGGGGTCGAGTGGTCGCAGGTTCAAATCCTGTCATCCCGACGAAATGGGGTAGAATGTTAAACAAGCGTTTACCTATTTTATTGAAAACCAGTGAAATGTATTTTTACTGGTTTTTTTTGTGACCAAATAAAGACATATTTCAAGGTGTCCTAATCGGTGTCCTATTTTTTGAAAGGAAAATTTCCTATCTTACAGTCGTAAAGTTGTATTTGACTTTCACAACGACTTGGCTTTCGTTTAAACTAATGTTTCATTTAAACGAAAGTGATGAAAAACTCTCAGACATTCAGCATTCATTTTTGGCTTAAGAAAACTGCCATTAAAAAAAACGGACTGGTACCCATCTATGCCCGAATAACCGTAGACGGTGTTCGAGCGGACCTCAGTCTTAAACGTTTTATCAAAGAAACCCATTGGAACCGAGATGCGGGAAGGATAAACCCCAGATGTACGACATCTAAGGATATCAACCCCTATCTCGATAGCGTTTATTCCAAATTATTGAACTACCACAAGCAGTTGCACGAAGAGAATGGGGCCCTTACGGCACAAGCCATTAAGCGGCGTTACTTAGGGCTTGACAAACCTGTTTCGACCTTAATGGCGCTTATAGCACATCACCGTGATAAGGAAATGCCCAAACTGAAACAAGGTACAGCCAAGAATTACGCAGCCACCGAAAAATACCTTAAGCTTTATTTAAAGGAAAACCTAAAGGTTTATGATGTCAAATTGGTACAATTAAACTTTGCCTTTATCGATGGTTTTGAACACTACTTAAGACATTGTCGACCTATCTGTGATAATAGGCCCCTCAAGAACAACGGGATTATGAAGCATATGGAAAGATTTCAAAAAATAGTGGGCGTAGCGCACAAATTCGGCTGGCTTGTACAAAACCCATTTGCAAGGTACCAATTGTCCTTTGAAGACTATGAGAGTGATTTCTTGGAAGAACCGGAAATCGATGCATTGGTAAATTTATTCCTCTCCGAAAAAGGGCTCCTTTTAGTCCGAGATATTTTCATCTTTTCTTGTTTTACCGGGCTAACCTATATTGAGGTAAAGTCCTTGAAACAAGGAGATATTGTAGTAGGTATAGATGGTGAACAATGGATCAATGTACGTCGTAAAAAGACCAATACACCCGTAAAAGTGCCGCTCTTGGAAAGGGCTTCGGAAATACTTGACCGATACTCCGATTGGCCCAGTACCAACAATGAAAACAGATTATTGCCTGTGTACTCCAACCAAAAAGTGAACCAGTATTTGAAGGAATTGGCCCAACGCGCAAAGATTGATAAACATCTTACTTTCCATGTAGCCCGGCATACATTTGCCACCACTGTGACCCTTTTAAATAATGTTCCCTTGGAAACCGTATCAAAACTATTAGGGCATACCAAACTTTCTACCACACAACGTTATGCAAGGGTCGTAGAAAAGAAAATTAGCAAGGACATGAAACTATTGAAACAGCACCTTAAATCCAGAAACACAGCAGAGAAACACTATCAGGATACCAAACATCAACACCTAAGATTAGTGAAGTAAAATCCATAAGACTTGAGAATTAATACCGCAGCGCTATCACTCTATTTCCGTTCCGTTCCTGTAGTTCTAGTTCTAAGTGCTCTTTGTCTCCTGGTACAAACTTGGGCAGCACAAAGACGAATCTTTTGTAAAGGCCATCCATAATGGTTTCGGGCATTTCATGGACATAAAGCGGTTGTAAATGGCTCCGTTGATAGGATGCTTTTTTGGCTTGGTTTCCATTTACCAAATACAGTTGGCAATAGTCCAGGTCGAAGTTGATTCCGGAGGAGTTCCTGACCTTGACCACCACATAAGTTTCGGTATTATCGTACCTAATTTTCTCTAATTGGAGTTTTATCCCCTTTTTGCCAGCCGAGGCCAAGGGGCGGTAAGTGGACTGTAATAAATACATGCTTGCTCTTTGGAAATAGGCGCTACTAAGAGTGTCAAGGCTTTTCGGACGTACTTTTTTCTCATAACCCGGCGCAGTGGGCACCTCATTTCCGATACTTTCGGAAATAGTAATATAACGATGCAATCTGGGTAATGCTTCAGTGTACTTTAAAATATAGGAATAGACCTTCCCATCCGTGGTGACCACCAAAAGGTTGCTCTCCTTGCCCGGTTTTGCCTGTAGCAGACCAAAGTGCTGCTCCTTTTCCCGGTTGTAGGTGAACACAAAATTGGCGGCTCCGGTAATCGCCTGACGAATCGGTTTCGGAAAGAAGAGCGCCACGTTCTTCTGGTCGTTGGCATAGAGGGTATCCTTGGATTGTTGTGCGATGGCCGTCACGGCATGCAAAAGGAGCGTAAGAATCAAAAAGGTTGTTTTCATATTACAAATGTTCTTTTAAAGTTTTTTCAATATCAATGGGTTTCCCAAAGGTTTGGGAAGGGCTAGGTTTTGATGGCTTTAGCACGAGACAGTAGTCGTTCAATAGGGTGACCTTTACATTTTGTTGGTTCTGTCGAAAGATTTTTTTAAGGCCCTTGGCACCGGTATTGGCGATTCCGGAAAAATCGGGCATACCGGCGATATTGATATCATCCACCAAATCGCCCATAACCTCGTCGGTAGCCGTGGCCCTAAAGGTGTTCACCACATAGATACCCTCTGCTCCGTCCTTGAGATCGTGGGCGGTCAATTGCACAGGATCATGTCCGATGTTGGCGATTTCCAAGAGTGCCCGATGCGGCTGAAATCGTACAAAACCGAATAGCGGTGTATTTCTGGGATAATGTTTTCCATTTATGGTCGCCTCTTGGGACAAGCGTAGGTTTATCCGGTAATTTTGCCTTGCGATTTGGGTGCCATCGATTCGGACCTGGACAAAGGCATCCGTATGTCCGGCATTCTTTGCGTTATCCTTAATCGGGTGTGAGGCAAAGAACAGCTGGTGTTCCAAGGCCCGTTCCTTCGCGGCCACTTCTGAATCCTTTTGGTCGATTTCATCCACTGTGTCCCGTTTTTGTTCCGGGATGGGTTCCGGGGATTCACCGATATGGGTATACCGTTGTTCTTCATAGTCCAATGTGCCCCCATCATAGATACTGTCGATAATGCGCTGTTTTTCATATTCCATATAATCAGGATTGAAATAGCCCTTGTCGTCTATCATGTGTTCAGGATAGACAGAAGGTGCCTCAACTTGCCGTTCTTCTTCAATATCATCTAGTGCTTCTAGCTTAGTCTCGTACTCCTTTTGTTTCTGCTCCAGTTCCGGTAGCGGTAATTGCCCGGAATCCAAGTCCGCACTATCGTCATCGCCGAATACAATGAAAGAATAACTCACCAAAAAAAGGATGGTGCTTAGAATTATTAGGGCAAATACGATTTTGTTCTTTTCTATCTTCATCAATTTCTTAAGTTTAATGCCCGTTAAGGGCCTTCATCGGTTTCTATTTTACGTAGGCTATTTTCAAAAAAATCGGTAATGAGCAGTCCATGGGGATTGTGCGGAAAGTTCCGGTCCACATGGAGGAGTTTCCCAGTGGTAATCAGTTCATAGGTGTCGGTCACCTGGCCGCGATCGATGGCGAAGACAGTCTTTACCTCGAACGCATAGGGGGCAACCTTCAAGTTGATCTTTGAATCTGAGGACAGGACCCGTTGCACCAAGGAATACTGTAGCAAGCGGTTATAGACGCCATCTGCTTTTTTCTGTAGGTACAGTTCGTCCACGGAGGAATCGCCCAGCCAAAGGGCCTTTTCCAGGTGCTGTTCCACACTGCCCGCATCGATATGGTAGAAATAAGTATGGAACAACTGCAGATGTGCCTGCGCCTCCACCAAAAGGTTCTCCTTTTGGGAAACCAGTTTCAAGGGAATCACTTGCCCATCGGTTTGGATGGCGAAGGCGTTTTCCATGGCTTGACGGTGCGTTCGGGCCATCATCACAATGGCAACCGTACTGGTCAGCGCGGCCCCTATGATGGTGGCCAAAACCACCCATCGGTTCTGTCGCAAACTACTGTAAATGTTTTTATAAGGTGTTTTCATGGTCGTATTCGATTTTAGATTATCCCGTAAACAGTCTTAGGGTAAAGGATATGGCCCTTCGGTATAGCTTGAATTTTAAAAAAACGATAAAGCCAATGGAACCGAGCTGTATCACCGGGGCAAAGAATTGGCTGCCCCAATCCGTTCCGAAAAGGCTGCCCCAGAAATTGGTGTTGACTTCGGTATACAGGGTATTGACAAAAACGTTCACTAGAAAAAAGCCCGGGACCAGCATATACACCGCCGCATAGAGGCGAAAGAAATTGTAGGCCAACCCGCGGAACTTCTCGAACACTGACATGCTGATGACCAAGGGAAAAAAGGCTTGTAATATTCCCAAAAGGAAAAACCGCTCGGCCAAGAACAACGGATAGATAAACAGATCCAACAACCAAAGGAATATCCCGATAACAAAGGCCAAGAGCTTTAATCCATACAAGGGGGTTACCAAGGCCTCGTACAATAGGGCCATGGCCTTTTTGGCAGCCTCCAAGGCACCCACATCCTGTTCCAGGTCTACATTTTGTAATTGCAACGGGAGGAGTGCCGGGGCTGTATCACGGTATCGGGTTTCGATGGCCACAAGGATTCCGTCGAACACCGCCAAAACCTGTGTGGAAAATATTACTAACAGAACAATGAGGAAATTCTTGGCCAAATCGTTGGGGGAAAGTCCCCAGGTATAGCCCTCATTGGTGGCCATACCCTCGTTATATTTTTTCAGGATATTGATCAGAAAGAACAATACCGCCAGGGTCTTCATCCCGGTGATGGTATACTGGGAAAAATCACTGTTCTTTATGGTCTGGAAGACGGTGTCTACATATTCCAATCCGATACCCAGGACGATTGCTTGCATGAATCAGTAGTTAGCTTCCCTTTGGTTGATGACCTCCTGCATTCTCCTAAAGGCGATGATTTCGCGATACCTTCTGGTCTTGGCTTCGATTTCGGCCACCATTTCCCGCGATTCCAGTTCCTTTGACTTCAGGATAGCGGCCCGCTCGCCATCGGTCATTTTAAGCCTGTTGTTGGATAGTATCTGGTCGATATACTCCAAACCCGCCGTGGAGTTATCGATAATGGCTGTAAAGGATTCCGATATCCGGTTCACCTCTTCGGGTCGGATATAGGGGGAGTTTAATATCTCTCGCAAATCGTGCTGTACCGTCTCATAGAGCCGTTGATTATTCCTGGCAAGTTCCTTAACGGCCTTCAACTGTTTGATTACGTTGTTCACCTTGTCGATGTTCTCCTTTTGCTGTTTCATGAACTTTACCGTTTTCATCAGGTTGGAAGTCTGCTTACCGGATTCCAACAGGGTTTTGATAAAGCTGATAAAGTTCACATTGTCGTACACCGGCATCCCCTGGGCCGTAGCACGGCCGGGCATTGACATGGCTGTGATAAGGATTAGAGCTAAGGTCATTTTCCGGATGCTGTTTTTGTGTTTTTTATTCATGGTATCGTTTTCTTTTTGGGCCCTTTCCCGCCTCCCGTGGGAAAGGGAACCCTGTTCTTATTTTTTAAGGGAGGCTTTGTTGTTCAAAAATTCTTTTATGGCTTGTTCCATATCGTTTGTTTTTTCATAAATCTGCAGTATGCGTTCGTTTTCTTTGCCGTCGGTGAGATAGGCCGCATACACTTCGGGCGGCACCTCCAAGCGAAAGATGTTGCTCTCCTTTCCGATTTTAATAAGGATCTCGGTGTACTTCTGGTCCCCGGTAAGGTCGTTGCGAATGGATTTCAACTGGTTCAGATCATGGCTTGACAGTTGCAATCGCTTTTGAAGCGCATCATAGCCTTTTTCGTTCCGTAAGCTGTAGATGACCTGGGTATTTTCAAGGATACTGGCGGCCGTGGAATTATCCGGTAATTGGTTGATGGATTGTAGGATGATACCGATCGCACCGTTCTGTTTCCGGATGGCCTGATAGTAGAACTCCACGCTTTCCAGTACATTATCAAATTTCAGCTGCTTGGCGAATTCGTCGAACAGGATGATTCCTTTTTCGGAGCGGTTGCGCCAAATGGTGCGTTGAATGGCCGATTTGATTAGCTTCAGCATCACCGAAAGGATTTCTTTGTTGTCCCTGACCTCGTCCAGCTCAAAAACGATCAGTCGCTTGTCTTCTATTGTATAGGTTTGGTCGGCTCCCACGTTGAACAGGAAGCTATACAGCCCGCCATCCACATATTCCGAAAGGATATGCAAGAAGTCATAGATGCTGAAATGGGCTTCGTTGATCTTTAATTTCGTTAGTAGGGTATCTTTAGTATCGTCCACAAAGCGGTATAGGGAAGCCAGGGAATGCCCCTCTTTAATATGGGCATAATAGTGTAATAGCACTTTTTTCATGGCTACCTCCCGGGCTTTGGACACCTTGGTTTCTGCTAGCAGTTCCAGTAAGAACAGGGCCAGGTCTTCCAAACGTTCCGGGGTCAGGTCCGCCTCGTTGGCAATGTAAAAGGGGTTGATGCCCAGGTTTTTTCCGTGCTCGTAGCGTAAAATGATATGTTGATCCGGATAAAGCTTGGCGAACTTGGCGTAGGATCCACCCAGATCGATGATGACCAGGCGAAGCCCGTCCTCAAAAAACTGCCGAAGGATATTGTTCGCCAAGAAGGACTTGCCCTCACCGGTCGGTGCGAATATGGCGAAGTTCCTGGCCTTGATGCGTTTTTTGTCCTCGTCCCATACGTCCTTTAGAACAGGGATGTTGTGCTGGCGGTCGTTGAATAGGATACCAGTTTGATCTGATGTATAGTTGGTATTGTTGATGTACAGGCAGAGTGCATGTTTTAGATCGGTCACGTACAGATCCTCATTGGAAAAGTTGGAGGCATGACAGGGATGGGAATTTAAAAAATAGTGTTTCCGTTCTTCTCCCCGGGGATAGTAGGGTACCATATCAAGTTCCTTGAACTCGGAGTTGATAAGGGAGGCAATCCGTTTGAGTTGGTCCGCTTCGGAATGCCAGAAAATGACATTCAAATGTCCACGGATGATACGAGCGGAATCATCTTCATTAATTTGGTCCAAGATCCGTTGCACCTTCTTGAGCACCACTTTGTTCAGGGTGCCGAAATTGGAACTCTTGCCCAATTCCTCCACTTTTTTCTCCAACAGCTTTCGCCATTTATGCTTGTCGTCCAGATACAGGATATGGTTGACAATATGATTCTCGTTGAGTTCCAGCCCCAAGGCATCGATAAACCCTTGATGAAAGGTGAAATCGTCAGAGGTATATCGTTCATTGGTTTTGCTGCTCTGCAGTGGGCCCCCAAAGCAGGCTTCGTTGTTTATCGCGATGGCATCAAAAAAGTGGTCCCCGATCTCAATATGTTTTTTGTGTAATTGGATGTCGGTATCATAGCCATGGTTAAAGCCATTGAAATAGACATCGTTGTGGTCCATGATTTCTTTAGGTCCCATGGGTTCCAATCGGATGTTACGGCCGTTGTTGATATAAGACACCGCATCGTTTACATTGGTGATGAACTGGGCCAGCTGTACGTCCAGTTTACGGTGTAGCCCTTTTGGAACCTTGGTAAAGGGGTTGACATATTTGGCGGCGTTCAGGGTCTTGTCCAAGGGCAGGGTAAAGTAGAGATGGCTTTGATGCTCCAAATGCTCCCTTCCCTTGAAATGCTCATAAGTAGCCTTTTGTAAAAAGGTGGTGTTGGGAAGCTGTTTCGCGCCGTACCCTTTTTTTTGGTAAATGTCCTGTTTATGGATGATGGTCCCCACGGGCAAGGATTTGAACGCCTGAAACCAGGTGCCGTGCAGTTCGTCGAAATCGGTTTCGGAAAGGGAGTGGATTTCGGGTAACACGGTCTTGTAGCATAGGACTACATTACCGTTATTGGCAAAGACCGTATGGTTTTGGATGTCCAATATGGGATGGTGATCGCCGATTTTGATTTTATCCATAGTTGAAGGGGCTTGTTTTTTTATTGCTGATGGTGTTGGGAAAGGTCTTTTGGAGTTGAATGGGGCTTCGTCTTTGTGCAAATTGGGTCATGGCACCGTATAGGATGCTATTGAACACCATGGCCGTCACGACAACACCAAGTCCAAAGGAGAAAATGATAACTAGTAGCGAGCCGATCACTGAGACCATTATGATAGCAAATTGGGAGATGGGCAATCCCATAACCATGGCCCGTTTACGGATGTTCACATAGACATTATAACTTTTCAAGACAATTGGTTTTGATAAATTAATATGGGTGAATACCTAGACTACAATACCAATGAGATAGCTAAAGATGCCTACAACGGCTCCTGCGATGAGGACAAAGACGAGCACTCGGGTAATCCCTTTTTTGAGGTCGGCATTCTCACCGAAGAAATGCCCGGCGTTGAAAAGGAACCCGATTAGGAAGATGACCCCAAGGATTATGGGGAAAATGGCACGTATGGTATCAGAAACATCGTTGACGGAATCTTCGATCCCGCCAATCTGTGCAAAAAGCGGTTGGGAAATGGTCAATAATAGTAGCGTTGCGATAAGTGTTTTTCTCATATCAAAAAAGGGTTTGTTGTTATATAATTTTGATAGTCGAAAAGTACTGGGAATAGGGCCTCAAAATACCTTTTTCATGGTATTTGCGGATATCATTTTGCTTGGTTTTGTTTGGTCTCGTTTGATGGGAATTGAGGGTGGGTTTTATGGAAAATCCGCAAGCTTAAGTGGATAAGCTTAAATCTTATGGACCGATGTTTTTTGGAAAACAATGATTTGAGGATGATACTGCGGTAAAATGTACTTATTTTGTGGTGAAAAACAGTTAGGTTTTAAGGGAAGCTTTCACCGTTGCAGCATGGCAACGATCTGACTTTCTGTAAATCTGCTCTTCTTCATGATATAAAAATAGTTGATTTTTATACTGTCCGAAAAACAGGGAAGCCTTCAAAAACAGGGAAGCCTTCAACTCGAACTTATGAAATCAATATTTGAAGTCAAATTATCAATAGATTTTCGGAACCACCATCCTTCTAAAATTTCAAGAAATGCATCTATAGTATTTGGATAAGTAGAAAAAATCAACTCCCTTTTGATTTTATCATCAATTTCAGTTATTCCAATTGAATTGTCTAAAATTCTAATACGTTTAATTAGATTCTTTTTGTTCTCTATAGATAAGTTTTGATAAGCTAAATAAGCTTTTTCATTAGTTTTATTGGTAGAATCAATTGCTATCTTGTCTAGAACAGTAATTACATCTGTTACCTCACTATCTAAAGTTATGTTTTTTTTGAATTTATGAAGTATACTAGAATTTGGAATCTCTTCTGTTGTTATTAGATTGAAAATTGTTGAGTCCAAATCTATCGTTCCATTATTTATGTACTCAGACCATATTCTAATAGTTTTCCAAAAATCTACACTTGCATCAGTAAGATTTGCTTTATTCTTAATATGTAATTTAGTTTGTAAGAGTTGCAAAGTGTTGATGTCTTCAATTTCAATATCATCCAAGTTTTCAATTCTGACTTTCGGATTGTCGAGTTCTTTTGATTGACTTAATAGAACAAGTAAAGCGTATTTTATTTGATAGAAGTAACCTAAAGATGGTTCTTTAGCAGAAAAGTCAGTAATTGTTGTTGCCATAAATCTAAATTTTGTTCAGGTACTTGAGTTTTTTCTGCATTGTGTACAACGGTTGGGCTAAGCGTAGTGCGGAGGCAAGGAAACGTTGAGTTTCCGTCTGGGCACGAAGCTAAAGCTTATTGTTTTGCTTTTTCTTCTTTGTTCCAAAGCTAAATCCATAAGATTTAGCGACTTTATAAATATACAGACCTTTCGTTTTAGCCCTAAAGTCCGTATTACGTTTAGGCTTTGTTGTAAGCAGTTTTATTTAGCAATACAATTCAGAATTTTTAGTATGCTTTATTGGTTTATCATAAACCATATTCCAGTCAATTATTCTGTCCGAAATCCAATCATAAATTTCATCTCCAGTTTGCGGTTCATCTTCAATTTTCAATAAATCTAACTCACTATTAATTTCGGAGATAATTTTTTTGTCAAATACACGTTCATCTGTTAATTTCTCCCGTAAGTATTCCACTAATATTCCATGACATTTTTCATTAAAATTGATATTTCCATTACGATTAGCCTCGTCCCTTAATTTTTCGATTGCTCTTAATAATTCTCCAACCACAAATTCAGCCTGTCCGCTTTTTGGAACGTAACTTGACCAAATTTCCCTTGCTTTTTCATCATAAGCTTTTTCCTCACGCATTTTTAGATACTGTTTGTATTCGCCTAATTCTTTTCCTTTTTTTGCACCGAAAAGGTTTTTAAATAATCCCATTTAGATTTTAGGTTAAATTGCTTACAACGTGTTTGAGTATGAGTAGTAGCGAATTTTTGGCGACTTCTTTTCGGAAAGTAATTTACAAAATATAAAAGAATAGCAACTTGAATTAAAAACCCAAGTAGCTATTACTCATACACGTTGTTGTGAGTAGTTTTTACTTCAACTTTTCTAATAATAGTTCGGCAACTAATTCGGAAGATGCAGGATTTTGTCCAGTTATTAATAAACCATCTTCAACTGCATAAGGATTCCAATCTGCTTTTTTAGAGTAAATTCCACCATTACTTTTTAGCATATCTTCTACTAAAAATGGAACAACAGAAGTTAGTTGAACAGCTTCTTCTTCTCCGTTTGTAAATCCAGTTACTTTTTTGCCATTAACCAAAGATGTTCCATTTGTACTTTTTGTGTGTTTAAAAATAGCAGGAGCGTGGCAAACAGCAGCAATAGGTTTATTATTTTTATAAAAATCTTCTATTAAGGCAATTGAATTTTTATCTTCAGCTAAATCCCACAAAGGACCGTGTCCACCAGGATAAAATACAGCGTCATAATCTGCTTGATTTACAGTTTCTAATTTTATTGTTCTAGACAAGACTTTTTGGGTTTCTTTATCGTCATTAAATCTTACAGTTGCTGGAGTTTGAAAGTCTGGAGAAGCACTTTTTGGGTCAATTGGAGGTTGTCCTCCTTTTGGAGATGCCAAAGTAATTTCAACTCCTTTATCTTTTAATAAATAATAAGGTGCTGCAAATTCTTCTATCCAAAAACCGGTTTTGAGTCCAGTATCTCCTAAATCTTCGTGACTCGTTAATACAAATAATACTTTTTTCATTGTTTTGCTTTTTTCTGTGTTAATACTTAATTTTTGTTCATTAGAATTACTTTCTTTTAGGCTTTTACCGCAAGATGAAAATAAAGCTAAAATGATTACAGTTGTTAATCTTTTCATTTGAGAATGGTTTTGTTTGAAAGGGACAAAATTATAATCAAATTAAGTACTGAAAATTGATGTATGTCAATAAAATCAATTAAGAGATATTTCTTTTCTAATTCTACTTAAGGTTTCTGTAGTAATTCCTAGATAAGAAGCTATATGGTAGTTTTTCACACTTTGTTCAATATTTGGGTAAGTGCTTATAAAAGAAACGTATCTTTCTTTAGCTGATTGGGCTAAACTTGCTAATATTCTCTTTTGAAAACTAGCAAAAGCTTTTTCCATTTTTTTTCTAAAAAAAGTTTCTAATTGTGGAATCTCTATGAATAAATCTTCCATACTTTTTTTTGAAATTTTATATATCGTTGCTTCCTCAATAGTTTCAATATACATAACTGCTTTGGTTGTTGTGAAGAAAGCTGTATAATCACTTATCCACCAATCATTAATGGCAAATTGCAAAGTATGTTCTTTACCAGATTTGTCAATAAAGTAAGTCCTTAAACATCCATTGTAAACATAATATTGACTGATAACTTTATCGTCTGCTTTTAATATTGTAACTCCTTTTTTTAAATTGAGTTTTTTAAGTTTATTTTCAATAAGATTTTCTTCTTTTTTTGAAAAAGCGATGTCTTTAAAAATTTCTGATATTATTGAGTTTTCGATGTTCATTTAAATTACTCACAACGGTTCGGCTATGATTAGTTGCGGAAATATCCGTTAGGATATTTCCAGCGTTGTTGTGAAGTTAGTGATTATTGCGAAAGATTTTCGGTGGGGAAAATTGGTAGCA
>CANMSA010000035.1 GCA_947500385.1 uncultured Flavobacteriaceae bacterium | reverse complement strand
CAAACCTCAAACCTCAAACCTCAAACCTCAAACCTCAAACCTCAAACCTCAAACCTCAAACCTCAAACCTCAAACCTTGAATTTGACATTTGTGTTTGCACTTGATTCTTGCACTTGCACTTTAGAAACTACCTTCCCCAGCCATCACCTGCCTCCCCTTTCTGAAGTGCTCTAACTTCCGCTACATCTTTTGGCGGATTGAGCCATTTTGGTTTATCCTTTTTAGCCCAAGCCAAGAGTTTTTCAGGAAACTCATCATGACTTTCTACGCGCCAAGAGTGTAATTGAATTATTGATTTCGTGTCCGGCATACCGGCCCATCTTGGTAAGGCTCCATAACGTTGCCAGGCCATTTGGTGCGGTTCGTCAACACTCCCTTCCGGTTGAATAAAGAAATCATAGTTTTCCCATGCTTGGTATTGCCCTCCCGTTGGTAGGGGAAAGTCTAAAAAGACCGAGGCGTTAAAAATATATCCACTTCCCATTTGTCTAAAAGGTATGCCATCTTTCGATTCGATGGTCTGAACGCGATCCCCGACCCCTTGTTCCACATCACCATAAATCCGGTTGTTTTCCAATCGGTAGGTAATCATTTGATAAGGATAGGCGATCGGTGCGACCGCTTGCCCATTAAATTCGGTGAGTACCTCCCCGGTTTCGGGATCTGTATAGGCAAATGTTTTTCTGGTCAAATGAATAATTTCCGCATCGGCATCATCTGGCCATATGATGGTAGAACTATCGAACCCGATCATGCCAAAGAGCTTTTTCCCGGAAGGATATTCATAGACACCACCATCTGCGACCCAATGTACCGGAGCGCCGGTCCCTGCTCTTGCATCTACCCATGTTTTTAGTGCTTCAGGGGCATTTTTATAAGAAGCTTTATCCGCCCAGGGATGAACAGCTACTGCCGTAGTTGTTTCCGTTTGTTCAGTACTATCTTTTTCGGTGGTTTCTCCGCATGCAACTACTATTGCAAGACATGCGATGCTCATAAATCGTTTCATTGTAATGGTTTATTCATTCGACTCCTTAAAGATACATTAAAAAGTTAACTTTGTTAATAGTTAATATATTTAACTAAATTTAAGAACTAAACGAAACCTTATGAATGTATTGATTGTGCATGCCCATGAGAACCCCGATTCCTTTTCGAGCGCATTAATGGGAAACGCCCAAAAGTATTTTCAAGAAAGAAGTGATACGGTAACCATATCCGATTTATACGCAAAGGGGTTCAATCCCGTTGCCGGAAAGCATGACTTTAAAAATCCTTCTGGGAATACATACTATAAGTATGCCTTGGAACAATTGCATGCACATAAGCAAGATTTGTTTCAAGACGATGTAAAATTAGAAATGCAAGCCTTGGAAAAGGCCGATGTTTTGATTTTGAATTTTCCGCTGTGGTGGTTTGGAATGCCAGCCATACTGAAAGGTTGGGTAGATCGAATTTTAGCGTATGGTTTTGCCTATGGGGGGGATTATGGCTTTTATACAGAGGGCAAATACAAAGGCAAACGCGCCTTTCTGACCGTTACCACTGGTAGTCCTGCCTCTTTTTATACCAAGGACGGGGCGCATGGCCGTGCTCTGGACCAAATTTTACGTAATGTAAATGAAGGTATCTTGGGCTTAATCGGGTTTCAGGTACTGCCTGCGTTCGTTGCCTATTCGGTTTCACACATCACCAACCAGGCAAGACAGGAAATATTGATAGACCACACCCATTTTTTAAATAGAAACTTCGGGTAAGTCGGTATATCAAATTCATACCAAACGATGCCGAATGCATGTAATTGTTTTGCAAACAGTACTTGTTCTTAAGGGATTATAAAAAAAAATGAGGTAAAACATAGGGGATTATTATTTTTTTAAAAAATTAGTTAATTAAATTAATGATTAACATAATTAATTATTATATTGGTATCAAATTATCGTGCAATAACGATATAAAAAAGAGAACAAAATTGGTCTCATACCCAATAAAATGGGGCCTAATCAACTAATTCTAAACCACTAATTCAAACTTTATGAGAACGAAGAAACTTATGAATTTGATCTGTTCATTCGGTTTTTTACTCTGTTCTACCGCAATTTTTGCACAGGGCACGGTAACCGGTACAGTATCAGATGAAAGCAATGCACCCATTTTTGGGGCAACGGTACAGGTCAAGGACGGCACGGTAGGAGTAGTTACAGATGAAAATGGCGCGTACACTATTCAGGCCAACGAAGGTGACGTACTGCTGTTTTCGTACATTGGCTTCGGCCGTAAACAAGCTGTTGTCGGGGCGGATGGTGTCGTAAACATACAGTTGGCGGAGGATATCAGTAGACTAAATGAAGTCGTGGTATCTTCAACGCGAAAGCCTGTAAGGAAGCTTCAGACAACCACGTCGATTAACAGTATTGGACTAGCGGACCTTGAGACGATCAAGCCCGAGTCTTTCTCGGAGGCACTTCAAAATACTCCAGGGGTGACGGTTGATGAATCACAAGGTAGAAAGGGAGGTTTTAATATTAGAGGTTTTCCCGGCGGTAACTTTGTTACTACTTTAATTGATGGGATGCCCGTTTCCGGTATTGCGGGGCAATCGGGAGGCGTACAGGAGTTTTTTGGCCTCGATCCAAATGTTGAGCGAATTGAGGTGGTTCGCGGAGCGGCCGCCACACTATTCGGGAGGTCTTCGGCTGCAGGTGCGGTCAATATCATTTCAAAGACCGGTGGTACCGAAACAAAAGGTTCTTTTTCCATCACCAAATACAACAATACCGCAAATGAAGGACACATTTACGACGGGGATTTTGATTATAGGGTAGATTTTAATCTCAACGGACCGATATCCGAAAAGCTGCGCTACAATGTTGGGGGGTACATCATAAACGATTCAGGTGTTAAGGAGCAGGCGAATAAGGATAAAGGGTTTCAGTTAAGGGCCAATCTAGACTGGTTGATTACCGATAAAAGCAACATTCGTTTTTATACCGGATATTTTGACAATGAGTTCCAGAATATCATCGGTACGGTTTGGGATATGCAAAATGAAAGGTTAGCGGATGGATGGAATGCACGTAGTACGTTTTACAACAATCCTCTGGGATCTGAGGTCCTCAACCAAGACTTGGGGGTGAGACAAGCCTTCTTTAATCCGGCGCCGGCCGTGAATGCCGCAAATGGTAGTGCATTGACTTGGAATCCTGCGGAAAGTATTGAAAGGGCGAAAGGAATTAATTTCGGGGTCGATGCCAATTTCCACTTGGGCAATGATTGGTATTTTTCTGAAAAAATCCGGTACAATGACTTTTTCCTGCGTGATATCAACGACTTGAACCTTACCACAATTTTTGAGCTTGATGATACCACAACACGATTGAATGCAAATGCACTTAATCAAAATAGGGACTTATTAACGGAAACACGATTTAGTAAATTGTTCAAAGGAGAGTCGGCCGAACACAGTCTTACCTTCGGGCTCTATTATAGTGATGCGAAAAGAGATCGCTTGGGCTTCAATTATTTTTATGGTTCCAATGTTAGTCCAAGACCAATGTTTACGACTTTGTTTGGTTTTGGCAACGGTTCTTTTACCGATCCCACACTTCCCCAAACGGTATATATCTCAAATACTTCATCGCATAGAGAAGAGACCGCAACTGGTTTGTTCGTGGGGGATGAAATGGTTTTCAACGAAAAGTTAAGTATCAATGCTGGTTTCCGATACGATTGGCAAAAAGGATTTATCAGCAATGATCCTGAGGAAATCAGAGAAAATTCTATTGACTATGATCCTGCGACCGAAGAAGAAAATGAAATCAAGTTGGAAGACTATTCCTTTTCTGTCGGGGCAAACTATTTGACCGGGGAAACCTCTGCGGTGTATGCAAACTTTACCCGATCGTTTACCTTTCAAACGGTCGACGAGGTAGACGATGAGTTTTTGGACAATGAGGTTGTTAAAAACTTTGAGGTAGGGTATCGTGCCGGTTTAGGTGACTTGACGTTTGATGTGACCTATTTCAACACGAATATCGACAACAGTGTGTCTACCGTTTTTGACAACGATGTAGGTGGTTTTGTAGACCGCCCTGCAGGCTCCTATAAGATTAATGGGGGTGAAATTGCACTGGCCTATACGCCTAAAATGGTTCGGGGGTTATTGCTAAGTGGTAGTTTTACGCTACAAAATTCGGAATTTGATGACTTCGTAGAGGGTATCGATGATGCCACTGTGGAAGCCATTAATGATAGTGGAAATGTTCTTGGTTTGGATTTGGTGACCGAAGGTGGTGCAACGGCACTAAACCTTACCGGAAATCAGGTGCGTCAACAACCTAAGACCATATTCAACCTTAATCTGGCCTATAATGGTAAAAACTGGGGAGCCAATTTCGGTGGATTTACCTATACCGGACTGTACTATGATAATGCCAATATTTACGGAAAGCAAAACCTGTCCGTCTATAATACAGGTGCGTACGTGAAGTTTCCTTTAGGGAATGACGAACTTAGACTTTCACTGCTGGTCAAGAACATATTTGATGGCACCAATGCACAAAACATATTCACGGCAGGTGGTTTGGATGAGGTAATCCAATCTACAATTGCCGATCCTAATTACACCAATCAGCTTGCATTTGCTATTAATCAAAATCCAAAAAGAGTACTGTTTACAATAGGATATAGCTTCTAATGTTTCGATAATTACTAAGTTTGAGTTAGTTTATGTGGTAAAGGGAATGGCTTTTGAGCTGTTCCCTTTATCTTTTGCCCCCCCCCTGGAAAGGGCCTAACGGAAAACAGATGGTTATAAATGGGCTTTTGCTTTGAGGAGTACTACACGGTTCATAGCCAGCTGCATTCGAATTGATGCAGGTTGATGAAAGTGGGCTTAACTAGGTTTTAGCTAATGGTATGATTACTCCTCGCTTTCTTCGATCAACTCTATTAGTTCTCCGGCCCGACCAACAATGGTGACAGCTCGGTTCCCTTCGTAGCCAATTCCGGAAAATCGCCTTGGGGGAGAAACAAATAGTTTAGAATCTATCAAATCCAAATTAGTTATGGTGAATGAAGTTATAGACACTCCGGCCGGAAGTGTTCCTTCCAGAGTGGGTCTTGGCCCTGCAGTTGGGGGGTAACCATCAACCTCAATTGAATTGCTAAAAGCACTTAAACGCAAAAGGCCTAAAGAGAATTCATGTGTGGAAGGTAAATTTTGTGCTGAGGCGATCAAGGGTATCGGCGTTTTTATAAAAAAAGCATTTTCGGCTTTAAACGTGGTCACATAAAAATTGGTGATTGCGCTAACATCATCGCCGGCCAACACCATAATAAAGGGTCGGTCTATCGGAGCTCTTGGGGTCAACAAGGTAGATTTTGACCGGTCGCCGGTATCGGTCGTGAAATAGAAGACTTCTTCCGAAGGGCCTTTGAACTGCACGGCGCGAATGGTAGATAATCCACCTCCCAAATTTTCAGGGCCGCCAATATGTTCAAAAGGACTCTTGATCAATTTCTCGTAAACCGCGTCGGGGCTTTCAACAATGATTTCGATGGCATTCCATCCGTAGGTAGTCATTGCTTGGTAGTTTTTGGGGATGTTCCCTTCAATAAGCCTTAGATAAACATCGTCCCCACTTTTCGATCGCAACATTGCGTATGGCCTACCTGCCATTTTTAAGGTACCCCAACTATTGGCCATCGCTACGGAGACCGTTCCTTCGTCTACCACGAGATGATCCAACCACTCACGGTAAAGCTCTTTGCTGAAATCAAGGTTTTCGGTAACCACCGTAGCAATTTTGATCCGCTGTATATGGGGTTTAAGAGCTAAGGAATCTTTGGAGGGTTCTTTGGCGGAAAAGACTGTTTTAGGTACCGTTGTACAAGCAAGGAAAAAAAACAAGAGAATCGCCAGCTTGGTAAACTTCAAATACACAAGAATGTTTTTTAAAATGAACGTTCTTCAAAGTTCGCCATGGTTTCGGGAGGGGCGGTTTGAATCAACAATGCCTTTTTTCGAAAGAAACGAAGAAAGCCGGCATCACCCATTCTGGAACCATTGATACCCGATTCTTTGAATGAATTCTTTTCGGCATCGTATACCTTATTGGTAAGGCTTCCATCATTAATGCTAATGGCGCCTGCTTCGATTTGAGTGGCGATTTCGATTGCCTTGTCCTTATCCTGGGAAAAAACGGAAGCTGAAAGACCAAAAATACTGTCGTTCGCCAGGCGGATCCCTTCCGCTTCGGTATGAAAAGGCATGATCGGGATAATGGGGCCAAAAGTTTCTTCGGTCATCACGTCCATCGTATGGTCTACCTTGGTCAAGACCGTGGGTCGGCACCATAATCCGCCCTGTATGTTTTCTACGGTACCCCCGCATTGTATTTCAGCCCCTTTTGAAACGGCATCCTCGATTTGTTCTTGAATTTTCGCTGCCTGTTTTTCGAAAATCAAGGGTCCCATCTGACCGTGTTCCGGATCGATAGTCAAGGTAACCGCTTGGGCTTTTTTCGTGATTTGGGCAACGAAGGCATCTATAATCGTAGCATCCACATAAATGCGTTCCAACGATTGACAGGCCTGTCCCGTAGCGCCGACACAACTTCTTAACACCGCGTCGGTTGCAAGGTCCAAATTGGTATCGGCCAGTACGATGGCGGGATCTTTCCCTCCTAATTCTAGAAAAGCGGGAATAAAGCGCTCTGCGCAAACAGCGCCTATTTTTTTACCGGTAGGTACACTACCGGTAAAGCAAATGGCATCCGAATTATGTACCACGGCCTTGCCAGCTTCGGCACCACCTCTTACCAGTTTAAGAACGGCCGCTATCTCGGGTACGGCCTCGATACTTTTTTCCAGACCATCCATGAAACGAGGTGTCACTTCACTAGGTTTCAGTAGTACGCCGCAGCCCGCTAGCAATGCAGGTATCGTATCGATAAGGGCCAATAGTAACGGAAAATTCCAAGGGCTTATGACGCCCACTACGCCATATGGCACCCATTGCTGACCAATCTGAACCGTATTTGCCGAGGCAGAAACTCGTACATCCGGAAGCTTATAAAGCTGAGGAGCACGATAACTCCACGCTTGCATCAAACCGATGATCCCACCGGTCTCGACTTCTGAAATTCTCTTTCGTGCAGTATCGATGGCAAGCTGTGCGGCAATCTCTTTTTGAAATGCAGTGAAGGTACCCAACCACTTTTGCAATACCTCCACGCGTTCCTCAATAGTGTACCGTTCCCATTTTTTTTGAGCCGAGCGAATGTCGATTGCCTTGTTTTGAATATTTTCTGGACTATCTGTTGCCAACACATAATCATACTCGCCCGTTCTTGGATTTCGTACCTTCATTTTAATCTTGGTTTGAATAATTCTTTTGGCACCTGTACAGGAAGTTTTTGATTTTTTCCTTGTTTGGACCGTGAAGAAAATAGTTAATAAAGTTAACTATTTTTCGTCAAAGACCTGTTACTTTTTTTGAACTAAAGCGGCTTGTGCCCTAGTATGGACAAAGGAGACCAGTTTTTCGACGAATGTGCACGTATATCAATTAAATTAGTTAACTTAGTTAACTAATTTTTTATGTTTCGATACTACCATGGGTACCACCAGTATTATTTTAGAGGAGCAAGGGCTTAGAGACGGTTTTCAAACCCTTACGCAAATCATTCCGACGGAAAAAAAGTTGGAATATATTGATCGTTTGGTCGTTGCCGGCGTAACTCGAATACAAGTGGCTTCCTTTGTACACCCACGCTTGGTGCCGCAGATGGCAGATGCCGAGGCGGTTTGCAAAGGGTTGAACAAGAAAAAAGATGTGGTTTACAGTGGCTTGGTACTCAATTTAAAGGGAGTTCAACGCGGTATCGATGCCGGTCTAGATCACTTGGCCTGTTCGATATCGGCAAGTGACACCCACAGCCAGAAAAATGCGCGCTTAACACTTGAAGAAGCCAAAAGCGCTTTCAAGGCGATGGTAAATCTATCAAAAGAAAATGGCATAACGGTTCGTGGAGGCATACAGTGTGCTTTTGGATGTCGGTATGAAGGTCCTGTCGACGAAGACCATGTTTTAGACATGGTAGACCATCATTTGGACACGGGAATCGATGAACTGGCCCTAGCGGATTCTACCGGGATGGGAAACCCGAAACAATTGGGGGCGCTGATGCAAAAGGTGATGGAAAAAGCGGGCGATACCCCCGTTATTCTCCATCTACACAATACCGAAAACAAGGGGTATTCAAATTTCTATGCTGCTACCGAAGCGGGAGTCAGAATCTTTGATACCGCTTTTGGCGGTTTGGGAGGATGCCCATTCATCAAAAGCGCCACAGGTAATATTGCGACCGAAGATACCGCACATGCGGCCCGTCAGATGGGATACGAGACCGGACTGGATATTCATAAAATAGCCGAAATAAGTAGGGAATTGGAGGAGGTGCTAGGGGAAAAATTACCAGGGCAACTCTATCGGTTGATAGACAAGGAGGGTATTGCCATGATATGACCTTTATAGATTTAATATTGTTTGACATACGACGCTAAGGGAAGGGGCATGTACCAACAAATAGCTTGATACGCTCGGTCACAATGCTTCAGGTTTGCCGTCTAATGTCTGTTATAGAAAAAAATGGGACAAACAATTTCAGAAAAAATTATATCGAATCACGTTGGGCGTAAAGTATATGCCGGGGAATTGGTAATCAGCGATGTTGATGGGGCCATGGCGAGTGATACTACCGGACCTTTGACCATCAAAGCTTTCCATGAAATGGGAGGGAAGAAGGTTTTTGATCCAGATAAATGTGCCCTCATTATTGATCATGCGGCGCCGTCGCCCAATGAGCGCATTGCCAATCTGCACAAGATGATGCGCGATTTTGCCAAAGAACAAGGCATGCGTCTCTTTGAAATCGGGGAGGGCATCTGCCATCAGGTCATGGTAGAAAACGCCTATGTGAAACCAGGGGATATTTTTATCGGTGCCGATTCGCATACACCTACCTACGGCGCGTTAAATGCATTCGCCTGCGGTGTTGGTTCTACCGATTTGGCAGCTACTATGATGACCGGTAAAATCTGGTTGAAAGTGCCTCAAACGATACAAATAAACTGTTCTGGTAAACTACAGGAGGGGGTGACCGCAAAAGACTTGATTCTTTTTTTGGTCGGGAAGGTGACCGTTTCAGGCGCCACCTATCAGGCAATCGAATTTACAGGGGAAGCTTTTGAGGGATTAAGCTTGGCCAGTCGTATGACCATTGCGAATATGTCCTCGGAAATGGGGGCCAAAACGGGAATTGTGCATCCAAAAGGCTTGAAGTTGGACTATGGTTTCGATGCCATCACCCCAGATGAAGATGCCGATTATATAAAAACATTTGATTTTGATGTTTCCGGATTGGAGCCACAGGTAAGTGCCCCCGAGTCACCCGATAATGTGCACAATATCTCAAACTATGAAGGCACGAAAATCAACTATGCCTTCATAGGGACCTGTTGCAATGGACGTTTGGAAGACCTCGATATTGCCGCTGAAATTTTGAAGGGCAAAAAAATTCATCCCGATGTACGAATGGTCATTGCCCCGGCATCCCAAAGCGTTTTGTTAGATGCCATTGGCAATGGCAGTATGGCCACTCTGATCGAAGCAGGGGCTTCATTGATCACGTCAGGATGCGGCCCCTGTGTTGGAACCCACCAGGGAGTCCCTGCAGATGGCGAAGTGGTGATATCGGCGGCGAACCGCAACTTTAGAGGCCGAATGGGGAATCCAAATTCCAATATCTATTTAGGGGCACCTTCCACAGTGGCCGCCTCTGCTTTGGCAGGGTGTATCACAAATCCTAAAAAATACTTGCTGTAAAATGAACGAAGTACAAACAACTATAAAAGCGAACGCGCATGTGTACGGTGATCATATAGATACCGACCGTATTATCCCCGGTAAATACACCAAAACCTTGGATTTATCTACGCTGGCCGATCATGTTTTAGAAGATTTGGATCCTAATTTCAATAAAATCGTCCGGCAGGGAGATGTATTGGTGGCTGGCATCAACTTTGGTTGTGGATCATCGAGGGAACAGGCGCCATTGGCCTTAAAACAAGCGGGTGTTTCTGTGGTGATCGCCAAAGACTTTGCCCGTATTTTCTTTAGAAATGCCATTAATATTGGGCTTCCTGTATTGGAAATTATAGATCATAAAATTCAAAAAGGTGCGGAACTGCATATTGATCTAGAAACGGGTATTGTGGAAGATCTTAGCGCAAAAGTCACTTATACGGCAACCAAGCTTCCAGCGATTATGATCACTATTTTGAACGAAGGCGGTTTGGTAAATTATCTTGCTAAATACGGAAACTATTCTCTTGAGGTATGAGCAGAATCGAACCTATAAAAGATTTTGAGGAAAGTGAATTGGCGCCACTTTTCGATCAGGCCGAAAAGTGGATGGGCTTTCAACCCAACGACGGATTGCTGATGGCACATAAACCTGCAATGTTAACTTCTTTCTTTACATTGGCAAAAGCCATTTATGCCGAAGGCTTAGTCCCTTCAGGGTTGAAGCGAATGATCGGTCACATCACCAGTTTGGCGGCAGGCTGCGAGTATTGTAGTGCGCATACCGCCTATGGCGCCGATAAACAGGGGGTGTCCAAAGAAAAGCTCGAGGCTTTATGGGAGTTTCAAACCTCCCCTTTGTTCTTGGACAGTGAAAAAGCTGCGCTGAATGTTGCCCTCAAAGCCGGCACGACCCCCAACGGAGTGTCCGATGAAGATTTTGAGACTTTAAAAACACATTTTTCGGCACCGGCTATCGTTGAAATTGTAGGAGTCATCGCCATGTTCGGCTTTTTAAACCGATGGAACACTACCCTTAATACCCGGTTGGAGCATGCTCCAGGGGCTTTTTATAAATCCTTAAATAGAACTAAATGAGCAGTGCCCCTTTAAAAGGAATTAAAGTATTGGAATTTACCCATGCGGTGATGGGGCCTTGTACGGGTTTGATGTTGGCAGATATGGGCGCCGAGGTGCTGCATGTAGAACCTACACACGGCGATAGTACAAGACGCTTACAAGGATTTGGCACCGGCTATTTTTGGTTTTATAACCGAAATAAAAAGAGTTTGGCGGTAAATCTGAAATCGGAGGAAGGTGTTCAACTGATCTATGAGCTCGTCAAAGAGTACGATGTAGTAGTAGAGAACTTTGGCCCGGGTACGATGGATCGTCTCGGATTAGGGTATGATCGTTTAAAAACACTCAATAAAGGTCTTATATACTGTTCTCTTAAAGGGTTTTTAAGTGGCCCATACGAGAAAAGGCATGCCATGGATGAGGTGGTGCAGATGATGGGCGGACTAGCCTATATGACCGGTCGCGAAGGGGACCCCCTGCGGGCAGGAACTTCGGTAATAGATATTACAGGAGGAATGTTCGGCTATATTGGAATTTTACAAGCACTTTATGAACGGGAAAAAACCGGGGAAGGTGGACTTGTAAAAGCGGCCTTGTTTGAAACCTGTGCTTTTTTAATGGGGCAGCATATGGCGTATTCCTCGCAGATCGATTATCAAATTCCGCCCATGCCCTCTCGGGTGAGCGCATGGTCTATTTACAAGGTATTTGATACCAAGGACAATGACAAGGCGTTTATCGGTGTTATCAGTGAAAAGCATTGGGAGCGTTTATGCGACGTCTTTGGATGGGACGATTGGTTAAAAGATACCCGTTTGAAAACCAATAACCTTCGGATCGATGAACGCGATTGGTTTATCCCTGCTTTGGACGACCGTATCAAACAATTCAGTAAGGCAGAAATTATTGAACGTTGCGAGCGAGGGCATATTCCCTTCGCACCGATCAGCCGGCCAGAGGACCTTTTTGAAGATGAACAATTGAATAGGGGCAACAGCCTCATGGAAGTGGATATGGGGAACGGAAAAACCACTAAATTGCCTAAATTCCCATTGGAGTATAAAGGTACGAGGGCGGAAAAACGATTCGATCCACCAAGAATTGGTGAACATACCTTGGAAGTGCTGAAAAGTTTGAATATTGACGATGCGACCATCGCTAAAATGATGGCCGAAGGAATCATTAAAACGGAACAAAATTGATAAATTTAGTAAAAGTACTAATGGTAATAGTGGTCACCTTGTTGTGGGCGATTGTGGGGAATGCACAAGAAGTCAGTTCGGCGATTAAAGGGGAAATACAAGGGCAAATCAACAAGCTGCGCACCGCACACCTGAAAAGTAATGTAGCTTTAGCGGATAAATTGTATCACCCTCATCTGATACTTACTTCTCAAAGTGGAAAAAAATATAACAAGGAAGTAGCCTTGCTCAATATCAAAAACACTTTTGAGGCCTATGAAAGCGCTGAAATTGAATTTTTAACGGTTTCGGACGATGTGATCCTGACCAATTACATCAATGAACGCAAGTACAAAGATTTTCCAAGCGGCAGCTATCGGCTTACGGTCGTGTGGACGATCCATGAAGACACCTGGAAGATTATTTCAATGCAATCTTCTAAGGTCAAAGTCAATAAATGAGTTCAATACTAAAGAAATATAAATGCAAACAACTGATAAGACCGCCAAGGAAATTTATTTGGAAGTAAAAGCCAATCCCGCACGCAAACGCTTTGGATTCGGGAAAAAAGCTGCTTTGGTGAATATCGACATTCAAAAGGCCTATACCCGTACGGATTTATTTAAAACGGCCTATGAAGCGGATCCAAAGCAATTGGATTACGTCAACCAACTGGCAAAATCGTTTCGGGCACTGGGCTGGCCCGTGGTGTGGACCAACGTTGCCTATATGGATACCGCTGCCGATGCAGGAGTATGGGGCACTCGTACGGATACCCCCGATAGTCTACAAAATATTAAGTTCGGATCGGAGCGCTCGGAGCTCGACGACCGCTTGCTACTTGATAAGACGACCGATGTTTTTTACGAAAAGAAAATGCCTTCCCCATTTTTTGAGACTCCCTTGCAATCGCTATTGGTTTGGCATCAAGTAGATACCGTAATCCTTACCGGGGGTTCCACTTCCGGCTGTGTGCGTGCAGCGGGTGTAGATTCCCTTTCAAGGGGATATCGTACCATTATTCCCGAAGAATGTGTTGCCGACAAACATGAGAGTTATCATTATGCCAACCTTACGGATCTCTCCTTGAAGTATTGCGATGTCCTGGCGGTGCAAGAAGTTTTCGGGTGGTTGGCCAGTATAAAATAACCGCGGGCCGTTCGAACAAAGTCCATACCGATATGGACTACGGAATGCCGCAAAAATAACCTTCTATGAAAGAAGATCCGGGATATTATGAGTATTGGCCCTATGAAAATAGGCCTAAGATTACATGGCCGAACGGTGCGAAAGTGGCTTTTTGGGTAGCCCCTAATATCGAATTTTATGAATTGAATCCACCCGATAATCCGTTTCGAAAACCATGGCCTCAACCTAGTCCGGCCTTACCGGGTTATACCAGTAGGGATTGGGGAAATAGGGTAGGGCATAGCCGTCAAATGCAGTTGTTGGACAAGTATGGTATTCGTGGGTCTATTTCGCTATCGACGGCACTTTGCGACCACCATCCAGAGATTATTGAGTTGTGTAAAGAGCGGGAATGGGAATTCTTCAGCCATGGCATTTACAATACACGTTATACCTACGGGATGACCGAAGCGCAGGAACGGGAAATGATCAAAGATTCCATTGAAACCATCTATAAACACACTGGACAAAAATGTGCGGGCTATTTGGCACCTGCCTTGTCCCATTCCGATAATACCTTGGATTTGTTCGCCGAAGTGGGAACGGAACTTTTTGGGGAAGAAGCCGGTTTTTATTCATGTGACCTTTTTCATGATGATCAACCCACTCCGATCCGTTTAAGGGAAGGCAAGCGATTCGTATCCATTCCGTACTCCTTGGAAATGAATGACACCATAGCCTATTTGGTACAGAAGATTACTCCCCGACGCTATGGCAAAGAGCTTAAAGATAATTTTGACAGATTGTATTTGGAAGGGGCGGAAAGTGGAACCATTATGTGCATCCCCACGCACAATTATCAGGTGAGCAATGCACATCGCATCAAAGCCTATGAAGAGGCATTGGAATATATTACGGGCCATTCAGATGTTTGGGTGACCACGGGAAAAGAAATAGCGCAGTACTTTTTAGACAACTATTACGATAGTACCCTTTCAGATATCAAAACCAAAAAAGAGCGGTATGGCAAGCTTGGATGATGATTATTTACAATACCCGCAGCGGTCGTATGGCATGGACCATGATCGCTATAAATGGACCATGCTGCAAAATCGAAAAGCGGTGGAATGGCCCCAAGGAAAGAAAATAGCACTTTGGGTACAGGTGGGCTTGCAGTTCTTTCCACTGAATCAAAAGGGAGTTCCGTTCAAAGTACCGGGAGGGATGACCAAGCCGTATCCCGACTTACGACACTACAGTTTGCGAGATTATGGGAACCGTGTGGGCATCTATCGGTTTTTCAAGGCTTTTGATCGATATGGAATCGTACCTACCTTCGCCATGAATACCCGTTTGGCGGAAAGACTCCCATATCTTGTAGGGACGCTTAAGGAACGTAAGAACGAAATTATCTGCCACGGCTATGATATGGATTCATTGCATTATGGGGGCCAAAGGTACGCCAAGGAAGAAACGTTGGTAAAAAACGCATTGGATGGATTAAGAAATTTGACGGGACAAGAAATTAGCGGCTGGATCAGCCCGGCAAAGAACGAATCGGGAAATACCCCTGATATACTCGCTGCCAACGGAATCCATTATTTTTGTGATTGGGCCAATGATGATATGCCCTATGATTTTACCACCAAAAATGGAAATCTAATAGCGATGCCCCTGTCCACCCAACTAGAGGATTATTTTATTATAAACAATAACTTGCATTCGGCAGAAGATTGGGCCGATCAAGTAGAAGATGCTATTGACTTCCTGTTGCAGGAAAGCAATACAGGTGGGGGCCGTGTTTTGGGCCTAAACATTCACCCATGGGTACTGGGGCAGCCACATCGCATTCAGTATCTGGAACGAGTACTTGAAAAATTGAGCGGTCACCCTGCGGTATGGTCCACCGATGCAGGAGCTATTGCAACTGCTTGGAAGAACCAACAATAACAGCTAGGTATATGACAGATTTCCTTTCGGCCTACATTCCTACGATACTTCAAATACTGTTGTTTTTGGTAATGTTCGGGATGGGGATGACCTTGACGATTCCTGATTTTACACGTGTAGGGATTGCTCCCAAAGCTGTTTTTACAGGTTTGGTAAATCAGATTATCCTAGTGCCATTGATCGCCTATGGCATTGTTTTGCTAGTGCCGATGCAACCCATGCTGGCCATGGGTTTAATGGTTTGTGCCTGTAGTCCCGGTGGGGCTGTCTCCAACCTATTTTCTTATTTGGCAAAAGGCGATACGGCACTGTCGATTACCCTCACTGCCATTAGCAGTCTTGTAACTATTTTTACAATACCTTTAATCATTAATTTTTCATTGGAGGCAATTCTTGGTGCAGCATCAAAAAACATTCAACTTCCCTTGGGCAAGACTATTTTCAATATTTTTAAACTCACGGCCTTGCCCGTTTTTTTAGGAATGTTCATTAACTATCAATTTCCGAATACGGCAGAAAAGGGCAAACCGGCCATTAAATGGGGTTCCATAACGGTCATCGTGCTGGCTTTGACTTTTATGGTGCTAAAATTAGAGGAGATTGGGGATAGTTGGTCTTTTCTCAAAGCATCCTTCCTAAGTGTTGTATTGCTCAACTTTTTTACCCTGGGCATCGGTTTTTTTAGTGCCAAATTGCTGAAACTACCTACCAAACAGGCAGCGACCATATCGATTGAAAGTGGTATGCAAAACAATGTCTTGGGGATGACACTTGCCATGTCTCCCGGCTTATTGAACAGCCCTGAAATGGCAGCGACTCCCGGGGTCTATGGTGTGGTAATGAGTCTGCTGGCCATTGGCGTAATTGCTATTTTTAAAAAAATGATTACCAAAGAAGAAACGGTATGAACTTACAACTTAATGACAAACTATTTTTAGTAGGGGGTGCGACCAGCGGTCTTGGAAAGGCCATTGCTGAACAACTCATAAAAGAAGGCGCCCAAGTGATCGCGGTAGCCCGAACCGAAGCGAAATTAAAAGAATTACAACAACAAAGCAATCGTATTGAAATGGTTGCCGGTGATCTTTCATCGGCAGCTGTTTTGGACAAGGTATTAACGAAAATCGGGAGTAGGATACTTACCGGGGCCGTTGTTAACTCCGGTGGTCCCCCGGCAATGCCTGTTTTAGAGACCACATTGTCCGACTGGGACCAAGCTTATAAAACCGTTGTACGCTGGAAGATCGCACTCACACAAGCATTACTTCCAAAAATGATAGCACAGCAATACGGCAGACTCCTCTATATCGAAAGTGTTTCGACGAAACAACCGGTAGAAAATTTGGTATTGAGCAACGCGATGCGATTGGCCGTAACGGGATATGTAAAAACGCTTTCCCAGGAAATTGGTGCGTCGGGGGTAACACTCAATATTTTAGGCCCTGGCTACCATGCGACCCAGCGCATGGAAAGTTTGTTTGCAAAAAACAGTGCACTCAAAGGTATTCCGGAGGAAGAAATACGAAAAACATTTTCAGCACAAACGGCGGTCAAAAAAATTGGAAAACCAGAAAATTTTGCTTCCTTGGCGCTTTGGTTGTTATCGCCCTATAGTAGCTACATTACAGGGCAAACGATCACGGTGGATGGTGGCTTGGTCAAAGGGGTCATGGGATAGTTAAAGCACACTTGCGTATGAACTTGTTGCTCAATTTTATACTCACCACGGGCATTGTAATCAGTGTATTGATCACCGGCGTTTTGTTGAGCCAGTCAAGAAACGATTTCCCAAAACAAATCCTTAGTTTAATTTTTTTGGTTTTATGCCTTGTTATAATCCATAACTATGGGGAATTGAACTCGTTACGCCTGGTGTATGGCGCTACCTACATTTTTGGGGATGCCGTTGGCTTTCTTATCGGGCCGTTGCTCCTCTTGTATGTACATAGCATTTATTGCAATACTGCTGCTGATATCCTCCCTAAGGGACTTTTACATTTTATTCCTGCCATAAGCTACATACTAATAGTTTCCGTACCCAGTCTTCTAGCCTTTTACGGCAAGGAAAGCGGGTATGCACTGATACGTTTTATCAACGAATACGAATTCGTACTACAGCTACAACCGTTATATTTATTGTGTTATCTGGTAAGTACATTTTTTTTGCTGAAAAACTACCAACGGCAAGCAAAGCAATATTATGCAGATTTAACCAAGAAAGATCTGCAATGGGTAGTTTTGTTTATAGTAGGCATTGCCGTAATCATTTGTACCAATAGTACCCTCGAGTTGGTTTCCTTGGCCATTCACGGTATTCACGCAGTGGACAATACCACAACCACTGTTGTGCTTGTAGCGGTAGTATGCTATTTAGGGTTTCATGGTGTTTCACAGTCGCGTATATTACTTCCGTTGCCCACCGATTATGTTGAGAAGAAAGTCGTAGAGAGCACTATCGTTACTGAATCGGTCCATCACTTATCCAACGCCTCATCAGAGGAGATCGCATTATTGAAAAACCGACTGCTGGAGTTGATCAAAACCGAAAAACCATACTTGGATGAAGACTTGAACCTTAAAACATTGGCAGAGTTGGTACCTACGACGGATCGAAAATTGTCCGCTTTGCTGAATCATTATTTGGGCACAAATTTCTATGATTTTATCAATTGCTATCGAGTCAAGGAAGTACAAGGAAGAATGGGTAGTGATTCAGGGGAAAAGTATACCATATTAGCCCTGGCGTTTGAAGCGGGCTTCAGTTCAAAGTCTACCTTTAACCGCATTTTTAAAAAAGAAACAGGTATTGCTCCTTCGGCATACCGTAGAAAGCTTTTGCGGGATAAATAGGTCTCATTGGTGTCATTGGGGCGATAGGTACAGCACACTTTTGTTGTTTTGTGGTGTGGGTATATAGCGCCATAGCCGCGCCATGATCCACTAGTTGTAAAGACCTATTCATCGAATCAATTAAAATGATATCACGCAAACTTTTGTTAAGAATACTATCCATACTTTGCTTCCAGGGCGTGTTAATGGGCCAAGACCATTACAATAAAACGATTTCGGTACAGGCGCTAAAGGAAGATGTACGAATACTACGAAAAAATCTGGAAGATGTACATCCGGGTTTGTATGCGTACCATACCAAAGAAGCCTTTGATGATGCTTTCAATGCCCTTGATATGGAATTGAACCAACCGCTTACGGCCCTTGGCTTCTATAGGAAACTTTTGCCGATTCTCCCTATGATAGCAAATAATCACACAAAAATCAACTGTCCGCTTTCCTATGATCGGGCCATGGCCGATACCCTACCAAGATTTCCGTTTAAATTGTATTACCATGAGGGTAGGTTGTTTGTGCATAGGGACGCCTCCGACGAACAACGCATTGAACCTGGTTCGGAAATCAAAAGCATCAACGGAGACACTACCGAGTATATATTACAAAAGATGATGTCGAATGCCACTACTGATGGGTTTAATACCTCATTGCCCTATTTCGCGATAAGCGCTGTTTTTAGTAAGTATTACGGATATTACTTTGGAACTCCCCAAACCTTCGAAATAACTTTTGTGAATATTAATGGAGAACTTGAGAAGGTCGAAATAAAAGGATTAACAGCAAAAGTACTGAACAAGAGGAGAAAAAATGCGATAGGGTACAAAATGAAGTGATTTAGACTTTTTTTGGATCGAAAGATAGGGCTACGGACATTTGTGTCGCTGAACATAAATACCATAGCCC
>CANMSA010000034.1 GCA_947500385.1 uncultured Flavobacteriaceae bacterium | reverse complement strand
GTACGCTTGTTAACCGTAATCTTTGAATGTTTCATAAATAAGTCGATTTTGTGTCAACTTATTTCAGGACGGGACAAACCGAATAAAAAAGCCTCTTATAAACAAGAGGCTTTTTGCTTCCATGGCCCAAGGGATTATCCAAAGCGTCGCATCGCGTTGTTGGCATCCATCACGACCAAAGATGAAAACCGCGAATCATACTCTAGAAGCGGCAAAAACCTGGAGGTACTTTTAGTTCTTTCCAGATTTGTTTTTCCCAAAGGTGTATATAATGGCAATATTGGTCGCAAAACCCCCTGCCACATTAGTGTCGAAAGACCTTTGTATTCCAGCATTGTCCATGAAGTTATAATCACTGCCATCCAGTCCGTCTTGATTATTGCCAAGTTCAAACCAATAGCGCGCAGACAACTCAACACCCAATCCAGACTTTTTTGAAAAATATATTCTGTAATATGCCCCAGGTCCGGCGGTATAAGCAGTGTATTCCAAATTCTCTTGCCCATTCAACAACTTGGCTTCTATACCATGTGCCTTAAAGTCGACTCTGATGTCAAAATGGTCTGTAAATCGGTATCCGACGCCAGGCCCCGTAGTCCATGGTAGCGTAAGATCTAGATCTAATTCTTTTTGTTCATCGGACTGTAAAGATTCTCCTATAGTAAGATTCTGCCCATGTGACCAATCAAAAATTAATCGGTTGGTCGTATAGGTTGCATTTAGATTTACCCCTCCCAACAAAAAGGGCTGAATCAAATCGGTACCAAGTGTAAATTTATTTGTGAATCTTAGTTCTTTACTTTTTTTTGGACTATTGGATTCCTGTGCCAACGTACCGAGAGAAACAAATGTTGCAAATAGCGTGATCAAAACTGTTTTCATTTTTTAGGATTTTAAGTTATTACTACCTGACCAAAGCTATGGTTCAACTTAGTAGGCAAAAACCGATCAGTATTTGATGTTTCTTTTTTTCTGACCAGTCGTAGATTTGGTAGATGAATCGATAAGACCGCCTTTGAATTAGAAAAAAACAACTCAATTTTTAATTTATACGATTCATTTTGAAAAACTACAGTTCACTCCTGAACTACAATTCCTACGACATGGTAGTAGTATCTTTAAACGTCATTCATTGAAACATAGCTGTTATATGAAGCTTTTAAAGAAAATAGCGCTTCGCATTCTAGTCGTCATAGTTGTTATGGGCTTGATTGAGCTAACCCTTGATACTGGAAAGACCACAAGCTTGCCCAACCCGAGAATACTTTTTTACTACTCAACAGCTTTCATATTTTTTATACTTACTTGGGAGATAAATGATTTTTTGATTCGCCGTGAAGTAACTTCTGAGAAAACAAATCAATTGGGACTTCATAATGGGTTACGGATTTTCATTGTAAACTACAGTCTAGTACTCCCCATATTTGCCTGTGTATACCACCTCGCAATTTTCCAATTTGGCACCGAACTTCAAATTCAGCCTGAAAATAGGTGGTTACAATTTCGGATTGATTTTATAAGGGCGGCCGCCCTGGCATTTGGCGTGCTATCCTTCAACCTTTTTTACAATGCGATAAAAATCAAAAATCAGTTAGAGTTGAGCATGATCGAAATGGATAAGGAGATGACCGCTTCCCAATACAATGCTCTTAAAAGTCAAGTAAGTCCGCATTTTTTATTTAATAGTCTCAACATACTTACACAATTAATGTATGAGGATAAAGATTTGGCCTCTGATTTTGCCGCACGCTTGGCTGCCACCTATCGGTACATTTTAGATCACAAGGAAGAAAGTCTAGCAAGTTTAGAGAAAGAATTAGCTATTTTGGATTCCTTTATTTTTATGATGAACATCAGACATGATGGTTCTGTAAACATTACCACGCACATTTCGTTGGACCCCAAGTTTTACAAAATTCCGACCTTATCATTGCAGATGCTTGTGGAGAATGCTTTGAAGCATAATTTTTATTCAAAAGACCATCCGTTGGAAATTCAAATATTTTCGGTAGGAAATGAGCGTTTGGTTATTCGCAATACGTTAAATCGTAGAACGCTAAAAGAGTCATCCACAAAAGTGGGTATTGAAAATATAAAAAAACGTTTCTCGTTCTATACCGACGAAGCAGTTGAAATAGAAAATGAACACGATTTTTTTTCGGTAACCATTCCGATTTTACCTAAAACGACCAACCAAAAAAACTTAAAAATACTATTTTAGATGCAGGTTGTAATTATTGAAGACGAACCTATTGCGGTCAGAAGAATCGTCATGTTATTGGAGGAACTTCAACCCGATATACAGATAAAAGCAACACTGAGCACCGTTCTTGACGCCACCGCTTGGTTCAATAAAAACCCGCTCCCCGACCTGATTTTTCTCGATATACAACTAAATGACGGTTACGGGTTTGATATTTTGGATTCGTTAGAAAAACACCCTCCCATCATTTTCACCACAGCCTTCAACGAGTACGCTATGAGAGGGTTCAAATACAACGGTATAGACTACCTTTTAAAACCCATAAACAAAGAAGAACTAAGAATTTCTTTAGAAAAATTTGGAACGTTAAATTCTTACAAATCAGAAATTGTAGGTGGCGGGGATTTGGAAGCAATAAGAAATAGCCTTTTGGGAAGGGACTATAAACTTAGATTTATGGTAAAAGTAGGAAATAGGTTCAATACCATCAATACAAAAGACATCGCCTATTTCAAATCGCATGATGGAGTCATATTTCTGCATACCCATGATGGAAAACACTACCCAGTCGACTATACGATCGATAATCTAGAAAAATTGGTGAACCCACTATATTTCTTTAGAGTGAATAGAAAATACATGATAGCGGTCAGCGCTGTTCAAGAAGTTCATAATTATTTTAATAGCAGGGTGTTAGTACGATTACTACCAAAACAAGACGAAAAAGTAATCGTTTCTAGAGACAGAACAGGTAATTTTAAAAAATGGCTGGATTTATAACGGCTCTCGTTCATGACATCGTAAACCATTTAATGCACCCCTTCTAGTTTACTTTTTGTTTTTCTCAATAGTGCGCAACCCTTTTTTAAGGATATAGGTGGTCTCTTTTGTAGGGGATTCTTTTTCCCATCTGGCACATACCAATTGCACCCAATCTGGCTGGGATTTGCTGGCATCGTTCAACCAATTCCCTACCGAATCCCGAACATATTTAGCCCGATCCGATTTTAATGGTTCCAAAAGCGGCAAGCCTTTTTCCGGGTTTTCTTGAAACACCGAAATCTTTTTTGTCCAAACACCTATGGGTCGTAAGGCCTCCGCTGCATATCTCCTAACATTCTCATCGGAATCCGAAACCCACCCGGACAATATATCGATCGCTACATCCAAGTCGAGAATCAAACGCTCTTTGGAGGCGAAAATAACCACCTCCCGTACTCCGAAATGGTCATCTGCCGCATAAGGTTTCATCGCCTGCAATAAATCCTCGGCGGAATCGTGGAACAGGCTCTCGGCCCAACAGCCCCAACATCGCACTAGATCGCTCTGATGATCGGCCAGATGTGTTTTGATAAAATCGGCATTGGCCAACTGGGAAAATGTCTCCCCTATTGCTTTGGCATTGCTATTCGCAGTAGGTTTCTTTTGCGCATTTACGGCAGCTTCAAAAGACCCGTACCAGGCTGTTTTCCCAATGGGTATCAACACGTTTTTTAAAAGAACCAGTTGGTCGGTCGCCAACCATTCCATCAGGTTTTTGGTCGCTACCTGTCCTGTATTTAAAAACGCGACCACTGCCGGGTCTATGTCTTTAAGACTGCGCGCTCCCTTTCTATTTACAATATGTTCCGGTATCATTGTTTGTCTTTTTTCTTGATTTCGATACCCTGGAATATACGCTACTTAAGGGGTATTTTGCATCATCGATTTGATTTTTTTTGGGCCGTCCTCAAAATATGCCCAATATTCGGTAGCCATAGGCCATTTTCCATATTTCGGGTTTATCAACTGGGTACCGACGGAAACATTTTATTTTAACAATTGAAAATATTTTCATACTATTGCACAATCGATTGCGCAATAACAAGGGAATCCTATAGATCCTGTTAGATTCTTTTCCGATTTGCACAATATAAAAGAAAACCCGCAATAACAATGACCATAAAAGAGCTTGCCAACGAATTGAACATTTCAACAACCACGGTTTCGCGTGTGCTTACCGGGCAAGAAAAAAAATACAGGATAAGTGCAAAAACAGCTCAAAAGGTAAAAGACCTGGCAAAGACGCATCAATTTGCACCCAACCAAATTGCCCGTAACCTGCGGCTACAAAAAACCAATACCATTGGGCTTATCATCCCGGATATTAGCAACCCGTTCTTCGCAAACCTGGCAAGAACCATTGAGGTAGCCCTTCGAAAAAGAAACAAAATGGTCTTGCTATGCGACACCAAGGACGACACTGCGGTTGAAGAAGAATCAATCGGGTTGTTACTGGCCCGAAAGGTAGACGGCTTATTGGTCGCCCCTGTAGGCGAAAAATGGGAACATTTAGAGAAGAGCAATACCACTCCCATTGTATTGATCGATCGCTACTTTGAAGATAAAAAAATCCCCTATATCACAACGGACAACTATGCCGGAAGCTATGAGGCCACCTCGTATCTAATATCAAAAGGGCATCAACGTATTGCCTGTGTTCAGGGACGTATCAATACCTCTGCCAACAAAAACCGGGTCGAGGGTTTTCAAAGGGCACTGCGAGACCATCAAATAAACACGACCCATACGCTTGTTTTAGGCGACGATTACAGTGTTGAAAATGGTTATCGATCAACCAAAATTCTTTTGGAAAATCCAGAACTGCCCACTGCCATATTCGCCCTTAACAATCAAATTGCCTTAGGGGTCATGAAGGCCATCAATGAAGCCGGGTTACATATTCCGGAAAATATCTCGCTACTTTCCTTTGATGAGCAGCCCTATTTTGAATTGTTATCCCCGCCGCTTTCCGCAATTAAACAGCCCATGGAGGGAATCGGTATCACCGCAGTGGAAACCTTGTTTGAACTCTTGGAAGGTAAAAGGGCAACAAACAGCAGGCTAAAACCGACACTCATTCCTAGAGCCTCCGTTAAATCAATTTTAAAGCCATGAAAAAACGAACCTCCTTCTTAAAAGTTTATTTATTGGGATTATTATGCCTGTTCTGTTTCGCTGCGCATTCACAGCGAAAGATGCCGACCAAGATTATTTTCGACACCGATTTCGGGGGAGATGCCGACGACTTGGGCGCCCTTGCGATGCTGAATCATTTTCAGAACAAGGGTGAGGCAAACGTATTGGCCGTTATGTGCTGGAATCTTGAGAAATATGCAGTAAGCGCCATAGATGCGGTAAATACCTACTATGGAAATCCTGATATTCCTATCGGATTGCGTTCGGGCGAACAACACGAAACATCCTGGAATCACTCCAAAGTATTGACCGAAAACTTAACATACGACGCAACTCCTGAAAATGTAACGGAAGCCACGGAACTCTACAGGGCCATTTTAAGCCAAAGTGAGGACAAGAGTATCATTATGGTTACGGTGGGTCCTCTGGCAAATATCAAAAAACTAATCGACTCAAAAGCCGATACCTATTCAACCTTAAATGGTGCCGACCTGCTTCATACCAAAGTAAAAGAGTTCGTGATCATGGGCGGTAACTTCCCCACTAGCAAGGATGAATGGAACTTTAATGGTGATATGCCAGGAGTTACCAAATATGTATTGGAGCACCTAGACCTTCCCATTACTTTTTCGGGAGCAGAATTGGGTGCAGCAATTAAGACCGGGGAAGTCTTCAATGAACTCCCTAAAAATTCCCCGCTCTATTTGGGTTTCTACCATTTTGGGAAATACGCGCCTTGGATGAAAGAACAGTTTAAAGGAAAAATATTCGACAATGCCACCTTTGATCAAACGGCCGTTTTGTACGCAATACGAAACGGACTGGGAACCTATTGGCATAAAGTAAAGGATGGAATTTGTATTTCTGACGGCATAGGTGGGAATACCTGGCAACCCAAAGAAAATTCAAAACATTCGTATTTGGTCCTAGATAAACCCATCCCTGAAATGGAACGCTTATTAGAAACCTTTATGTTGGGTAATTTCTAAAACATTGTTACGCCTAACTACCGAGAACCAATTTCCGCAACAAATCCCCCAAGGTTGTTTTTTCTTTTGCCGTTAAACATGCAATGGAATCTGTTGCTTCGGCAAATCGAATCTCAATTGCTTTGTCGATGAGCTCTATTCCTTCCTGACTGAGTATGGCCCTTTTAACCCTTCTGTCCTTCTCGTCCGTTTCACGACGAATCAACTTCAATTTTGTGAGCCTATCCAACAGTGATGTCATGGCACCGGAAGTGATTAAAACCGATTCCATTAACTCTTTTGGTGTGAGTTGATAAGGCTCCCCAGACCGCCTTAAAGTGGCGAGAACGTCAAAATCGGTATAATACAAGTCCGATTCTTTTAAAGCAATTCCTGCACGTTTTTCAAATAGTTTCCCCAGCTTCAACACACGCCCTACCACATGCATAGCAGTGGTATCAAGGTCTGAACGCTCTTTTTCCCAATCTTCTACTAACATATCAATGATGTCTTTTTTTGCCATATGAAACAACTTTTCTCAAAAATATGAAAAATATATCTTGATGTAAAGATATTTTTATATACATTTGCAAAGTATCTTGATATAAAGATACTTTTAAAACTAGGATAACAGAAATAACATCAACTATGAAAACAACGGTACAATATTTTTTCTTGCTCATTTTTTTGACATCACTTCACCTCTCCTCCCAAAAAAGTACAGACACACCACCTATTGTCATCGAAAACGATTTTGACTATAAGGATGATTTCGTACATTTTAAAGGAACCGATAACCTCATCTTTTTACCCGAAAACCGATTGGCCGAAAATTCCCGAAAAATAGGGATTCAATTTTTTAGGGTAAAAGCGAAAAAAGATATGGGACTGCCTCCCGTACTCTATTTACCCGGCGGACCTCCGGGCAGTTTTTTCATTGACATGTTCGGCGGAAAATATGGCGGCAAGCATGGGGTTTACTTTGGACAACAAGTTTCTATACTCAGTGAAAATCGCGATGTACTGATCATTAACCAACGAGGGAACCACCACATCCCCGGGGCACCCATAGCAGACTTCACCTATAAATTCAACGTAGGCGACCCAAAGGAAGTTTCCGACCCTGAACAATGGAAAAAGAATATCAAAAAAGGGTTTCTTGCCTATGCGAACTATTTCGAAGAGATCGGTGTTGACTTAAGGGGATATGACTTTAGCAATTTGGTAGATGATATTGAATCGATCCGGGCCTATTACAAGTATGACAAAGTGGCTTTCATGGTAGGTAGTTTTGGTGCCCAATGGGCGTTAGGGTATATCAGCAGATATCCTGAAAACGTAGATAGGGCCTTGGTATATGACATAGAGCCCTTGAGCCATTCGTACGATGATCCCAAGGACCTATGGACCGTGTTTAAAAATATAGAGGCAGAAGCCGAAAAATCCGAGAAACTAAAAGGGAAACTTCCTAAAATAGGCCTGCTAAATGCGGTAAAAGAAATCGTAAAGCGTTTAGAAAAGCAGCCTGTTTGGGTAACCCTGGGTGCCGATTCGGTTCTGATAGGCGCCAACGATTTCAAAAGGAATTTAAGGTACCCCTACGGCCCTACCGAAGCATGGCCAAAATACATCACTGAACTGTACAATGGCGATTATAACCTTCTGGGTTTATGGGCCAAAGAACGTCGTGGTGGTAACGCCACAGTCGGGATGCTCAATAGCTTGATCGATGTGAGTATAGGAATTTCAGAAGACCGACTTAAACTGATAAACAGCCGAGAAGAACTACAATGGATGCGTCCTACCACCATGGCTTATGATGCCTTAAAAGAGGTTATGATGACGCCAGATATTGGGGATGAAATGCGGAAAATTAAGCCGAATGAAATTCCCATGGTCATTCTCCAAGCAAATATGGACGTGAATACACCCTTTAACAACGCGACCTATGTTTTACCCTATTTTAAAAATGCCCACGTGATCAAATTAAAAAATGTAGCACACCAAGGCAGGGTCCATTTATGGGAAGAGCATCCCGAATCTTTAGCCGATATTATGCGACTTTTCTCAACGGACTTTGACAAGGTGCCTTTCTCGGAATTTAAAAAGACATTGAAAACCGAATACAGCATGAAAGAATTTGATTTTATGGAAATCGAAGGGAAATCGTTGTATGAGTTGAGAACAGGCGCCTAACATTTAGCAAAAACGTTTTTCGAAAACAATACCAAAGTGTTCAAATCATTGCTGGTCGAAAGACTGTGAACACACTATTGGATGAACAAAAAGCCTCCCAAGAAATGGGAGGCTTTTTGTATAAGAGGAGAGACGCCCTGCGTACCGCTCAAGAAGTCCGGATAGCGATAGGGACAGGAAAGGTTAACGGAATGGAAAGCTGAAATTGGGATTGTATACAAGACATTCGTAGGATCGCTCCTTTCCTGTAACATAGTCTTTCGCCAGGTATTGAGAACTGTTCTGCGTACATTGGAATCATCGCCTACTATCAAAAGGGAACCATCTCCAAAAAATTCGGGAGCCTTGACACATGGTCAGAGCGCCACATCAAATGAACGGATTCCGAAATACATATTAAAGGTAATTAGGTGAATCTGCGCGAATATAAATCCAATGCCGGTATGCTATCAGTTCAATCTTTTATATTTTTTCAACGTTTCAACCAACAATTTATGAGGCAGTGCATACGCCTTGTTTCCGTTGATTCCTTCCATATCATCTGCAGCCAACATGGCGTTGATAATAGCCTCTTCCACAGCTTGGGAAGTAGCTTCGAACAGTGGCGTTATTTGGTCATTGGGAAGGGTTTGTACAGTGGCTATGGCATCGCGGTCAAATGCTTTTTCATTGGCCGTCGAAAAGGCGATAAAGATATCTCCCGATCCATTGCTCCCATAGCCTCCAACGGCCCTGATCCCCAATGGGACACGCTGCGCAATACGTTTTAACTGATGCGGGAGCAAGGGTGCATCGGTCGCTATAACCACAATTATAGAACCATCGCCCGGTTGTCGTGTTGACTTGGGAGCACCATTAAAAACATAATTCAAGGTATCCCTCAATTCCTGACCAACGGGGACCCCCGCCACGGTCAAGTTTTTCTTGGCTCCAAAATTGGCTTGGACCAAAGCAGCAAGAGTATATGTCGAATCCTTCATTTTTACTATTCTTGAAGCGGTTCCCGTACCGCCCTTAAAACCCAAACACATCATGCCTGTGCCACCACCTACATTGCCTTCTTCAATCACCCCTCCGGTAGTGTTCGCAATAGCCTCCAGCACATGCTTTTCTTCGACATGAAATCCATAAATATCGTTCAAAAATCCATCATAGGTCTCCGCGACCACGGGATAGGTATACCACCAATCCGCTCCATTATACCAATCTTGGTCCACATACCATTTCAACACCGCATCCCTGACCACACCAACACTGTTTGTATTGGTAATCATAATGGGAGTTTCCAAAAAGCCCGACTCCGTAACCCAGGTCGTACCCGTCATTTCGCCATTTCCATTTAAACTGTACCAATTGGCATAAACAGGGCTAAATTTCTTTGCTTTTCCTCTGGGAAAAATGGCGGTAACCCCTGTTCGAACTGGGCCTTTTCCCAAAACATTTCCTCCCTTTCCAGAGATTATGGTACTATACCCTACTTCCACCCCCTTTACATCGGTAATCGCATTTAATTTTCCCGTCTTTCCTTCGAAGGGAACCTTTAAATCCCTTGCTCTTGGTTTTTGGGAAAAACCTAAAAGACCCATACTTAAAAGCAGTACTGCAATTACATTTCTTTTCATTCCTGTTCGTATTGAATCAATATCCTTTCCAACGCTTCCATATCCATATGTAAATCTGTTTTTAAAATTGCAGCAATTTCATTAGTAAAATTGGAAAACATGATTTTTTCGGAATTGGAGAGTAGTACCAATCCAAACTTTGCCTCCGGATAAAAAATGGTGAAGGCGGTAAAATCACCATTATTTCCCCCGTGGGAATACATCCAACCGTTTGGGGTATTTTTCATCCCAAAGGCAAGACTCCAATGTGAGTTCCCCAAAACGGCCCTCTCATAGTCTTCATCGGGAATCGCTACTTGTTTCCTTAGTAGCTCCTTGTGCCATTTATTGGAAATCTGCTTCCCTGAAATCATCGCGCCAATGAAGCGAGCATAACTATCAATATCGGTATGTAGATTATGGGCCGAACCAAATTCATCGACCCGAAAGTCAGATGGGCCATTCGAACCCACTTTTCCGTTTTTGTGACCCCAAGCTTTGTGTTTGGCCACATCGTTGTTCCAGCTATAGTATAGCCTGTCTGCTTTCAAAGGTGTTGCAATATCTTGCCTGAAAATTTTGAAAAGCCCACTCCTATCTACCTTGTTTACCCTTGCTACTGCACGGGCAAGGTATTGAAAACCTTCCCCCGAATAATGGTACTTAGTACCTGGTCGAAAAAGAAAATTCAACGTATCTTTCCGCCAATTGGGCAGTCCTGAAGTATGGGATAACACCATACGAGGGGTAATCAGTTTATAACGCTCATCATGTGCCAGATCTGGATAATCCACATATGCTTCCAAAGGTGTATCAAGATCAATTAGGCCTTTGTCTACTTGCTTCATTGCAAAATATGCGAACAGGGGTTTAGAGAGCGAAGCGGCTTCAAAAATAGTTTCCTTATTGATCTCTTTTTGATTTTGCAATGAACTTACGCCAAAAGTTTTGCTATAGACAATTTTATCTCCATTTAGTACGGCAATCCCCAACCCTGGCACTTCATAGTCATCTAGCTGTTTTCGAATAGCAATATCGAGGTCAGCGATCCTGATTTCCGTGCCATTTGGGGTACGTACCGTCTTTTTATTCGAAGTACCACATGATATTACGAGGAAGGTAACGATTAAAAGCCAAAAGTTTAAAATTCTCATTAACTCAAAAAATAAAACGGCCTAACGGTGCCAGGCCCTTATTCAATTCTTCTGCCTTCATAGGACTTTACACCATATTGATACAGAACTACGGTATCGACCCCTTGCTTTTCACTTTTGACGAATTCCACTTTCAATTCCTCGTCCACCAAGAAGACTTTTTCTGATTGTGCGACCAATCTGACGGATTTCTGACCGGGGATGACCAAGTTGAGCTTGCCGTTGTCCTCAACAATGTTAAAAGTGACGTTTTCCTTTATTTGAAAGGTACCGGTGTAGTCTTTCAAGCGTTTTGATGGAATTACATATTTTTCGGTAGGGACCATCTTTTTGTTCTTTATTTCAAAGATTTCCCTGCCCTCTTCCAAATACGACTCCACAACCTTTTGATATACTTCAAAACCGGCATCGGCATTGGTAAAAATGACCATCCCTTTCTTAGATTTGGGCAATAACACTACAAAAGTCTTGATCCCGTTTTCATCGCCTGAATGCATGATGACCGATTCTTTATTGGAAAGCTCGGGTATTACCTCCCATCCCAAGCCATAAAATAGGTGCTCTTTGACCTTGATTTGGGGAGTAGCCAGTTCGTCATATACCGACTGCGAAAAGCCCGCTCCATTGAGTACATACGCACAGACTTCCGTGTAATCTTTGATCGTGGTCTGTAGTCCCGCAGCGGCATTTAATTCGGTTCTTGGGGCATATTCATACGCTTCAAAATTTTTGTTATGAGGGTATACCACCTTTTTCATATCCCAATCGGGGTTCCATGTAAAGGCGATATCGGTTAGATCCAATGGTTTAAAAAGTACCTCCTCCGCCAATTTTGGCAAACCATGGCCCAGTTTATTTTCTATTGCCTTTCGCAGGTATTCATACCCTTCACCGGAATACAAATATTGGCTGCCCGGTTCAAAATTGAACTCCAGTTTTTTTGAAGGGCTCATGTTTCTCCAATTCACAAAACCCGATTGATGGCTTAACACAAATCTAGCATTCAATTTTTTGAGATTGCCATCTACTTTCAAGTCCGGATCTAGATGATACTTGTACAGGGGTTCATCCAATGATAACTCCCCTTGTGATATTAGTTTAAGCACTACAGTGGCAAATATAGGTTTGGTAAGGGAGGCCACTGTAAATATACTTTTTGCATTGGCCGGAATACCGATTCGTTGTTCCCCAAAAACTTTGGTATACGATACTTTTCCTTCTTCAATAACCCCTATTGCTACTGCGGGTACCTTGTGTTCTTCCTGCCATTTAGGTATATGCTTTTCTAGTGTACCGATAGCACTATTCTGTGCTTGGGCGTACATCGTAATGATTAAAAAAAGGAATTTCAATTTCTTCATTGATGTTATTGTTTTTTATTTGAGGGGCGTCCTTTTTATTTTTTAAACAGCCTTTCGATGCCCAATTTTGTTTGGGTTCCGTCAATAATCTCTTTTTATGATTTCAATTACTTTGTTTAAGTAGATTTTATCATCGTTTAACGCATCAAAAGCTGGTTTAAGTTTAATATCGGGTATTGTACCCCTTCCCAAATTCTTATTTTTCGCTACCCTGTTAAAATATAGCAGCAATGGTACGTCTATTATTAGTCCGCTATTTAGTTGCTCACTTGGTATCAGTCCACTTGTATTGCCTTGATATCCACCACCGGTCTCTTCGCCTATAATTTTGGCTTTTTTGTTTGATTGCATAATAGCTACAAAATCTGAACAAGATGATAAGCAAAGTCCGTCAGTTAGGATATATACAGTGCCATTAAAGCTTTTTTTAGAAGGCTTTTGCTCCCTTGTAAATTTGAACTCTTTTGACGCTAGTCCTTTATCACTCCAAAGCCATTTTCCGTTTTCATAGGTTGGTTTTCCATAAAAAGTTCTATTGAGTCCCGTAATTTCCTTGGCAAAAGCTTCTGTTATTTCAATTCTATCCCAGTATCTAAACTTTTCCTCAAAAAACAGCGAACTAAGCCAAGCCGGATTGGAATCGGATCCTCCCGTATTTCCACGAAGATCAAACAGGATGTTTGTTACCTTTTGCGCTTCAATGGTGTTCATGTAAGATCTGATTGTTTTCTCGAATTTTTGATTTTTAGATTGTAAATAGGATTTCGAAAAGGAAGGTATTTTGATAAGGGCAATACTATCTATGATATTCAGAGATAGCGGTTCATTCACAATATCGGAATATTGCAATGTGTGTTCTTCTTTTAAGCCATTTATCACGTACTTCTTGCCATTATCGAGTTCAATTTCATACTTTTCGGCAATCTCAATACTATTTCTATACCATATCGGAAAAGTGTACTCAAGCAATTTGTATTTGCCCGTTGTATTTTTACCGTCCATTGGAATATGGTTCAGAAGAACATCATAAATTTCATCAATTTCTTTTCCATTAATTTTTACTATTTTATCTCCTAACTTTATAGGGCAGGTAGTATCAATAGACTTCCAAACAAAAGCGTTCCCCTGGTCGTAGTACAATAAAAAAGGCAATACATTTGGCGAACTATTTAAATTATTTTTGGTCTCTTCGGATAAGCGTATGCCTGTATGTAAGCAGCCTATTCTTGAAATAATGGGCCTCACTTTTCTAAGAACTTCCAATTCGTTCATTGGACTTTGTATCATACTTAAAGTTGAGTCGATATAGGCGTCGAATTCTTCTTTTTGGTTGTATCGATAAAAGCCCGGGTGCTTTTTACGTAACTCAATGAACAACTCCTGCATCTCATTTTTTATGGTATCAGGATGTTGTTTGGGTAAGTCGGATAAATTGGTTTGTGAATAGCAAAAGCTACATAAAAAGAAACTTACTAGTAACGCATTCTTAATTTTCATTATACCAGGCCGAGTTGATGCTTTTAATTTTTACGTGTCAATATAAATTCGTTTGGAATAAGGACGAATCTAATAAGTACTTTCTATTTTTTTTGTGCCCTACTGGGCTCCAATTGATAGATGGAGTTCGTTACCACGGCATCTAGATTCATATTTTTACCATCGGCTTTGAATTTTTCAACGATGGTTCTATTGGTTTTAGCATGTTTTTTATTGCTATCTAAATCATTACCATATGCCATTATATCGGTAAGATCCGTAGCATTATAAATAGGCCATAGCGTAGCTATCTCATTGTTTTCCATTGTTACCCAGCGTAGTCCCTCCATTTTGGAAAGTGGCACAATTGATTTTATCTTATTATTTGATAGAAATAATTTTTTGATATTCGGTAAGCTATTCAAAACCGAGATGTCCGCTATTTGGTTGTCTCTTACATCCAACCATTCTATACTTCTCATATCTTGCAAGAAGTTAATATTGTCAATATTATTTTTTCGTAATACCAAGACCCCAATATTTGGTAATTCAGCTATGGGACTGAAGTCTTTAATTTTAGTTTCCATTAAGTTAAGTTGTACTAACTTTTTAAGATTTGAAATGGGTTTCACATCCAAAACCGGGTTTTTCTCAAGAATTAATATCTCAAGATCAACAAGGTGGGCAATTGGTGTGATATCACTTACGTTGTTCTCGGGAATCCAAATTCCTTCAAGTTTTGAAAGTGCTTTAAAAGGTGATAAGTCGTTGAGCTGGTTAAACGCCATATTGAAATGAGTTAATTTCGTCCAATATTTAATTGCCGATATATCTGTGATTTGGTTAAAATCTCCCATAACGTTTTTAATATTCACTAAAGTGGAAAGCACATCTATATTTGAGATTTTATTTCTACTGAATGACAGTGTGTTTAAATTTGTAAGATTACTTATTGGTTTGAGATCGTCCACTAAATTACCACTCACATTTAGTACTTCAAGATTAATAAGATTGGCAATAGGTTTTAAGTCATTGATCCTATTGTTATCTAATCTCAATACGGTGAGATTTGTGGCACACTCCAATCCTTTTAAAGAAGTAATGCCTTTTCCAACGGCAACAAAACGGGTCAAAGACCGCAAATCGGTCTTGGTCAACTCACCGGTAGGTTTATCAATATAACTCCTAATTGCCAGGTCGAGATAGAAATCTTCAATAACGACGGAATCACTATGGGTTTGTGCCTGAGAGAGCGTTATAAAACTTACGAAGAGGATTTTTACTAGTAGTTTTGATACATGCATAACTGTGATCTTTTTCCAAAAATCATCAACGCTATGGACTTAAGGAAAGAAATGTCAATCAAAAAAGTATCAACGTACACTATGATACCTTTTTCTTGCGGGAGATTTCATCATAATACGCTTTTGGAGTTTGGGAAGTGAATTTATAGAAGGCCCTATAAAAAGTAGTTTTAGATTTAAAGCCAGCATCCATAGCGATTGATTCAATCGTAAAATTACCATATGCATCACTTTTCAGTCTTTCTTTGACCTCATCTACCCGAAATCTGTTTGCAAAGTCATTGAACGATATGTTCAAATGGGAGTTCAGCAAATTTGATAAGGCGTTCGGTGTCATTTGTAATTGCCTGGAAAAAGTTGCCAGCGAAAAGTGCTGCGACAAATACGGTTTTTCAGTTTCCATATTTGTTAATACATGCCTTATTTGTTTCTGTAGCCCTTCCTTGTCAACACTACTGCGTTTTTGTTTGAAATTGGTATACGTGAGGTACCCTACTAGAGAGATCCCATATAGCAGAACCCCATTATATATTTTAACGGCCATGGTCAGCGGAAACCCTAACCAATTATCTAAGGGAGAGCTTTTCCAATAGCCATAAATTGTTCCCAAAAGAGCAGCCGTCAACTCGAACAACACACCGATTAAAAAAAACAACAGCAGATAAACTACCCATTGCCGATATTTATGTGTTTGTTTTGTAAGCGGTATGGCCTGTTCTTTTCTTACTTCCAAAAAAGAAGAAATACCATAGCCAAAAACAAAGAATAGTAACACCACCTTGTACGCAAATTGTACTTCAAAATACCCAAATCCTGAGGCCCATTCTGCTTTCAGGTCGGGAGAAATGTTGAGCGTTCCTACCCAAATAAATATATGATATACCGCAAATAGTATCGGCACTACTAAATGAAAACTGCTTTTTCGCCTAAGCTCATGGCCATTCCCAAAGACCGATTTAATGTAGAGATACAGCAATGGAAAGACAAAAATCACCAAATTCAAAGGAAGAAATCGCAAGAATCCGTAATGCGCCACTAGACCGGCATGTCCGAGAAAAGTTGGCACAAGAGAAAAACCAACAACCAGTAAAAGCGCAATCAGCAGTATATTCGGTAATTGCCTCCAATTTCTATTTCTGACAATCAGAAATATTATAATAATACTTTGGAGCAAACCAAAAAGCAATATGACAGCGGTGAGGGTTAGGTTCATAAAACTTTAACTTAACAATACTTGGTTTCGATAACATAGTGTAACAAAGCTACACGTGGGTAGCCTAAGACAATGAACTCGTCTCGACTTTTTCTTTTACCTGCGAGTTGCACATTTTGTACCCTAATTTTGCCATTTTTGAGTAACGTAGCTACGGCTATGCCACTAAAAAATAACTTCATTAAGGCACAAAAGCCACAACTCTCGGTTCCAAACAAAAAGTCGAGACGAGTTCAATTTAAAAAAATCATCTTACACTGTAGGTGTTCTAAACAAAATTTTACAACCGGCTTTGCTATTTATGTACGTAGAACTATTTAGATTTGAAATACCCTTTTTTGGTTGTAGTTCATATGAAGGTATTAAAATAGTGTCCCAACTAAAAAAAGCCCCTCATTGCTGAGAAGCTTTCTTGTTGTACAGGCGGAGAGACTCCCCGAGGCTTCGCTCGGGATAAACTTCTCGTCGCTCCTTCTATCTTTCATACCGACGTAGGCATAAAAAAAGCCCCTCATTGCTGAGAAGCTTTCTTGTCGTACAGGCGGAGAGACTCGAACTCTCACACCTTGCGGCACTAGATCCTAAGTCTAGCGTGTCTACCAATTCCACCACGCCTGCATTCAATATTTAACTTAGGCCTTTACTCCTAAGTCTAGCGTGTATAACTCCCGACTCTTCGGGGCCACCACGCCTGCATTAATATGTAATCTCTTTCAGATATGTCTTTCATAGCTTCAGCGAAGAAGACTATAATCCGATAATTTCGGGATGCAAATATAAAGCAAAAAATCAATTTAAAAATGCTTCCACTTTAAAAAGTTCTTTTAGTATTTTTAGTGTCGATAGCAAACATGATTTTATGGAGGATATTACCGCCTATATGGCAGCACACAAACAACGCTTTTTGGACGAACTCATTGCCCTGCTAAAAATACCGTCGGTAAGTGCGGATCCAGCATTTTCGCAAGATGTCTACAATACCGCGGAAGCCATCAAAACCGCCTTGGAAAAAGCAGGTTGCGAAGCCGTTGAAATCTGTGAAACTGCGGGGTATCCGATCATCTATGCAGAAAAAATAATAGACCCGGAATTACCCACGGTGCTGGTCTACGGTCATTACGACGTACAACCGGCAGATCCCATTGATCTTTGGACCTCCCCTCCTTTCGAGCCTGTAATCAAAAAAACCGAACTACATCCCGACGGAGCCATTTTTGCTCGCGGCGCTTGCGATGACAAAGGGCAAATGTACATGCATGTGAAGGCCGTTGAATTCATGATTGCGACGGGGCAACTACCCTGCAATGTGAAGTTCATGATCGAGGGAGAAGAAGAGGTAGGAAGCAAAAGTCTGGCCGACTTTGTGGCCCAAAACCAGACAAAACTAGCGAACGATATTATCCTGATTTCCGATACTGGAATGATTGCCAACGACGTCCCCTCGATTACCACTGGGCTCCGAGGGCTTAGTTATGTGGAGGTCGAAGTAACAGGCCCAAATAGAGACTTACACTCAGGCCTGTATGGTGGCGCCGTAGCGAACCCGATCAATGTACTTACCAAAATGATCGCTTCTTTGCATGATGAGGACAACCATATCACCATTCCCGGGTTTTATGACAACGTCGAGGAACTATCTGCCGAAGAAAGAGCAGAAATGGCAAAGGCCCCTTTTGACCTGGAAGAATATAAAGCTGCCCTTGCTATCGATGCCGTATATGGTGAGAAAGGGTATGTCACCAATGAACGCAATGCCATACGCCCTACCTTAGATGTAAATGGTATTTGGGGCGGTTATACGGGGGAAGGTGCCAAGACCGTTATTGCGAGCAAGGCATACGCCAAAATTTCAATGCGCTTGGTACCAAATCAAGACTGGGAAGAAATTACACGGTTGTTCAAGGGCCATTTTGAACATATTGCGCCAAAAGGGGTGCACGTAAAGGTAACGCCGCATCATGGTGGACAAGGGTATGTAACACCTATTGATACCATAGGATATAAAGCGGCATCGAAGGCCTATGAAACTACTTTTGGAAAAAAACCGATTCCGCAACGCGGGGGTGGAAGCATTCCCATCGTATCGCTTTTTGAAAAAGAGTTGAAGAGTAAGACCATTTTAATGGGCTTTGGCCTTGACAGCGATGCCATTCACTCCCCCGATGAACATTTTGGAATTTGGAATTACCTAAAAGGGATCGAGACCATCCCGTACTTTTACCAGTATTTTATGGAGATGAGTTAGGGGGCCTTAAATTCAAACACAAACTCAAACGCAAATTCAAATTCAAATTCAAATTCGGTTGTTGATAGCTGGCAAGTATAAATCCATTCAACCCATACTACATACCGTATAGCTATTCCACGCTACCGCTTACATCCTTGTACCCCGATCTTTTTTCGCAAATAGCGGTTACCGTTTACCCCAAAAAAAAGCGAGTCATCGTTTTCTAGGTCATAAATCTGCCCAAACCGTACTAAAACAACATTCTTTTCGTTATGGATTGACCAAATATAACCTACTTAGTCATCATGTTTATTTCAAAAGAAAAAACCGACCTGTTCTTCAGGTTGAGTATTTCAACTACCGTGTTCGGGGCGCTCTTTCAAATTATCCCTGCATCCCTAACAATGCTAGGAGTCGCAGGCATGGTTGTTTTTCTCGGCATACAACTGTATCAAAAAGAAACACGGGAATGGCTAGATTATGCAAGGCTGTTGCTAATCGTAGCGTTTGCATGGAATTACACGATCAATTTGTTCGGTGCATCCTATACCCACCTTCCCGCATTCATAACCAAATTGTCCCTTATAGCCTTTCTTACACTTTACATAAAAAAAATAATGGGCCCTCTTCAGGAGCTTTTGCAAAATCGCCACCTCCTGCTAAGCAGTTTTGGCAAGGACGATTTATCCTATATCCTGGCAGACCTTGCTACGGTGTATATCGTAATCGCCTCTTTGTTCAAAATTCTACATTGGGAATTGGGCATTGTGAATGGTAATTTCTTATTGGTAGTAGGTCTTTTCTCAGCTCTTCTCTCTATCGTGGCAAGCTCAAAAGAACTTAGATCTTAAAAAAGTTTGTTCGCAACCATCCTCCTACAAAACAGGCCTTTGACCCCTGCTATGCCTATGGTTAGATAGGTATTACGACCTGTGCACATTCTATTTTTACGGCTATTTTCACTCTACATTTGTAGAATTAAAATATTTGTTCTATGTTTGTAGAGCAATAATAAACAGCTCGTATATGCAATTGTCAAAATCGGAGGAAGAACTCATGAATATTTTGTGGAAGCAAAAAAAGGCCTATATGAAAGATCTGCTCGAAGCATATGAAGCGCCTAAACCTGCTACTACAACCATTGCCACTTTATTAAAACGTATGACCGACAAAGGTTTTGTAGCCTATAACCTCTTTGGCAGGGCGCGCGAATATTATCCCCTGGTAAGGAAAAAAGATTATTTTTCGAAGCATTTAAACGGCCTCATCAAAAACTTTTTCAATGATAGTGCCGGGCAGTTCGCCTCCTTTTTTACCAAAGAGACCAATTTGAGCAAAACGGAGCTTGAAGACCTAAAAAAACTTATTGATCAAGAACTGAAAAAGAAATAGTATGGAAGTCTATATCCTAAAATCCGGGGCCTGTATGGCCATTTTTCTGCTCTTTTATAAGTTTTTATTGGAAAAAGAGAACATGCACTTGTTTAAGCGGTTCTATTTGCTTGGAACCATGATTGCTTCCCTGCTCATTCCCTTGGTGGTTTTTACCGAGTATGTCCCCATGGTCGTAGAACAAGGTACCTATCCGATAGAAACCGTAGTTGTTTCGGTACAAGAAACGCCGCCGGCCCAAGATATCGATACCATTAATTTCTCCTTGCTTTTTTGGTCTATCTACCTCGTTGGGGTCGCCGGTTTTGGATTTCGCTTTATTAGAAACCTGTTCCAAATTCTTCAAAGAATACATACGAACCCTCGTCATGAATTGGGCTTTGCTACCCATGTCTTATTACGGGAACTAATGACACCCCATACTTTTTTCAAATATATTTTTCTGAACAAAAAGAACTTTGAGGCAAAGGCCATTCCCAAGGAAGTACTCTTACATGAAGAGACCCATGCCAGACAATACCACAGTATAGATGTGTTGTTCATAGAACTCTTACAAGTAGTGCTTTGGTTCAATCCATTCATCTATCTATTTACGAAATCCATCAAACTAAATCATGAGTTCCTGGCCGATCGCGCCGTCTTACAAAAAGATATCAATACGATTACCTATCAAAATACTTTACTATCGTACTTATCACCCGATAGCGAAAAGAAGTATCAGCCGACATTGGCAAATGCCATCAATTATTCATCAATCAAAAAACGTTTTACCATCATGAAAACACACACATCAAAAAAATCGATTGCCCTAAGAAGTCTACTACTACTTCCGCTTATGGCATTATTGCTTACTGGGTTTAGCGAAACAAAAACAGTCACAAAATCAATTGAACAATTGCACTCGATAGAAGGGGTTTGGCTAGATAAAGACACCGAAAACTATAAATTGTCAGTGTTAGAGGAAAATGGTTCCATGGTTTTATACATCAGTGGAAATGTTTTTCCTATTGAAGAAGTTGACGGCAGTTATTCGGTAAACGTCCGCGAAACTTACTACCCAATCAAATTCCATCCATCAACTGGTATGCTGCAATTTAATAAAACTCACTACATCTCTGAATCAAATAGCCATAGGGGAATGTTTGCAGGAAGTTGGGTAAATACGACGGGGGACACTGAATTAATTATAGAAAATTATACCGCCTCTACTATTTGGACCATTACTAAAGATGGAAGAACCAACAAATACTACCCCAAGAGAACCAAAGAAGGCTACTACTTAACTTTTAATAACATTGCCTTGACTTTCCATTTGGAAAATGATTTATTAAATGATTCCGAAGGAAATGTATACCATAGGAAAGAAGGTGAAACTTCTTCAGTTAAAAGTAAGTTAGATTCGAAAAGCACCTACGAAATTGAAATTAAGCTTACCAAAGAAGGACAAATTTTTATCCATGATGAACTGATTGCCCTAGAGGAGTTAGCAGCTTTTTTAGAAAAGTACAAGCCTGCCTCGGTTGAAGATGAAAAACCTCAAATGGTACGATCTGTGGTTTATGCGGAACAGGGTTCTTCCCAAAAGACCATCGAAAAGATTGATAAAATTTTGCATAAATACGGCTCGGACACTATCAACATAGTGGGCGTCGACACTCCTTCAACAGCTGCCGGAATAACGGCCGAAGAATTAAAAGAATATAAAAAATTACTAGAAAAATATTCAAAAACGGAGTACGGAGAGACAAGAGTACTGCTAAAAGAGGTAGAACGTGTTCAGAAACTATACCTCAAAATGACACCCGGTCAGCGAAGCAGTGTGAAACGTTTGGCCACATTTTCCGAAACGACTGCAAGAACACAAGATGGTGCCACCAAAGCCCAGCTTGCCGAGTACAACAAAATTGCACGGAAGTACAACGAAATGGATCGCAATAATATGACCGTTAAAATACGGGATGTAGAGCGTCTAGAATACCTTTACAGCCTACTAAACGAAAATCAAAAAGCAGACGCTCAACCTTTCCCTGATTTTCCACCAATGCCGGAGCCTCCTTATGCGCCAGAAGCTCCGGAAGCCATTGAAATCGAGGAAATCAGGGAAGCGACACCCCGCCCCGAGGCGGCCCCAAAACCGGAAAGAGCTCCGGCACCCGAAATAATAGAAGAGATAGAGGTCGTGGAGAAACGTATGCCAATACCACCCCGACCACCAGCACCGCAAGATCCATTGGACCACGCCATCGAAATGGCGAAAAAAGGTGCCATCTTTTATTATGAGGGCACAAAAATCTCTTCTGACAAGGCCATTGAATTGCTTAAAAAGAACAAGAGCATCAATATGGATAGTAGAAATTCCAATGGTAAAAAACCTGTTATAAAATTATCCAAGAAACCCATTAAAATTGGCGCAAACTCGAAAGATGTGGATCGTAAGAACATCTTGATCAACGGAGTGGGTAAAACAAGGGTTTCCTTTACCAAAAAAGAAATACAGAATCTCATCTTGGAAACAGCGGATGGCGACGTAACGGAGTTTAAGATCAAAATTCCCGGGAACCGTTCTCAGACGATCAAGGGGAACCGTTTGAATACAGAAACTAAGAATCTAATCGCCTCGATCGACGCACCGGTGGTAGTAAGTATTTTTCATATTAAGACCAATCCCCTTGGGGCAGACCCAAGACCTATTACCGTCCAAGTAAAAATATAATTCGGTATCGATACATACTCTTTCAAAAAGGCAATGGACTGTAAAAGGCCCCTGTCTTTTTTCATTTTGGAACACAAAAAAAGTTCTTTTCGGGCAATTTGAATGCTTTTTTTGTAACAAATGAGGTAGAAAGGAGGTCTAATGTGATGATACAACCTGTTGTCCATTCATCAATCAGCCGCTGAACCGGTTTCAGTGGCCAATCATCATCATATGCTACAGCAATTTTTCATTACTTGCTCCGGCGCAGACTCGGAAATTCTTAAAACCTGTTCTCAAGGGGAACAAAACAAATACGCCGGTATCGGCGCGACTGTTTTCTTTACGGCGGTAATGGCCTTTATTGCCAGCAGTTATGCGCTTTACACCGTGTTCGATACCGTATATACCGCAGTGTTTTTTGGCCTTGTTTGGGGGCTGCTCATTTTTAACCTTGATCGCTTTATTGTTTCCACAATCAAAAAACAAGATCGGTTTTCAAGCGAACTGCTACAAGCCGCCCCGCGGATCATTTTGGCGATTATTATCGCAGTCGTTATTTCCAAACCCTTGGAAATGAAGATTTTTGAAAAAGAGATCAACCAGGTATTGCTCGAACAAAAAAATGAACTGACACTGGCAAACAAACAACAACTCGCGCAGCAATACAGTCCGAAAATCGCAAAATTGAATCAAGACATTGCGTTATTAAAACAGGAGATCAAGGTCAAAGAAACGGCCACCAACGCCCTGTACGACACCTACATTTCGGAGGCGGAAGGCAGAGCAGGCACCATGTTATTGGGCAAAGGACCCGTTTACGAAGAAAAACGACAGAAACATGATACCGCTTTAGAGGAGCTCTCTGCACTTAAAAAAACAAATGCACAAAAGATCACGGCCGTTGAAACCCAAATTGCGGCCTTGGATAGTGAATACGCTACGGTAGTCAAAGAATCACAGCCTATTATCGATGGTTTTGACGGACTCATGGCGCGTATCAATGCTTTGGGGGAACTCCCTTGGTTTCCCTCTTTTTTTATCTTTCTACTGTTTTTAGCCATTGAAACATCACCTATCATTGCTAAATTATTAGCACCAAAAGGTGCCTATGATCTAAAGCTGGAAGATGAAGAAACAGCGCTCAAAACCTGGATAGATCAAAAAGTGCACCAACGACAACAACTATTAACCACGGATACTTCCTTAAATGAAAAAATCTATACTGAAATCTCGGAGGAAGAAGCCGTCTACGCCTATAAGAAAAAGAAGGCCGAAGAATTGATGCGCCTGCAAGCAGATGCCTTTCATGATATGCAGGTGAAAAGCTTGTAAAGTTCATGTGCAAGAATGAAGTGCAAACACTTCGACATGCTCAGCGTGACAATGGTGTTCCGCATCGCCTCCGGGGCCAAATGAAAAATCAACTGTCAGTCCGAGCCCTGAGGTTTCACTCAGGACAGGCCCTGAGGTTTCACTCAGGACAGGCCCTGAGGTTTCACTCAGGACAGGCCCT
>CANMSA010000033.1 GCA_947500385.1 uncultured Flavobacteriaceae bacterium | reverse complement strand
CAAGGGTTGGTGGAAGGCGATTTAGTAGGACTTTGTATGGACCGTTCCTTCGACATGGTGGTGGGCCTGTTGGCGATCCTGAAAGCCGGAGGGGCCTATGTACCTATAGACCCGGATTATCCGGTGGAAAGGGTAGAATATATCATCAATGATAGTGGAATTATAGTTCTCATCACCCATTTCTCCCTAACCCAGAGGTATTGCTTTAATGAAAGGGTTAAAACACTTTGTATCGATTTACTTGAAGAAGAAACTATTCGTGAAGAAGAAACTGATTTAGATAAGAAAGTATCTCAAGAAAACCTGGCCTATGTCATCTACACATCAGGTTCAAGTGGAAACCCAAAAGGTGTAATGATAGAACATAAAAATCTTATAAACTATGCCAAAAGTAGCATTCGGGAATATACAGATACAAACGGTTCTTTACACTTTCCTTTATTTACTACGCTATCGTTTGATCTTACGCAAACCAGTATCGTACTACCTTTAATTTCGGGTGGTGTAGTATGGATTCAAGGTAATGATGATTTGGTAAGAATATTTGATAAAATTATCGCCAATGAAGAAATTTCGCATATCAAACTTACACCTGCTCATACTGCTTTACTGGCTGAATATGATGCTACTGCCATATCCACATTTATTGTGGGAGGTGAGCAGCTTATGCCAATGCATTGTAATATAATACGTAAGTTGAATCTTAGCGCCAGGATTTTCAATGAATATGGTCCCACTGAGGCAACAATTGGCTGTGTTGTCTTTGAAGTAGAACATAACAATTATCAGGTAATACCTATAGGCAAGCCTATGGAAAATACGGAAGTATACATCGTTGATCAAAACGACAAGTTACAGCCGAAAGGAGTGGTGGGAGAGCTTTGTATAGGAGGTGGTGGGGTAGCCCGTGGATATCTAAATGAACAAAACCTTACTAACCAAAAATTTGTTCAGAAAGGGTTTGGGCCTAACGCAGAAGGTATAGTCTACCGAACGGGCGATCTTGCAAAGTGGTCTCCCGATGGAGAAGTTATTTACATGGGTCGATTCGATAATCAAATCAAATTAAATGGTTTTCGGGTTGAATTAGGAGAAATAGAACATGCAATGCTCGAACTTAAAACTGTGAAAGAGGTGGTTGTTACTTTTTACAAGACTCAGAAAGGTTCTAAGCTCCTTACAGCGTACTTGGTCATGGATGACGGCGAATTGAAGAACGAGGAAATGAAGACGCTTCTAAGGAATTCACTTCCAAATTACATGATACCGTCAACCTTCATCCAAATAAACGCCGTTCCTCTAACCCAAAATGGTAAAATAGACTATCGAACACTTCAAACGATGCAAGCCGCAGAGCAAAAGAACGATAGTTATCTAGAGCCTAGAAATACCATAGAAAAAAAGTTGGCTGAGATATTTAAGTCAATCTTACAATTGGAAAAGATTGGAATCCAAGATGATTTTTTTGATACGGGAGGGGACTCCCTGCAAGCCATCACCTTGGTTTATCAAATTGAGAAGTTACTTGGGAGGACGTTATTACTCTCAGATATTTTTAACAATTCAACCATTGAGTCCATTGCAAAAATTATTTCGGCTGGCACAAAAGGAGAAGATACTCCTAGAACCTTGGTTTGTTTAAATGAAAAAGGCAAATATCCCCCCTTTTTCATGATACCGCCGGTGTTTGGAATGATTCCCTATAATGACCTCTGCAAACATTTGGGTGACGAATATCCTTTTTATGCGTTTGAATCGCACGGTCTGGATGGTAAGTCTACACCTTTTTACACTATTGAAGACATTGCCAGTGCGTATATTGAAGAGATACTAGAGGTGATGCCTTCCGGTCCCGCAATTATTGGTGGATTTTCGTCGGGAGGGTTAGTGGCATTCGAAGTTTCAAAACAGTTGATCAGCAAAGGCTATGATTTAGCACACCTTATTATTTTTGATTGCCTTACGCCAAAAATGAGAGAGGATTATACACTTCCCAATACCTATGAAGATTGGATTGCTATTTTTATCGAAGATATTGTTTCGCATGACCTAGATGGTATGTTAGAAGGAAAAACAGCTGACGAAAGACTTGATTTTATATATGAAAAATTAGTTGGGAAAGGATGGGAAATTACCAGGGACCGTATCAAACATGTATTGGAAGTTTACATCGGGAATGTTACGGCGGCCACCAATTACCAGCCATTCATTTCAGAGATACTCGAGCTAAAGGTCACCTTGGTCAAAAGTACCCAAATAGATGACGGTCGTGCGGGCAGCGTTTATGGTTGGGAAGAATACGTCTCAAACGTAGCTCATGTGTTGACCTTAAAAACAAAACATACGGAGCTTTTGAACGAACCAAATAGTGCCGAAATCTCCAACTTCCTTAAGGAAATCGATGCATTCATTAAACTGGATTAAACCGGGTATTCCTTTTAAAGGCTAGTGGATGCATCCCAATGCTATTTAGTTTGTTTTAGACAAGTGTCAAAGCTTGATATTCGGATGGTATGGACGGATAGAGTTGGGCACCCTTTTCTGGGTGCTACTGCGGTGAATCACATTTTCCCCCAGAAATCTACAGGTGAATAGAAACGTTCACCAACCTAAACATAACTTATGAAACTACCCGGGAAACTTGTTTGGATAGGTTCTGTATTTGGATGTATAGGTTGGAAAGATCAGGTTTGCTAAGATAGCGAGTTGCCAGACCTGCCAATTGCAACTATGGTTCGGGCATAAAAGAAAAAAGAACTGGGACAACTAAAAGTAGTCAAGGAGGACTTCTTGAATTAAGGATACCGACGTTTTCAGATAGATTACAGAGTACACGCAGTACTTCTTGATTCTTAATATTATGTGTATCGATTGTTAAAACTGTTCCATTCGGTCGGCAACGGGATTAAGCTAGTTGAATAAGCTAGGTGGAATTGAGACAACCTAGAAGTGTACTTGGTAAGAATGATAAGGGGAGATCCCTAACATTTTCTTGCTTTTTCCGAAATAGAGTAAAAGCAACAGTGTTCTTCCTGTTATGTGGATAGAATGGAAGAAAGTGTTTTGTAAAGAATGGAATCGGTAAAAGATCTTGATAAGGGTAATACTTTTTTCGTAATTACGAATCGTGAAATTTGGCATTTGTTGATTAATGAGGGTTGTCCCTCATTTCAATAAGGTGTTTAGATGAGTAATTTAGAAGACTAATAGATTTAATTATGATAGACATTATTGAACATACGGAAACCCGCAAATCTTTTTATTCCGAAAATCTCCGGTCCTGTCTGGATTATATTGGGAAGTTTACCGCTTCAATAGTTATTTTCCATCTTTTGGATTTACGTATAATTGACCTTCTATCCAATGGCCCGATGGTGATCAGTCATTTGGCGAACGAGTCAAAAGTAGATGAAGGTCGTTTACGCAATCTGTTGATTTATTGCAGAAATGAAGGTATTGTGGATTTTGAGAATGATGTGGTAGCACTCTCAGATTTGGGAAAAGCGATTGAAAAGTGTAAAGGATGGTTCGAAATGCTGGTTGGGGGATATGGGGAGACTTTTTTCCAAATTGGCGAGGTGGTTAAGGATAGTGCCAAACTTGCCTCACGAAATACAAAATATGTTAGTAGAGGAAGTTGTTTGATTAGTCAATATGATGCGATTCCATTGACCAAAAGTCTAATGAAGATAGATGTTGACAAAGAGTGTTTAATACTTGATCTTGGCTGCGGCAATGGTCTTTATCTGTCTTTGTTCTGTAAGGAACTTCCTAAATTAAAAGCGATTGGTGTTGAACCTGCACAAGACAGTTTTGAAGATGCATTGAAGGAAATTGAGAAAAACAATTTGTCGGATAGAATTAAACTTTACAATCAGGATTCTGTAAGTTTTTTCGAATCATATAATGGAGAGGCCCCTGATTATATCATATTTGCCTTCGTCCTGCATGAAATACTAGCACAGGAGGAATACGAAGGAGTCCTTCAGTTTCTTAGGAAAATTAAAGAACGGTTCGCAACTTCTAAAGTTATCATTATAGAGGTGGAAAATGTTTTTTCCAATAAGGAAACAATGCAGGACGGTATCGAAAGAGGTTACTATAACCCATACTATTTACTCCATACCATTACAAACCAAAGACTGGAAAAGAAGCCTTTTTGGCGAAACTTGTTCCAGGATGCGGGATATTGTATTACAGAGGAACTTACCGCCGATGAGTCTGTAGATCCAAGTAAATTGGAAGTGGGTTTTTTACTTGAACCGTAAACGAGAACTTGATGAAGTCAGATACTAGTTTAAAGGAAATACAAACTACCCAAATACAATCACTTATTTCGCTAGGTAAGGAAATACATGGTTGTGATTTTAAAAATTTCCTTGATAATTTTCCGAAATTCAGCTGGTCCAATTTTGACATAGATCTTTCGATTAATATGAAGGATTTTGAGTATTACTCGGATGCCACAGGGAATCAAGAGCTTAGAAAAAGAATTGCCAGGGTAGAAAATCTGAAGTATCCATTTCAATTACAAAAAGAGAATATTGGCCTTACCAACGGATCTACCCATTCAATTTTCGTGGTGTTGTTTTACCTCAAAACACTGGGATATAAAAAGGTGTACTTACCATATCCAAGCTTTTCGGGGTATAAGCATGCTTGTGAAATAGTTGGATTGGAATATGCTCCATACGACCTACCCAATGGTTATGATAATCCGTTCGAAAATCTGAGCATTGAAGAAGAAAAATTTGTTTTTATCATTAATACGCCTCACAATCCTACCGGCACTTATTTGAAGGAAGAAGGAATGGCAAAGTTGATGACAGAGCTTGGGAACAAGGATTACAGACTTTTGTTTGATGTGGTCTATGATCAGCTGGTTTATAAGGAATATCAGCTTAATTGGGGCAAGTTCATTTCACCAGTGCATTTTTCGAGATGTTTCTGGGTAAGCTCCCTTTCCAAGAATTACGGTTTACCTGGTATTAGGATTGGATGGGTTATGAGTGATACGGAAAATATTGAGCGCATAGAACCTTTTATTGAAACTAGCTTAATGGGAGTTAACAATGTAGCTCAGAATTTGGCGCTAAAGATACTTCAGTTAGATACCAATGTATTCAAAGATGAACTAAAAGAAAGAAGGGATTACCTCTGCAAAAGCTTAATGGATATTGATGAACTGGCATATAGACCACCGAATTCCGGTACAACCATTATGGTGAAGGCATTGGGATTCAAGGTGGAACCATTTTTGTCGGAGTTGCTTATAAAACACGGTATCGGGCTGTTGCCTGGAAGTGCCTATTATGGTGATTTATCCCATTCGTTTAGGTTGTCTTTTGGATATCACTACTCGGAAATGGACTGCTTGGTTGAAACGATGAAAAGAATGTTTGTAAAAGGAGTAAAGGGGAAGCGTACTTTAAAAAAGACGCAGCCCTAAATTTTGAAATGGTATGTGCGGTCAACAAAAACTATGGCATATTACAAATCGTGAAGCGGTATGAAAAATTTAAAAAATAAAGCTATTATAGAATCTGTTTACAGTCATAAGTATCAAAACATATTTTATCTAACAGAAAAAGAAAGCGTTAAATGTAACGAATTGGCCGATTATTTATTGGATAGATATGGAATTCTTGGGTGTAACGAATTTGTCTACTATGCCCACTTGTATGCCCATCATTTACCTAAACGCTTGTTTGGTTATTTGAATGAATTCAAGTATCGCGAGGATAATTTTGGGGCGTGTATCGTTAGGGGATATTATATAGATGATAGCGGTATCGGTCCTACCCCGAACGTAGAGGGTTATGTCAAAAAAACCGCGAGTACAATTAAGGAGGAGTACCTATTTATGTTGCTTGGTACCGTGTTGGGAGATTTAATGAGCTGGAACGTTTACGAAAATGGAGCTATAATTAATGACTTGGTTCCCTTAAGGGGAAATGAAAGGGAGCAATTGGGTACATCGAGTCATTCGTTGTTGGATTGGCACGTGGAGGAGGCTTTTCACCCCTTAAGATCAGATTACTTGGGGCTTTTATGTCTTCGGAATTTCGACGGTGTTGCCACTACAATAAGTAACATCGGCAATACTCCAGTACCTTCCGAGATTAAACAAGTATTGTTCGAGTCTAGATTTCTTATTGAAACAGATGATAACTGGAGCAAAAGTAATCTATCTACCGAACCAGTTTCTATTTTATTCGGGGATTATAACAATCCCTACATCCGTATCGACTTGCCTTTCACTTCGGCCATACCCCACGATAATGAGGCGGAAAACGCTTTGCGGTTTATCTGTAACCTGCTTAGTGATAATTTAGAAGATATCGTACTATCGCCTGGTGATTTTTGTTTCATTGATAATTACAGGGCAGTACATGGAAGAAGACCTTTCGTGCCAAAATATAATGGAAAGGACAGATGGGTGAAAAGAACGTTAATTACGCGAGACTTGAGAAAGTCAAGAACGGTAAGAAAACATGCCAGCTCAAGAATTTTGACGGTCGATTGAAATTGAGGTGATGGAAAACAAAGTTGAAAATGAATTCACTAATAGAAAATAGTCGCTAATCCTATAAAAATGAATTTTATATGTATTTAAAACCAAATATAGTCGTGGAGCCTTTAGTTGACAAATGGTATGCTTGGGCCCACTTGATTGCTCCTCAAACAGCATCAATGAATATTGAAGGAAGACATTTGAAAATTATGGACTCTTATATTCAGGCGCCTGAAATCCATGCTGCAGCTGTAAAAAATCCAAAAATGTTGGGAGGACCTTTTATGGATCTTCAAGGCAAAAGAGTACAGGAAGTTAAGGAACTCAAGGAAAGCACCTTGGAAAAACAAAAAGACCTTTTCGACTTGGTTTCGTCAATAAAGGCAGTTGAAAAATTATTGGAAGGGCACAAAAAAGGATATTCTTTGGAACCTTTGTACCAACAAATTCCTTCATCGCTCAGAGGTTTTATCGAGCTAGTGTACGATTTAAACAACAATCCTTCCATACGTTTCTTCGAAGCCTTGTTGTATCATAGTAAATATTACAAACCAGACTCACAAAGCATTGCTTTATGGGAAACGAATAATGACGAACGGCCTTTTGTATTGAGCACCCCAAGACTCCCAAGCGACGAGGTATTGCATTTAGATATCCCATTTGGTCATGAAGGCATCGACCTCTTAAGCAAAATGAAAAGAGAAGCGGGCGATTGTGAAGCAGTGGCCAAAGTACTAGGAGTGAAAAAAGAGCAAATGGACTTGTTTTATTCGTTTTTTACCGAAGAGGCGCCTCCATCCTACGAAAAATATACCGGTGATAGGGTACGAATGCGTTATTTCGGCCATGCATGTATTTTAGTGGAAACAAAGGACGTTAGCATTTTGGTGGATCCGTTGGTGAGCTATTACGGATATGATCAAGAGGTGAAAAGGTTTTCGGATATGGATTTGCCAGACCAGATTGATTATGTTCTTATTACCCATAATCATCAGGACCACATACTGTTTGAGACGCTTCTACCGCTTAGGCACAAGATTAAAAATATTGTTGTCCCAAAATCGACATCAGGTTCACTACAAGATCCAAATGTTAAATTGATATTGAATGCCACAGGTTTTGACAACGTTATTGAAATCGGTGAAATGGAAGAGTTGAGATTTGAAGATTGTATACTCACCGGGATTCCCTTTATTGGGGAACACGCTGACCTCAACATTCAATCAAAATTATGTCACCACATTAAGTTCGATGAATTTTCAATGTTATTCGTTGCAGATTCGTGTAACGTAGAACCTGAACTTTATAATCGTGTTCAGAATGTGTTGGGAGACGTAGATGTCGTTTTCTTGGGTATGGAGTGCGAAGGCGCACCTTTGAGTTGGCTATATGGTCCATTAATCACCAAAGAGATGTCTAGGGACCTGGACAGGTCAAGAACTTTGTCCGGATCTGATTTTGAAGGAGGTAAGAAACTTATTGATTCCTTTAACCCAAGGGAAGTATATGTATATGCGATGGGTATGGAGCCATGGATTGAGTTTATCAGTAGCAAAAAGTATAAGGATGAAGACCATCCTATAGTGCAATCGAATAAACTGCTCGAATATTGTATCGAAAATGGCAAAATAGCGGAACGGCTGTTTGGTGAAAGAGAGCTGCTTTACAGCAAGGATGGTACATTATTGGAGGAAGTAGGGAGGTGATCTCTGACCGAACTAGAGCATTTTATTCAATTCAACCGATTAAAAAAGAGCAGTGCTTCTTATTACCTATACACGCATACAAAAGCAATTGGGCAACCAGGAATTCCAAGAATACATCAATTTATTGCCAAACTCCATGGCCAAAAAAATAACTAGGTTTAGGAGATGGCAGGACGCACATCTTTCCTTGTTCGGGAAGCTGCTTTTGCTCGATACGTTACCTAGATTTGGATTGCCTGGTTCCTTTCTTGAACAAGTGAGGTACTCTACTTTTGACAAGCCTTACTTTGAGGATACCATTGATTTTAATTCTTCCCACTCTGGCAACATGGTAATTTGTATAGTAAGTGATGATTGCAACGTAGGTATTGACATTGAAGAGATAAAAGCTATCCCCAAAACTGCATTTGTAGAACAATGGACCGATAGAGAATTGAATATTATCAGTAAAGAACCGGGCTACGAATGGTTCTATAGGCTATGGACAAGGAAAGAAGCAGTGATAAAAGCAGATGGAAGAGGGTTGCAACTTCCGTTGCAGGAAATTGAGGTGATGGAAGACCAAGTAAACCTGCATGGCACGAATTGGTATTTAAATGAACTGGATGTGCTTTCTAACTTTATTGTTCATATTGCAACAGATAGTATGGTAAGTGGTAATTTAAAATGTGAAGAGAGATTTTTTTAATAACGCGATGTACTTGATTTTAAACTGATATTGACTAATGATGAATGAAATCCGTTATGGAAAAAGAAAAATTAAGTCTGTACAACCTGTTAAAATTTAAATCCAAGTTTTTTCTTCCGCTTTTAGGGTTTTTGGGAATAGTCCAAGGTCTTTGGGGAGGAGGACTCTTGATTGTTATTAATAATAAGATAGCTGGTACACCTCTACCTTTTCTTAATCAATATGATTGGTTGTTTTATACGGTACTGACGATTTCCTCCTTTCTCACCGCCTATTTTTTAAAAGCATACATGATCAAACTTACCCTCAATTTTTCCAACCGAATGGTTCTTGAGATCTTTAATAGCTTACGTTTCGGGTCCTACGGATCCTACTTGGAAATAGGGGAAGAAAGAGTTAGGACCGCAATGGAGGATGTGGGTGTCTTAGCAGGATATCCAGGTACTTTCCTTACATGTTTTAATGCCGGGGTTATGATTTTGATTGGGTTTATCTATATGTATTGGGTATATCCTATGGGTTCGTTGGTGCTGATTGTATTGTTAATTGCCCTAACGGCTGTATACGTCAAGCGTAACCGATTGATACAAATTGAACTGGAGAAATCAAGGTCCCTACAAGACCATTTCATGCGAAAGGTAAATGATTTTTTGCTTGGATTTAGGGAATTAAAAATGAGCATTCACAGAAGTGACAGTATTTTTTTAAATCACATTACCAAGAATAGAATAGAATTTCTTAAGCATCATTCCAATGCTGCAATGAAAGATCTAGGTAATCAGCTTATAGCTGATTATTCCTTTTATTTGGGAATCGGAGTTGTAATCTTTGTACTTCCATTAATTCTTAATGTCGACCAAAGCGTTCAATCAAGCTTTCTGGTTACCATTCTATTCCTGATGGGACCCATTGTTACATTTGTGGGCTTGATGGATAGTTTTATAAAGTACAAAGTATCCATCGATAGGCTCAATAAATTTAAAGAAGCAATTGGTAACGTACCGTTAGTCCATTCTAAAAATAAAATGGAAAAACAATTTTTTCCTAAAAGCCTTGATGTGACTTTTAACAATGTTACGTATCATTTTTTCGATGGGAACGGGGACAAGGCGTTTACTCTTGGCCCAATTAGTTTTATTGTTCGCAAGGGGGAGGTGTTGTTTATCCATGGGGGAAACGGTAGCGGAAAAAGTACATTTATTCATTTATTGTCAGGACTTTACTCTCCTTTTTCAGGAAGTATCCGTTACGGTGATCAGGAGGTGACAAATGCAAATCGTTCGGCTTACAGAGATCGACTGTCTTGTGTATTTGCCGATCATTATCTTTTTAGTGAAAATTATGATGAGTTTGATCTAAGTTCTCATAATACTAAATTTGAGAATTATCTTGATTTAATGGAGATGAAGGAATCAGTGCATCGGGATGTTAAGGAAAATAGACTATCACATCGATTATCCAGTGGTCTGCGCAAACGAATTGCTCTAATATACGCAATGATGGAAAACAAGGATATCTTGATCTTAGATGAATGGGCGGCAGAACAGGACCCAACTTTTAGAAAGTTCTTTTACGAAGATGTAGTTCCTTACTTAAAAAATTCTGGTAAAACAGTGATTGCCATTACCCACGATGACGCGTATTATAAATTCTGTGATAGGTTGATTAAATTTGAATATGGACAGATAGTTGAAAAGCGCAATGACAGCAGAGATTCTTTTGAGGTTGCAGTTCACGGTTGATAATCTTCTCAACTGTATCAATGACAATGGTCTAGTTATATCCCAACTCACAAGCTATTCACCCCATCGATACGCTCATACGTAGTAAATTATGGGTGTTTTCCCCCATTCCTATTACAGGTTTTCTTCTGTAAATTTAATTAGCATTTAAATGTTGTTAGTATTTCCATTGTATAAAAAGGGCATCGCTACTTAACGGGAAATCTTCTTTTGGCCAGAGAAAATAAAATGAAATTGGAAAAATCTAAAGTACTGTAAAATGACAAATAAGATAGATTTTATTGAAAACGGGTTTGTTGGGCCATTCGCTTTAGAACTCGATGAATCAGTAATTGACGCTGCTATTGAAAAATTGAAGTGGGTTTGTGAAGAAAAACCCTCGCACCCCCTATACAACCGTTATTCGGTTAGGGACTGGCATTTGTTAGACGATTCTGTATTATCACTTTTCAAAGACCCTGGTTTGATTAAAATTCTCAATGACATTTTGGGAGAAGATCTTATTCTTTGGAGAAGCAAAATTTTCAATAAACAACCATTTGAAGGGTCAATTGATTGGCACCAGGAATGGGGAGCGTTCAATGGAGAGGAAATTGGCAATGATGTTCCTGCTCTTCGACCTACAAGTAGTAATGATTTATGGGATTTGACTGTTTGGATTGCTTTGGACGATATTGATACTGAAATGGCTCCTTTACAATTTGCAAAAGGAACACATCGAAAGAGATTTCCGATTAAGATGGTCAATTTGGTCGATTCGGGCTTTTTTACCTCATCATTGGAAAATTTAAGCGGGGCTGCTGAACTTATTCAAAAGTCAAGGGAAAACAGTTTGATTATAGATATTGACACCTCCCAAATTTTTAGGGATAATTTCAATAGTAATGGAAGTCAGTATACTTATGATGAGGCCAAGAGTATGGTGTTGAACCATATTAAAGACTTGAAAGGGGCATTGACACTTGACTTTGACCGAACCGAATATGAAATCGTGGGGCCGAATGTAAAAAAAGGCCAATATTGGATTTTCTCGGAAAGAGTAATGCACGGATCGGGGATCAACACATCCAATAAGAACAGGCTTGCGGTCAATGGAAGAATTGCAAGGTCCGATACTCTCGTTTATCCCGGAAGGTTAAACGGAAACTCAATAGACGGTTCCAATATAGATATTACAAAGCATAGGTGTGTTTTGCTTTCAGGAGAAAATAAAATTAAGGAAAACATCTTTTGAAACTTTTTTGACGATATAAGGGTAAGCACCTATCCTTCAATTACAAGGAAAATACGAATTTTCATCTCAACAAGAGCAAGGCTATATTAGCCGTTAGGGCAATGTTAAATGCTAGCCATCTTAAATTTATAATTTTTAAATATACAGAATATGTACGTACCAGAAATTATCGAAGTAAAAGAGAGTTTGGAAAAAATGAAAGATAAGGGAGACATTGCCAATTGGGAATTGCCTTACGAAAATTTGTTGACTAGAAGAAGTGCAGCAATCTTCTTTGTGGATTTACCTAAAGGGGTTGATGAAACAGATAACAATGTATGGAAAGGCTTATCCAAATATGATGACTTTAGTTTTCGCTCAAACACTGAAAAAACACTTTCTGAACTAAAATTTAGGATTACTTTTAGTAAAGAAGAATATGAAAAAAATAGTGGTTCTAACGGTAGTGAAAAATTAGAATTAGAAAAAGAGAAGGAAGAGCGCAAGGTCACTAAGAAAAAAAATCCCGTAAAAAGAAAGAACACTGTTCAAAAGTCGGAAACAAAATCTAAAAAAACGGCTTCAAAATCCAAGGTATCTCAAAAAACGAAAATGGTAAATACGGACTAGAGTCCATTGGCTAATTATTTTACGTAAAACGATTCTTTTATAAAAAAATAGCCCCCCTTCTCCTAAAATTATTTCTCAAAAGAGAATGCTTTAATTTCGGTTAAAAAGGGTTTTGTAATATACTGAATCATAATGTATTTCTTCAAATAAATGAAAGGGAATAATTTAATAAAAATTATAGCAATTCCATATGCTGGCGGAAATAGCTATTGCTATAAAAAATTAGAAAATCTGGTTCCCTACCCATTTGAGTGGCATACCGTAGAGTTGCCGGGTCGAGGTACCAGACTAAGGGAAAACCCGATTGTGAACGTAGACGAGCTGTGCAATGATATTTTGGAAAAAGCCTATGAAATTTTAAAAGGTTCGCAGTACATTTTGTATGGGCATAGTATGGGTACCTTGTTGGGTTATGAGTTAATGAAAAAGATTAACAATAATCGTAGCCTAAAATTACCCCAGTGCGCTTTTTTTACCGGTAGAGGTGGCCCGGGATCAGATTTGGACGACAACAAAAAAATTGCAGATATGGAGACGGAATGTTTTTGGGAAGAAGTGTTTAATTTAGGTGGAATACCCCAAGACATTAAAGAAAATAGAGAACTACTCGATTTTGTTGAACCGATATTAAGGTCGGATTTTAAGCTTGCGGAAAATTATGAATATACTCCCTTAAAGAAGCCTATGAATATTCGTTTTTTTGTCAGGGCAGGTAACGAAGAGGAAGAGATAGATGCAGAAAAACTTAATTCTTGGCAAAAAGAATCACTTTTTCCTGTAGATATTAAAATGTTTCCAGGAAATCATTTTTTTATCTTTGATAGACCTAACGTTATTGTACAAGATATCATTTCATCCTATCATAGTTCTAAAAGAGAAATTGAAGTGACTTGATAATATTTAACGATAAGCAGTGAAGAAAATTGGACCTGTCTTACTAATGATTATTAAGTTGACTGTTGTTTTAATATGAAATTGGAGAAGAGTATTAGTAGTCTCTTCTGTCTACTTAGTTAAGATTAGGTATAAAAATCGGGGGTCAAAACAGATTTTAAAATTAAATCTGTTGTTGATTAAATTCCTTTGGAGCTTGCTCCAGAGGAATTTGTGTTTAGAGCCATTCTTATCTTATATCTCATTTTCGAATAAAGATGTTCAACAGATTGGCACTAATTATTCAAAAGAGCTTAACTTGAAGACTTACCCCTTTTTGAAGGCTTCCCCGTTTTTCGGACGATATAAAAATCAACAATTTTTATATCATAAATAAGAGTAGACGTACAGAAAGTTAGATTGTTGCCCTGCTGCAACTGTAAGCTTCCTTCAAAACCCAATATTTGATATTTCAAAATTCTCTATAGACTACCTTTCAGGATACCAACATCAGCCTGTATTACTTTCGATAGACTAAAGTTAATCATTTGATTCCCAATAAAATAAAGGAAGTTTGCAAAATAAAGCCTAAAATTGGATAATTATTTAATAAGGAGTAAATACTGATAGTATAAAGAATCACAAGAAAGAAGTAAAATGGTTGCATTTTAGGTTTGAACTTAACAGGAATCAAACCCATTTTCCGAAGTCCCGTGTTTTAAACGATTTAATATAGGTATGATTTTGGAGGGATAGATTTAATTCAAAATTTTAACGGTTTACTAGGATAATAGTAAAGATATTGGTTGGATTCAATTCTCGCTAAAGTATATCTGGGCAATATCCTTGTAAAAACCCCACCTATCTGTACCATTCTTGTGTATGTATTTATGTTTATCGAATTCCGGTTTTATTTCAGAAATGCTCTGACTAATGCAATCTAGAACTGGTTGAATTGGAAGTTCTACCCATTCGTGACGCCCATTTACCGCCCATTTTCTCAATCGCCATTTGACTATTTGTTCAATAAGCTCTGCTTGCCATCGTGTGTCGAATTGTATTCTGGTGATTACTTTATAGTCAGACGGACCTAATTCTTTGTCATAGGCTTTCATTCGTCTATCCCAATTTGTAGTTATCCCAAATTTTACAAAAGAGTTTACTATTAAAAGATATAGCGTAGTTGGTTTATCCCAATTTATTAATTCTGTTTTCAAATTTCAATTGCCTTTTATTTGAATAAGGTCTGCAAGTTTTATGCCAGCTTACTAGACTCCAAAACATGATTACTCATTTGGAATTTACAAATAAAATTTAGTCCAACTCCCTTCCATTTTGAGTTTTCGATAGGGTTTCATTCTACTTACTAAGCCTTCGTCACCCCAATTTTTGACGGCAAAATAACAACATTCAGTTTTGAACAACGGCATAAACCAGGCTCGTACCTCGCTCTTTTTTATACGTCTTATCAAATCTGAATGTTGAATCACTACAAGCATCAAAAAAGGTAACAACGAAGGCCCTATGGGAAGTAAATCAAAATATGGAACTATGAAATCATCTCAAAATATCCAAAAAGGGAGTAGAACTAAAAAAATCAAAAAGGAAAACACTCTGGATATAATAAGTAAATCACTTTCAAAGTATACGAATATTAACCTTTTAAATATATACATATGAGTACAATTAAAAACTATGTACAGTTAATCGGAAACGTGGGACAAGAACCAGCTGTTACAAATCTAGAGAATGGAAAAAAAGTTGCTCGGTTTTCAATGGCGACGAATGAGAACTACAAAAACGGTAAAGGCGAAAAGCAATCAGAAACGAATTGGCATACTGTTGTTGCTTGGGGCAAGACTGCTGAAATTATCGAAAAGTATGTAAGCAAGGGCAAGGAACTGGGCATTGTTGGGAAATTAAAAACAAGAACTTATAAAACTGATGATGGGAATCAACGGTATGTTACCGAAGTTGAAGCAAACGAAATTTTGCTTTTAGGTGGCAAATAAGTTAAAAAAGAAAGAGGACATCTCTCGGAAAAGTTCTGCCCTCTTTTTCATTATTAATTCAAAAAAGTAATAACAATGAAAGACAAATTTAACGAAATAGAGATTAGTTACAAAGAGAGCATACCAAAGCCTTTTTGGAAAAAAATAAAATCATCGAAGGATGCTAGTGAATTCCTATATCAACATTGGAACAAAAATACGATTGAGGCTCAAGAATCTTTTAAAGTAATCCTATTGAACAACAGTAATAAGATAAAGGGGGTATTTGAACTCTCTATAGGAGGAATTACGGCAACTACCATTGACATGAGAATTTTATTCGCGGTAGTACTGAAAACCTTATCGGTAGCTATAATCTTGACACATAACCACCCATCTGGGAAATTGGAAGCAAGTAAAGCGGATATTCAACTAACCAAAGAAATCAAAAAGGCGGCGGCTCTTTTTAATGTTAAGGTACTTGACCATTTAATTATCGCACCAAATGGTGATTACTATAGTTTTGCAGATAATCATATGATTTGAGCACAATTGGTTGATATTGTCTATGGTCGGGTTTTGATTAATTCCCTAGCTTTGGAATGTCGAAACTCGACTATTTTAATGTGTGGTTATGCTATCTTGATTTGACTTTCCCAATAATCACACCTATCAAAAATTACAGTTAAGAGCAGCTGACTCTTTTGGTCATGTTGTTCGGAATTTCCCACGCCTGCGCGTGGAAAATGGAGAAGCAAGAGGGTAACACGCTACGCGATGTTTCAGTAAGCCTCTTGTATTTAAAACTCTGTATTACAGCGGTTTATAAAGTAAATTTAATCAAAATAAAATTTAAAGTTTTGGTTTTTAGAGTAAAAACCCTTTCAGCCCAATAAAACCAAGGACTTTTTAGCGTAAAAATGGATAACGGATACGAAAAGGAACCATTTACTACCATCAGTTTCAAAAGCTCGGTAGCCAAGCAGTTTAGGACATTCAGTAAAAAAATGGAAGCCTCCAACTCCATGACCTTGCTGATGATGCTCGACTTTTTTGAAAACAATAACCTGTCCCCAAAAGAGTCCATTGGCCCAACGGTCCATACCCTTGAAAAACTGATCAAAAAACGGGTAAGTGCGGTCATTGCCATTTTAAGGGACATGGAAAAAAGTCAGACCCGGCCTACGGTCGCCATGATGCAATCCCTCTTTCAAGAAGTTGAGCCGAAAAGCGAACCGCCATTGATCGAAAAGAAAGTACTATTTCAAGAAAAGAAAAAGAACGAAAATAAATTGTAAGCAAGTATGTATATCACCATCACACCACAAAAAACGGGAGGTTCTTATTCACAAAGCGTTGTTGATTACGTTGGCTATCTCGAGAAAGAAAACCAAGGTTTGGAGCAACAGGATATGGAACATTTTTTCAATCAATATGGTGATGAAGTATCTGCCAAAGAAGTTGTCAAAGAAATTGATGGTAATACCGCAAAATTGAAAAAAACAGAACCCAAGTTTTATTCCATAACGATAAGCCCAAGCAAATACGAATTGAAACAATTGCAAAACAGCAGTACTGATTTAAAGGCGTATACCCGTGAAGTGATGAAAGACTATGTGGCCTCGTTCAATAGGGAAATTAATGGTAGAGCGATTACCATTGAGGATGTCAAATACTTTGCGAAGATCGAACACCAACGCAAGTTCAAGGGAACGGATTTTCAAGTCAAAGAAAACCAACCGTATGCCACTAAAATACTTCAGCTTAAGCAGGACATCCGAAAAATTGAAAATGGCAAGCAGGAGGGCAATATTTCAAAACTGAAAAAAAAAATCGCTCTACTGGAAAAAGAGGCACCCCATCAGCAAAATGGAAAGCGCATCACCCAAGGAATGCAAAAGGAAGGGAACCAAAGCCATATCCATATCATCGTGAGCCGAAAAGATGCTTCTAATTCCGTGAGCTTATCCCCTGGCAGTAAATACAAAGCCTCCGAAGTAGTTATGAACGGGAAAAAGGTAAAACGCGGTTTTGATATAGATTCCTTTTTTACCAATGCCGAAAAAACCTTTGACAAGCAATTTGGATACCAACGCAACTATGCGGAAACCTATCAGGCCAAAAAGGATTTTATTAAAAATCCAAAGCGCTATTTTTTGCTCTTAATGGGTTTGCCAACAAACGAAAAGGCAACAGCGCTTAAGATTTTAGGCAAATCCGGAGTGCCTATGATGCACATTCCAACCAATAAGGTTCAATTAGCCATTAGGGTAGTTAAGCGCCTTAAAAAGGATGTGAATATTGCATTGAAATCCACTTCCATTGGTATATGAGCTGGTCCTGGGCCTACGTTGTTCTATACATCATTGTACCAACCTTGTTCTTAGGTGTTGTGCTCTATGCGCTTTTATCTTCCCCAAGAAGTAAGGTGGACACTAAGTATGAAGTCCGGTTCAAGGTCAAATCGGGTAAATTCCATATTGACAATATCAAACGAGGGGCTTCGGTTATCGGTGCCGCCGGGAGTGGAAAAACGGAAAGTGTCGTCTATAATTTTCTAAGGCACTTTAGCCAATACCGTTTTTGTGGAGTGATTCATGATTACAAACATTTTGAACTCACCGAAATTGCCTATCCCCTTTTTAATGCCGCCAAGATCCCCTTTTACATTGTTTCTTTTGATACCATATATCATCGGGTAAATCCTATAGCTCCGCGTTATATGTTTAATGAAGAAAGTGTGAATGAGATTTCAAGGGTATTGATCGAAAACCTATTAGAGCAAAAAGAATCAGGAAGTACAGGTACCTCCAAGTTTTTTACCGATGCGTCAGAGGGATTGATTTCAGGACTGATATGGAAATTGAAAACTTCATATCCTAAGTATTGTACACTTCCTCATTTAATAGCTATTTATCAGCTTTTAGATACCGATAGCCTTATTGCATTTCTGGAAAGCAATGTAACCGCTAGGGCCATGGCAGATGCTTTTATTAGTGGTAAAGATTCCGATAGACAGACGGCAGGGGTTAAAAGCACCTTGGCCAATGCATTTAAAAAGATCAGTACGCAACGCATCTTTACGGCTTTGTCTGCAGATGAAGTACCCTTGGATATCAATGGTCAGGAAAAACCTAATGTGATTTCTGTCGTGAACAATCCCAAATACGAATCCCTTTACTCGCCTATCATTGCCGCGGTAGTTCATACCATCACTAAACAAATGAGCGTACGAAATGCAAAGCCTTCGTTTTTGATGATGGAAGAAGCACCAACAATTCGATTGTTGAACATGCACCGTATTCCCGCCACTTTACGCAGTTACAATATTGCTACGATTTACGTGATGCAAGACAAAATCCAGAATGATATGATGTATGGGGATAAGGCAAGCAAAGCGATTTTGAGCAATCTGTCCTATCAATTTTTTGGTAAAGTCAATGACCCTGATACTGCTAAATACTACGAGCGTTTTTTTGAACTCGTAAAACAACCTACTAAAAGCATAAGCAAAAGTAGTGGACTAAGTTTTGAGAGCAGAATCACAAAAGGTGAAAAGGAAGTTTCCAAACGCAGAGCGGATACTTTCTTTCGATTGAAGCAAGGTGAGTTTATCACGTTTGCAGATGGTATTGATAAAAAGGTACAGTTCAAATTACCCAAAATTGAAAAGCAACTTCCAGAACAAAGTACTCAGTTTTCACAGGCAGAATTGCAACTGAATTTCGAAAGGATTTATAGTGATGTAAAATCACTTTTCGAGCGTCAGGTTTTTGATGATTGACGCGTTACTGGATGCTTAGAACATCTTAACCAAGTACCGGCGCATAGAAAGGAGTTTGTGACACGTCAAAAACGTAACTTGCCGCCTAGGGTATATACCTGCTGCATTGGAACAAGCGATTCACCATATGGGCCAATGGCGTTTTTATTCATACCAAAGTTGCCCTTAGCTTCAATTAAAAAGTTTTCCTGAACCTCATGTCCTACTCCAAAATTAAGCCCAAATCTGCTATATGATTTTGAATTGATCAAACTTTGTCCTTGTCGCCATTCCAAGTCCGCACCCAATAGGAGGTACGTTTTTTTTGTGATGTATCGTTTAAGGTCAAGCGCCATCCGAAATCGATTTTCCAGAATGTACGTATCATAATATCCACCTAGCCGGACGCGCATTTTTTCGCTAAAATTGTAATTCAGCATCATACTGGCATGTATTTGATTATCAACGGTCATGGGATAGGAAAAGGCCTGAAAAGATATACCAGACTCCGGTTTTGGTTCGACGTATTGCCCTTTGACAGTACAGCACATACCAATAGCTAGTGCTATCGCTAATTTCGTGATACAACTCATCAAAATAGTTTAAGAATGGGCCACCCCAAAACTGTAACGGTTTTGAGGCAGCCCATCCACATTTTACTACAATTTACCCAATTTAATGGAGCATTTTATAAAAGGGACAATGAAGGAGGTAGTCTCTTCAAAGTAATTTGTCGAATTTGACATATATATTCCTGCGCCTATTATTCCACGTTTGTTAGAATAGCCAAGTTCAAACCGATTGGCCCAATAACTGGAACTTTCAATCGATAAAATAGAGCCAACCAAATTGCCCTCTTCATCGAAAAACGATTCCTTAGAAGAAAAGTCACTGTTGGTATTCATTCTCGAAATCCCAACACTTAAGAACAAGTCTCCTTTTCCAAACAATTTGAAATAATATTTCAAATACAAATGATAGTCGATTAGCAGTCCATACTGGTTGGGTGCTGTACCAAAATCAGGCTGAATCTCGGTTTGTCCGGACACGATTAAGTCGTAACGAAACGTATTGGAAAAGCCTAACGCAAGGTTTTTACCCAAAAAATACTCCATTCCTATGTTTATACCCATTCCAGAATTTTGTTGATCCTGATCTACAAAGGTAAATGGGTTGAACCTTCCTAAAGAGAAACTTTCCAGCGGGTATATCGGGGTTATCCGATACTCCAATCCTAAGTCAAAATGAAGTTGCCCCTTTCTGGACGGTAAATCTTTTTGAGCAAGATTTAATAAGGGAAATAAAAGCAGTAAAAATGTAATTCCTTTCATGTAAATGAAATATTATTGGATTTTGTAATAGATCTCGTTTTTGCTTTCCGAGTAATTCGAAATGCTTGGTATCCCGGAATTACTTTGATTGACATTTAATAGTTGGTGATCGTAATCTTTATTCCAGGATCTATACCGCATTTCGAACGTAGAACCTGAAGGCCCCTGAATAACACTTGCTTGAGGAGGTGCTGGAAAATTATCGTGTTCAAAAATCAAATACTGTACAATGCCCTGGGCGCTGCGGCCAGCGACAAATTTATCCACGGTCAAATTCTTATTCAATTCATTTTCCTTAACCTTTCGAATTAAGGACCCCTTGGGGTTTAAAGTGGACTTATAATAGACTCCTGATTCTATAAAATCCCAAAACTGCGTTAGTTGGTGAATATCAGCTTTTTCAATCCAACTTTCCTTTTTATCCTTAATGTTAATGGTGCTTAAATCATAGGATGAAGGAACTCCTCCGCCTCCTCCGCAATTTGAGACTTTCAAAATTGGTCCGTCTTCATCTGGGCATATAGAAAGGCTTAAGCTATAGAAAGACGAGGAAACTCTATTGGTCTTACTTTGGGATAAAAACATATCCTCGGTATAGTTTTCTTCCAATAATTCTAATTCGTCGTTGTTCAAAATAAACGCTTTTACATGTTCATTTTCGGTCTTCTGATTATAGCTGTTCATTAGATATACGGCGTCTTTTGGCTTTCCTGTACCTTTTTTGATACGTTTAAGTACCGGATACCAAGTGTCCCCCTCTAAATCGGTAAAGGCTCCTAGTGAACTGGTTTTACCTGTTTTATCATTTTCCAAACTAACATTTTTATCCTTGTAGCTGGAAGTCAAGAGCTTTTCGAGATAGAAGGTGGGTTGCTCCTCCTTTGCGGTTTTGAATTCCTCAAGGTATTCGAATTCCGGGTTAATTTCTAATACCGCTTCCATTAGGCTCGAAAGATGAAATTCTTTATACCGTAACTTTTCAGCAATTGAGGCCGTTTCGATATAGTCTTTGTCATAAAGATTTAAATCAAAATTGCTGTAAGTGTTACTTAACTTATTATCCTCCTTAGTACAGGATAAAATCACAATTGTAAATAGGAAAATTACTAATTTACTTGTTAGGTTTATATATTTAAAACTCATGTTATTACTATTTTAACTTTTGCCTACTCTATTAAAGACTTTTTGGCTTACGTCTGTCTTGGTCGCGATTTAGACAGGTTAAAATTGGTGGCATTTAGTGGTGTTTGCAATCATTTGATACGACGATTTGTAAATGGCAGCCGACAATTTGTAAATTATCGGATACTTGTCCGGTTTGGTACTTTAGACTTACATTATTAGTTTCTTGCTTGAACAATTTGCTCGATAGTTGGGATTAAAATTACTTCGACTCTAGGGTCGAAATTAAAGGTGAATTTCCGTTTATTGCCTCAGGGGTTTGCAATTAGGTCTTTTACTTGGGAAGTGCCTATGAGTTGATTGTATAGTCTAAGTGGCCGTAGTGGTGTTTTAGCTAATTTTGAGGTAATCTGGACTAAAGTTGTTCACCTTCCATTTAGGTATTGAATTGTCGAAGATGTACCTATCAAGCAAGAATGCCTCTTTCAAGCATGCTATTCTCTTCGAACTGGTGGCTTTATCCTGTTTCGGGTAGAGCTGAAATTTATTGTAAGATTTGCTTAACGAGGTATACCTTAGGAAGTTCTAAGAACGATCAATCGTTTAGCCAGGTTAATTCTTTCTACCGGAAAAATTTTGGAACTGCCGGCAGTTACTGACCCTTGTTAACAGAGCACCCCATCTGATCCAGTGCGAAGGCAAAAATTGTCGAATACTTATCATCCGTCTTACTAGCTGTAAGCGCTGAAGAATGACCCTCTCTATCAAGCAAATATATAAGTACAGGGGTATCGGCAGTATTGTTTTGCTGTAATTTGGCAATGTATTTACTCATTTGCCAAGGAGGTACCCGATTGTCCGAGAAAGAGGTCAAGGCCAGTACAGCAGGATATGGCTGTTTTTTTATATTAATCAAAGGATCCATTTTGACCAAGGCGTCCGCCTCTTCTATATCCTCCATGCTTCCATACTCCAAATAATTAGACTTAGACATTTTATCCAACACCATTCGCTGTGGATTTAAAACGGCCTTGTTGGCTACAAAGGCTCCAAAAAGGTCAGGTCGTTCATTGACTGCCATTCCCCCGGCTATCCCTCCTGCGCTCGACGTAAATAGGCAAATTTTTCCTTTACCTGTATACTTTTGGTCTACTAAGTATTGGGCGCTTGCGATAATGTCTCGCCAAGAGTTCACCTTGTTCTGTTTCATCCCAGCCTTATGCCAGGTATCCCCTTTTTCTCCACCGCCTCGGATATGCGGTATTGCTACGATACCCCCTTGGATTATCCAATCCATGTAAATCGTAGAAAGGTAAGGCACTTTGGAATTGCCGTATGCACCATAAGAATGCATCAGAACCGGGGTAGAACCATCATAATCCTGTCCTTTTTTAACTATTAAGCTTAAGGGCACCATAACTCCATCATGCGAGGGCACTTCAACTTCTATGGCTTTCATGCCAGGGTCTAAGGGGTACTTTCTTTTGGAAACCATTGGGTCTAATTCTACCTGATCATCCTTAATAGCGTAGAGTGTATAAATATCTGTCCAACTGTCTACTCCTGCATACAGATAGCCGTCTTTTGAGGTGGTTTTTAAAAAGAGGTCTCCCGTCTTTCTTCCAAAATCCAATTTAATAAAGGAACCGTCGTCCATTACTTTATACAGTGAACTTTCAATCCCATTCTTTAACGTCGAAAAGTAGAGGTGTCCACCACCACCTATTACCTCTTTGATGACTTCATCCTCAAATGGAGGAACAAATATATTTGGGTTGGTGTAATCAGGATTCTCGAAATCTGTTGTGCAAATACTCCGATTTGGGTGCTTCCCGGAGAGAAAGTATATTTTGTCTTCTTTAATCAATTGCAATATGCTCTGGTCTTCAGAGGTATACAAAGGTTCCCATTGAGGTCGATCACTTAGTATATCTTCGACTTTTGCAATATACACGTCAGCATAGTCACTTACCGTAGCGATCCAACCAATGGCAAATTCATCTGATTTATCCCAAACCATAGCATAGGTATTCGCACCTTTTTTGATCTTAGGATGACTTTCCGAACTAAATACCACGTTTCTAATATTAGGATCCTCTCCCAAACGATACAAAACTGTCTGGTTTTCTATATCAAAATCAGGATGATTTTTATCCACAATTGGAAAATAAGAATAGAGTATTGCCTTAGAATCCGGAGTCCATGTTAGAGAAAAAGCCTTACCTGATTTGCATTGTGTAATGGCATCTCCTAAAACTTTTCCAGTAAGGGTTTCTAAGATAATAATCTTCGAATAAGCGTCTCCTTGTTTCTTGAGTGCTACTGCCACAAAATGACCATCCCAAGAAATTTTCTTGTAGTCGATATGATAGGGAGCGTCTGGTGTGCCATCACCATATTCCGCAGGATCGAACAACAGCCTATGTTCCCCTGTTGTATGATGTTTGAAATATAACTCATCAACTTCGTCTTTGTTTCTGTCTTGTTCAAAAACTACAGAACCATTATCCGCATATCTGACTCCTGAATAGCTTTGAGCGCGATCTGGTTTATTCGCTATCATTTTGCCCAAAATCTTCTGTTTGGTTCCGGTAAGGTTCAACATTTGGCGAGCATAGGTATCCTGTAATTCCAACCAGCGCTTCGAGGCTGAGTCCTTGACGTTCTCTAATTGCTCATACTCGTTGCCGATTTCTTTACCGTGGTAGGTATGGTGCACTACCTTGTTTGGAAAAAAAGGATATGGCTTTTGTGCTTTACAAGCAAAACCAAGAATTAAAACTAAACTGTATAAAATAAATCTCATAAGCTACATGAAAATTGGCTTGACTTATCTAAAGCCAAGCCAATATACTAATTATCTATTTTCTCCTCTTCCGCCTTCCTCATCTTCCTGCTCATCCCCGCTAGGTGAATCGCCTCCTCCCAAAATATAATTGGGATTTAGTAATTTCTTTTCTTCAAAATCTTTTAACTTCTTTGGTTTTTTCATCTTTCACGAATTATGATTAGAATTTTATTTATTTGGCTAAATCTAAACACCCTACTGTATCAATACAAACAAAGTATCCGATCATTTGTAAATTATCGGTTCCTGAGATGTGCTAAAAACTGAGAAGGGCTCACTTTGGTTTTGGCTTTGAATGCTCTTGAAAAAGAATCAGCATGGGTAAAGCCAAACTCTTCCGCTAGACCTTGTACGGTCAGCTTTAAATAGTAGGGGTTTTCCTTTATTTTGTTGATAGCATACGTAATTCGTAAATCCTTGAGATAAGTAGCAAAATTAACTCCTTTTTGTTGATTTATGAGGTTGGACAAATAGGTGGAGTTGGTGCCAAGTTGCTTTGACAAGTCGGCTTGATTAAGTTTAGGGTTTAAAAACCCTTTTTCCATTTCAAAAGTTTCCAAAGCCTTTATAAGATCATCTAGCATGTTGGTGGACAATGCAATAGTTTTATTCTCGGTGTCTAATTTTTGAGGAATAGGCTTTGTCTTGGTTGCCACTAGTTTGTCTAGCCTTTGAGCCAACTTTCGCTTTTGAATAAAGAAAATCAATGCAATCAAAATTAACATCGGCAAAACAATACCCGCGGCAAGAATCCACCGCTTTTGTCTTCGTATTTGGGTATTAATTGCAGACCTTTCCGCCTTCAGTTCAGGCAAGTCATAGCTTACACGTGCTAATTGATGAATGTTTTTGCGTTGCGTAGCCAATGTACTGTCGATGAACAAAATCTTATCAATATATTCCAAGGTTTTGTTTTCATCGCCACGGTACCGTGCTTCAGTTAAAAGAAATCGGTACATGGGTTCTTGCTCTTCAATGACAACCCCATTGTCCTCATATAGAGAATCCACTTTTTTGTAGTATTTACTAGCCAACTTTGGTTGGCCCGTGTGTTCATAACAGTAACCTTGATAGTAGTAATTGATGGAAAGGCTTCTTTCGGACATCCATGGAGTCACCACCTTAAGTGAATCCAGCGCAATAATATACTTTTCGTTCAAAGCATCAGCCGTAGCACCGACTTGTAAAAAAGAGTTGTAAGAAATGCTATCGTTCTCGAGCAGCGCCTTTTTTTTACCCAGCTGACAGTAATAACGAGTAGAATCATAATTGCCGTTGTTCATATGACTTAGTGCCAAATTGCGATGTAAAATACGGTATCTTTTATAACTTGCTTCAAACCTTCCTTTTTGTAATCCTTCGTTTAATTTTTGGTAAATTTCTAGTGATTCAGCATGAAGTCCCCAATTTCCTTTTATGGAACCGATTCCTAGCTTAGATAAATAAATCCCCTCATTATCCCCTATTTTTTTGGCCAATTCATGGCCCTTAATATAGAAGTGATTTAGACTTTTTTTGGATCGAAAGATAGGGCTACGGACATTTGTGTCGCTGAACATAAATACCAT
>CANMSA010000032.1 GCA_947500385.1 uncultured Flavobacteriaceae bacterium | reverse complement strand
AGGCCCTGAGGTTTCACTCAGGACAGGCCCTGAGGTTTCACTCAGGACAGGCCCTGAGGTTTCACTCAGGACAGGCCCTGAGGTTTCACTCAGGACAGGCCTGTCGAGGACCTGCTTGAAAGAAAAAAGACGAAAAGAGCAAAGACGTAGGACGAAAAAACAAATTAAGGCGCAAACGTCAAATTCAAGCTAGGATCGTCAAATGTAAAAAATGCTGTCCCTCCGAGCTTGTCCAGGAGACAATCGAAATGCGCTTCGACAGGACTCAGCGTGACAATAGCGTTCCTTTTTATCCCATTGCCAAATGAAAAATCAACCGTGAGTCCGAGCCCTGAGGTTTCACTCAGGACAGGCCTGTCGAGGAACTGCTTAAAAGAACAAAGACAAAAAAATAAATTCAAACACAAATGTCAAATTCAAACACAGAACCGACTACCTGACGCCCCATCTAGACCACATACGTACTACATCTTAAGTCATTTTGTCCTAAGTCCTTTTGTCTTTCATCCGAGCAAGTTCAAATACCAATTACTGACTACTTCTTACTTAATACTCCTTACCAACACCACCCAATCTTGCTTTTTTGAATTTGGCGGCAACCCTAACTCTTGCGCGGTTCCTCCGTTTATTTCTTGAACAGTTCCTTCTTGTAGTGCTCCTCCTTGCAAGGGATCGTACCATTTTACGGTGAACGTACCGGTTTCCCCTTCCAAGTCAATCGTGTGCCCTCCCTGAGGAACTGCCAGATACGCAGCGTAGACCGTTCCCTTTTTTCGAAAGCAGTAGCCATCTTTTGTGTTGATTAAACTGTGATCCGGTTGCATTTCCCAATACGGCAAATACTGTTCAAAAAACTGCATAGCATGGTGTGTCAACTCCCATAGGCGGTCGGTAGTACGCCAGTCTTCGGTATTCAAATCATTATACACATTGCGGGCACCGTAGTACCACTCCACCCCTGCAGAACCCGACAACAAAGTTCCCCAAAGTACGTACTTCCGGAGGCTATCGTGTTCTGGGGTTACCGAATCCGGAACCGCCCCTGTATGCCACATCCCGATCTCATCCATCGTAATCATCCAATCATGGCCAGCGGCCTGCGATTTGTTCTTCCAATCGGCTACGACATCTGAAGCCCCTTCCCGCAAATCTACTTGCAGGGAAAGTCCGTCCAATGCCTTAAAACCAACAATCGAATCAAGTACATTGCTACGCGCCGGTTCATGCGAATGCGTATGTAACAGAATAGGATGGTTATAAGGGTCTATCGCACTAATAAAAGAGGTCATCGCTTTTCGCTGTGCGTCGTTCTGGGCAATGGGAGAAAAATCGGCCGGACCGTTCTCCTCTCCCAAATTAAACTTCAGGGCCAAATGGTGTCCAAAACGCGCCATTAATTCCCGAAAATACAATTGTCGTAACGGCCCCGTATCTCCACCATGTAATAGGGTTTCGTTCTCCGTTTCCTGCAATACCATATGCAACATCAATCCTTTTGATTGCATGTGTTGAAAAACCATTTCCCATTGCGCCAGTTTACTCACATCAAAGCGGCTAAAATCATTTGGATCTGCATAAGGCCATACATCTTTCCCATCCCCATTAATGTTCATAGTTAAAAAATAAACCACGTTCATACCCTTGGAAGACAAATAATTCAAGGCACCTACCAATCCTTTTCCTTTGCCACCCTGCCATGTAAGATCTCCTTCTCTCCAATCGTTTAAATGCGGCTTAAAACTGTGTATGGTATCATTCGTTCTCGCTTCGCCATCGTCATCGGAACGCTGCATGCGATATGTACCATCAAAACCTTCAAAAGCCAGTAAATTCTCAGGACTGTCGGCCCCGCCCTTGATCCAATATTCGCCATTTTCACCAAACCTAAAATAACCATTCGAACTGACCAACCGGCCTTTACTTCGAAAATCGGGTGCCTTTTTGTTCGATGGCCCTACGGTAAAGGCCCCTTCCTGATTGGTAATTTCTACTGGTTTTCCCTCGTAAGAATCGTCTTTTAAAGCGATGGAATCTCCTTGTTGTAAGACCGCCGAATAGGTCCATTCCCCTAGTTTATCCGGCGTAAAACGGGCTTGCCAAACCCCACCGGAAGCCGCACTTGTTTCCCCGGCCTTGCCATCTGCGGCATAAAAACCACGAACCGTATAACTGGTTTCGGCATGCTTCAATTCTACCAATAACCGATAGTTTAAAAAGGGATTTTCCGAAGCCGCTTCGGAGGTCATGGGTCCTTCAAACGAGAGCTCAACAGTATGCCACTGCATGTGGCTGGCCAGCGCAACAACTTCCTTGTTTTCCTCGTTACAGGCTACGAATAAAACGAGAAGGCAAAGGCTGGATAAGAGAAAATAACGGTTTTTCACAGTTTCAGGTTTTGGATGATCTTATAAAAAGGCTGGCGCAAAACAACGTCCAGCTCAAAATACTTCCCTCTACGATTCTTTGAAACAAACCGATAAAAGGGCCTTCGGGGTTTCCAAATAAAAATACTACAAAAGCCAATGATACACTACCACATATGAGTGAAACCACCGGTAATTTTGAGGCATCGTCCTTTTTTTTCAATTCTACCCCTATGCCAAGCAGACAGAAAGGCACCACCACATAGGTGAGCAAGCCCATGGTATTGTGTATCAACTGGGAAATAGACGGGTTTTCGGTATCCAGCACACATCCCAAATCGCAGGGAAAGTACCCCGTCACTATCGTACCCACACCATAGAACAAGGCGAACAAAACAAAGTACATCTTTAGCCTTTTACTGGAAGGGAGGCCGATCGGAGCCATGAAACCAAAGCCGGCAAGAAATATGCCCGAGATCATAAAAACCTTTTGAAGGGCAGGGGCATTTGGTATCCCGTTCGCATAACTTTCGCTTATAAATTGTGAAACCGGGTCGTACCCTTCTATTTGAACTCCCGCCCAGATACTGGTGCCTACAAAAAGAAGTACGCCCAGTGTCCCTATTAAAAAAAGAATAAATCGCATGCAAACAAATTTAGTTTCCCCAAATCCTATTCCACAAAGAACTTAAAAGACGTTTGGCATCCGTGTCGAATTTGGGGGTTTCTTCTACTGAAATGCCGGTTGCCGAGGGAATCAATTCATAACTGAATACAAACTGTGTTTCCTGGGGATCGATACTTATGAGACCGAACCGTAGATCATTAAAAAACACACGGTCTTCTTTTTTGCTAATCGTATACCAACCCTCTGCTATGGTTATGAGACGATTCACCTTATCATTTGTTTCCAATGTCCCTAACAAATGATGATTTTTGGGATAGGTAGAAAACTGGATGGGGCTCGTATCAAAGAATGAATAATTCCCGATCAGGTAGGCGTCTCCCGCCTCTATATTGGCGGTCCAGAGCAAAGCATTCATGGGCGTCGGCCTTGTGTCTATTTGTTGGTATACAATTCCCTGTTCCGTTAGGCCATCGGTAAATTTGATATAGGCCATTCCCTTTAATATCAGGGTAACCAATAGGTAGCAACTGCTCACCAATAAACCCAAGCGATTGTACTTTCTTCTTTTCGGGGAAGTACGTTTGTAGCACATTGCCAGCACCACAAACAATAAAAAGGGTACCGTATACAAAGGGTCTATTACGAAAATATTCTGAAAAGCCAAGCGCAGGTCAAAGGGCCAGAACAACTGCGTACCCCAAGTGGTAAATGCATCTAGTATGGGATGGGTGAACAACCCCCAGAAGAATAACCAGGACCAATCTTTCCAGCTGGCCTCCCTACCCCGGTGCAGTTTCCAAACCAGCCAACCGAACAAGGGTGCAAATACCACGCTAAAAACAATCGAATGGCTGAAACCCCGATGCCATTCAATAGCGGTCACCGTATCGGTCAAGGATCTGGCCAAAACATCCAGGTCTGGAATAGTCCCCGCAATCGCCCCGTATAAAAGGGCCTTATTACCGACTTTTTTCCCCAACACCGCCTCCCCTACCGAAGCGCCTAATACAATTTGCGTAAGTGAATCCATTTATCAAGTTCAAGTTCGAATATCAAGTGCGAGCATTAAATTCAAATACAAACAACAAATTCAAAACCAACTAACACTAAATACTGAGTACTGCCTACTGCCTACTGCCAACTGAATACTACCCCCTGATCAACGCCTTTTTATTCCTCTTGGTCTTGAATTTGATACTTGCGCTTGCACTTTTTTAGTCCACAATTCCCATTTTCTTCAAGAGAAAAGAGGCGTTCATATTCTGGCAAATACCTTCCTTAAATCGGTAATCGAAATGCAATTCGTCCTCAATTATCTCGGCATCAAAATAGTGATTCTTTATTTGGGGCCATTCTTCGGCAGCTTCGCAAAGACTTAAATCATGTGTCGCAATAATTCCGGTTGATCTAGAACTTACCAACCGTTCTACGAACTTACGCGAACCCTTTGCCTTATCAGTGCTATTGGTACCTTTCAAAATTTCATCGAGTACAATAAAGTAACGGTCCTTTTGAATTTCATCCACAATAAAGCGCAGTCGTTTCAGTTCGGAAAAAAAGTACGATTCATCATCGGTTAGCGAATCGGTCGTGCGCATACTTGTAATCAGTTTTATAGGCGTATACTCCGTTTTTTTGGCACAAACGGGCAGCCCCATATTGGCCATTACAATGTGCAACGAAACCGTTCGTAAAAAGGTACTTTTCCCTGCCATATTCGCCCCTGTGATAATAAAAAACTGCTCTTGGTTTATTTTAAAATCGTTGCAGACGCTCTTTTCAGGGTCTAACAACGGATGCCCTGCTTGTGTCGTATGTAGGATACTACCGGTGTCAACTATCTCCGGGAAAGCGTAATTGGGGTGGTTAAAACTAAAATTTCCCAAACTATTGTACGCATCAAAAAACGCGACGGTATCGAACCACTTTTCCACAGCACTGCCATAGGTTACGATCCATTGCTCCACCTGATAACTGTAATGCAATCCTCTCAGAAAATAACCATTGGCCAAGATCAGATAAAAGACATTGTTGTTCTTATCAAGGCCATTTAACAAACGGGAAAACGTTTTCAGCACTTGTGAAGTTTTCTCCTCCTGGTGCATGATCAAAGCCTGTTTGGAACGTAGTAAGGGTGAAACGAACGATTGTTCTTCTATAAGTACCAGCAATTTGTTATACTGTCGAAACGTACTATGTATTTTGGAAGCGTGCCTACCCAACCTACCTATTTTCTTGGTAAACATACTCGACACCCCCAAGCCCACAAAGACCCATAAAAACGGAAAAATACCCGAGATACTACCGAGAAAGTACAGGCCAAACAACAGTATTGATGCGCCTGAAAAAGCGAAGGGAAGCCACTTCATCATCGCTGGGATAAAAGAATTATAATCGGATATCCAGCGAACAATCGCATGGGTACTAGTTTCCGTCTTTGTAAGCGAAGCAATCGCCGAAAACTCCTGCCGCCATTCCGGAACTTTTGCCAATTCTTTGACCGCCTCCTGTTTCTGAACGATATCTTCAATTGTATTGGAAAGCAAGAGCTTTGCCAGGGCATCACTTCCTTGTTGCAAGGCCGTTCTATTTATATACTGATAGAAAGAGCCTTTGCCAAAAAGATCTACATCTTGACTGTAGAAATGCCCTGAATCCTGGTAGGTACTGCCATCTGCAAGGTCATGAAAATCCCGTCTTAACACCCGCATCTCGGTGGTGTTAATATTGGAAAGTGCTCTTAATTTATCTCGTTTATGTTGAAGATCTGTATGTCGGGCCACCAGAAAAAGAAAGGTTGCAATACCAAGTAGAACAAAGGCCACCAACCACTTCGTATGGTCTAAAAGTAGATAAACCCCCAAGGCGACCGCACAAAAAACAAGCAAGCGTACCATACTAGAGGCGAATAATTGCTCTTTTACCCTTGCCAGTTGTGCATTGTACTTGGCAAGTTGATCAGCATAAAATTGGTGGAGTTCCTCCATAGGGATATCACTGCTTTTAGGAGCGCAAAGATAGTTTTTTGTTCAGGTCTTACTAAGAGAGTTAAGCAATGCTATTTGCCCGGAGTGATAAATGTCATGCTGCGAAATACCAACAAGCAGCGATTCAAAATCATACGCTTTCCCAGGAACCTTCTTTTCTAAAAGTTGTTCGTTTGAACGCTCCAAAATACGTACCATGTCAAATTGTGTTTGCCGTAGTGCATTTTTCAGTTGCTCCCACTCCATTTCATTCTTGATATGTATGGGAGTCCAATCTTCTACACTATCTATTTTGATATCATAGGCGGCATCCCCTTCCAGTTTCTTGACCACAAAAATGCGCCAGTTGATCAGATGCTGCACAAAAACTGCAATAGACTTTAAGTTCATAGGCCGCTCGTTTACTTTTTCCCAATCCAGTGCTTCCAAGGTATTCATAATGGCGACGCCGTACCATGGTTCTCCCTCAAAGTATTCTTTGAGATTTCCGATCACTTTCTTTATTTTATGTTGCATACGATATTTATAAGCTGTCGAAGGTAGCTTTTAACTTCTTGGTAAATTTCGAAACCACCAATTCATAGGAATGATCGATCAATTCCATAATCAACTTTGGTGGCAACTGTTCTAGAATAACGGTATTCCAATGCAGTTTACTCATATGATAACCCGGAATAATAGCACCATCGTATTCTTCTCTTAATACGACCGAACGCTCCGGATCGCATTTTAGGTTTGCTTGAGGCGGAAGCCTTTCCAAACCCGCCAAAGCGAACATTTTGCCCATTACTTTGAACACTAAGGTATGCGCATCAAAGGGGAATTCTTCGGTGACCCCTTTTTTGTTGATACAGTATTCTCTAAACGCTTCTATATTCATTGCTCTTATGGATTTTTAAGTCAGTGAACCATGTACCGATTTCCAATACATCCTCGTTTTCATGGTAAGGCCGTCCCCCACTTCGGTCTCCTCAATTGTTTCCATCACTACCCCGCCCAGGGATTCATAAAAGCCTTTGGCGGCCACATTTTGCGCAAGTACCCAAAGATACATTTTATCGAGCGTTTGTTCCTTTAACTTGACAGCCAATAGCCTCATACATTCCGTGCCGACCCCTTTGCCTTTGTAGGCGTTCGCAACATGCAAATTATCCAATAAGGTACCGTAGGTGGTATCATGGTTCAGATAGGCACACAGAAAGCCGATCAAGAGTTCGTTTTCTTCCGCCACTATCACGAATTGATCGGCGGTGGGGTTTCGAAATCTTTTCGACCACAGTGCTTTTCTTTCCTCCATTACAAAATGGTCCAAAAAATCATCGCTTAGCACCCCACGGTAGTGTCTTCGCCAGCTTTCTGCATGCAATGTTGCAATCGCGGGGGCATCCTTGGCCTTGGCAAGGCGGTACTCGACCATCGCTACGGAATCAGTATCGAATCGTACACGATTACCTTGGTCCAAAGCGCACTCGATTCTTCGATGAACAACTTGTGCGGCGCTTCATCTTGGTACTGCTGTTGCGCTTCGGCAGACTCGAAGGTGACGATCAAGGAATATGTGAAGGAACCATCGACCACATCGCGACTTGCTTTGGGCGGCTTTCCGATAAACTTAGTCTTCGCAAACTGAGAAGTATTCAAAAACTTCTGCAAGGAAGTTTCAAAAGCAGCGCGATCTTCTTCACTGTCCGGGTTGGCCAACCAGAAAAAGACGGTATGGGCAAAATTCGAATCAAATTCTTTCATAGGCGTATTTGTTTGGGAATAACTGAAGCTAACAAAGGTTAAAAATAAGAAAGCGGCTGTAATTTTTTTCATGTGTAGAAGGCATTTTTAAGGTTGTGTATCTGCTGTTTTTGTTTCCAACAAGCGTTGTTCATTTTCTTCCTCGATCCCTGTTCCCAATTCCAACGCACTATAGTCTAATTCCCAACCAATGGTCGCTGCAAGACTCTCGATCAATAAAATGGTTCCGAGCGCTTCTTTTCGAGCCGTTTCCATGAGTCCGCTCTGTGGAATTTTATCTCGAATGTGCTGTTTTGCCTCTTGGTTCAGCACATTGAGATCGTCTGGCGTAAAAGAGTTGAACATGCCATTTTTAATATCGTAGAATTCCAGGTCAGGCTCAATGGAAAGTACTTCTGGCTGTGGAAATCCTGTGAGTACTATTTTTTTCTTATCCACATTCGCCTTCATCTTGATCTTCTTCAGGTCATAGCCAATATGGGCCTTTGCATTGATTACGATCAGTGCTTTCTTTTTACTACTGATCATGCTCAAAAAGCGTTCCTTCGTATTTTCGTATTTGTAAATTTCAGCAAATTCACCCTCTACCGAAACCAATTTACAAACGCTTTTGATCTTATCGAGCAAAACCGTCGATTGGTGCTTGGTTACTTCTTTTCCCTTCTTCTTACGAAAAAAAGAATACCCCCAATAGGTAGCGATGGCACCGAGAACAAGACCAAGAAACGTATCGAACAGATTATCCATGCGTTAAATATAAGAAGAATAGGACTGTTGCTTCAATCAAGTTTCTATTTTGTAGAGGATCGGTCGGCTTGGGCTTGCATCGTTCTCAAAAGGGGCTACCTGTAAGTTCAGATAGTACTTGCCATCAGCAATATCATTGCCTACGAAAATGAACTCGGTGATGGTGGCATGGGCACGTATGGTGCCCTCTACGTCCCAAAATGCCCTGTGGGCCAATAGGGCCCCTCGGTCTTTTTCCCGATCTATGGAAGGGAGGTCAATCAGCAAATGTTGAATGCCTTTCGCTACAAGCAATTGTGCTGCCTCCTCTAACAAATAAGCCGGGTTCGTATGGGAATACTGCCTACTCCGCTTCTCGTTTAAATTGGGCAACGTGCGTATGACCACGGCTTCCCTTTTTTTGTTCCCAAGGGCGTATTGCAACTGTTTTTTAGAAATGACAAAATCGTCTTGGTACTTTTCGGGAGCAATGGTAATGACCTCGGCCAAAAAGAAAAAATTTCGCAACTGTCTGTTCACGGAATAGGACTCCCTCGTAATATGTCCCACACATTCAGTATGCGTACCATGGGCATGCGGATTGAACCAAATATCGTTGAAATTGGTAGAAGCACCCTCCGTTATCTTTCCCACAAAATCGCCTTCCTCATGAGGTTTTATGGTCGGATGGTCTATATACCAAGCATTCACATTCAACGCATCGCCTCGAATGGAAATCGACAGATCCAAGGGTTTGGAAAGGTCGATCGTATCGTTTTTAATTTTGGCTTTCATACCATTTAAAATTACTTCATTTTTATCATAAACAAATCTGCGGCAATACCATCGGCCAAAAAACGTCCTTTTTTTGTCGTCAATACTACTTCCCCATCTAGATAAAGCAGGTGGTCTTCCATGTATTTTTGCGCCTGAGAAAGGATATAGGTACGAAAGTCGTCTCCGAAATCTGTTCTTATTTTCTCCAAAGAAACGCCCCAAATGGTGCGTAGGCCCGTCATCACATATTCGTTGTATTGGTCCGTTTTGGACAGCACTTCCACCTCCATCGGCAACTCGCTAGCCGCAATCGCTTTCAAATACTTTGGGTTATTTTTTACATTCCACCCCCGTCGCGTGCCGTCATACGAATGCGCAGAAGGACCGATACCGATGTATTTTTTTTGCAACCAATAAGCGGTATTGTTCTTTGAAAAATACCCGGGTTTTCCAAAGTTCGATATTTCATAGCTCTCAAAACCGGCAGCTTCCAAAGTTTCCGATAAAATATGAAAATGGGCGTGGGCGGCCTCATCGTCTACCGGTGTTACAAGACCTTTTTCCACGAAGCTGGCCAAGGCGGTTTGTGGCTCAACGGTTAAGGCATAACTTGAAATATGCGGCACATTGAATGACAGTGCTTTTTCAATATTTTGTTTCCAACGGGTATTGTCCATATTGGGCAACCCGTATATCAAGTCGATCGAAATATTTTTAAAATAGCGGGTAGCCTCTTCGATACAGGCGGTTGCCTCTTGGGCGTTATGGGCACGGTTCATCAGTTTCAGATCTGCTTCAAAAAAAGACTGTATTCCGATGCTAAGTCTATTGATTTTTGATTGGGCCAATTGCCGTATCTTTTCCGCTGAGAGATCATCGGGATTGGCCTCTAAGGTGATCTCAGGGTCTTCGATAACGCTATAATGGGCATAAACAGCAGCAAGTAGCCGTTCTATTTCATCTATTTCCAATACCGAAGGGGTGCCTCCACCGAAGTAAATCGTTTGTACCACCTCCTCCTTGAACTCCCCTTTTCGCAACTCCAGTTCCTTGGAGAGTGCTGCAATCATATCCTCTTTTTTGCGCAACGAAGTGGAAAAGTGAAAGTCACAATAATGACAGGCCTGTTTGCAAAATGGTATGTGGATGTAGATACCGCTCATTTTAAGTAATCAGATGACAGTTTCAGTTGGCAGTTCTTAAAGTTTTACGCCGAACTTCTCTGGGTTGTTTATCATATAATTAATTAGCTTTCCTACTTCTTCACTGTCTTTACGTAATTCATAAAATACCTTCTCGTCAATATATTGGCATGCCAAAGCAAACTCCAACCATGTTTGTGTCTCTGAATTTTCTGCATCACCATCCGTAAGTTTGCTAATAAAGTTCTTTGGATATCTCCTCTTGCGATATGACTCGGAAATATTTGCACTTACACTTCTTGTAGAGCGCCTTATTTGGTCCGTTAACGAATACTTCTCTTCCTTGGGAAAGGTTTTTGAAACCTCAAAAACCTTCATCGCCAATAAAAAAGATTTTTTGTATGCTAGTAGATCTTGAAATCCCATTTTCCGTAGTTTATACTGGAGGTCACTGCTCACTGCTACTGCGAACTCATTTACATTCACTTCTTAACCCGTTTATCGTTCTGTTTCACAAAGGCCTCCCAACCCGAATAGTTTGTACCGACCTGTACACGCCCTGCATTGTAGAAATGACAGACCGCGGCGGCGAGCCCATCGGTGCTATCCAAATTTTTGGGCAGCGTTTTGAGCCCCAGCAAACTTTGCAGCATCTTGGCGACCTGCTCCTTGCTTGCATTTCCGTTTCCGGTAATCGCCATCTTTATCTTCTTGGGCAAGTATTCGGTGATCGGAATTTGTCTTGAGAGTCCGGCCGCCATTGCAACCCCTTGGGCACGTCCCAACTTCAGCATCGACTGCACATTTTTACCAAAAAAAGGGGCTTCAATGGCAATTTCATCGGGATGGTAGGTATCGATCAATTCGATGGTTCGTTCAAAAATCAACTTAAGCTTTGTATACGGGTCGCTGTACTTTTTAAGCAACAACTCGTTCATCTGCAGAAACTCCATTTTTTTGTTCACCACCTTGATCAACCCAAAGCCCATGATCGTGGTTCCAGGGTCAATTCCCAATATGATTTTTTCGCTCGACAATTTTGTAGCAGTTAGAATTAAAATACAAACTCAGATATCAAACACAAACTCAATCTTTCCCAGTATATTCGGTATGTACCATTAATTACTGCGCAATACGATTGGAATGCGAAACTTCGTTTTTACGGGAATCCCTCTTTTCAAAGCGGGCGACATAGCCGGTAATTTATGAAGGCTCTGCTTGATCAATGTATCGAAATTAGGCATTTGGGTATCAAGCATGCTGTCTTTCTGAATCTCTAAAATGGAAATGTTTCCTTCCTGATCCACCAAAAAATCTACCAGCACGGTGGAGTCGGCCCCCGATAGCAATGTAAACGAAACCTCTTTCAATGTATGAGCACAATGGGTCAGTACCTCTTGCTCAAAACATGCGCGTTGTCCCATTTTAGTGAGCGTCTCATCGCAATTCTCGAACAGGGGATAGCTATCCACATCGTTCCAATTGATTTCGAGCAGTTCCTTATTGACCAGTTCCTGTGTTTTTTTATCCTTCGAAACAAAGAGTTCACAGGAGCTTAACAACACAATTAAACTGATGGGCAAAAGATACTTCATCGCACAAATATTCAAGGTGAAAAGTACGATATTTTAAGGACATGAGTCTATGTATGACGGCTTCTTATCCATTAAAAAAAACTATTCGGAGGCGTCAAAATGCAGTGCTTCTTTCAATTCACGAATGCGCCGCACCGCGGTGCGGGCATAATAGGAATCATCTTTGCCAAATTTCTTTAGATAGTTTTCATACAAGGCAAGGCGTTGCTTGGGATCTTTGTAGTACTGATCCGCCACCGTGCAAATCTGAAAGTAGCCATGCCCACTACTGGTGTCTTCCCTAAATGCTTTGCGATAATATTCCAAGGCCAACTTCAAATCTTTTTTGCTACGTGCCAAACTGGCGAGCGCATTGTACTCTCTTACGAGGATAGGGTCTTGTACTGCTATCGCTTTTTTGTAGGCAATTTCGGCACTGTCGGTTTGTTTGTTTTTTTGATACACGGTACCCAGACCAAAATAGGCATCCGCATTGGTTTCGTCCATTTTGAGTAAAATCTTGTAGGTGGCCTTTGCCTTTTCGAATTCCCAATTTTTATAATAGCAATAGGCCAATTTGGTATACAGGTACTCCTTCCCCTCTTGGAGGGTCAGCACCTTTTCAAACCACGGAATCGCTTTTTCGAACTGTGCATCATTATACAAAATCAAAGCCTTCAGGTTGATCAGTGCCACATCTTCCTCATAAAAACGGAGTCCTTGATCTACATATCGTAAGGCTGGATCGCGTTCTTGCCGAATGGTAAAGTACTTGCCTAGGCGGAATAGGCTTCGTAAATGCGTGCTATCGATTGTGACCGCCTTTTTATAGCTGACCAAACTACTCGATTCCTGTCCCAGTTCCCGAAAAGCTTCTCCTTGATAATACCGATACTCCGGGTTCTCGGTATCCTCATTGCAGAGTGCGGTAAACAGTATTCTTCCGCGATCAAAAGCGCGTGTTTTCAGATACAGCTTTGCCAGTTCAAAACGGGCGATACGAAGGTTTTCATGGGTGGTGACGACATTTTCATACTGCGTAATCGCCTTGTGATAATTCCCGATTGCGCTGTAGGCCCGCGCTATTTGTAAGTGCGCTTTTACAGACCCCACTTTCGCATAGGAATTAATGGCCAAGGTATAATTCCCAAGTGCGTAGAGGCTATCGGCAGTGGCCAAAGAAGGAGCCTGAGCTTCCAACTTGCCTAGCAATAGTGTCAAAACGAAAACTAGTAGTACGTTCCTTTTCAATCCTTAAATTTGGCCTTAATCGCTTACATTTCCCTAAGCGTTTCCTTTATCTCTTCTTTCAAATTGTTTTTATTCCGTTCCACCAAAAGAATGCGGTCATCGTTCTTGGGTTCTGCATCCGTTAACCGCTGATGTTCCGCTACCAGGTCATTGTACCGAGTGACCATAACATCTATTTTATCCTGAAAATCCTTTTCAAGCGGAACGGCGGAAAGCACTTGAGAATTAGTTTGTAGTTTAAAGGTAATTGGTATGGAGAACGGTACATTCACCGCCTTCCCCTTATTCTTTCCGGGTTGCATCTTGGGGAGCCGACCAATAATACGGGCCGTTTCCGCTTCAAGCAATGGATCTGGACCACGCATTTTGATATTTCCGATAGTACCATCTTTTTGAACAACGAACATCACACTCACCCTGCCTTGAATTCCTTTTTGCTGGGCTTCAAGGGGATAGTTGAAATTTTTGGAAATATGCTTTTGAATCGCTTCTTGAAAACAGGCCCTTTGGTCGCCGGCACCCTCACAACCGGGGAAAATGGGCACTTGCTCTATCACGCGAAACGGAACGGTGCTTCCGCTATTCTCCGCGACAAGCTGTTTTAGGGCTTCCAATTGCTCATCAAGGTTTTGCATCAACGGGCTCTGAGGATCCGTCCCAGATTTTAACAGTTGTTCTTTCTGTTTCAAAAGCTCCATGTACTTAAGCTCGGCATCTTTAGGAACCATTTCCTTAATTTCAGTGTTTGTCAATGAATTCTCTATTTTCATTTTTGCCCTGATCAAGGTTCCATCTGGGGCAGATACCGAGGAGCCATCGTTAGAAGGGACAAATGTAATGCTTCCCTCTTTATCCTTAACGCGCAATTCCCATTCCATATCGCTCTCTGAAAGCGCTTGTAATTTGCTAAAAACACTTTTTTCTTCTATTGCAGTTAAATTGTTTACATCTTCGACCTGAATTACATTCGCGGAAGTAAGTGGTGCGGACTCTGGTTGACAAGAAGTATACATAAGCATGGCCAATACCACTGGCATTAGGAGCACATACTTTAGTCTGAATACTTTTTTTGATTTTGTTTTTGTTAACATGACAATTCGTTTTTTAATTAATGATGATGTAGAAAATTGATTGATAAAAGAGATATGTTTTGTTTGAAATACTTGTGATAACAATAATTGGTACTGTTCCTTTTTATGTGTCTTGGCCACCTTGGCATCTGCAATGAATTCATGCAGTTCGGAAATGCGACTTTGGTACACATAGACCAACGGATTGAACCAACCAAGAATGCGCATCGTCTCAAAAAACAAAAGATCCAATGAATGACGCTGCCGAATATGCACCAGCTCGTGCTGAATGATACTTTCATGTTCCCGTTCCAATACCTGGTCTCCCAAAAAGATCGATCTAAAGAACGAGAAAGCCATGTTGCTATTCTTGACGACCACCCTTGTGAAATCATGAAAGAAAAGTATTTCTCCCCGGCTTCTAAGGCGATAGATTTGAAGTAGTTTATAGCCAAAAAACAAAGTCGCTAAAAAAACGCCCGCTAAATATAGCCCCTCTTGCCAAGAAAGTTGAAAAAGAGGGTTTCCGGTTGCGGTCATTTCCACGGGAAGCTGGTCCGAGGATATCAAAAACGTTGGAAAAGCATAGTACTCTTCGGGTACCGCAGTCTTGAGCGCTTCGATCTTTATCCAGGGCAATAGCAGGGAAACGATATAGGTACCAAGTAGATAGGCCCGGTTCCATTGAAAAAAGGTCTCCTTTTTCAACCATAGATCATACATGATCAGGAATACCAACTGAAAGCTAATACACTCTAAAACATACTGCATCATTGGTCGTCTTTTTTGATTTCTTTCATGATCGCTTCCAATTCAGACAAACTCAAATCGTTCTTTTTCATAAAAAAAGATACCATACTTTTGAAGGAGCCTTGAAAATACCCATCGACCAACTTGTTGATCGATTGATTGCTGTAATCCCCTTTTTGCACTAGCGGATGGTATACATGCCCTTTTCCTTGTTTTTCGTGCCCCACAAAACCCTTGCTCTCCAAAATCCGTACAATGGTCGATACTGTATTATAAGCAGGTTTGGGTTCGGGCAATTCTTCAATGATAGCGGCTACGTTGCATTGTTGTAATTGCCATAGAACCTGCATAACCTCCTCTTCAGCCTTCGTTAATTGTTTCATTTGTTCGTTTTAATGTTCTGTTTTTCCTGCTAGTACATCGCTCTATGCAGTCCGTTTTAACTAAATGATTAGTTGAACGATGACAAATATAACTAAATTTTTAGTTTAAACTAATTTTTTAGTTGAATAATTTAAAAAAGTGTCCGATCGACCGCACTTCGTAAGAGGGCAGCCATTATTTACCATCCGCAAAATGTAACAAATCATCACTACCTTCGTCAAACCAGAAATACGTTTTTAGATGGATATTGCTCTGTTACTCTTTGGACTGCTCTTTATGATATTGGGCCTAGTGGGTAGTTTTTTGCCGGTGCTTCCGGGCCCACCTATCAGCTGGCTCGGTCTTTTATTACTGTACTTGACCAAATCGGTGCCGGACGACTGGTGGTTTTTGGGGATTACCGCAGGGGTAGCGCTGGTCGTTTTTGCGCTAGATTATATTATACCGGCCATTGGCACCAAGAAATTCGGAGGCACGAGAGCGGGCGTTATAGGCACCACTATCGGACTCATAGTCGGGTTGATCGCCCCCATTCCCGGAGGCATCATCATTGGCCCTTTTGTCGGGGCACTGATCGGGGAGCTTTCGAACAAGGCCGATAACAAAACGGCTCTAAAAGCAGCCTTTGGTTCTTTTTTAGGTTTCCTGACCGGAACCTTTATGAAGTTCGTAGTGGCCATTATTTTTATGGGACTCTTTTTATCGACCGCCTGGGAGTATAAGGCGGCCATTTTCCCATACTTCGACTAGCAGGCTAATCGATCCAAGCGACCTTGTGTTCGATTCCACCTCTTGCGACCTCCGGTAGGTCTCCATCGTAGTAGCCCATATAAAAGAATCCCAAACAACGTTCACCTTGGTTAAACTGAAAAAACTCATCCATGTACTTGATCAGTCCGGGAGAGCTCCAATAGGCCCCGATACCCATTTGAGTGCAACAAAGCCACATGTTCTGGACTGCCATTGACACGGCGGCCACCTCCTCCCATTCCGGTAAGCTTTCCTTCGGGTCGCGCTGCATGCAAATAGCAATCAATGCTCCTGCCTTCACAGGGTTTTCCAATAATTTTCGGACTTTCATCTGCTTTGGCCGTTCTACTACTTCCTCATACTTATTGGATAGAAATTTACCCAAACGTTCCTTGGCTTGCCCTTGCAACACCTTGAAACGCCAAGGCTCCGTCTTCTTATGCGTCGGGGCCCAATTGGCAGCCTCTAAAACCTTTTCAATATCCTCCTTTGCAATGGGGGTATCGTTGTATTGTGCCGGAAAAACCGAACGGCGACGCTGTATTAAATCAAAAATCATTGGTATACTGTTTAAATCCTTTTCAAATGTACAATATTACATGGGTATCAAGAGCTACCCAAGAGCAAATCCATGCAAGGAGCCAATGCCGGGTTTCGATTGTCCTCTTTCCAGATCACCGACAAGGTTGCGCGCTGTGGAATTTTCTGAAGCTCAATGAACTTCACTTCCATTTGAAAACCATATTGCAAGGCGGTAGGAACGATCGCGACTCCTAAATGGTTCTCGACCAATTTAAAAATGGTCTGGGCATGTACCGACTTATGGGAAACTTTTGGGGTAAAACCGGCATCCTCGCAAATACTCATGATCGTGGAAAAGTACAACGGACTATAATCCTGGGAGAAAAGAATAAAATCTTCATCGGCCAATGCCCGAACACCCTTAAAATTATCCTCATTTAAAGCATGTGATGTTGGAAGTACAAGGGAAAAGGTATCTTCATATACCGGACGAATCCGCAGTGTTTTCGGTACCCGTTCCAAACGTACAAAACCGATATCCAAACGGTCTTTCTGCACTGCATTGACTTGGGCATTGTTGTTCAACTCTTCCAAGCTGGTTTTTACATCGGGATGGCTCTTACTTAATTTCAGCAATAGCTCGGGCACTACATTTTGTATGGCCGAACCCAAAAAGCCTATTCGAATTTCGCCAGTGGCGCCATCCCCGATCAACTTCAACTGCTTCTCGACCAACGCGAGGTGGTTGAACATAAATTCCATCTCACTCTTTAAATACGACCCTGCCGCCGTAAGCAACACACTTTTTTTGCTACGTTCAAAAAGCTGAACGCCCAACAACGCTTCCATCTGCTTGATCTGTCGGCTCAAACCCGGTTGGGAAATGAATAGTTTTTCGGCTGCTTTTCGATAGTGCAGCTCTTCTGCAACTGCCAAGAAATACCGAAAGTGACGTAACTCTAATTGATAACTCATAGTTATTAACTATTGACTAAATTGATATTGGTAATTATCAAAACTAATCAATAATTTTATAGTTCTAAAATCCATTCCATGGTTTTCGAATCCACCCCCTTTCATTTTGGCGAAGACTGGCTTACCGCTGGGAAAGCAATCGCCATGAGCAACGGAAAAACCAAGATGGTCCTGACCGATCACACACGTAAAAAAGTAGTCAAAAGTTGGGAAATAGTACAAAATATTGTTGAAAAAGGAGTGCCCGTTTATGGTATTAATACTGGTTTCGGACCTTTGTGCACCACTAAAATTTCGGCTTCTGAAACCCGGGTACTCCAAACCAACATCTTAAAAAGCCATAGTGTAGGCGTTGGCGATCCGATCGATACTCAAATCTCAAAATTGATGTTGATCCTAAAGTTACAGGCACTCGCCAAAGGCTACTCGGGTATCGCAGAGGCTACCTTAGATCGTATCCTATGGCATATCGAAAATGATGCCATTCCAGTAGTGCCCAGCCAAGGCTCGGTAGGGGCCTCGGGAGACCTTGCTCCCCTTTCGCATCTGTTTTTACCGCTCATCGGTGAAGGCAGCGTACACTATGATGGAAAAACCATCAAAACAGTCGAATTATTCAAACGAACGGGGCTGACCCCCTTGATGCTCGGGCCAAAAGAAGGCTTGGCACTTATTAATGGCACTCAGTTTATTGCAGCACATGCCATACTAGTTATCGAAAAAATGCACCATTGCCTTGAGCATGCAGATATTATCGGCGCCATGATGATCGAAGGCTTACAAGGTTCCGTAAAGCCCTTTTACAATGAGCTGCACGCCCTGCGCCCCTTTAAGGGAAACGTACATGTGGCCAAACGGGTAAAACGTCTTCTAAAGGGTTCCGAAATCATGGAAGACCACATTGATTGTGAACGGGTACAAGATCCGTACTCGCTTCGCTGTATACCGCAAGTTCATGGGGCCTCTAGAAATGCCTGGTTGCATCTTAAAGAGCTATTGGAGATCGAACTGAACGCGGTTACCGATAATCCTGTGATCATCAATGATGCGCTGACCATCAGCGGCGGTAATTTTCATGGACAACCACTCGCTATGGCCTTGGATTATGCATGTTTGGCCATTTCAGAACTTGGGAATATCTCCGACCGAAGAATCTATTTGGCCTTAGAAGGGAATAGTCCCGGAGTACCAAAATTATTGATGAACGCTACGGGTATCAACTCGGGATATATGATTTTGCAATACACGACCGCGGCTTTGGCAAGCGAGAACAAAGGACTTTGTTTCCCGGCAAGTGCAGACAGTATTCCCACTTCCCTAGGGCAAGAAGACCATGTAAGTATGGGATCTATTAGTGGGCGCAAAGCCTTGCAGGTCATCGGAAACGTAGAAAAAATACTGGCCATTGAATTACTGACCGCCGCACAGGCCTTTGAATTTAGAAAGCCCCTTAAATCGGGGGTGTTCTTGGAGGAAGTGCACAAAGAGGTACGTGCACATGTTCGTTTTGCCAAAGAAGATAGGATCTTTGCCGACGATATCGAAAAGGGAATCGAGCTGATACGGGATTTAACAATACTAGCAGTGGTATCCAAGGTTTGTAAAAAAGAACAAATTTCATTGAAAACAAAACACTCCGACGAATTTGAGGTATATTAATGGGCGTATAAATTCATTTCCGCGTAGGCGGAAATCTTAAATCATTACAACACAAAAAGTATAGCAGCTCCCCATCAAGCAAACAAAAAATATTTATGAGATTAATCGGCCCTTTTAAACAACTCTTACCCATGACGGGCATTTCCCTGAAAGGCGCCATTGCCGATGACAAACTGACCGTTCTGTCCGATGCCGGTATAATCGTCGCGGAGGGCGGAATACAGGCCATCGGTTCGTTTGAAGAATTAAGAAACAAGCACAAGGAAATAGAAATACATGAATTAAATGGTAATCATGTTTGCTTGCCCGGTTTGATCGATGCACATACCCATATTTGTTTTGCCGGTTCGCGTGCCAAAGACTATGCGATGCGCAACGCCGGTAAAAGCTATCTGGAAATCGCCAAAGCAGGCGGTGGGATCTGGGATACGGTTACCCAAACACGAAAAGCACCCCAGCCTACCTTGACCAAACGTACCCAAAAGTTGGCCAACCGACATTTAAAAAACGGAGTAACCACCTTGGAAGTGAAAAGCGGATATGGCCTTTCCGTAGCGGAAGAGTTAAAAATGCTTCGTGCGATCAAGGAAGCCGATTCGTTGGTTGCTGCCGATTTGATCCCGACCTGTCTTGCGGCACATATGCTTCCGAAAGACTATGAAGGGAGCGCTAGTGGTTATCTAGCGGAAATAGCTGAAAAGTTGTTTCCGATTTTAAAAGAAGAGGGACTAACGAATCGCATAGATGCCTTTATTGAAGAAAGTGCATTTTCCAAAGAGGTCATTGCCCCTTATTTTCAGCAAGCCAAAGTATTGGGCTTTGACATCACCGTACACGCCGATCAATTTTCTACCGGCGGAAGCAAGGTAGCAGTCGATTTTGACGCGATCAGCGCCGATCACCTAGAGGCCAGTACCGATATCGAAATAGCCCTCTTGGCAAAAAGCAATGTGATCGCAACCGCCCTTCCGGGCGCCTCTATTGGCTTGGGATGCAGTTTCACACCGGCCAGAAAGCTGCTCGATGCGGGCGCTGCCCTTGCCATCGCCAGTGACCACAACCCTGGGTCGGCCCCCATGGGCGATCTACTCACACAGGCGGCAATTTTGGGAACCTTTGAAAAACTTACCAATGCGGAAGTATTGGCCGGTATAACCTTTCGTGCCGCGGCCGCCTTGAACTTGCAGGACAGGGGACGATTGAAAGAAGGGCTTCTAGCCGATTTCTGCGCTTTTCATTCCGGCGATTACCGGGAAATTTTATACAGCCAAGGCAACTTCAAACCATGTATGGTATGGAAGAACGGGGAATTGGCTTTTGACAAACACAGCCATTAGAAACATCGAGATGGATTTTAAATCGCTAATAATACAGGGGATTCCGAAAACCCTACCGCCACAGAGGGTATATTCCGCCAAAGTGAATCACGCCCCGAAACGAAAGGATGTGCTTTCCAAAGAAGAAAAAAAACTGGCCATCCGAAACGCGCTTCGCTACTTTCCAAAACAATGGCATGCAACACTGGCGGAGGAATTTGCCGAAGAACTAAAAATGTACGGCCGTATTTATATGCATCGTTTTAAGCCCGCATATAAAATGTATGCCCGCCCCATAAACGAATACCCCGCCAACACTGCTCAGGCGGCGGCCATTATGTTGATGATCCAAAACAACTTGGATCCCGCCGTGGCCCAACACCCAGAAGAGCTCATTACCTATGGCGGCAATGGGGCCGTTTTTCAAAACTGGGCCCAATACTTGCTTACCATGCAGTATTTGTCGCAGATGACCGAAACCCAAACCTTGCATTGTTATTCGGGACACCCAATGGGCCTGTTCCCCTCGTCCAAGGAAGCGCCCCGCGTGGTGGTCACCAATGGTATGATGATACCCAACTACTCCCGGCCAGACGATTGGGAGAAATACAATGCCCTTGGCGTAACCCAATACGGGCAAATGACCGCCGGTTCGTATATGTATATTGGACCACAAGGCATTGTGCACGGTACGGCCATTACGGTGATGAACGCCTTTCGAAAGGTACTTCCCAAAGGGGATTCCCCGAAAGGAAAAGTGTTCTTGACCGCCGGCTTGGGCGGTATGAGCGGTGCTCAGCCCAAAGCGGGAAATATAGCGGGCTGTATCACTGTTTGTGCCGAAGTAAATGCCGCGGCCGCTACTAAAAGACATGAACAGGGGTGGGTCGATGAATTGTTGGATGATTTGGATGCCTTGGTAAAGCGAACCCAGAAAGCCATTGCAACAGCGGAAATCGTCTCCCTTGCCTATATTGGAAACATTGTGGATGTCTGGGAACGGTTCTATGAAGCGGAAATCTACATACACCTCGGTTCTGACCAAACCTCCCTGCACAACCCATGGGCCGGTGGCTATTACCCGGTTGGACTCTCCCTGGAAGCTTCCAACAAACTGATGAGCGACCGGCCCGAAGAATTTAAAACTTGGGTCCAAAAATCCTTGATAAGACATGCCGCCGCAATAAACATGCATACCGCACGAGGCACTTATTTCTTTGATTATGGCAATGCTTTCCTTTTAGAGGCGTCACGAGCAGGTGCCGCCGTAATGGCCCAAAATCAAATCGATTTCAAGTACCCTTCCTATGTGCAGGACATACTAGGCCCCATGTGCTTTGATTATGGGTTCGGCCCCTTTCGCTGGGTATGTACTTCGGGAAAAGTGGAAGACTTGCGCACCACGGACGCGCTGGCCTTACAGGTGATGGACGCCATCAAAGAAACCGCGCCTCCGGAAATTCAACAGCAGTTAGAGGACAACTGTACCTGGATCAGAGAGGCCGAACAAAACCAACTTGTGGTAGGCTCCCAGGCACGGATCCTATATGCCGACGCAGAAGGGCGTGCAAAAATAGCAGAGGCCTTTAATCGGGCGATTGCAAAAGGAACAATCAAGGCCCCGATTGTTTTAGGAAGGGACCATCATGATGTAAGTGGTACTGATTCGCCTTTTCGAGAAACCAGCAACATCTACGATGGCAGCAAGTTTACGGCCGACATGGCCATTCACAATGTTATTGGCGATAGCTTTCGAGGCGCTACCTGGGTATCTATCCACAATGGTGGTGGTGTGGGTTGGGGCGAGGTGATGAACGGCGGCTTCGGAATGGTGCTAGATGGGTCTGAGGATGCTTCCAGAAAACTTAAGAGCATGCTCTTCTACGATGTAAATAATGGGATTTCCCGAAGAAGTTGGGCTAGGAACAAGGAAGCCTTGTTTGCCATTCAGAGAGAAATGGACCGTACTCCAGCGCTGAAGGTGACCCTTCCGAATTTGGTAGAAGATGGTATCTTAAACAATCTATTTGATCAAGTTCAACGATGAAAGCGTACCATTCCGCATCGAAAAATATATGGACCGGCCGACGCTCGAACGATACCCTATACTTGCATGAAAAAGTGACTTGTGTCAATTTCGAAGAAATGATCTCTGCCCCCTTTCCGGAAAAAACTATTGCCCTGTTGGGGTATGCCTGTGATGAAGGCGTACGAAGAAACCAAGGAAGAATTGGGGCTGCTTCGGGTCCGGACGCTATCCGAAAAGCATTGGCGAAAATGCCCAATCATCTTAACAATGAAACAACGCTCATAGATGTGGGCAATATCACCTGCAGGGATGGCGATATGGAAGCTTCCCAGAAACTACTGGGGGAAGCGGTGCACCAACTACTCATGAAAAAAGGAATTCCCATTCTGTTGGGTGGCGGTCATGATATTGCCTATGGCCATTTTCAAGGCATTCGTAACTCCTTGGACCCTAAAGAGGTAATCGGCATCCTAAATTTCGATGCACATTTTGATTTAAGGGACAATGAAAATGGGAACAACTCTGGCACGCCTTTCTTCCAAATCGCCAAAGAAACCATTGCAAACGGTCAGGACTTTCATTATTACTGCCTTGGGATTCGCAACGACGCCAATGACCGCAAGCTCTTCAAAACTGCTAAAACGTTCAAAGCGAACTACCTGCCAAACGATTTTTTCGACCTGCAGTATTGGGAGACCATACAAGTAGAACTAATTGGTTTTATTGAAAAGGTGCATCACCTATATGTAACCATCGACCTCGATGGTTTCTCTTCGGCCTATGCACCGGGGGTCAGTGCTCCTTCTCCGTTGGGTTTTTCACCGGCGGTGGTTTTAAAGTGCCTTGAATTCATTATGGCTTCGGACAAGTTAATCGGTATCGATCTGGCCGAAATGAACCCAGTCTATGATATTGACGATCAAACCGCAAAGCTGGCCGCCTCATTGGCACACTATATAATGCATCGGTTTTAGGTTATTCCAACCAACTCTTATAATACTTGCCGTCATCAATATCCAAGGCAGTTTGGGTAAGCTGTAACGGTTTAAACGTATCGACCATTACGGCCAGTTCCTCGGTTTTAGTCTTTCCAATACTGGCCTCGTACGTACCGGGGTGCGGACCGTGGGGAATGCCCGCCGGGTGTAGTGAAATATAGCCTTTATCAACACTTTTACGGCTCATAAAATCCCCATCTACATAATACAAAACCTCATCAGAATCAATATTCGAATGATTGTAAGGGGCCGGAATGGCCTGTGGGTGATAGTCGTACATTCGTGGGCAGAACGAACAAACCACAAAAGCGCTTGTTTCAAAGGTCTGATGTACCGGTGGTGGTTGATGCACTCTTCCCGTAATGGGTTCAAAATTGTGTATGGAGAAACCATAGGGAAAGTTGTATCCGTCCCATCCCACCACATCGAACGGGTGGGTTGCGTACTCCAGATGATGTAATTGCCCTTGTTTTTTAACCTTCATTAAAAACGAACCAGTTTCATCATGTGTTTGTAAATTTTGAGGCAATTTAAAATCCCGTTCGCAAAAAGGGGAATGCTCCAAATGCTGCCCGAACCAATTCCGATACCGTTTCGGTGTATAAATAGGGTGGTAGCTTTCTGTGATCAACAAGCGATTGTCCTCGGTATCGAATTCCATTTGGTAGATCATTCCGCGAGGAATTAAAAGATAGTCCCCATACTCAAAAGGAATCTCGCCCAACATGGTTTTAAGGGTACCCGTTCCTTGGTGTATAAAAAGCAATTCGTCGGCATCGGTGTTCTTATAGAAATAGTCGGTCATCGATTTTTTCGGTGCCGCTAGCCCTACATGTACATCCGAATTGAACAAGACTGTTTTTCTACTATCCAAAAAATCATCTTCTGGTCTAATATCAAAACCTTTTAGCAACCTTGATTTTATGTTGTACGCCACCGCTGCCCTAGGGGCAATGTTCAATGTTTTACCAACTTCCCGAACTTGTGTGGGTCTATGCAAATGATACATAAGGGATGACATCCCGTCAAAGCCTATTGTTCCAAACAGCTGCTCATAGTGCAAGGAACCGTCTTCCTTCTTGAATACCGTGTGTCTCTTGGGCGGAATCTTCCCTAATCTATGATATAATGGCATGTAAAAACAGGTTTAAGATATACGCTAAAATTACGATTTTTTTCCGTGTAAATGCCTAAAAACACCCCCCATGGGATGGTAAAAAAATGCGTACATCCAACACTCCGAACATTCAACAAAACACCCTTTGTCAAGCTTTTGGTACGCTTTATCGGAAGCTTCGCCCCCGTAAACGAAAAAAATTTTTCTACCTCCTGATCTCCCCTACTTTGCTCTTCCCTTCTAAACGGAGCGGGACCAACCAAGCAAAACAACAGTTGGTATTTTAAACACGTACCAACACACAATGTTTGCGCATGCTAACCACAATGGTGAGGAGTTTGAACACCTCTTTCCCATTGGCCAAACAAACTTTGAAAATGGATAAAACACAAATCAATGCCAAGGCCAAAAAGGCTGAGGAAGAATGGGAACGTCTTCAGGAATCCAGAAAAATCAAAAAAATCCCAGAGGACGCCACAGCTGAAAACACTCCTGCATCTGTCAACAATGCTCCTAAAGAAACCGATGTTATACAGGAAGCAGCCAAGGAAAAAACCAAAAAGGACAATCTACGGGATATCGCATAAAACCATTTGTTGTGCCCATTGACAAGGGGAAGGCATCGAAAATCGTAGAAACAAAAAAAGCCTTCCAACTTGGAAAGCCTTTCATTGGCCCGTAACTTCCAAAGAAGTATGGGTCACAACACAACAGGGCAAATATACTAAAGGTTTTTTACTAATGGTGCCCTTCCCAGGTTTTTGTTCCGTCCCCAAAGATTGGTTAATTGAGGTAGGTACTATCAACGATACAATGCGAATATCTTCGATAAGCTGTTTTGCCCCTATTCGTCAAATGCCATAATTCGGGGATTAAACGCCTTGAATGCCCCACTCCCCGTATTTTTATTGCAGTAGGTCGTCATCGGTTTGCCAACGAATCAGTCGGTTTTAATTTTGCTTTTCGAATTGTGTTCCCCAACACAAAAAAACCGTCAATGAGAAACTTCGTCCTCCTTATTGTAGGCGCTATTGGTCTCCTTTCGTGCAGTGCATCCGAATTGGAAGAAACTCCGGTGCTGGAAAATGAACTTGCAGAAGTACCTGCTGAAAACAAAAAAGAGGAACAGGAAGAAACGGCCGAGCCTGAAGAGGAGCCAGTCGAGGAAGCTCCACACGCAAGCTATCAATGGGTTGCTGAAATGCAATTGGAAAATGGTTTGATGGAAAGCACTGAAAATTCAGATTTTGTTTCCCTGTATGACAATTCGTTGACCGCACTTGTGTTCATTCAACAAGGGGAAATAAAGAAAGCGGAAAACATCCTAGACTTTTTTGAACAACGTATAAACACCGAACTACTGGAAGGCAGTGGGGGTTATTTTCAATTTCGAAATGCCCAAGGAAGTAACGGAAGTCGAAGGTGGTTAGGGGACAATGCTTGGCTACTCATTGCCATTCATAATTACCATGCGGCCACCGGTAATCAAAAATACCATCATATGGCGGCAAGTATCGAATCTTGGATTCGGTCATTGCAAGATGAGGATGGCGGTTTATGGGGGGGAGAAAACGAAGATGGAACGCAAATCCATAAGGTAACCGAAGGCATCGTAACCGCTTTCAATGCAGTTCCCGGCTATGATGCGTTTCACGAAGGTATTCTAAACTACCTAAAACAAAACCGTTGGAATGCCGATGAGGGTACATTGATGGCATGGCCTGAAAACACTACCCATACCTTTGCATTGGATTTACTTTCCATTGGCCAAGGCGTATTCAAGAACTTCCCCCAAACTAATCTTTACAAGGGAGATGAATGGTTTCTTACCACACAGATCGCCACCGTATCCGGTACTGCCATAACGGGATATTGTTTTGACGCCGATAAGGATGTGGTTTGGTTGGAAGGCACTGCCCAAATGGCGTTGGCCTTTAAAACAAATGGGGACCTCAGAAAATCGGAAACCTTGTTGGCCGAGCTAGAAAAGTCGTTTATCGGCAGTGCTACGATTTCCGCTTCACATGGCATTCCGTATACCACCAATTTTGGGAGCACCTATGGCGCAAACGACCTATGGGATCATGCAGATATTACTCCCGCCTTATCCTCGACCGCTTGGTACCTAATGGCCAAATCGGGCTTCGACCCTTTCGAAGTAGGCTATGAAAAAGACATTCCACTTGCCGATATGTTCTGGATTTCCCAATAGGAAAGTACCTGCCTATAAAAAACCGGACACCTGTCTTCTAGCAGCTGCATTTTACCATTGCCCGCATCTTGGCATCCATGCAGAAAAAGCGTACATTCATGGTAGTTTTGTTTTAAAAATATAGTCGACTTTTTCATTTGGCTAAACGATTTTAAACCACTTCTAGATTGAAAACCGGGGACCATGAAAAAAAATACTTCAAGAAGATCTTTTATAAAAAAAGCGAGCCTTGGCTCGGCCGCCGTTAGCACAGCACCTTTTGTCTTTGGGGCACCACAAGAAGAGACCATACTGTTGCATAGAACGTACCATGAAATCGACTATGCCGCAAACGACCACATCAACTTAGGGCTTATTGGCGCCGGTATACAGGGAATTTACGATACCAATACGGCATTGGAGGTAAGTGGTGTAAAACTGGTCGCGGTATGCGATCTCTACGACGGTCGACATGCACGGGCAAAAGAGCTTTGGGGCGATACAATTTTTACCACTCGTGACTACCGAGCCCTTTTAGATCGTAAAGACATTGATGCGGTAATTATCGCCACCCCGGACCATTGGCATAAAAAAATTACCATTGACGCTTTAAAGGCCGGGAAAGCGGTGTATTGTGAAAAACCCATGGTACAAAAATTCGAAGAGGGGCAAGCCATTATACAGGCGCACGCCGCTTCCGGAAAAGTTTGCCAAATAGGAAGCCAAGGGATGGCCTCTCTTGGCAACGAAAAAGCCAAACAGCTCTATGAGGAAGGCGCCATTGGTGATATTGTAATGCTAGACATGTACAACGATCGTTACTCTGCCGAAGGTGCATGGCAATATCCCATTCCGCCGGACGCAAATCCCGATACGATCGATTTTGATGCTTTCTTGGGAAAAGCACCTAAGGTACCCTATGAGCTAAAACGTTTTTTTCGGTGGAGAAATTACCAGGACTATGGTACGGGTGTTGCCGGAGATCTTTTTGTGCACGCCTTCTCTACCTTGAATCATGTACTTAGTTCACATGGTCCGAATAGGGCCCTTTCTACTGGAGGGCTCCGATATTGGAATGATGGGCGCGATGTGCCCGATGTGACCATCACCCTCTACGACTATCCCAAAACTGCCACCCATGCCGCCTTTAATGCCGCTTTCCGTATCAACTTTATTGCGGGCAATGGTGGAGGAGGCGGGTTTAAATTGATCGGCACCGAAGGAGAAATGGAAGTGGGGCAAAACTCGATAAAACTAACCCGATCCAAGTTGGGAATGGTCCCCGGGGGGTATTCGCTGGTCGCCTATACCGAAGCGATGCAAAAACAGATCAAAGATGGCTATGCCCAAAAAAATCTGGACACGAGGGCTTCGAAACTCAAAACGGGCACCTCCACATGGGAAGCACCTCGACAATACAAAGGTGCCCATTACGATCATTTTTACAACTTTTTTGAAGCCATTCGCGGAAATAAAAAAGTTGTTCAAGACCCTACATTTGGCTTGCGGGCCGCCGGCGCCGCACTATTGGCCAATGAAAGCTATTTTCAAAAAAAGGCAATTAATTGGGACCCTGAAGGGATGAAATTGATTTGATCTATTGCGCTACCGCCTGGCAAATCTTTTGGGAATTGCGGGCGTTATTATATTTTGAACGTGACAACGGGAATCTTTGCGTGGTTGGCGACATCTTCGCCGATACTGCCTCGGAAGAAATGCGCAAGACCACTGCGGCCGTGGGTAGGAATACCAATAGCATCCGCAGAAGCGATTTTACTATAATTCAAAATACCCTTTTCCACACTATAATCGTTATGAATGGTCACCTCCAAGCCCGAGCAGGCTTTTTGTAAAAATTGGTGCACTCGGTTATAGGCATCGCTGCTGCTCAGAAAAGCATCGCCGGGGGTATTGATATATACCAATTGCAATTCGGCCGATAATAGCGCTGCAAAAGATTTGGCCTTTTGAAAAGCGGGGAGGCTTTCATCTTCGAAATCACAGGCAAATAAAAAGCGTTCCACTTTAAAATCGGTATGTTTCTGTTTCACCACCACTACTGGTATCTCCGAATTGCGCACGACCCGTTCTGCGTTTGAACCAACGAATATTTCCTCAAGTCCGTCGCTTCCATGCGAACCCATAACGATCAGATCGGCCCCATGTTCTTTCGCGATATTGTTCAATTCGGCAAACACCTTGTGCGGTTTCACGATTTTCGTGATTGAGACCCCTCCCAAATAGTCTTTGTCCAAAAAAGCAGCGAATCTTTTCTCCGCAGCCCTGATCAAAAAAACCGCTTGTTGCGCACTTGCAGTATCGGTGGTAGAAAATATCGCATCCGACAGTTCGAGCATATGCACCGTAAGCAAGTTCGCCCCATGTTCTTTGGCAAGCGATGCGGCCGTTTGCAAGGCATATTCGGATTGTTCGGAAAAATCTACGGGTACAATAATGTTTTTCATGAAATACGCTCTTATTAATTCAACAATACACTTTCGAGTTGTTCTCTAACAACGAAAAAACACCTTTTAAAATTGCGGCAAGCCACCTTTTTATGCTGGCCACTTCTACTGCCTTACTAAAGCGCCAGGGTACTAAACGAGAGCATGATGTAAAGCACCACTACAATGACCAGTACCGAGGCAACAATATCCCAAATGTTGTAGCTCGATTTGTTCGCCGCTTTTTGCTCGGCAGTGACTGTTCCAAAAGTAAGTCCCTGCAATTGCGCTTCCGAGGGTTTGGGATAAAACATACTCACCGTTACGGCGATGGCCACACATATCGCAAAGAAATAGGCGCCAAATACCAGCCAATTGATATCGGCTATATTAAAAATGAAACTTCCCTCGGTATAACTCGACTTGGTGATTTCCAAAGTCAGTTTGGAAAAACCAATGATCAGACCACCTACCAGTGTTGCGATCGCCCCGTTTGCATTGATTCGTTTGTAAAAAATCCCCAACAGGAATACCGCCGTTATCGGAGGGGAAATATAGGCTTGTACATTCTGCAGGTATTCATACAAGCCATCGGATAAGCGCGTGATGACGGGAATCCATAGAAGCCCTAGCCCTACCACAAAAAAGGTAGCGATCCGGCCTGTCCTTACCAATTCCTCCTCTGGTTTGTTCGGTTTTACCTTCTTATAGATGTCCAGGGTAAACAAGGTAGAACAGGAGTTGAAAACAGAGGCCAAAGAACTCATCAAGGCCGCCAACAATCCCGCTGCTACCAATCCCCGAAGTCCCGAGGGCAACAGATTGCTCATTAACACGGGAAACGCTTCATCCGGACTGTCCCAATCTAATTTTCCCTGCATTTTTAGACCCAAGGCCACCACCCCGGGAATCAAAAATAAAAAGACCGGCATCAATTTTAACAAGGCCCCAAAAATACTGCCCCTTCTTCCTTCTTTGATATTCTTGGCCGTTAAAACGCGTTGCACGATCACTTGATCGGTACACCAGTACCAAATACCCACAATGGTACTGGTTAAAAACAAGGGCAACCACGGGTAGTCGGGATCTGAATTGGGCCGCCACATATTAAAATAGTCGGCCCCCACGGTCTCTTTTAAGGCTCCCCAACCGCCTACGGCATCCAAGCCCATGACAGTCAATACTCCCGCGCCGATGACCAACACAATGGCTTGTATGGTTTCGGTATAGACCACTGCACGCATGCCTCCCAACACCGTGTAGATTCCCGTCAAAGCCACCGTCGCTACCGCTCCGATCCAAAAGGGAATTCCCAATAAGGCAGAAACGACCACCCCCCCGGCATAAATAGTCACCGATACTTTGGTGAGTATATAAGCGATCAAGGAAACCACTGAAAGCACCCAACGTGATCGGGCATCAAATCTTTTTTCTAAAAACTCGGGCATCGTAAAAACGCCGCTACGGGCATAAAAGGGCAAAAAGACCCACCCAAGCATCAATACGATCCAGGCGTGCAATTCATAAATAAGCAAGGGCATCTTATCCCCTGCACCATTCCCGGCAAGACCTACCACATGCTCGGAACCGATATTGGAGGCAAAAATCGAAGCCCCCACTACAAACCAGCCCATATTGCGACCTGCAAGAAAGTAGTCTTCGGTGTTTTTTTGTTTTTGTTTGATGACCCACCAAGCAACGCCCAGCAGGATGATAAAATAAGCGGCAATAACCACCCAGTCAAATGTATCGAGTCCTTTCATGAAATAGTGTTTAGTTGGTTTTGTTCGTTTTTCAAAATGCCCTTATCCTAGTGCTTCTAAAGAAACTTATCTCACTGTCCGTTTTTACCTCCGATTTTTACATTTTGTCTTCCCATTTTGTCTTTTTTTCTTCAATGGCCTGGCGATTCCTTTAAAAAGCTTTGATTTGACCATAAAAGCTGTGATTTTTGGTCGCGGATGTGCATCCCAAACGGATTCTTTAATACGTATCCTTGATCCAATTATACGGGCTTCGTTTGATCCAAAGTCCGCGTGTAAAGTCAGGAAAATCTTGTGGGTCACCATTGTTGGCAATCGAAGCTTCGGACAATGGGGTCACAGCGCTCCAGGCAGCGGCATCGTAGGCATCCATAGGAGGTGCAATATTCGCCTTGGCCGATTCGACAAACGAGTTGATCACGAAGAAATCCATCCCGCCATGGCCGGCATCCAATGCATAGTCCCCGTACTTTTTCCATAACGGATGGTCATATTTGGCAAGCCATTCGGCATCGGCATCCCATCTATGTGCTTTCGAGCTTCCTTCGATATAGATTCGATCTCCGTCATTCTCCCAAAGGCCCTTGGCACCCTGCACCCGAAATCCCAGGGAATAGGGTCTGGGCAGATTGCAATCATGGGTTATGATGATGGTTTCCCCATTGGCTGTATTGATGGTGGAGGTAATCACATCGCCCTGTTTGAATTTCACCTTGGCATTGGGATGGTCTTCCCCTCCTTTTTCAACGATATAATTGTGTAGCCCAATAGCCTTGCTTGCATGGGAGGTCATCGAAACAAAACGGTTGCCTCGATTGATATCGGCCATGGCCGCAATGGGCCCCAAGCCATGAGTGGGGTATACATCGGCATTTCGCTTTACGGAATGTTCCGTGCGCCATTTGGCTTCGGAAATAGCCTTCTCACCAAACTCGACCCCACCCCCGTAGGGTTGTTTCCCATTGTTGAATTTTACTTCCCGCAAATCGTGCTGATATCCACATCTAAAATGTACCAATTCCCCAAAAACGTTTTGCTTTACCATATGCAACACCGCCAAAATATCCCTGCGATAGTTTACGTTTTCAAGTATCATCATATGGGTACCGGTTGCTTCATGGGTATTCACCAGGTCCCAACACTCCTCTAGCGTATTCGAAGCAGACACTTCGACCCCCGCATATTTTCCTGCCTTCATGGCATCGACGGTCATGCGGGTATGCCATAACCAAGGGGTTGCAATGATTACTGCATCCACATCCTTCGATGCCAATAAATTTCGGTAATCGAAATCACCACTACCAAAAGCAGCGGGTGTTTTGCCTCCGGCCTTGGCAATCAAATCTTTGGCAATTGCAATTCTAGTGGGATCTACGTCGCAAATAGCAGTAACATTTACATCTTTTCGCAATAAAAGGTTCTCTAGATGATTCGTACCGCGTAACCCAACTCCTATTAATCCTACATTCAACATATCGTTTGGCCGCACATTGAACATACCATAGCCAAAGTTGGGAACGGTAGCGATACCGGCTCCTAGTAGGGCCGATTTTTGAATAAATGTTCGTCTAGAACTCATAGGGATACAATTTATTAGGTTGGCAGCTGTTACAGGTATAAAACCATTTGGTTAATTTATGAAAATCTTTGCTTGCCTGTCTTTCGATTCCAATTTTTATCGGAAAGTAAAGGTGAGCATTCCATTTTTTTAAATCAATCACTTACTTTTGCAACTTAAAATTATAATAGCATGACCTTACTTTTAATGGCCGCAGGAAGCGGGAGCAGATATGGAAAACTAAAGCAATTTGATGACCTCGGACCGCAAGGGGAATTCCTGATGGAATTCGCGATGTACGATGCCATTAAAAACGGATTTGGCCATATTGTAGTCATTACAAAAAAAGAAAATGTTGCTTTTTTGCAGGAACACCTTGAAGAACGACTTCCCGAAGCGATCAAATTAAGTGTACTCGCCCAAGAAATTACCGATCTCCCGTACGGGGTTGAATTTACGGGCGAACGGCCCAAGCCTTGGGGTACCGCCCATGCGGTATGGACCGCAAGAAACGTGATCGATGGCCCTTTTTGCGTCATCAATGCCGATGACTTTTACGGACAATCGGCCTATGCCAATGCCGCGAAATTTATGCAAGAGTTTACCGAAGACAACCACTATGCCCTAGTGGGATACACTTTAAAAGACACCCTCTCCGAACATGGTTCTGTTTCTCGTGGGGTTTGTATGACGGATGGGGATAATCTAATTTCAGTGGACGAGCGTTTGAAATTGGAGCAAAAAGGCGATAAAGTAGTCGATGCCGACTCTGGCATGGAATATACAGGAGATGAATTGGCCAGTATGAATTTCTGGATTTGCAGACCTTCTATTTTTGAAGTCATCGAAACTGAATTCCGGGAGTTCTTAGCAGACGACCATATGATCAAAACAAGTGAACTCTACATTCCCAAAACCATACAAAAAATGCTGAAAGATGGCCTGGCGGAGGTGAAAGTGGTACCCTCACAAGACCAGTGGTTTGGAGTCACCTATGCAAGCGACCGGGAGGTGGCCGTAGCTAGCCTGGAACAAAAAACCAGCGAGGGGCAGTATATATCCCCTTTATGGCAATAGGAAAATACACCTCTCCCATTGTAAACAAGCTATTGGCTCGGTTCGATGTTCCCGAAACGGACTACCATTCCGAGCCTCTAACACAAGGGTTGATCAATGATACTTTTCTTATTTCGCAGGGTACCATACCGCGCTATATTCTGCAAAGAATCAACCATAAAGTGTTCCCCAATGTAAGGGGGCTTATGGGGAATATCCAAAGGGCTTTTGAACACCTTCGTAGCGATCGTTACACCCAGATCGCATTGGTCCCCACCAAAGAAGGCGCTGCTTTTCTAGAAGATTCCGTTCATGGTTTCTGGAGGGTGATGAGCTACATTCCGAACAGCATTGCCTATAATACTACAAATGACCTTGCCATCGCCCGGGAAGCCGGGAGGGTAATCGCTGAATTTCATATGCTGCTGGCAAATTCGAATCCCGCAGACTATGTAGATACCATCCCCCATTTTCATGATTTGGCCCATCGAAAAACCCAGTTCTTGGATGCTTTGGCCGCGGCCAACAAGAAGCGAATACACGCCGCCAAAGAAGCCATTGCCTTTGCGCACAAAACCCTTGAGAAACTCTCGCCCATTTCCTTTGAGAAGCTACCATTACGCGTGTGTCATAACGATACCAAGCTGAACAACTTGCTTTTCTCCCAAAAGACCCACAAAGCCTTGTGCCTGATAGACCTCGATACCCTGATGAAAGGGTATTTTCTATATGATTTTGGCGATGCCGTTCGCATCATTTCGAACCCAGGTGGTGAAGATGCCCCGGATTTGGCAAAAATCACCTTTGAAAGACCGTTGTTCGAGGCCTTTATTGACGGACTCGCCCTAAATGGTGCCTTCCTTCACCAGAACGAATTGGAAACCTTGCGGATCGGCGCTTTTTTAATGCCTTTTATTCATGGCCTTCGCGCGCTTTCGGATTATTTGAACAATGATCAATACTATAAGGTGACCTACGAGCTGCAAAATCTGGATCGTTGCCAACGACTTTTTCATTTTACTGAAAAGGCATTGCAAGAGGAGGCGTATATGCGAAAAATGATTGTTGAAAAGCTGATACCCATAGACTGACAGGACAGTTTGCTGCGGGGAGTAAGGAGTAAGGAGTAAGGAGTAAGGAGTAAGGAGTAAGGAGTAAGGAGTAAGGAGTAAGGAGTAAGGAGTAA
>CANMSA010000031.1 GCA_947500385.1 uncultured Flavobacteriaceae bacterium | reverse complement strand
ACTACAAATGCGGCTTTCGAATTCAACGTTTAGGACCCCGACGCTTCGGGGCTATGCTATCCGTTGAACTATGAGGCTGTTAAACTTACTTATTCCTACTACAAATGCGGCTTTCGAATTCAACGTTTAGGACCCCGACGCTTCGGGGCTATGCTATCCGTTGAACTATGAGGCCGTTAAACTTGCTTATTCCTATTACAAATGCAGCTTTCGAATTCAACGTTTAGGACCCCGACGCTTCGGGGCTATGCTATCCGTTGAACTATGAGGCTGTTAAACTTGCTTATTCCTATTACAAATACAGCTTTCGAATTCAACGTTTAGGACCCCGACGCTTCGGGGCTATGCTATCCGTTGAACTATGAGGCTTCATAAATGGGAAGCAAAAATAATTTTTTTTGCCAAACCCTTTAGTATAATTAGGACAAAATTTCTTTGGACATTGCCGACGCACTCTTCTCCTTTTAAATAACAATCCACTCATGTTCACCCTTTACCCCCTTTCAAACAACTACATTTTTCGTTATTTAACTATTTTTTTAGTTATTTAACTACAAAAATAGTTTATGTTTGCATTCATCCATACGAAATGCTATCATCTCATGAAGAAATTAACGAACAAGGAAGAAGAAATTATGAAGATTCTTTGGCGACTCAAAAAAGCCTTTGTCAAAGAGGTATTGGCCGAAATCCCCGAAGAAAAACCGCATTACAACACCTTATCTACGATCATCAGAAATTTAGAGGACAAGGGTTATGTGGGCCACAAAGCCTATGGCAACACGCATCAGTATTATCCTTTGATCTCTAAGGAAGTATATCGCAAAAGTTTCATGAATACTGCGATCAACGATTACTTCAACAACTCTTACAAAGGTTTGGTATCGTACTTTGCTAAAGAGGAAAAAATTAGTTTGGCCGACTTAAAAGACATTATTGAACAAATTGAAAAGGAACAATAATGGAACTATTTCTTGTATACTTACTGAAAAGTGCCGGACTCATTGCCCTTTTTTTCCTCTCTTATCGCCTTCTTTTGGCCAAAGAGACCTTTTTTGGCTCGAATCGTATTTTCCTTTTAGCAGGGGTGCCGATCGCTTGCCTGTTGCCCTTGTTATATTTTACAAAAACGGTATACGTGCCACTGGTAGAAAACATCCCTGCGCTGGGCACTACCATTGAGTATTCTTCCCCGGAAACGGTGACACCCGCTTTCGACTGGCGGCACTTTATAGGGATTTTATATGGACTTGGTATGCTATTCTTTTTCGGCAGGTTGGTATTGCAATTGTACTCCCTTTGGAAGGTTGTTCAAGGAGGAAACCGTGTAAGGTCGGCAGGTTTTATATTCGTCGAGACTACGACCCATGATGGCCCTTTTTCATTTTTTAAGTACATCGTCTACAACCCGGCCCGGTATGATGAGAATGCATTAAAAAGTATTCTGGCCCATGAAAAGGTACATGCGGTACAATGGCATTCCATCGATTTGTTGTTGATGCACTTGTTATGCATATTTCAATGGTTCAATCCGTTTGCATGGGGATACAAAAAAAGCGTTGGGCAAAACCTGGAATACTTGGCAGACATGAAAGCTACCAGCGCCCTACCCTGTAAAAAAGAGTACCAGTATTTACTGCTACGGCAATCCCTAAATGCTCCCCACGAACTTACTATCATCAATCCCTTTTTTAATTCATTAATCAAAAAACGAATCGTTATGATCAATCGCACAAAATCAAATCAAATCAATGCCTTCAAGTACGTCTGTATCTTGCCATTTTTGGGGTTATTCCTTATCACCTTCAATACGAAAATAGCAGCTCAAACCGTTACGGAAAAAAGTGAATATCAGTCTAAAAATGATGAAGAAAAAGACAAAGTTTATCATCAACTGTCATTTGTGGTCAAAAAGAATACTACCGACGAACAGCTAAAAGTTTATGAATCCCGAGCCATGGAAGATCGCATAATTCTTAAGTTTAATAATGTGGAACGCAATACACTTGGCGAAATCACAAGGATTACTTCTTCTTTTAAGGATTTCATGGGCAACAGCGGAAATTGGAGTGCCAATGCCGATAGACCTATTCGGTCTTTTCGATTTTATTATGAGTTGAATACAAAGCAAGATTTAGGAACTATTGGCTACGGCTCACCAGAAACTCATGGATCAGGCGCTACTACTACCGGAGAAAAGGACCACCTAACCCCATCCGAAAAAACCCATATCAACGGAGCCGTAAAACAACTAATCGCCCAACAACCGATTGAGGTCGAAGGGCGTGGTGACCATTTATTATCCTCCTTTCTAACTCCTTCACTCGACCAGCAACCCCAATTGGCCCTTACCGGATACGTTCAAGAAGCACAAGAGAAAAAACCGGCCTATATAGTGGACGGTGAGTTGCAAGACAGAAGCTTTGTGTTTGAGAAGTTAGACAAGAGCACCATTGAAAGTATCCATGTTTTTAAAGGGCAAAAAGCGAAGGATAAATTTGGAAAAAACTATGAAAACGGGGTCGTCCAAATTATCACCAAAAACATGCAGAAAAATGGCTGGAAGGTTTCTGTACCGCCTCGCCTCCAAACAGATCCTGAAAAAAATATAGATGTCACCGATTTTTTTACCGAGGATGTAAGCAACCCGATCGTAATAATCGATGGAAAAAACAAAGGCAAAAATTACCAACGTATTAAAATCAAGGAAGTGAATATCGAAAGTGCCAGCCTCTTTGCACCCTCCGATACCCTCTCAAAAAAATACGGGTCACAGGCCAAAGATGGCGTATTGGAAATCATAACCAAAAAAAGACACGAATAACTCCCTAAAATCTAGTCTTTGGTCGGCAGCTGGGTTTGTCTGTCAATAAAATCGAGTAACAAAGGAATGGCCGGGTACACCATATTATGACCGTACCCGTCCAATTCCATCAGGGCAATATCGGGATGCTCCACAATTTTCATCATCCGGTAGAAATAGGCATTTTCTTCATAACGGCCTAACAATTCCAATTCCCGATTTCCCGTAATCAGTAGCATAGGCGGAGCATCTTTGCGTACATGATACAAGGGGGCATACGCATCAATAACGGGCTGTGTACCTTTGATACCGCGTTCTTTGCGAACGGTAAAATGGGTAATGGTATGTCCGCTAAAGGGAACTAAACCGGCCAAATCATTCGCTTTTGCCCCATGTTTTGCCAAGTAGGTCGTGTCAAGCCCTACCATGCTAGCAAGATAACCTCCGGCAGAATGGCCACTCAAAAAAATCCGGTCACGGTGACCGTTGTATGTATCAATATTCTGAAAAGTCCATGCCACGGCCGCAGCGGCATCTTCGATGTAAACAGGTTGTTGTACCTTCGGGTGCAGTCGGTAATTGACACTTACCACAATATGCCCCTTGTTCTTCAACCCTTCAGGAATGTGTTTTTCCCCAAATTCGAGTCCACCTCCATGAAACCATACAATCGTTGCCGCATGGGTCGTATCTTTCGGATAGTAGACATCTAATTTGCATCGCTCTTTGAGATAGGCATCCGAAGCTTGCGCAGCGGTATCGTAATACGCTATATTCTCAACGAGTTTATAGTCTTGTTCTTGGGCCGCCATAAACAGGGCGCCTATGAAGCAACATACAATCGTTAGTTGGTGTTTAAACATGATGAAAATTTATGGTACATCTATTCCTCCCATTTTAGGGTCCGATGCTAATTTATGCAATTCGTGTGGGTCCAACCCTAATTTTTTGTATTTTCAGGCAGCCACTACACCACCCATAAAATCGAGAACATGTCAAATTACAAGGTTGGGGTCCTAGGACCCATTCCAAGGGACCATATTACCACCCATAGGGGCGAGGTAATCGAAAAATATGGCTGTGCCACCCATACGGCTATCGGCCTCGCCAAATTATTGGAAACGGATGGAACCGTATACCCGGTTTCCCATGTAAGGAAAAAAGACGAGCAAGCTGTCAAGGAAATATTGGCGACCTATAAGAATATTGATACGTCCCATGTTACGTCCCATGCGGATCAGGGGGACATCATAAGCTTAAAATTTGTAGATCAGAACAACCGACTTGAAAAGCAAACCGGTTTTATGAACCCTATTTTACCCGAGGATGTGGCGGACCTTCTTGATTGTGATGTGTTTGTTTGTGTGCCTATTACCGATTTTGAAATTCCGTTGGAAACACTCAAATATATTAAGGCGAACAGTAACGCGATCATTATTTTCGATGCCCATGGCCCTACCAATACGTGTACTACCTCCGGGGAACGATTGACCAAGTTTTGGATCGATCGCGATCAATGGCTTCCCTATATAGATGTACTAAAGATGAACTTGGAAGAATCGAAGTGTTGTTGGTTCGAAAAAGAGTACCGCTTGGAAAATTTAGGCCATTTCGATGAGGAAGATACGTCCCATTTGCCCGCTTTGGCAGGCCACATGTTAGATCATGGAATAAAATCATTGATCGTAACCTTGGATTCAAACGGGGGGGCTGTATTTTTTAAAAATGGGCAAGGCATTCATAAAGAAGTGGTGCCTTCGATAAAGGTAGACCATGTTGTGGATACCACGGGTTGTGGTGATTCCTTCGCCGGCGGTTTGGGGTATGGTCTGCTTACAGATGCCACGGACTATATCAAAGCGACCAAATATGCCAACGCACTAGGTGCCCTGCGTACTCAGGGACGCACCTTCGAGGTCTTTAAATCAAGGAAAGAAACCGATCAGCTTATTCTTGATACCTATGGTAGCCTATAATTAGTCGTAGACTTCTACGATCATTTCTACCTCCACGGCCATATTTCCCGGTAAGGAGCCCATACCAACGGCCGCCCTGGCATGCTTGCCATTCTCCCCAAAAATTGCGACCATTAAATCCGAGTAGCCATTGATTACCTTGGAGTGGTCGGTAAAGTCGGGCACAGCGTTCACCATGCCCTTTACCTTTACGATTCTCTTTACTTTATTAAGATTTCCCAGTTCGGCCCGTAGCACTGCCAATTGATTGATCGCCGCTGTTCGCGCCGCCTCATACCCCTGCGGTACAGAAAGGTCTTTTCCTAGCTTGCCAACAATGTTCTTGCCATCGGCTTTTTTAGGACCTTTCCCTGCCAGGAACAACAACTTGCCCGTGCGAACGGCATGCACATAATTGGCTACGGGTGTGGAGGGCTCTTTTAGTACAATGCCCAAGGCTTCCAAATTCGCCTCCGGATCATAGTCAGAAGCAGGCGTAGCAATTTCCACCGTATCGGTTATTGGCTCCTCGGTCTTGGGCATCTCTTTACAAGACATCCCTAGCACCACAAGCAAACTCAAAAAAATTCGCATTGGAAGCTTATTTAGATTCTGTTTTCTTAAAATCCCCCGCATTTACAACTGTCCATTTCTCATAAGGTTGTACATATTTCTTAATGGCCGCATTTACGTCGGCAACTGTAAGCTTCGCTACTTTGGCTTCCATTTCTTTGTGGAACTGCATGTCGCGACCGTAAAAAATATTGTTGTTCACAAGGCTTGAGAGCTCGTTATCCTTTGCACGGGAAACATTCTGGGCTTGGATCCACCCATTAACGGCATTTTTGAGTTCCTCTTCGGTAATACCATCCTTGATGAACCGCGCAATCTCTTCCTTAAATCCAAGCTGCACTTTGTCATAGTTTTCCGGGGCATAAATGGCATACAAGAACATTTGCGAATTTTGATCTACCTGATCGCCATCGCCTTGAAAGCCAGCTCCCGCACCGTAACTAACCCCATCTTTTTGCCGCAGTCTATCGGCAATTCTAGAATTGAGAAAACCACCGCCCAAAATAGTTCCCGCGATATTCATCGCCGGATAATCCTTATGATACTGGCTTAACTTGATCCCGAGTCCGCCAAAAGTCATGGCATTTTTCTTATCAGGGGTGATTACATTCTCATTCACCGCCTTATTGGGTGCATGGGGATTATCAATTTTGGCATACGTATGTTTTCCGTTATAGTCGGCAAACTCTTTGTCAACAAAGGTTTTTATAGCATCGGCATCTATATTGCCTATCCCGATCATAATAGACTTGCCCAAACCATAAAATTCCTCATAAAAGGCCTTAATGGCCTCTACTGTAACCCCTTTGATCGCTTCTTCCTGCTCTTCAACACTCATGGCATACAACGGGTGTCCCTTGGGTCGATTATTATTGATTTCGCTCAAGCGTTTTGAGGCGATAAATTGAGGTTCGGTCTTATTGCGCTCCAAAGAAGCCAATTCTTCCGTCTTTAACTTTTCCAATTCCGCTGGATCGAATAGCGGGTTTTTCAACATATCGGCCATCAAGACCATCGCAGGCATGAGGTTTTCCTCGGTAGAGCTGATATTGGTGTAAACGTTCCCATTTCGAGCACTGATTCGTATAGAAGTCTTTAGTTTGCTCAATTCATCTTCCAATTGCTGTCTACTTCGGCTGGTAGTTCCTTTGTTCAACATTTTGGCCGTAAACGAGGGCAGCATCCCTTTGTTCATAAGGCTTTTTTCATCCCCATTGCGCACGCTAAAGTTGACAATGGCCGTTTTACCTCGATTCTCTTTCTTGATAAACCCATAGTTCACACCATTGTTTAGTTTTCCGCCATCTAATCGTTGTTGAATGGCATCATAGGCCACGTCAAAGGCTTCCCCGGTGCCCATACCTTCTTTTCCCTTATAGTCTGTAACAAGCTCTTCAAGGCCACTGGTATGGGGAATGGATACCCGCTCCGGAGTTTTGGTGGGCAAGAAGCGGCCGATGGTCCTATTGGTAGGTATGAGGTATTTTACCATTGCGGCATTAACCTGCTCCAAGGTCATATTTTCAACACGGTCCCTGAAAATAAAGGCAAGCCTCCAGTCCCCTGCCCCAATAAACTCGCTCATATAGCGCCCTAGGAACGACGAGTTTCGGAAAATCTGATCGGTTTGTTTGGCCAAGTTCGATTTTGCCCGATCTACTTCTTCCTGGGTAATCGGATTGTTTTTCAGTTCGTCCAATGTTTTCTTCAAAATAGATTGCACCTCATCGGCATCTTTATCGGAAGGTACTTCTACATTCATATAAAGGAAACCCGGTTCTTTGGTAAATGGGATATACGACCACAACGAAGATGCCTTCTGCGTTTCTACCAATGCTTTGTAAAGCCTCCCGGAAGGTTCATCGGTGAGCACGTCTTCCACGACCGCCATGGCCGCATAATCGGCTGCCGATCCAGCGGGGGTATGATACAGCGCCGTTACCAGTTGTAGGTCGCCCGTGCGGCTTACACTTACCGTTTTTTCGCCATCCTGGGCGGGCTCTTCGGTATAAGAAGCTCGAATGGGCGTACTTGGTTTGGCAATCTTTCCAAACTTTTCCTCGATCAACTTCAGGGTTTTTTCGGTTTCAAATTTCCCGGTGACCATCAAAACGGCATTATCCGGACGATAGAATTTCTTATAAAAAGCCTTTAAATTCTCAATCGGCACCTTTTCGATATCCGACTTATTTCCGATGGTCGAATTTCCATAGTTATGCCATAGGTATGCCGCATCGATTACCTTCTGCATCAACACACTTGTGGGTCTATTTTCCCCACTTTCAAATTCATTGCGTACTACGGTAAACTCCGAATCCAAATCCTTTTTGGCGATGTAGGAATTTACCATGCGATCCGCCTCTAAGTCCAAGGCCCAATCCAAATTTTCATCGGTAGCGTTAAAGGTTTCAAAGTAGTTGGTACGGTCGTAATAGGTGGTTCCGTTGGGCCGTGCACCGTGACTACTCAGTTCTTTGGGAATATCAGGATGGTTGGGTGTACCCTTGAAGACCAGATGCTCCAACAAATGAGCCATTCCTTTTTCTCCATAGCCTTCATGGCGGGAACCTACTAAATAGGTAATATTCACGGTGATGGTTTGCGAAGAGTTATCAGGAAAGAGCAGCACTTTAAGACCATTCTTCATTTGATATTCCGTTATTCCTTCGACCGAAGCGGTTTTGGTCATTTGACTACTGAGGGTTCCCGCGAAAACCAAGATGGCCGTCGCGCATAGTACGAATTTGAGTTTCATTGTTCAGTGTTTTTGATATCTCTCAATATTACAAAAAATAAATCGAAATAAATTGTCCACCCAACCACCATTGAAAAACACGATAATTCTATATCCCACAGCTGTTACTGCTGCTTCATTACAACTAAAAAAAGGAATGGTTACCCCATGCGCTCGGTGGACCGAAGTAGCAAGGCTTCGATTATGGCAAGCATACCATAATAGAGCATCCCAAAACAGATGGCGATATGCGGCGTATCTATAAAAACCCCACCCGAATCTCCCTTGACCTCATCATAACCGGCAAGTTGCAGAAAATCAGGGGTCAGTCCCAATTCCGGTATATGGTTTGAAAGGAATACTACCGCCATGATCAGGAAAAAATAGCCTGCCGCTGCAAAGACCGATGTAAAAATGGCCCTTTGTTTAATTGCTTTGCTTACATCGGAGAAGGCGAAACGCATCCGGTTAAAGATGACCGCCAAGTAAACGAACAAGATGGTATTATCCGTAATAAAGTAGTTAAAGCACAAGGCAAAAAGTCCGTAGATAGGGAAAAGCACAAAAAGGCTGATTTTTTTAGGCATTACTGCCATAAAAACACCTGAGTGTACTAATATGAACTCAAAAGCCATTAAGGTTCCCAAGGTAAATATCTTGGAAGCCTCATTGGTGGTGGGAGCGGTCCATATGGCATAAAACTGGTAAGCGATTACCAAGTTCATGAGAATACCGGCATATTCAAACTGCCGGTCGTAGCGCTCTAGAATGGGTACCTTAACGTTTTGAGACATTTTTTTCATACAACTCCATATCTAACGGATTTTCTCCCGGTGGCGTATGTTCGGCCATCAAAAGTTGTTTCCAGACGAATCCGCATTTCTCCGCAACACCTACGCTTCCAATATTGGAAGAATGGGTGATGATACGCAGTGTTTTCAAGCCCAAGGTATTAAAAGCAATAGAAGAAAACCCCTTCACGGTTTCTGTCGTAAACCCCTTTCCTTCGAAAGCGCCACCCAAAGCGTACGCTATTTCCCCTACCTTGGCATCCCAATCGATATCTTTTAGTATTAGCAGGCCCATTAGGGTGCTCGTTTTCGCATCCCGAATCGCCCAAGTGAATTCTTTCTTGGCTTCGTTTTCCATTTTTTTCCGTTGAATGTATTCTTTGGAGGCCCGTACGCTGGTGTTCTGAGCCAAGGTCATCGGAAAAAAGCGTTGAAAACGAATCGTATTATTGTTCATCAACCGATGCAGTTCAATTGCGTCTTCCGGTAGAAGTGTATTTAGGTGAACGTATTCCGTTTCGATCATTCGCTATTGTTGACCACGATTGTCCCTATCAAATGGAATAGAATATCTACTGACCATATTCCTTTACGGCATCTATAAAGGCTTTGGCATTTTCAACCGGGATATTCGGTAAAATTCCGTGACCAAGATTTACTACGTATTGATCTTTTCCAAAGGCATGGATCATCTCCGTCACCATTTTCTTGATTTCGGAAGGGGGAGAAAGTAATCGCGATGGATCAAAATTTCCTTGAAGGGTGATGTTTCCTCCTGTCAGGTAACGTGCATTCCGAGCAGAACAAGTCCAGTCTACCCCCAAGGCAGACGCACCTGATTTGGCCATGTCTCCCAGGGCAAACCAACAGCCTTTTCCAAAAACAATTACAGGAATTTCATCTTTTAAGGCATCGATGATCTGTTGAATGTACTGCCAGGAAAAGGTGTGGTAATCGGTCGGTGAAAGCATGCCGCCCCAAGAATCGAATACCTGAACCGCATTGACGCCCGCCCGTACTTTCGCCTTTAAATAGGCGATGGTCGTATCGGTAATTCGCTGCAGTAACGCATGTGCTACCGCCGGCTGTGTAAAACAGAGTGCCTTGGCCTTGTCAAATGTTTTACTGCCTTCGCCCTGTACACAGTAGCAAAGAATCGTCCAAGGAGAACCGGCAAAACCGATCAAGGGAACTTCATCGTTTAGTTTTTCTTTGGTGGCCTTAATGGCTTGCATCACATAGTGCAAGGTGTCGTCCACATCTGGTACGATTACCGAATCCAGTTCTTTTTGCGAACGTATGGGATTCGGCAGATAGGGGCCAAAGTTGGGTTTCATTTGCACCTCGATATTCATGGCCTGTGGGATGACCAAAATATCGGAAAACAAGATCGCGGCATCCATCCCGAACCTTCGAATGGGCTGCACGGTAATTTCCGAGGCCAACTCCGGGGTCTGGCAACGGGTAAAGAAATCGTACTTCTTGCGAATCTCCATAAACTCGGGCAGATATCGCCCTGCTTGCCGCATCATCCAAACCGGGGGACGGTCGACTGTTTCTCCTTTCAAAGCCCTTAAAAATAAATCGTTCTTTATGCTCATAATTCGCGCTTGTACTGCTTCTAGTTGTTTATCCCTTTTTAGTTGCCAACGCCCACTCCTTGGCGTTCTCGTTGACCAAATCTATCACGCTATCTACCGTGGGTATCTTCGCCACTTTTACCGTTGAAAAATGAACTCTTGCGACCGTGGCAGTCGTCTCACCGATGCAGTAGGCGATCTTATCGGCAGTATTTTCCTTCAGATAGCTCTCTATGCCAGAGGGGCTAAAAAAGAGCACTCCACGAACACTATCATTCACCTTTACCGGTGCATATTTGGTCTTGTAAGCCTCTATCTCGTGCACCGTTATATTGTTCTCCGATAAAATCGAGGGAAGATCGTCTAATCGCATAGTACTACAGAAATACGTGACTTCGAGTCCTTCCATATACTCTACCAAGTAGTTGGCGAGCTTTTGGGCGTTCTTTTCGCTATGCGTTACTTTTCCGATGCGCTGTTCGATCAATCGCTTGGTCTTTCGCCCGACACAAAAAATATTTTTGAACTTCAGTTCATCGGCTGTCGCATTGGTCAATAGCGCTTCCACGGCATTCTGACTCGTAATCACAACATTTTGCCGTGCTGCTTTTAAAACGGCCGGGGACAGCCGTGTGGGACTAATTTTAATAAAGTCTTCCGACTGCACCTTGATGCCGTTTTGAAACCGTTGCAATTGATCGTCGGTCAATTTTTTAGTGGCGAAAATATGCGCATCGGTATGGGAACCTTGTAGTTCGTTCATTAAGCGTTTTCCGCCCCTATTCAATATATGTTCGGCACACAGACTGCCTAATTTTTGATGTTTCCCTAAAGGCGCCTTGTATTCCGCTTCTATTTTTTTTGTGCCATCTACGGTAAGCAATACACCTTTAAGCGTTACCTGCTCTTCATGGTTAATGCGCGCAAACGCTCCTATCGGTGCCGTACAGCCCCCTTCTAAAATTCGTAGAAATTCCCGTTCAAGGGAAACGCATATTTCAGTTGCTTCATGGTTGAGGCCTTTACATGCTTCCAATACAGCTGCGTTGTTTTCTAGGGCCACTACCATGATCGCACCTTGGGCCGGGGCCGGAAGCATCCACGTAAGCCCAATGGTATTTTCTGGTTCTAATGCAATGCGGTCCAGACCGGCCGCGGCAAAAATAGCCCCGTTCCAATCATTTTTGCCCAGCTTTTCATATCTGCTGTTGATATTCCCCCGCAGGTCGACGACCGTATGGGTAGGGTACCGATTCAACCATTGTGCTTTTCTTCGAAGACTTCCGGTCGCAATAACAGCCTCCTTTTGCCCTAGGAACTCTTCGTTATCCTTATACGCTAGGATATCCAAGGCATTGGCCCTTTCTAAAACGGCGGCTTGTACAATTCCTTTTGGCAAGGCGGTGGGTACGTCTTTCATGCTATGAACGGCGATATCTATTTCGCCCTTTAGCATGGCTACGTCCAAGGTTTTGGTGAAAATCCCGGTAATACCGAGCTCATAGAGTGGCTTATCGAGTACCAAATCCCCGGTAGATTTTACCGGCACCAATTCCGTTTGGTATCCTTGTGCTTCCAATTGTGCTTTTACGGTATTTGCCTGCCAAAGCGCCAATTGGCTATCACGGGTACCGATTCGAATTACGTTGCTCATGGCTTATCTGTATGGTGTTCTTAAGGCGTACATAGGGAATTTCGCAGTCGTGCCGGGCTTTGATGTTGTGAAGGAGCATTGTCTTTGGTCAGTGGCCCAAGCGATACAAACAATTTCATTAGGCATCTACTTCAAGTTGAAAGACTTTTTGGATCAAAGCCAAACTGCTGTCGGCATCCACATTGTCTCCCTTTAGGTGATTGGCAAATTGTTTGGTGATTTTCTGGATGATCCGATTCGAGATTACATCGGCTTGTTCCGAATCAAAATCGGCCATTTTTTTGGATTGATAGTCCATCTCCTCTTCCTTCATCGTTTTCAATTTCTGTTTCAACGCTTTGATCACCGGGGCGAACTTACGCGTTTCGAGCCATTGTATAAAATCATCCTGTACCAGCGCTATGATCTCTTCTGCCTTGGGTATATATTGTTTTCTTCGTTCGAGGGTCGCATCGGTCATTTTGGAAAGAAGATCCAAATGCACCAGGGTCACATTCTCCAATGCTCCTACCCCATCAGAGACATTTTTGGGAATGGAAAGATCTAAAATCAACAAGGGTTTCTTTGCATGTATCAACTCCTTGCTAATGGTAGGGGATTGTGCCCCCGTTGCGACGATCAGCACATCCGATTTTCGAATCTCGGTTTGTAAGTCCCCGTAATCCTTGACCACCAAATTGAATTTCCCCCCAATCTTTTCTGCCCGGTCCTTGGTTCTATTTATTAAGGTGATATGGCTATTTTTCGTATGCTTTATGAGATTCTCACAGGTGTTTCGACCTATTTTCCCGGTTCCAAAAAGAAGGATGTTCTTTTCGGAGATATCGGGAACGGTCTTTAGGATATACTGCACCGAAGCAAAAGCTACCGACGTTGCACCGGAAGAAATTTCGGTCTCGTTTTTAATACGCTTGCTGGCCTGTATGACGGAATTGGTCAAACGCTCAATAAAAGGGTTTGCAATTTGATGTTTCTTAGATCGATTGAAACTCTGTTTTAACTGACTGATGATTTCAAAATCACCCAAAATTTGACTATCAAGACCCGTACCCACGCGAAAAAGATGACCAATCGCATCCTTGTTCTTGTACACGTAAGCCACCGCCTGAAATTCTTCTACGGAGCCTCGTGTATTATCACAAAGTAATTTGATCAATTGAAAGGGGTGTTGGGCAAAACCATGTAATTCGGTACGATTACAGGTAGAAGTAACCAAAAGACCATCAATATCTTTTTCCTTTGCCTGTTGCAATAACAGGTTCATGGCAGCCTCGTCTAAACTGAACTTTCCCCGAGTTTCCGCATCGGCCTTTTTGTAACTAAGGCCAATGGTGTAGAACGAACTGTGTTTTGAGATATGATAATCTTTCATGTGCTATGCGCAAACGGGAGCAAAAATAACGGCATCTTCCATAAAAAAATAACGCTAGCGGAACATTTAGTATCGCTGTTGGTTTTTTTACACCCATTTCTACTTTTACAATCCAAAATCGACTATTTTTGTAGGAAATACAGGGGTTGTTGAATAATTTATTTAGAAGCATTCTAAATAAATATGTATAAAAAATAGCAGGTTATGGACGAAAAAAATGTCGCTAACGGTTCACTTACCGAAATTTTACTCGAACAGGGTTTTTTTGTGCTGAAAATAAAGAACGATACGGCTGAAATACAGAAGATTGGCAAAGCGATAGACAGTTCCTTTATCCAGTTTCATTTCTGTTTGAAAGGAAACGCCAAGTTTATCTTTAATGAGGGCCGCTATGCGCTCGAAGTAAGGGAGGAGAATTCACTATTGCTCTACAACCCGCAAACAGACCTTCCCTTAAACCTCGAACTACTTCCCAATTCTTGGTTGGTATCGGTCGTGATGACCATTCGCAAATTCCACTCGTTGTTTTCCAAAGAGGCCGATTACATTCCGTTCTTAAGTGAAGAAAACAAGGATAAAAAGTACTACACCCAAGAAGGTTTTAGTCCGGCAATCTCCGTAATTTTAAGCCAGGTATTGAACTACAACCTGCATTCTTCTATCAAAACCCTGTATACAAAAGGAAAGGTGTATGAGCTAATATCACTGTACTTCAACAAAAGCGACGATGCCGATATTGAGCAGTGCCCTTTTTTGGTCGATGAAGACAATGTTCGGCGTATTCGCCAAGCAAAAGAAATCATCATTGCCCGAATGGCAGAACCGCCCACGCTTTCCGAACTGTCGGATGAAATAGGGTTATCACTAAAAAAACTGAAAGAAGGTTTTAAACAGATCTATGGCGATTCGGTCTTTAGTTTTCTTTTTGACTACAAAATGGAATATGCCCGTCGCATGCTCGAATCGGGCCAGCACAACGTAAATGAAGTGGGACTTAAGGTGGGGTATAGCACGGCAAGTCATTTTATCGCTGCTTTTAAGAAAAAATACGGCACCACCCCGAAAAAGTACTTAATGGCGCTATAACGCCATGGTTTGATCCATGGCCGATACGAAAACGTCCCATTTGCAGTTATGCTATATAACGAACGATTTTAGTTCGTCTGATCCCTTACCCCATGAAGACTTTGAAAAATGTAACGTGCGCTTTACTCTGTACCCTTATTTTATACGCCTGTTCGGATACCAACGAGGTTGAACCTGATGCAGACCCCATAGCGGATGAGGCGGTTGATGAGAACACCGATGACGAAGCACCTGAAGAAGGTGCAAAAACAGCTTCCTTACTGGTATTTACCAAAACAAAAGGGTTTCGGCACGGTTCTATTGAAAAAGGGGTCGCCACATTGGTGGAATTGGGGGAAAACAACGACTTCACCATTTCGGAAACCGACGACGCAACCGATTTTAACACTGAAAATCTTGAACAATATCAAGGGGTGGTATTCCTGAGTACTACGGGTGACGTGTTGACCAATGGGCAACAACTGGCTTTTGAAAGGTATATTCAAAACGGCGGCAGTTTTATGGGGATCCATTCCGCTACGGATACCGAGTATGACTGGCCTTGGTACGGTCAATTGGTAGGTGCTTATTTTAATGGGCACCCGAGCATACAAGATGCAAGTATCACCGTCTCGAACGACAAACACCCGGCCACCGCACACCTGCAAAATACTTGGGAACGCAAAGACGAATGGTATAATTTTAAAGACATCAACCCAGCCATTCTAGTGTTGCTTAATCTAGATGAAGATAGCTACGACGGCGGTACAAACGGGCCAAATCATCCGATTGCTTGGTACCATGATTTCGATGGGGGACGTTCTTTCTATACAGCCGGCGGCCACACCGAGGCGTCCTTTGAGGAACCCGATTTTAAACAGCATTTGTTGGGTGGAATCAACTATTGTTTGGGCAGGGAGTAGACGTGTTCATTTACTACCGATTTACTCTTCATAAGGGTCTTGCTACCATTATCCCCGTATTCTTTTTAATTTTTTTAAGGTATTCGGCCAAGGGCAGTTCGGACACCTCCACTTGATTAGAACCGGTAGAGGCATGTAATAGATGAATTCGCCCATCTTTTTCACGGGTAGCGATTCCCGTATGGGTAATATCGAGCCCGTTTATCGAAGTAGTCAAGGCAATAACATCGCCCGTTTGTATGAGATGTTCATTCAACGCTATCAACTCTTGCGGCAGTATACAGATGGCCTGATTGTTCAAATAGTTCTCAGAAGCTTTAATTTTTTGGTAGTTCTCCTCATTATCCTTTAAAAAGGGGTACAGCTCCCGGTGGGTGCTCATAAAGTTGATTTCTTTTTTCACGGCTACCCCTCCTATTTCCGAAGTAATATCCTTGAATAAGTCTTTGCTTTCATTATTAGCGATCCATTCCGAAAAATAATGGAGCCTTGAGGCATAGCCATTCAATGTGCCATCTTTGTATCGAATACGCTCCAATTGCCCTGTAAATGTCCCAAAATCCGATTTTCCTTCTCGCAACATGCTTCCAAAGGCCCATACGTTTTCTACATAGGTGGTACAATCCAACCCGTGCAAATTCACCACGAGCGATTCAGTTTCTCCCAGCTCCAAGGTTTTGGCCACATAGGGCGTTCCTAGGAAGGTTTTGCCGATAGCGACCAGTGTTTTTCCAAAATCGTCCTCGAGCAACCCATCGATTTCAATGGTTTTATCTTCGAACGCCTGTTTGTCGGCAGGGGAACAGGTGATTTGCTGGGCAAGGCTTACAAATCCAATAAAAAAAAGAAAATAAACAAGATTCGTTTTCATTTAACTTCTATTCGGATTAAGACGCCAACATTACTTCTTTGATCTGTTTGACGACCTCAATGTGATCAAGTCCATAGTCTTTCCAAGCCAACCCTATCTCTTTCATATCAAAGTGTTTTACAATGGTACCATAATCCATACGTTCCCCCTCAATCGTAGGATACCCAATAACATACACGCTATCTGCCAACTCTACAGCAAGTTCGATATCATGCGTGGAATAAATGATTGTATTGAATTCATGAGAGGCAGTTATCAAATCAAAGGCTTTTTTAACATCCTCAATATTGCCAACATCCAATCCAGAAAATGGTTCGTCAAGTACCATATAATGCCCTGAACAAAATATTTGCTCAATTACAGCGGTCCGTTGACGTTGCCCGCCAGAAAGCTCACAAGGATATTGGTCTTTTTCATTCTCCAACCCCCAGTCTTTTAAGTACTGCATAATCTGGGAGTGCTTTTCTTCCGTCGTCATTTCTTTGCGGCGCAGTGCAAATTGCATGGTCTCGTATACCGTTTTGTTTCGAAAAAGGGTATACTTTTGGTCAACAAACCCAATATCACCTTCCTGCACTTCTTTAGCATCATTCTCGGCACCCGTCTGTGTGTCGGCAATAAGTACTTTCCCCGAAGTGGGTTTCACCAAACCTGTAAGTGCCTTAAAAAGGGTAGATTTTCCTCTCCCAGACCTACCGACCACTGCAATAACTTGCCCAGTTATATGCCCCTCGCGAACAACATCTTTTTCTACTAAGTTCACATCTTTAATGATAACCTTATCACCATAGGCAACGCTCAAGTTTTCCACATAGAGCAGGGTATTCTGCATATTATAAGTCATCTGCTATATTTTTGAGTAACGGAAAAATGCTTTTCTTAAATAGTTTAACGCAAAGTCGATAAAAAGGCCTACGGCCAATATGACAATTTGCAACGCAATTATACGTCCATGATTCATAAACTTATCTGAATTTTTTATCAAAAACCCTAGACCACCTGCTGCTACCAAAATAGATTCAACAGTTACTAGCATCATCCATACAATTGCCAAGTTTTGCCGAATGACATCTATTACATAATCTATTCGACCTTTTACCACAACTTCCCATAACACCTCCCACCTGCTGCAACCTAGAGATCGGGCATGGTCAAATTCCTCTTGTGGAATCGCATTTAACATACTCAAGAGAGAAGTGGTCAAATAAGTACTCATAAACACTACCAGCACCCATACCTGCATGGTTCTTGCATCGCTGATTAATATGGCCAAATAAAAGGTTATACCTGTTAAGGGAAGATACCTTAATTTACTTAGCGTTTTGGCCAAAGGTTTGATAATCGGTACGGTAGAAAGGTAACTAAAGAGCAAGGAAATAATAATGGCTATTCCAATAGCTGAAAAACACAATAATAACGAACTTCCTATATGTACCACAAGACCTTCATTGTACAACTCTACAAAACCCTGCCATACCTGCTGTGGAGAAGGGAATAGATGCCTTTCCCCCATACTGGATACAAACCAAAAACCTACTAGTAATAGTACCCAACCCAGTATAATAAAGAGCCTTGTATTCTTACCTACATTCTCAAATGGTGTAAAAAGTTGCTTCATATTTCTGAAATATTTGTATAAAAAAACCGCCCCGAAGAAAACATTCTATCTTCAATTTTCGGAACGGTTCTTTTCTTTTTAAACCGTTATACTACTTCAGCAGTACAATTACTACTCGGCGGTTCTGAGCTCTTCCCGCAGCAGAAGTATTATTTGCTATAGGTTCATCTTCCCCTTTCCCAATAACCGTCTGGAAACGGGATTGCGGGATGCCTTTGCTTCGTAAATGATTTACCACTGCCTGGGCCCTTCTTTGAGAAAGGTCATAATTTGAATCGGAAGAGCCGGTATCATCGGTATGTCCTTCTAACTTTAGTTTCGTATCCTCTGCCTGAATTAAAAGGTTATAAATTGACTCTAGCGTACTGGCAGACGAAGCCGATATATTGGCGCTCCCGGTATCAAAATTAATATTCCATTCCCCAGAAGCAAGTACTTCGTCGGCCTCTTTCGTATAATCAGGTTTGTATGCAGTTCCTGATTCAATATCATTGATATTCTTAACAAAATAAAGGTTCACCGCTTCATCATACGGCACAATTCGTTTTACCGATTCGTTGAATCCAAACGGATTCAGTTCTTTAAGATAGCTAGATACCTGGTTATAGACCGCCTTGTACCGATTCGTACCATCAGTAATACCATAGTATTGCATAACATCAGAGTAGTTGAACACCCTAGATCCTCCCATATTGTATTCAACACCATTCTTGCTGCCCTTTTGCCCTTTGAACATATCATACCAATATTGAGGGGTTTCAAGATCATATGTTTCAGCAACAGCTTCCGAAGCACGCACTCTCCACTCGTCGTATTGTTTCATTTGATTCGAAGCCGTTAAAGCAGATTTCAGAATATTACTGACAATTTCAGGATGTTGTACCGACCATTCTTTTACGGCGATTACCGTAGTAGCCATTTGGTTGTTGAATTCCTTTGTTGAAGCAATATCGGTATACCCGCTCAAAGCATCGAACACCATTTTATCTCCAGGGGTCCAAGTAGCACAACCATCAACTTTCTTGTTGATCGTTTTCCCGGTCAGCTTCCCATTTTTAACTTCTTTCAATGGAACCGTCCACCCGGACTTCTGTGATTTGATTAATTCTTCTGCTGACTTGATATAGTCATCATCCTGTGAAGGATAGAAATTAACGGCATCTTCGTCATAGGTGGTAACATCGGGGTTTACCTTTAATCCATTGGCAAAGGCATAATTCAAGGCCGTCACCCAGTCACCATCGCCCAAAACGGTTGAAATGAGCGCTCCTTTCATACTCTTTGGGTCTACCTTCCAACTTGGTGGACCAATTAGCTTGTCTTCCCCATAACTTAATCCTACGCAACCAACAACTTGCACATGGTATTTGTCCTTTCCAAACTTATCATCAAGCGCTTGTTGCATTGTACTAATGTAAAATGGGGCGCCATCTCCCATCATCATAATTGCAAAGGCACTTTTATCCGCATCAGGGTACTCTTCGCCTCGATCATATTCTTCAACAAATTTCATCTGCATGTTTCGAAGTTCCGATAACCAATCTTGTCGAATAATCTCCAAATTAACTCCGTTCTGCTCCATCAGGGAACCTTTGGTGGTTCGTGGCCCACCATTAGAAACAATAATGCCCGACTGCGCATTCCATGCGTATGCAGCCATGCGCACCAAAGGTTTTTCTTTTGCTATCCCGGAACGTCTTTTTGAAGGAAGTTCCATCTTTTCAGAAGTTACTACATTGTTGACCTCATTCTTATCAATGTTAAGTTCATCCAATACCTTTGCCTCGCCAACTCTTAAGCCGGGAGCAAAGTAGTATACCGCTCCTAGAATACCACCTAAAAGCACAAGTACGATTAGTAATTCTGATAGCGTAGTTAATTTTTTGGTTCGTAAAATTTTACCCATTTCTAGTTATATTTAGTATTTAATGATTAGTCGAACATTTTCCCAAAACCACCACTCTCTTGTTTGTCTTCCGCAGTGAGTTTATAGTTTGGATTGTTATATTTGGATGATTCGGGGACATAGTCTTTTCCCGTTTTTATCTTATCTGCCAAAGTATCCAACTGTGAATATAGTTCATCACTATCAATATCGTACTTACTTGTAAGCATATCAATATCAGAGAGATTTTCTTGGGTACGGGCAATGTCCATTGCAATCGTTTCAGTAATCACGTCAAGGGCATACTCGAGCTCCCAATCTTTTGTGAAATGCATAGCAGATTTAGCACTGTCCGTAGCCTCTTTTGCCGTTTTTGCAAAAGCATATTCTTTCTTAAGCATTTGTATTGTAACATCGAAATCCGAAATTTTAATATCGATTGCGGTACCAGCTAAGGTCAGCTTGCGGTCAAGTTTTCCCATTACGTTTGCGCGAGTCCCATATTTCTGGATAAATCCTTTGCTTTGATCCAACTGGTGCGTAACCCGTTGGGATTCCGATAACTTTTTGGCCAACGCGCTATGTAACTCTACGTATTCGTCAGTGTCTTTTCCTGCGGAGCCCTTCTCGGCAACAATCCGCTCCATTTCCTTTTTTATTTTTTGAGCTTGTTTTTGTAATGACAATACGCGTTCCTGATACTCTTTTGCCTCTTTTTCGGCCTTGTAAGCTTCCGCTTCCATATTTCCCTTGAGGGCTTTAATTTTAGCCTTCGATTCTTGGAAGACTTTTCTGTTCCGAATCATTTTTGTTTTTTGATCTTGTAATTCCCCGAACGGGTCATACTTAATCAGTGATTTATGAATTCCCCTAGTCACTCTACGCAGTCCTTTAAAAATAACTGGTAACATTAAAATAAAGAAAATAACGAATACTGCTACACCTGCTAAAGCAATTACTTGTCCAAGGGCAGTGAATAATGGAGGTAAGATGTAAACCCATGCTCCATAACCCAATGCGGCAAACAGAGCAATCTTCAAAGCTGTGTTCAATCCTTTTTCTCCATTTCTCCAGTTATTTGGATTCAACGAAATCTCACCCTTTTCATCATCAAAATGTTTTAAAATGGGCAAATCCAATACATGACTCTTTGATTCTTCTACGTTCATCGGTGTGGTTTACAGATTATTTTTAATACCATCTACTACTGCATTGATAGTATCTAGAATTTTACTTTTAGCCAAATCGTTGGCTACAATTTTCTGCTCAATTTCCGATACATCGGTAATCAAGTTTGAATCTACTGATTGTAATTGATTCTTCTTTTCTCCAATTTGAGTTTGAAGTTGCAGGATTTGCTTTTCCAACTTGGTTATTTCATTTGATAGTGTTTCTTTTTTGCTTTTCAGACCATCTTGTATTTGTGCTTTCTTCGAAGCACCTTTGGTTTGATATTGCTGATGCACCTTGTTTATCTCCTTTACATAAAAATCTGACTGCTTTAGCAAGCTTGCCTTGTTTACAGTAGCATCCACCCCTTGCGCCATTGTAAAGGCCATTTTATAAACGGAAGAATCGTTGCTTCCAACAGCTTTGATTGCTTTGAAAAACTCATAAAAATCATACCCTGGTTGATTAAGGGATTCAAACCCCGCCTCATACATTTCAACCACCGTGCCTAAAACAGAGTTGTCTATACTCCCTGCACTTGGCATTTGAACCTTTTCAGGAAACTTGGTTACATTTTTCTTAGCTTCGGGAAAAGAAGTCGTTTTGGTTGAATTCTCCTTTTTTGTTTTTGTATCCGAAGTACCTTCTTCATTAACAAAAAGTGCTTTCCAATTAAATTTTTCTTTGGCCATCTATTCCTTTTTTGGTCACTATTTATTGATTTCTATGAGAAACCCGGTTAAATTTATATATTTTTTAGGGATTAAAGGTCTTGTAAAGAGAATGATACCATGCTAACGACCTAATGTGCATCCTTAGTATATGTGTTTGAAAACCTTATTTTGTTACACTATAATTTTATTTCATCAGTTTTTTAGCGGCCATTCGAAGCGCCAACATGAGCACTCCGAATACCAAAAGAACCTGAACCAAGCCTCCTAAAATCAGCACTCCGAAATATGTTCGTTGTAAAATAAAAATTATAATGAACGCTATTGCTATTATTATCACAAGTCCCGATAAGCGTTGAAAACCGGGAAGTTTTTCTAGTTTCACCTTTCGATTCAACAATAATAAAGTACATATCATAGCAATTATTGGAACAAAATACGCGATGATACTAACATTCAAAACATTTGTCCTAAGCATAAGCAGCTGATAAAGCACCAATAAAATCGCCAAAATACCGGGAATTGCCACTGCATACACCAGAAAGGAGAGCAAATACTTCAAATTTCCAATGTTCTCCCTGTTTACGGCAAAAGTAACAAACGCCGCTAAAACTAGAATCATCACAAAATACGCCAATACGTAATATTGATTTGCTGAAAACAAATTAATTAAGTCTTGTGTGGTCATTTAGTCAAAAATTATGATTCATCATCCTCAAAAACTAAGATTTCCTTAACGGTTTTCAAGATTTCCGGAATATCTTCCTCTGTTAAAACCACCAAGTCTTTCTTCGTGATTTTTTCAATTTTTACTATCCTATTTGCTTGCCTTTCTATAATCTTTTCAAAAAGATTTCTCATTGTACGGGCGTTTCCAAAACCACCATGACGTTTTTCATAAACCCGTTCTACTATTTCAAAAAGCTTATCTTCTGCATCCGAACTTAGCTCAAAATCGGCCCCTTTGGCGTACAGTTTAAAGATTTCAAGTAGTGTCTCAGGCAAATAATGGTCAAAGGTGAAATAACGATTAAAACGTGACTGAAGTCCCGGGTTCGATTGAATAAAAATCTCCATCTCATCTGGATACCCGGCCACCACAACCACCAAACTTTCTCGCATGTCTTCCATACGTTTTAACAAAACCTCGATAGCCTCATTCCCAAAATCATTCAACCCACCTGAAGAAAGGGCGTACGCTTCATCAATAAATAGTACACCATCAGTCGCCGCATTAATTACCTCGTCGGCCTTAATAGCGGTTTGACCAACATAACCCGCGACCATTCCTGAACGATCGGTCTCTACCAAATGCCCTCTTTTTAAGTAGCCTAAATGTTTAAAAATACGCCCTAACATTCTCGCCACCGTAGTTTTTCCAGTGCCCGGAGGGCCCATAAAGACGGCATGCAACGCATTCCTATTCGTTTTCAACCCCTTTTCTTCCCTTATTTTTTGGACTTTCAGGAAATTTGTAAGGTCTTCAACATTTTTTTTAATTGCCTCTAACCCTATAAGATCATGTAATTCGGCTAAGACTTTTTCGAGAGTGTCATCTTTAGGAACTTCACTGTAATTCGACTTCCCTATTACAATTCTTGGATTGTTTATTTTCTCAGAAATCGCTTTAAGTTTTTTCTGTTCTTTGTCGGACACCTTCGAATCTGCCTGCGCCATTAGCAGGGCAATTCTATTCAAAAAAGAAGCAATGTTTTGAAAGTCGGAACTATTCATTTTTGACAAAACCATTGTAGAAATATACTCTGATTTTAGCTCTTCAATAGGCTGAAAGAAGGAAGTCTGTTGTATAAGTTTAACATTCTTATTGAAGGCATGTGATGTAGGAAGCTTTTGCAGTTTACTGATATCAAAAGATGCGGACAAATCTTTTCCTTGTAGTTTTTCATATAGAAAAACCAATACAAACCTTAACTTCTTAGGTATCGCAGATTCTTTGTTATATAACAATGCGAAATCATTATAAACCTTCACTAAGTCTCTGAGCAAAAGATGCTGCGCTTTGTATTGTATGTCCTTAAATTCGTCATCGGTTATTGATGCGACCACTTGTTGGTACTTTTTGTCGGCGTTTAAGGTCAGGCAGCTGCTCCAAGCCTTGTTACCTTCGGCTCGTAAGATTTCAATGAAATTCGGAGTGATTACAAAAGGGTCAGGGTTGTGCTGGTTGGTTGCCATAGAATGTATCGTAGCTCTTAAAGTAACTGTTTTCAATTATTGTTTCAAAAATAGTGCTTTACTTAAGAACATTATTTTCAATACCCATAATACCCATACCCCCCATAGTTATTGGGGCGGTATACCTCGGCGCGTTGCCGGTCTTGTAAAAGAAATTCTTCCGTAACGTAGTTCATTACCTCCGCATCGGTATCGGTGTCCTCTATGCGCATACGTTCTTTTTTATAGAAGGGTTTTAAACCAAGTACATTTGATTTTTCAAAAACAACCAAATTCATATTAAAATTGGTATCGTAATCATCGTTACTGCGTGTTTTAAAATAATAGCCTGTCAATTCCTTTCCGTTAAAATTCAGTGCTCGTTTTTCCAAAAATTGCAGCGAGTCTTTTTTTGCATTGAACTTGCCCGTTTCAAAGAGTAAGGATTCTGCTAAAAAACGCTCGTTTCGAAATTCCTTGGGAAAGAGATGGGCTTTTCCGATCGACTTTAACTTTCCAAAAAGCATTGCCCTACTGTTGATATCGGACGCCAAGCTTTGTAACATTTCTTGCGGGAGCGCAATTTCTTCCTTGGCCATTAGCATGGCCAGAGTGGTTCGTATTTTACGGTCTTTTACCTGTAAGAGACGATTAAAGAACAGTTTTACATCTTTTTCTTCCTTGAAAGGGTAGAGCAAAATCGCATAGTCTTCCAATACGCCCGAATTACTGATTCTCGTAGAAAGGCCACTGTTATATCCCCCATCGTTCGTATCGCTTGTATTCCCCAGAGTTCGCTTCAGTTGAATCTTGGCATCGTTCAAAATCTGTTTTCTATATTTCTTATAGCTTTTGGTCTTAATAAGACCTTTGGTCTGTAAACGGGCCAAAATTGAAAAAATAGGGGATTTGTACTCGGCAATGGCACTATAGTCCATTAACTCAGGATACAGCTTTTTGGCAAGTTCAAGGCTGTCTTTATAGGGTCGAAAAATACGCTGAATTTCAAAAGTATTCGAAACCAACGGCAAGTCCTTGGACAGCAATTCGAGCAGTAACGCCACCGATTCTTCTTCTTTTTTACAACTAACCGCCTGTAGTATTTTGGTCTGCGCATCTGAATTATTGTACGACTTTCCGTAAAACGACTTCAAAAAAGGCACTACATCGGGGTGTTTTAGTTTTCCCAGCTTTTGAATCAAGTATGCTTGAATGTGCTTTTTATCATCCGGGTAGTCGAAATTGGCGATATAGTGTTTTAAGGAGTCTACATGTTTTTCTTTGAAATCGATAAAGGTGTAACCATTCAGAACAATACTATCATTCTTGCGCAAGGCATCAAAAAATTGGGGTGTTTTGTCGGTCAATATATCTTTCCCAATAAGGGTATCCATCAATCTAAAGTTCTCGAAAAATGCGGTCACGAATCGGCTGGGGGTCGCTACCGTATCTACTTGTGCCTTTATTTCATACAACAGGCCTCCCTTAAGAACATTCTTTATCAAAATACCTCTGGTACTCGCCGTATCGGTAAGCGTAAGCATTAGTTCCTCCGCCCCATCAGCGCGTGTGCTCTTAGCTTCATCCATAACATGAAAACGTTCATGGGCATACAGTTTTTTGCGCAAGTTCCAAACCGAATCCAAATCGGGGAACATCATAAAATCATGGGATTTATTCAATGATACGGCGACCGCCTCATTGTTCGAATTCTGATAAATCGTTTTTTTGTTAAAGGCACTATAGGGTTTCGGACGGTTGCGCCCATTCAGATACAAATTGCTATTTTCCACGAATTTTGGAGGTTGTACAGAACTCACCGTTCTAAAAAACAATGCCGTATCTACAACCGTCTCAAACTTTTTCGCATAGGTAGCCTCCTTCATCTTGAAGGAGTCGAAGTAAGTCGTTGCCAAATCGGCATGGGTGGTCACGATTCCCATTAGATAATAATCTCCGGCCCTAAAGGTGGTCTTTAAGTGTAATTTTTTACCTGCAACGGTATCGATCATCGCATTGGACCGAAGTACGTTTCCTTCAAAATCGGAATACGTACCGGTCAACTTCAAATCTTGGTAAAAGCGTTTTTGTATTTGCTTTAATTCAAAGGTGTCTTGCTCGATAAAGCTAAAATCGTTCAGGGTTACTTTTCTCAAGAAGTAGTAGCTATCGGTAATCGAATCGTAGCCTTGTACCAACCGATGGCCATTTCTTTCCCGGTTGGGAAAGCTATACAAACTAGGCATCTGTATCTCAAAGTCGGAAAACTTTGGCGCCACTATCACCGGTTTTTGCGTTCTTTTTCTAAATTGTATGCTATTAAAAATAGTATCGGAATGTTGTACTACATAAGTGCCATCACCTCCCATTTTGAAAATTACAATTTCCAAAGGCGTCACATAAATATGATACCGCTGATGGTCCCCGTTCTTTAACTGATTTCTGATATCCAGCCCCTGAAAGCCATTCCGCTCTATTTTTTGCTTCTCCCGAATTTTACCGGGAATGTTCTCGAATAACAGTTGATCTAGATCTTCCACGGAATACACTGCATCTTGTTTCAGATAGGAAAACGTGGGGATGCGATTTACCATTACATAGCTTCCATTGGCCAAATCTGGAGCAATATAGGCCGTACTTGGATTCTCCGAAACGGGGTATAACTTACTTGGCAGATCAACGGTAAAAAAAGCATCATCCGGCTTTTGGTTCCCATAGCTATTTTCAAGAATGGCATTCTCCAGTTTTTGCTTGATTTCCGTTCCCTTTCGAGTCGCTTTCGACAGCAGGGGTTTTACCGTATATCCAATATCGCGCAACATGGCGATCACTCCTTCTTTCCCGGGCAAGTGCGCTGCCCCGATACCCGCAAAAGTCTTCGCCGTGTGCACCACCGAATCGAGCTTGTTGGCCATATTCCGATTTCGGATAAACAACATGTTCTTAAGATAGTGCTTGGTATATATTCCCTTGTCAATCGAGTCAAGTAGGTTGATATTCCGATTGCGATAGGCGTCTTGCAATAAGGTCATGAAGTCTTGCTGCTGCATCTTCTTTTGCAACCATTCATCGGGCTTTTGCTTCATAGGGTTCATGCTCGCACGCCCCACCAACGTGGCCGATTCTTCCAAATCCTCTAATGCTACTATCGGCTTGCTGAACTTTTTACCCGCTTGGTAGATAAACATATCAAGATATGTTTCCTCTTCAAAATCTTGCGAATAGTCGTTACTACGGTATAGAATACCATTTACACGGCTATCATTAAAAGCCAAATACGCCGCCATCTCCTCTTTTCGAGGGTTCTTTATGGCAAAGTTCTGTATGTAAAAGCCTTTGGTATAAAAACCATTTTGCATCCCATAACCACGCAGGTTATTCAGGTTGTTATCATCGAGCCAGGTTCCTGGGTCCGACTCCAAGGCAACTACCTCGCTCTGGTCAAGGGCTTCGTAAAAGACATCGTCAAGACGAAAGGCAATGCGCCTGCTCACGTGCATGGTACCATATAAGTACGAGCTTTGTTTCAACCCATTCCCTGATATCTCCCATAATAAGCTGTTCGCTTCCTGGGCAGTAATCCCTACACAAAATATGAATGTAACTAATACTAATAATTGACGCATAGATCGGTTTGGTTCTGATCTTGGAGTTCTATTTGACGTATTTTCTACAAAGAAACTAACAAATAGGGTGCTGGCACTCCCTATTTTCCGTTAAAAAAACATCCAGGTTCTTGGTATAACGCAATTTAAGGCCGCATATTTTTGGATACAGCAGGTTTTTTAACGCCTAATTCGCTTCCCTGAAATGTTTCAAGGATTCCGCTTAAAAGACCAGATCCGATGAAATCGACCCTCTCTATATCACTATCAAAAAGTATTTTATGAAACTGATTGAAGGAAAGGGATCAAGCCGTATTTTTGCACTTGAAAAATTGCAATATAAATGAAAGGAGTACTTCTCGTAAATCTGGGTTCGCCCGACAGCCCTACGGCAAAGGATGTAAAACCATATTTAGACGAATTTTTAATGGATGAGCGGGTAATTGACGTACCCGTGGTTCTTCGGAATTTATTGGTTCGTGGTATTATTCTACAAACGCGCCCTAAGAAATCGGCCAAGGCCTATTCCAAAATATGGTGGGACGAAGGTTCGCCGCTCGTTGTCCTCTCCGAACGCTTCGCAGCAAAATTACGGGTACATACCCAAATGCCGGTCGCCCTGGGTATGCGATATGGTTCTATGAGCATTGAGAATGCGTTGCGGGAACTAAGCGAAAAAGGCGTTGACGAAGTACTTTTAGTACCCTTGTATCCGCATTACGCGATGTCGAGCTATGAAACCGTGGTCGTCAAAACCATGGAAGTGCAACAAAAGCACTTCCCGAATATTCGTCTCACAACGCTGCCTGCCTTTTATAAAAGTCCGGACTATATTAAGGTACTCTCGGAAAGTATCGCTGCCGGCTTAAAAGATTTCGAGTACGATCATATCCTCTTTTCCTATCATGGTATTCCCGAACGGCATGTTCGAAAATCGGACCCGACCAAGTACCATTGCAAAATAGATGGGAGCTGTTGCAGTATCAACTCGGTTGCGCACAATACTTGTTATCGACATCAAGTGTATGAAACCACGGAATTGGTAAAAGCCCATTTGGGGCTTCCGGCCGAAAAAGTAAGTACCTCTTTTCAATCGCGTTTGGCCGGCGACCCGTGGTTAAAGCCCTATACCGATTTTGAATTCGAGCGATTGGCAAAAGAAGGCAAAAAACGGTTGGCAGTTGTAACGGCGGCCTTTGTAAGCGATTGTCTTGAGACCTTGGAAGAGATCGCCATGGAGGGCAAGGAGCAATTTGAAGAGGCTGGTGGAGAACACTACAAACACATCCCTTGTTTGAACGATAGCGATTCCTGGGTACAAGTAATGGCCAACTGGGTAAATGAATGGCAACAGAACGAAGTGTTGCCGGTTTAAAAGAATGCTTGCCGCCATTCGCTGTTTGCGAAAGTACCAATAGCGGAAAGTAATTAGGAAAAACTATGGCCAACCTCCCGGCAGAACAGTTAGGCTCGGCGCCGATCGGAAAACTTCTGGTACAACAAGCCGTACCAGCTTCCATAGGAATCTTGGTCATGTCGCTGAACGTTTTGGTCGATTCTATTTTTGTAGGAAATTGGATCGGAAGCATCGCGATTGCCGCAATCAATGTGGTCTTACCCGTATCCTTTTTTATTGGTGCTTTGGGAATGGCGATCGGGATTGGAGGATCCAGTATAATATCAAGGGCCTTGGGCGCTGAAAACAAAGCCAAAGCCGTTAAAACCTTTGGCAACCAAATTACCTTGACATTACTGGTTACCATTGCGATGGTGAGCTTGGGGCTTTACTTCGTAGACACTTTAATTCCTGCCTTTGGAGGAAAGGGCAGCATCTTTGCACCAGCCAAGATTTACTACACCATTGTTCTTTACGGTATTCCATTATTGGCTTTGAATATGATGGGAAGTAGTGTTATACGCGCCGAGGGGAAACCTAAATTCGCAATGATCGCAATGATCGTACCTTCTATCTCAAACCTCTTCCTCGACTATCTTTTTATAAACGTCTTGAATTGGGGCATGCATGGGGCCGCATGGGCCACCACCATAAGCTACTTGGCATGTTGTACCTATGTTACCTACTTTTTTCTGTCCAAAAACTCGGAACTACGCCTCACCCTCAAATGCTTTCTTTTAGACCTACCGATTATCAAAGAAATTGGCTCTTTGGGCTTTGTAACCTTGGCACGCCAAGCAACCACCAGTGTGGTGTATCTGCTTATGAACAATATTCTTTTTAATCTTGGGGGCGAGGCCATGGTAGCGGTCTATGCCATCATCGGAAGGATGTTGATGTTTGCCCTTTTTCCCGTTTTTGGAGTTACTCAAGGCTTTCTCCCGATCGCTGGCTATAACTATGGAGCCAAACACTTTATACGGGTACGGGAGAGCATCAATACGGCCATCAAATATGCCGCTATCTTGGCCACAGTGGTGTTTCTGGGACTTTTCATATTCCCGTCGGAAATAGCCTCGCTCTTTTTAAGTAGCAAAGCTGACCTCCCCGCCAGTGAATTGGCTATAAATTCCTATGTGTTGGAGCACATACCCACGGCAATGCGTTGGGTTTTTGCCGCCTCCCCTATCATTGCCTTACAACTTATAGGCGCCGCCTATTTTCAGGCGATCGGGAAGGCAATTCCGGCGCTTTTATTGACCCTTACCAGGCAAGGTTTCTTTTTTATCCCGCTAATTCTGGTGCTACCCGGTTACTTTGGGGAATTGGGCGTATGGATCTCATTTGCGATTGCCGACCTAATGGCCACTATTGTTACCGGACTGTATCTTCGCAGGGAAATGAAACGGACCCTACTCACCGATGGTTGAAAAGATACGTGTTAAATTCAAACGCAAATGTCACACTCAAATACAAAAAAGACGAAAAGACCGCTGCGCTGAACGAACAAAGAAAAAAGACCAAAAAACAAGTTAGTGGTTAGGAATTCTGCCTATTGATAACTGTTTACTGAACACCCTTGCGAATATAACCCTTCGCCTTTTGTCATTTAAAATCAAATACATCTATCATACCCATATTCAAAAAGACGAAAAGACCGCCGCGCTGAACCAACAAAGAAAAAAGACTAAAAACATGTTATTGGTTAGGAATCAGCACTATTGATAACTGTTTACTGAGCACCCTTGCGAATATAACCCTTCGCATTTTGTCATTTAAAATCAAAAAAATCTATATTAAAAAGACGAAAAGACCGCCGCGCTGAACGAACAAAGAAAAAAGACCAAAAAACAAGTTAGTAGTTAGGAATCATGACTATTGATAACTGTTTACTGTTCACTGTTCACTGCCCACTGCCCACTGTTCACTGCCCACTGCCCACTGCTACTTACTTAAAACCGTCTCCTATGTGTTAATTTCCTTTTTTTGTAACATATCGGTACTAAAACACACCAATAGGCACAGCTAAACAACCAGGCAATGAAAAAATGTACGTTCCCATTCGCACTAATTATCAGTTTCTTGTTTTTTTCTCTCGAAGCGCGGTCCCAAATCTCAGAGGCTGTAAAAGAAAACATACAGCAAAAGGTAGCCAGCGGGAAAAACGTTGGAATTGTGGTCGGACTCCTAAAAGACGGACAAGAAATCTATTTCAGCTACGGTAAAACGGCCCTCAACGGAGGCCTGGAACTCGATAAGAACACGGTGTTTGAAATAGGGTCTATCTCCAAGGTTTTTACGACTATTTTATTGGCCGATCAGGTATTGAAAGGAACCATGGCGCTCGATGACCCCGTTGAGAAATACTTGCCGGAAAACGCCAAAATTCCCGAGTACAATGGAAAAAAAATAACCTTAAAAAATCTAGCCACCCATACGTCGGCGTTACCAGGTATGCCCGATAATTTTAAACCAGCCGACCCTAATAACCCTTTTGCCGATTATTCCGTAGCCCAATTGTACAGTTTTTTATCCGCGTACGAGCTCAAGAGGGCCATAGGTAAAAACTATGAATACTCCAATTTAGGAATGGGCCTTTTAGGTCATATTCTTGAATTACATTTAGGCAAAACCTATGAAGAATTGGTGATCGCCAACTTTGCCGATTCGTATGATATGGCCGACACCAAACGCACCCTTACCCCTTCCATGAAAGAGCGCTTGGCCAAAGGGCACGCCTATGGTCAAGAAGTAGCGAATTGGGATATTATTACCCTCGCAGGGGCCGGTGGTTTGCGATCCACGGCTTCCGATATGTTACAATTTATGCGTGCCAATCTAAATGGTAAAAAATCCCCTTTGATGGCGGCGATGCGATACACTCACAACCCTGCCTTCGCTAGTAGCGATGGTACATTTCAAATGGGCCTCGGTTGGCATTTCGCGAATAGTGGTTCGATCGTATGGCACAACGGGGGTACCGGTGGTTATAAGACCTTCACTGGCTTTCACAAGGAAAGTAACACAGGGGTGGTTGTTCTGGCAAATAGCATCGAAAGTGTCGATGACATTGGATTGCATTTATTGGACAGTTCAAACAAATTGGTTACACCAACAAAGAAGGAACCTATCAAAGAGGTCGAAGTGGCCGTCGAAATCCTGGAGACCTATATCGGCACTTATGCCTTTAGCCCTGATTTCGCAATCGAAATAACCCGAGATGAAAAGCAACTGTACGCCCAAGCGACCGGACAGCAAAAGTTTCCCATTTTCGCCTCTGCAGAGAACACCTTTTTTCTAAAAGTGGTCGAGGCAAATGTGGTCTTCGAAAAAGACGAGGAGGGCATGGTAAACAGACTTACCTTGAATCAGAATGGTCAAAGCCCCAAGGCGAAAAAAGTGAATTAGACCCGGTGGGTCATTGCCCGGGAACAAACGCTGACGCCCTATGCATCATACTGTGTGCTAAGAGAGTTTTAGGTTGGGATCGTCTTCATAGGCCGAATCAATTTGTACGAGACGGTCGAGCAAGGTCGTAAACAGCCTGAACAACAACAAAAGGGTTTCCTTATCGCGCAAGGTACCCCGCCGTTCAAAGTAGAGTACATGTACCCCTTCGGGATATTTCTTTCCAAACCAACCTTCGTCCTGTTTGATTTCAACATGCACATCGGGTACCATTTCGAAGAGCATCTTTAAGGGCGCATCGTTTAACAATTGTTCTATTTTGTGCTTGTTGTTTCCCTGAATTATAAATTTTTCATTGAATCGATGGTCCCGAATCTGCAGGTCTTGCATTCCGAAAAATTTACCAATACCGGTAAAAAAGCCTTCCCGATATATTTTAAATTGCAGCCGGTCCTTGTTTATAAAGGGGACACGCAAACGGGTATAGGTACTGCTTGTTTTCCCGTGACTGCGCGTAAAGGTATCCAACAACAGCTCCCAATGGTCGTGCCGATACCGCAATACATCTTTTTTCCAAAAGCCCCCATCAATATAATCCCCTCCAATGTCTTTTGCTATTTGGCTCCAGATAACATCTTTAGACGGACCAAAAATACTTTCGAGTAGTGCCATATATCTTTTTGAATGGTTGAACTGATCGGTCAAATAAAAGCCGGTTTTTTAGCATGTAAGCGTTGGCAATGTGCCGCTGAATGAATACTATGTTTCAAGCTATAAATTGTTGTTGATTTGAACTTTGATATTGTTCTTACTTATCCGTGCTCTTCCACGTATTATTGCTAAAAATAGCATCTGAACTACTCCCAGACTTCAATTGAATAGATTTTATTTCACGACCATTTAAAAGTTCTTTGGTGAATATTTCATTTGATTTCCAACATTCAGGACTAATAAATTCAGATTTTTTGGAATCGTCATTAAAGGTATAGATTAATTCGAAGGCCAGCGGCTTGCCGCCCACATTTTCAATTGTCAATTCGTTGTTTTTCAGCCCCCGGTTTTTCAGATCAGGATAACCAAAACTGAAGTACCATTGCTCCCAAAACCAATTTAAATTTTTCCCTGATACATCGTTAAATGTAAAAAAGAAATCATAGGGGGTAGGATGTTTGCCTTTCCACCTATCGATGAAAGCCTTGATACACCGGTCGAACGTTTCCGCTCCCAGTAAATGGTAAAGGGAATAATACGAATATGCTCCTATGGTATAAGAATTAATCCATGAATGGTCAGGCCTGGTATACGTAGGCACCATCATCGGCACTACCCAATGTTTCGTTATATATTCGTTATCATACTTAAAGTTCAATCCCTGCGGGCTAAAACATTCAGCGAATTCTGCCCATCCTTCGTCCATCCAAGCATATCTCTTTTCATTGATTCCCATCATAAAAGGAAAATACATATGAAACATTTCGTGTAGCGTAAGACCCAAGTTCGCTCTATAATCAGAGACTTCATACCCTAACCAATTTGAAAATTCTTCCCCATTATAGGCCTCATCGTTAGCCATTCCCGGAAATTCCATGCCGCCACCTTCTAGCCCATTAAATATGGTAAAATGTTGATACGGAAACGGATGTTTGGGAAATTGGTAATGGAAAATTTTAAGGGATTCTTGTTGTGCCTTGAGCACTGAAGTAAATTCTGGATTTTCTGGATCATAGGCTATGTTAAGCATGTATTTCCCCATATCATCTTGATAATTAGCAGCTTCCCAAATAAAGTCATCACTTAAAGCGAAAGCAAAGTCGGGAATGCCAGCTATCTCATATTTCCAAATATTACTTTTCATTACTATGCCGTTTTCCAGATCCCCTTGACCAACGATAGTTACTGATTCCGAGGAATTTTTGGCTTTTTGAAGACGTTTTAGAAATTTTTCTGGAAGTACTTCAATGGGGTTTTTTAAAGGAGAAGAGGACCAAACTATATAGTTATCCGGTACTTCTATTTCTACTTTAAAATTAGACACATCATGATAGAATTCAGCACTCGCATCATATTCTATTTTATCCCAGCCATGAATATCATCTATAACGGCAATCTCTGGGTACCAGTAAGCTACGAACATTGAAGTACTATCAATAGCACCACTGCGTTCAAAACCCTTACCTGGAATAGTATAATGCCATTTGAAATGTATGTCTACCGATTCTCCCGAAGCTAACGGGTCAAAAAGTGTTACGGCGCAATACGTGCCAGATGATTCAAAAATTTCGTCATCCTTCAAGTCGATTATAGCTTCTTGCAACACAATTTCATCCAAAACCATTCCTTCATTATTGTTTTCATTGGATGGATGGGCAAGAAGACTTTCTTTGCCTGCACCGAATTTGTAGTAATTATGATAGGCTTGCAAAACAACTGTATTTAAAGAGTCTGGACTATTATTTGTGTACTTTACTGAACCTGAACCTTGTAGCAGTTTTTGACTAGGGTCGACCTTTACCTTTAGGTCATAAGATGCTGCATTCTGCCAGTATTTGCCAGTGACCTTTCCATCATAGCTTCGAGTTCCTTTTTCATATGCCTGTTTAAATTCCATAGACATGGGAAGTTTTTGGGAATAGGTAGATACAAAAAGAAGAAGAAATATGAGGTTTTTCATTCTCGATATTTTAGACAGTTATAGTGTACCGTTGATCTGAATTTTGGATACTACTTTATTTCTTTTGCAGTTAACCACTTTATTTTCCAGCCATTTTCACTAACATAGCCAAAGATATCACTTTCGTTTTCTAGCCAGGTATCAAAACCTTCATCAGCCTTCAGATTTTTGAATTCGTAAATAAAAAAACCTCCCGAATCTACACGATCATCAATAAACTTTACATACCATCCAGTATTGACTCCCTCAACTATTTTGCCCAAAATGTTATACTTAACCTGTATTTCCATTCCAAAATCATCGCATCCGATTATCCTTTATTTGAACTATTCAATCTTATTTTCGAACTATAATCGCAAGCAAAACCTCTTTTTGCCCTTGCACTACGTTCAATTCCAAATTCTCCGTTTTCAAACAACTTCCCCTAATATTCCCCAGCAAAACTATCATTAAATCCCCGGTACGTGCGTTTTTTGCTTTTAGAACAGGAAATTACAACTTAAATAATTCCCAAAACGTTGATAATTTTCAATTGAATGGTCCGTACCATCGTTTTTTTTAACTTCTTTAGACCTAAACAATAGTGCTATCATCGCGCTTTTAAAAATAGTATCTTTAGTCGCAAACTTATTAAAGATGAAAAAGTTACTCAAATTTTCGTTGACATTCTTGTTTGTTGGCTTTTTGATTAATTGTAAAGACAATAAAACAACATTTGAAGGCAATAATACCTATGCCGAGTTCATTGAAAAGATGCATGAAAAGGGGTTCAGTACGGGCAATATTTTGGTGTACGAAAACGGAGAAATCCGCTATCAAAATGCCGACGGCTTAAGAACCATTGATCCCAAAGAACCACTAAGTTTATCTTCTCAATTCAGATTGGCGTCTGTAAGTAAACAGTTTACGGGTATGGCGATCATGAAATTAAAAGAAGCGGGTAAAATAGAATATGACCAAACAGTCAAATCGATTCTACCGCGATTTCCCTACGACAGTATCACCGTGCGACACATGTTACATCATGTTTCGGGAATCACCGATTACGAACGGTTATTAGCGGAAAACTGGAAAGCTGAAGATTCTACAAAAACCTACATCCTAGGAAATGACGAAATCATTGAAGTGTTTTATAACGTGAACCCCGAACTTGATTTTAAACCAGGGGAACGTTGGGAATATAGCAACACCGGATATTTGTTTTTAGCCTCGATTGTAGAAAAGATTTCTGGTAAGCATTTTAGAGACTATTTGAAAGAAACGATTTTTGAACCATTGGGCATGAACAATACGGTGCTGTATAAGTATCAAGTAGATCCGGATCCCAATATGCCAAATCGAGTATTTGGTTATGAAGTGGCATTTGACCAAACTGAACTAGTGATAAATGATTATAATATCGTGAACGATGTTCGGGGCGACGGGGGAATTTATTCTACGCTGGAAGATCTATTTAAATGGAATCAGGCGCTTGTAAATCATACTATTATTCCAAAAAAGTATTTAGACGAGGCCTGGACACCGGGAGTACTTAATAATGGCGAGCCAACTACATACGGATTTGGATGGGGAATTCAATCTAAAGAAGGGGAACCAAAAGTTGTGAATCATTCCGGTGGCTGGGTAGGCTTTGTAACATTTTTACACAATGAAGTAGATGCAAATAATGGTTTTGTTTTTTTGACCAACGATTCCGGTCAAAATTTTCGCGCAACGATAAAGGGTCTCTTCAATATTATGGAAGGCAAACCATATGAAATACCTAAATATCAGATTGAAAGAGCGATGGCCAAAAAAATAGTGGAAGAAAATATCGATCAGGGCATAAAGTTGTACCATGAATTAAAATTGGATACCACTCAATATAGCACCTCGGAACAAAGGCTGAATCAACTAGGCTATAACTTATTGCAGCATGACGAATTAGATGCGGCTTTAGGGGTTTTTAAATTAAATATCGAAGAATATCCTACATCGGCCAATACGTATGACAGTTACGGAGATGCGCTATTGGCAAAAGGGGATTCTATTGAAGCGCTAAAAAACTTCAGGCGCTGCTTTGAACTCGACAGTACTTTGGGGTTTTCTAACGAAAAAGCCTTAAAATTGGAGGCGGTTTTCGATTCAAAAGAGTAGTTGATCTTCTAGACGTTAATATGCACTTGGATTGCGTCCTACCTCATATTCTCCTTCAAGTTGATCGCTAAATGCACTCACAGGTGCATTACGGACACTATACGACAAGGAAAAATCAATTATCATTCGTTAACATGCCACTATCATTTGGTGTTAGGGCTCATTTCATATGCCTCTTTTACCAAGGCTTCCCCATAGGTGCGCTCCAACTTTCGAATGGCAAAATGTGCCTGGGCCATCTGCTGAAAGTGGTGAATGAATGCCAGATTTATGGATGCCCCACCGGCCGCCCCCAATACCGGTATCGCTTGGGCCACAAACTTTTCAGATACCTGTACACTAAAACGGGCCGCCACGGAAGCAATCAATTGTATAAGGGCATTGGAACTTCCCTGTAAGAGGGTTTCTAAGGCTTTTGCACCACCTTTGATCCCTGAACTGATGGCTATTCGAGAAGCGTAATATCCCGTTTCTAGACTATTATCATGTTTTGTTTTTCCTCCCAAGGCAAAAACCTGTAAGCAGGCCAATTGGGTATCGAGTTCCGAAAGGTCTTCCCCTTCTGCCCGCGCAATGTCCATAATAGAACGCATCATCAGTTTGGTCGCCAAGGTCAGATCTACGCCAAAGGCCGCTGCTCCCAACGCCCCTCCTACCAGACCCGAAGAAGTTACCAAGGCCTTATAGGTTTTGTTCCAAGGAGTCGCGGTTCCTTTTTCCTTTTTCATGGAAAGCAGATTGGCCTTTACCACCGAATGCAACACTTTATAACTCAGCTGCTGTATCCAATCTTGCTGTTTTTGAGGCAAGAGGTTGATACGACTCTCGATCACGTTACCTACTTTATTGATGCCTTGCATGGTCCAATGCACATCCTCCATTTTGCTTTTTGCCTTTTCAAGCACCACAAGATCGGCCGGACTGATAGCTTTCGTTTTTGTCATACACAAATTTAAAAGGTTGCTTAGATCCTTTATCTATTGGTATGCAAAAATGCAGATTTGTTACGGAAAAGAACTGTTCAGGCTCAAAAATGGGGTGAATGCACCCAACGCTATTTTAAACGGCCTACCTATTTCTCTTCTCCGGGAATCAAGGTCGCGGCCTTGCTAATAATTTTCCATTCTCCCGCTAGCTTTTTCAGAAGAAATAGATCGATGAATCGCATGTTCTCGGCCTCGATTAAGATCTCGGCCTTTGCCGTCGCGATATTGTTTTCTTGGTCAATGCTCAGAATATTCCCCACGCGACCGTTGAATACCCCTTTTTCCCTTTTTTTAAACAAATCGGCGTATTCGGAAGGTGACAAACGGTAAATCTCCTGCCCTTTTTTCGACAGGAACAAAGGTGCTTCTGCATAAAAGGCGCTTACAATCTGTTCAGGGTCGTTGTAAGAGCTTCCATGAATGTAATCGGTGAGCGTTTCACGAATGGCTGCCTCTTCCTCAGATTGCCCAAAGACTACCGTACTGATCGCTACAAAAAAGAATGATAAAATAACTGATTTCATAAGATGATTGTTAAATGTTTGATGTTTGATGTTTGATGTTTGATGTTTGATGTTTGATGTTTGATGTTTGATGTTTGATGTTTGATGTTTG
>CANMSA010000030.1 GCA_947500385.1 uncultured Flavobacteriaceae bacterium | reverse complement strand
ACGGCAGGGAATACATCCTTCTTCGTAAGCCAGACCAACGCCAACTCCTGTGAAGGCCCAAGGGCGGAAATCGTGGTCACCGTTAATGCGACACCTACCATTTCTGTAGACTCGGCACCGACTTGTGCCCCTGATTTGTTGACCTATTCACTATCCGTCAACGTAAGTACCGGGACCGTAACCAGTACGGAAGGGACCGTTACGGACAATGGAGGGAACAACTGGACCATCTCCGGGATTACTTCCGGAAACAATATCACACTTACCGTTACAGACGGCGGGACTTCTTGTGTTGGCACCATGAACATTACGGCCCCAAATTGCAGTTGTCCGGTAGTAAATGCACCTACAATAGTGCAAGGGGACCAGGCCTACTGCATCGGAGGAACCGTACCCACAATGGAGGTTTCCATAGGAACCGATGAGACCGTTGATTGGTTTACCACCGCAACCGGCGGTACCCCGGTGGCTGCGGCAAGCTTGACCTTTACACCGCTAGAGGCAGATCTTGTAAATGGAGCCAATGATTTTTATGCCGAAGCTAGGAACACCGTTAATGGATGTACCAGCACCACCCGCACGGCAATCACTATCACACAGAACGCCTTGCCCACTATCAGTATCGATACCGCGCCTACATGTGCACCGGACTTGTTAACCTATTCACTATCCGTCAATGTAAGCACAGGGACCGTAACCAGTACGGAAGGGACCGTTACGGACAATGGAGGGAACAACTGGACCATCTCCGGGATTACTTCCGGAAATAACATCACACTTACCGTTACTGACGGCGGGACTTCTTGTGCCGACACCATGAACATCACCGCGCCAAGTTGTGCTTGTCCTACTGTGAATGCACCAACTATCGTACAAGGGGACCAGGCCTACTGTATCGGAGGAACCGTACCCACAATGGAGGTTTCCATAGGAACCGATGAGACCGTTGATTGGTTTACCACCGCAACCGGGGGTACCCCGGTGGCTACGGCAAGCTTGACCTTTACACCGCTTGAGGCAGATCTGGCAAACGGCGCCAATGATTTTTATGCGGAGGCTCGAAATACGGTAAATGGCTGTACAAGTACTACGCGTACCCTTATTACCATCACACAAAATGCGTTGCCGAACGTCGTTGCAAATGCTACGGCTACCACCATAAATGCCGGAGAACCGGTTACCTTAACAGGTTCGGGAGCTACGACCTATACATGGGACAATGGGGTCACTGATGGTGATACCGTATTCCCTTTGACTACCACCACCTACACAGTGACAGGAACCGATGGCAATAGTTGTGAAAATACCGCGCAGGTAACCGTAACCGTTGCTCCGACATCCGATTTACGGGTCACCAAAACGGTTGATAATGCAAATCCAAATGTTGGTGAAACAATTGTTTTTACGGTAACGGTGTTCAATGATGGACCCATTGATTGTCCTGCAGGAGCGGTTGTAAGAGATTTGCTACCTCAAGGATTTACATATTCCTCAGATAGCGGAAATGCCACAAATGGCACCTATGTTGACACAACGGGGGATTGGATACTCCCATTGATCGCCAATGCTGATAACGCTTCAATTACTATCAGTGCGGTGGTAAATGCGCCCACCGGAACCGCAGGAGAGTATACCAACATCGCTCAAGTATTCAGTTCTTCCAATTTTGATCCAGATTCGAGTCCGAATAACGATGACGGAGATCAAAGCGAAGACGACGAAGCTGCGGTGACCATTACGCCTCAAGCAGCTGATTTGAATGTAACCAATACCATTTCACAGCCTAGTGCGAACCCTGGCGATGTAGTCACGATTTCAGTGGCTATACAGAATGAGGGGGGCGATGATGCCACCAACATTGACATTGCCAATACGATCCCAGCAGGATTTACGGTAGTAAACATAAATGATGGAGGGTCGCAGACAGGTAGTATCATTAACTGGAACGGAATCAACATTCCTTCTGGAAATACGGTTACTCTTACCTTTGAGGCTTCAGTGAATATGCCCACAGCTACTGCCGGGGAGTATACGAATACGGTTCAAGTCATAGCAGTAGACCAGCATGATCCAGACTCAGCACCGAACAACGATGATGGGGATCAAAGTGAAGACGATGAAGACAACACGCTCCTTACCATACAATCCGCAGACCTTCGATTGGTAAATACCGTGAATCCGGGACAAGGCAATCCTGGAGATACGCTTACATTTACCATAGAGGTTTTCAACGAAGGCGCCGATGATGCAACCAACGTAGGAATTGAAAATTACGTTCCAAGCGGATTTACGGTTACGACCGTTAACAATGGAGGTGTTCAAAATACTGGCACGATAAGTTGGAGTGGGCTCACCATTCCTGCCGGCACCAGTCAGGTACTTACGTTCGAAGTAACCATCAATGTCCCGACCAACGCCGCGAACGAGTATGTCAATACAGCACAGGTAACCGCTGTTGATCAACTTGATCCCGATTCGGCACCTAACAATGACGATGGGGACCAAAGTGAAGATGACGAGGATAGTGCCTTTATTGAACTTATTCCTGCCGACCTTAGTATCACCAAAGCCTTAAGCGCCGCAGCTGTTCAAAACCCAAATGCAGGGGATACGGTTGTTTTTGAGATAACCGTGACGAATGAAGGGCCGGGCTTGGCCACCAACGTACGTTTGGTAGATCAATTACCCAGCGGATTTACCCTAGGGACCGTAAATGATGGAGGTGTAGTAAACAATAACACCATTACCTGGGTACTTCCGAATGTACCGGTGGGATCACAAACGGTATCTTACGAGGTAACCATCAACGCGCCCGCCAACATTTTAGGGGAATATACCAATACGGTAGAAATAACCGCTTCCGATCAGTACGATCCAGACTCGACACCCAACAATGATGATGGCGATCAAAGTGAGGATGATGAAGCTAGTTATACGATTCCCTCGCCAACAGTTGATCTAGAAATAGTAAAAACAGTTGACAAGGCACAAACCTTTTTCGGGGATACGGTAGTATTTACGATCACCGTTACCAATAGTAGCACGTACGATGCAACAAACATTGGTATTGAAGACGCACTCCCTGGAGGTTATGAACTGGTAAGCGCCGATGCAGACAATGGCGTTTACAATGAAACCATAGCTACGTGGGAAATACCGGTTATAAGTGCAGGCGAAACGGCAAGTTTGGAAATGACGGTCACCGTGACAGAGACCGATGATTATACCAATATCGCCCAGTTGATCTATGTTGATCAGATAGACCCAAACATGGCCAATGATAGAGATGAGGCGACCCCGGAAGTTACCCAGTCAGAATGTTTGACCATTTTTAACGAGTTCTCGCCAAACCAAGATGGAGTGAATGACTTCTTCTTTATTGAATGTATTGAACAGTATCCCAACAATACGCTTCAAGTGTATAACCGATGGGGCGTGCTAGTGTTCGAGACAGAAGGATATGACAATACTTGGGATGGTACTTCTATGGGGCGTGCCACAACAGTAGAAGATGATAAGCTGCCTGTAGGTACCTATTACTACCTTTTAAATTTAGGAAATGGAGCTGATGAACCAAAAACAGGATGGCTCTATATATCACGCTAATAGAAAAACCTATCGAAATGATGGAAAAACCCTCGCAAGACGAGGGTTTTTCCATTTTTGAACGATGTAGGAAATAACAATTTTCTAGGGTTTTACCATTCCATATCCATCGTTCACAACAAAGATTTCCCCTAAGCAAGGTCTAAAAGTAACTTGTCATCAGGAATTTAAGCCTTTTTGTCGGCTTTAATTCACATTTTACTAGCTAACCTAAGTAAAACATGTGGGGGAATTTAGTGTAACAGTACATCCGTTTTTAGAATGCTTTCCATTTTGGATATCGCATAGTGCGCCTATCCGACCTATGGCGAAAAGAAAGAAGCTCATAAACGACACCCGCTCATGGCTAGGTTCGAGCACTTTCGAATTCCTAGGAATTAATATTTTCTTAGATATTCAATCAAAGCGTTGCTCTTATCCTTACATGGCTCGGGAAACCAAATTCAAGCCAACACTTAGCAAACAATTTAAAAGGGCCCGTATTTTCGATCAGCGATGCAACGTATTCGGCAACTCAATACCAATTGGTTTATTGTTGTTAAAGGTCAACACAAATACCGCTCAGGAGAACAATATAAAAACACTTTACAGATACTCCGCTAAATACCATATCAAAAAGGGCGCTGCAATGTCCTATTACATAGGCCACAAAGCCGTTTCTGAAGACCTTTCAATGGGCTTATCAAAAAGAACTATTCGATACCTACAGTTTTTCGAGTCTTTTTCAAGACTTACAAAAAGAAAAAAACAGGAGTTCATTGCCAAACCAAAGTATTTATCAACAACCGATAAGCACCGAAATTGTGTTTCAACATTTAGGAGTCAGTTTAAGGTTGTCTTCCTATTCTTAAAACTAGCATTGCTTTCAAAAACACATGATTGCAGTGAAGATCACAAAAAACCAAAAGGTATTTTTTTAAAGTTATTTAATCCAAAGCGCAGTACATATCAAAATAATGTCCGTTCACAACAAAAAACCCGCTATTGACAACAAAATGGGCCATATGCACATAAACCCCTATGTTTTAGCGTTAGAGGAGGTACTATAGATACGTGTGCGAAAGCTTAACCACCATTCGCAATTTATATGCCTTCGGAACTGAACGGAGCCAACGAAAGAAATAATGAAAATAACCCAAATCTATAAATTCTTGCTGATCGCAATGCTGTTGCCCATGTGGACAAGTGCTCAGCAAGACCCGCAGGTTACGCATTACATGTACAATACGATGACCGTAAATCCTGGGTATACGGGATCACGGGGTCATCTTGCCCTTATTAGCCTATTCAGGGACCAATGGGTCGGTATAGAAGGATCTCCAAGAACCATTACTTTTGGGCTCGACAGTCCGTTAAGCCCTTTTGACGGTATTGGCCTATCGATCGTACAAGATGAATTGGGGCCTTCGGAAGAGACTTATATCGATGCCAATTATGCGCATCAACTCGTATTGAATAATCGAGGGCATCGATTGGCCCTGGGATTAAAAGCAGGGGTACGGTTTTTCAGTCTTGACTGGGGAAAAGGAATTTTTCGCGAACCCGAAACAAGATTCAACGAAAATATCAACAGCAAACTATTGCCTTCCGTAGGGGCGGGCGTATTTTATTACACTCAAAATGCCTATTTGGGTCTTTCAACGCCCAATGTCTTTACCAATGCACATTATGATGAAATTCAAGAGGCCGAAGCCACGGAACGTCTTCATTTATTCCTGATAGGGGGGTACGTCTTTAATCTCAATTCGGAACTCAAATTCAAACCTTCCTTTTTCGTAAAGCAGGTTACAGGGGCTCCCATCTCGGTAGATGTTTCCGCGAACTTTCTAATCAATAATGCACTTAATTTAGGAGTAAACTACCGTTGGGACGATTCTGTCAGCGGGCTTTTTGGTTTCCAGATATCTCCAAAATTTAATGTAGGCTATGCCTATGATTACAGCATTAACAATTTAAACAACTATAATACCGGTACCCATGAAATATTCCTTAGATATCAATGGATTACCAGAGAAAACAAATTAAAATCCCCAAGGTTTTTCTAACGAACTCAACCATGAAAAAATTAATCACAACAGGTGCACTCCTTCTCTCCTTATTTACAATGGCCCAGGACCTGCCTGAAAATGTTTTAGGAAATCAACAAAACGCCAGTATTACCGCTACTAGCTTTTCCGATGCTCTTGAAGCGCCCCTTTTCGACCCAAAAAAAGAAGAGACCTTTGCCGATGCGGCGGAGGAGAACGACATTCCCTACAGGACTTTTAGCGATCTAAATGACGTTGCAAATGGCTATTATATCATTGCCGACGTATTCAGCAAGGGAAAGAGCCTTAAAAAAACGATCAAAAAACTGGGGAAAAAAGGATTTGAAGCAGGGACCATAGTCAATACCAAAACAGGGTTGACCTATCTATATTTAGAGCATCACATAGACTGGCGACCTGCCATTGATCGAACCGTTTCTAAATTTGATGAAAAGTATACAGATGAAGTTTGGATCATGCAGGTAGAAAATGGCGAAGCTCCCCAGGAACCGCTTCTAGAACAGGAAGCCGCTACAGACGATTTAGAAACCGAAGTTTCTTCGCCCGTTGCAGTTGACGATATTACCTATGACATGCTCAACGAGATGAAAGAAAACTCGGATAAGCCAATCGTTTATGAAGAACCCAACAAGAGTAAGTTGATTCAGAAAGCTGATGCCTACTTTAACAAAATGTGGTATGCAGAAGCCGCCGAACTCTACGAACAAGCTTTGGCCAAAGGAGGTAAAAACTATACGGTCGACGTTATTCAAAAGGCAGCCGACTCCCATTACTTCAACACCAACATGGAAAAGGCCTATGAATGGTACGACGTATTGTATGAAAAATATGGCAAAGAACTTTCGGCGGACAACACCTTTAAATATGCGCATTCTTTAAAAGGGACCGGGAAATATGCCCGTGCCAAAAAGCTTATGCGCTTGTATAATAAGAAGGCCAACAATGAACCAGTCGCGGGCCTCGATTCGGAAGCGGCTACGCCAACAGAAATGGTGCTCGATAATATTTTAAATAGTTCGCAAAATTTTGAAATCAAGAACATGTCGGTCAATACCGAATATTCAGATTTCTCGCCCATGTTTCTTGATTCGAGCCAAGTAGTGTTTGCATCGGCAAAAGACTCTTCCTTTTTAAATACCAGAAGGTATAAATGGAATGATCAGCCTTTTCTGGACCTGTACGTGGCTAAGATCAATGAAGAGACTCAAGACTTAAAAGATGCCATCAAATTCTCAAAAAAAATCAATACCAAATACCATGAGGCGTCCGTAACATTTTCTCCGGACAATACCACCATGTATTTCACAAGAAACAACTATGGCAAAAAATTAAAAAGAGACAAAAACGGTGTCAATCATTTAAAGATATACACTTCTAACAAGGTTGATGGGGAATGGACAGAGGCCCGCGAAGTCTCCTTCAACAGCGACGCTTATTCAACCGGACACCCTGCCTTGAGCCCCGATGGCAAACAGCTTTATTTTGTTTCGGATATGCCGGGAAGCATCGGTCAAACCGATATCTTCGTCGTAGATATCTTGGAAAATGGTGATTTTTCAGAACCAAAAAATCTTGGCCCGGATATCAATACCGAGCAACGGGAAATGTTTCCCTTTATTAACGAACAAAAACTATACTTCTCTTCGGACGGCCATACCGGTCTTGGCGGGCTTGATGTATACGAAGTGGCCATCGATCCGGAAGAAGGTTTCCAGGAAGTAGTGAATGTTGGCCAACCTGTTAACAGTAATAAAGATGATTTTTCCTATATCGTAAACGAAGAAAACCAACAAGGGTTTTTTGCCTCTAACAGAGAAGGTGGCAAGGGCGATGACGACATCTATTCGTTTAAGCGCCTTATCGTGGAAGAGGTGCCCGAAAACCTGAATGCCATTGCGGGTGTCGTGACCGAAATGATTACAGGCGATATTATGCCACAAGCGTTGGTTGAACTACTAGATGAAAACGGTATTAAACTGAAAGAAGTTGTGACCGAAGAAGATGGAAGTTTTGTATTCGAAGACTTGGATAGTAATACCAAATACATCTTAAAAACTACCGTGGGCGAATTCTTCGAGGACAATTTGGAAACTGGAACCAAGGATAACGAATTGGTAAACGTAGATGTCAACTTACGACGTCTTGAAGAAATGATCGCTTTGGAAGATGGTATTAAAAAATTGAAAACAGAGATGATATTCTTTGATTTTGATAAGTCATACATACGAACCGACGCTTCAGAGGAACTGGATAAATTGGTAGAGGTGATGACAGAATATCCCAACATGGTCATTAAAATTGAATCCCATACCGACTCGCGTGGTAGTAGCGTATACAACAAATACCTATCAGACAGACGCGCCAAGGCCACAAGAAACTATATCATCTCCCAAGGCATCGATGCAAGTCGCATAGAGAGTGCCACCGGATATGGAGAAGAACGCCTCTTAAACGAATGTAATGGCAGTATTCGTTGCACCGAAGACGAGCACTTTAGAAACAGGCGTTCAGAATTTATCATTGTAGATATGTAAAAACAACGTACCCTATAACACAAAGCCCGCTTTTCAGAATTTGATAAGCGGGCTTTCTATTTTCTCCCGCTAAACCTATTATTTCCAGGGTAGAAAAAGCTGCAAAAAACCCAAAGAGCAATTTCACAACATGTTGGGTCATGTTCACAACAAATAAACTCGTTAAAATACGTAAATAGCGGATTAAGAGTTATATAAGAAGTAAAAACCCAAATCGAACTAAAACCCAAATCATGAAAAATGTCCTACTAATCAAAGAAATTTATCTAGAAGCATTTAGAAACTTAGGCCATGCAATGGTAAAGTCCTATTTCAAAGCCTTCTCTTGGTTTTGTTTTGCAAGCTTTGTCATTATGTTGTACGCTTTTATATTCAGAGTTTCAACGGGCTTCGCATTTGACTAACCACATAGTGACCAACCTAACCGAAGAAAGCACCTTAAAAGGTGCTTTTTTTATGTTTTTAAACGAACCTACCGCTTTTTATCTCAGGAAAAAGGACTACACCAACGTATCTACTTACACGATTATCGGAAAAAAACATCCTGCTTACATTTTTGTAGGGGACTTCTAGTGAATAATTTGCCGTTTGTCCAAAATTCCAGGTGGTTCATCGAGTATTTACAATACCTGAAATACAAAACGAAGATACGGTGCATTTCGTCTAATTTTTAGCGCGATTCCTCGGCGTTCAAACCATCTTTGCACCATAACATTTAAAGAACGGAATATGAGGAAATTATTACTTGTAAGAGAAATTTACGTAGAAGCTTTTAAGGATTGGACACACCGAATGTTGAATAAGTATTTCAAAGCCTTTTCATGGTTTTGCTTCTTTCTTTTGGCCATTGCTGTCTATGCATTTATATACAGGCTGTCTACGGGCTTTTCTTTCGGCTGATAGTCGATTACCAACCTAAACAATATAAAAAGCCCCATATCGATCGATATGGGGCTTTTTTATGCTCCTTGATTATTGCCTATTTGGCCATATCAAAGGTAATGGTCTTTAAAATTGCCTCTAATTCGAACATATCGTCCCGCTTCTCTGCCGCAGGAGCAAAAACGAAGCCTTCGACCACCATTTTTCGTTTGTTCTCTTCGTCATTGATTATGTAGGTCAAGAAAGGCCCTGCCATCGGGTAGTTTTTAATATCCCATAGTCCCCTTACTTCAACGGCCTTAAGGCCGGCAATCTCCGTGGCAAAAACATGGGGTGCAAAGGCAGGTTCGGTACGCATGTGGGTGATTTTACCCGGGTTATCGGGACCAGGAATATAAAGCTCCCCTATGGAATCACGCATTTTAACAATGTCTCTTACCAAGGTAGAGTCACTTTTAAAGTAGTCTGCGGGCATCTCATATGCTACAATATTGACTGTTCCCTTTGGGATTTGGCGATCTAGCCAAACAAAATTGTCTTCTTGGCGACCCACCTTATATACCGAAGGCACATCTATTTTTACTCCAAAGTTTTGTTCAAAAGCACCTTCCGTATTCAAGGACTTTAAAAATCTTTTTTGTTTTTCGCTTATTTCCACTGCCTTAAAGGAAGCGATCATCGCTGCCGCTTTCCGTTCAATATTGTCAATAATTTCGGAGTTGGTCGTTCCTTTGATCACCCCTACTTTTTGCGGGGTTGCATACATATCACTTTTGACATGGGCAAGATCCAGCGAGTCTTTCATCACATATAGGATAGACCTTGAATTGCGGGTGGTACCGGTAAAGGACTTCGGAGGAAAGTGATTAATACTGAACTTTGGTTCGTTAAGGGTCAACGCCAAAACCGGGGCCGCGAAATGTTCCCGTACCTTATCACCTACCTCGCCTTTCCATAGTTCGTCGTCCATTACGACCGCCAATGAATTAATGGGTCCAATGCTAGAGGGAAGGTAGCTTTTTCGATCTCCTTCCTTACAGGAGATGAACAGAAGGCTACATACTACAATAAGTTTACTAAGTTTCATGGTCTCTAAATTACGGTGAACATTCGCACAATTTCAGTTTTGTGCCCAGTTTTAGGTTCTTACCGCTAATACCGTTCCATTCTCGTAAATTTTCGACAGAAACTCCTGGATATTTTCGGGAGATGGTCCAAAGGGAGTCGCCACTGCGAACGGTATGTGTTTTAGTGCCAGGTGCAATCACCTGTGGTTTAGAGGTGTTGGACGCCACCTTCTTTTTTGAGCTTACCGCTTTTTTGCCCCGATACCTGGGATAAATGGTAAGTCGCTGTCCTACTCTCAAATTGTTACTACGAAGTCCGTTCCATTGTTTCAATTGACTTACGCGAACCCCGTAACGCTCTGCGATTTTTCCCAAGAAATCACCGCTTCGTACTTTATATCTGATCCTATCTTTCTCTGCCTGCTTTACCAAAGCTGGCAAAGGACTTTCCTTGCTTTCCAATTCTTTTTTTACATGCGCATAAATCTGTACTTCGTTCGCTACGAACTTCCCCATCGCATCCTTGGGTAAACGCAACGCATAGTTTTTCCCTTTAACATAGGGTATTACGTTCAATTTATAGGAAGGGTTCAGGACTTTCAACTCTTCCATACTCACCCCTACTAATTTTGAGATTTGATCAAAAGTGATGAGGCTTTTCACTTGAATGGTATCTGTTTCGAAATAAGGCCTTTCTACTTTGCGGCCCCGTAGACCATGCTCTTCGGCATACTCAAAAACGTACATAGTGGCCAAAAAAGCGGGGACATACCCGGCCGTTTCCCTCGGCAAGTTTCTACGAATATTCCAATAGTTGCGTTTGCCGCCCGACCGGCGAATCGCCTTATTTACATTTCCTGGGCCAGAATTATATGCGGCCAGCGCTAAATCCCAATCTCCAAAAATTTGATACAATCTTGAAAGATATTTGCTTGCCGCCTTCGTGGCCTTTATAGGGTCGCTACGTTCGTCTACATAACTCGTTACATCTAACTTGTACTGCTTTCCGGTCCCATACATAAACTGCCAGAGCCCGGTTGCTCCTACACGCGATCTTGCCTTTGGATTCAAGGCCGACTCTACGATAGACAGGTATTTCATTTCCAAGGGGATATCATTCCGGTCGAACTCTTCTTCATACAAGGGAAAATAGAACTGGCTTACGGTAAGCATTCGTTCCATAAGGCCTCTCTTTCTGGTCAAAAACGACTTGATCACTCTTTCCAATGAAGGGTTGTATACAACGTTGAACGGTGTTTTTTGGTTTAGTTTCTCCAAACGGGCCTTTAAAGAATCTGTAGGTAAATCGTACTCATAGACTTCTTCTACCGCCACAGGATTCCCATCTATTTGGGCAACTTTGCCCAACTCCAACACTTCTGAATACATCTCGTTATACAGCGCATCGGTAGCATACAATTCTTGCATCCAAAGACTATCGTAAATTGCCGCTTGCGGGTGGTCCTTTAAATTGTATTGGCCTTTACCATCGACAAATGGGAACGGTAAATCTTGGTCAGAAGATTCATCCATTTGTTCCATTTGTTTTACATTCTCCTCAATGCCAACGGCAAGAGAATCTGTGGGAAGTTTGTTTATCTCTTTTATCGTATCGTTCTTGCTTGATACTAAAGTGGAGTCTTTATGTTGTGCAAATGCAAAAACGCCGCAAACAAGAAAGAATAAAGTACTTTGGATCTTGATTGTTTTTATGGTCATAACAGCTTCTATAGAACGGAGGGGCCAACGAAAATCGCGTTTTTTTTCGAGAGCATAAAATTTTTAAGAAATTATCAAAGATAGTCGTAACACCGCCGTACACTAATAACGCTCCTACGAAGCGATTATTGCTGCTATTCCGGGAAGGGTTTTGCCCTCTAAACTCTCTAACATAGCACCACCGCCCGTGGAGACATAGCTAACCTTGTCCGCAAAACCGAACTGCTTTACGGCCGCCACGGAATCTCCACCGCCGACCAAAGAAAATGCTCCTGTTGCCGTTGCCTCGTCAATAGCGTTCCCTACGGCAATCGTGCCTTTGGCAAAGTTTTCCATTTCAAAAACGCCGACCGGGCCGTTCCAAAGAATCGTTTTTGATTTCAAAATAACCTCTCTAAAAATCTCCAAGGTCCTGGGGCCGGCATCAAGCCCTTGCCACCCATCGGGAATCTTATCTACCGCTGCCGTTTGGGTTGCGGCATTGTTGTCAAAATCATTCGCGGCGATTACGTCTACCGGCAAATGTACTTGTACCCCTTTGGCTTCGGCCTGTTTTAAAATACTCAAGGCAAGGTCCATTTTATCGTCTTCACATATAGAATCCCCTACCGCGCCGCCTTGAGCCTTTACAAAGGTATACGTCATACCACCCCCTATGATCAAATGATCCACTTTGTCCAAAATGTTTTCTATGATCGTAATCTTGGACGATACCTTCGCGCCTCCTAAAATGGCCAGTACTGGTTTTTCGCCTGTTTGCATCACTTTTTCTATCGCCGCAATTTCTTTGGCCAATAGGTATCCAAAACACTTGTTTTCTGAGAAAAAATCTGCAACGATAGTAGTTGAGGCATGTGCTCTATGTGCCGTTCCAAAAGCGTCGTTTACATAAATATCACCAAGCTTGGATAGTTTGTTTGCAAAATCGGAATCGCCTTTTTCCTCTTCCGCATAAAAGCGAAGATTCTCCAACAGTAGCACTTCCCCGGGCTGCAATGCCGCAACCGCTTGCTCGGCTGTTTCCCCAACGGAATCGCCGACGAACTTTACCTGTACTCCAATAACATCGGAAACGGTAGTGCAGATATGGGTCAGGGAAAGGTCAGGGTTTTTTTGTCCTTTTGGCCTACCCAAGTGCGACATCAGCACCGCACTCCCTCCATCTTCCAAGACTTTGATAATCGTTGGTTTCGCCGCTTGGATCCTATTGGTATCGCTTACATTGAAAGCACTGTCTAGCGGTACATTAAAATCAACACGGATCAGCGCTTTTTTGTTTTCAAAATTAAAATCATCAATGGTCTTCATTCTATGGAATATTTAGAGAACAGCAAATGTAATTATTTCTCTTGATGAGAAGAAATGGCCCCCATCAATATTTTGATTATTAAATAGGTCATTCGTAACCTCCCCAAAGGAATCTTACGTGAAAAAAACTATCTTTGGCCCATGCAGTTCAAGGACATTTTAGGCCTCACCCATATCAAAAAACACTTGACCACCAGCGCGGATTCCGGGCGTATTCCCCATGCGCAATTATTTGTTGGTCCAGAGGGTTCGGGTACGCTTCCAATGGCTTTGGCCTATGCCCAATATATTATTTGTGGGAATGCCGAGGGCGAAAACCTGGGCGGAAACCAACGTTGTAATCTTAAATTCGATTCGCTTTCGCATCCCGATATGCACTTTGCTTTTCCCGTTTCAAATAGTGATAAGGTAAAAAGCCACGCGGTGAGCAATCATTATATGCAAGAATGGCGACAATTTCTAAAAGAACAGCCCTATGGCAATCTTTTTGATTGGTACCGTGCCATTGGCATTGAGAAAAAACAAGGGCAAATAGGGGTAGATGAAGCCTTGGACGTCGTAAAAAAGTTGTCCTTAAAATCCTATGAGGGTGGCTATAAATTGATGCTGATCTGGATGGCGGACAAATTGAACAACGCCGCGGCCAATAAATTGCTCAAACTAATAGAGGAACCTCCCAATAATACCATCTTTCTTTTAATCGCGGAAGATGAGGAACAGCTACTACAAACGATCCGATCCCGTTGTCAGGTAGTACATTTTCCGCCCTTGGCGGAAGAGGCGATAGCCAATGGTTTGGTTGCCGAAGGTGCTACCAGGCCCGAAGCCATGCGCATAGCTCAAGAAGCCAACGGCAATTTTAACAAAGCCCTTGACCTGATGAACCGGGATTCGGAAGACCTCATTTTTGAAAAATGGTTCGTGCAATGGGTGCGCAGTGCGTTTAAGGCCAAGGGCAACAAGACGGCCATTCATGATTTGATTTTATGGAGTGAAGAAGTTGCCGGCACGGGTCGAGAGACGCAAAAGAAGTTCCTTCATTTTTGTATTGCAGTGATGCGACAGGCCTTGTTGATCAATTACAATACAAACGAATTGGCCTATATGCAGCTTCATGCAGATGGGTTTCAATTGGAAAAATTCGCGCCCTTCGTACATGAAAATAATGTGCTCGCTATTACGAAAGAATTAGAAGATGCCATTTATCATGTGGAGCGAAACGGAAATGCTAAAATCATATTTACAGACCTTTCGATTCGCCTCACCCGCCTGCTTCATAAAAAAGCGGCATAGGAAGGAGTGTTTTTATCCTTGAGAGGTGAACAATAAGAGGTTTCGAACCCAGTTTAAATTAAAAGCCATGGAACATATTTTAACGAACGCCACAGAAATCTTACTATTATTATTTTTAATAATCACGTTCCTGCAGAGTGGGATCGATAAGGTTTTTGACTGGACCGGCAACCTAGGCTGGTTGAAGGGTCATTTTGCAGAAACCCCTTTGGGTAAATTTGTTCCGCTTCTTTTGGCAACCGTTCTTCTTGCAGAAATGGTTGCCGGTATACTATGTGCCGTAGGCCTCTATCAAATTGTCATAATGGGCACATCTACTATTGCCTTATACGGCGCCATCATGTCCTGTGTATCATTGCTCATGTTGCTTTTTGGGCAACGCATGGCCAAAGATTACGATGGGGCCAAAACAATCGCCGTCTATTTTGTACCTGCTATTTTCTTGGTTTACATATTGCAGGGGTGATAAGCAAGACCCATTTAGGGTCGTTTTTAAAAATAGAAAACCCGCCAACACCTGTTTGGTCATAGCGGGTTCTTTGTATTTCAAAGGCTTCTGCCTTTTCTTACTTTTTATATTTGTCGTTCAAGATCTTTACGATTTCCTCAGTGAGATCATTTGCTTCCGTTCCGTACAAAACACTACCACCATCACCACCACCTAAGATATAGGTATAGCCATTGGTTTTGCCGTACGCTTTGATTTCTTCTTTAACCTTGCTGACCAAAGAATCCATTTCCGTTTGACCCTGCGTCTGTATTTGTTGTTCTTCTTGCTGAATTTGCTGGCCAATAAATTGGCCTTTCTGTTGCATAAGGCCATACTCTTCCTGCGCTTTCTTTTGGGACATGCTTTCGGCCTTTGCCTGAAATGCCTGTGCTTCTAATTGAAATGCTTTCGAAATACTATCTTTTTTCCGTCCCATTGCTTCCGCTTTGGCCTTGAATTTTGCCTCAACATCAATCTTTTCCTGATAATCATCCATTAACTTTACGTTATCTACATAGCCTATCTTTTCTTGCTTGCAAGAGATGAATGCCAAAACTGCAAATACCACTAGTACTTTTTTCATGTTGTATCTTTTTTCTCGTTTTAAGATGCGCAAAAGTAACAAAGCTTTTGCAATGTCTTGGTAAGTATTGAAAATTTTAGCAGTTCAGAAATACAATCGGTAAAATACCACCACTACAATATATAAGATATTTCTATTGTATTGCGGTGAAATTATTTGTATTCTCTATTAAAAACGATGCCTGAAACAGCACTTAAAGGCGTTTTTAAAATTATTAAAAGGGTCGCAAGGGATGGTGCTTCGAAACGCGCTGAAACGGCCTGAAAACGAATTTTGGCCGGTTTAGGGCCATTACAACACTTCTTCTCTTTTTTTTAATACATAAATCAGCGAAGAGTATTCTTTGGAGCTCCAGGCTTTCATATTTGAAAGAAGGCCGTTTAGAAAAGCACTGATATAATTTGATTTTCCTGTTTTGTATTTTTCAGATAACAACGAAACATAGAATGAATCGAAGATGAGTGGTTTTGTTGCAACCACCTCCATGCCCGATGATCCAAACAATTTTTGAATAGCTGTACGGGAAAAATGCCAAAGATGCCTTGGAACGTCGTAGGCCGCCCAAAACTCTTGGTAGTGTTTTGCATCATAGGAATTAAAGTTCGGTACCGCGACAATGATTGTTCCCCCGGGCAGCAAAAGCTTGCTCAACTGATCTATATGGTCTTCCAAATTTGGTAAATGCTCTAATACATGCCATAGGGTAATGAGGTTGTACCGCCCTGAATGATCTTTCTGTATTTTATCGATTAGGTTCACCCCTTTTTCCGAGGCTTTTTTTCGTGCACCCCAGTTCGGTTCTACCCCGCTCACCTTCCATCCTTTCTCCTGGGCCACATACAAAAAGTCTCCAGTGCCTGCGCCAAAATCAAGCACTGTTCGTTCTTCCCCGCTATATTTTTCCATTAGCGCTACTTTTTTGGAAAGACTGTACCTCTTTACAGTTTGGTACATTTTCTCCAATAGTGTTTTATTGGCATCGGTGTGCGAAATATATGCGGCGCTCTCGTAGTAGCCATCTAGATCTTCTGGCTGGGGTTTGGTAATCAACATTTCAAGTTCGGGATGCAACATGAGCTCAAACTCTTCCCCTGAAACGGAATGGTCTTTAGTTCTTAAATACGACTTCATTGTAATTGTACGTAGCGAGGTATTCTTCTTTTAAGGACGAAAGATACTTCAAAACTGCTTCTCTTGAAAGCGAATCTTTTTGCAAACAGTCTTTTTCCATATCGCTGTAGACTTCAATGGCAACATACCAATTTCCTTTTCGCAATACATCTTGTGGTTGCACGCCACGTGTTTCTTCCTCACCATCATATACCACTTCGTTCCAAATAGCATCTGCTACCATCGGGGCGAGATTCAACACTTTGTCCGGAATCTCTATCTCATAAAATGCAAAAAAATATTGGGCCTCATTTAGCTCAAATGGCACATCATCATACACATTATGATGCCCTAATGCAAACTTGGTGTTCACATAGTCATAGAAGTCGCCCGCCTGTTTTGGATCCTCAAAAATAAACATCTGCCTTTTGGAAAGGCCCCGTTTAAACTTCTTGCCGTTGGTGACTTTATAGTTTGAAATGGAGGGCGCAATTCGAAGAGGAATACAGGATTGTAACATGAAAAAAATCAAAAGAAGAACAGGTAGTAATGCTTTCATAAACGCCAGTTTGTAGTTGCCGTTTGATTATCAAAAACCAGGCCATTATAAAACATGGTCACTTACATAGGGTCCTACGCGTTAGGAGCTCTTGTAAAAAATGTATGTAGCAGGATAATGTTCCACGTGGAACAAACAAGTGTTACCGCCCTAAAAATACCAGAAGAACACTGATATCTGACGGATTCACTCCACTTACCCGTGCCGCCTGCGCTATAGTTACGGGCCGTACAGCACTCAACTTTTCCCTTGCCTCATAAGACAAAGACTTCAACTGGGTATAATCAAAATTAGGTGGAATCTTAACGTTCTCCAACCGATGTAACTTATCGGCATTGTTCTTTTCTTTTTCGATATAACCGGCATACTTCACCTGTATTTCGGTCTGCTCCATTTCCTCTCTGTCAAGCTCATGCTCTTCCACGTACTTGGCCACAGAACTCAACTGCATCATATGTCCCATAGTCACTTTTGGCCTCGAAAATACCTTGAACATCTTATCGGATTGCTTTACCGTAGCTGACCTTACGCTTTCCAGAATCGGATTAATTTCGGCTGGCAGGACACTTGTTTTACGGAAAAAATCAACGAAGTCCTTTGCCTTCCTTTCCTTTTGTTCCATCCGAACCAACCGCTCTTCTTTGGCCAAACCAATCGCATGTCCTTTAGGGGTCAGCCTCAAATCCGCATTATCTTGTCGTAAGAGTGTACGATATTCTGCCCTGGAAGTAAACATCCTATAGGGTTCTTCTGTACCCTTCGTAATCAAATCATCAATCAACACCCCAATATATGCCTCATCTCTTTTTAATATAAAGGATTCTTCTTCGTTTAGTTTACGATGCGCATTGATACCGGCCATCAGCCCTTGGGAAGCGGCTTCCTCATACCCGGTAGTACCATTGATCTGCCCGGCAAAATAAAGGTTTTCAACCAACTTGGTTTCCAACGTATGCTTTAGTTGCGTGGGTGGAAAATAGTCGTACTCTATTGCATAACCCGGCCTGAAAAACTTCACGTTTTCGAACCCCTTTACAGATCGCAGCGCTTTATATTGCACATCCTCCGGCAAGGAAGTTGAAAAACCATTTACGTATACCTCAACTGTATTCCAACCTTCCGGCTCTACGAACAGTTGATGGCTGTCCTTATCTGCAAAACGGTTTATTTTGTCCTCTATAGATGGGCAATATCTTGGACCCAGACTTTTGATTCTGCCATTGAACATTGGAGAACGATCAAAACCTTCTCTTAGCAAATCATGCACCAATGTACTCGTATGTGTCATATGGCAATCTCGCTGCGTATCGAGCGGTCTTGTATTCAAATAGGAAAATTTTTCAGGAATTGCATCGCCCGGTTGCGGAATCATTGCCGCATAATTCAGGGAGCGGCCGTCCACACGAGGGGGTGTTCCCGTTTTCATGCGTCCACTCTGAAAACCAAAATCAACCAGCTGTTCAGTGATTCCTGTGGATGCCTTCTCACCAGCGCGGCCTCCGCCCAACTGTTTTTCCCCGATATGAATCAAACCATTCAAAAAGGTTCCATTGGTAAGAACCACAGATTTACCTTTGATCTCGAGTCCCAAAGAGGTGCGTACCCCGGTTACCTTTCCACCTTCGGTCAATAAGCCATTTACCATCTCCTGATAGAAGTCGCAATTGGGAGTATTCTCCAAGGCCATACGCCATTCCTCTGCAAAACGCATCCGATCGTTTTGAGCCCTCGGACTCCACATAGCCGGACCCTTGGACTTGTTTAGCATCTTAAACTGAATCGCGGACTTGTCGGTAATGACCCCACTATAGCCTCCCAAGGCGTCGATCTCCCGAACAATCTGACCCTTGGCGATTCCTCCCATGGCAGGATTGCACGACATTTGTCCTATCGTCTGCAAGTTCATCGTGACCAATAATGTTTTGGAGCCCATGTTCGCCGCGGCCGCGGCCGCTTCGGCCCCCGCGTGTCCGCCACCCACTACTATAACATCGTATTGCTCTCCAAACATTCCCTTGGTTTAAACCTGCTTTCTGCGCGACTGAACACCGCACACTAATCAATATATCCAACTATTGTTCCACGTGGAACAATCGCATCGCTTCATTTTCCCTTTCCCTCATTTCAATGCTTTCACTTACACTCTTATCCTTATAACCTAATAAGTGCAGGATTCCATGTGCCATCACCCGTCTTAGCTCCTCATTGAAATCCACTACAAATTCTTTAGCATTCTCTCGTACCCTATCAATAGAGATAAAAATATCCCCGGCAACCTGTCTCCCTTGACTGTAATCAAAAGTGATGATATCAGTAAAAGTATCGTGCTTCAAATACTGCTGATTTATATTCAACAAATAACTGTCATTACAGAATACATAATCCAACTGACCAATACTGCTTTTCTCCATCTTAATAATCCTAGTAATCCAATCGGAATACTTGGTTGCATTATCAAGTTTGAAATCTAGCTCGTAATGAAAATCAATCATTTCCTTTGAAATAGTCTTTTACCTTTTCCTTAAAATTGGGCCGCAAAGGTAAGGCTTGTCGATTTAATATTTCAACCTCATTTCGAAAATTCTCTAGCAGCGCAGGTTTCGTAGTTATGGGATTACTGAACCGTTTTGTGTTCGTACTGCCCTCCCTTTCTGGTTTCTTTCCTTGCTTCATAGCCGCATTTTCCAACTTCAACAACTCATACTGGATGGTGTTCACCTTCGCCATGGAGCGTTGCGTAAAACCGTTTTCCAACAGATCATTCTCAAAGTCCTCCATCTGTCTTATCAATTTCTCCCACAATTTACGGTCGCTATTGTTAATCATACCCTGCAACTGCTGTTCGAGTTGTTGTCTTAATTGTTGTTGTTGTTTGTATATCTCATATATCTCTTGCAACTCCGCTTCGGTGGCTTGGCCAACACCATTTCCGCCCTGGCCGTTCGACCCCTCGCCATCATTTCCGCCATTCCCATCGGCTCCCTTACCTTTTCCATTCTCCCCTTCGCCTTCGCCTTCCCCATTACTAGCCCCTTTTCCTTTGCCATCCTTCCCAGCTTTCCCTTCCCCGGTATTGCCTTCTTGGCCAGATTTTCCTTCACCACCTTCATTTTCTCCAGCACCCTGCTTTCCCTTACCTTCTCCCTCTCCTTGTTGCGGTTTTCCCTTACCGGACTGCCCCATTCCCTCCATCTTATCTTTCAACCCTTGTTGCTGCTGAATAATATCGGGTAGTTGAAAACCCTCTTGACTCTCCCCCGAACCCTGACCCATTTGCATGCTTTGGTTCATATTATCGAGCAACTTTGCCAAAAAATCAGCCAAGCTATTCGAAGCACTCAACACGTACTTCTGATACGAAACACCTTGATATACCTGACTTTCTGCCAAGCTTTCCAATGACTTATCTATATTATAATACACCTCCGTAATTTGCTCGTTTACAAACTCGGATAGTTCTGCCTGTCTTAACGATAGCGCAAACAAGCTATCATCTACATGTTCAAAAAGTCCTTTTAATTCTTGTTGGCGTTTCACGACGCCCGAAAACTGCGGCATGTCCGGCCCAGCGTCCTCCAAATTTTCAAAAAGTTTTTCTTGTTTAAAGGAAAACGTAACCAAATTGTCCAAGATTTGCCGTAACATTTCAGCATCCTCGGATACCGACGAACCACTAGCCCCGCCTGACGAGGCCTGTTGAAGTCCTTGTGATAGCTCCTTCATCTTGTTGGCCGCAGACTTCTGTTTCTGAGAGGCGGTTTTGGCGGTTTTCTCCCGCTCCTCCATTGATGAGGATTCCTGTCCTTCATGTTTATTAATCTGCTCCAAGGCCTCTTGCTGGTCTTTCTTGACCCCCTCTTCCTTATTCTTGTCAATAGAGAGCTCCAAGGGTTTTTTCAAGTCCTGATTGTCCTTCTCCAACTCCTTTAATTCTCCCGAAATCTCCTCGAACTCCTCATTCAATTTTTCTTGCTCCCTATTCGAAAAGTCCTGCCCAATTTTAATTTCAGAAAGATATTCCTGTCGTTCGGCCAGCTTTTCAAGGTCCTTCGCGATTTGAGCCGCTTTCTCCGTCACATAATACCGTTTGGTCAGCTCTAATAATTGCTCCAAACTACGTTGACTATTCTGTTGTTTCTTCCCCAGTTCTTCTAATTTCTTCGCCAACTCCTCTTTGTTGATCTTGTCCGCGATCTTATTGAGTTCTTCCAACAACTTCTCATTCTTACGTGCCTCTTTCTCTTGTCGTTCGAGTCGTTCTTGCAATAGTTTATTTAATTCATCGTCCTTTTCCGATTTTTCCAGATTCTCTTTTAACTGCTTACTAAACTTTTGCATCATAGACTCCTGTTGCTGTTGCTTTTTCAGAAAATCCTTGATTTCATTCTGATCATTAAAATTCAGTTGTTTCTTCTCTTTCTGTTCTTTATTTATTTCTTGTAAGGTCTGCTTTTGCTCCTTAAATTTCTCCAACGACTTGTCCATATTTCCTATAATGGATTGTTGCGACTCCAATTCCTTGTTCCGCAATTGGTCCTCGTTAAGCAGTGCCAACGAAAATACTTGGGTCTTACTTCGCTTACCTCCATGAATGGCGTCGTTATCGATTGCCTCAAAAAAGAAACTGTAATCCGTTCCGGGGTTCAATTGCAAACCTGAGGGAAAGGTATAGTAAAACTGATCTACATTGGTATTCGGTTGACTTAGGTTCAATACCTGTTTTTCCTCTTCATCGTTATCAGGATAGCAGACCAGACGAATGCCACTTAATTTGTAATCATCACTGGCTTCGCCCATGAAGTATGCCACATTCGGATTCAACGAATCAAGTACCTGATCGGCCCGAATCTTGGGAAAAGCATCTTTCACCACCTTAAACGTATATGCCAATTTCTCATATTGCTCCACATTGGCGTTAGAAGTTACCAACTCGTACCCAAAATCAGCGTATAATCTTTTGGAATAGCGAAAGGCATTTCTTTCTCTCCCAAACGTCAAGATCGTATCCTTCGTTCGAAGATGTATGGTTTCGGTATCCCTCCCTTCTATCTGCCAGGTAGCTTTTGTTCCTTCCGGAAAAGTGGCATTTCCGGTTCCGTTCAAAATCTCAAAATTGCGACCGGTATATTTTGGAAAATCCAACCGAACCGTGAAATCTTGAATAGAGGGCGTTTTGAGTACTTCCAAACGATATTCCCTTGATTGAACCCCGTTGGCTCTAAAATAAAACAACTTCTCCTTCAGCGGAGGTGAAAAGGTATAGCGATACCTCCCGCTATCCTCCTGCAAAAGTGATTCCTTTCCCTCCATACCAATAAAAACGGCGTCTGGCCTTATGTCGCCAACAGTTACGACCTCAATCGTATACGATTCGGCATCCAATACCTTTAGCTGTTTGTTCACTAATTCAAACCGAAATGGTGCAGGTGGCTCATACGCCAGGTCATAATTTACCACACGACCAGCTGAGCCGAAAAAAGAGCCCAATTCTCCCGTAATCCATATGATACCGAACAGCATAATCGGTACCAAAAGATACTTTGCATACTTTACATTATCCCTATAATCAACCGCCTGGGAAAAAGGAATGGCATCTAACCTTTCCGACCGCTGTTCAATACTTGCCAGTAACAATTCAGACTTGCTGGTGTCCTCTGCCAAATCCAACAGATTGTACAACTTGTCATCCACTTCAGAAAAGTGTTTCCCGATCATTAAGGATGCCTGTTTGTTACTAATTCCCTTGCGCACCCTAAAAAGATAAAACAAGGGTACGGCGATATACCGGTAAATCAATACCAATTCGATACCTATAAACAAAAGCAACAAGAATAGCCGCCCGCTTGAGCCCAACCATAAATAGTATTCGACCGCCATAAGGCCCAGGAAGAACAACAGGCCCAGTACTGCAAACAGCAATACCCCTTTAATGAGCATTTTGGTATAATACCGCTGGGTAAATACTTTGAGTTTATCGAGTATGTTGTGATAACTGTTCAAATTCCGCTATATTTAATACCAAGATACTTGATATCCCAAATTTAAGTATCAATTAATTGTTAAAAGGTTCACGATGAAAGATTTAAAGTACTTGGCAGCCCTTACGCTCCCTATATCTGCAGTAATTAGTCTCTATTTCAAAGGTGGTTGGAGTTATTTTACGGTAATCTACGCCTTTGGAATGATTCCTATCCTGGAACTGCTACTACCACATGACACCAGTAACTATGAAGGAGAGGAGCGTGAAGAAAAGAAAAAAAGCAAGTTGTTTGATTGGATGCTGTATCTCAACATCCCGATCGTATTCGGTCTCATCATATACACCCTTTGGGATCTCACCCATGTTACCTATGCAACCTATGAAATCGTAGGTTTAATTTTGTCAATAGGCATTGTATTGGGTACAAATGGTATCAACGTCGCCCACGAACTTGGACACAGACAAGGCTCTTTTGAACGGCACCTCGGCAAATTCTTGTTGCTTCCTTCTCATTATATGCATTTTTATATTGAACACAACTTTGGACATCATGCCAACGCTGCTACTAAAGAAGATCCTGCAACGGCCCAGTATAATCAATCGGTATATTCCTTCTGGTTTACATCTGTTGTGCGTCAATACCTGAGTGCTTGGAAGCTACAATCAAAGCTCTTAAAAGGAGCGGGGCTGCCGTTTTTTTCGATCAAGAACGATATGTTGTGGTACACTGTTTTCCAATGCCTTTACCTATTGATAGTGTATTTGTTCTTTGCCGAAATCGGCCTGGTTTTTGCTGTTGGTGCCGGTATTACTGGATTTCTGATGTTGGAAACCGTCAACTATATTGAACATTATGGTCTGTCAAGAAAAAAAATGGCATCCGGTAGATACGAACGTGTGCGAGAAGTTCATTCCTGGAACAGCAATCACGTAATGGGTAGAATTGTATTGTACGAGCTTACCCGGCACAGTGACCATCACTATAAGTCATCCAAAAAGTATCAAATACTGGACTATCATGACGTTTCTCCTCAAATGCCCTATGGGTATCCCACCTCTATGGTGTTGTCATTGGTGCCTCCTATTTGGTTTAAATTGATGAATCCCAGAATACCTACCAACATGAAACCTCCTGCAGACTCAAACACGGCCGGTGGTATTTTAAGTCGGGCTTAACCGAAGCCTCTGAAAACCCTCAAAATCTAAGGGAAAACCGTTCATAGTCGGGCTTTCTTTTTTGTAACTTTGCCGCTTAATTGATTCGCATGAGCCAAAAAGTAAGGGTGCGTTTTGCACCGAGTCCCACAGGACCCCTGCACATTGGGGGTGTTCGTACTGCCCTTTTCAACTATTTGTTTGCTAAAAAACACGGAGGGGATTTCGTATTACGCATTGAAGATACCGACCAAAATAGATACGTTGAAGGCGCTGAACAATATATAATTGATGCCCTTAATTGGTGTGGAATACCATTCGACGAAGGCCCCGGAAAAGAGGGCGCTTTTGGCCCCTATCGCCAGAGTGCTCGTAAACCTCTCTACAAACAATATGCAGAGGAGCTCATTAAAAAAGGCAAGGCATACTACGCCTTTGATAGTTCAGAAAAACTTGCCTTTCACCGGCAAGACCATGAAGCAAAAGGCAAGACCTTTATTTACAACTGGCATAATCGTTTAAAATTAGAGAATTCACTTTCCCTTTCCGAAGCTGAAGTTAATACACGTTTGGAAAACGGTGTCGACTATGTGGTACGTTTTCATACCCCTCAGGACCAAAAACTCCTCCTAAAAGATGAAATCAGAGGGGCCATCGAAATTGACACCAATATTTTGGATGACAAGGTGCTTTTTAAAAGCGACGGGATGCCCACCTATCATTTAGCAAATATCGTTGATGATCATTTAATGGAGATTACCCATGTTATACGCGGCGAAGAATGGCTGCCTTCTTTGGCACTGCACCAACAATTGTACGACGCTTTTGGTTGGAAAGCCCCGACCTTCGCTCATCTACCACTTATTATGAAGCCCGTGGGCAAGGGCAAGTTAAGCAAGCGTGATGGTGCAAAAATGGGATTTCCCGTCTTTCCGCTTACATGGGAAGATTCCATTGGTTATAAGGAAGCGGGCTATTTCCCCGAAGCTGTCCTAAATTTTCTAGCATTGCTGGGCTGGAATCCCGGTACCGAACAAGAGGTATTTTCCCTGGAGGAATTAACCACCTCCTTTTCGTTGGCCCGGGTAAACAAAGCAGGGGCGCGTTTTGATCCCGATAAAACCAAATGGTACAACCAGCTCTATTTAAAAGAAAAAAATGACTCGGAACTTGCCGAACTTTTTGCAACCATCTTGCAAGACAAAGCCATTGACAAGGCAAGAAGTACACCTGCCTATATTCAAGATGTAGTTGGCTTAGTAAAAGAGCGCGCGACCTTCGTGACCGATCTTTGGGACCTTTCGGACTATTTTTTTACCACCCCGGTAGCCTACGCTGAAAAAGGCGTGAAGAAACAATGGAAAGAGGGAACTCCCGACCTAATGGGTGAATTGGTTTCCTTGCTCCGAAATACCGAGAATTTTGCTTCCGAACCCCTGGAGGCATCTGTAAAAGAATGGATCGTAGAAAACGAACTTTCATTTGGTAAGGTAATGCCTCCACTTAGGTTGGTGTTGGTGGGTGACATGAAGGGCCCACATATCTTCGATATCATGGCTTTGTTAGGGAAAGCGGAAAGCATTTCCAGAATAGAAAAGGCCATCTCGACCCTTGCATAAGCACCCCTCTGGTATTGTTACAATTCTCTTCTTTCAGCCTTTTGTACCGGATTGTTGGCGGTTTCTGTAACAAATCGCCTAAAAAGACTACCGATATAATACGAGTTTCGTAAATTCAATCCATTAACTTAAAAAAATCAACATCATGGGCTTTAATCTATTCCTAATACCGATTGTTTTTTTCGGTGTCATTATTTTGTTATCATCCTTCTTTATAGTGAAACAGCAAACTGCGGTCATTATTGAACGTTTTGGTAAGTTTCATAGCATTCGCCAATCGGGACTTCAAATGAAAATTCCGCTGATCGACCGCATTGCGGCACGTATGGGTCTTAAAATTCAGCAACTGGATGTGATTGTAGAGACCAAGACCTTAGACGATGTATTCGTAAAATTAAAAGTATCTGTACAATATGTGGTCATTAAAGAAAAAGTATACGAAGCCTTTTATAAGTTAGAATATCCACATGATCAAATTACTTCTTATGTATTCGATGTGGTACGGGCCGAGGTTCCAAAAATGAAACTGGATGACGTTTTTGTCAAAAAAGATGACATTGCCATTGCGGTAAAATCGGAGCTACAAGACGCCATGCTCGACTATGGGTATGACATTATCAAAACCCTGGTAACCGACATTGACCCCGATGCCCAGGTAAAGGAGGCGATGAATCGTATCAACGCTTCGGAACGGGAAAAAATTGCCGCGCAGTTTGAAGGGGATGCGGCCCGAATCTTAATCGTAGAAAAAGCCAAGGCCGAAGCCGAAAGCAAACGGTTGCAAGGACAGGGTATTGCGGACCAACGTAGGGAAATTGCACGTGGTCTCGAAGAATCGGTAGAGGTATTGAATAAGGTAGGTATTAATTCACAGGAGGCTTCTGCGCTGATTGTTGTTACCCAACACTATGACACACTACAATCGATAGGAGAGGAGACCAATACCAACTTAATCCTCCTTCCGAATTCTCCACAGGCCGGTAGCGATATGCTAAACAATATGGTGGCGTCCTTTACGGCTAGCAATATGATCGGAGAATCAATGAAGAAAACCAATGTGAAAAAAGAAAAGTAAGCTTTTCGTTACATCGCATAAAAACCCTTGGCACAAAAAAGAACCAAGGGTTTTTTTATTTTTCCTAATTAATTGTTTTGCCCCTATTTCGCTTCCTCCTGGCCCTCGAGTCCGTTAAAGTCACTTAATTTTCCAAAATCAAATCTAAGGCATCCTCTCGGCCTGTTTCCAACCGAAAGGTATAAATACCAAGAGTTGAAAAGAAACCGTCTTAAAATGTCTTAAAAAAGGGTGGTTTAAATAGAAAATACCAATTGAGATATTTCAGAATATAAGAAATTCTTATACTAGCTGCTTTGTGTAATTTTGGCCCAGGTGTCTCTTAACCCCACCGTTTTATTGAACACAATTTTTTCCGAGGTAGTGTCCGGATCCACACAAAAATATCCAATACGTTGAAATTGAACCCGATCTTCAATTCGAGCGTTTTTAAGGCTTGGTTCCAAATACCCCGTAATCACCTCCAGTGAATCGGGATTCACAAATTCCATAAAGTCTTTATCCTTATGCGTATCAGGGCTTTCATCTGTAAACAAGCGGTCATACAAGCGAATTTCTGCCTCTAAAGCATGTTTTATAGAAACCCAATGGAGGGTACCCTTTACCTTTCGCAAACTTTCTTCAGAACCGCTACCACTTTTACTTTTGGGGTCATAAGTGCATTGTACCTCAATAATATTCCCATTGGTATCTTTTGTACAACTCTCGGCCTTAATGATATACCCATTCTTTAGCCGGACTTCCCCTCCCAACTTTAATCGAAAGAACTTTCTGTTTGCCTCTTCCTTAAAATCTTCCTTTTCAATATACAATTCCCTTGAAAATGGTACTTTTCGGAACCCCGCAGCTTCATCCCCTGGGTTGTTTTCCGCATCCAGCCACTCTTCCTGTTCCTCCGGATAATTGGTTAATACAATCTTTAGCGGGTTTAACACTCCCATGACTCTGGGCGCCACCTTGTTTAGATGATCTCGCACATGAAACTCAAGCAAGGAAACGTCAATAAGATTTTCCCGTTTGGCGATTCCGATGGTATCTGCGAAGTTCCGAATCGATTCCGGGGTATACCCTCTTCTTCGCAGGCCCGATATGGTCGGCATTCTAGGGTCGTCCCAAGAGGATACCACGTTCCCCTCCACCAATTGCAGCAGTTTTCGTTTGCTCACAACGGTATGGCTTAAATTTCTACGCGCAAATTCCCGTTGCTTGGGCCGCATGTTACCCTCCTCGTACACTTGATCCAAAAACCAATTGTATAATTCTCGGTGCATCGCAAATTCCAAGGTACAGAATGAATGGGATACTTGCTCTATATAATCGCTCTCACCATGCGTCCAATCGTACATAGGATAAATACACCAATCGGTATTTGTTCGATGATGCGCCTTGTGAAGAATTCGATACATAATCGGGTCGCGCATCAACATATTCGAAGAGGCCATGTCTATTTTGGCCCGCAACACATGAGTGCCCTCCTCAAACTTTCCCGCCTTCATTCCTTCGAACAGGGCAAGGTTTTCTTCAACCGAACGATTGCGAAACGGACTTTCACTGCCAGCTTCGGTGGGAGTGCCTTTTTGCTTGGCCATGTCCTCCGAACTTTGGCTATCTATATACGCCTTCCCCTGTTCGATAAGTAATACCGCCCAGTCGTAGAGCTGGTCGAAGTAATCAGAGGCATACCGTTCGGTATCCCATTGGTATCCCAGCCACTCCACATCGCGTTTAATGGCATCCACAAACTCCTGTTCCTCCTTCGCAGGGTTGGTATCGTCAAAGCGCAAATTCACAGGAGCCCCGTACTTCAATCCAAGCCCAAAATTCAGGCATATGGAACTGGCATGCCCTATGTGCAAATACCCATTGGGTTCAGGGGGAAACCGAAACCGTAACTGGGCCTTTTGGTAGCCCTTTTCCAAGTCTTCTTCAATGATATGCTCTAAAAAATTCAAGGACACGCGTTCTTCACTCATGAGCTGCTTTTTTGAACCTACAAAAATAACGAAAAACCCCTAATTGGGCCTCTAAAAAACCCGTCCCCATACAAATAAGTGCATTTCACAACAACTTTGTTCCCTGATACAACATTAAATTCCGTACGATGTAATTATCATCCATATTTGTTGTTGAATACTGTATAGCTGTAAAGCAATGGCCCATTAACCCAATTTTTGATGCTATTGTTAACAACGACATACATGTTTTATCCGGTCCCAAGTCTGATAGAACGAGTAGTCATTAAAACTACAACTACTTATGAAAACAAAACGACTTATCCCCCAATGCCTTTTTGCACTTGCCTTTTTGTTTTTTGGGCTTGTTCAATCGAACGCCCAATTACTGATCGATGCTCCCGAACCAGCCCCCAACCCCAATTTTGGAGGAGGCGCTTGGAACCAAATTTGTGCCGGTGACAATGGCGGGTTCAACCAATATTTCGTAACCGCAGACGTTACGGGAACTCCGGACAGTGGAAATGAATTTATTCTTGAGCTTTCCGATGCGACCGGTGATTTTACCAACCCAATAGAACTTACTCGGGAAACCAGCCTTGATGTTGTTACCAGCACCGGTATCGAGTTTTCTATCCCGACAGATACAAGGGGATCCGGTTACAAGCTGCGAGTTCGAAGTACCGCTCCTGCCAGGGACGGTACCGAATCAATGGCATTCAATATGTATTATCAAGGCCATGTTACCAGTTTCAATATCAGCCCTAACGGCGATGGTACTACGGGCGACGTAAACAGCTCCGTTCCTGTAACCTTGATTGTTGATAATGTTCCCAATGCGGCCAGCTATCAATACCAATGGTACCGCAGTGGTACGCTTCTACCCGAGACGGGGCCATCCATTCTTGCAGATCAAGATGGCATTTTCCAAGCTTATATCGACTACGGTGTTTGTACCGGGAGCAGTAATGCCTTTTCCAATAGTGTTTCATTTGATATCTGTACCGGAGGTTCCGGTGTAGCGATCGCCACTCCGTCAAAAACAGCCTTATGTCCGCCTTCCGATACTGAAACGTTACAGGTAGATTCTCCGGATCCCACCTGGAGCTTTCAATGGTATAAAGATGGAAACATGATCGCGGGTGCTTCGGCGAGCAGCTACACGGTGGATACTTCCAATGCCGGCTTCGAAGGCGATTACGAAGTTGAAATATCGGCCCCTACAATTTGTACCGAACGGTCTGCAGCGGTTACAATTACCAACGCATCCGGTTTTACCGTTACTAGAGATAACCCGGCCAATGTTGTGGTGCTTCCTTCACAACCCGAAACCTTGAGCGTAAGTACCTCTGCAATTTCACCAACCTACCAATGGTATAGAAATGGTAGTATTGTAAGCGGCGCAACCAATAGTAGTTTGGACATCACCCAAGAAGGAACCTATTATGTATCGGTTACCCAAAATGGTGGGGCCTGTTCATCGACTCTTGATTCTGAAACTACGGTCGCAGTAGTACCGGCCTCTTTTGAAGTAGTTGTTGGGTACCAAGGTACTTATACCGCTTGTGTAAGCACAAGCACTGTTCTTGAGGTGCAGGCAATCAATGCCATTGATGGTGGTGGGAACGCAACCGACGTTACGGCTTCACTGGTTGATTCGTTCAACTACCAATGGCAAAGAAATGGAAGCAATGTTGGTGGAGCAACCGCCAAGACCATTAGCCTTACCAGTACTGATGAAAATGGTACGTATAGCGTGGATGCAGTTTTAAACACCTATAATGAAAGCTCTAATAGCCTTCCAGTGCAATTATTGACAAACGAAACCTTGGCCATTACCAGTACAAGCACGGTGTATTGTAACAGCTCGGACATCATTACCATCAGTACTACGGCAGACCTGAGTTCAGATGCCTTTTCTTGGGAACGTGATGGGGCTTCGATAAACACCACTGATACCTCTTTAACGGTGAACGAAGCAGGTACCTACCGTTTGGTAGTAGACAAGAACGGCTGCGACCTTATATCGAATGAAATAGCCATCACACCTTTAGACCCAAACCTGATCCAGCTAGATGTTGACGGAGAAATCGTTTTTCCCGAAGGAAGTTCTAAAACCGTTACCGCAAGCGGCGGAACAGCTTACCAATGGTTTGATGCAAACAACAACCTTATGAGCAATAGCAGCTCAATGACTTTCACCGAAGAGGGGGAATTCATTTTGGTAGCCAACATAGACAACTGCGAAATTACAAGACAATTAACGGCGGTATATCTTGACCTGTTCAATATTCCGAATGTAATTACCCCCAACGGCGATGGTGCCAATGATCAGTGGATAATTCCAAATTCATACTCGAACAAATCTGATGTGAACGTTATTATATACGATGATAAAGGTGTTGAGTTGCTCAATGTGATGGGCTATCAAAACAACTGGCCCGATTCGTCTACCGCGTTCCCACAACAAAATATGGTATTCTACTATATCGTTAAGAATGCCTCGGAAACCCTTAAACAAGGTACCATTACCGTTATACGATAATCAACCTACTGCAATGAAACTTTTCAGACTCCTATCCTTATCGCTGATCGCCCTTCTGGCCTTGTCTACCACAACCTTACATGGCCAGGAAGACGATCCCATTTTGCCTTATCGAGTGGCACCTCAAAACTTGTTAAAGTTTAATAGATTCTTGATCAACCCTACCTTTTCTACGGTACAAGAAGACAAGTCCTATATTAACCTTTTGCACAGAAACCAATCGGTACAATTTCAAGACAACGACCAAACCTATTTCTTGAGTTATAGCGGTAGAATAGGGGATAGAAGTGGATTAGGTTTAAGCCTATACACCCAGAGAATCGGTCCTATTTCCAATATCGGGGTACTGGCCAACTACGCTTACGGACTTAAGCTGAGTGATAAAAGCAACTTTACCTTTGGCGGTAACTTGGCCTATTATAGTAGTGGTTTGAATCTGAATGATGTAAGTACCGTGGATCCAAATGACAATCGTCTTTTTGGCACTCAAGATAGCAATGTCTTGTCCTTTCAACCCGGTTTCAATCTCTCTTATGGAAAATTTGATTTCGGCGCCTATGCGGAAAACTTGATTGAATACAACTTAAAAACCAGTAAGTCCTTATCCGAATTTGGGGATAAGGCCTACTCTGCACATTTGCAGTATACCCATTCCTTTAAAAACGGCTCTGGTATTATGGAAAACGCTCGCCTCATGCCTTTGGCCCGTGTACGAATGAATGGGCAACGGATTGCCGATGCGGGAGGGGACGATTTAACCTTGGGCGGTAGTTTAATTTTAGACCTTCCAAAACTTGGATGGATACAAGGTGGCTATGACAATTTCTATGGTGCCGCCGCAGGCGTTGGCTTCAACTTAAACAAACGTCTCTCGCTTGGTTACACCATGGAAAAAGGGTTTGTGAACGATTTTGACAACCTCGGGGTTACCCACGAAATATCTTTCGCATACTCCTTTACTCCAAACCTTACCGAGGATCGCGTAATGTTAGAGGAAGACAATGATCTTGCGGACAATGTGGAGCCCGAAAATGAGGACCTTGCAAGCAACGATGAGATAGAAGAACTAAAGAAAAAACTAGCTGAAAACGACGCTATCATAGCAGAGCTGATGTTCCGCCAGGATTCGTTGGAAAGCAATCGTCAAAAAGATCTTGAAAGACGATTTAGCATGGTCATGCGAATGGTTCGAAACGAAACCAATGGCGAGCGCCCAGACCTTGAAAAAAGGGCAGAGGACCTATTTCTCACCGGAAACAATCAACAGGCCACCTTAGCCCTAAACACCGACGACACCAAATCCGGTCCGAATAACGGGGCACAACAGGCAAGAGATGTTGTTGCCACGACCAATACATACAACGACACCGGTAAAGATCCCATAGCAGAGAACGCCTATGCCTCCAATACCAATACTTCAAGAAATGAAGCAGCAAGAGATAATACCGAAAGTACCGACTATGCAAGACCCACGGAACGCACTGCCATCAAAAGTAGAAAGTTCAAAGATTTAGAAGGTGTAGAAGATGGGTATTATGTTGTTGCCAATGTGTACAAAGGGGGACAGTACATGAATAAATTTATGAACGACCTAAATGAAAAGGGGTTTGTCACCGATTATATAGACAACCCGAACAATGGGTTAAAATACGTGTACCTAGAACGTCATGATAGCTGGGAAGATGCCGCCGCGGCATACCAAAGCGGTTTGGGCGGTAGTTATGACGGTGCACTCTGGATCATGAATGTAGACAATCGCTACTCCAATGATAGGTACGCAACTAATGTAGACAAAGTGAAGGAGAAATCTTCGCAATACGAAACCAATACCGTTCAGTATAATGAAGTTGAGAAAGATGGTATGGCGGCGGTAGCCCCCACTCCAAAAAACTACGTTCTCGAAGGGGTCGGCTCCGGTTTCTATATCATTGCCAATGTATTTGCAAACCCAAAAAATGCCAACCGCTTTGTAAAGCTTTTGAACTCCTACGGTTTAAGTGCCAGCTATTTTATCAACCCAGAAAACAACTGGAGATATGTGTACTTAAAACGACATGAATCTTGGAACAACGCCTTGATTTCTTATTACTCCAAACTAAACGACGCATACGATGATAAAATGTGGATTATGCGTGTGAAACCAAACCTGCTTACCTAATGCACCACCAACCAACTACCAAAAAACCCCTATTACTACTACTTCTTGTTCTTTTTACCATCGGGTGTGTATTCACCGCACAAGCACAAGTAGCGGTTCCGTTTACGCCGCGTTTGGCCGGAGATAACATCAAGGTTAAAGGTGATATTACGCTGCTTTCTAACAATATACTGAATACGCGTATCGTAGGGCCCAACCAACGAAACAATGCTGCTCATGCAAACAATGCGCCGTGGGATCCGAACATTTCATACAACAATGCCAATGCAAACAACCAAAGTTTGCCCATGCAGTATATTGATATTGACGGGGACGACAGCACATTTAGCTCTAGTAGTGCCACATTAAATGCACCGCCCTGTTCGCGTGTTGTCTATGCCGGACTTTATTGGGGGGGAACGTATCCCTATAACGAGGGAAACTCCACTGCCAATGCTCGAAGTAGCGACCCTATTCTACCCACTCAAACCCCTGCGGCAAACGACTATGGAAGAGATCAACCGTACGAATCTGTTAAATTCAAGATTCCGGGAGGATCTTATGTAGACATAGGTCCAGGGAGCCCCGCCATTTACGAATACGAAAAAATATATGACAAAAATGGGGATTTGGACGGTGATGGCGTACGAGATCCCGGTGTTCTTGCTGATGTAGACCTCATACACTCCCCCTATCTAAACTATGCGAACGTAACAAGTTTGTTCGCTAGTTTGGGAGATGCTCCCAATGGCGAGTATACCGTGGCAAACGTGGTCGGTACTTTGGAAAGAAAACAAGGTGGAAACTTGGCCGGTTGGACCATCGTTGTTATTTATGAAAACCCGAACCTAACCAGTAAATACATTTCTACCTTTGACGGGATGGCCGCTATTTCCAACGGAAACAGTGCCACCTTTAACTACGATGGATTTAGAACACTTCCTTCACCGCTTCCTGTAAATGCAAAAATCGGTGTTTCGGCTATGGAGGGCGATCTCAATTTTATAGGCCCGCAGTTGCAGTTCAAAGCCGATTTAACCCCTAACTCGGCCACACCGGATAATGGCTTTACCAAGCTTACCAACAACCTAAATCCAGTAGACAATTTTTTCAACAGTACCATTACCGATGTAGATGCGGCAGGAACCGCTTTTCATGTGGCGGCAAGAAATCCCGCCAGTGAAAATACCTTGGGTTGGGACACCGACATGTATAAGCTCGAAAATCCGCTCAACAGTGTCTTACCAAATGACGAAACCGGTGCCGCCATACGCATACTCTTGTTAAATGGTAGTGGTGATATTACTTATCTTTTCCTAAACACCATTAGTGTTGACATTATAGAACCACAAATAGTTCTTGAAAAAAGAGTCAACGACGCCGCCGGTAATGATATTACTGGGCTTGGTGTAAACCTTGGGCAAACATTGGATTACATCCTGTCTTTCCAAAACAGGGGAAACGATGACGCCGACAATTATACCATTCGAGACGTATTACCTCAAAACACTGACTTTATTGAGGTAAATTTAGACGATGCTCCCGGGGTTACATACACCTTTGACCCTGTTACGAAAGAAGTTGTCTTTACCGTTCCCGATAATCTCGTAGAAATAAACGACCCAACTTACAGGATTCGTCTGCGTGTTAGGGTTGCTGAAAATTGCTTTGATTTTGTAGATGCTTGTACCGATTTGATCGAAAATCTAGCCTATTCTACTTATCAAGGTACTTTGAATACCCAAATCATTACAGACGACCCCAGTGTCTCTAGTCTTACGGCCTGTGGGTTGCCGACCCCGGGTGCTACAAACTTCTTATTGGATGACCTTACCGCTTGTAATTTTACAAGAACCGCACAATTATGTGGGGCCAACCTAATTCTCGATGCCGGTGACGGCTTTGATACCTATGTTTGGACCAATGATGCCGGTATTGTATTGAATGACGGAGATCCAGACGGAGACCCAAGCACCTTGGTAGTAACTGAAGTAGGCACCTATACGGTAAACAAGCAAGTACCAGACCCTTGCAAAGACTTTAACGAAATCATTATAGTGGAACGTTTTGGAACTACCCAAAACAACCCGATCATCGACTTTTACAATGACCGTAATGGCGATGCGGATCCCACCAATGATGTGCAGGGAGAATTGGTTACTTGCGCCATTGATGGTTCTACGTTGCCCAATCTTTTCTTGTGCGGAGCGGCAGATTCCCAGTTAATACAAATTAGCATCGCAGATGCCCTAAGTCTTTCTTGGGAGCGATTGGACGAAACAAGTTGTACCGCCGCCCCTACCAATTGTGCCAATACCGATGTTGGCTGTACCTGGAACCAAGTAGCCACCGGAGGGGACTTCTTGGCCGATACCGCTGGCAAATATCGGTTGGTGGTCAATTACTTGAATGGTTGTTTCAGTCGTTTTCATTTCGATGTCTACCAAAACAATTTAGACTTACTCTATAACACCCGAGACATAGTATGTACCACCGATGGGCGGTTTACCATTACCAACCTTGGTGCCAACTATGGGTACCAATTGGTTGATGTTGCCAATGGGAATATCGTGGTTCCGTTTAGTGCCAACAATGGTCCGGACTTCGATATTACGGCTAGTGGTATCTACCGAATCGATGTTGTTCAGTTAGACGGTACGGGCAACCCGATTCCTGGAGCTTGTATTTTTAGCACGCCCGATGAGGGGTTCCTAAACAGGATGCTAACCCTAGACATAGACACTACGGAAGCCAACTGTAATACACAAGGCAGCATTCAAATAGATGCCTTAAATGTATTTCCAAACTATTCCTATGAACTGCGTAGGGATGACGGAACTCCACCTCCTGCATCCCCACCGTACCCAGGACATCCCGGAGGTACTTTTATAGATGACGAAACAGCGCAGGCAGACAATACCCATACGTTTAATGTAAACGAAGGAAACTATTTCGTAGTCGTACGTACAGATGACGGTTGTATCGCAGTTGAACCCGTAACGGTCACCAGGACTCCAGACCCCACCTTAACGGCAACGACCCTTACCAATATTGGTTGTGACGATGGTACGATTCAAGTAACCGCGGCAGGAGGTAATCCAAGCCCATACTTTTACGCGATTTGGAGTAAGGATGGCACAGATCTGTATGCTTCGCCCACCAATATCCCCGCAGCAAATTATCAAACATCGAATACCTTTAGTTTTGGCAGTGGAGATGATGGCGACTACACTTTTATCGTAGTAGATGCCAATAACTGTGTAGCCTACTCCAATATAGCAACGATTACCGATTTGGGAAATACCGTGATCGATTCTATCACGGCCACTTCACCTTCTTGTAGCGGCGACAATGACGGGCAATTGACCATTAACGTTTCTGGAGGTATTCCACCTTATCAGTATAGTATTGACAATGGTGCCACCTATCAATCCACACCGAATTTTGTGAACTTGACCGCTGCCAATTACCCCATTCGTGTATTGGACAATTCTGGTTGTGATATCGCCCAGTTCTATGATCTTACGGAGCCATTTCCATTAAGCGCATCTGTGGGTGTTTCCCGTGATGCCACCTGTGACCCTAACGGAGCCGAGGTACGGATTACGAATGTGGTCGGAGGAACTGCACCGTATACCTATAGCTTTGACGGCGGAAGTACTTTTGGGACTTCTACGATTGCTATTTTACCTGCAGGGACCTACACGGTCATCGTACGGGATCAATCTTGCGATTTTCCAATGACGGTCACCGTTGACGATGTGCCGCCCCCTCCAATTGTAACCTTAACTCCCGCAGTGGAATACACGTGTACCGGTACAGGTGATGTAACCGTTACCGCAGACATCACTACGTACAACTACCGATATGCTTTAAATGGAGTGTTAAATTCCCCCGATCCTACCAGCAATGTTTTCAATGACTTGCCTTTGGGTAACTATGTGGTAACTGCCTATTATGTTTCGCAGACACCTCCGACCCCTAGTTTGTTGCTTAGCGAGGATTTTGGAAATGGAGCAACCATACCAAGCCCCAACACCACCGGCTACTTTTATGAAGACCAGGCCAATGATGTGACTCCCAGCGGAGCCCCAATCGATAATGGAAGAGCCATCAACGACTATGAATATGCTGTTACAAGTTCAATTGTGAGCCCTTTTGGCGCTTGGTGGAACCCCACTGACCATACGGATCCCAGCGCCGCTGATGGCCGCTACTTGGTCATCAATATTGGCGCACCCACGCCAGGGCAGGTCATTTATCAAAAACCCATCAATGATTTGATTCCCAACCAGCCGGTTACCGTTTCGCTTTGGTTGGCCAACCTTATAAGACAAAATAGAAACCGTGTAGCTCCCGATCTTACCATTGAACTAAGAGATCCCGCAACCGGTACCGTAATTGCTTCCTCAACCACAGGAGCCGTACCAGAAAATGAAATCTGGAACGAATACGTACTTTCCTTAAATCCAGGTACTTTTCCCACACTAGATTTTGTGGTGTTGACCAACGAAAGTGAAATCAGTGGAAACGATGTTGCCATAGACGATATCACGGTATTTCAAACACCTGAAGTATGTGAACTATCGGTTGATACCCCCGTGAGCATAGAGGCCGGAAACCAATTCTCCGCAAATGTTACAAGTTTCACCAATGCAAGTTGTAACGGTGCTTCCGATGGGACGATTACTTTCGAAGTAGAAAACTTTGATGCCACTGCCGGATTTGAATATTCAGTTGATGGAGGGACCACATACGTCGCTTCCACAAGCTCTCCAATAACCACCACGGGAGTCTTTGGGGCTGGCAACCAGACCGTATTGATTAGAAGGGCAGATGACATTACTTGCACGTTGAATCTTTCGCAAACCATAACAGAGCCCGCATCCATCGTTGCAAGTGCCACTATCACCACGGCGCTTTCCTGTACCAATGGTGGCGCTACCATCACCGCTTCTGGGAACGGAGGAACCCCTACTTATCTATATCAATTGGAAAGTACCGCAGGAACACCCCTTGCAGGATACGATTTTGCCTCCAATGGCAATAACAATGTCTTTACGGGAGTTGCCGCAGGCGATTACATTGTTCGAGTGCGGGACGCGAATGGCTGTGAAGATGTCATTGATACTGCACTGACCATTACACCGACTGATCCTGTAGTGTTCGATGTAAATCCAACTGTATGTTACTCAGGAACCAACGATGCAACCATCCAAATCGATGTAACTAGCGGCAATGGTGATTACTCATTTAATATTAATGGTGGTCCTTGGATTAGCCCCACCCCTTTAACAGCAATAAGCTACACATTTGAAAACCTATCTAACGGAACTTATACTGTAAATGTACTTGACGGTGCGGGATGTACTGGTACTCCTCAGTCTGTTACAATTGATCCTGCTACTGCAATTACAGCTACCGCGCCCCCGATTGCCGCCTGCGCCACTTCTACGACCTTAACTTTATCTGCTTCAGGAGGTAGTGGCACCTACCAATTCGCTGTTGTTCCCGATGGGGTTACACCTGGAAATCCCGACTTTAATGCCTCCACCGTTAGAACAATTTCAGTAGCAGGTGATTATGATATATACATGCGCAGTCCACGTGGTGGGTCAACGACTTGTCCTGGTTTTACCGAAATTACAATTACACAGGACGCCCCGATAGCCATCACGCCTACCGAAACACCGGTAGTCTGTTTCGGGGAGAGCAACGGGGGCATATCCCTTGCCGTAACAGGCGGCTTCGCACCGTACCAATACAGTATCGACGACGGCACCAACTATCAGGTAAGCAACAACTTTGTAAACCTCGCCGCGGGGACCTATTCCATTCGCGTACAGGATGCCAACAACTGTGAGCAGACAATGACCTTCGATGTCACACAGCCCGCACAACTGATCGCCGAGGCGATACAGACACAAGACTATACATGCCTGCAACTGGGACAGATATCCGTTGGGAGCGTAACCCCGACCGCTGGTGGCTCG
>CANMSA010000029.1 GCA_947500385.1 uncultured Flavobacteriaceae bacterium | reverse complement strand
GATGTCGACGATGCGGATGCGGATGCCACAAACGAGATTCAGACCTTGTCACAAACAGGAACGGACGTAACTCTTTCGAATGGAGGAGGTGCCATTTCGGTTGCGGATAACGACAACGACTCGACCAACGAAATAGAATTACCAACAGGCGGTACCAACGGTCAGGTCCTTTCGACGGATGGCAGTGGCACCTACAGCTGGATCGACGATGACGGCGGGGCCGATACCCAGGACCTGTCGATCGACGCGGCCGGTACGACCATCTCCCTGGTGGACGGTGGATCGGTAACGGTGGATGTCGACGATGCGGATGCGGATGCGACCAACGAGATCCAAAACCTTTCTACAGATGGAACCGCTGGAGATATCAGTATTGCCGGAGGGAACAACATCAGCTTGAACGTAAACGATGCGGATGCGGACCCTACCAACGAAATAGAATTACCAACAGGAGGTACCAACGGCCAGGTCCTTTCCACGGACGGTAGCGGTACCTACAGCTGGATAGACGATGACGGCGGGGCCGATACCCAGGACCTTTCGATCGACGCGGCCGGTACGACCATCTCCCTGGTCGACGGTGGTTCGGTGACGGTGGACGTGGACGATGCCGATGCCGATGCGACCAACGAGATCCAGACCCTATCGCAAACAGGAACGAACGTGACCCTTTCCAATGGCGGCGGATCGATTTCCGTTGCGGACAATGACAATGATTCAACGAACGAGATTGAACTGCCCACGGGTGGTACCAACGGCCAGGTCCTTTCCACGGACGGTAGCGGTACCTACAGCTGGATCGATGATGACGGCGGGGCCGATACCCAGGACCTTTCGATCGACGCGGCCGGGACGACCATCTCCCTTGTGGACGGTGGTTCGGTGACGGTGGACGTGGACGATGCGGATGCCGACCCTACCAATGAACACAACACTGCGTTTGCTGTAGTGGGAACTAATCTTAGAATTACCGATGGTGGGGGAGCGTTGCAAGTGCCTTTGGCATCTTTAGGATCCGACAATCAAGATTTGAGCCATACCGTATTAGTGCCAAACGAACAGGTGCGATTGGAAATCAATGATGGCAATAATACCACTATCAGCATAGAGGATGCCGATGCGGATCCTACGAACGAAATAGAACTCCCAACGGGCGGTACGAATGGTCAGGTCCTTTCCACGGACGGCAGTGGCACCTACAGTTGGATCGACGATGACGGCGGGGCCGACACCCAGGACCTTTCGATCGATGCGGCCGGGACGACCATCTCCCTGGTGGACGGTGGTTCGGTGACGGTAGATGTAGACGATGCCGATGCCGATGCCAGCAACGAATTGCAAGATCTAAACTTGGATGTCAATAATATTCTAACCTTGAGCAATCCGGCGACTCCTGGAAATCAGGTGGACTTATCTGGCTTGCTAAATACAAACTTGGCAACGGATAACTTGACACAAGATGCAGAAACTAGGACGTATGATATGAATGCCCAAGATCTGACGTTTACCAATGGTTCCTTTGGTATTGGTACTACCAACCCCGCCGGAACGTTGGATGTGCGTAGCGAGGTGAACCAAGATGCGTTTCGATATACCCAAACCAATGTGACCACTGGAGAAAAAGATGTGTTTACTATTATCGATCAAGATGGCGGTGGTGGTGGCCAAGATGAAAGTTCGGTATTGAAAGTTTGGAAAAGCGGAAATATCAATGCCGGAGATAATGGTTTTAGTTTAATTGAACTTGCTAGCACTGGTAACGATCCGGGAGATAGTAAGTATTGGATTTCCGGTAGAACCACGGATGAAGGAGCGGTGAAATGGGGAGTAGATATTACGGACAACGATTATTGGTCCGAAGGGGGTATGCTCCTTGGTGCCACTGGTGCCGACGGAGGTACCTATAGTGGAGGTACCTTTAGAGTAGAAGCCGATGGTGATACCGGGGTAGGGACTACCACTCCCGATGCGCGTTTAGATGTGGAAGGGGGAGCGGTTCGTTTTACCGATTACGCAGCTGCGACTACCCCTTATGAAAATTCATCGGCGGATTATCTTTTGGCAACCGATGCCGAAGGTGATGTGGTTCAGGTAAATTCTGTAAAGTCCTCTCGTATTTTCTATCCGCCATCCATTGCGATCGATGCCTCGGTAGATGTGGTCGGTGCCACAAAAGACCTGTATCAGGAATATGTAAATCAATATGCTCCAACCACTGCCCCATATACCGATACGTTTGTGGCAAGTTCGGGAGCTCCTGCAGCGATACCGACTTATGATTCGGACGAGTTGTACTACTATGTAACGTATTATGATCCTACTGTGTTCGATAATGTGAGTATTAGCAACACGGGAGTCATGACATATGATATCATTGATCAACCGGCAGATTACAACTCGTTGATCAATGTGGTCTTTGTTGTAAAATAGGTAATGGCAAAAGCGTTGGTATAAAATTGAATTCTCGAACCACATATAAAAGACTACTCCTCAGCCTTGTTTTGACATGGATGGGGATTGCCGCATCCAATGCCCAGTATCTATTGCAGGCGCCCAATAGCGGGGACGAAAACAACTATCGATGGTATGAAGCATCAGATACCGCTACGGTTCTGGGTACCGATTTCTTTTTGGAAGTTACCCAGCAAGGAGTCTACTTTGCCACCTATGATGGTACCCTATGTGGTTCAAATGCTACGGGCTACTTTATCGTGACCAATTGCAATGCACCTTTCAATGAAGTGACTTTGGATATAACCGCCAATATTGATTTAAGTTCTGGGGCCACTTTAAGTTGGAATCCTGCCGTAACGGGAGATCAAACCAGGCCGACGGTTATTGCTACGCAAACGGTCACCCGATATACCGCAACTATTACAAAGGCGGGCAATAGCAGCAGTCTTCCAAATTTTACAGTGGTATGTATTAATGAAGCGGCTAACCTGGTAGATGATGTGGTTACAACTGATGAGGATGTTTCGGTGGTCGTAGATGTTTTTGGCAACGATTCAGACGTGCCCACCAACGGATCTTTAACAACAACAAATCCGGCTAACGGAACGGTAACAATTGACGATAACGGAACTCCAAACGATCCTACGGATGATATTGTTACCTATATTCCAAACCCCGATTACAACGGTCCGGATGCATTTGATTATACGATATGTAACACCTTTGGTGATTGTAGTACCGCTACGGTAACAATAGAAGTGCTTCCAATTGTAGATGCTATGGATGATTCGGTGGCCACTACCGAAAATACACCGGTTACGATCGATATTCTTGCAAATGACAATGATGTGCCAACGATCGGGTCTTTAACAACAACGAATGCCAGTGATGGTACCGTGGTCATCAATGACAATGGTACTCCCGATGATCCCTCTGATGATACCGTTACCTATACTCCGAACAATGGTTTTATTGGAATGGACAGTTTTACATATACCGTTTGTGATGTATTGGGGAATTGCAGTACGGCGACCGTAATAATAACAGTGGTGGTTAATAACGCAATTGATTTGGATTCTGACGATGATGGTATTGTAGATAGTTTCGAAGACCTCAATTTAGATGGGGATAACAACCCCGCTACCAATCCGACCGATTCTGATGGTGACGGGCACCCTGATTATCTTGACATTGACAGTGACGATGACGGTATTCCAGATAACGTAGAAGCTCAGGCAACGGCCATTTACATTGCCCCAAGTGGACAAGATATTAATGGAAACGGACTTGATGATGTATACGAAATGGGTGGAACGCTAGGTCTCTTCCCGGTTGATACCGATGGGGATGATCTACCCGACTATCTGGATTCGGATAGTGATAATGATAATGTTCCCGATAATATCGAAGCACATGATTACGATCAGGATGGTATTCCTGATGTAACCTATATCGGATCGGACAAAGACAACGATGGTCTAGACGATGGCTATGAGGGAACTGAAAGTATTGATACGGATGTGAACGATGAAATAGATGATCCATTTAATGATTTACCGAATACAGATGGTGATTCGGAGTCTGATTACCGAGATGTTGATGATGATGGAGATGGTATTATGACCGCTGATGAAGACGTAAATAGAGATGGAGATTATGCCAATGACGATACCGATGGCGACGGAATTCCGGAATATCTAGAGCCAAACGCGAGCGAAGACGTGGTTGAAATCTTTAACGTTATTACACCAAACGGCGATGGTGTACATGATGTATTGACCATAGCCGGGCTCGAAAACTTCCCAGATAATACCCTAAAAATCTTTAATAGATGGGGCGTATTGGTGTACAGCACCAACGCTTATAACACTCAAGGAAATGTTTTTGATGGTACCTCGGAGGGTCGGGCTACCGTGAGCCAGGAAAGAAAATTACCAGTGGGAACTTACTTCTATATACTGGAGTATGCAGATGCCACGGGAACCGCATTGACCAAATCAGGATACCTATACATAAATAGATAAAAATGACCTTTATAAACGCAGTATACCAACGTAAACGACTTTTATGGGCCCTAGCCACATTCGTTTTCTTCATGGCTACACAGGGAGTATTGGCGCAACAAGATGCGCAATATACCCAGTATATGTATAATACCGTAAGCGTGAATCCCGGTTACACCGGTTCTAGAGGACATTTGAGCATAGCCGCGTTACATAGGTCCCAATGGGTGGGCCTGGAAGGAGCTCCGGTAACGCAAACCTTTAATATTCACTCCCCCATAGGATACAGGGGGGTAGGATTGGGACTTTCCGTTGTAAACGACCAAATAGGGCCTACCTCGGAAACTTATTTTGATGTTGATTTTTCATACACGGTATATACTTCCGATGAGGGGCGACTCAGTTTTGGACTAAAAGCAAGCGGCCATTTATTGGACGTGCGTTTTTCAGAACTCAACCAATTGGCACCCGATCAGAGTCTACAGCAAGATATCGATAATAAATTTTCCCCAAATATTGGAGCGGGAGTGTATTATCATACCCAACGGTACTACGCCGGTTTGTCAGTACCTCGTTTCCTGCAAACAACACACTTTAAGTCGGGGGTCGCCCCATCCACTGCAAAGGAACGAATGAACTTTTACTTCATTACCGGCTATGTATGGGATTTAAACCCTTCCTTAAAATTTAAGCCCACCCTGCTTACGAAAGTAGTACAAGGAGCCCCATTACAGGTTGACCTTTCAGCCAATTTTATGCTAAGTGAAAAGTTTATATTGGGAGCTGCCTACCGCTGGGATGCTGCATTTAGTGGCATGCTAGGGTTTAATATCTCCGATGGTATTTTATTGGGAATGGCCTACGATCGCGAAACCACCGATCTGGGAAGTGCTTCGTTCAATGATGGTTCGTTCGAAGTCATTCTTCGCTATGACTTTATCAAAACCAGGGGAAACCTAAAATCTCCCCGATTTTTTTAGCAGTACATATTGCCAAGGGTAACGCCATAAGTTTGTATCTGTTTTGAAAGCGATTCGCAGGGTTGTATAATCGCTCTTCAACCGGTATCTAGGCACTATTGACATCTATTCCCCCATAAGGCAATACGTACAGCGCCAAGAACCTCTTTCTCCTCATTTTATCGTGTCGATTACGCAATACCGCGTTATTTAACACCGAAATTCACTATTAAATAGACAAAGTGACCACTTTCCCGGACGAACTTTAGATTCCTTTAAAGAGCGGTTAAAAGGTGTCAAAAAATCGATATAATTTCAGTTTGGAAAAAACTGCAACTGATTGTTATACAGTTATTTAAAATTGCGAGGGCCGCCTGAACGAGTAATTCAATACCGATGACGTGAAATTTTTAGGAAGGAGTACCAAGAAGGTAATTTTGCGGTAGAAATAGTCCCAAGTACACTAAAAGTCCCAAGCTATGAACAAGTTCTACGCTTCCATCTTACTTTCTGCTTCTAAATCCTTTTTTTACATAGTACTCTTTTGTATTACGCATGCGTCGTTTGGACAGGCAAATTCCATTCGATCTGGGGTAACCTTTAATTGGGCCGATACCCAAACCAATTTGAGTGACCCTGCGAACCTTCAATCAATTGATATTAATGGGGTGGGTTATACCACTTTTGTGGTCCCCTCCTCATATGAAATGACCCGGTTAGGGTCAGGAGGTCATGGTCAAAACAACGTTTGGGAAAATGGGGCTCGAATAATTGCTGGTAGTGATGACCCCAGTTGGACCTCCGGCGCCTTGGCCGCATACCAATCGTTGAATTTGAACTATTATTTTGAATCGTTGAATAATGGGGATAATTTTTGCCAAGATTACACGGCGATCGCGACTACCGATGCGCAAGTACAAACAATACGATATAACCCGGGAATCCCTTCAAATCCGGATGGTGTTATCGCGGTTACCGAACGTGGCGGTAACAATTGTATGTATATTGAACTCTATGGGATTCCTGTGGGTGGAGGCGCAGAACAGCTATTGGGCCGTACCTTTGTGCGCAATCAAGGAAACTTGACCGGTGTAAATCCGCAGGCGCCCCCCACAGCTAACAGCGATTACTGGAGTAGTGGTAGAAATAATGAAAACAATCAAATTATAGGAATTGCACTCTATGAACTTTCGGAGCTCGCCCCTGTTGGATCTACGATCACGGCAATTCGATATCTGGGAGCAACCAATGACCATGGGGATGGGAAGTTTTTCTTGATGCAGACCTATGCGGAGGACGACAGTTTACGAATCAAACTAGATCGTGAAGGCAATGGCGATATTGGTGCCAATGATTTAGTACCCCCGGGAAGTACATATACCTTAACTTCAGGTACGGCGAATGGTACCCTTACCTTTAATCCTGACGGAACGTTCAACTATGTACCGAACCCTGGTTTCACGGGGAACGACACTTTTGAATACGAAGTATGTTTGCCTGCTCCCAACACGCATGTTTGTGACACGGGCACGGCCATCATCGTAATTAAACTAGAAGCGGTTTTTGACCACTTGAATGTGGCCCAAAATTCATCCGATAATGTCATCAACGTGCTCGACAATGACAATTTTGGTAGTTCGGGACCAAAATTGGATGGGGCCATTACAAATTTTACCCTCCCGACAAATGGTACGATAGCATTAAACGATAACGGAACCCCGGCAGATTCCTATGATGATTTCTTTACATATGCCCCCGATCCGGGTTATAATGGCACCGATTTTTTTACATATGAGATTACCGATGCGGGTGGCAGTACCGATACCGCTTTCGTATACCTGAATTCAGGTTTTGATATGGATGCGGACGGCGTGGATGATAAAAGCGATCTTGACGATGATAACGATGGAATTACGGATGTAAATGAAGCGCAAGAATGTATCGATAATGACTATTTTGCCTGGGAGTTCAATGCACCGTTGGGAACAAGAACGAACGATGTAATAGAAAATCCGGCAATCACAAATTGGTTGATTACCGGCACGGATGCCGTTACCACTGGGGCAGGCATAAATGGAAATTCACCCGACTCCGAGTTACAGTTAACGAACATTGACGCTACCACATACGATGAGGCGATAGCCCAAAATGAATATGTACAATTAGGATTTAGTACTGCGACCGGACTTATCAACCCTTTAATAGAGACGTTACAAGTAAAATGGAACGAAAGTTCAGGAGGTGTTTTGGTGGGCAATTCCTACGACATGGCCGTAGCGATATCAAAAGATGACTTTGCGACTTCTATGGTCCTCTATTCGGATATTCAAGTGCATTATCCAACCAATGGTGTGTCCGAGGTTTTTGAATTGCTTCCTTTCGGCGCTACCTTTAATTTAGAGGAGAATACGAATTATACGATTCGTGTCTATGTGTATAACCAATTGAATAATGGGAATGTTCCCTATTCGGTCTTCGATGATTTTACGGTAACGGTTTCCGCATGTTTGGAACAAAATAGTGATGCAGATGGTATTCCAGACCATTTAGATGAAGACAGCGATGAAGACGGCTGTTTTGATGTGTCCGAGGCGGGCCACCTAGATGGTGATGACGATGGGTATTTGGGAACTTCCCCACTTACAGTCGATGCCAGCGGTATGGTTACAGGTCAAGGCGGCTATACCGGGAACAATACCAACGTTACAACAGGGCATCAAAACATAACGTTTACCATGAATCCCAATGATCAGCATATCGGGGTGGGAGACAGTGCCTCCTTTTCGGCTTCGGTCACGGGAACAGGAATTACGTATCAGTGGGAAGTAAGTACCGATGAGGGGCTTAGTTGGAATGCCATTGCGAACGATGCATTCTACTCGGGTGCCAACACCACTACTTTGTCCTTGAGCAATATACCCTTGACAGCGCATACGAACGATTATCGATTGGTGGTAACAGACCCTAATAATCCTTGTATACCGGAATATTTTTCGACGAGTGCCGATTTGACCGTACAATTAAACGACTTGGATAGTGATGATGATGGAATTTTGGATAGTGAGGAAGATGAGAACTTAGATGGGGATAACGACCCGGCAACCAATAGCACCAATACCGATAATGATACTTTTCCGGATTACTTGGACATCGATAGCGACAATGACGGTATTCCTGACAACGTTGAGGCTCAAACGACTTCGAACTACCTAGCGCCCAGTGATGCCGATACCAACAATAACGGATTGGATGATGCATATGAAACCAATGGTAGTTTAGGATTGTCCCCGGTAAATACCGATGGTTCCGATCTGCCCGATTACCGTGATGAGGACAGTGATAATGACAACGTTCCCGATAATGTGGAAGCCCATGATCATGACAGTGACGGTATACCGGAAGTGGTAATTATTGGATCCGATAAGGATGATGACGGCCTCGATGATGGTTTTGAAGGGATGGAGGTAATCGATGTAGATGTCAATGATGAGATCGATGACCCATTGAACAACCTTCCAGATACCGACGGTGACAATGAATCGGACTATCGAGATATTGACGATGATAATGACGGAATACCCACAGAGGAGGAAGATGGTAATGGAGATGGTAGCTATCAGAACGACGATGTTGACAATGACGGCATTCCAGATTATCTCGAAGGTAACTTACCGGAAGTAGTAGTGTATAATGTGGTAACCCCGAATGGCGATGGCTTGCACGATTCTTTAACCATCACAGGCTTGGAGCGTCGGCCGAACAATACCATCAATATTTACAATCGATGGGGCGTTTTGATTTATACCACCAATTCATACAACAGTAACAACAACACTTTCGATGGTTCTTCCCAAGGGAGATCTACAATCAAGGAGGAAGGAAATCTTCCTGTAGGCACCTATTATTATAGACTTGATTATGAAGATTTAGACGGTGCCAACAAACAATTGAGCGGGTATTTATACCTGAACTGATTCCTAATTACATAACCACCAACGAAGCGCTTTGAGGCAATTGTCTTAAGGCGTTTTTCTTTTTTGTGGCAGCAAAAACGAAGAACCAATTACAGACAACCGTATAATTTGGAAGTGCCTCGGCAATATTAGACGGAAAGGTGTTATTTTTGCGTTGCTTGGGAAATATCGTAGTTTCCTTATGAAAAAGATAGTAATTTGAAAGAAGAACATGTAATACTGGTAAACGAGCAAGACGAAGAACTCGGGACCATGGCAAAAATGGAAGCGCATGAAAAGGCGTTGCTGCACAGGGCTTTTTCTGTTTTTATAATGAATGAAAAAGGGGAAACCATGTTACAGCAGCGGGCCGCGCATAAATATCATTCCCCTTTGCTTTGGACCAATACCTGTTGCAGTCATCAGCGTTCCGGAGAAAGTAACTTGGAAGCCGGAAAAAGAAGATTGCAAGAAGAAATGGGTTTTGTAACCGATTTGAAAGAGTTGTTTTCGTTTGTCTACAAGGCCCCATTTGATAATGGCCTTACTGAACACGAATTAGATCATGTGATGATAGGCCAGTATGAGGATTCCCCGAAAATCAATACGGAAGAAGTGGCCGATTGGAAGTGGATGAGGCCTGCCGAAGTGAAGAAAGACATGGCCAATAACTCTGAGAGTTATACGGCCTGGTTTAAAATAATATTTGAAAAGTTTTATTCCCATCTTACCCAAAATACCATCGCATGAAGGTAAAAGTAAGCAGAAGGGCCCATTTTAATGCGGCGCATAGATTGTATCGGCCCGATTGGAGTTTTGAAAAGAACAATGCGGTTTTCGGTAAATGCAATAACCCAAATTTTCATGGCCACAATTATGAGTTGATAGTAAGCGCCACCGGTGAGATAGATCCCGAAACCGGCTTTGTGATTGACATGAAAGTGCTAAAAGACTTAATAAAAAGTGAGGTAGAGGACGCTTTGGATCATAAGAACCTCAATATTGAGGTGCCCGAATTCAAAGAATTGAACCCAACAGCGGAAAATATTGCTGTGGTAATATGGAATAAGCTACGCCGACATATCGCTGCCGATAAAACACTTGAGGTGACACTTTATGAAACGCCTCGGAATTTTGTAACCTATAAAGGAGATTAATGGGGCTGAAAGTAGGAAGTACCGTCCCGGCATTTTCGTTAAAAGACCAAGACGGGAAACTTTTTCATAGTAATGATTTGGTCGGTAAAAAGGCGATGGTTATTTATTTTTACCCCAAGGATAACACTCCTGGCTGCACTAAGGAAGCCTGTCAGTTCAGGGATAGTTACGAGGCTTTCACCGATTTAGGGGCGGAAGTCATCGGTATTAGCGCAGACTCTGAAAAAACACATCGTAAATTTGCTTCCAAGTACGACCTTCCATTTGTGCTGTTGGCAGATACCGACAAAAAAGTGCGAAGACTGTTCAAGGTAGCTAATAACCTCCTATTGGTTCCCGGTAGGGAGACCTTTGTTGTAAACAAAGAGGGTAAGCTGATTATGGCCTTTAATAGCATCAATGCTTCAGAACATATGCGCAGGGCACTAAAGGCGCTGCAGAAATCAAATTAATAGGGAACTAGTGCAAATCGTAAAAATATGTATCCATTAAAATTTCAACCTATTTTGAAAGAACGCCTCTGGGGCGGTACAAAACTGAAAGATGTACTGGGAAAACCTATAGAGAGCGAAATAACCGGAGAGAGCTGGGAGCTTTCTGCAGTGGCCGGTGATGTGTCCGTAGTATCCAATGGCAGCCTTTCGGGTACTTCTTTACAGACGCTCATTGATAAAGATGCGGAAAAATTATTGGGAAAAAGTGTGGTGGAGCGGTTCGGGAAAGACTTTCCAATTTTGATAAAATTCATCGATGCAAAACAGGATCTGTCCATTCAGCTGCACCCGAACGATGCCTTGGCCAAGGAACGCCATAACTCGTTTGGTAAAACGGAGATGTGGTATATTATGGATGCCGATGAAGGCGCGAACCTCATTGTCGGTTTTAACAAAGATGTGGAGAAAGAAGAGTATGCCAAGAGTCTGGAAGAGGATACCTTGCTCGACTTGCTCAATTATGAGGAGGTAAAGGAAGGCGATACCTTTTTTATCAATACTGGAAAAATTCATGCGATTGGGGCAGGAGTATTGTTGGCCGAAATACAGCAAACCTCGGATGTTACCTACCGTGTTTTTGATTTCAATAGAAGAGATAAGAACGGCAATTTGAGGGAATTACATACCGAACAAGCACTGGAAGCGATCGATTACGAAAAGAAAGACGATTTCAAAGTTGCTTACGGGAATGAGCCCGACCAAGTGAATAACATGGTCGCCTGTCCATACTTTACAACCAATTACATGGATCTAACGGCAGATATAGTGCAAAATGTAGAAAGCCGGGATTCATTCACCATTTATATGTGCGTTGGGGGAGAAGCCATTGTTGAAAACGAAGAGGGAAGTGCAACGATCAAAAAAGGAGAGACGCTATTAGTCGGCGCCGACACCCAAGAAATTCGTTTAAAGAGCAAAGGTGCCAAGCTCTTGGAAGTAACTATTTAGTAGGAGCGCTCTCTTTAAAGCCATGAAATCTTAAGAAAAGTGCAATTCATTTGAACCAAGACGGCTAAAAGGCTATTTTTGCCTAAAATTAAATAGGAATGGCAAGTATAAGAGAATTAAAAAAGAATGTCAACAACGTCCTCGGGGATTTGATGGACGCCGTATATATTGTAGAAGCGGCCAATGGAAAATACGATTCCAAAGAAGGGAGTAAAATTATTGACAGTGCTATTGCAACTTTTGATGACCTGATCGAAAAAATCAACGACCGTACCGTGGAAAATCGTAAAAAACACCTTACCGCGGTCCGTGCAGAATTGGAAAGCAAAGCACAGGGTTTGGTAGAAGAAATTAACAAACTGGGGTAAAACAGCCCCTTTTGCGTGTAAAAATGCCCCTGATGGTACCGTCAGGGGCATTTTTTATCTTTCTACCAAAGGTCCACAATCAGTTTTCGAAATCTTTTAAAAATTCCGCAAGCTCCTTCCCATACTTCGAACCGGCCACCTCGGGTGTCAGTGATTTATTGATAGAGTCTAGGTATTTGGGATTGGCGTCCGAGATTTCATGCACTGCGATATAAGGAGCCAGATAAGAGTTCTTATTGTTGAGTGCAAAGTTGATGGCGAACGCATAACCACGCTTGGCATTTTTATCACTGACCCGTTGCAGAGAGTCGAGCTGTATGGAATCCAACGGGGTTTCTGCATTCATAGAGTTTTGAATGATTGCTAGGTTCCGTTTGTTGAAGTTGGACATGGTCTTGCGGTATTCTTCCCATATTTTATGGGTTTTTGACCCCGTTATTTTGGCATCGCTATCAAAGGTATTCCATTTGGTATTGATGGTAATGGTTCCCGGTTCCCCAAAAAAGGTAATACGGTCATTAATATCGTTGTTATCTTTTTTAGCAAGGTAGAGGTAAAATATTTCAGGGCTTTCCAACTCGGTTTGAAAGCTAAAATTACCATCGCCGTCAATCTCTAAAGAATCGACTACTACCAAGACCGAGTCCGGTAGGTGTTGTAAGTACAACGTTCCTTTTTTAAGCCCTTTAACTTGTCCGGAGACCAGCATGGTTTTATCCGTTGTTCCATTGCTACAGGCAATAAATAGCAGTCCTACGGCCGCCGATAGAAGAGTTCGTATCATGTTTGGTTTTTGGTGAGGCAAAGATGCAGAAATTATTTGTTTTCTACCATACCCAATAGCGTTAAACCATCAGAAATAACAATTATGGACGGCGGGTTTTACAAGCGGTTTGGGGAGTTGTACTTTACTTGATTACTACACTTACATCGGGAAACCTGGTTGAATCTTTTGATATGTTCGACCAATACTTTTAAAGTTGAAGGTGGCACATTTCCACCTTGCACGGCGATAAAAAACTGCTATGCGAACGTTATTGGCAGTTTTTGGGGTAATTGAATGCTTGATCCGACTGGCGACAAGATAACAAACAATGTATAGGGCAAAACCCAATAAAGGATTCTATGCCTTGCTACAAACATCTCTTTATGTAGTCAGGTGCGTAGAATAGTTCAACTCTTTGCAGGTACCATATCATTGCATTGGCGGGCTTATGGGATTGCCAAGTGTTTTGCCCAAAGGCAGTATCATTGAATGGCTTTTCTAGCCTGGGAGGATGTTTGATGGTTTTTCCATCAGTAACCAACGGTTAAACAGAGGATGCACCTGACCTTACATCGTCGACGCTACCTCCATGAGATAGGCACACAACAAAGCTCCACCGGTACCGACAACATATCCTAGCACCGCCAGAAGTACACCCACGGAAGTAAGGGAAGGATGAAATTCCGCTGCCACCACCGGAGCGGAAGCCGCACCACCCACATTGGCCTGACTGCCAACGGCTAGAAAAAAATAGGGCGCTTTGATCAGCTTTGCCACTAAAATCAAAAGTCCGGCATGAATGGCGATCCATATAAAACCAACGGCAATCAATCCGGGGTTTTCAAGTACTTTTCCAAGGTCCATTTTCATTCCGATGGTAGCGACTAAAATGTAGATGAACATGCCTCCGATCTTACTGGCTCCCGCCCCTTCGTAGTTCTTTGCTTTGGTAAAAGATAGGCCGATACCGACCGTAGTGGCAATAACCACCATCCAAAAGAAGCTAGATCCCAAGAAAGAGAGAAAACTCGTCTTATCACTCACACTATAACATAATTCACCCAGCAATTCAATAATCGGTCTTGCAAACCTATGTACACTTTGAATGTTGGTATACATGTCAGGGCAGGTGGTCGTAAGAAAAGTACTGATGTGATTTCCTGCAAAATGGGAAATGCCCACTGTGGTAAAAGCAAGGCACAACAATATCATATAATCTTGCAAGGTGGGAACCCTGGTAATCTTGGCCGTGAATTCGGTGACTTTTACTTTTAGCATCTCAATCGCAGAGGTGTCTGCCTTTAGCCAATTGTCGATACGTTTTGTTTTTCCGGCCCCGAGCAATATAATGGCCATCCAAACATTGGCGACGACAATATCTATCAAGACCATACCCCCATATTTTTCCGGATTGTACTGAAAAATTTCTAACATGGCTGCCTGGTTGGCACCTCCTCCGATCCAACTGCCTGCAATGGTAGAGAGCCCGCGCCAGGTAGCATCAAAATCATTTCCCCCTACGGTTTCGGGAGAAAAGATTGAAACAATCAGGATGGCGATCGGACCACCGATGATGATTCCGGCAGATCCCGTTAGGAACATAATCAATGCTTTTGACCCTAAATTGGCAATTGCTTTTAAGTCAATGCTGAGTGTCATCAACACCAAGGCGGCAGGAAGCAAGTACCTACTGGCAACAAAGTAAAGGTTTGAACTGTCATCTGAAATTAAATTGGTACTGGTTAAAATGGCCGGTAGTAAATAACACATCAATACCGCTGGAACGATGGAATAAAATTTACGCCAGAATCCGGTTTTGATTGACGAGGTGTAAAAAATAAATCCTAAACAAAGGGCAAGTAAACCAAAAACGACGGTATCGTTGGTAATCAAAGGTCCGGTAAGATCGGTTTCATTCATGAAAATACGTTTTCGTATGTTTCAAATATAGGCAAAACCTACACGATCTTTAGAGTTGTGTTTTAATAAAGTGCGCGACCCCATCGGCGGTATTGTTCAGTGTTATATGGTCGGCAATTGCCTTCACCTCGTCCCTTGCATTTCCAACAGCTACTCCACACCCCACATGTCGTAACATTTCAATATCATTGTAATTGTCGCCAAATGCGATAACATCGTTCAGTGATTCATCGGCCTTTAAGAGCTGTTGGATCGCAGACAATTTGGAGACGGATTTTGGGGCGATTTCGATAAGGGTATCATTGGAACGGTATAGGTTTAGATACGCTCCCAGTGTTTCTTCCAGTTGCGGTAGAATTTGATCGGCACTTTCCTTGGTACCCATTAGCATGATCTTGTGCGCCCCGATTGTTCTTCTTTTCCAATCTTCAATGGTAGCCTCGGTACCTTTGAAAACAGGCGCAGATTTGGTGTAGCGAATCTCTTTTTGTACCCGTTCCGAGTCCGCGGGAACGTACCACTCGTCTTTGTGATAGAGGCCCAGATTGATTGCCAGGGGAGCGGCCATTCTGTGAATCGCGGCAATATGCTCTGCTTTAATTTCTGTTGAGGCCAGTACTACCTTTTGGTGAAGAATGTAGGCACCATTATAGCATATGAGCGGCTCGTGCAAAATACCTAGATCTTGTTGTATGTAATACATGGCCTTGGGCATTCGTGCGGACACCAAAATAATCCGTATCGCATCTTTTACACGCCTTATCTCAGAAGCGGCAAAAGCAGAAACATCACTTTTAGTTGCGAGTAGGGTCCCGTCGAGATCGGAGCATAGGAGCTTGTATTTCATATACAGGTGGGTTTGTTTAAGACCAATTCTTTTAAGGATGTGAGCGGATTTTGCGGTTCGCGCCTACTAACTTTTAAGCAGTTTAGATATTCAGCCAATATGTGAATTTCAAGTTGATAGAACGGAAACGTGGTGAAAATTGGTCCACAAAATAGTTGTCGTTATACACGATGAAAAGGTCGGATAGGGGAGCGAAACGCCATTGCAATCTAGAATTGATTCCCAAGTTATCCCGTTGGTTGCTATACTGAACTAGCGTTGACCAAAAGATTGATTTGCTAAAAGTAATATCTACTTTGGGACTTACTAACCAAAGGTCTGCACTGGGGTAAGGGTCTGGTAAGGCGATCTGGTCATAGTTTACCACTAACGAAATCAAAGCTTTCGGTTGAAGACGCAATGCCAGACTTGCGCGGGCGGAAAAACGATCACCATTGAAAAAGCGCCCAATGGTCGAAGACAGTCCGTAAGATAATACTTGTGCTCGATTAGATCGGTATTGCATATTTATGCTATTATAATCATAGCCTTGCAGATTGGGAAGTGGTACCCCGTTCTCTTCCCCTGCCGGCACGAAATTATCATCTTCTGCCGTTAAATAGGTGTAGGTGTTAGTAAAACCAACACCAAACTCCGATTGGTTCTGCAATTCCATATTGGCATTGAAATTGATTTCATGATCTGTCTTTTGATAATCAAGTTTAGGGCGCCAAGTCACTATCGGAAACAATTCAAGACTATAATTGTTAATGGTTTCACTTTTTGGCCAAAACAGTTTTTGAAACTGTAACACACCTTTTACGATATCGGTACGTCTTATAAAACCAAGGTCGGAGGAAAAATCTTCATCAATATAGACCCAATCGGTAAAAACATTGAAGCTTCTCGAATTACGACCCAAAAAGGCCCCGGAAGAGAAGTTTCCTTTGCTATCATCTGGTTGAAACGATTTATGGGTATAAAACTTCCCCACCCACTTGTTGTCGGCAGAGGCGAGGTTGTAATCGACTCCCAAGACGCGATTGTATTCGTCTTCCCGACCAATAAAGTCGTAGTCTTCGAACGATTGTCGGTTGATGAAGAACATTCCAATATTAGACCGTGCAAATACTTTTTTCTGCAAGGCCAACATGGTGTTGTTGTTGGAGGCAATCTCATTGACGATATCTTCATCTGTTTGGATGCTCAAAAAACCAAGGCGCCAGTCCTGGTTCAATTTGCCACTTAGCCGAACACCGCCCAAAATTCTATTTTCGATGGAATTCCCAGCGGTATCACTTGCGATACCAATACGTCGGGAAAAAAAAGGGTTGGCGTCCCTACCACCTCCAAAACTTCCGAAGAGATCACTATTATCAATAAAAAACTGTCTTTTTTCTGGCAGTCCGATTTCGAAACGGGTAAGGTTGGTAATAATGTCATCGACCTCTACATTTGAAAAATCGGGGTTAATGGTAATATCCAGATTCATACCATTTCCGATGGCTACTTTTGCATCACCTCCCACCTTTACATTCGATTTTCCTTCGTCGATTTCAAAATCACGTTCCGTAATCGCATTGATATAGGGAATCAAAGCGAGTGGCGTTCTAGATCGTCCCAAGGGCTTCTCAAAAACCATATCGCCCATAAAAGCCAAACTGAAAATCAATTGGTTTTGTGGAACTTTAAACCAAACGCTTCGTTCGTTGGTCTGCTGATCGAAGCGATAACTTTGAAAACGCCATTTGGTCTCTCCTTCCTTAAATTTGAAGGAAGTTAAGGGAATGGACAATTCTGCGGTATAATAACCCTCAAATATTTTTGCTTCTCCCTTCCATTTAACATCCCAGGAGGTAGTAAAGCCACGTAAATCTTGCCCGCCCCCAGAAATAAGGGCTTCGCGCCGAACCCCGTAAGGGTTGATCCCGAACAAAAAGGCATTGGTACCATCGTTAAAGGTATCGAACAACAAACTAATGTTATCGCTGCCTCCCGCCCTAAAGTCTCTTTTTAAAGAAGATATCACCCAATCATCACCAGCCGATTTAACCGTAATGCCAATGTAGAGACTGGTGTCATCGTAGACCATTTTAATATCGGTAGGCTGTTCTGCCAAAACGGAATCAGAAGGAAAATACTGTTGAAAGTCCTTAGCACTTTCGGCGGTCTTCCAAATAGCCTCATCCAAAACCCCGTCAATTGTTGGGATTTCTGAAACATACTTAACCGTAAAAGTTTTGTTGGATGACTGACCACAGACGGTAAGAGCGACTAAAAGCGTAAGCACGCAAAGCGTTTTGGTCATTGGTTTGGAATTAGCTTGGGTGCAAATTTAATAGTTTTAACCGTTAAGGAAATCCCAAAATTACTTAGTCTTCTGCCTTCTTTTTTGGAGCACGTTTGGCTTCTTTTAAATTTTTCATCAAAAGATATTCAATTTGGCCATTGGTACTGCGAAACTCATCAGAAGCCCATTTTTCAATTGCTTTGAGCATGTCTTCGTTTAATCGTAGTGCAAAGGCTTTCTTTTTGGCCATCTTAAGATTTGATAAATAGTGCAATAGCGTCGACCAAGGTACGGGAAAGTGGAAAACTTTCATCGGAATACGATTGCATATTCTCGGTCATGGATCCCACTTCCTTTAGAACATGGTTCATTTTGGGTATTAGCTTCATTTGTGCCGTGGGAAGAGCTTTCTGAAGGTTTTCTGCGTCTTCGACCGTCACTTGAAAATCGGCCTCACCGTTAAGAATGAGCACTGGAATGGTAATTTTGGCGATTTCCACCGTTGGGTCCAATGTTATCCATTGACGCAGGAAAGCATGATTTTCTGGAGCAAAAATAGACCGTAAAAATGGATTGACATCAAGAATAGTATCGGTTTCCCTTAATTCCTGGAAGTACTCTTGGGCACCCCTTGCAAAGTCGGCATTTTGCGATTCCAGTTGTGCTATGATCGAGCGATCTATGGTGCGCCCTGGCCCGGCAAGTGATATAAATTTAGAAATGCGTGGATCAAGGGCGAGCATCGCGACCAACGAACCTTGGCTGTGACCTATTAAATGGATCGAAGAAAATCGGTCGTCTTTGGCCAACCGGTCGATGGCAATAGTCACGTCGGCGACAAAATCAGTTAAGAGCGTTCTAGAAACCTTGGCGAGGTTGGCCGCAGCAGCGGTGCGTTTATCGTACCGAAAAAAGGCCACGCCCCTTACATTTAAACTATCGGCCAAGGTTTTGATATAGTTGGCTTGCACGGGCATTCCGGCTTGGTTGCCATTGCGATCAATATTGCCAGAGCCATGTATAAAGATTACGAGTGGTACCTTTTCCTGTGTCATAGGGTAGGTAAGTGTTCCGGGAATATCGATGTCCCCGTTTTTGAGTGCGATTTCCTCAGTAGCGATGTTTTGGGAATACACCCAAAAAGGAAGTAGTATATACAAAAGACTCTTTTTCATAAAACGATGTTGTGTTACAAGGGAATCTGTTAAACGGGTTAAACGCTGTGGAGAACTACTCACTTGGTACGCCCTCATTTTTTTTACCCTCACTTTTCCGATAACGATTAATAACTTGTTGGGCCCCCACCTCCTTCTGGGTACCGATTAATATCTTATCACCTGTTATAAGCTCCATTTGAATGCCTTTTTTGCCACTGACACTATAAGCTTTTCCGTTTCTGGTCGATAAGCGATACCCCCAACCTCCATATGCTGTTATAGGACTGTATTGTCGAACATGGCATTCTTTTATATCTGACCAGGATATTGTTTTACGGGAAAAGTGAAAAGGCACAAATTGATAGTGGATTCCTTTCTCATCAATTTGGGTATTCAATCTTAGGAAAAAGAACAATACCGGTACTGCCAGTAAACAAACAATCACCAATAACTGTTCCCCAATATCGTTTGGTGAAACGCTATCAACAGAAACCCCTAACACATACCATTGATAACAACAATAGCCCAATAGTAACAGAATTGCAGCGATCAATAGCCAAATGAACCACTGGGTAAAACGCTGTGTCTCGTTGAATATATACATCTTGTTTAATGATTTAAAGTTCCGGCATTGACTATGGGTGAGGCATCTTTATCGGAACAAAGCACAACCATTAAATTACTTACCATAGCCGCTTTGCGCTCCTCATCCAAATCTACAAGTTCTTTTTTTCCCAATTCGCTTAGGGCCATTTCGACCATGCTTACCGCACCTTGTACAATCTTATGCCTTGCGGCTACAATGGCAGTGGCTTGCTGTCTTTTCAACATGGCGTTGGCTATTTCCTGGGCATAGGCCAGATAACCAATTCGTGCTTCCAATACTTCAATGCCTGCCATGGCAAGTCTCTCTTGCAGCTCTTTTTCCAAAGCCTCGCTTACCTCGTTTACACTTGATCGAAGCGTGATGTCTTCAGCAAGGCCTTCGTCGGCAAAATTGTCATAGGGATACATGCTGGCCAGCTTTCGTACCGCGGCATCAGTCTGTACACGAACAAAATTTTGATAATCATCTACATCAAAAGCGGCTTTGTACGTATCGGTCACACGCCATACCAGAATGGTGCTGATCATAATGGGGTTGCCGAGTTTGTCGTTTACCTTTAGACGCTCACTATCGAAATTACTGGCCCGAAGGGATATTTTACGCTTTGTATACAGCGGATTGACCCAAAAAAGACCGTTTTCTTTAATGGTGCCCACATACTCTCCAAAAAGTAACAATACCCGAGAACTATTGGGGTTGACCAATACAAATCCCGGGATGGTAAGCAACCCTACGAATATGATAATCGCCCCAATACCACTACCGCCTATGAGTGCCACAACACCTGAGATTAATAAGACAAGGGCGAGCATTAAGATGATATAGCCGTTTAATGGACTGATGATGTTTTCGTTCTTCATGATATGTTGGTTTGAATGATATTAAAATGATATCATAAAGATATAAAAATAAATTTGAATTAAGCAAATTTTTTTTGTAACTGTCGAATCACGATTTCTGTGTTGAGCCATTTACGATGCGGAAATTCAACCTCTAAAACGCTTGTTTCGTTTTTTATTGGGGTTTTTAAAGAGACGTTTGAAGAATCCGTCTCGCTTTACGGGAGGGCAGTTCAAGGCCTCAAGGACCGCCGAAGATGGGCGTTCAAATTGTGCCTTGGTAAACACGTTAAAATCTTTCTCTTTGCTCAAATCTTTATACCACAGTGCAAATAGTGGTAGGGCGGCATTGGCACCTTGCCCTAGGCTAGTGCTTTTAAAGCCGATTTCATGATTGTCCAATCCCACCCAGGTAACGTGGACCAACTTGGGCGTGAGCGCTACAAACCAAGCATCCTTATTATTTTGTGTGGTACCTGTTTTACCCGCGATGGCGTTCTTTAGTTTATAGGTTGAACGAATACGGGCCGCGGTTCCGTCGTCGATCGTAGCCTTCATCATCTCGAGCATTAACTGTCCTGTTTCTTTTGAAAATGCCTTTTTCTTCGCTCTTTTTGGTTCAAATGTGATTAAAACGGAGTCTTTTTGATCCGTAATGGTTTCGATTAAATAGGGCAGTACGGCACGGCCATTGTTCACATAGCTTGCATAGGCACCGGCCAATTCATTGGCATAGATTTCCCCGGTTCCCAGGGCGAGTGACGGTTGTTTGGGTAGTTGCGAAAAGATTCCCATATTCTTCGCTTGTACCACTACATTTTCGATTCCCGTCGCTTCCAATACTTTTACTGCTACGGTATTTACCGAATTGCTGAGGGCTTCCTCCATTGAGTAATTCAAATACGTTTCATCTTTTTTGCTGGAATTGCTAGGGGACCAACCTTTCAAATTTTTGTAGGCAACTTCGCTGGCCGAAAAATAGGTGCAAGGTGAAATTCCAACTTCCAAGGCTGCCGTATATACAAAGGGTTTAAACGTAGAGCCTACCTGTCGTTTGCTTTGCGCAACATGGTCGTATTTGAAATGTTTGAAATCGATGCCCCCGATCCATGTCTTAACGGCACCTGTTTGTGCTTCAATCCCCAACGAACCCGTATTTAAAAACTTTAAATAGTGTTTTACACTATCTATAGGGCTGAGCGAAAGTTGCCTATCCCCGTTCCAATCCGATATTGTCATAGGGCGTTTTATGCTCAGGGAATCCCAAGCCACTGAATGCTCGACTCCTTGGGCAATCAATTTTTTATAATGTATGGAATTGCGCACGGCCTTTTCAATAATACGTTTATTGGTAAGCCAAGGAGCCCGTTTTCCGTAGCTTTTTTCAAAACTGTTCTGAAGTTTGGCCATATGCTTTTTCATCGCCTTTTCGGCCAAGGTCTGCATTCGATAATCCAGGGTGGTATAAATTTTAAGTCCGTCGGTATAAATATTGTAGTCGGCACCTTTGGTTTTCTCCGTTTTACTCCATTTGAGCAACCTTTTGCGAACTTCTTCCCTAAAATAGGGTGCAAGGCCTGTATTTGAATCAAAGTCCCTGTAACGAAGTTGCAACGGGCGAGCGGTAAGGCTATCGTTTTCCCTTGGCGATATGAAATCGTTCTTGACCATGGATTGTAACACAAGATTTCTGCGCTTCAAGCTATTTTCCGGAAAGATTCTTGGGTTGTAACCATAGGTGGCCTTTAACATGCCGACCAAAACACAGGCTTCCTCTAACTTGAGGTCTTTTGCCCGCCTGTCAAAGAACTTTAGGGAAGCGCTTTCAATACCGAAAGTATTATCCCCAAATGAAACCGTATTGAGGTACAATGTTAACAATTCTTGTTTGGAATAGATTTTTTCAAGACGGGAGGCGATGATCATTTCTTTGACCTTATTTACCGCTAGACCTCCCTTTTTGCGTTCCTTTCTGGGGTACAGATTTTTGGCCAATTGTTGGGTCAAGGTACTGCCACCGCCTGCGGATCGGTCCTGCATTAAAATAGTCTTGAAAGCTACCCTGAACAAACTGGGATAATCTACACCTGAGTGCTCGTAAAACCGTTCATCTTCGATGGCTACCAAGGCGTCAATTAGCTGTCGGGGAATGTTTTCGTACGAAATGGGCTGCCGGTCGAAAAGGTAAAATTTACCAATAAGCACACTATCTGCGGTATATACTTCGGAGGCACGCTGATACTCAAAATTGGAAAGCGCCTCATTCGAGGGGATTTTACCCCAAAGACCGTAATAGACGGTGTTTAAGAAAATGAGAAAACCAAATAAAATAAAAAGAATGCCCAGCCCACTATACCGCAGGTACGGTGATTTTGCATACGATAAAAACGCCTTAAATTTGTTCATCGCCCCAATATCTGTTTATTTCTTTTAAAGGCATCTATTTTTAACCATTCATTAATAAGAGTTTGCCTATTTTTGGTTGATATACGGATAAACCTAAGAAATCGATTTTACGACCACAGGAAGATATCGGTGCTATTTCCCCAAAACCAACTTTTAAAATTACCCACATGAAAAAGTTTTTGTTTCTTTTCGTTTTCGCCACGCACATTGTTTTTGGGAATGTTCCATTTTGGTCCAAAACGGGACACCGCACCATCGGTGAGATCGCTGAAAAAAATTTAAATAGAAAGGCACGAAAAGCGCTCTCAAAATTATTGGACGGGGAGAACCTTGCAAGCGTTTCGACTTTTGCGGACGAAATCAAGGCAGATCGCAAGTATCGGGAGTTCAGCGCATGGCATTATGTTAACTTTCCTGCCGACAAAAAGTATACCGATGGTACACCAAGTGAGTATGGTGATTTGATTATCGGAATTGAAAAATGCATAGCGATCGTGAAAGATAAGGACAGCGCTAAAGAAGATAAGGCCTTTTACCTAAAAATGTTGATACATCTTATAGGGGATTTGCATCAACCCATGCATGTAGGCCGTTTGGAGGATAAGGGAGGGAACGACATTCAAGTACAATGGTTTGGGAGCGGAAGCAATCTGCACCGGGTGTGGGACTCCAATATGATCAACGATCATGGGATGAGTTACACAGAATTGGCGGCATCACTTCCGAAATGGACCAAAAATCAAAAAAAGGCAATCCAATCGGGTACCATGCTCGACTGGGTCGAGGAATCACAGGATATCGCCAATAAGGTCTATGAATCTGTCGAGGTGGGGGAACAACTAGGGTATCGATATGCCTATGTTTGGTGGGATACCGTAGAAATTCAACTGCAAAAAGGAGGGCTGCGATTGGCAAAAGTACTCAATGAATTGTTTTAAAGCCTTTTGGGAAAGCCGAGAATGATATTTTTTTGAAAAATCTTAGGCAAAACCTTTTTTGGCATGACCTTTGATTTGTTTGTATTGAAGTTGGGTATGAGCAAGTTACAAGGGCTTACCACCCGCGTAAGGACAGTACGCTGCTTTTCAAAATAGGTATAAAAAAATCGGTTCCCACAACCGATTTTTTTTGTTTTGCACTGAAACGATGTGAGTATTTACTTCTTTTTCAACCCACTTAGTGAATGACCCGAAACGTTAGGTTGATTCGGGGTTGTATTTTTTTCGAAGTTTTTGGTATTTGATGCAACCAGTGGTGTTGTGTAGCACCTTGCATTAGTAGAAGGCTCCCATGTTCCAGAACTAGTTTGTGCTTTAGACCTTTGGTTCGGTGCTTTAAATGAAAAACCCGTTCCTGTCCTAAACTAACCGAGGCTATACTGGGGTTGATACCCAGTTCTTTCTCATTGTCGGCATGCCAGCCGTTACTATCTTTACCGTCTCTATAAAGGTTCAGAAGACAGGTGGTGAATTGAATTTCACTAAAAGCTTCCGTGCGTTCTTTTAACTGTAAAACTGCTTCTGAAAACGCATGGGGTACCATCGTAATGTTCGAATAGGAATACGGCTTGGAGTTCGATGCATACAAAGCGGTCAAACGCGGTTGGGGGTGCACCTTGCCAAATACTTTAATAGTATCTTGTTGCCAAGGCACCGTTTTCCGGAGCACCTCAAAGTAGGTGTTGGCCTCTTCCCCTGAAAGAAAATTTGGAAAATAGGTAATATCCCCATCCGGGAGATTTAAGGAGATTTTTTCTGAAAAAAGGGAAGGCATTAATTCAAGACGGTTTTTAATTGATTGCGATATGTCGAAGGATTTTGCCCGGTGAAGTTCTTAAAAGATTTATTAAAATGCGAAAAATTATTGAATCCACTCTCAAAACACACTTCGGTAATACTCAGTGTATGTTCCCCTAATAGTTTGGAGGCATGTACCAAACGATATTCATTTACAAATTGTACAAAGGTCTTATTGGTGATCTTTTTAAAATACCTACAAAATGATGGAATCGTCATACTCACCTTTTTTGCAATATCTTCAAGGGGAATATCTTCTTTGAAATGTGTTTTTACATGGTTGAAAACAACGTTAATTCGGTCATTGTCCTTTACCTCGGCCTCCATGGAATACCCTTCGGCATTCAAGACCTTATAGTCATTTGAACAACCCAGTTCGTTCAGGATGTTCAAGATCGACAATAGTCGCTGAAAATCGGTTTGATACTCCAGCAATTCCATTTTTTCTCCGATTTTTTTTTTGATTGAACCGTGAAAGGCTATCCCGCCCTTGCTAATCTCAAAGAGGTCCTGTATTTTTTTCATTTCGGGAATGCCAAAAAAATCGCTTCCCAAAAAATCAGCTTTCATTTGTACTACCGTTTCGCTTTTATTTCCGGTAAGCTTGTCAGTAAGGCCGCAATGGGGCAGGTTGCTACCTATTAATATCAAATCGCCATTCGTGTAGTGGGATACATGACTCCCTATCTGGCGTTTGCCCGTTCCCCCATTTACGTACACCAGTTCAATTTCTGGGTGGTAGTGCCATCGATTGTTCTGATTCAAACGTTCCTCATCAAACTTTTGATAGGTATATGAATTTCCAAAATTAGGGGCGATCGCCTCAAAAGCTGGCTTGTGTTTTATCATACTACATATTCCTTTATAACATAAAGTTACTTATAAGAAAGTAGGTCTTCCTTTACAAAATTACCTAAAATATGTTCAATATTACCTCTTAACAATTTTTTAACCTGCAACAAGGATAAAATAGGACATAAATTGGAAAAACCTGTAGTAGTGTTCCTTTGAGTTTGAGTGTAGGTTTGCAGTGTAATTAATTAGTAATCAGTTCATATAAAAATGAACATAAAACAAGAAGTCATGAAAAAAACCTTGAAATTAACAGCAGTGATTGCCCTAATGCTTGCTACAACGGTAGGCATGGCGAAAGAACCAAAAGTAAGTACTAACGGAGCAAACAAGAGCATCCTTTTTGAAATGGAAGCTTCAGCAGAACCTATGTGGGTTCGTTTGGTAGATGCTCAGGACCATATTATTTATAAAGAGAAAACCCATCAATTTGTCAGCTTTGTAAAGCGTTTTGATTTGAATAAGCTCGATACCGGTATCTACCATATTGAAGTAGAAAACGATATCAAGGAGATTAGTTATACCTTTTCATTAGAAAAAGTAGGAGTGAAAATCGTAAAGCGAAAAGAAAAAAGCAAGCCTATTTTTCGACAAAAAGGGGATATGATCTTTTTAAATCTTTTAAATCTTGATTTGAAACCTGTAGAAGTCAGTGTCTTGGATAGCGAAGGAAGAGAGCTTTTTTCAGAAAACAGCGAAGGCGAGCAGATTGTTCAAAAAGCCTTTAATTTTAAGAACGCCTATAGCGATAGCTACACGGTAGTCGTCAAGAATGCAGAAGGTACCTATTATGAAGCAATCGTTGTAAAATAGTTAGTTGAGTTGAGTTGAGTTGAATTTTTGTAAGTCCCTAGAAGCGAATAGCTTCTAGGGACTTTTTTATAATAGGGTCAGATATAGATACGCCCAGCACATAAGGGCAAATTGAAGCGGTATGCGGGCAATGAGCATCCATTTGGAAAGGCCCATGGAAGCTCTTTTGTCATTTAGCATATGAAAGTGTACCGGTAAAAAGAAGGCCAGCATAATTATGATTCCAACAATCGAAAGCGTTCTTGTTTGCTGAAAACACAATCCGATTCCCAGAAGAATTTCCATACATCCGCTAAAAAAAACTAGGAACCGATGTCCCGGAAGGTAACCGGGTAAAATATGCATGTACATCTTAGGCCTTATAAAATGGAGTAACCCGGCAACTATATAAGTTGCCGCCATCAAGTATAAGTGCCAAGGGTAGGAGAAATCCATTAGTTTACACTTGCGATCCAGGTATCGATATTCGTTTCCAAGAGTGCCAACGGAACCGATCCATTTTCAAGTATCTTATTGTGAAACTCCCGAATATCGAATTTTTCGGCCATCTGCTGCTCCGCTTTGGCCCGTAGCTGTCGAATTTTTAGCTGCCCGATCTTATAAGAAAGTGCTTGTCCGGGATTCGCCATATACCGCTCTATTTCTGACGTAATGCTTGCCTCCGATTCTGCTTCGTTGTCCAAAGAGTATTGTATGGCCTGTTCCCTTGTCCATCCTTTTGAATGCAATCCGGTATCGACCACCAAGCGAATGGCCCTATGCATTTCTGCTCCCAACATCCCGAAATATTGATAGGGGTCTTGGTAGAGCCCTAGTTCTTTCCCCAAAGACTCCGTGTAAAGGGCCCAACCTTCTCCGTAAGCACTGTACCAAAGCGTTTTTCGAAACTTTGGAAGCGCAGTATTTTCCTGTGCCAACGAAATTTGAAAATGATGTCCGGGAATGGCCTCATGTAAAAATAGGTCTTCGTCTGAATAGAGGTTGTATTTTTTGACCTCGGGAATCGGTACATAAAAAATACCGGGTCGAGTACCATCAATAGAACCGGGATTGTATTCGGCACTGGCCGATGCCTCTCTAAAAGCCTCGGTACGACGTACCTCAAAAGGTGTTTTTGGCTGTTTGTCGAACAGCTTGTCTATTTGAGGTTTCATTTTTTCATGTATCGCATTAAAATTGTCGATTACCTGTTGAGGGTCGGTAAAAGGCATGAGCTCTTTTCGGTTGCGTACATGATTGAAAAACGCCTTTAAATCCCCTTCAAAACCAACTTGGGTCTTGATTTTTTCCATTTCAGACGAAATACGCGCCACTTCTCGAAGTCCTAACTGATGGATCTCATCTGCCGTCATATCGGTCGTTGTGTATAATTTGATTTGATGGTCGTAATACGAATCTCCATTTGGAATCCCTTGAATACCGCTACTCTCCCTGCCCGCGGTCATATAGGCTGTATTCATAAAATCATATAAAGACTGGTAACCTGGGATGATCTTGTGCTGGATCATATTGCTATAAGCTGTAGTAAGTTGGCTTTTTTCCGCTTTGGAAAAACTATCCGGGAAATTTTTTATCGGACCAAAGAACAAATGATCTTCAATAGCAGGTTGGGTTACACTTGCCAATTGTGGTAGTACTTTTTTAATCAATGATTTAGGTAGCACGCTGCCTTGGGCAATTCCTTCCTGCATCCTGGATTTGGCAGAAGCAAGCCATTGGGTATAGTCTTCTAAACGGGCCAGCCAATTGTTGTAATCTTCGACTGTTTTAAAGGGTTGTGCACTGGTGCCACCCGCCATTTGACCGATCATTAAATTCATCGACCACATCTGATCAATAGGCGTATAGTCTCGAAAGGCGAGCCCTTCTAAATTAATATCGCATTCCCAGTTCATAATCGCCTTGCTAAGCTGCTCGCTTTCGTTTAAAGTACTATCGGCATAGTTGCCAAGTTTGGCCTTGTAACCCGCAAAATGTTCTTTTAAGAGCGCTTCATACTCGTCTGAAAGAAAATTGGGCAACGTATCGTTGTATCGGTTATCCCCTTCAAAGGTTGCGCTCAAGGGGTTGAGCGTTAATGCATCTTCATAATAGGCTTCAAAAACATCGGCGATCGGCGGGTATTCGTTCGCAATTTCGGTTGGTGCTTCTTTACATGCCTGCAACGCTATAAAAGCGAAAGCAGCAAGGGTAAGTCTTTTCATGATAGTGATATTAGGTTGATAAAGTGTAGCCGTTTTTAAAATCGTCGGCTGCTTTAAAAAAAATCGAATTGAACTTCTTTAGTGCCGCAGATGTTTTTTAAATCGCGCTTTCTTATAATCGGGCACCGATGGATTGTCGAGCGCCAATTGAATCATTTTGGAACTTTTTTGCTTTGCATACAACAATTCAAAAAACTGTTTCACGGTAAAGGGGTTTTCAGATTGTTCCACAAGTTGTAGTGCGTCTCCTTTGCGTACCGTTCCTTCCTCCAAAATTCGTAGATAGGTACCGCTATGGGCCCGCGCGATAAATTGACGTAGTACCTGTTGGTCCTCAAACCGAACACCAAGCTTATAACAAGGCTCCCTGGGTTGTGAAACCTGTACCAACGCGCTTCCTATTCTATACACATCGCCGATGCGCATGACCGATTCGTCCATTCCACTAACGGTGAGGTTTTCCCCGAACATTCCCCAGTTCCATGCCAGGTGGGGATACAATTCCTTCCAATAGGGGTATTGTTCCATAGAAAAAATGTAACAGGCCTTATGGGTTCCTCCATGATGTACGCGGTCAATGATCGTATCATCGACAACCTCATGTTTGGTCAAAAGTAGCGGCGCTCCCACAGGGTACTTAAAAATACCGGTCTGCTCCGTTGCACCATTCCATTCAAAGGTAGTAGGCTTGCCTATATTGGTCGCAATAATTTTCATGGTAAACGTTTCCACTGCATTATATAGTAAAGATAGGCAACCCAATAAAAACGTGCCTCATTTTAACATTCCCATGCACCCGCATAAAGAAACAACAGTTCTTGGGTATGTTGCATTTACGATGGCATTCTGCACTAAAGTCCGTATTTTTATGCCATTCAAAAACTACTTTTTCTTTGGAGGACATCAAACAAAAAATACGGTCGTATGTTGCTGTAAACGACGCAGATTTGGAATATTCACTGCAATTCTACCGTAAAGTCTCTTTGAAAAAAGGAGACTTCCTAATCCGCCCGGAGCAAGTTGTAGACCATTTTTATTTTCTGCATCAGGGGTGTATGTGCTACTATAGGGAAGAGGATGCGGATATGAAGGTAATGGAGTTTTTTACCGCCGGGGAGTTTTTTACAGACCTATATGCCTATATCGAGGAGATACCTTCGAGTAGTTTTTTGAATGCTACCGAAGATTGTGTCCTATATGCCATTTCAAAGCAGGATGCCGAAAAATCGTTTGATCATTCCCATGATTTGGAGCGCTTTGGCCGCTTGTCGATGCAGGACGGTTTTATGCAATTGTTTCGACGCAATAACCAATTAAAGAACCTTTCAAATCAAGAGCGATATGTACGCTTGCTTCAAAAGCGCCCCGATCTTTTTCAACGGGTTCCCCAGTATTTGATCGCTTCCTACCTTGGACTCACCCCTGTAGGGCTCTCCAAAATAAGAAAGCGCCTATCCAAACAATAGTGCGATAATTATTTTGGAACCATTTTTGGCTACCATGGGGCCCGATAACGCTTGCGGAAAAAAAGTAGTCTTTCCTAACAGTAGGTCGAAAGTGTTTTTGCCAATTCGACATTTATTAAACTGGTTTAACAGGAATTTCTCAAATAATCCATTAATTTCAAGGACTATTATTAAAAAGAGAAATTATGGCTAAGGAGTATATAGATATCGACACCTTAAAATATGTATTATATGATGTTCATGGACTTGAAGAAGTATTAAGGTACGAACGTTTTCAAGATCATGATCAGGAGTCGGTCGACTTGTTTATAGATTCGGTAAAAGAATTCTCGGATCGAGAACTGTTCCCATATTTTAAAGAAATGGATGAAAATCCGGCCTACCATAAAAATGGCACCGTTTTGGTGCACAAACAGGTAGATGTGATGATGAAAAAAGGTGGGGAAATGGGCCTTATCGCGGCGCCCTTTGATTATAAGGATGGCGGACTGCAATTGCCTTCGATGGCCTATACCTCCACGGCCTATATTCTAGATGCAGCCAACAATCACTTGCCCGGGTATGCAGGACTCACTTTGGGTTCGGCAGAACTGATTGCCCATTTTGGAAATGAAGCACTCAATACAACCTATGTACCCAAAATGTTGGCAGGCGAATGGGGCGGTACCATGTGTCTTACCGAACCTCAAGCGGGTAGTTCATTGTCTGACATTACTACCAAGGCCGTTCCGACGGAAGAGGATTTCTATAAAATCAGTGGCCAAAAAATATTTATTTCTGGAGGTGATACCCAATATGCCGAAAATATCATCCACCTGGTGTTGGCCCGTATCGAAGGTGCCCCTTCAGGAACCAAGGGTATTTCTCTTTTTGTGGTACCCAAGCACCGCCCCGAGGAGGGTGGCTTGCAGTACAATGATGTGACCACAGTGGCCGATTTTCAAAAAATGGGACAGCGGGGCTATTGCACAACCCACTTGGGTTTTGGTGATACGGATGATTGCCGAGGATGGTTAGTGGGGGAACCCCATCAAGGACTAAAATATATGTTTTTAATGATGAACGGGGCCCGGATCGCAGTAGGGCGCGGCGCGGCGGCCATTGGCATGGCGGCATATCAAGCTTCATTGGAATATGCCAATGAAAGACCCCAAGGGCGAAAGCTTACCAGTGCGGGTAAAAAGAATCCGGATGAAAACCAGAGTTTGATCATTGAACATCCCGATGTACGACGCATGCTTCTATTGCAAAAGTCGATCGTAGAAGCTTCTTTAAGTTTGGTTCTTTTGGCATCGCGGTATCAGGATATCAAACAAGCGACCCAAGACGAGGCGGAGAGAGCCAAGTACCACCTACTGTTGGAAATGATCATCCCAATTGTAAAGACATTTCCCTCCGAAGCCGGGGCGGTCGCCGTGAACAATGGCTTGCAGGTATTGGGTGGGTATGGTTTCTGTACCGATTTCATTCTGCAACAGTATTACAGGGATATTCGTATTTCGGCAATCTATGAAGGTACTACAGGAATACAATCGCAAGACCTTTTAGGTAGAAAAATAAGCATGGAAAACGGGAAAGGCCTTGAGTTGTTGGCTGCGGAAATAATGGCGACCATCACTGCTGCCAGCGCATACGATGACTTAAAACCCTATGCGGGAAAATTGGGCGCCAAATTAAAGCTATCGCAAGAAGTATTGGCGTATTTGATGCCTTTTGCCCAGAAGGGCGATTTTGAACGCTACTTGTCCGATGCTAATTTGTTTATGGAGTTTATGAGCATCATTGTAATTAGTTGGTTGTGGCTTGATATGGCCACCAAAGCAAAGCAAAGTTTGTTAAAAGGAGATACCAAGTACTCAGAAGCTTTTTATGAAAGTAAGATCCATACCATGAAGTTTTATTTTAAATATGAACTTCCGAAAACCAATGCGCTTGCAGAGTCGCTAATGGATTCTGAAGTCTTGACCGTCAAGACCGGAAAAGAGGTCTTTGTGTAAGGGAACCTCAAAAAGTGAACCGATTGGATAGTGTACTGGTTAAACTGCATGGACTGAAATAGTCGGTATTTGAAAATGAATTTGTCTCAGAGAACAGTATCAGGTTGCGCTTTAAGTAGCTACACTTCTTTAAAATTAATGATAAGCCTATTAAATGACCAGGATAAAAAATCAATTTGATTTAGAGGGAAAAATTGCCATCATAACCGGATCAAGCAAGGGAATTGGAAAAGCCATTGCCCATGGTTTGGCAGAAAACGGGGCCACCGTCATTATCAGTAGTCGGGATCAAGCGGCCTGCGATACCGTTGTGGCCGAGTTTAAAGCAGCTGGGCTGAAAGCCCATGGTATTGCCTGCCATATAGGTAAGGAAGAACAACGGGCCAACTTGGTAACCCAAACGATTGAACAATTGGGCGGGGTCGATATTTTAGTGAACAATGCCGCCATCAACCCGGTATTTGGTCCGCTGGAAGATGCGGAAGAAGCCATTTTCGACAAAATTATGGATGTCAACGTAAAAGCCCCCTGGATGTTATCGAATAAGGTGATGCCCAGTATGAAAGAGCGCGGAGGTGGCAGTATTATCAACCTTGCCTCCGTTGAAGCACTTACACCGGGTATGGGTTTGGGCTTATATAGTACCAGCAAAGCGGCCTTGCTGATGCTGACCAAAAATCAGGCAAAGGAATGGGGCAAATATGGCATTCGTGCCAACGCACTGTGCCCTGGATTGATCAAGACAAAATTTAGCGCCGCTTTATGGCAAAATGAGAAAATACTCCAGAAAATAGAGAAAACCCTGCCCTCTGGCCGTATGGGAATGCCAGAAGAAATGGAAGGAATCGTTTGCTTGCTAGCTTCCGATGCGGGTGCTTATATGACCGGAGGTGTGTATACGGCCGATGGAGGATACATGATCGCAGGTTAATCAATACCAATACGCTGCCTATGAACTTTGAATATTCAGAAAGATCCCAAGAATTACAAAAAAAATTACGTGCTTTTATGGAAGCACATATTGTACCCGTAGAGCAGGCCGTGTACGCCTATCATTCGGACCCGGAAAATAGATGGAAACGTTGGCCAGGATTGGAAGCGTTAAAGGAAAAGGCCAAAGCGGCCGGCTTATGGAATCTGTTTCTTCCCAAAGACTATGGGAAACTAAGCCCAGGCCTTACCAATTTGGAATACGCCCCTTTGGCAGAAATTATGGGACGTATCGTCTGGTCCTCCGAAGTATTTAATTGCAGCGCACCCGATACCGGAAACATGGAGGTGTTGGCCAAATACGGAACCGCTGAACAACAAGAAAAATGGTTGACACCCTTAATGAACGGGGAAATCAGGTCGGCCTTTTTAATGACGGAACCCGAAGTGGCCTCTTCCGATGCGACCAATATCGAGACCTCTATTCGATTAGAAGGGGATGAATACGTTATTAATGGTCGAAAATGGTGGTCCTCGGGTGCCATGGACCCCCATTGTAAGATTGCCATTGTGATGGGGAAAACGGATTTTGATGCTCCTCGGCATCAACAACAAAGTATGGTATTGGTTCCTATGGACACTCAGGGAGTAACTATTGTGCGACCACTTTCCGTTTTTGGGTTCTACGATTCACCAGAGGGGCATGCCGAGATTTTATTGGAGAATGTTCGGGTGCCGAAGGAAAACCTGCTTCTGGGAGAGGGGAGAGGCTTTGAAATAGCGCAAGGTAGATTGGGCCCAGGCCGCATACATCATTGCATGCGACTTACGGGAATGGCCCAACGCGCATTAGAACTCATGTCCCAACGTACTTCGGAAAGGATTGCCTTTGGAAGGACCATACGCGATTTTAGCAGCATACGCCAAGAAATTGCCTTGTCTCAATGTGAAATAGAACAAGCACGGCTTCTAACACTTTCCGCCGCCGACAAAATGGATAAGAAAGGAAACAAAGATGCCAAAGACCTTATCGCGATGATTAAAATTGTTTCGCCGAATATGGCCTTAAAAGTAATCGATAGGGCTATACAGATACATGGAGGGAAGGGCGTGGGCCCCGACACCCCTTTGGCACACTATTTTGCCGTGGCGCGCATGCTTCGTTTGGCAGATGGGCCAGATGAGGTGCATATGTACCAATTGGGGAAAAGTGTAATTAAGAAGTATACAGGGGAATCACAATTATAATAGCACCACCATGGCAGTAAGTCCGAACCAAACAGTACGAGAGGGAGAAGAATTAGACGAAGTGGGACTAAAACAGTTTTTGCTTGAACATAACCTTATCGCCGATACCAACAACGTTTTAACCGTTCAGCAGTTTACAAATGGCTTTTCAAATCTGACGTATCTATTGAAGATAGAAGGGAAAGAGTATGTGTTGCGTCGTCCACCTTTTGGTGCTATAAAACGTGGACATGATATGGGACGCGAGTTTAAAGTTCAAAAGGCTTTAAAATCTGCATTTTCGAAGGTTCCCGCTATGTACGCCTATACGGAAGATACCAAGTATACCGGGTCCTCTTTTTATGTGATGGAAAAAATAAATGGTATTATATTAAGTTTTCAAGAGGCTAAAAAAAGACAAATCAAGCCGATCGAGTACGGTACCATTTCAAATTCATGGCTCGATACCATGGTGGCGCTACACCAAGTAGACTATGAGGCTGTTGGTTTGGGCGACTTGGGAAGGCCAGAAGGGTATGTTTCGCGGCAAGTGACCAATTGGGGGAAGCAATACGTAAAGGCTGCGACCGATCAGATTCCCGCAGCGGCAAAGGTAATGCGATGGATGGAAGAGCATCAACCAAAAACGTATCATCATAGCCTTATACACAACGATTATAAATATGATAACGTAGCCTTCAAAGATGCCAGTTTTAAGGAAATAAGTGCTGTGCTTGATTGGGAAATGGCTACCCTGGGCGATCCCTTAATGGATCTCGGTACATCGCTAGGTTACTGGACCATGCATTCCGATAACGATTTTGTAAAACAAGGTATTTCTTCACCCACTGTATTCGAGGGCAACCCTAGTAGAAGCGATATCGTACAAGGCTACGCCGAAAAAAGCAAAAGTCCAGTAGATCATATTGTTTTTTACTATGTATACGGCCTCTTCAAGATTGCCGTAATCGTTCAGCAGATTTACTATCGTTATAAACATGGGTATACTGCGGATCCTCGTTTTGCGAAGCTGAACAAAGCGGCTGAATTATGCTGTAACATAGCGCTGAAATCCATTCAAACCAATAAAATCGACTGAAATGAGCAACGATCTCTATACCGATATTAATCCTATGGCCTTAAAAGCATTGGCCGATTATCCGAACGACCGGCCTGTTTATATGCTGAACTATATGAAGTATGCACCCTTAGATCCCAAAACGGGCAAAACAGGGAGGGAGGTCTACAAGGAGTATCTAGAAAAGGCGACGCCTTTTTTTCAAGATATCAATGCCCGTATCAGTTTTAAAGCGATGCCGGCTTTGACCATTATCGGACCGGAGGAGGAAACGCTTTGGGACGAGGTGTTGATCGTTACCTATGATACCAAAGCCGATTTTTTCAATCTTATTCAGAAAGAAGGGTATCCAGGACATATTCGGAAAAAGGCGTTGATCGATTCAAGAATTATTTTTTGCAAATAAAACAGACATGGAAGTTAAAGGTAAAATAGTAGTGGTAACCGGCGCAGGCTCTGGGATAGGAGCCGCCGCCGCCAAGCACTTTGCCCATCATGGGGCGCAGGTCATTGTCTCCGACCTGAAAATCACGAAGGCCCAAAAAACAGTTGCCGCAATAAGCTCGGAGGGAGGCAAGGCGATCGCAATAGAAGCGAATGTGGCCAAATACGAGGCGGTCGAAAACCTAATCAAAGAAACTGTAAAACAGTTCGGGCGTTTAGATGTAATAGTGAACAATGCGGGTATCGGACCGAGAATGATGGCCAAAACGGCCGAATATACCCTTGAAGATTGGGACAGGGTTATTGCCGTAAATCAAACCGGGGTGTTCTATTGTATGAAATTGGCATTGCGACAGATGCTGGAACAAGGAGGAGGCAACATCGTAAATGTTGCTTCTTTGGCGGGCTTAAAGGCTTCTCCGAACAATCTGTCTTACAGCGCTAGTAAATTTGCGGTGGTAGGGATGACCAAGTCGGCGGCGATGGAATACGCAACCAAGAATATTCGAGTGAATGCCGTTTGTCCAGGGTATACCGAATCGGCACTTTTGGACAAATTGCTAGCTGCCCGGCCCGATATGGATGCCATTTTAAAAAGTGTGATTCCCATGAAACGTTATGGAGATGCTTCGGAGATTGCCGAGGCGATCGTATGGCTGGCCTCGGACACCACAAAGTTTATTACTGGACAAACAATTATATTGGATGGGGGAACTTCCCTCTAGGAAAAAAATGTTTAGCATCTGAATTTTTAAAAATCTACTATTGAAAACAATACAATTAGAAAGGAAAGAAGGGTATACCATTGTACAGTTAAATCGTGGTAAAGTCAATGCGATCAATCATGAAATGGTTCGGGAACTGTCTGCGGTCTTTGCCGAATCGGAGAAGGATGAAACGGTCGGAGGGGTTATTTTGACCGGGATTCCGCATTTTTTTTCCGCTGGTTTGGATGTAATTGAGCTGTATGGGTATGATACTGATGAAATAACCGCTTTTTTTGGTGATTTTGGCGCATTGCATCTGCAAATGGCCCAATTTCGAAAACCGCTCGTTTGCGCTATTCCTGGATATGCCCCCGCAGGGGGGTGTGTATTTGCCATTACGGCAGACTACCGTATAATGGCAAAGGGCGAGAAGTACACCATTGGCTTAAACGAGGTGGCGGTCAACATTCAGATTTCAAATAATTTAGTGAACGCCTATTCCTTTTGGATAGGGACCGGTAAAGCGCATGAATACATTTTAGATGGTAAATTGTTGAATGGTACCGAAGCATTGGAATGTGGCTTGGTAAATCAGTTAGTACCTATGGAAGAAGTACTGCCCATGGCGGAGAAAAAAATGAAACAGTTTTTAAAGGCCGACCCGATTATTTTTAAAAATACCAAAAGGAAGTTGCGAAATACGTGGTTTTCCAATTTAGAGACCGATGCTTCCAAAGATTTGGCGGAGGCGATCGAGCTTTGGTGGTCCCCCAATATCCGGGCAAAAATGAAGGCTTTTGTTGAAAGTCTACAACATAAATAATTAAGAAATAAGGAGAACGATATGAATAAACAATGGATACTAAGAAATAGACCGGAAGGAATGCCGGATGCGACCACTTGGTCTTTGGAATCTTCGACAGTACCAGAACCTGGTGAGGGAGAAGTGTTGATTTGCCAACATTATTTATCGCTAGATCCCGCGATGCGGGGTTGGATGAACGATGCGCGGTCGTACATTGCACCGGTGGAAATTGGCGCCGTGATGCGGGCAGGTTCCGTAGGACAGGTAATCAAAGCGAACAATCACCCTAAATTGAAAGAAGGTGATTTTGTAAGTGGTTGGGGCGGGGTGCAACAATACACGGTCACCGACGGAGAGAATTGGTACCCCGTAGACCCAAAAGTTGCTCCGCTACCCATGTACCTTGGTACCTTGGGCATGCCCGGTATGACCGCCTATTTTGGTATTCTACAAGAAGGAAAAATAAAGGAAGGCGATATCGTTTTGGTCTCGGGGGCGGCAGGTGCGGTAGGCAGTGTCGTGGGGCAGATAGCCAAAATAAAGGGTTGTAAGGTCATAGGAATCGCAGGAGGTGCGGCGAAATGCAAGTACCTTGTTGAGGAACTTGGTTTTGATGCCGCAATCGATTACAAGTCCGAAAACATCTATGATGCCATCAAGCGGGAATGTCCAAAAGGGTTGGATGTATATTTTGACAACGTTGGTGGTGAAATCTTGGATGCGGCACTTTCCCGAATTCGAATGGGGGCCCGTATTGTGATTTGTGGGGCTATTTCTCAGTACAATAACAAGAAAGATGTTCGAGGACCCAAAAATTACTTGGCACTTCTTGTAAACCGTGCCAGTATGAAAGGCATGGTCGTATTCGACTATGCTGCCGACTATAAAAAAGCGGCCATGGAAATGGGCGCTTGGTTGATGCAGGGAAAACTGAAGAGCAAGGAAGATGTCTATGATGGAATCGAAAATTTCCCAGAAACCTTTGGTCGCCTCTTCACCGGCGATAAAATGGGCAAACTGGTATTAAAAGTACAGGAAGATTAATCATTTCTAAATAAAAACTATTGAAAGCAATCGTTTGTAAGGCCTTTGGTCCGCCTTCTGATTTAAAATTAGAGGTCTTGGATAGTCCGAAACCAAAAGCAAAAGAAGTTTTGGTGCAGGTAAAAGCGTGCGGAGTAAACTTCCCGGATACGTTGATCATTCAGGGGTTGTATCAGTTCAAACCAAAAGTGCCTTTTACACCGGGCAGCGATATTGCGGGGGTGGTGAAAGAAGTGGGCGAGGGAGTCACCCATGTAAAGCCGGGCGATGCCGTTTTTGGTTTTGTATTGAATGGCGGATATGCCGAGGAAGTAGTGGTACCTGCAAATGCTTGTTTTTTAAAACCGCCACAAATGGATTTTGCTGTAGCCGCGTCGTTTATGATGGCCTATGGTACCTCATACCATGCATTAAAAGATAGGGGGCAACTAAAAGAGGGCGAAACCCTTCTGGTACTCGGTGCTTCGGGAGGTGTGGGGCTTGCGGCCGTTGAACTCGGCAAACTGATGGGCGCCAAGGTCATTGCCGCCGCATCTACGACGGAAAAATTGGAACTCTGCAAAAGGTACGGTGCGGATGCCGTCATCAATTATTCAGATCAGAATCTCAAGGAGACCATCAAAGAACTGACCAATGGGAAAGGTGTTGATGTGGTGTACGACCCGGTCGGCGGGGATTTTTCTGAAGCTGCCATTCGTGGTATGGCCTGGGAGGGGAGATACCTGATCGTTGGTTTTGCAGCCGGCGATATCCCAAAGATACCGCTTAATTTGGCCCTTTTAAAAGGGTGTGCGCTCGTAGGGGTATTTTGGGGAAGTTTTGCGATGAGGACACCCAAAAAGAACCAGGAAAATACCCTTGACTTGATGTCTTGGTATGGCAACGGAAAGCTCAACCCGCATATTCATAAAATCTATCCGTTGGCGGAAGCTCCGGTGGCGCTGGAGGATATGATGCAACGAAGCGTAAAGGGAAAAGCAGTGATTGGCATGGAGTGATTAGCGAACAATTGACAGTGAACAGTAAGCAGTAAGCCGTGAAGGGTGGGGGGTAATCAGTCAGTTTTGTAGTTGAATTTGATATTTTTAACGTACAAGGGGCGATTAACGGTCATTAATAATGGTGAAAAGTGGTTTGCGGTTACATTTGATATTTAAGTGGGATTTTATTTCTTCATCTAACATCTAACATCTAACATCTAACATCTAACATCTAACATCTAACATCTAACATCTAACATCTAACAATAGTACAATGCGATTAAAGAATAGAGTGGCAATCGTTACCGGAGGTGCTCGCGGTATCGGCAAGGCAATTTCCGAATTGTTTGCAAAAGAGGGAGCATCGGTGATACTATGGGATCTTTTGGAAGAAGGGGTCACTACTGCCAAAAACATCAATGACAACGGCGGGACGGCAGAATTTCATAAAATATCGGTCACGGACAAGGAAGCAGTTGCCGCTGCGGTCGCGGATGTGCATGCCAGGTTTGGAAAAATAGATATCCTGATCAACAATGCAGGAATCACCAGAGATAAAACCTTGCAAAAAATGAGCGAATCAGAATGGGATGCGGTAATCGATGTAAATCTAAAGGGAGTATTTCTATGCACCCAAGCGGTTGCCGGTTATATGAAAGAAGCGGGTTATGGTAGAATCGTCTCGGCGGCTTCCAATGTAGGCCTCCGGGGGAATTTTGGACAAACAAACTATGCGGCAACCAAGGCAGGTGTAATCGCGATGTCAAAAACTTGGACGATGGAGTTGGGCAAGTACGGAATTACCGCGAACGCGGTGGCTCCCGGTTTTACCCTTACCGAAATGGTAAAGGGCATTCCCGATGAACATCTCACGGCCATCAAGAAACAGATTCCGCTCCAGAAGGCTGCACAACCTATTGACATTGCCTATGGGTACTTATACCTTGCCTCCGATGAGGCGCAATATGTTTCGGGCATTTGTCTTACAATTGATGGTGGAATTTCAAGATAACGATATATGGAAGCACTCGTTTGTACAAATTTAGCGGCGCTTAAGAAAAAAGTTGGTAGTGAACTACCCTTGGGCGATTGGATAACGGTAACCCAAGAAATGATAAATGCTTTTGCGGAAGCCACACTCGATTTTCAATGGATTCATGTGGATGTTGAAAAAGCGAACCAATATTCTCCTTTTAAAGCCCCGGTGGCCCATGGATTCATGTCGGTTTCCCTCATTTCAAAAATGTTGGGAGAAGTATTACGGGTGGAAAGTGTTCAGATGGGGGTCAACTATGGCTTGAACAAGGTACGTTTTCCCAATCCGGTTTTGGTTAATAGTAAGGTGCGGCTAAGAAGCAAAATTCTTCAGGTAGATCCGTACGGTGATACAGGCATGAAAATCCTCTGGGATTGCACGGTCGAAATTGAAGGGGCCGAGAAACCGGCATGTGTTGCCGAATTTGTCTCTTTAATGTTCGAATAATTGGGATGTAAGAAGCTATGAAAATACAAAAAACACCTGCTTCCCGATTCGAATGGTTAAATGATTATCCGTTTCGTGCGAACTATTCGGCGGTCGATGAGGAACTTCAAATGCATTATGTAGATGAAGGAGAGGGGCCGGTTGTTTTATTATTGCACGGTGAACCTAGTTGGTCATATTTGTATCGTAAAATGATTCCGATACTGGTCACCGAGGGCTTTCGCGTAGTTGCTCCTGACCTTATCGGTTTTGGAAAATCGGACAAACCGGTCGATCGGCAGGCGTACAGTTTTGAAAGGCATGTGGCCTGGCTTAAAAATTTGGTGACAAATTTGGAGCTCTACGAGATAAATTTGTTTTGCCAGGATTGGGGAGGCCTTGCAGGTTTGCGATTGGCTGCCGAAAATGAAAAGTTGTTTAGTAGTATTGTCGCTTCGAATACCTTCGTGCCCAGGTCGGGAGTGCGCGCAAATGATGCATTCTTAAAGTGGCGCCACTTTTCGCAAACGGCACCCGAATTCAATGCGGGAAGCGTATTACAGATGGGAACGGTATCACGGCTTTCAAAAGAGATCATGGCGGCCTACGACGCCCCTTTTCCTGATGATTCCTATATGGCAGGTGCTCGTATATTTCCGAAATTGGTACCTTTTGACGGGGATGATGAAGCAAATGCATTACCCGCATGTGATGCCACCTGGCGGGTGTTAGAAAAATGGGGAAAACCTTTTTTGACCCTTTTTGGCGATTCTGACCCTATCATGCGCGGGGCCGATACCTTTTTTCAATCGAAAGTACCGGGAGCAAAGGGGCAGCCACATCAAATAATTCAGGAAGCAGGGCATTTCATTCAAGAGGAAAAAGGGGACGAACTGGCGCATCTTCTTGTCAACTTTCTGAAGCGGTGGAAAAAGTAAAACCCCGGCGAAACAAATCGTTATTCGTAGAATAAGTGCCATTGTATCGCCTAACAAATGCTACCGAATTATGGGGGAACTTTTACGGTAAAACTTGTTGTGGGGTTTGTAGTAGGGGAACTTCTATTTCCTACAATTTGTTTTTATACGGTTCGCGCGTGTTTTCTATTTCCCTGAATTCCATTATGTGAAAAACCAGTATTTCTTCTCCTATATTTTCCAAGTCAAAAATGGTTTGTTCATTTTCGGATTGCCAATAGGTCGTATCCCCTTTTTTCAAACGCATCAGGTTAATTTGACCATTCTCAATTCGCGAAATTGCCAGGGCGTTCGTCATGCAGATCCAGCAACAATCACGATTCGATTTTCGAAACGGAAGTCGTTCATTCGTCAATAATACCACTTCCCATAATCGTATGTTCGCGTTTTCGAACAATACCTTCTGTCCGAGGCATTCGCTGATCTGATGCTGTCGTAACTCCAGTAGTTTGCTCGATTCCCATGAATCAAAGTTTCCTATCGGATTTATCTGAACAGACTCCATTGGTCGATTTTTTTTACAATAATACCATGGGAAACCCCCTTATTTTTTCGAGCTGCAAATATTCAAAAAATAGCACATGGTATACCAGTAAATTCACACAATACTAGTACGGATATCGGAAATCAGAACCCATTGGCGTCGCAATACCCTAAAAGGGGTTTTTATTCAGGAATCAGAACCTCGCGCACAGGCCCTTTCAGGAATCCATACGGATAGAAAGAAATTGGACGAGTACCCTACGCTTGCTATAAAGCCGCTTTTTCTTTGTATTTAGTAGGTGTTGTACCCGTCTCTTTTTTGAAAGCGGAGTAAAAGGCACTTTTACTATGAAAACCTACTTCATGCCCAATACCCTCGATGCTTAGGGGTAGACCGTCCTGTTTTTGTAGTAACAGTTCCGCTTTTTTAATTCGAAATTGATTTACATACGAATTAAAGTTCTGGTGACAGATGGTGTTGATAGCAGTAGAGATGCGTTTGGGGTGCACTTTCAGTTTTTCGGCCAAATCTACAATGGTCAGCTCCGTATGGATAAAGCTCTCCGATCGTATCATATAGTCGTCTATTTGCACCATTAACTCCTCCAACTCTTCAGAAGCGGTAGGCGCGGGTTGAATGTTTTCCGGAAGGGTTTTCAAGTTTTTAACATGGTATCTCCCCTTCTCATCAAGTACCGATAATACATTGCGCTGCACAACACCATGGTATGAAACCCAGTAAATGGAAATTAAATCGATAACGGAAAACAAAATTTTAAAATAGTAATTCTGAGGTTCCAAATAGAATAACAAATGGGTAATCAAAGAGGTTGCCAAACTATAGATTAAAAAAATTCGGGCCCAATGCAGTTCTTTTGCTGCTACCAAGGAAAAAGAATTATGTACCTCGATCCGATGATGGTAAAGTAGCCGTAGGTTCCAGATTGCAATACCCCAAGCAAAAAATATCCCTAGATATACCAAAGTGAAATCGTACCAGAAACTTTGCGATATGGCCAATTTAGTATCATAAGGGAGTAGAAAAATCGCAAACTGTCCTAAAAATGAAATGATGCCGGGAATCAGCACCCAATAATATGTTTTCTTATCTGAAAGCATTGAGACCTGCTGGGTATAGATAAAGAATAACGGAAACAGTAACCAGGAGAAACTAAAGGGAAGCAAAAAAAGTTTTGGGTATACCTCGCTTATGCCAATGCTAGTGGAGATAAACGTAATCAGCTTTAAGGACAAAAAAATGAGAAACAACCCCAAGAAAAAGGTACTGCGATATTTTCTTTTGTTGAGTATTACAAGCAAAACCCCTAGGGTGGTCCCCTGTATGAGGCCGACCATGTCTAGTAAGACTTGTAAGTTGTAGTTAAGATGTGCCACCTCGTACATAGGTTCAAGATAGCGAAATTTTAACCTACTCTTGTAGGATTTTGGAGCATTGTGGAAGAGAGGTGAGTCGTCCTAAAATAGGTTGACAGTTTTTAAAGAATTAAGATTAAACCTTAGAAGCTAGCTTCTAAGGTTTTTT
>CANMSA010000028.1 GCA_947500385.1 uncultured Flavobacteriaceae bacterium | reverse complement strand
ACCTCTAACCTCTAACCTCTAACCTCTAACCTCTAACCTCTAACCTCTAACCTCTAACCTCTAACCTCTAACCTCTAGAACTCAATCGCTTCCACCACGGCTTTCGAACGGCAATTCCGAACTTTGAGCACAGCTTCTTTTTCGTTGATCGTCCCTTCAATAAAATAGGTTTTACAGGGGGATGATTTAGTATCGCTTTTCCCAAAGTCCACATCCCCTTCGAACAAAAAACTATGAATGTCCGTAGTATCCAAGCTTTTGTCTTGCAAGAGCGTTTGCACGGCATCCGAATACTGAAGTTGCTTGGAACGAATGTCTTTCAGGGTTCGACAATTGGGGAGGTAGCAGAAAGAAACCCCGGTTTCGTCCGATTTTTTTTTGAAGAACATGCTAAGAAAAACAATACCGATCGAAAGTCCGACCAGAAAAAAGCCGAGCCGTTTTAGAAAACTCATATTAAAAGATCAGGAAGTTAATATCACTGTACTGCAGGTCGAACCATTCTCCGACCGATTTGTTGGTCAGGATTCCGTGATACATATAAAGTCCGTTGCGAAGTCCCTTGTCAAATCGAAGGGAATTTTCGAGTCCGCCTTCTTCTCCTAATTTTAAGAGATAGGGCGTAAAGATATTGCTAATGGAAAGGGTGGCCGTTTTCGGATAGCGGGAGGGAATATTGGGAACCCCGTAATGGATGACCCCAAATTTTTCACAGGTCGGTTTGTTATGATCGGTTACTTCGCTGGTTTCGAAACATCCGCCCATATCGATGCTCACATCAATAATGACGGCTCCTTTTTTCATTTGCTCCACCATGGGGCTGGTTACCACCACGGGAGAGCGATCCGTTCCCCGTACCGCACCAATAGCCACATCGCATCTGCGCAGGGCTTTTACCAAGTTTTTGGGTTGAATGGTAGAGGTGTATACCGTTTGCCGCAAACGCGATTGAATGTTGCGCAGCTTGGTCAGGGAGTTGTCAAAAACACGCACATTGGCCCCTAGGCCGATGGCGGAGCGTGCGGCGAATTCTCCCACGGTACCGGCTCCGATAATCACCACTTCTACCGGGGGCACTCCACTGATATTGCCGAACATAAGGCCATTGCCGTCGTTTGTGGCGGCCATGAGTTCCGAGGCGATCAGTACGGAGGATATTCCTGCGATCTCGCTTAGGGAGCGTACGGCCGGGTACTTGCCATCCTCGTCTTTAATGTATTCAAAGGCGATGGCCGTAATCCGTTTTTTGGCCAGGTGCTCAAAATATTGCTTGTCTTGTGTTTTGATCTGTAGGGCCGAAATAATGGTCGCCTGTGGATGCATCATTTCGATTTCCGCAAGGGTAGGGGGCTCTACTTTTAAAAGGAGCGGACAACCAAATACTTTTTTGGTGTCCCGTGTGATTTCGCCACCGGCATTGGTATAATCGACATCGGAAAAATGGGCACCTTCCCCTGCACCGGATTCGATCAGTACCCGATGGCCATTGGCCGTAATGGCATTGACCGCATCGGGCGTAAGGCAAATACGTTGTTCCTGATATTGGTTTTCTTTGGGGATGCCGATAAAGAGCTCCCGTTTTTGGCGCAAGATCTCTAGCGTTTCTTCTTGTGGAAGCAATTGTTGTTTGCTGAAAGGAGAGCTGGGTTGATTCATAGAGGCCGCGTACGGATGGTGAAGGTTGTTGAGAGTAAATTTAAGGAAATTCTAGGAAATACCGTAGGTAATAAGGTGACCAAAAATGCCGGAACATTTTTTTTAAAAATATTGTTTGGAAAGGGATAAAGAGTGGTGTGGTAAAACTAGAGATGCAGCAAGCTCTTTAAGCTGTTTTGGAATTGCTTGAATTTGCTCTCTAGGTTATTAGTTGAGAGTCCATATTCTATTTTTTCGCTTAACGACCGGTACTCCCTAGAAACTTTTTTAGGGGAATTTTCTGTGCTTATTTCAGAACCTTTATCAAAAGTATTTTCTGATTGTTTTTGCTTTAGCAATCTTAATTCAGCTTCCATGGCTTCCAAGTCGATACCGTGCACATATTTGTCATACAGCTTTATTCTGATGAAGTAAACAATTGGAACTACGACCATGCAAACTGGTAGTAGCCATAGCAAATTTTCGGTGTCGATTTCCTTGTCATATGTAAACAATACTTCGAAAATTTGAAAGGAGTACATTGCTATAGGCAACAAAATGATATGATACCACCAATTCTTCGAAGTTAAAAACCAGAAAATCAATAAATATAAAGGGACTATTTTGCTCATTAAAAACCACATAAAGGTGGATACATCTGCAAAACCGTGATTGTCAATTACAAAACCGAGGAAAGAAATGGTAGCTTCAGGGTCTTCTGGTAAATAGTCGTATAATTTATAAACGAAAGGAGCGATTGCAATAAAAAATACACAGATTGATTCCCAGAATATTTTTCTCTTTACCTTATTACTTTTGGGATTCATATTCAACAATGAGCTTACTTAGTTTTATTTTTAACGAAGCAAAACTTTAAAAAGTATAAAAAAAGGGCAATATAAATTGCCCTAATCTTATCTATTTACTTAAAATGTTAAACTTTAAATTTTCTTTGTAAGCTTACTTTTATCAACACCTTGCTCATACAAAGCATCCTCCTCTGCAGTAGAACTAGATTCACAGGATACGGCTAAAAGGGTTACACATGCCAACAGGCCAAATACGAATTTTTTCATTTTCAGGGGTTTTTTAGTTAGAAATTATAGTTATCTCGTTGGTAAAAGTAGGAAATCTGCCCTTAAAAAAAAGTTTTTAAACGTTAAAATCGAACACTTTATCGGATAAATGAAGCATTTCGTCGAATTTTGAAGGAAAAGCCCTCAAAAGCGCAATTATTCTTCGCCAAAAGCGTTTCGAAATTCGTTTCAAATTCAAGAAAAACACCTTCTGAATTCAATTCTAAAACCGTAAAGGGATAACTTAGAGGGAAATAAGGATACTAGGAAAGTTGAATACTGCGCGCTGTTTCATCCGCCACTTCAATAGTAATATTCGTAGCGTCCTCAGGGATTAAACTTGAAATTTTTTCGGGCCATTCGATAAAAACCCACACATTTTGCGCTAAATACTCTTCAAAACCCAAGTCATAGGCTTCCATTTCGTCATTTAAACGATAAAAATCAAAATGATACCCCAAGAGGCCGCCATCGGTTTTTTCGTATTCGTTTACGATGCCGAAGGTAGGGCTGTTTCCAGGATCGCTTCCTTCCAAGCAGCGCACCAATTCTTTGATCAAGGTGGTCTTCCCTGCACCCATTTCCCCATAAAAACAAAGTGTTTTTGAGGATGCTTGACCCAATACCCATTGGGCAATTTTTGGTAAGTCGGCTTCGGTATAATCTTTTTTCATAACTGGCGGGTCAAAGAAAGGAAATTTATGCACAACTACAAATTCAGCACGGTGAACGATCTATATTTTTTGAACTTGACACTTGCGCTTGAACTTGTTACTACTTTCGGCACAGTGGTTGTATGTCCCCTTTGAAGATAGGTCTCGACTGCGCTCGACCTGACAGAACGGTATTCAGTAATCAGTGAACGGTAAGCAGTGAACGGTAAGCAATGAACGGTAAGCAGTGAACGGTAAGCAGTGAACAGTAATCGGTAATCAGTAGTCAGTTATCGGTGAGCAGTTTACGGTTAAAAATAATGGATTTGATTCGGCCAGGACAACTAGGAACACCTACGTCACGCTGAGCATGTCGAAGCGCTTTTCGATTGACGGTAATCAGTAATCAGTAATCGGTAATCAGTGAACAGTGAACGGTAATCGGTAATCAGTGAATAGTAATCAGTTTACGGTTAAAAATGATGGATTTGATTTGGCCAGGACAACTAGGAGCACCTACGTCACGCTGAGCATGTCGAAGCGCTTTTCGATTGGCGGTAATCAGTGAGCAGTAATCGGTAATCAGTAATCAGTGAACGGTAATCAGTGAACGGTAATCAGTGAACAGTAATCAGTTTACAATAAAAAATGATGGATTTGATTTGGCCAGGACAACTAGGAACACCTACGTCACGCTGAGCATGTCGAAGCGCTTTTCGATTGACGGTAATCAGTAATCAGTAATCGGTAATCAGTGAACAGTGAACGGTAATCGGTAATCAGTGAATAGTAATCAGTTTACGGTTAAAAATGATGGATTTGATTTGGCCAGGACAACTAGGAGCACCTACGTCACGCTGAGCATGTCGAAGCGCTTTTCGATTGGCGGTAATCGGTAATCGGTAATCGGTAATCAGTGAGCAGTGAACAGTAATAGGTAATCAGTTCGTATTTGACCTTGAACTTGAAACTTGCGCTTGAACTTGAACTTGACACTTGCGCTTGACCTTGAACTTGACACTTGCGCTTGCACTTGATGCAAAGCAGTCATTACTTCGGCCGCAATACTACAAAGGGAATGATCATCTCTTCCAACGAGACTCCCCCATGTTGATAGGTATTGCGATAATATCCCACATAATGGTTGTAGTTATTGGGATAGGCAAAAAACAAGTCGTTTTTCGCAAAAATAAAGGAACTACTCATATTAATGCTTGGCAAATATATACTGCGAGGGTCCCTGGCTTCCAAGACATCTTTTTCATCATAGGTGAGGCTGCGTCCGGTTTTGTAACGAAGGTTCAGGCTGGTTTCCTTATCTCCGATAACTTTTGAGGGTTGTTTTACATTTATGGTACCATGGTCGGTAGTAATGATCAGTTTCATCCCCAGAGTCTGCGCTTGTTGAATAATTTCCAGCAAAGGGGAGTTTTTGAACCAACTTTGGGTCAAGGAGCGGTAGGCTTTGTCATTGCTGGCCAACTCTTTAATGACCTCCATCTCGGTCTTGGAATGCGAGAGCATGTCCACAAAATTATAGACTATTACGGTAAGGTCGTTATCCTTTTGCGATTTAAAATTCTGCGATAAGTGCTTTCCTTGCTTTAGGCTGCTGATTTTATGGTATTCCCATTTGATGTCGAGCCCCAGCCGTTTTATCTGGGCCCCTAGGAACTTATCCTCAAAGAGGTTTTTACCGCCTTCATCGGTATCGTTTTTCCACCAATCCGGGTATTTTTTCTCCATGTCCAAAGGAGTCAAGCCAGAAAAAATAGCATTTCGGGCATACTGTGTCGCAGTAGGGAGAATACTGAAATAGGCTTCCTCGGTATCTTTTTTATAAAAATTACCGACGGTGTCCTCAAAAGCGAGCCATTGGTCGTAGCGTAAATTGTCAACCACTACCAAAAGAGTGGGACCTTCCTTCAGTTCTGGAAAGACACGCTCTTTAAAAAGGGTGTGCGACATAACAGGGCCTTCCGGGTCTTGAAACCAATCTTCGTAATTACGTTCTACGAACTTCCCAAATTGGTTGTTCGCCTCGGCCTTTTGGGACTCCAAGATTTCGAACATGCTGGCATCTTCGATTTCCTCCAATTGCAATTCCCAATAAATCAGTTTTCGATATAAATGGGTCCATTCCTCAATAGAGTTCACCATCGATAGGTCCATAGCGATTTTTCGGAACTCCTGCTGGTAATTGCTGGTCGTCTTTTCCGAGACCAAACGCGAGTGATCTAGATTTTTCTTTAGCGATAAAAGAATTTGATTCGGATTTACCGGCTTGATCAGGTAATCCGCAATTTTGGAGCCGATCGCCTCTTCCATGATAAACTCCTCTTCGCTCTTTGTGATCATCACTACGGGGAGTGAAGCATCCATCACCTTAATCTCGTTCAAGGTTTCCAGTCCCGAAATACCGGGCATGTTTTCATCCAAAAAAACTATGTCTACACGGCTTTCGCTCAGGGCTTCTATGGCTTCCTGACCACTTCGGCACTGTATCACTTCGTAATTTTTTCCTTCCAGGAATAAGATGTGCGGTTTTAATAGGTCGATTTCGTCATCGGCCCAAAGTATTGAAATTTTATTCATTCTACAGTGAATTCTATAATCAAATTAGCATTCTAGTTAAGGCATACAACTATCCTCTCTACTACCTACGTATGATGTACTAAAACAGATTGTGTATACGGCCATTTATTCATCCGGTAAGGGTTCTTTAATACGCACTGTTTTTGGCCGTCTTGTTATGTATGACCTCTTTCTTTTTTTCTATTTGCCGATTCAGGAAAAAAGGAAGGCTCCAATCATACCAATATTGTCTAACTTTGTGCGGACCGCAAAAACCGGTCCATCATTTTATAAAAGGCTCCATGAGTTCGCATTCCAAAAAACTCGAAATTTTCAATGATCCAATTTACGGATTTATTGGAATTCCCAATCCGCTCGTTTATGAGCTTATCAGTCACCCGTACTTTCAGCGTTTGCGCCGCATTTCGCAAATGGGACTGTCTTATTTGGTATATCCAGGGGCGCATCACACCCGTTTTCATCATGCGCTGGGGTGTATGCACTTGATGCAACAGGCAATACAACTGCTTCGTTCTAAAGCGGTTGCGATTTCAGAAGGGGAAGAGGAAGGGTTGTTGGTTGCGATTTTATTACACGATATTGGACATGGCCCTTTTTCCCACGCGATGGAACATAGCATTGTAGAGGGGGTACAACATGAAGATATATCGCTCCTTTTTATGGAGGCTTTGAACAAGAAGTTTAACGGAAGTTTAACTACGGCCATCGCTATTTTCAACGGAACGCACCCCAAAACCTTTTTAAATCAACTGGTTTCGAGCCAATTGGATATGGATCGCCTCGATTATTTGAAACGGGATAGTTTTTACACGGGCGTCTCTGAAGGGAATATCAATTCGGAACGTTTGGTGCGGATGTTGAACGTAGTCAATGACGAGTTGGTGATAGAGGAGAAGGGAATCTACTCGGTTGAAAAGTTTTTAATGGCCCGGCGGTTCATGTATTGGCAGGTGTATTTGCACAAGACCGGAGTAGTGGCAGAACAGTTATTGATTCGTTCGTTGCGAAGGGCGAAAGAATTGTTGGCAAAGGGAGTGGAGGTCCCCTGCAGTAATACCCTTTTGTTTTTTCTCACACATAAGATAAGGAAAGCCGATTTTGACGAAGCCATATTAGATCGTTTTTCCATGTTGGACGATGTGGATGTAATGGGGGCTTTGAAAGCTTGGCAACACCATCCAGATGTTGTTCTTTCGGAGATATGTATGCGGTTACTCAATCGGAATTTGTTGCATATCAAGTTGAAAAACAAACCGATCGAGCAACAGAAAATTACGAAACACCTCTTGCAATTACAACAAAAGCATAACCTGAGTGAAGAAGAGGCGTCGTATTTTGTTTTCTCCGGGGAAATTCAAAATACTGCCTATAATCCTCATAAACAGCGTATCATGATTTTGAAAAGCGGCGGAAAACTAACAGATGTGGTGAAAGCATCCGATCACCTGAACCTAAAAGCCCTTTCCAATGTCGTCACTAAATACTATATCTGTTATCCCAAAGAAGGAGTTTCCCCTAGACTATAACTATTTTTGTTACTTTTGTTCCCATGATTTTTACGGCTGGCCAAATTGCAGGAATTCTAGAGGGTGAACTGGAGGGAAATCCAGACATTGCTGTTCATAAATTAGCAAAGATAGAAGAAGGCGAACAAGGGTCTCTTACCTTTTTGGCAAATCCGAAATACACTTCCCATATTTATACGACCAAAGCGTCTATTACCATTGTGAATAAAGATTTTGTTCCAGAACAGGATTTGGATACCGCACTGATCAAGGTGGAAGATGCCTATGAGTCGTTTTCAAAATTATTGGAGTATTATAACCAGGTTAAGAATAATAAATCGGGTATTGAAAACCCCGTGTATATGTCGGAAACGGCTTCCCATGGTCCCGGGCTGTACCTGGGCGCTTTTTCGTATTTAGGCAACAATGTACGATTGGGTGAAAATGTGAAAATATACCCGAACGCCTATATCGGTGATAATGTTGAGATTGGAGACAACGTAATTGTTTTTGCCGGGGCGAAGATTTATTCGGAAACCGTTATCGGGAACAATTGTGTTATTCATAGCGGTGCGGTTGTCGGTGCCGATGGGTTCGGCTATGCTCCCAGTAAAACGGGGGAATTCAAAAAAATTCCGCAAACAGGCAATGTGATTTTGGAAGATAATGTGGATATCGGTGCAGGAACCACCATTGACCGAGCGACTTTGGGGTCGACTGTTTTAAGAAAAGGGGTGAAACTCGATAATCAAATACAGATCGCCCACAACGTTGAAATAGGAGAACATACCGTAATTGCAGCTCAAACGGGAGTTGCCGGGTCTACTAAAATAGGCAAACATTGTATGATCGGCGGCCAAGTAGGTATTGTAGGACACATCACCATTGGGGATCGTGTACGCATTCAGGCGCAATCGGGCATCGGTAGAATTGTGAAAGACGATGAAGTGTTGCAAGGATCTCCCGCTTTGAATTATGGGGATTACAATAAATCATATGTACATTTTAAAAATCTCCCGAAAATAACAAACAAAATAAACGAACTGGAAAAAAAGATTGAACAGTGAGTATTGAAAAAGTAAAACAGCGTACCATTGCCAAAGAGGTTATTCTAAAAGGAGTAGGACTTCATACAGGTGAGGACGTGACCATGAAGTTTGTCCCTGCCGGGCAAGATCATGGGTATAAATTCAAAAGGGTCGATTTGGAAGGGGAACCGGTTATCGAAGCGGATGCCAACTATGTCGTAAACACCCAACGGGGCACCAACCTCGAAAAAAACGGGGTGAAGATCCAAACTTCCGAACATGTACTGGCCGCCTTGGTTGGTATGGGGATCGACAATGTCATGATCGAACTGGATGCTCCCGAACCACCAATAATGGACGGCTCTTCAAAGTATTTTGTGGAAGCCTTGGAAATTGTGGGCGCGGTGGAACAAGAAGCATTTCGGGACGAATATGTGGTTCAGGAAGTAATCACATACAAGGATGAAGAGACCGGAAGCGAGATTACGATCATTCCGGCAGACGAGTACCAGGTGACCACCATGGTAGACTTTGGCACCAAGGTGTTAGGTACCCAAAACGCCACATTGGAGCGTTTGTCCGATTTTAAAGAAGAGATATCAAGTGCACGTACCTTTAGTTTCTTGCATGAGCTCGAAATGTTATTGGAAAACGGCCTTATCAAAGGCGGGGACTTGAACAATGCTATTGTATACGTCGATAAGGATATTTCCGATAGCACTATGAAAAAGTTGTTGAAAGCCTTCGATAAGGAGAAGCTTTCGGTAAAGCCCAATGGCATTCTTGATAATCTTACGCTGCATCAACCCAATGAGGCCGCGCGTCACAAATTGTTGGACGTGATCGGTGATTTAGCGCTGATCGGCACTCCCATCAGGGGAAAAGTAATTGCCAACAAGCCAGGGCATTTTGTAAATACACAATTTGCCAAAAAATTATCCAAAAAAATTAAGGTTGAAAAACGCAATAGCGTGCCCAAGTTCGATCTGACCCAGCCACCGTTGATGGATATTCATCAAATTATGGCCATGTTACCGCACCGCCCTCCCTTTTTGTTGATCGATCGCATCTTGGAGCTGTCAAAATCGCACGTGGTAGGAATGAAGAACGTGACCATGAACGAGCCCTTTTTCGTAGGGCATTTTCCCGGCGCGCCCGTAATGCCCGGCGTATTGCAGGTAGAAGCAATGGCACAGACAGGAGGAATATTGGTGTTGAGTACGGTTCCGGATCCTGAGAACTATTTGACCTTGTTTATGAAAATAGACAATGTAAAATTCAAGCGGCCGGTGCTGCCCGGAGATACTTTAATATTCAAATGCGATTTAATTTCGCCCATTCGAAGAGGTATTTGCCATATGCAGGCCTATGCCTATGCAAATGATAAATTGGTTTCCGAAGCTGAAATGATGGCACAAATCGTAAAAAGAACATAACATGAACCAACCCCTTGCCTACATTCATCCCGGTGCTAAAATCGCTAAAAATGTGGTGGTAGAGCCTTTTACCACCATCCATAATAATGTTACGATTGGTGATGGCACGTGGATCGGTTCCAATGTGACCATCATGGAAGGTGCACGGATCGGGAAAAACTGTAATATTTTTCCAGGAGCGGTTATCTCGGCACCTCCCCAAGACTTAAAGTACGATGGCGAAGAGACGACGGTGACCATTGGGAACGGAACTACCATTCGCGAATGTGCCACGATTCATAAAGGTACTTCGGACAGAAATAAAACCGTTATCGGTAAAAATTGTCTGATCATGGCCTATTGCCATGTGGCACACGATTGTCTGGTAGGGGATAATTGCATTTTTTCCAATAATTCAACCTTGGCCGGGCATGTAACCATTGGAGACAATGTGATTCTGGCGGGTCTTGTGGCCGTACATCAATTTGTTTCGGTGGGGCAACACGCCTTTGTAACGGGCGGGTCGTTGGTTAGAAAAGATGTGCCACCCTTTGTAAAAGCGGCTAGGGAACCCTTATCGTATGTTGGGATTAATTCGGTGGGACTGCGAAGACGTGGTTTCGCTTCCGAGAAAATACGGGAGGTGCAGAACATTTACCGCATATTATACCAAAAAAATTACAACAATACCCAAGCTGTTCAAATTATAGAGGCAGAGATGGAGGCCACCCCTGAAAGAGATGAAATACTGCAATTTATTCGGGATTCGCAGAGAGGTATTATGAAAGGGTATTTTAGCAATAACTAATTTGGATAACCAACATAAAAAAGCGAGCCTGGCCGTTTAAAGGAAGGCTAACAAACAACAAAACCATGGCATCAACATCAGATATTAGAAAAGGATTGTGTATTCGTTACAACAACGATATCTATAAAATAATCGAATTCTTGCACGTAAAACCGGGGAAAGGCCCAGCTTTTGTTCGCACTAAATTGAAAAGTGTCACGAACGGAAAAGTAATCGATAACACCTTTTCCGCAGGTCACAAGATCGAGGATGTGCGGGTAGAAACACGTAACTATCAATACTTGTATGCAGAGGGGGAGACCTACCACTTTATGAATACGGATGATTACAATCAAATCACTTTGCAAGAAAGCTCGCTGGATGCCCCCGGACTTTTGAAGGAAGGGGAGGTAGTGAAAATTATGTTCAATACCGAGGATAGTATGCCTTTGTCGGTAGATATGCCCGCAAGTGTGGTGCTAGAAGTGTCCTATACCGAACCGGGTGTAAAGGGTAATACCGCTACCAATGCAACAAAACCTGCGAAAGTGGAGACCGGGGCCGAAGTGAATGTACCCTTGTTTATCAATGAAGGCGATAAAATCAAAGTCGATACGGCCAGTGGTTCCTATATGGAGCGTGTAAAGGAGTAATCGATACCTGCCTTCGACCTCCATAACTTTTAGACCCAGTAATTAATAACCATACGTGAAATTTCCAAACCCTCAGTCCCTTCGAAAAATTGCTTCGATCATCGAGTGTGATTTTGTGGGTGATCATGATTTTCCGGTGTTGGGAATGAATGAAATTCATGTCGTTGAAGCGGGTGACATCGTTTTTGTAGACCACCCGAAATATTACGACAAGGCGCTGGCCTCCAAGGCAACGATCGTCCTGATCAACAAAAAGGTGGACTGTCCCAAAGGAAAGGCGCTTTTGATTTCCGATGATCCGTTTCGAGATTTCAACAAATTATCCGAACACTTTAGACCATTCGAAAAAGCGACTGCTTCCATTGCCACTTCAGCTAAGATAGGGCAGGGAACTGTTATTCAGCCAAATGCCTTTATAGGCAACAATGTAATGATTGGAGATGATTGCCTAATACATGCCAATGTAATCATTTATGATAATTGTGTTGTTGGGAACCATGTCACCATTCATTCTGGAACGGTTTTAGGGGCAGATGCCTTCTACTACAAGAAACGTCCTGCAGGTTTTGATAAGCTGATTTCGTGTGGAAGGGTGGTATTGGAAGACCATGTTGAACTAGGTGCGCTTTGTACAATAGATAAAGGAGTTACCGGCGATACCACCATAAAAGAAGGAACAAAGCTAGACAATCAGGTGCATGTAGGCCATGACACCGTGATTGGTAAAAACTGTTTGATCGCCTCACAAACGGGCATTGCGGGGTGTGTGGTCATAAAAGACGAAGTAACCATTTGGGGGCAGGTAGGCACGAATAGTGGCATCACAATAGGGGAGAAAGCCGTCATTATGGGGCAAACCGGAGTGACGAAGTCTGTGGAAGGTGGTAAAAGTTATTTTGGCACCCCCATTGAAGAGTCGCGTGAAAAGCTAAAACAACTGGCCTACGTGAAAAAGATACCCAATATCATAAAAAGGTTGGAAGAATAAAGGAGGATTGTTTTAGAAATCCTTTTCAAACCTATATTTTTGCCATGCATTAAAAAGAAAAATTTAACCAATAAAAGAAGCACCTATACAATGAGCGTTCTAGTCAATAAAAACTCCAAAATAATTGTTCAAGGTTTTACCGGAAGCGAAGGTACCTTTCATGCAGGTCAAATGATTGAATATGGTACAAACATTGTTGGCGGGGTCACCCCTGGCAAAGGAGGACAGGAGCATTTAGGGAAACCTGTTTTTAATACCGTGGAGGAAGCGGTGGCGAAAGTGGGCGCCGACACGACCATTATTTTCGTTCCCCCGGCGTTTGCGGCAGACGCGATTATGGAGGCTGCCAGTGCCGGAATTAAAGTCATTATAACGATTACGGAAGGAATTCCGGTTGCCGACATGGTAAAAGCATCGAACTATATCAAAAATATGGATTGCCGGTTGGTAGGCCCCAATTGTCCAGGAGTGATAACTCCAGGGGAAGCAAAGGTGGGTATTATGCCCGGATTTGTTTTCAAAGAAGGAAACGTAGGTATCGTCTCAAAATCGGGTACACTTACCTATGAGGCCGCTGATCAAGTGGTACGCCAAGGATTAGGGATTACCACAGCCATCGGGATTGGTGGGGACCCAATTATCGGAACTACGACCAAGGAGGCGGTTGAATTATTGATCAACGACCCGGAAACCGAATGTGTGGTCATGATCGGTGAAATTGGTGGGCAATTGGAAGCCGATGCTGCCAAATGGTATAAGGAAAGTGGCAGCACTAAGCCCGTAGTTGGTTTTATAGCTGGTGAAACCGCACCCGCAGGAAGAACCATGGGACATGCAGGAGCAATTGTAGGGGGTAGTGACGATACCGCGCAGGCAAAAAAGAAAATAATGCGGGAACATGGTATTCATGTGGTCGATTCCCCTGCCGAAATTGGCAAGAAAGTGAAAGAAGTAATGGGATAATCGATACCCGGTGTTAAAGTTTATCAAATAAGTCTTAAAATTTAATCCATCGGCCTTACATTTAGGCAGGTGGATTTTCTTATTTTAAGACAGGATACTTGACAACTAATTGTTATAATAACGAATAAGCCATGCTATGAAAAAGCTAGGTGATATTCAGGAGATGGATATCGATGAACTTTTCAACTATGAGAAATCGGCGCCCATAAAATCGTAATTAAAAGATAACCAACCAAAGTAATAGAGAATGAAATTATTGGAAGGAAAAAATGTCATTATTACCGGCGCCAGTAGGGGCATCGGAATGGGAATTGCCCAAGTATTCGCTGACCATGGGGCCAATGTGGCTTTTACCTATAGTTCTAGTGAAGCGCCTGCCTTACAGCTCGAAGGCGAACTGGGTTCCAAAGGAGTAAAGGCAAAGGCATACAAAAGCAACGCCGCCAGCTATGAACAGTCAGAGGAACTGGTCGCCAAAGTATTGGAAGATTTTGGTGGGATCGACGTATTGATCAACAATGCAGGGATTACCAAAGACAATTTACTGATGCGCATGGGCGAAGCGGATTTTGATTCGGTGATTGAAATTAATTTGAAATCGGTTTTCAATATGACGAAGGCGGTACAGCGTACCATGTTAAAACAACGTAAAGGCTCCATTATCAATATGAGCAGTGTTGTTGGGGTAAAAGGAAATGCGGGACAGGCAAATTACGCCGCCTCTAAAGCGGGGATGATCGGTTTTACCAAATCGATCGCTTTGGAATTGGGATCCCGAAACATTCGTTGCAATGCCATCGCCCCGGGGTTTATCGAGACTGAAATGACGGACAAGCTAGACGAGAAAGTTGTTCAGGGCTGGAGGGATGGAATTCCCCTTAAAAGAGGAGGAAAACCAGAAGATGTTGCGAACGCATGCTTGTTTCTCGCTTCCGATCTATCGGGCTATGTAACGGGGCAAGTATTGAATGTAGACGGCGGTATGTTGACCTAGGACGGTAGGCAGGATGCGCTTTAATCCGAAGGCGCCTCGCGCCACACTGCAAACAATGACTTTATGGAGACACAAACGGTACTTTTAATCATCCTAGCGGCAATCGTTTCGTTGGGGCTGGTACTGTTTCAATATCATTACAAATCAAAAAAGAGGGGAAAGCTTGGGCTTTGGCTCTCTTTTTTGCGTTTTATAGCATGGTTCGGGGCATTTCTATTGGTAATCAATCCGGAGTTTGCCAAAAATTCCTACACCCTTGAAAAGGCGGAACTCTTTGTGTTGGTCGATAATTCCACTTCCATAGAAGGGAGTGAAACGAGAGCGAGTTTACAGAAAATTAAGGAATCGTCGGCCTTATCCGATAAGTTCGATATTCAATATCATAGTTTTGGAAATCAGCTCAATGCCTATGACAGCCTGAGTTTTGCCGAAAAAAACACCAATATTTCCAAGGCTTTGAACACGCTTCAGACGATTTCTGGAGAAATGAACAAGGCAGTAGTTTTGATTACCGATGGAAATCAAACTGTAGGAGAAGATTATGAGTTCTTTACAAAATCAAGTAATACCCCTATTTACCCTCTGGCAGTGGGTGATACCACCACCTATGAAGATGTAAGGGTTGGGCAGTTAAATGTGAATAAGTACGCTTTTTTAAAGAATAAGTACCCCCTGGAAGTATATATCAATTACGAAGGTGATGGGGCCATTACTAAAACGGTGACCATATCTGAGAATGGCAAGACCGTATATCGAGAGGTGGTAGACTTGTCCAAAACTCGCAATTCAAAAGTTATTAATACTCTATTGGACGCCCGTTCTGTTGGAGTAAAGAACATAGTGGTCGCTGTTACAAGTTTAACAAATGAGCGAAATACCGCAAACAACCGACGATCCGCAGCGGTGGAAGTAATTGATGAAAAAACCAATATTGCCATCGTATCGGAGGCAATGCACCCCGATATCGGTGCGCTTAAAAAGAGTATCGAAAGTAATGAACAACGCGCGGTCGTTATTTATAAGCCCACCACCTCGGCCACCGACTTTGACAAAATCGATCTTTTTATTCTATACCAACCGACCGGCAGTTTTTCAAAGGTGTATCAGTATATAAAGCAAAAGAAAACCAACTATTTTACGATTACGGGGCCCAAAACAGACTGGGCTTTTTTAAACCGGGTACAAAATAGTTTTACAAAAAATAGTTATGAACAGGCGGAAGAGACCATTCCGGTTGAAAATGCCGGGTTTTCTATCTTCAATGTCGAGGATTTTGACACCACTGATTTTCCTCCGCTCTCGTCTAACTTGGGAGATATTATCATTAACAAAGCACATGAAGTGTTATTGGGGCAGCAAATCAAGGGAGTGGAGCTAAATCAACCTCTTTTGGCCGTATTGGGCAACGAAGGGGAGCGGGAAGCTATTTTGTTTGGGGAAAATCTTTGGAAATGGCGTATGCAGAGCTATCGAAACCAACAAGACTTCAAAAACTTTGATACGTTCATGGGCAAGTTGATACGCTACCTCTCTACGAATAAACCCAAAGCGCGTTTTACGGTGGATTATGAGTCGGTTTATCAAGGAAATAGCGAGGCCAAGGTAACGGCCACCTATTTTGACGAGGCCTTCCTGTTTGATGCCAATGCGACAATCAATGTGGCATTGCGAAATACGGATACAGGGAAGACAAAGGAGATTCCTATGTTGGTAAAGGGGAACTACTACGAGGCTGATTTCTCCGATATTCCGCCTGGTCCTTATAGGTTTACGGCAAAGGTCGCCAATGAAGGGATATCCAAGTCGGGAAGTTTTACGGTACTTGATTTCGACGTGGAGCAGCAATTCTTGTCTACAGATCATAACAAATTGGCACGATTGGCAAAAAACACTGATGGCAATTCCTTTTTTCCCGCCCAGACCAACGATTTGATTGATGGCTTGGTGGGGGCGCAGCGCTTTGTTCCCACCCAGAAGAACGAACAAAATATCGTATCTTTGATAGATTTTAAATTCCTTCTGGGAATCATCGTGGCCGCCCTTGCATTGGAGTGGCTGCTGCGTAAATATAATGGACTAACTTAAAACAAAACATCCATGGATAAATTACCAAAAATTGCCCTTCCATCTATTTTTATTTTAATTATACTCGTGTTCACCATTAGCCGAACAATCGTGAAGATTGGTCCAGGTGAAGGAGGAGTGCTTTTTAAACCCGCTGCAGGCGGTATCGTAACCGATCAAACCTATGGGGAGGGTTGGCATATTGTTGCTCCTTGGAATGATATGTTGATACACAAGGTGAGACAACAATCGATTTCTGATGAGATGAACGTACTCTCTGTAAACGGCCTTGAGGTGAAGGTAAACGGAACCATCTGGTTTGAACCCGAATACTCAAATTTGGGAAACTTGATCAAAACAAAAGGTGAAGACTACATAGTGGAACTGTTAGACCCGGCCGTGAATGCCGCCGCTAGAAGTGTGGTAGGGCGGTACACTCCCGAACAACTGTATTCCAGTAAACGAGACGTAATTGAGCAAGAAATATTAGAAGAGGTTAGGAATGAATTAAGCGGTCAATTCCTAAACGTTAAAAGGGTCTTGGTGGAAGATGTAAAACTCCCTCCGACGATTAAAGACGCGATTGAAGGAAAACTAAAACAAGAACAAGAATCACTGGAGTACGAGTTCCGTTTGGTCACTGCCGAAAAAGAAGCACAAAAGGTAACGATCGAAGCCCAGGGAAAAGCGGATGCCAACAGAATTCTAAGTGCTTCCTTGACGGATAAAATTTTGCAGGACAAGGGAATCGATGCGACTTTAAAGCTGTCACAATCACCAAATGCCAAAGTGGTGATCGTGGGTAGTGGAGATGCAGGTTTACCTTTGATATTGGGGAATAACTAGCATAGAACCTAACCAGCATTAAAAGTTTTGTTGAATTTGAAACTATTCTTTTGATAAATCAAGAATACGTTTTATTTTTACACCATAATGAGAACTATCAATGTACACCATCATTTTTACCACTGCGCTCAAGCGAGGTAAAAGTGTATTGTAGTATTACAACATAATGTACGACCCGTTTGAGAAATCAAGCGGGTTTTGTTTTTAATGAAAATAGCAATCCACAAATAGTGGGAACCAAGTAGCGGACATACAATGACAAAAATTAGAATAGCCATTCAGAAATCAGGAAGACTCAATGAAGAGTCGCTTTCCATCCTTAAAAATTGCGGTATTTCGATCGACAATGGAAAAGACCAACTAAAAGCGGCCTCCCGTAATTTCCCCTTGGAAGTATTTTATCTAAGAAACGGGGATATTCCCCAATACCTTAGAGATGGGGTTGTAGATATCGCAATTATAGGCGAGAACGTCCTAATTGAAAAGGGAGCGGATATCAGCATCGCCACAAAGCTGGGATTTTCGAAATGCAAAGTTTCATTGGCGGTACCGAAAGGAGTTGCGTACCAATCGGTAAAAGATTTTGAGGGAAAACGGATTGCCACTTCCTATCCAAATACCGTAAAGCAATACCTAAAGGAAAAAGGAGTACATGCAGATTTGCATATTATTAATGGATCGGTCGAGATCGCCCCCAATATTGGCCTTGCAGATGCCATATGTGATATCGTATCCAGTGGCAGTACCCTTTTCAAAAATAACCTGAAAGAGGTGGAGGTGATGCTAAAAAGTGAAGCCGTGTTGGCGGTGTCCCCGAAAATATCGGAAGAACGAAAGGCGATTTTAAAGCGATTACAGTTTCGCATACAATCGGTCTTGCAGGCGCGACAATCCAAGTATGTACTGTTGAATGCCCCAAATGAGAAGTTAGCACGTATTTTGGAGTTGTTACCAGGGATGCGCAGCCCTACCGTCTTACCGCTCGCTGAAGAAGGTTGGAGCTCGGTACATACGGTTATCAACAAAGACACTTTCTGGGAAGTGATCGATGAGTTAAAACAAGCAGGTGCAGAGGGGATTCTTGTATGCCCCATTGAAAAAATGGTTCTCTAAGCATAGAAGAAAAACACGGTATTTTAATAATGGAACCAACTATTCGCTTTATCGAGAAAGACAAAATGGAAACAATTATACCATTATGGAGGGCTTTGAATCCAAAAATCCCCGAGGGTGTACTGAAAGAACGCCTGCAAGAAATGCTGCGAACCAATTACCACTGTATCGGTGTTTTTGATGGAGATTCTTTGATAGGAATATCCGGGTTGTGGATTTTGAATAAATATTATGTAGGAAAGCATTTGGAGCCCGATAATGTATACATACGCCCAGAGTATCAAGGCAAGGGGATTGGACAACAGTTGATGAACTGGATTTTCGATTATGGAAAATCTCTTGGTTGCGTCGCATCGGAGTTAAACTGCTATGTTGAAAATAAAGCCGGTCAACGCTTCTGGGAACAACAAGGGTATAAAATGGTTGCCTACCACTATCAGAAAGAACTGTAAGCATGAATAAGATCAATAATCCGCAAAGAGCTACTTGGGATACGTTGTTAAAACGCCCAACGCAATCCGTTTCCGAGATCGAAGACACGGTGAATGCAATTTTTGAGGAGGTGAAAATGGAGGGGGACCCTATATTGAAAAAGTATACTGAAAAGTTCGATGGTATCTCTTTGGGCGAATTGACGGTTTCGAATGCCGAGATTGCCACGGCAAAAGAACTGGTTTCTCAGGAACTCCAAAACGCCATTGCGTTGGCGAAACAGAATATTACCGCCTTTCATAAAGCGCAGCTAGGTGAAACAATAGCGGTGACCACTGCCATTGGTGTGCATTGCTGGCAGGAGAAAAGACCCATTCAAAAGGTGGGGCTCTATATCCCCGGAGGCACGGCACCCTTGTTTTCTACCATTTTGATGTTAGCGGTACCTGCGATGATCGCGGGTTGTAAGGAAGTGGTATTGTGCTCCCCTCCGGCAAGCGATGGCAGCATTCACCCGGCAATTTTGTACACGGCAGACCTTTGTGGTATAACCAAGATTTATAAAGTAGGCGGTATTCAGGCAATTGCGGGCATGACCTTCGGAACGGAGACGATTCCCAAGGTGTATAAGATTTTTGGCCCTGGCAACCAATATGTAACGGTAGCCAAGCAACTAGCGACCAAACATGGGGTCGCCATCGATATGCCTGCCGGACCAAGTGAACTTTTGGTGGTGGCGGATAATTCTGCAAATGCCGCGTTTGTGGCGTCTGATCTGTTGAGCCAAGCCGAACACGGAGTCGATAGTCAGGTTCTGCTGGTCTCTACCTCGAAGGAACTGATCGAGGCAGTGGAAGACGAAGTAGCAAGACAACTGAGTGTGCTTCCCCGTAAAGAGATTGCGGAAAAGGCTATTGAAAACAGTAAACTTATTTATGTAGCTGATGCGGCTACTGCGGTAGAATTGATCAACGAATATGGTCCGGAACATTATATTATTTGCGTAGAGAATGAAGATTTTTTTATTTCAAACATCGAAAATGCCGGTTCGGTTTTTATTGGTAACTACACGCCCGAAAGTGCAGGTGATTATGCTTCGGGTACCAATCATACGTTGCCTACAAACGGATACGCCAAACAATACAGCGGGGTCAATTTAGATAGTTTTATGAAGAGTATGACGTTCCAGAAAATTTCCAAGGAAGGGATCCGGAACATAGGGGAGGCCATCGAGGTAATGGCCGAAGCGGAAGGCTTGCAAGCTCACAAGAATGCAGTGAGTTTGCGATTAAAAAGTTTGTCGGATACGTAGAATTCCATTTTGAAAAAGTAGCAATCAGCAATGTTTAGGAATGAGCTTTAATTTAGACAATATAATAAGGGAAAATGTAAAGGGCCTTCGGCCGTATTCCTCGGCCCGGGACGAATACGTGTCCGACGGTTCTAAGATGGTATTTCTAGATGCGAACGAAAACCCCTTTGAAAATGGGGTCAATCGTTACCCTGATCCGCAACAACGGAGCCTAAAAATGGTGTTGGCGAAGGCAAAAAGGGTAGAAGTCCCTAATTTGTTATTGGGAAATGGCAGCGACGAGGTCCTGGATTTATTATTCAGGGCATTTTGTGAACCGCAAAAAGACAACATTATCACGCTTCCACCAACGTACGGGATGTACAAGGTATTAGCGGGGGTCAATGCCGTTGAGAATCGAGAGGTAGTATTAACCGACGATTTCGAACCCAATATTCCCGAAATAGGAAAGCGAATAGATGCGCAAACCAAAATGGTTTTTATCTGTTCCCCGAACAATCCGACCGGAAATAGTTTTAAGACCAGCGGTATTGAGGAACTGCTGGGAAATTTCAGTGGTTTGGTAGTCATTGATGAAGCGTATATCGACTTTTCTCCTGGAGATAGTTGGGCCTCCAAAATTGATCAATATCCCAATTTAGTGGTAACACAAACGCTGTCAAAAGCCTATGGTCTAGCGGGAATCCGGTTAGGAATTTGCATTGCTTCCTCAGAAATTATTTCGGTGTTGAACAAGATCAAACCGCCATATAATGTCAATGAACTTACGCAAGAAAGAGCCCTGAAACGGCTTTCGGATGCCGATACCATTACCGAGGAGATCAGCAACATTCTAGCAGAAAAGGATCGGCTCGTGGCAACATTGAATGCGGTTCCCTTTGTGGCAAAAGTATACCCGTCGGATGCCAACTTTGTACTTGCGAAGGTAGATGATGCGAATAACAGATACCAACAACTTTTAAGCAAAGGTGTAGTAGTGCGAAACAGAACAAATCAAGTCTTGTGTAAAAACACCCTGCGATTTACGGTAGGAACCAAGATTGAAAACAAAAAATTAATCGATACGTTGCAACAGCTGGATACCCAAAGCAGGTAACCGAACAGAAAAAAGGAAGCAGTATAATGAAAAAGAAAGTACTTTTTATCGATAGGGATGGCACCATCATCAAAGAAACCGTAGACGAACAGATCGATGCCTTTGAAAAAATGATTTTTTACCCAAAAGCATTTACGTTTTTAGGTAAAATAGCCAAGGAACTTGATTATGAACTCGTGATGATTACGAACCAAGATGGATTGGGAACCGATGTTTTTCCGGAAGATACCTTTTGGCCTGTGCACAACTTCATCATGAAATCATTTGAAAATGAAGGGGTGATATTCGACAAAGTGTTTCTGGATCGTACATTTCCACATGAAAATGCCGATACGCGAAAACCTGGAACGGGCCTACTGACCGAATATTTTTCCGAGGAGTACGATTTACAGAATTCTTTTGTCATCGGGGACCGACTCACCGATATGGAATTGGCTAAAAACCTGGGAGCAAAAGGCGTTTTTATCAATGATGATACGAATTTGGGCACAGGTGAAATTACCGTCGACAGGGCGGCGCTGAATGCTGTAATTGCGTTGGAAAACAACGATTGGGAAACTATCTATGAGTTTTTGAAGTTACAAGATCGCACAGCGGAAATACACCGCAAAACAAATGAAACAGCTATTCATATCCAACTCAATCTCGACGGAACGGGTAAAAGTACCATCCAGACCGGTTTGGCCTTTTTTGATCATATGTTGGACCAATTGGCACGACATGGCCAAATGGACCTGGATATACAAGTAGTCGGGGATTTGGAAGTAGATGAGCACCATACCATTGAAGATACGGCCATAGCCTTGGGTGAAACCTTCCACCGGGCCTTGGGCAACAAACTGGGAATAGAACGCTATGGGTTTTGTTTGCCTATGGATGATTGCCTAGCGCAGGTTGCGATAGATTTTGGGGGCCGTAATTGGTTGGTTTGGGAAGCGGAATTCAAACGGGAAAAAATTGGGGAGATGCCTACCGAGATGTTTTTTCACTTTTTTAAATCGTTTACCGATGGGGCCAAAGCCAATTTAAATATCAAAGCGGAAGGCACGAACGAACACCATAAAATCGAAGCTATTTTTAAGGCCTTTGCCAAGTCGATTAAAATGGCGGTGAAGCGCGATGTTGAAAAAATGGTATTGCCAAGTACGAAGGGAATGTTATAAAAAGGGAAAAAGTACTAGGTAAAAAATACAAAGTATGCCAAGGCAAGATTTAAAATTAAGGACAAAAAGGTTTGCAGTTGACTGTTGGAAATTTTGCTCTCAAATCCCACATTCTCGGGAACTAGATGCCTGGGTACGACAATTAATACGTTGCTCAAGTAGTGCTGGTGCAAATTATAGGGCTTCCCAGAGGGCAAAGTCTACTCCGGATTTTATTCATAAACTAAAAATTGTCGAAGAAGAAGTAGATGAATCCGCGTACTGGTTGGAACTTTTTTTGGAAGTTAAAGCAGGTAAAACAAGTGAGATTCAAATCCTATTGAATGAATCAAAAGAGCTACTAGCTATAATTGTAGCCTCGATTAAGACTTCAAAAGCGAATAGAAAATAATTGAAATATGATTTCCAAAAGAAAAAATACTTTGTACTTCTCACTTCAAACCTTGTACCTTGAATCATGAACATTGTAATTATTAATTACGGGGCGGGAAACATTCAAAGTATCAAATTTGCGGTACAGCGACTCGGGTATACAGCTATCTTAACCCATGATGTTGATACGATACGGGCTGCTGACAAGGTAATTTTTCCGGGTGTTGGGGAAGCAAGCAGCGCTATGAAGAAATTACGCGAAAGTGGTCTAGAGGAGGTGATTCCCACTTTAAAACAACCCGTATTGGGTATCTGTCTCGGAATGCAATTGATGTGCAATTCCTCTGAAGAAGGGAATACCAAAGGCCTTGGTATTTTTGATGTGGATGTGAAGCGTTTTTCAAACACGCTTAAAGTGCCCCAAATTGGTTGGAATCAAATTTCAAGCTTGAAAACAGGGTTATTCAAAGCAGTACCGAACAATGACTATATCTACTTGGTGCACAGTTTTTTTGCGCCGGTATGCGAAGCAACCATCGCGACCTGTGAATATGGTATTTCCTACAGTGCCGCCTTGGGAAAGGGAAATTTTTACGGGACCCAATTTCACCCGGAAAAAAGCAGTGATGTCGGCGAGCGAATATTGAAAAATTTTTTGGAAATCCAATGAAAGACAACTGTTATATTTCGACGGATAAGAAGTTGTTGTCCGTTACGAAAATCCATAAGTACTTAAGTACGGTTTCCTATTGGGGGCGTCAACGCTCCTTTGAGCAGGTAGAGACCATTATTGCCAATTCCTTATGTTTCGGCATGTATTCCAGTGCAAACGTACAAATAGGGTTTGCGCGCATGGTCACTGATGGGGTGGTATTCGGAAACTTAATGGACGTGATCATTTTTGAACCGCACCAGGGTAAAGGATATGGAAAAGAATTGCTGTCCTTTATAATGGATCATCAACTGGTACGGAACTTAAAAACACTTGCCTTAAAAACGAAAGACGCCCACGGTATGTACGAAAAGTACGGTTTCAAGCGTATAGGGGAATCAGAATTATGGATGGCAAACGACCGAGTGGTCTTATTATAAAAAGTAAAATGAGAATTATACCTGCAATAGATATCATAGAGGGCAAATGCGTGCGCCTTTCCAAGGGCGACTATGATACAAAAAAGATTTATAATGAGCATCCGTTGGAGATGGCAAAAGAGTTTGAGGCCCATGGTATCGAATACCTTCATTTGGTAGATTTAGACGGGGCAAAATCCAAGCACATCGTAAACCACCGGGTCTTGGAGCAAATAGCTTCCAAAACTCGTTTAAAAATAGATTTCGGGGGCGGCCTTAAGACCGATCAAGATTTGCGAATTGCCTTTGAAAGTGGCGCCGACCAGATCACCGGTGGGAGTATTGCGGTAAAGGATAAAAACACTTTTAGTGCATGGATCAGGGAATATGGTTCGGATAAGATTATTTTAGGGGCCGATGCCTTAGATGAAAAAGTGGCGGTTTCCGGTTGGCAAGAAGAATCTACGGAAGACTTGGTGCCCTTCATTCAAAAATATCAAAAAAAGGGAATCGAATATATCATCTGTACCGATATAAGTAAGGATGGGATGCTTCAAGGACCTTCCTTTGACCTGTATAAAAAAATATTGAAAGAAACAGCGGTGAATGCTACCACTGGTGGCCCCGGTGGAGTTTTAGATACGCTGGTGCCCGGGGTGAAACTGATTGCCAGCGGTGGAATTTCCGCTTTTGACGAATTGCCTCGCTTGGCCGAAATCGGCTGTGAAGGAACCATTATCGGAAAGGCGATCTATGAGAACCATATCAGCTTAAAACAATTGGAAAACTATATCTTGAGCACATGAATGCAACAGAAAAGTTGATTTCGGAAATAGTAGAGAATGCCCTGTACCGAATGGATGAGAGTACCCGCATGATTTATACAAGTTTGGAGCATATATCTGAAGAAGAACTTTGGAAACGTCCAAACGATTCTTTAAATAGTATTGCCAACCTGATCCTTCATTTATGTGGCAATATCACTCAATATGCCATTTCTTCCTTGGGAGAAACTGTGGACATTCGGGAAAGAAATAGCGAGTTTTCGGTAACGTCAGGGTATAACAAAAAAACACTTCTTACGAAACTTTCAGAAACGGTGTTGACCGCTAAGGAGGTAATTAAAGGGGCGAGTGAGGGGCAATTGACTAAAAAGCGGGAAGTTCAAGGGTATTCGTTTTCAGGTATCGGCATTATCATGCATGTTGTGGAACATTATTCATACCATACGGGGCAAATCGCTTTTTGGGTAAAACAACTTAAAAACAAAGATCTCGGGTTCTATGATGGCGTAGACCTTGAAGTGAAAAATAAATTGGATTGAATGATCACATGTTATCTAAAATATAGAATCGACCCGTTTAAAGTGAACGAATTTGAAAAGTATGCAAGAATGTGGATACCGCTGGTGAACCGGTTTGGAGGTACCCACCATGGATATTTTTTACCACATGAAGGAGCCAATGATATCGCCACGGCCCTCTTTAGCTTTGATTCCTTGGCGGCGTATGAAAATTATCGCAATGCAAGTGCAGCCGACAATGAATGTCAGGCCGCCTATGAATACGCCAGGGAAACCCGATGTATAGTCCGTTATGAACGGTCGTTTATGAAACCGATTTTTAGATAGATACTATTCGTTTTAAATAAAAAAAAATGCTGGCAAAAAGAATTATTCCTTGTTTGGATATTAAAGATGGCCGCACGGTAAAAGGGGTTAATTTCGTTGATTTAAGGGATGCGGGAGATCCCGTTGAACTTGCGGAAATATATAGTAAGGAAGGTGCCGACGAGTTGGTGTTTCTAGATATTTCGGCCACAGAACAAAAACGGAAAACCTTGGCAGATTTGGTATATCGCGTTGCCGAAAAAGTGAACATACCCTTTACGGTGGGTGGTGGTATTTCGTCTGTTGAAGATGTTGATAGGCTATTGCAGAACGGAGCGGATAAGGTGTCCATTAATTCATCCGCGGTCAAGAATCCGCAACTGATCAATGATCTGGTCGCCAAATTTGGGTCCCAGTGTATTGTGGTGGCCATTGATGCAAAACAGGTGACAGGAAAATGGCTGGTACATTTGGTAGGAGGTAAGGTTCCTACCGAGTTGGATTTGTTCGAATGGGCCAAGGAAGTCGAACAACGCGGAGCAGGGGAGATTTTATTCACTTCGATGGACCATGATGGTACCAAAGACGGTTTTGCAAATGAAGCATTGGCCCGGCTTTCGACCGAATTAAATATTCCGATCATTGCATCGGGTGGTGCAGGGAATATGCAACATTTTTCAGATACCTTTACCAAAGGAAAGGCAGATGCGGCACTGGCGGCAAGTGTTTTCCATTTTAAGGAAATCGCCATTGGGGATTTAAAAGAAGATTTAAAAAGAAACGGGATTGCCGTTCGCATTTAATAGTTATAAAATTGATAAGGGCAGTTCGTGAAGATAAAGCATTGGTGGTACGTATTTTGGTGGCCGCTTTTGCTCCCAATAAAGAGGATAACTCCATAAACTTCGTGGTAAAGCAAGATAAAAAACGCTTGGCCCGGATGCAAGTGTTAATGGGCTATCTGTTTGAGAAAGCAATGAGCTCGGGAGAGGTATTTCTATCTGATAACCGCGCTTGTTGTTTGTTGATCAATTACCCGCATAAAGAACGGATGACCGGTCGTATGCTAAAAGCAACAGTGCAACTCGCGTTTCAATGCATCGGGATTGAACGTATTTTCAAGGTATTGGAGCGCCAAAAACTGGTAAAGGGGAACCATCCCCCTGAACATCATATCCGACCTTTGATTTTTGGGGTGAAGAGTGAGTTTAAAGGGGGGGTAACGGCTCCACGCCTGATTATGCAGGTATTTGATGACTTTTCTGATAACGAGTTGCCGGTAATCATCGATACGGTGTCGGACTATAACCTAAAACTGTATCAAAAATTTGGGTTCAGAGTATACGGAAAGGAAGATTCATTGGGCTTTCCGATGTACTTTTTACGATTGAATTAAAAAGGAATAGCAGTTCATTTAGAACAAACAGTAGCATGGAAATAGATTTTAAAAAAAATAAGGACGGGTTGGTACCGGTCATCGTGCAAGATGCCAGGACCAAAAATGTACTCATGTTGGGATATATGAACAACGAGGCGTTTATAAAGACCCAAGAAACCAAAAAAGTCACTTTTTATAGCCGTAGCAAACAGCGTTTATGGACCAAAGGGGAGGAGAGCGGTAATTTCTTGCATTTGGAATCGCTTCAAAATGATTGTGACCAAGATACCCTGCTGGCCATGGTGCGTCCTGAGGGCCCTACCTGTCATACGGGAACGGATACTTGTTGGGGTGAGACCAATGAACCCTCGTTTGGATTTCTCTCCAAGCTTGAAAACACCATTGCCGAACGGCGTGCCGCGGCGGATGGTAGTTCCTCCTACGTGGCTTCCCTTTTTGAAAAGGGGATCAATAAAATCGCTCAAAAGGTTGGGGAAGAAGCTGTTGAAGTGGTGATCGAGGCGAAAGATTCAAATGATCAACTCTTTTTAGATGAAAGTGCCGACCTACTATTTCACTATCTTATTTTGCTTCAGGCGAAAGGCTTTCAGTTAAAAGATATCGAAGAAGTGTTAAAGAGCAGACACTAATTCCTTTGAAGGTATTAGAAGTTAAAAGCCCCTTATTCTATAAATAAGGGGCTTTCTTGAGATGTTTTAATACATTTGATTATTCTCTCTTTATGAGTTGTGAGGAACCGCTCAAGCGTTTTGTGCCAATTGCGGCATCTCCCTTATATGTTAAATTGCTAGCTCCTGCCGCAACCACATCCATACTTTCGTTGATGGAAAGATAGGCGTCGCTTGCACCCGACATATTGATATCAAGTGATTTAATGACCATGTCAAAATCGCGCAACTCACTACTTCCTGAAAGCCGCACGTTGGCACGATCCGCGGTTCCGTATAAATCTGCATTGGAAGCCCCGCTTGAACGTATTTCAAGTTGATTTACCAGTAATTCCCCTTTAAAATTTGAAGCTCCGGAAAGTGCTATGTCTACACTCCGCATCGCAAGTTCATTTTCAAGGGTTACCTCGGCTGCTCCAGAAACGTCAAAAGCGGTTAAATTCTTTGTAGTAATCAATACATTTAGGGTCGCGTTTCCCTTGATATTGGTAAAATTCTTAAGGCGAACAACTAACTTCTCGCCTTTTTTTTCGACAATAATATACTCTTGAATGTCATCGTTCGCTTCTATCGCAATGCTTTCTTCGGTCTCCGAGAAGGTCACGAAGACATTGAACGCATCCGAGACTTTCAGTTTCGAATAACCGCTAAGGGTTACCTCTTCCGTAACGATTTCGCCCGATACCCGAACGGTATCTTTGTAGCAAGAACTAAGCAAACTACTTATAAGTACTATGAAGGTGAATGTTTTAATGGTTTTCATTATAGTGTTCTTTATACGGTTTTAGCTAGCGATGTCGGTAGCATGAAAATCAATGGTCAAGTGATGTTCCCGTGGACCTGGAGAGACTGTTCTGATGTAATTTCAATATGGGAATCCATTGAAAATTAATGGGAGACCATTCATCTCGTCCCGGGGCAGTTGTCTCGTTATCCTTCAAAGCTTTTTTTAGGAATACTTGATTGTTTTCAGTAAAAACATGCTTGGTCTTAATCACTTTGTGACGTATACGGCTGAAAGTACTTTCTTTACTTTTCATATAGAGTGTTTTTAATACTAAATAGCTTGCAAAGTCTAGGCAATAAGAATTACTGCACGTTCTTTTTATAGCGGTTTCTGCCTAGGTTGAAAACCCCGACTTTAACGCCGATTCCCGCCGAAAACCCATTGATCCTATTCACAGGGGTCGTTGCGATATCAAAAGTGCTCGAGAAACGATACTTGATACCGGCTTCTAGCTGCAAGTATCTTGAAATGTTAAAAAGGGCACTAACGCCCGGTTCCAGAACGAACACGGCATCTATATCGTCTTCATCCAATTCCTCTTCAAAATCGTCGTCGTTGAAATCATCGCCGATGGCGCCAATACCACCAGCAGCGATCAATACCGGAAAGGAAAGGTTCACTTTTCGTTTACTGAATAAAATAGGTTCAAGGTGCAATCCCATGTAGGCCCCGATGAGATCTTCATTTCTTGCGAGGCTAGGATTAAAGCGATCTTGATCGGAGTAGAAAAAATTCCCGGCAAACCCAACCTCAAATTGTTGGTTGGCCACATACGCCAATTTTATTCCACCTTGGTAGGTGTCTTGCCCGTCAATTTCCCCATAGGCCGTGGTAATGCCAAGATACACACCGTGTACTACATTTTTACGGTCGTTGAACTCAACATAGTCTTCTTGGTCGTTCGTTTCAGAATCTTGTGCATGACTTTGTTGCAGGGTAATTCCTAACAACAAACCCCATACTAACAATTGATACTTCATGTTACTTTTTTTAATTGATTACTCTAATAGACAATTGAAATAAGGGAAGGTTGCATTGCTGCCATGATTTTAACAATTAAGCGATATTTGCAACCAATTCCTTACTATTAATTTGGGTTGTTTTCTTTATAATTCCTTCAACAATACCACTCCCTTTTTTCCAGTGATCGAAATGCTTCCGGCACCTTTGCTTCCATAGCTCGCGCTAATTTCACGAATTCGTTTTCCCTTGTCGATCATTTTTGTATCCACATTTTTAAACGACTTCGGTATCCGTAGCAACCCTTGTTCTAGCGTCGCTTTGAAGTTAAAGTCGAGGTCTGCAATGTTGAGACTTATTTCCGAAGATTCCTGTTTTAAATCGATCACCGGAGCGACATCGGTAATTCGGGAGACTTTAAAATCGGCAATTTTCATACTCATTTTAATGGCCCCGTTTACTTCTTGTAATTGCATTTCGGAAAACTTCAACTCTCCGTAAACCGACCCTAGGTTTTCGATTCGAATAACATCCTTACTTGAATATAATTCGAGCGATGCTACCTGATCCATGGTGATATTGGAACCCGAACTATTGATGCGTAAGTCTTTTGCACTATTCATATCAAGACTACCATTTTTAAGGCGTATCGTGCCATAATTGATCGATTTGGCCCGTAACTTGCCATATTTCAGGTCTAGATCGGTGGTATTCAAGTTTTCATTGATCCATACATCCCCATGTTGAATTTCACCGGTTAATTTTCCGGTCCAATCTTCAATAACGAGGTCGCCAAATACATTGGTAATATCCAATTCCGCGTTCCGGGGCAAGTAAATGGTATAGTCTATTTGTACGTTACTGCGATCAAAATCGAAAGGGTTCACCTTGTTAAAGTACTTGGCAAAGAAACCTGTACTCTTGTCGGCAATGACCGACGTAATCGAGATCAAATCATTCAATTCATTGTCTACCGCGTCTATTCTGTCCAACAGGTTTTCCGCATACTCTTTTTTCTTATGGGTAACCGTTACCTTTACCGAAACCGATACGCTGTTCTTGTCCCAACCATTAATGGCGATATTGCCGTATTTGTTTACCAGGTGTAATTCGCCCTTGTTCGTAAGGTCAAACTCCTTGGTTATCGTTTTCGATACGTTTTTCTGGGCGTTCAGGCCACTCCCCAACACTGCTATGCATAGGAAGAGCAGTAGTTTTTTACAAAGTGTATCCATAATCTTCATTTATTGTTTTGGATTTGTTGATTTGATTCAACAAATTCTCAATTAGTTCTATTCGTTTTTTGTAGTTCTTGACAATCGCTTCCAGTACAATTTCATTGTCCAGGTTTTTATTCATTTCCAACCGCAGCAATTCATACTCTTGATCCAATTCATCTATAAATCCTAGAAATTCGGTTTTGTCTTCTTTTGAGAGGTTTGGATGATTTTGAACCAGTTTCACCTGATGTGACACCAAACTTTTATAGTGCATATCAATATCAAGGAGTTCTTGATCTACCAGTTGTGTTTGCTCTGTTGTAGCGTTGAGTGCAAAAAAGCCGATGATAATACCTAGCCCAACCAATAAAAGCGTACTTGCGGCAATCCTAAAGCCGCGAGATTTCCAAAGAGGTACTACCTTAGGCGGCGCAAGTTCGCTTTCGATCCTGGCCCAGAGCTTTTCCTTGTCGGCTTTGTGATCGTCAAACTCGTTTTGATGTGCTCGTATATGTTTTTCAAAATTGTCCATTACAACGCCTTTATAATTTCAACTAGTTTTTTCTTTGCACGATGATATTGCGATTTGGAAGTAGAAGTGCTGATGCCCAATACTTCCCCAATTTCTATGTGATCATAACCTTCTACCAGATATAGGTTGATAATTTGCCGGTATCCTTGCGGAAGTTGCGCGATTCCTGTTTTTACTTTTTTGATATCAACGGCCTCCGTTTCTTCCATTTCTTCGTTGGTCAAATGAAATTCATGGGAATCCATTGGGACTACGGGAATTCGTTTTGCTTTTAAATAGTTAATGCTTTTGTTGATAACAATACGCTTAAGCCAAGCACCGAACGTACTCTCGTATTTAAAACTGGTGAGGTTTTTAAAGGCATCAACAAAACTTTCCTGAACCACATCTTCCGCATCTTCTTTATTGCCCAGCATCCGCATACCAATATTGTACATAGCATCCACATAGAGCGTGTATAGCTCATATTGTGAACTGCGATGGCCGGTCTTGCATTTTTCAACAAGCGCCTGGTGCGTAAAACGAATATTGGTTTCCAATAAATTCTACTTGGTTATTAGCTAGTCAACTACTCAATTACTCTTCTAAAGACAATGCGAATTTAGGATAGTTGCATCTAGGAAGAAAAAAAAGCAAAAAACAATCCACTTTATAATAAGGGCTGCGCGCAAAGATGGGTTCAATAGGGGCAAAGGTGCCCATAAAGGGGTATGGGCATAAAAACTACTTTATTTTTGCCAGACGTTCACACAGTGGGCAGAATCGCTTGGTAGTAGAAGGGAAGCGGCTATTCTTGGAAATAGCGGGTTCTTAGTGAAAGGGTATCACGATTTTTTGATGAAGGTTCATTTAAGGGCCACTGCTTTATTCCTTAAGTATTTTGGTGACAAATTTGATCCAATGGTATTTTGGAATATCCTTGGCTATATAATAATCGGGCTGTATGCCTTTATCATCAATGGTCATTTCCGGGATGCGCATGCTTTTTGATAGACTGTACCCCAATTCGAATTCTTTGCAGGGCGATTGTACGAAGTACATATTAGAGATGTCCAACACCCCGGCAGTGGTCGTTCCGAACAATTTTACTTTTTTACTTTGTTTTGCGGCCAACAAAAACTGTTCGGTGGTGCTACCGTTGTTTTCGTTGATAATGATACCAATATTTCTTGGCAAAGGATGAATGGTATCATAGGTGTCAACGGAAATCATGGTCGAATCGAGATCTACAAATTTCCCAAGTTGTTTTGAAAGTTTGTCGTAGGATTCTTGCGCCCACTTTTTATCATCTTCATCAAACCCATATTCTTCCTTATTAATAAAATCGAGCATCCGTTGATTGTTAAGGGGCGTCGACAGAAGTTCGACACCAACCGTGCGGATGGGGTTGGTGTAGAGGATCGGTAGCAATTGCTGAAAGCTACTATCGCTACCACCACCGTTGTTTCGAAGGTCTATGATTAGATTCGGTGTTGCCAGAATCTGTTCCCTGTTGGCCTTGATCACACTGTCTATTTTTTTCTTTTCGGAGCCCCAAAATCTTGGAATTCGCAATAAGGTGGTCTCAGTATCGATTTTCTCGAAATAGGGATTGTCCGCGGAAATGGCTTGAAAATACCGTTCTACCTCGGGTTCCTCTTTCGTGCTAGCCTCCGTCCGCTTTAAGGTTACAAAGCCCAACTGCAGATAGTTCTTCCCAATGAGCTCGGCGCGATCAAAATTTTGTGCTGAATGGTCTCTCATGTAAAAGGTTGCCCTGCCATCATTCATGATTTTGAGCTTAACCTGGCCGGTAGTCCAATATACCCCATCGGCCTTGACGATAAAGCCTTTGTAGCCTTCTTTTTCTTTTTTGATACCGATGGTATAGGGTTCGGAGACCCATATACCCTCATAACCTACTTCGGTTTTGGTCTGGAGATATTGTTTGAAAGCGGCTACATCCACATCGAGACGCTCGCTGTCCTTGTATTGCGCTCGAATAGCATCTTCACTCGGAGTAGCGTCTTGTGCTGGCCCACCATTTCCCTGACTTGATAATCCTCTAATGGCAATGTGCCCCGAACGAAAAAAAGTAAGCCATTCATAAAGCAATCCATTGCATTCGGAAAGGTTCGAGACGCTTTTCACCCGCTTCAGAAAATCGGCGTTAAGGCTGTCATAGGCAGCTTTTCCTTTGGTTTCCAATGCATACGAAAACCCTGCATCATTTTCTTCGAAAGTGGTCTTTACCCAATTAAAATTAGATTCGCAGTTACATTCCTGGCCAATGGTCATCAACGGCAGGAACAACAGTATGAGAATGGTTTTTTTGATCATGTCGGTCGTTTTTGATGATTCGATGAAACACCTATTCCGCGAAAGCGACATAGGCGTAGTATAAGATACTATTTTTATGGCTATTTTTCACCTTTTTGATGATTTCAACGAAGCCCGCCATGTCTTATTATTAAACTATGGGAATCGCTGAATGCGATCCGGTTCGGGACAAACTTGTTGGGTTCGCTGTTTATATTTAGGTTTTCTGAGATAGGCGTTCCACCTTTTTTTTAGAAAAATCGCCGCTACATCGAGACTGTTCCAATGTTTCAATCCATTCTTCGGAATGGGCGATACTATTAAAATTTAGCCAAGATACGGCAGTGGTCAGTGTTCAACAATAGTATCTTTTGGTGCAGGGTAATTTCCGATATGCCAATCCCATTCCTTGTCCTGGATCTGCAGGAACTCCTCAAAATCTGTAGGGCCTTTTTGTTGATATTCCCTCCAAAATTTAATTTTTCCCTGTACCAATTCCACGACCACCACCCCTACATCGGAGGTGTCTTTACCGTAACTGAACGTATATTCACCGGCTCCGGATTGTGTGCCACTATCAAACCAAAGGTGGTGGAACTCCATTTTGTACGTATTATCCAATGCATCAAAATACGGTTTCAATTGGGCATGACCCCTGTAGTATTGAATGTTGGGAGGTTCCATATAAATGGCATCTTGATCAAAACTGCTTAGGGCCAACGCACTGTTTTGGGTAGACCAGCCTTCGGCAACATTGTTCATCAACGTATGAAACTCCTTTTCGGAAGTCACTTCTGGATTGTTTTTACAGCCAATGCCGAAAAGTATGAGGAGTAAAAGGAGAATCCGGGTCATATGTAGTTGTTTTTTTGTGCTTTTCTTACTATTCAAGTCTGCTGTTTGCAGCCAACATTTGCAATATTAGCTTTTTAACTATTTCGCGATTCGTTTCTAAAGAGTGTTTGTTAACCTACTGCTAAAAGGTCGGGCTTCAAAAACGTACCGACTTTATACGCGCTATATTTCAACGCAGGGAACGGTACAGCGCACCGAAGGTTTATGGGTAGACCAAAATCTATGGGTCTACATACGTGCTAATGCACATAACCGTATCATCGATGTTTATAGGCGGTGTAGCGAGCATGTACAAAATGACACCATCGTTGGTTGCCTTGTATTCCTCTAGAACAGTACCAAATTCGTTGGTGGTGTACCCAATAACCTCACCTTTGCGAACCGTATCCCCGGCGCCATAAGTGCTATAAAAAATCCCTTTTGCGCGGGCGGTGATATAGGTCTGTTTATTACGATAAACAATATTTTCATGGGCTCCTGTTCCATTCGCATACATCCCCATGGTCTCCAGCATGTTGTATACTCCTTTTTTAATCAAACCGACATTCTCAAGTTGTACGTTTCCCAATTTGCCGCATTCAATGCTCAATGCCGTTTTTCCATCTTGTACGGCTTGTTTAAAGGCATACTTTGCCGGATCCGTGTTGGAAATGGTGTAAGGATAGGAGACTACATATTCAAAGCCGCTGTTTTCCGATAGTTCCTTTGCCAAAGCAGTTTGCCTGGGTTTTTCCGAGTTGTCATAAAAGCATACGAAGGGGATTAAGTCTTCACACGCATCCCCTCCATGGACATCTAGGAAAACGTCGCTTTTGGAAATAATATTCGTGGTGATAAAATACGCTATCCGTTCCGTAATACTGCCCTCTTTTTTTCCGGGAAAGGCATTGTTAAGATTTTTTTGATCCTGTGGATTTATAAAAGGGGTTCGCGTAAAAAAGGAGCCGATGTTAGCAATAGGAATGATGATTAAAGTTCCTGTAAGCTCCCCTATTTCAATTTCTTTTAGTAATTCCTGTGTTGCGATAATGGGTGGGTATTCGTATCCATGAACGCCTGCCATTATGGTAAAAACGGGTCCGTCTATTTTTCCTTTTACAATGGATATGGGTAAGTGACCTGAATTCCCTGCAGCATCGGAAAAATCGATTTGAACGTTTTCCTTTGAGGGTCTTGCTTCGGCATTGAAAGCCTTTTGAAAAGCATTCTGTGCAACTGTGCCTTGCACTATTAAAAGCACCAAAAGGAAGAACGAAATTTGTCTCATTGAATACTAAATTTTGTATGCATTTTTGTACTGTTTGGAACGACTGCTCTGGCAAAAATATGTAAAGTACTTTTTGTTTAAGACCAAAGTTAGCGCATTCTATTGATTTCGGTTCAGGAAATTCCTCTTGGCTACTTATAGGCAGGGTAGCAGGTTTTTAAGATATATGATCAATCAACCAGTTGATCGCTAATAAGCGGTACCCTTTATAATTAGTCTTTTTTATTGATTGCGTATCAGGTTGACAAAAAACTGATCTATTCCGAAGACGATACCCATTATTAATAAGATTAGGCAAATCCTTTTAAAAATTTGTTCTTTTTTTAGGGTAGTAGTGCCGTGATGGGGAGAAGTGAACAATTTAATAGCGTTCACTACTTTTTCCTTATTGGCATACATAATATAGACCAGCATAGAAAAGTAAATGGAAGCGTTTACCAATGCATCTTTTACATCTAAAAAGATCATATCAAAAACGATTATGTTGACCATTATTGGCATCAAAATGAGCACCCCGATAAGTTTAGTTCGATTCCATAAGAGCATCCACGCCCCGAATATTTGGGTTATCCCAATAAACAAAATATACGCATAGGAATACCCCATAAAGGACCAGGCTAAATCGTATGCACTTGCTTGCTGGATCGTAGTATTGGCAACATCTATGGGTAATTGGCCCCTTCGATAAAATTGCCCACCCATTATTTTTCCAAAACCATAAAAATTTAGAAAAATAAAGACATACCACCTGCAAACTATTTCCAATAGTAACTTCCAATTAAACGTATTCATAATAATATGTTTTAATATTGTATTTCTTGCAATAAGTCCTCCGCCTCTCGAACTACCTTGGCATAAGAGTTTCGAATCCATTTGTTTATAAATAGGGCAAGAAGAAGGCTACATGAAGTAATGATCACCCAGAAATACCGATTTTGAATCAAGTCATATTCATTGTAGATCTTAACAGTAAGAATGCTCAAAATCACAAGTAACAAAAAGCTCGAGATCACATTAAAGAGATAATATTTTTGCGCGTATATTTTCTGTTTAGCAAGTTTTTTAACCGCTGTAACATAAGAATGATTGGAGAAGCGAATGCGATACGAGTCGATCAAATTTTTTAACCTCGTAATGAAAAGAACAAGCATGATAGCGATTGCCATGATCGATAGCACTTCTAAATAATGAATTTTCAATTGATGAAAGGTAAAAATGATCAGTGCGGTAAAATATAAGTAGGCAAATAGAATAAGTATTTCGAAAACGAAGACTTTGATAAGGAAAACACGATATTTCGACTTGAGAATCGACCTTATTTGGTCATTCGTTATTTTCTTTTGATTCGTAGTATTCCCCAAAGAATTCCAATCGCTTTTTAAATCTTCTATACCCATCTCTATTATCCTTTTATAACCCTTTTCCTGATCTTTGCCTTTATCCTCATCAATTTGGTACCAACGTTGGTTTCGGATATACCGGTTATTTCTGCAATTTCAGCATAACTTTTATGCTCTAAATAGAGCATTAGAATTCCTTTCTCCAAGAGATTTAACGTATTGATTTGACGATGTATTTTTTTCCACATGTGGTAGTCCTCGTTATTGTCAACCGATTCGACCTTGACAATTTCATGGTTGAGTGGAATGGTTTGAAATCTTTTTTTTGATTGTTTTAAGTAGAAAATAGAAACGTTCATAGCAACGCGATAGATCCAAGTACTAATACTGGAATAACTCTTAAAAGAATCAAACGATTTCCACAGTTGATAGATAATTTCCTGTGTAAGATCTTCTCTATCTTGTGGGTTTGAGGTATAAATAGACGCAGCTTTATGGATTATGCCACTGTTGTTCTTAATGGTATCAATAAAGTGCGATTTATTCTTCACAAGTTTTCTATCTCTCAAATCAATACTTCTATATTAGTGTATTTGTTTTCAAATAAATCACACCTTAAGGGAAGTTTTATAAAAAAGTTTTGCGGAATTGAATTCGGTACCTGAAACTCCAGGTTGATGTAGTCTTGAGCCAGTTAATTGGCGTGAAAAATAGTAAGTATGGGTGTATGCCATAGTAGTTTAAGCGCTTTGTCGTATAATCTGCCATTACACTATTTTGATCGCTCAGAACTTTTCAAATGACGTTGTTCATACAGATGCTTTTATGTGAATTGCATAACAATTCTCAAAATTAACCGCACTTTTTCCGGCCCCGTGCAACCTTCCATCTTTTTGCTTGTCTATCATAGGGAAATCAAAAAACAATACCCTAATCCAGTAGACTATGTTGAAAAAAAGTAAAGTTCCGATGGCCAAGCAACTCCTTATATGGGGTTGTTTACTCTTCTGGGGCGCGACCGCAACGGCCCAGAACAGTTATACCCTAAGCGGTACGATTACCGATCAAAACAATGGCGAAACTCTTTTTGGAGCCTCTGTATTCTTAAAAGGAACGACCAGTGGCGTGGTAACCAATGAATATGGCTTTTATTCCCTTACTGCGCCCCAAGGAACCTATACCTTGATTATTTCCTATATCGGTTTTGCCGAAATGGAAAAACAAATTGTGCTCGATAGAGATCTAAAAGTTGACTTTGAAATTTCGGAGTTCTCGACAAAATTAGAGGAGGTGGTCGTAACGGCAGATGAGCCTGAGCGGGCCATTTTACGAAAACCAGAGATGAGCGTGGCTAAAATGAACATCGCCACGGTAAAAAGAATGCCCGTTGTACTTGGGGAAGTAGACATTTTAAAGTCGCTGCAAATGCTCCCGGGAGTTACCAACAACGGAGAGGGAACCGGTGGTTTTCATGTTCGTGGGGGCGCACAGGACCAAAATTTGGTGTTGTTGGATGAGGCCATCATATACAATACCTCTCACATGTTTGGTTTCTTTTCAGTTTTCAATGCAGATGCCATTAAGGATGTAAAACTGTATAAGGGAGGGATTCCGGCCCGTTTTGGGGGGAGGGTTTCCTCGGTGCTCGATGTGCGGCAGAAAGATGGCAACAACAAGCGCTTGTCCCTCACTGGTGGTATCGGGATTATTTCAAGCCGTTTAACGGTAGAAGCCCCCTTGTTTAAGGAAAAAGGGTCCTTTCTGATTGCAGGACGTCGTTCCTATGCCGATCTTATCTTAAAAGCCGCAGGAGAGAAGAACAGTGTGGGTTTTTATGACCTGAACCTAAAAACCAATTACAATATCAATGCGAACAACAAACTATATCTCTCGGGTTATTTTGGGCGCGATAATTTTGAGTTTGGGGATAATTTTAACAGCGGGTATGGGAATTCTTCCGGGAATCTACGTTGGAACCATCTCTTCAGTGACAAACTTTTTTCGAACCTTTCTCTTATTGCCAGTAAGTACGACTATGAGCTTGGCTTTGTTTTGGAAGAATTTGATTGGATCTCTTCGATCAATAATTACAACCTCAAATACGACCTTAAATATTATGTAAGCGACCAGTTCAAACTCGATTTTGGCGCCAGCGGTATTTACTATGATTTTGACCCTGGACAAATTAAACCTACTTCCGATACTTCGGCGATCAATCCTTTGTCCCTAGATAGAAAGAAAGCCGTGGAAAGTGGTTTGTATGTGAATGCAGAACACAAACTTACCGATAAGCTTACCGCCCAATATGGTTTGCGGTATAGCATGTTTAACCGTTTGGGTGGACAAGCAATGGTCGACTATGCCAATAATCAACCTGTGGTATATAACGCGGTTTTGGGAATCTATGAAAGAGGTACTGAAATTGGTGAAACGAATTTTGAAAAGAGTGAAAGCATCAAGCGCTTCGGCAACTTGGAGCCCCGCGTTTCCGTGGCCTACGAGTTGAACGAGTTTTCTTCGGTAAAAGCTGGCTTTTCAAGGGTGGCGCAATACATCCATTTACTATCGAATACGTCCTCCGCGACTCCCTTGGATGTGTGGACGCCAAGCGGGCAGTACATTGAACCGCAACTATCGAACCAATACGCGGTAGGATACTTTCGCAATTTTAAGAATAAAACCTATTCTTTGGAAGTAGAGGCGTACTATAAAAACGTGGACAATCGTATCGACTATATCGATGGGTCTGATTTAATCGGACAGAACACCATCGAAACAGAAATATTAAACGGGGAATCAAGAGCGTATGGGCTCGAATTCTTACTTCGAAAAAATGAGGGCGACTTTACCGGATGGATCGCATATACCTTGTCAAAATCGGAGCAAAGAACCCCCGTGGGTACTGCAGGAGGATTGGGAATTAATAATGGTGAATGGTACAGTACCCCTTTTGATAGAACACACGACATCTCTGTATCGGGCGCGTACCGGTTAAACGATACCTGGAGCTTTAGTACAAACCTGGTGTTTCAAACAGGTCGACCGGTTACCTATCCCAATGGGCAGTATGAATATGAAGGACTCTCGATCGCAAGTTATGCCGACCGGAATTCAGATCGGTTGCCGGCCTATCATCGACTTGATCTTTCATTGAATTACAAACCCAATCGGAGACCCGATAAACGTTTCAAAGGCGAGTGGGTATTGGGTATTTACAATGTTTACGGACGAAAAAATGCCGCTTCGATTTCCTTTGGACAAAACCTGGAAACGGGTACCAATGAAGCTACCCGAACGGCCATTTTCGGGATTGTACCTTCCTTAACCTATAATTTTAAATTCTAAGAAGATGAACCTATATAAAAGAATTTCACTGTTGTTTTTAGTCATTGCCATCGCCGCCTGTGAAGATGTTATTGACGTACCTGTTCAAACGGCACCTGCACGTTTAACGGTCGAAGCTTCCCTTGATTGGGAAAAAGGAACTGCCGGTAATAACCAGACGGTTAAGCTCAGTACTTCTACGCCTTTTTTCGATACTACTGCCAATACGGCCGTTACAGGAGCCACCGTGACCGTCACAAATGATGGTGATGGCACACAGGTGGTCTTTGTAGACCGGAATAATGGTACCTACACCACTACTGAATTTGCTCCTATGTTGGGACAGTCCTATACGCTTGATATTCAATATAATGGAGAAACCTATAGGGCTAATGAAACCCTCAATCCGTTGACGGATATTACCGAGATTACCCAGTCAAGAGAAGACGGCTTTAATGAAGACGACCTAGAGGTGCGACTACTGTTTACCGATCCTCCCGAAGAAGGTAACAACTACCTGTTTAAATTTCAAAAACAAGGTGAACTGCTGCCAGAACTGGAAGTAGGTACGGACGAATTTATAAATGGGAATGAAATCGATTGGTGGTACGAAATTGAAGAAGATGATGAAACCGATAAAATAGAGGCCTTTGTACCGGGTGACATAGTCAATATTGAAATGTATAGTACTTCTGAGGCGTACAACAATTACCTAGAGATTTTAATTGAGCAAATAGGGGGTGTTGGGCTCTTCCAAGCAACCCCGGTCGCTGTAAAAGGAAACTGCATAAATACCACAAACCCGGATAATTTTGCCCACGGCTATTTTAGGCTCACCCAAGTGATTCGCACGAGTTATACGTTTGAGTAAAATTGAAGTATACATGTGATGTAAGGTGGTAAGTACGAAGTAAAACCAAACAAAAGGGGATATGCTGTACTTTTTCCTATAGCATTTGTTGATAATCAGTAATCAGTAAACAGTAAACAGTAAACAGTAAACAGTGAACAGTAAACAGTAAACAGTGAGCAGTATTCCGGATATCTTTTCTTTTTGACCGGATTGTAACGTGACATTCTGAATTGACGTGTTAGGTCGCTTAAGACAGCTGTCCTTTGTCCTTGTTCTTTGAGCGTGGCGGTGCTATGTCTTACGTTTTGGGAATTGAACAGTAGCCTGTGATCTGTAATCCGTATATAATTTCTTTATTGACCGAATTTCAACTTGACCTTTGGGGTTGACGTGTTGTTCAGTACCGTCCTCTTTCGTCCTTCTTCTTTTGGCGTAGCGGTCAAACATCTTTAATCCTGGTCATTCTTCCTTCGCATAGGGTAGCGCCTAAAAAAGGTCAGACTACGCCATAACCATTCCAAGGGGCCGTATTGAAAATAGTGCAACCAACGGGCACTATACCACATTTGAAAGGCAATCAATGCAAGGGCGATTAAAAAGGTGTAGGCATTGCTAATTTCCCCCAGGTATCCAAGCCCCCAACCAAAGAGTATAAACGTACCGATGATACTCTGTAACACGTAATTAGTAAGTGCCATGCGGCCATACGGGGCAAATCGTTTCAAGAATCGTTCTGGTTTGGCTTTGCGATAGAGTATTACGAACAACGCCAGGTAGAGCAGGGTCATGGAAAAATTGGCCAGATCCATACCAGACAGGCCGATCATTGAAATCCAATTGTTGAAACCCGTTTCCAGATTCACGTTGGCAAAAGCTCCTGCAGTGATTCCCAATGCAACAACCAGGCTTATTCCAGCACCTATCAATACCTTTTTAGTCATCTTTTTATCTTCCCGGAACCGTTTAAAGAAACCAATACGCCCCACATAAAGTCCAATCAAAAAGAAGGCAAAGGTAAAATACCCACGCCCAAAAACACCGTATTGAAAATTCAGCTTGTCCAGATGACCTTCAACGGCATTGGTCTTGAAAACATCGATTAGGCTTCCGCTCTTAAGGGTATTATAATAATCCAGTACACGGGGCGAATTGGGATCGCCCATATCGGGAACATCCAAAAACAAATGATCGCCATTGGTGAAATAAAAGGAAATATATCGCCCCAAGCCAAGGAATAAGACCAGCGCAAACCCCAGTACCCATTTGGTATTTACTTTGTAAAAGGGAATCAAAAAGACTCCCAACAGTGCATAGATGGTCAGAATGTCACCGCGATAGAAAAGACTATGCACATAACCGATTAGTAACAAGAGGATTAAACGCCAAAGAAACCTGCCCCCAAAGGCAAGGCCCTTCTTATTACCATTATCCATTTGAATGAAGAAACTAAGACCGAACAAAAAAGAGAAAAGTGCTATAAATTTTCCGCGAAGAAAAATGCCTATAAAAGCATCTACCACCTTATCTGCCACGCCGACACTTACCCCTTCATAGAAACTTGGAGGGGCCATGGCGCCGATATAGTTTTCGACTACATGACAGATGGCAATTCCCGCAAGGGCAAATCCTCGTAAAGCGTCAATGATTTCAATGCGTTGGGTGTTTGTTTCTGGCATGTTCGTTCATTAAGATGATGATGTATTTTGAATAAGACTACTTTCAATGAAAGATGTTACACTTTTGGCTTCAGAAAAGACAACAAATTAAACAGGAAAGAAAAATACGCCAAATACAGGTCCCCATTTTTGCAATAAAGTAAAAAGAAGAAGATTCGAACGATCCCATCCTAAATTGGGGTCTAATGCTCACCACCATACCACAAAACATTTCTCAATAGTATCATCGGACTTTTTTATCCATACCATGGGTGCTCGCTCTTTCAACATTCGCAGGTTCAGTTCCATTAATATTTTGAAGTGCGAAGCCCATGGTACTTTTAAATGGGGCGCTATGGGCCATTCTGTTTTAAAGGGAATATAAAATTGATAGGATTTGAACGCTGTAGTGTTGAAAACATCAAAAGGAAGCCAATACCCAACGATACAGTCATTGTTCAAGGGTCTAATCCCTATTCTTTTACTTTTAAAAGGTGTAAAAAGCTGCGCTTTAAAACATGCTTGGTGTATAATTCCCTCAGGGTCGATATTCATTAATTCCAAAGCGGCAGCACCTTCTCGACTATGTAACAAGGGGAATTGCTCGTGCTTGATTTTCTCCATTTTGGTAAAAAACATATCGCGCCTATTGGGTCCCATTAACCGGTGTATGGGTTCGGTTATTGTGGGGTCTATGATGTAAAACTTATACGTAAGTTCAATATGCATAAGTGTAAGAGACGTTGCTTGGCGAAGAATGAAATCGATTTCCCCAAGGGTTCTTTTGGTATTTTTAATAGGAAGATTATGCATTAAAAGTTCATAGTCATCGCAATGATCCAGTAGTTGTTTAAACACATACTCCATTTGATGTCCCAGCCGTCTATTGGTAGGAATGGGTATTGCCGGCAGCGTTTCGATATCAACTTCCGGAAATACAAACTGTTGAATACCAAACTGTTCGTTGCTCCAGAGGGGAGGTGTATTAAAAAAACCATTTATCATTTGATTCCACATGGCCGTAAAGAGAGATTCATAACCAAGGTACGCCAATTGAAAACGTTCCTAAAAAGCGCAAGCAATAATGAATACGTACGTCGCTTGTTTGAATGCTCGGGAATAAAAGGGAAGCGTTAACTTTTCCTAAAAATAGGGGCTTTCAGAAGTAAAAGTATTAATTTTATAAGATGGCTATGAATACAAGAAAAGGTTTTCGGTTTGCGCCCTATGAAGCACCGGATCAAAGTCCTTTTGATAAACTTTTCGATATTTTTCAGGAACTGATAACGCACACTTCGGGTGATTTTGATGAAGCGATCGATTGGTTGCGTGAGTTGGATAAAGAATATGAATTGACAGACGATGATTATACGATCGAAGACTTTATTGAGGACTTAAAAGAGAAAGGCTATATTCGAGAAGAGTTCGAAGATGGTGGGGGTGAACCAGAGGAAGCAGGAGAAGAAGGTGACGAGGGGAATGGCAGCGGTACGATATCCATTACTGCAAAAATGGAACGCATTATTCGTCAGCGGGCGTTGGATCAAATTTTCGGGAAACTAAAACGAAGTGGCGCAGGGAATCATAAAACCGGCAAGTCGGGCCAAGGGGATGAACACACCGGAGATTTTAGGGAGTATCGTTATGGAGACGGTTTGGAGCATATTTCTATGACCGAGAGTCTTAAAAATGCACAAGTGAACCACGGAATCGGGAGTTTTTCCCTTAGTGAAGAGGATTTGGTCGTTGAGGATACACAATACAAGGCCCAAATGAGTACGGTACTCATGATCGATATTAGCCATAGTATGATCTTGTATGGCGAGGACCGCATAACACCGGCAAAAAAAGTGGCCATGGCTTTGGCAGAACTGATCACTACCCGCTATCCCAAGGATACCTTGGATATTTTGGTGTTTGGCAACGATGCTTGGCCAATACCCATAAAAGAATTACCATATTTGAAGGTAGGGCCGTATCATACGAATACCGTAGCCGGATTACAACTGGCGATGGATATGTTAAGAAGAAAACGCAATACCAATAAACAAATCTTTATGATTACCGACGGGAAACCAAGTTGCTTGCGTATGCCCGATGGTACGTATTATAAGAATAGCGTAGGACTCGATGACTTTATTGTCGAAAAGTGTTATAACATGGCAAGACAGGCCAGAAAATTACATATACCGATTACTACTTTTATGATTGCGCAAGATCCCTATCTCATGCAGTTCATTCGACAATTTACCCAAGCAAATAAAGGAAAGGCATTTTTTACCGGACTAAAAGGGCTGGGAGAAATGATTTTTGAAGATTACGAAAATAATAGAAGAAAAAGATTGAAATAACACAACAAAAAGAGAAGATGACTTGGAAGGGAGCGACGTCTATAGTATAGGCTCTTTTTCCGTAGGTCTCTTTTTCTTTCTTTAAATACTATGAAATTGAACCATAAAGAAATTTCCACTTTAGGAGCACTTAAAAAAGCAGGATACCAGTCAAAAAGTATCAAGGATGAACTAAGGGATAACCTGCGAATCAAGATAAAAAATGGAGCGGAAACGTTTACCGGTGTTTGGGGGTATGAAGATTCCGTAATTCCAGAATTGGAAAGAGCGATCCTGTCCCGTCATAACATTAACCTGTTGGGATTGCGCGGGCAAGCTAAAACACGCTTGGCCAGACTCATGGTAAAACTGTTGGATGAATGGATTCCGGTAGTATCAGGTTCCGAAATAAACGACGATCCGTTGCGGCCCATGTCGCGCTTCGCCATGGAATTGGTTGAACAGCAGGGCGATGACACCCCGATCGAATGGTTACATCGCGAGGATCGTTTTTATGAAAAACTGGCCACGCCCGATGTTACGGTGGCCGATTTAATCGGAGATGTAGACCCGATAAAGGCTGCGAATCTAAAACTGTCATATGCCGATGACCGGGTAATTCATTTTGGTATGATTCCCAGGGCCAATCGCTGTATTTTTGTTATCAACGAACTCCCCGATTTACAGGCAAGAATTCAAGTTTCGCTCTTTAATATTCTTCAAGAAGGAGACATACAAATTCGTGGGTTTAAACTGCGTTTGCCCTTGGATTTACAGTTCGTATTTACTGCGAACCCCGAAGACTATACCAATAGGGGCAGCATAGTAACGCCTTTAAAAGACCGTATCGGTTCGCAGATATTGACACATTATCCTGATGATATCGAAACGGCCCGAAAAATCACTTCACAAGAATCGAATCTTGATGCACGGCAGACAGAGAGTGTATATGTGCCTGACTTGGCCAAGGATTTATTGGAACAAATTAGTTTCGAAGCTAGGGATAGCGAATATGTGGATGCCAAAAGTGGGGTGAGTGCGCGTACTAGTATTACGGCCTTTGAAAATCTGTTAAGTACTGCCGAGCGCCGAACCTTGCTGAACGGTTCTGACCGCACGATGGTGCGATTAAGTGACTTCCTAGGGGTGATTCCGGCGATTACCGGGAAAATAGAATTGGTATATGAAGGGGAGCAAGAGGGCGCAGATGGGGTCGCGGCCATTTTGATAGATGAAGCGGTCAAGTCGCTATTTCCCCAATTTTTCCCCAAAATTGCCAAACTCGAAAGAAAAGATGCAGAGACTCCCTATGATGAATTGTTACAATGGTTTTTCCAAGGACAAGGTTTCGAATTGTTAGATGACTTTACGGATGAAGAATACCAACGTGCGTTGGATGGTATCCCGGAATTGGACAACTTGATCAAAGACCATCAACCCGAATGGCCTAAAAAAGACCGCTACTTTTTAAAGGAGTTGGTCCTGTGGGGTTTAGTTGCTCATAAGAAATTGAGTAAGAATCGTTTTTCCGAGGGCTATCAGTTTAAAGATCTCTATGGCAGTTTTATTAGCGGACTCTAAACGAGTAAGGAATAATGTTTCATAACAAAACCGGTCAAATGACCGGTTTTTGCTTTCCTCTTCATTGCAATTTATTCCCTTAAGAAACCTGATAGGCAGGTAAGTTGAATATGAAAGAACTGCCCTCCTTGGGCTTACTCAACACGGTTATGGTCGTATCATGAAGGTCCATTATCTTCTTTACAATGGCCAATCCCAATCCATACCCCTGTTTTTTCGTGTTTTTATCTACTTGCTTGTAACGATCAAAAATGAACGGCTGTTCGTTAACAGGAATTCCTGTTCCGGTATCCGTAATATTGATTTCTACGTTTTTTCCTTTTTGTTGTAAGGATAGGGTTACCTTTCCTTTCGGTTCGGTATACTTGATCGCATTTTCGATAAGGTTTTGCAGCGCTCGTTCTACCAAGCTTACATCGGCAAAAACCATACTATTTTCCTTGGGTTTGTCCAATTCAAGCCGAATTTGTTTCTGCTCTGCCAATACATTGAACTTGGCAATCAAGTCATACGATAACTCGGTAATAGAGAAAGGTTCTTTTACAGGGGTTACCTGTTCGGCTTCCAGTTTCGAATATTCGAACAATTGGTTAATGAGTGTCGATAGCTTATCAACATTGTCATGGGTAATCTGCAGGTATTCCTGCTTCTCATTTTCCGAAAGCGATTCCCGTTTTATTTGCAAGGTTTCTATATACCCTTTTAAAATAGCCAGAGGCGTTCGAAGGTCATGCGAAACGTTGGCTATCAACTCCCTACGCAACTGGTCAACCGATTGCATCTTGTCTATATTTCCGGTAATTGTATCGGCCATTTCATTAAATGAATTCGCGAAAATGGCAATATCGGAATCATCGGGATTCTCAATACGGGCTCCTAAATCGCCCTCCTGAAACCGTCGCACGGTGGTAGTAATAAGACGCAAATTTTTAGTAAGGAACCAGATGGCCAAAAGACCGATTAAGATGGAGAATAAGGTTGTTAACACCGTGGCACCAATGCCAAGCTTTGCAAAATACTGCCCCATAAGGGTATCGGAGACCGTTTCAAAATTGGTACTGGCCAAAATGATATAGATATAGCCTTCACGTCCGTCAACAGCGTACGGTGCGGCTGAAAAGATCTTTTGTTGTCCGGGATTACGGGGGTCATCTCCAACAACGTACTTTTCACCTTTTTCTGCAATAAACTGTTTAATTGGGGCCAAGGACACTTGCTTGGCCGGTGTATTTTCATCGTGTACCAACACAACGGAATACAGAATAGAACCGGCATCATCCAATAAGTACACCTCAATCCCTTGGTTCACGGCCATCATGTCGTGCATTAAATCTCCAAACAAGGGTTTATTAACCGTTCCATCCTCTAAAAAAGGGGAGGCATCCTTGAATTTTTCGGCTATCACATGATTGGCTACTTCGGCATTCAAACGCTGGGTAGTTTCCTCATAATGTTTTCCGGCAAAGTGATTGGTGATCAGCATATAAGAGGCGCCCATCAAAACAACAAGTAAAATAAAGGCCAGCCATAATTTTTTGACCAGCTTTGGAGTAAGCGTCTTTTCTGATTTGCTCATATGGTAATATCTTCATTAAACTTGTACCCAACCCCCCAAGTCGTCAAAATATAGTTGGGATTGGCCATATCTGATTCTATTTTGGCCCGCAGTCGGTTGATATGCGAATTTACCGTGTGTTCGTATCCCTCGAAGTTATAGCCCCATATCATATTCAAAAGCTCCGTCCGGGTATAATTTCTTCCGGGATTCGAGGCCATTAATACCAATAGTTCGAACTCTTTCGGAGAGAGTTCTACCTTTCGGTCATCTAACAATACTTTGCGCTTATCAATATCGATGTGCAAACCTTCAGCGGCGATGGCCGAAGAATCTTTTTCTTCGATTTTTGGAGCACTTGTTCTTCGAATAACGGCTTTGATCCGTGCCAGTAATTCTCGGATACTAAAAGGTTTGGTGATATAATCATCGGCCCCGATTTCCAACCCAAGAACACGATCTATTTCTTCAGATTTTGCCGTAAGCATAATTACGGGAGTATTTTTTTCTGCTCGCAATCGCTTACAGATTTCGACACCATCCATACTGGGTAAGGTAAGATCCAATAAAATAAGGTCGTAGTCTTTTGCCAAGGCCATGTTTAAACCTTCCTCACCATCCATGGCTTTGGAGGTTGTGTAAATCAGATCGGTAAGATGTATCTCCAGTAATTTTATGATTTCCGGATCATCTTCAATAATAAGAATGTCTTTCATAATATCAGCTACGAATCAAGTTAAAATAGTTCACATAAGTATCACGATGTGGTCAAATCGACCAAAAAGCGCGATGAACACCGTGATATCGGGGGATAGTATCCTATGTATAATGCGAAATATCCATTTAATAGCCGTAATGTTCACAAAATCCTTACAGAATTTCTTAAAAAGTATATGTTTTCGTGATCTAGGAGTCATTTAAGAAGGGTTAGTTTGTTAGATAATCTAAAAATGAAAAAAATGAAAAGAACATTACTTGTATTAAATACAGGGATGGCCAATGATCGGAACGCACTGCGTCTCTTGTTGCTGGCCATTCTTGCTATTTTTCTGATTGGGCCGCAGATGTCGGCCAAGGATGTTGCCATACATGGCGATATAGAGAATGAGGAAATCCCGGCTACGGTCGATGGCGGTACCATCGCGGGCGGGCCTTTTGAGTTTTGCGTTGGGGATGGTATAGCCGACAATGTTTCGGGCATTACCCTTGAATGCAATAGCACGGTGAATTCCCAATGGGTCATCACGGATGAGGACGGAAAAATACTGGGTCTACCGCCCACACCGGAGGCTGTCAATTTTGATGGTGCCGGTGCTGGTGTGTGTTTGATATGGCACTTAAGTTATGTAGATGGCCTTACGGGCCTTGCTGGTGAAAATAATGTAGCTGATTTAGTAGGCACCTATGATTTCTCCAACAGCATTCGTGTGTATCGAAATCAACCCGATGCGGGGACGATCAGTGGCGGTCCATACTACTTCACGGTGGACGGTACGCCCGATATGGTCTCCGGCATCAGTCTGGACGGTACGGGAGTCGGGAGCAACAGCTCCTGGGTGATTACCGATGACCAAGGAAAGATCTTGGGCCTGCCCCCGACCTTGGAGGCGGTCGAAGGTGTGAACTTCGATGGGGCCGGACCTGGCACCTGTCTGATCTGGTACCTTCGCTACGAGGACGGCCTGGAAGGGACCGAGATGGGCTCGAACGCCAACGACCTGATGGGCTGTTTCAGTCTGTCGAACCCGTTGACCGTGGTGCGGAGTGAGCCTGTTCGCGTAGATGGTGGCTTTCTCACCGGTGGTCCGTTTGAATTTTGTGTGGGTGATGGAGAAGTAGATAATGTGTATGGTATTGACTTGGAATGTGAAAGCAATGCCAACCGTCAATGGGTGATTACCGATGAAGATGGAAAAATTTTGGGTTTACCACCAACATTGGAAGCCGTGGAAGGAGTCGATTTTGATGGTGCGGGGCCAGGAGTGTGCCTTATTTGGCACTTAAGTTATGCGGATGGGTTGGAAGGCCTTGAAACAGGAAACAACGCGACTACTGATTTGGTAGGAAACTTTGATTTCTCCAATAGCATTCGCGTGTATCGAAATCAACCCGATGCGGGGACGATCAGCGGTGGTCCATACTACTTCACGGTGGACGGTACGCCCGATATGGTCTCCGGCATCAGTCTGGACGGTACGGGAGTCGGGAGCAACAGCTCCTGGGTGATCACCGATGACCAAGGAAAGATCTTGGGCTTGCCACCGACCTTGGAGGCGGTCGAAGGTGTAAACTTCGATGGGGCCGGACCTGGTACCTGTCTGATCTGGTACTTACGATATGAAGATGGACTTGAAGGCGCAGAGATGGGCTTGAACGCGAACGACCTGATGGGCTGT
>CANMSA010000027.1 GCA_947500385.1 uncultured Flavobacteriaceae bacterium | reverse complement strand
GGAAAGGTTTCAACTACCTGTCATTCATAGTCTTGGCCTTGAGAAAATTCAAAATAAAAAAGTCTAAATGAGTTCAATACCTAGTAGAACGATTGAATTTAACCTACAAAAAAATATAGGCTATTTTAAAATACCATCCTTTCAATATGATAGTGCCCGGGAGTTTAGAAATATGATAAAAGGAGTATTCCAAGAACTAAAGGCTAAAAAAATTGAGAATCTTATTTTGGATGTACGCAACAATGGGGGGGGATATGGGGAGGCAGCGGACGAGGTGCTGCGTTACCTTATTTCCGCACCTATTTTTCCCTATAAGGATGAGTATGCAGTAGTGAAAAAAATACCAAATCCGAAACACTATGAGAAGGATGGTTTCTTTAAACACTTTAGGCGTCAGCCCTTGGTGAAAAAAGGCGATACTTATCATATTAAGAATATTGAATTACAAAGAATTTTGCCCAAAAAAGCATCCTACACGGGAAAGCTCTACGTTTTACAAAATGCTGCCAGTGCTTCGGCTACAGGAACTTTTTTGGGCCTTGTCAAATCATATACAAATGCCACATTCATTGGTGAGGAGGCGGGGGGGAATCCCGGGGAGACCACAGCAAACGATTTATTGAGACTTACCCTTCCAAATTCAAAAGTTAGGGTTACGATTCCGGTTTTACGATCGGTAATGAACCTGTCGTTTGATCATAAAGGGCATGGGGTATTACCAGATTACGGCGCCGTACCCACCATCTATGACCTCTTACAAAGGCGTGATGTAGCGCTAGATTTGGCATATAAGTTAATTGACGAGAATCAAAAGTGAGCGAATAGTTGCTATTCGGATGGATAGTTCAAGTGTTACATAAGATAAAATTGAACTAAATTCAACGGCCCTAGATAGGCATTGAACCTGAACCTGAACCTGAACTTGATTTTTTAGTGCATCCCGGCACCCCCATTCACATGCAGGCATTGCCCGGTCATATGTGCCGCACTTTCACTTAGTAAAAATAGGATTACGGAGCCAATTTCCGTAGGTTTTGCCATCGTACCCAAAGGCACCATTTTTAAGTAGGCCTCCTTGTTGAAGCGGGTACTCCCATCTTCTTTATATATAAAATCCGTATCTACGGCTCCCGGAGCGACGGCATTGACACGAATCTGGGGAGCTAGCTCGGCGGCCAGGGTCTTGCTAAAGCTAAGGATAGCCGCTTTCGCAGCGCTATACGGCCCATAGTTTTTCTGTCCGATAAATGCGAGTCCCGATGACATGTTTACAATTGCTGCCTTTGGAGAGCCCTTTAACAAGGGCAAAAAGATTCTACAGGAGTTAAAGCAACTTTTAAAACTAATGTCATAGGTTTCATCCCATTCCTCCAAGGTGAGCGCTGCGATCGGTTTGAACTTACGAATAGTTCCGGAAAGGTTTACGAGTCCGTCGATATGAGCGGTCTGTGCTCCAATGTTTTGGGCTACCTCGGATAGTTTTTGAGGGTCAAGAGGTGTTGCTCCGAAATACCGATACTTTTTAGAAATCGAAGTCTTGGATTCCTTTTGAATATCAATGCCGAATACCGTTGCGCCGACATCTAAAAGTTGTTGAATCAATGCTTGGCCAATACCGCTGTTGGCGCCCACTATAAGAACGTTCGATGGTACCGCTTGAAATGCCGACTTCATAGTATTACTTTTTATTAAATTTGGTATTGTCCGAATTTACATAGCCCGGTTCAATAAGTGTCCACCCGGAAACTACTTTACGAAGATTGATGCCCGTTCTTTTGGCCTCCGGATTCAGCCAGGTATAGCTGATAGAACGACTATTAATTTGTACGCTATCCAATGGCATATCGTAAATGGCCAATTTCATGATTGCCAATTTTTGTCCAAACAATAGTTGCGTCAACTCGGCAGTATATTGAACACCGGCTATTTGCAGTTCCGCCATGCCCCCTTGATCGTGGATTTCAAGATTACTTTTTCGGTAAATACTGTCCTTGTACGGTGTGATAGGCACTTCGATCCAACCGGAAAATTTTCGCGTACGGACAAACTTATAAGGATCCTTGTTTTTGAAGTGTGTACTTCCGGTAACGAATAATGTATCGCCGTCAAACCTAAAATCGGGTCCGGCCAATTCCGCTTCGCTCAATGTCATTGTTTCCACCAAATTCGCACCGTTTCTACCTTCTCTAAGTTCGACTGAAAAACCACCATTGTCGTTTTCTTGAACCCGCATCGAAAGGTGACGATGCTTATCATCGGTTTCTAGCCGATGCATATCTGTTTCGGTATTTTCAAGCCAGAATTGTTGAAAATTATCCCAAGTGCCGATGAAAGATGTTGTTTTCGCAGTTTTTGGAATGGGTTGAGGAGTTGTGTTGTTTTCCTTGCAAGCAAATACGAGTAAGGACAGGAGCAGGGAGAAGCACGTTTTTTTCATCATACTATTTTGGGTTATTTTGTATACCAATCAACTAAACAAGCTTGAATTTGAGCAGCGTCCATGGCGGGGTTATTCAATACGAGCATTTTCCAAGCGCGATGCAAGTGTTGCCCATCATCCGTGACTTCTGGAAGGGGATTGTTTCCTTGCTGATAGGATATTCTTGGGCCTTCAACATAAGGTTGTATCGTAACCGATGTTTTGAAAGATGCGAAGGTTTGGGCTTTCTCATTGATGAACGAGGTCATAGCCTGCATGCGCGCGGCGGGATCTCCATTAATGAGGAAGGCCGATACATTCAAAGGGAATTCGAAGGCCAATAGGTCATCGACGTATTTTGTAATGATACTATTGTTCCAACGAAAAATAACGGTAGGTACCTTTAATTGTTGCACATACGCACCGCGTTCATGTTGAAAAGCAACCTTATAGGCATGGTCGTAGTTCTTTCCGGCCTTTAAAAAATCCATCGCAATGAAGTGCAGGGCCGCTGCAGGTAGCTGAGGGCGGTTCAAGGCATATTCTTTGGTCGTAAAACACCACGGGAAGTATTGAAACATTTGACGTACGATTGTCCAAATTTGCGTCAAATGGCTTCCATCAAGTTTCGGTGTCAGGTCGGGAAAGTAATGTTGCAAAATGGCATCACATAGTGCCTTGTCGAAATGAGCCGAATTGTCCAGAAAAAGCTGTGAAACATCCTCAGGATATTCCAAAGCGTAGCGAATGGCAATTTGTGCACCGGTAGCGGAGCCATAAAAGAGGGCCTTCCTTAACCCCATTTTTTTGAAAGCTTTGTGCAAAAATGCCGTATAGTCATTCACAGCGGTTGGCGTAAAACCTAAGGAGTCCGATTTTCCGTAACCGGGTGTATCCATCACAAACACGGTGTAATGGGTTGCCAATTCTTTTGCCAAGGGAAGCAATATCTCAGAAGTATGCGGAGAGGGGTGGAACAATACCAAGGCGGGACCTACCCCCATCATATGAAAGTGTACCTTTCTAGTATCAACAAGGACGAAACGGCTAGTGCTCAATTTTAAGAAATTTCAATTAATTAGTTAATATAGTTAATTATTTATAATATTAACTAATTTTTCATACTTTTAAAAGCAAATTAAATCATTTCAAGGATGACCAATACAAAAGTGGTTTTGGCCAGCAGGCCAACAGGGGCGATCGAAGATAGCAACTTCGATTTGGTAACGGAAACGTTGGCACCGATAAAGAACGGGGAAGTGCTGATTCAAATCGAAGCGATATCGCTAGATCCCGCCATCCGTGGTTGGATGAATGAAGGAACGACCTATATAAAAGGAATTGAGATCGGCGCCGTGATGCGAAGCTTTTCTGCTGGGAAAGTAATCGAGTCCAACAACGATGCGTACGAGGTGGGGACGTATGTAGAAGGACTTTTAGGGTCGCAGACCCATGCCATTTCAAACGGGGAAGGGCTTAAAAAATTGGATGTGTCCTTCGGCAAGCTCACACATCATTTAGGCGTACTGGGGATGCCGGGAATGACCGCTTATTTTGGTTTGCTACGTCGCGGAAAACCCAAAGCAGGAGAAGTTATTTATGTTTCCGGGGCTGCGGGCGTGGTCGGTTCCACGGTAGGGCAAATTGCAAAGATAATGGGTTGTACCGTAATTGGTTCGGCCGGAACCGATGCCAAATGCGAATATCTCTTAAAGGATTGTGGGTTCGATTACACGATTAACTATAAAACGGAGGATATCAATGCTAAATTAAAGGAATACGCTCCTACGGGGGTGCATATATTTTACGATAATGTGGGAGGTGAGACCCTTGATATTGCATTGATGAACTTGGCACAGGGAGCTCGCGTAGTGATTTGTGGTGCCATATCACAGTACAACAATATGGGAAATGTTCAAGGCCCCAAAAACTACATGAAGATTGTAACGGCCCGCGGGACATTGACCGGTATTATCGTGTTCGATTTCATAGCAGAATGGCCCATGGCGGTCAAGGAAATTGCCGGTTGGATCGAGGAGGGGAAAATAAACGTGAAAGAGCATGTTACAGAAGGGTTGGAGAATTATGCCGCTACCCTCAAAATGCTCTATACAGGGAAGAACTTTGGGAAACTTATTTTGATTCCGTAAACGTTGTTATATGTCGCATTCAAAAACTACCGAAACTATGCTCCCCGATACCGGCATTAGCGGACTTTATGAAGTAATGATCGGCACTTCGGATGCCGATTATGCGAAAAAGTATTTTGCCGACTTTGGTTTTAAAGAAATCGATAGCGGTGTCTTAGATGCGGTGACAGCCCGTAGGCTCTACGGGGTCGATTCAAAGCTACGCTCCTTCCGGCTGCAAAACGGACGGATAGACAGTCACGGTCTACTGCGTATTTTAGAATGGGAGCACCCATTGGGAGAGGGTGTAGGGTATGCCCCCGTGGAGACCATAGGCAGTAGAATCGCGGTGATGATGACGCATGACATTTTTCGGTTATACGATATTTATCAAACTGCCAGGGAGGTAGGAAAAAAACCATGGCTTCCTACCGTACCCGTAGCGGATGATCTTTTTGGCCTCAACACGGGAGCGCGCGATTTTTTTCAACGTCCCGTATTGGTGCGTGAGAATGCGGTGTATGGCGCCTTTTTCAACCATATCTTTTTTCAACGATATGGATACGAGATACCGGGTTACGGTACCGTCGATACCGATACTACCCTCAAGACAAGCGAGTTTACCCATCATGATTTTATTATAGATGCAGTCTCTTTGGAACAAATGTCCTATTTATCGACCGCCTTGGGATTAAAAGCAGAGGAAGCACCCGCCATTGACGGAGATTGGCAAAAAGGCCCCAAGGAGGTTTTTCAGATGGAGCCAGGCTTTAGCCACTGGTATCAAGGGTTTGTATCCCCAAATAATATCTGTGGAAAGTTAAAGTTCTTTATCCCTAGGGGAAAAAAGACCAACAAGTCAGCACAACAAAGAATAGGTGAGAAGGGGATTACCCTGCATTCATTCTATACTCCAAAACTGACAACGGTACAAGATTTGGTCGCTAAGCACAAGCTACACCCTTCCGAAATACAGGCCAACGAGTTTGGGGAGCTATCCTTTGTTTTCAGTGATACTGCGGGGGTCAGTTGGCAAATAATCGAAAAGACACAAAAACCCGTAAATACCCCTAGAACGGACCTGGAATTTAAACGTATTGGATGAATTCTTAGTTCGTTTTTGAGCGTTGGTCCTTGTAAACGGACATTCATCGATTCAACGAACTTCTATGTATAAATAGTTAATATTATTAACTATTTTTGTACCTTGTACTATATCCTAATCTTCAGAATTTGATTCAACGATATAAAGCTTTAGCCCTACAAACCGAGTGTTTTGCCGTGAATTCCTGTAAAGACCGGGCAGAGGCATATGCCCTTATGCAAACGTCTCTAAAAAAGGTTTTGGCAGAGACAAGGGGATCTAAGGCATTTATAGGACCCGATTTAAAACTGGTCGTGTTACCGGAGTATTTTCTGACAAGTTTTCCTTTTGGGGAGCATATGGAACAATGGCGAAAGAAAGCCTGTCTTTCAGTGAAGGATCCACTCTTTGACCAAATGAAGGCGTTTTGCAAAGAACAATCTATTTTTCTTTCGGGCAATTTCTATGAACTCGATGAACACTTTCCGGAACTCTATTTTCAAAGCAGTTTTATTATTGATGATACCGGAGCATTGATTCTCAAATACCGCCGTTTAAATTCAATGTTTGCACCTACGCCGCATGATGTGTTGGACGAGTACATACAGGTTTACGGTGAGGAGGCCTTATTTCCGGTGGCAGATACCAAATTGGGCAGGTTGACCTGTATTGCCTCCGAAGAAATCCTGTATCCCGAGATTGCCAGGTGTTTGATGATGCGCGGGGCGGAGGTGTTTTTGCATTCGTCATCAGAGGCAGGAAGCCCGCAGCTGACCCATAAGGAAGTGGCCAAACGCGCCAGGGCGATCGAGAATATGAGCTACGTGGTTTCGGCGAATTCCGCCGGAATTTCCGGAATCGATTTTCCGTTTGCCGCAACGGATGGGCTGTCCAAGATCGTGGGATATGAAGGGCATGTATTGTCTGAAGCCGGTACGGGAGGAAGTATGGTAGCCAATAGCTATATTGATATCATGGCACTACGGGATTATCGCTCAAAAGTATCCATGCAAAACTACAATGCCCGGCAGCGGTTTGAATTGTACGCCCCGTCTTATGCGAAGTATTCGCATTATCCGGCCAATTCGTTCAAAGCAAAAGAACCGTCGAAAGAATTGTTTATAAAAACACAATTAAACGTTATTAAAAAATTACAGGGTTAATACGAAGTGCTTTATATTGCGCGGTAGTTAGACTCGTAAGCAAGGAAAAAGAAATGATAGAAAGCAGCATAGAAGAATCGATTGTATTAAGCATATTTGATTTGTCGAATCAGCTAAAAAAAATAGGGGATGATGTGTACCAAAAAGTAGGATTGACTACCCAGCAATGGTTGATTCTTCTGCACTTGGCCAATAATCCCAATTTACCATTTTTTAAAAGGGAAAAGCATAGCAAAGATTTAATGGCAAGCGAGCTCGCGGACTCCTTGAACGTTTCGCGGGCCAATATCACCAACCTTATTAATGTGTTATTGGATAAAGGCCTGATTCGGCAATACGAGGATAAGGATGATCGCAGGAAAAAGCGGTTAAAACTAACGAAAAAGGGCATTACACTGGTCAATAATACGCAGCCGTCGCGATTGGGGGTAATCAATTACTTGACCGAAGGTTTTGACAGTGCCGAGAAAAAGACGTTTCTACGCTTTTTAGAAACCTGTATGAACAAACTTATCAATGAGGATGATAAGATAAAATCGTTCCACAAGCTATTGGTCGATATTGAATAGTACCGATTAGAGGAGCGCTATCTCTTGTTTTTCAAAAGGGACCAAAGAAACATCGTTGGGTTCTAACTCCGTGATCAAGGTGTCAATATCACTTAAATCACAGGTTTTATAGCGTTGGCTTGAGTTTAATTTTTCCGAAATTGACAAGACTACCGTTTTTCTTGAAGCCTTGATAATGGCTTTTTTGATTTGTACTACATCCCAATCGAACTCAGTAAGTCCATTTACGGAATCTAAGTAGCCCGTTCCAATAAAACCTATGTCGAATTTGATTTGCGTTAAATAACGTATGGCAGCAGCACCAATGGTTATCTGTGCCTGGTGAGAAAGTTTTCCACCGATAAAAATGACTTCAATATTTGGTTTTGATAGCAATTCGATAGCGACCGGAAGGCTCGGTGTAAAACAGGTGAGTTTCATTTTTTCAGGAATCAATCGTGCCAATTCCAAATTGGTGGTTCCACCGCTTAAGATAATAACTTGTCCCTCCTTTAAAAGCGCAATTGCTTTCTTGGCAATTTGGGTTTTTTCTTCTCTCGAATATATTTGGGATCCTTTGAAACTGTAACTGTCAAATCCAAGAGATATCGCTCCGCCATGAACTTTTTTAAGTTTCTTTTCCTCGTCTAACTTTTTAATATCACGCCGTACGGTGTCTAAGGATACATTGAGCATTTCCCCCAAGTCAGTTAGGAGTACCCTGTTGTGTACTCTTACTTCGTTCAAGATAATTTGGTGACGTTCTTCTTTTAACATGGTACGGTAAAAATATAAAAACAAATAACATCTAGACGTTCTTCAACAATAATTGACGACATCTTAATTAAAAGAGATAAATTGCAAAATATTGCATTAAAGGAATTAAATATACGCATTAAATTGCATATGTAGCAGTTATTTGCATATATTTGAATGATTTTGCAAGAATTGGCACAGTATAACTTAAAAAATGGCAAATTCAATACTTTGCCAACTTCAAAATCAATATGGGATTTCGATTTTTTTTAATCGTCGTTTGTCGCCAAATCGACAAATTTCCAATCAATACGACTTCTTCCGTAATTGCGCATTCGCGGAAGGGCAGCTAAAACTAAATATTTACTAAACTAGAACTCTATGAAAAAAAAGAAGTTTACGAAAGGGATGGTATCTTTCCCTTTTTTACTGCTATTATGTATGGTATGCTTTACTTCGGTTAAGGGGCAAACCAGTGATTATTCCTTTAATGGGAATGTGACAGATACAAGTACGAATATTCCAATAGCCGGTGCGTCTGTTTTTATCGAAGGTACCACATACGGGGTGGTCTCGGATTTTGATGGTAACTACAATTTCAATGCCACTTTGTCCGCTGGTTCATATACCTTGGTCATTAGCTATATTGGGTATTCAACAAAGAAAACTTCCGTAGAAGTTGGGAGTTCGGATTCGATAACGACCAATGCCCAGCTTACCGAGGATTTACTAAGTCTCGATGAGGTAATAGTAACCGGGACGAATTCGGGTGTGAATAAAAGAACCTTGGGAAATGCTATATCTACGGTAAAGTCAGAAGACTTGGTGAACAATGCCGCAACGGCTGTTGATCAGGCCATTTCCGGTAAAGTTACCGGGGCATTGGTACAGCAGAATTCCGGTGATCCAGCCGGGGGAATCAGTATTCGCTTAAGAGGACCAAGTACGGTATTGGGAAATTCAGACCCCCTTTACATTGTAGATGGTATTATTATCAGTAACTCAAGCAATCAATTAGTCGATTTGGGAGGTAGCGCACAGAATAGACTGGCAGATTTGAACCCCAACGATGTTGAACGTATCGAAATTATCAAAGGTGCCGCTGCCGCTGCCATTTACGGTTCTAGAGCGAGCAACGGGGTAGTTCAAATATTTACCAAGAAAGGAAAAAGTGGCGACCCAAAGTTTAACTTTTCTACCAGTATCCGTGTAAATGAATTGCGGAAAAAAATCGATTATAATACAGTGCCGCTCGCTTGGGAAAATCCATTCGACAGAACAGATCTTGCCACGGTGCCAGTAACGCGCTATGATCTTCAGGATGAGTTTTTTGGTTCAGGTTTTGGGGTTGAAAATTATCTTTCGGTAACCGGGGGGAATGAAAAGACTTCTTACTTTATTTCGGCCTCTCAATTGGATAATGAAGGTATTATCAAGAATACTGATTACAGACGAATAGGGTTCAAGGCCAATATTAATCAGAAGGCTTTTGATTGGTTAGATGTAAATATCGGTTTAAATTATGTACGAAGCAGTAGCTCAGATATTCCAAATGGGGGAATTAATTCGGCCTATGGAGCGATTACGGGATTCTTGTTTAGTGAAAACTCGGTGAATCCCGCTCCGAACGATTCCGGAGTGTACCCGGTTACTTCTTTATTGGTACCCCGGACCAATCCGGCCGAGGCGGTCAACCGATTCGACTTTGGTCAAAAGGTAAATCGTATTATCACAAGTGTGGGCCTTGATGCGAAAATTTCCAAGAATCTATCGGCGAATTATAAGTTGGGGTTAGATTATTTTAATCAGTCTGCGACTGCGTTCATACCAATTAATAATACCTCGCCCAATGGAGCCGGTTTTGCCCGTAGATCTGATCTCAATAACTTTCAGTACAACAGTGATTTAAATTTGATTTACAAAGCAAACTTGTCCGATGCCATCGTGTCTACGACGACCGTAGGAGGATCTTGGCAATATGAAGAATTTGATAGAATCGGTATAAGTGCCGATGGACTGCCACCGATTGTGGAAACGGCGGAAAGTGGAAGCATCCTTGCCCAAGGTGAAAGCAGATCTCAAATTTCTTACTGGGGTGCGTTTATTCAGCAGTCCTTCAGCTATAAGGATAAAATATATTTGAATGGTGCCTTACGACAAGATGGTGCCTCTACGTTTGGGAAGGATGAACGGGATCAATTGTATGCAAAAGCGAGTCTCTCCTATGTCGTTTCCCAAGAAGAGTTTTGGGAAAATACCTTTGGTGATTTCTTTAGCACCTTTAAAGTGAGAGGTTCATGGGGGCAAGCAGGTAACCTCACCGCACTTTCTGCTTTTCAACGATTTACGAACTATGTACCGTCCGCTATTAACGGGGTACCAAGTCTAAATCCAGATACGCAGCTAGGTGATTTGAACATCGCGCCGGAGCGGCAAGAAGAAATAGAATTTGGATTTGATGCAGGCTTCTTTAACAATAGGTTAGGAGTTGAGTTTACCTATTACAAACAAGATGTATCCGACTTGTTACTTCCACGCGAATTGGCATCTTCTACAGGTTTTGGTTCTCGTATCGAAAATGTGGGGGATTTAGAGAATAAAGGTGTTGAGCTCTTGCTGAAAGGGTCCCCTGTACGAACGGAAGATTTTTCTTGGGATATCACCGCTACCTATTCAAAGAACGAAAACACGATTACCAAAGTGGCCGGAGGCGGACAATTTGCCTTGGCCGGTAGTTTTGCAACGAACTATGTGATCGAAGGAGAGCCTTTGGGCGTCTTCTACAGACAGTTCTATGCGAGAGAAGCTGATGGTAGTATTTCCTTGGATGAAAACGGCTACCCTTTCGCAGGGACTACCGATGATGGGGCCTCTTCAAAAGTAATCGGAGATCCGAATCCAGATTGGTTCGGGTCCTTGATCAATGAATTTGCCTATAAAAATTTCACATTACGTGTACAATTCGATGCAGTACAAGGCTTTGATGTATTCAACTGGAATCGACGATTGCTGGACAACGTTATTTTTGGGGGCGGTTCAAACGTAGGAGAAGAATTAGCTGGTAACAGACCCAAGGGGTTTGGTGGAGCCCAAGCAGGGATATTTGAGGAGTTTGTAGAAGACGGCTCGTTTGTGAAACTTAGAGAATTGTCTTTGCGGTATGATTTAAAGTCGCCTTTTAAGCGTATTGACAATATAGGTATTAGTCTCATTGGAAGAAACTTGATTTCTTGGGATGATTACAGTGGTTGGGATCCTGAAATTAATACTGCAGGTCAAAGCAACGCCGTTCGAGGTTTTGATTTTGCAGGTGTGCCCATTCCTAGAACCTATCAATTGGGTATCAACGTAAGTTTCTAATTCAAAAAAGATAAAAATGAAAAGTAATATAAAACATATTTTATGGTTCGCATTAGCTATCATCGGCCTGTTGCCTATGGTATCCTGTGAAACCGATTTTGATAATCCAAATGCACCTACCGTGGATCAAACCTTTTCTTCAAGGGAAGGTATTCTTGCGGCTGCAGTAGGTTTGCAGCAGACTTTTAGTACCACTGGCTTACGGTTTATAGTAGAAACTCCGGCAGTTACTACCCGTGAAGGTGGCATCACAACTACCTTTCAGAATATGATTGAGTTGGAAGATGGTGGCGCTACTTTGCCGAATTTTAATTCAAATGTGCAAGGCCTTTGGTCCACCATGTTAAGAATCATAAAGGTTGCCGAAGATATTGAAGCAAACACCGAAAGTATTGCCTTGGAGGAAGGAACCAAAAGTGGTTTAGTAGCCTATGCGAAATTCTACAAGGCGATCGCGATCGCGAGCTTGGCCCAGAATTACACAGATGTAGTAGTGGTCACCAGTGCGGACAATGATGCGCCCTTTGTATCCAGGATAGAAGCATTGAATACGGCAATCACCTTATTGGGAGAGGCAAAAACGCTCATTACCGGTACTCCGATATCCGATGAGTTTTCAGCCCAGATTACCCAAGGAAACATTGATCTTTCAAATTCCATCGATGCTATGCTGGCCCGGTACAATTTATTTGCAGGAAACTATGATGCTGCAATTGCTGCGGCAGGACAGGTTGATCTTTCTTCAACCTCCTTGTTCACCTATGATTCTCAAAACCTCAATCCTATTTGGGCAAGGGTTTTTCAGAATGACGCACCGAACTTTAAACCGAGGGATAATTTTGGATTACCTGCTGAATTCTCCTTTGATGCCGCAGATGGTCGACTTTCATTCTACTTGGTTCCTTTGGCGGAATTAAACCAGAACGGTTTGCCCATCGAAGACTTGGCTGGCTTCTATAATGCGAGTACGGCCAGTATTCCTTTATACTTGCCTGATGAAATGCAATTGATAATTGCTGAAGCGAATCTTAGAAAAGCGGCACCCGATACAGCCGCTGCCATTGTAGCATTGAACGAAGTACTTACCGATACCGATGATGTTTTTGGGATCAATGCCAATACGGCGGCGTACAGTGGTGACGGAAGTGTCGCTGATTTATTAAATGAGGTTTTTAAAAACAGAAGGGCGGAATTATTCCTCACAGGAATGAGTCTAGAGGATAGTCGTAGGTTCAATCGACCAGAACCAAGCGGCAGTGCAATGGATTACGAAGAGGAACGCAATCGAAACTTTTATCCTTTTCCGGATATTGAGAGAAACAGTAATCCCAATACCCCTGGAGACCCATCAATATAATCGTTTGAGTTAGTTTAGAGGAGAAAGACCCGATTTTGCCTGGTTAGCAAATGAGGGTCTTTTGTTTTGAAGATATCACTACATTTAGGTAAAGTAAGCCATCCTGGATAACAATTGGCTTGCAGGTATATTTTTACAAGGCTATGCAGAACTTCAAAAAACATATAAAATGGAAAATGACATAATGCGATCATGGGAGAAAAATGCGGCAGAGTGGATTCGCGTAATGAAAAAGGGACAGCTAGCTTCAAGACATTTTACCAATCCTGCAATTGAAAAAGCTGTGGTCTCTTTACCGGGATCAAAAATTTTGGACATGGGATGCGGTGAAGGATGGTTGGTCAGAAACCTTACCCATGTTGGAAAAAGTATGGTGGGTATTGACGCAACTGCGGCCTTGATAGATTTTGCCAAAAAACAAACGGGTAATTTTTATCAAATTACATTTGAAGAAATAGCCAATGGGGCAAAGATTCCAGAAGCACCGTATGACGTAATCGTATTCAATTTTTCCATCTATCTGGCGGACGCCTTGGAAAAATTGTTGATTAGTTTAAAGAAAACCTTATCTAAAAACGGACACCTCGTAATTCAAACCCTACACCCTTTTTTCTTTATGGAACAGCAGTTGCCCTATGAAAGCCAAACTATCCATGATTCTTGGAAGGGATTGTCTGGAAATTGGTCCGATGGGCATTCGTGGTATGCTAGAACTTTTGAGGATTGGATTGGCATCTTACAAGCTTCCGGTTATAAATTAATAAGGTTGCAAGAGATTTGTAATCAACAAAAAAAGCCACTGTCGGTTATTTTTACACTCACAATACAATGATATAAATACGCTAATAAATGAGCGTATTTATATATTTATCGTTCTTACAAGTTTGTCCAAAAAAAAGAGTAATTACCAACACGCGAAATGTTAAGTAATTGCAAAATATTGCATTATTGACGCAATTTATGGAAAATTACAGCAAAAAAGCGCAAATAATTAAGTATATTTAATCCAATATACATGTTTGTACCGTATATACGAAAATCACAGGATGTAGGAACAAGTTGTAATATTTGCTCTTAAAATTCGATTATAAACAAATGCCCCTAATTGTTTAATATGATACAGATAAGTCAGATTCCTACGGGAAAATTAGCGTCTCTTTTAATGAAATATGTTAACGACTACGCCCTGGTTTCCGAGTTACTGTATCTATGGGAGGATTTTCGTGTTAAAAAAAATACCTTTTTGGTCGAGGAAGGGGAAATGTGCGATTATGTATACTTTTTGGAAGAAGGTGCCATAAAGAAATTTTTTGTTTCCGATAAAGGAGAGCATGTTACCTGTATTAGTCTCGAAGTGTCTTTTGTAACCGCTTTTCATTCATTTTTGTCTCACCAACCAAGTCTTATTAGTTTAAAGACCATAGAGGATTGTAAATTAAAGCGGGTATCCAAACAAAATTGGAATTTAATGAGCGAACGTTTTCCAAAAATGGACCATTCCATTCGACATATTATGGAGCAATATTATTGCGGATTGGAAAGGCACATTATCAATCTACAGAAAACAACTGCCAAAGAACGCTTTACTGCACTTATGAAACAAAATCCATCTATCTTTAATAGAATTCGATTAAAAGATATTGCCTCCTATTTAAATATGACTCCCTCCACACTTAGTAGAATAAGGGCTTCCCAATTGGTATGATCTTTTTTTTGGGCTTATAATAACCGTTGATTCTTTGTAGTATTTGCTTTCAATCTCTTTTTAAATGCTATCGACACAGAAACAAAAAAGAAACTTACCATTCCTTTAGTCTTTATTATAAGAAAGTATAATCTTGCTTTAAACTAAGTTTCTTACTTCAAAATTGATGTAGATCAAGGCTTTTTCCCTAAAAAGGACTGACATTTAGCCTAAGCTATTTGTAATCATTTTACAGAAATTTCGGGTTTTTAGATTCTTGATTTTATAGGTTTTACTAGTTCCAGAACAGTTCGCTACTGGCTCCCTAATAATGAAGACGACCTGTGATTTGCTTTGAGGCATACCTTAAAGTCTTCTGATGTAACGAATATCTTCGACGTAAGCATTCTCAAGTTCAATCGGTTTCCAAAGGCCTTTGTATTCAAATGCTTGAACCGATCTCTGCAACGCATTACATACGAAGATAGCTTGTAAAATGGTTGTGAATACGTTGTTTTCAACAACATAAAGAGTAGGTGCGCAGAGCACAACTAAATTCTTTTAAGAGCACTAAGAAATGATGAAGATGTATTCACAAGCAGTAAAGTATTTGTTATCATGTCAGGTCTAGAAATCACTACGACTCCTGGACAGCCGGTAAACTCCGCTAACATGACAATCTTGGACGTATTGGCGCATTGGGTTAAAAAACAGCCCAACAAGGTGCTCTATCGCTTTTTGTCTAACGGGGAGGAAGAAACAGATAAGATAGACTATAAGACCTTTTATAAAAGGCAACTTGCGTTGGCTCATTTACTAAACGAAAAAGGCGAGAAAGGAGATCGTGTGCTGTTGTTGTATCCAACAGGTATCGAGTATATAATTGCCTTTTTTGCTTGCTTATCGGCTGGGATGATAGCCGTACCGGTATACCCGCCGGCAGGCAGCAGGCGTTTGGGGCGTTTGGAGAACATTGTTGCTGACTGCAATGCGCAATGGGCATTGAGTACAGAAGCATTGAAATCGAAAGGTGAACAGTGGTTTTTAAAGAGTGATTCGCTGCAGAACGTGAAATGGATCGCCACCGACGGCATTCAGGAGGCAATTGTGCCTGGGAGGTTACAAGAAGTTATTGCCAGTGACACGGCATTTCTGCAATATACGTCGGGTTCCACCGGGAATCCAAAGGGGGTGGTCGTATCCCATGCCAATTTAATTCACAACGAAGGTCTTATCAAAGCCTCGTTCGACCATTCACACGAAACGATAGTAGTAGGATGGCTTCCTGTTTATCATGATATGGGGCTTATTGGAAACATTATACAACCATTATTCGTAGGAGGTACCCTGATTTTTATGCCTCCAACTGCCTTTATTCAAAAACCAATACGTTGGATTCAGGCATTATCGAGCTACAAGGCTACGACAGGAGGGGCTCCTAATTTTGCGTACGATCTTTGCGTTACGGCCATTGGCGACGAGGCACTGGAAGGTATTGATTTAAGCCATTGGAAAATCGCTTATAACGGTGCTGAAACCATTCGGCCAAACACCATCCGGAGATTCGTAGAAAAGTTTAAAAAGGTCGGATTCAGAGAGACCGCTTATTTTCCTTGCTATGGCATGGCCGAGACTACCTTGATAATTACGGGTACTACAGGCAAAAGCAAGCCTTCTTATCTCTCATTGAACAAAACAATTTTTGATACGGGAAAAGTAAAAGAGATATCCAAAACACAGGATACCCAAACTTTTAATAGCTACGAAATAGTGGGTAGCGGTCGTGTTTTGAAAGATATGGATGTTCGTATTGTAAACCCGACAACACTGGTAGCATGTGCAAAGAACGAAGTGGGTGAAATATGGGTTTCCGGGCCTAGTGTCGCACAAAAGTATTGGAATAAACCGGTGGTAAGCAAAGCTACTTTCAAGGCGCAATGCACACGTAAGGGAAAACAAGACAGTACCCCGTTTTTGAGGACGGGGGATCTAGGCTTTCTCCGAAGAGGAATACTCTATGTAACCGGAAGAATAAAAGAACTGATCATTATCAATGGGGCAAATCATTACCCACAAGATATAGAACAAACCGTTCAGGCCGCCAGCGAACATTTTACCCCAAATGCAGGGGCGGTCTTCAGCATCCAAGCGCAACAAAAAGAAGTGTTGGTAGTTGCTCAGGAAATCAAACGCACCTCCCTAAAAGCCTATGACCTTGAAACCCTTATTAAAGCGGTAAAGGAGGCAGTTCTTAAAAACCATCAGCTCGCCGTGAAAGCAATTGTATTGGTGAGTCCTGGTCGGATACCAAAAACCTCAAGCGGCAAAATAAAAAGATTACAATGTGCCGAATGGTACATGTCAAATACGTTTGTTGGAGTGTTAGATCAATTTGAGGCTGTCAAACAATCGATTACGGGCGCTGATCACAAATCCATAGAATTGAAGGATGCAAATCATTTGGAGGAATGGATGATTTCCACTTTGGCAAAGACCCTTCAGTTGCCCTCAAAAGACATTATACCTACCACTGCCTTTGCAGAATTAGGTTTGAGCTCACTACAGGCGATCCGCTTGGCAGGAGAACTGAGTGAATATACTGGAAAAGAAATACAACCGATAACTTTGTATGACTATTCCAATGTCAAAAACCTATCACAATATATCCTTCATGGTGAAACACCCACTTCAGTCGAGGGTGTATCCGAGGCAGGGGATGAACCTATTGCCATCATTAGTATGGCCTGTAGGTTTCCTGGGGCGGATGACTTAGAGGAGTTTTGGGGCAATCTAACCAATAAAGTTGATTCTGTTACCGAGGTGCCTAGTAAACGATGGAGTAACGATATCTATTTCAGTGCGCTTCCCAAAAAAAACAAAATCAGCAGCAAACACGGAGGGTTTATTGAGGACATTGATTTGTTCGATGCTCACTTTTTTGGAATACATGAACGAGAAGCTAGCCAAATGGACCCTCAACAACGCATATTGCTAGAGCAAAGTCATGTGTTGTTCGAAAATTGTGGGTATCTCCCCGAGAATTTAAAAGGTTCCGATACCGGCATTTTTCTGGGAATAAGCCAAAGCAATTATAGCGATCTTATTAAAATGGCCGAACAGGATATTTACTCAGGGCTTGGAGGAGCTTTGAGCATAGCTGCCAATCGCCTTTCCTATCATTATGATTTTACTGGTCCTAGTATTGCCATTGATACCGCTTGTTCTTCTTCTTTGGTCGCGGTACATAATGCGATACTGAGTTTACGAAACGGTGAATGTGGTCTGGCAATTGCTGGTGGTGTAAATATAGTTTTGAGTCCGGAAGTCTCGGTCGCTTTGTCGCAAGCAAACATGCTATCACCAAATGGACGCTGCAAAACCTTTGATGATTCGGCAGACGGATATGTTCGAAGTGAAGGCTGTGGTCTGGTTTTGTTAAAACCGCTAAAAATGGCCATGGCAGAAGGTGATACCATTGTTGGGGTTATAAAAGGTTCGGCAATCAACCAAGATGGTCATAGCAATGGCCTTACTGCACCAAACGGCCTCGCACAGCAAGCAGTCATAAAAAAAGCCATTGCAAAGGCTGGAATTACCGCCGATACCGTCGGTTATGTAGAGGCGCATGGAACGGGCACCGCCCTTGGAGATCCAATTGAAGTAAATGCATTGCAGGCCGTTTATGGTAGCCATCGGAGAAAAACCCCGCTAGCCATCGGATCCGTCAAAGCCAATATAGGGCATCTTGAATCCGCTGCGGGAATCGCAGGACTTATTAAACTGGCATTATGCCTAAGATATCGTAAGATACCAGGGCAACCGCATTTCAATAAAAAGAACCATCATATTCCGTGGGAACATATCAACCTGCAAGTAAACGCTGAACTGAGGAATTGGGAAGCTCAAGAAAATAAAGTATTGATCGGCGCGGTCAGCTCCTTTGGATTTGGTGGGGTAAACGCGCACCTCATTTTAGAAGAACTGCCAAAAGGGTATGTTTCCGAACCAAGCAGTAGAAACAACAAAAGAAATTTTCATTTGGTTCCCACGGCAGCAAAAAGCATTGCTGCACTGGAGCAGATGAAGAAACGGCTAGTTGCCATCAAAAATACTGAAAAGCATACATTACATGATATTGCTTTTAGCCAGGCTATATTTCGTTCAGCGTACTCATATAGGGGCGTTGCCGTGATACCTGCATCAAATACACATTTGACGACCGATCTATTTCTCGATCATGAAATCAAGGCTCGTTTGGTTGGTGGCGAAGTTCTAAAAACGGCCTTTCTATTTGCTGGTCAAGGATCACAGTATGTGGGAATGGGCATGGGGCTCTATAATACCGAAGCGGTATTTAAATATCATTTAGATGCTTGTATTCATCTTCTGAACCCATTACTACAAATAGACTTGCTAAAGTTGTTAAAGGGTGAAGAAATGGAGGGTGCTGATTTGAACAATACCAAGTTCACCCAACCCGCAATATTTGCGCTTGAGTATGCCTTGGGAAAACTCTGGATTGCTTGGGGCGTTGTGCCTGAGGTATTAATGGGGCATAGCATCGGGGAAATTGCGGCCGCTTGTCTCGCCGGCGTGTTCAGTTTAGAAGATGCTGTAAAGCTCGTTTTCGCTAGGGGCAGTATGATGCAGTCCTTACCAAAGGGTGGCATGATGGTTGCTTTTTCGTGTACCGAGAATGAAGCTGTCAAAGCAATCGAGTCATTTGATTTGGTATCGTTGGCAGCCGTAAATACTACGAACCAAGTGGTTGTTTCAGGAGGACAAAACCAGGTAGAAACACTTGTCAAAGTACTTGCCAAACAAGGAGTAACCGCTAAACATCTACAGGTATCACATGCCTTCCACTCACCTTTAATGCTTCCAATGCTCAATGCATTCGAAGAACTGTTAGCCCAACTTGTGTTTAACAAGCCGAACTACCGTTTGGTAAGTACCGTTACCGGGGAAGAAGTTACAAATGAAATGAGCGATAAAGCATATTGGCTTTCTCATATTACTGCTACGGTACATTTTAAAAAGGGACTGGAAAGACTTCACAAACATGCCTGCAATACCTTCATTGAAATAGGTCCGCAAGCCACACTCTTGGGACTTGTCGCAACAGCAGATTCAAGGATATCCAAAACAAGTTTGTTGTTACCTTCTTTGCAAAGAAACCGAACCGATGGCTACCCTATTTTAAACAGTTTGGGTAAATATTATCTCAGTGGTGGAAGGGTAGATTGGAATGGATTTTACAAAGAAAATAAAGGTCGGTTCGTTCCGCTCCCCACCTATCCTTTTGATCGCAAACGCTATTGGCTAAAATTGGACAAGGGACTGAGAAAGGAAACCGCATTTTCGAATCACCGTATGTTGTCTTCAGAAGTTGATTTTAAAGATTGTCATGGCGCCTTTGAGACAATGATATCGACTGATTTGTTCCCGTATTTGGAAGATTACAAAGTGAATAATCGGATGCCCCTCCCAGCTGTGTTCTTTTTGGAGCTTTTACAAACCGGTATTGCCGATTTTTTACCTAAAGAAAAGCCCTATAAACTAGAAAGTTTTGAACAAGAATTTCCGATTGTTCTCAAGAAAGATGCGGTCTTTACACTACAGGTAAAAATTAAAAAATCGGAAGACAAATTTTTGATGGAAGTTTTTGTGATGAAGGTTTCGGACAATCAATCGAAATGGGCGCGATGTGCATGGGGCAAGGTAGGGGAAGACAACACTACGCAACTACCTGAAATGTTTGACGCGGAACAGGTTCGCACAAACTTGAAGGCTATCGATTTACAGAATTTTTACAATACCATAGCAAGCCATGGAATACAATATGGAAGTATGTTTCAAGGGGTTACAGAAGCTTTTGAAGAGGGTGATGTGGTTTATGCATATATCGAAGGTACGGCAAACACCCAAAAAGAAGCGGCAAATTACAAGTTGCATCCAGTACTCTTAGAGAATTGTCTGCAGTTACTTTTCGCTGGGCAAAGTGAGGAATGGCGGTTGCTTTTTCCAAACAAGTTTATAGGATACAAACTGTATCAAAAGGGCGCATCTGGCTTATGGGTAAAGGTTAAATATTGCGAATCCGGCAATCCCGGGACAAAACCTGCATCAATTGCACTATCGATATGGGATACTGAAGGAAAAGCGGTGGCCAGCATTGATTCCGTGGTTCTTTCGGAACTTCAAGACGTTCGGGGCGTTACGAACAAAGTCGCGGCTACACCGGTCATGTACCAACTGCAGCAGCAACCTATTTTACTAGGAGAAACTTCAAAACCACCTTTGCCATTAACTTGGTTGATACTGGGTGCCAAGAATGAAAAGAACTCCTTGGAAGCGCAATTTCAGGATTTGGGCAACAAGGTAATTGCTTTTGAGTACCTGAACGATTTATACCAATACAAAGACTTTTCATCTATTGATGGTATCGTAGTCCTTTGGCCCAATATGGGGCGAAAAACAGTTGATAACGGAGCGGAAGATACTTGCATAACTGCTTTGAAACAGCTGCAATTTATTGTTTCCCAAAAAAATAAAGGAGTATGCAAGAATTTAAAACATCTTTGGTGGGTCACCAAAGATGTGTATGGAACAGGCCATGAAACGGGCTTGATCCATGGAGGACTATGGGGATTGGGAAGGGTCTTCATGCAGGAAATGCGGCAGTTTGACTTTGGAATCATCGATACCGTATCTAAAAATACCAAAACATCCCTCTTGGCCCGCATTTGTAGCGGCGCGGCAGGAAAAGAACGGCAACTGGTCATTGATGGCCGGTCATGTAATGCACTCCGCTTTACTGTGATAAACCAATCCGGTCTTGCGATTGGTGACAAACAGCATAATGCTATTCCCCATATACGATTATCCACTGGTACAGTGCTCATAACGGGGGGTGTAGGGCAGCTAGGGCAAGAGGTTACAAATTGGTTGCTTTCAGAAGATACCAAAATAGCTCAGGTGCTGCTGGTGGGTAGAAGAAAACGAGATGCAACAATTACAAAAATATTAGCAGGGCTTTCGGCAAAAAGTATGCCTGTGTATTATGTTTCAACAGATGTAAGCGAATTTGAAAATCTTGAAAAGAGCATTGCCCCTTATCTTAAGGAGTTTCCTTTAACGGGGGTATTCCATTTGGCAGGTGTTTTAGAAGATGCGGTCCTTGAAAATCAAACGGAGGAAAAGTTCTTAAAAGCTTTTGCACCAAAAGTTAGGGGCGCTTGGAATTTACATAAGCTATCCGAGAAAATGCCTTTGGATTTTTTTATCACTTTTTCTTCCATAGCATCTGTAATGGGGTCTTCCGGACAGGCCAATTACGCCGCAGCAAATGCTTTTTTAGATACACTTGCCACCTTTAGAAGAACAAAAGGTCTTAAAGCACAGAACATAAATTGGGGGCCATGGGAGTTGATAGGGCTTGGAGGAGTCTTAGAATTGGATCGACAACGAATGGCCTCCATTGGTATTAATTCTTGGAAAACAACCACTGGTTTGTCGGTCTTGGAGGCAATTTCCAAAACTTCTCATACAAATACCATAGCGGTTTCCCTGAATTCAATAAAATTTGCCTCCTATCTCGCGACCAATTTAGAGGGTATACCTACTACCTACCAAGATTTTTTAAACACACAGCTAGCAGGACAAAGGGCCTCCGATAGTAGTCTGAAAGAGCAGCTTGCTGCGCTCGCCCCAACGGCTCGTGTAAGTTATTTAGAGCGTTTTCTACAAAAAGAAGTCGCGAAGGTGTTATCGGAAAAAGAGGCCACTTCTATCGCTACTTCCAGACCCTTAATGGAGGCAGGTTTGGATTCTTTGATGGCAGTCGAGCTCAGGAATCGGATCTCGTCGGCTGTGGGCAAAATACTTCCAGTTTCGCTTCTGTTTGATTATCCAACGATAGAAACTTGTGCAGTTCACCTCTACGAAACGTATTTGGGGGGCACAGACCATGCACCGAAGACCAATGAAGAGACCGTTGTTTCCCGTAAACAAACATCTGATGAAAAATTTGCCATCGTGGGCTATTCCGGACGTTTCCCAGGGGCAGAGAATTTAAAGATGTTCTGGTCTAATTTGGTGGAGGGCGTAGACGGTATTTCGGAAATACCAAAAGAGCGTTGGCCGCTTGATGAGTGGTACAGTGATGATAAGGAGGCAGAAGGAAAAATGTATGTGCGACATGGCGGTTTTTTAAAAAACATAGAATCTTTTGACGCTTCTTTTTTCGGTATCAGTCCGAGGGAAGCCATTAGTATAGACCCTCAGCAACGTCTGCTATTAGAGACTAGCTGGGAAGCATTGGAACATGCCGGCTATACCAAGCAAGATGTCGAAAATAGTAATACGGGCGTGTATTTTGGTATGTGCGGAATAGACTATCAGGCAAAGGTGATGTCAGATGCAAAACAAATAGATGCCTATGCAATGTTGGGAAGTTCCCATAGTGCCATTGCGGGAAGAATTTCATACTGGCTGGGTCTGAAAGGGCCATGTATGGCGATAGATACTGCGTGCTCTTCCTCTTTGGTAAGCGTGCATTTAGGAATTCAAGCATTGCGAAATGGAGAATGCGATCAAGTACTTGCAGGTGGGGTCAATTTGGTGTTGTCACCCCAGGGTAGTGTCTATTTTAGCAAGTTAAATGCATTATCCTCCACAGGGCATTGTCATTCGTTCGATGCCAATGCCGATGGGTATATACGTAGTGAAGGCTGTGGGGTGGTTCTCATAAAAAGACTTTCCGACGCACTTTCCAACGGAGATCAAATTCATGCGATCATTCGTGGGAGCGCCGTAAACCAAGATGGAAAAAGTCAAGGTTTTACCGCTCCAAATGGCCCTTCGCAGCAGGCCGTCATTCGAAGGGCATTGGAACAAAGTAAGGTGAATGCTTCGGAAATAGATTATGTTGAAGCGCATGGCACGGGAACCCCGCTAGGAGACCCAATTGAATTGCAATCGTTGGGAACCGTTTTTAGCAAGAAAGGAGAACAAGGAACTCCTTTATTGGTCGGTTCGGTAAAAAGCAATATTGGCCATTGCGAAGGAGCCGCTGGCATTGCGGGTTTACTAAAAGCCGTTTTGGCAATGAAACATCAGCTAATACCGGGCAATATTCACTTCAATACCCCAAGCCCGCATATTCCATGGGAAACGCTTCCATTGAAAATTACAGGGTCAAATACGGTATGGGCCAAAAATGGAAAACCCCGTATGGCGGGGGTAAGTTCGTTTGGTTTTAGTGGTACCAATGCGCATTTAATTTTAGAGGAAGGTATCAATGTCGAAACAGAATCCGTCGCAAGCCGCCGCACCAAAACATCCGAGTTATTAATCGTTTCGGCGCACAATGAGCAGGCACTTGCAGGTCAAATACGAAACCTGTTGACCTATATCGACAATGAAAAGGAGTTAAATATCGCGGATATTGCGTACAGTCTTGCAGTACATCGAACCCACTTTTCGCATAGGGTAGCGTTTCGGTCCAGCCAGTTAAGCAGCGTTAAACAAACTTTGAAAAATTGGAACGGTTTTCAAAAACCCTCTAAAGAAGAATTAAAAATTGCCTTCGTGTTTACCGGACAAGGTTCACAGTATGCCACGATGGGTCGAGAACTCTATGAAACTGAGCCGGAATTCAGATATCATTTGGAGGCATGTTTGGAGCGATTTAACAAAAATTTGGAAATCGATTTGAAGGAGGTCATTTTCCATATCCAAAACACTACCTATCTGAACGAAACACTCTACACGCAGCCAGCGCTTTTCTCTTTGGGGTATGCTCTTGCCAAGTTGTGGATTTCTTGGGGAATACGGCCCTCGGTACTTATGGGACATAGTATTGGGGAAATTACGGCCGCTTGTATCGCCGGGGTCTTTGATCTTGACGATGCGGTGAAATTGGTGACGGCCAGGGCAAGATTAATGCAAGCACTGACAAAAGAAGGAACCATGGCTTCGTTGCGTTGTAATGCCGAAGTTGCACAGGAGCTGCTAAAAAACCATCTTAAAAAGGTCGTAATCGCAGCAAAAAACAGCACAGACCAAACGGTAATTTCCGGTGAGCGGTCGGCGGTTGAAGCCATTTGCAAGGCCGTTAAAGAGAAGGGAATTACGTATAAACTGCTGGAGGTCTCGCATGCTTTTCATTCGCCCTTGATGCAACCTATTTTAAACGATTTTGAAAAAGCAGCAAAAAAAGTATCGTACGAAAAACCCCTGTACCCGCTCATTGGGAATATTTCTGGAAAACCGGTTCAGGAAGAAATATTGATGCCGGAATACTGGGTGGAGCATGTCATCGCAACGGTCGATTTTTTGGAAGGTGTGCGTACGACGCAGGAAATGGGAATAAATTGTTACTGGGAAATTGGCCCACAACCAACGCTAACTGCCATGATATCCCAAATTGTCGAGGAAGATGGTGAATTATTGTTTGGTGGTTTCCTTCGTAAAAACCAATCTGACGGCGAAATGGTGTTGGAAAGTTTGTCAAAATGTTATGTAAGCGGTCTTCAAGTTGATTGGAAATCGTTTTATCAGCATCGACAAGGGATGAAACTGAACCTGCCTTCCTATGCCTTTCAACGAAAACGCTATTGGATCGATGCAACGGTAGAGGCAGCTCCAAAGACGGCGGGTCACACGAAATCCCCGTTCTTATCTTCAAAATTGTCCTTGGCACAAAGTGATCATGCATATGAAACCCACATTTCGCTGAATCGGTTCCCTTATTTGGAACAACACAAGGTAGGGGATAAGATAGTACTTCCCGCTGCGGCCTTCTTTGAGATAGTACAAGAATTCATTCGGGAGTTAAAACAAGAAGATCTTTATATAGGCAGTATGCGGTTCCATACACCATTGGCATTAGATTCGTCTAAAGGGGTGATGATACAGTTTATTGGAGACTCCGACGAAGCGCAATTGGACTTTAACATCTATGGCAAACCTGATCAGGGAACAAAATGGGAAAAACACGCTTCCGGAGCTATTGCGCAAAGAACAAGTATCGAAAACAATGCTGATTTTGATTTAGCTGGGTTAAAGACTACCCCTAGTACCACGACCATTCCCTTGTTTTATACACAGCTTGCCGCGGTCGGTTTGCATTATGGTTCAATTTTCCAAGGAGTAAAAGAATTGTATGAGATAGACAACGGAATTCTGGCAAGGGTATCCCTATCGGAAGAAGAGGCGACCTCCTCATATGTGCTACATCCCGCAATATTGGACGGCGCCTTCCAAGCGGCGGCATTGATGTATGATACTAGCGGCTCGAACACGCTTTACTTACCGGATAGTATGCAAGCATATCATATCGAAGTTTCTGGGGAAAATGAGCTTTGGGTTCGGCTACAGCATAAAAGTGGAAGTGTTGGAGATACCACTCTTTCCTTTTCCATGTCATTGGCGAATAGTTTGGGAAAAATAATAGGAGGTTTGGGGGAAGTAGTACTTCGTAAAATGCCGCTTAACCTTTTTATTGATAGTACCAAAGGGCAAGAAGTAACGAGTCGTTTCCAACTAGGATGGGAAGAGTTGGCACCTTTAGAAACCAATGTTTCGAATGACGCCGGTAAGTCGTGGGCGTTGATTTCATATAATACTACTGAGGATAACGACTCTCTTACAAAGGAGCTTACAAACGCCGGAGATACCCTATTGGAAATCGAAAGTTGGGAAAATCTCGCAAACATAGCAAGTCAAGAACAGCTTACAGGTGTAATAGTAGACTGGCGTACAAAAGAAGTCGACTTCACCATCGAGAATTTTGAGGAAAGAAGTATTGCCGCATTGCGGCAGTTGCAGTCTTGGATTTCAAGTTCACAACAGAAAAGTATGATGGGTCTAGAAGCTGTTTGGTGGTTAACCGATGACACTTTCGGCATAGCGGACAAGGGGGTAGGTTTAGCAAATTCCCCGTTGCAAGGGTTGGCCCGGGTTTTTTCACAAGAGTACTATCATTTGCCTTTAAGGGTCGTCTCTATCGCAGAAGAAACTCCTTTATCGGCGTTGAGGTCCTTATTGCGGGCCCCAAATATAAATGTGGGAGAACGACATATTACTTTACGAAATGACGCCCTTTTTGGGATGCGATTAAGGCCACTACGAAAACCGATAGGAATTATAGAAAATAAGATAGAATCTGAAAAACTTAAGGGTACAGTGCTCGTTACCGGCGGGTTGGGTAGTATTGGTTTGGGGCTTGCCGACTGGTTGGTGGCAAATACGGCCGTTGAACATTTACTGTTAGTAGGAAGAAGTGCTGCATCCTTGGAAGCAAATCGTGCTATGGAAAACCTACGGGCGAAAGGTGTAAAGGTAACTTATGAAAGGGCCGATGTTAGCCGTAAGAACCAGTTGGCAACCGCCATTGAGAATATTCCTGAACAATACGCGCTCAAAGGCGTTTTTCATTTGGCAGGGGTATTGCAAGATGCAACTATCATCAATCAAACAAAAAATCATTTTGAAAAGGCACTTAGGCCAAAGGCATCGGGTGCGTGGCATTTGCATGAACTTACGAAAGACTCTGAACTAGATTACTTTGTACTCTTCTCTTCTTTCACGTCCATTCTTGGTTCTATTGGTCAGGCCAACTACGCCACGGCGAATTCATTTTTGGATGCCCTGGCAGGATATAGGCGTAATCTTTCCCTGCCAATTCATGTTATTAATTGGGGAGCTTGGGATATTAGTGGTGGCATGGCAGCCACTACGGGTACCGAGGAGGCCGATAGGATAAGGGCGTTAGGACTAGAGTACCTTGAAAAGGAAGAGGCTTTTGAATACTTGTCCGGAGTTCTGAACAGCAATGAGTATCAACATGTAATCACTGGCATCGTCGAGGAGCGGTTTACTTCGGTAATGCACCAACGTCTTGGAGCGGTCCCCTTGTTATATGAAGACTTCAGCGTAGATCTTTTACAAACGGATACTTCGGAAGGGGACGCATTTCATAAGGAACTTCAATTACTGAGCAAAGAATCTAGGCATGGTTTTTTAAAGGAAACCATACAGGCTGAAATAGGCAAGGTGATGTCTTTTGGGAACGATCATGCTTCCCTCCCAACAGACAGACCTTTAATGGAGTTGGGAATGGATTCGCTGATGGCAATGGAACTTAGAAATCGGTTTCAACAATTGCGAATTGAAATCGGAATTGAAAAAATACTGGACGGGGCAAGCATCGAAGAGCTTGCGGCCGAAACCATGACTATAATAGAGAAGAAGTCGGAGGTAGCGACAAAAGAGGTTGCCATTGTACCTTTAAAGGAACAAGCGTACTATCCCGTATCACCCTCTCAGAAGAGCCTATGGATTTTGGAAAACATGGGCTTGGATGCATCCGCCTATAATATGATATCATCTCATGCAATTAAGGGAGATCTTCGCATAAATGCTTTGAAAAAAGCATGTTTAGAACTGGTGAACCGTCATGAAGTACTACGAACAACGTATCGGATAGTTAATGCTCAAACAAAACAAAAAGTCAATCAACTGACCGACTTTAAGGAAGAACAACTTTTTGAACTTATTGACTTTCGATCTTATAAGATCCAACCAGAAGTGGTAAAGAAAAAGTCGGAAGAAATAGCCAATCGATTTTTTGATCTTGAAAAGGGGCCCATGATAAGAATGACCTTGCTTCAGCTGTCTGATACGGGCTTCGTTCTTATTTTGGTGATTCATCATATGGCTTGTGATGCATGGTCTCATGGAGTGGTATTACACGAAATACGCGCTTTGTACCAGAACTATGCGCATGAAAAACCACACGGATTACCTGTGATGAAGGTTCATTTTAAGGAATATGTTTCTTGGTTGAATAACCATTTGACAAAGGATAAATTAGAAAAGCATTTGACGTATTGGAAACAACAGTTCGTAAAAGAGTATCAGCCCCTTCAACTAAAAACCGATTTTCCGAGAACAGATGTGAGAAGTCATGCGGGAGCGAAGGAAACAATCGTTGTTTCACCTAAAAACTACGACGCTCTCAAAGAATTTAGTAAGCAAGCGGGGGTAAGCCCGTTCATTACGATTTTGGCTGTCATTAAGGTCCTCTTATACAGGCATAGCGGTCAAGAAGATATTACGGTTGGATCACCGGTCGCCGGTAGGGACCATAAGGCTTTCGAGCATCAAATAGGATACTACTCAAACGTAATTGTACTACGTGATATTTTCACAAGAACGACGACTTTTAAAGCGTTTCTTCAGCAGGTCAAGAATACGACCCTTGCTGGTCTGGAGCACCAACGAGTTCCATATGATATGTTGGTAGATACATTGTCTATTTCACCCGAAGAAGGCAGAAACCCCCTTTATGATGTATTGGTCACTCTTGTAACACTGGGGAACATCACAAGCGATAAGAATATCAACGACAAAGCTTTCTTTTCAGGTCTCGAATTGGGAGACGGTGTACGTATGAAGCCTTATGAGCTCGAACATAAGACGAGTAAACTGGATCTTACCTTTTTTATTATGCAGGGAGCGCGTTTGGAAATAGAGATTGAATATCGATTAGACCTTTTTAAAACTGAAACAATTAGCGAAATGGTACGTGATTTTAGTTGGTTACTGAACCGAGTGTTGAAAGCTCCTGGTAAATCTATACAACAGTTGAAAAGTGAATTGTCTTCCGATGCAGAAACAAACGAGCATCAGGACCATAAAAAGGCATTGAAAAAAGAACTTAAAGAAGATTTTTAAATAACTTAAAAAGACCATATGTGCGGCATTGTAGGGGCATATTTTTATAAGAATCGGGAAACGGATAAGGAGTTGTTCCGAAGAATGGCAAGTGTCTTAACGCATCGAGGCCCGGATGATTTTGGCGACAGTCATAATGACAAAGTTTCATTCGGATTTAGAAGGCTGTCTATTGTTGATTTGGATACAGGTAACCAACCGCTATACAATGAAGATAAATCTTTAATACTGGTATGCAATGGTGAAATATTCAATCACCATGAACTTAGGGCAGAACTTGTTGCAAAGGGACACTCATTTCGAACCAATAGCGATATCGAGGTAATCGTACACTTATACGAAGAGTATGGGGTAGAGTTACTAGCACACTTGAACGGCCAATTCGCCATTGCGCTGTACGATAGTAACAAAAAGCGTCTTTTTTTGGCAAGGGACCATGTAGGAATCGCACCGTTGTTTTACTACAACAATAAGAATGTTTTTTTGTTCGCTTCAGAAATCAAAGCGCTGTTAGAACACCCTGAGGTGCCTCGGAACGTAAATATGAAGGGGCTCGACCAAATTCTTACGTTCCCGGGAATGGCCAGTCCTACGACCATGTTTCAAGATATTATCTGTGTACGGCCAGGTCATTTTATGTTGGTAGATGATAAGGATGTGAAGCTTCATGAGTATTGGGATATGACCTACCCTAAAGAGGCTGAAGAAGTACAGGAATACAAAGAGGAAGACTATGTGGACCAACTTGATGCCTTGCTGCAAAAATCTACTGAGTATCGGCTTAGGGCCGATGTCCCGGTCGGATTCTATTTGAGCGGTGGTCTAGACTCCTCGCTTATTGCGTCCTATGCCCATAAGATACAACCTACTGTACAGCGCCATTCATTTTCCATTGCTTTTGAAGACGATACCATAGACGAGAGTTATTACCAACATATGATGTCTTCCCATGTCAATTCCATTCATCACGAATCAAAGTTTGGTAGTGATAATATAGCCAGTTCACTTCAAAGGGCGGTGTATCACGCGGAAGCTCCTTTAAAAGAGAGTTATAATACCTGTAGTTTGGCATTATCACGTTTGGTGAGCGACTCAAAATTAAAGGTGGTTTTGACGGGTGAAGGGGCCGATGAAATGTTCGCTGGATATGTCGGATATAGATTTGATCAACAAAGAGCAGATGTGTCTTCAGGAATTCTCGATATGGAGGAATTAATGGAACGAGAGAATAGATTGCAGCTTTGGGGTGACAGTTCTTTTTTTTACGAACGTGATTACAATGCTTTTAGGGATACAAAAGAAGTATTGTATGCGCATGACATTCGCAGGCGATTAGCGGAATTTGATAGTTCAATCACGGGCCCTGTAGATAAAATGAAACTAGACGGTAGAAGTAAACTCCATAAACGGTCTTATATAGATTTTAAACTTCGTATTTCTGATCACCTTCTTGCCGATCACGGAGACCGTGTGAGTTTTGCCAATTCAGTGGAGGCCAGATATCCGTTTCTAGACATCAATTTATTGGAGTTTGTAAAAACGATTCCGTCGGCCTTAAAACTCAAGGATTTAAAAGAAAAGTACATTTTAAAAAAATGCTCTGAACGGCACCTGCCAAAGCAAATCATAGAACGTGAAAAATTCAGTTTTGTGGCACCAGGAAGTCCATATCTAATGCGTAGGGATGTAGAGTGGGTCAATGACACACTTTCCAAAGAGACTATTAAAAGGCAGGGCTATTTTGACCCGGATGTGGTCGAAAGATTAAAAAAAATGTATAGTGCCGATAGCTTTAACGTGAATCAAACCTTTGAAAACGATTTGTTAATGATCGTACTCACTTTTGGAGTTTTTCTTGAACAGTTTAAGATGCCCAGTTGTTAGATGTATTTAAATATAAAGACCCAACTATGAACAAAGAATCAATAGTCAAACGCTTTGAACAACAAGCGCTTATACAAAAAACGCTAACGGCCTTTAAAGAAGGGGAGTGCTCGTATTCTTACTCGGATCTTTACAATGGTACAAATGACATAGTTGTTTTTTTGCAAACACATTTCAAGGGAGACACCCGTGACAAGAAAGTATTGCTGCTTCCCACAAGTCGAGTTTCGTGCCTCAAAGCAGTATGTGCCGCGTTCAAAACGGGTGTGGAACTACTCATAGCAGACCACACCTGTGGTGAATCCGAAATTGCATTTTTAATCAACTCCGAAAACCCATTGGTGCTATTGGGTGATGGGGTTAAAGAGGCACATCCTATGTTTGATGCACCGCCCTACATATCTATTGGGAACAAGGAAGCGACGAATTTTGAACACTCGAATGAGCAGTGGCAATACCCTGTACAAAATGCTTCTTTTTTTCTTACTTTTTTTCAACAAAAGAACGGAGGGGTTGAAAAACATCGGATTACCGAAAAAGAACTTTTAGAAGGTTTTAAACTGTTCGACTCCCTGGTTTCTTTAGATAAATATCATAAATACCTCGTACTTCAAACCTTGGAGCTGTCTCAATTTGTAATGGAGGCCCTTTGGGTACTTGTGCAAGGCGGGCAATTTGTTCAAGTCTTGTCAACCAACGACCCCTATAATGATATCAAGAGGCTAATCCCTACTGCGGGTGCGTTTCCTATGCAATTCAGCCTGTTCTATTTTGGCAGTTACCCGAGAACTATTACTACCAACGATAAGTATAAAATGGTTTTAGACAGCGTACGTCATGGTGACAAAAATGGTTATTCAGCGGTTTGGACCCCTGAACGGCATTTCAACGAATTTGGAGGATTGTTCCCGAACCCCTCCGTATTGAGCGCTGCTTTGGCCACTATAACAGAACAGATACAGCTTCGGTGTGGGAGCATTGTTTCCCCTTTGCATCATAGCGTTCGGATAGCGGAAGATTGGTCTGTAATTGATAATCTTTCGCATGGTAGGGCTTCTGTTTCTTTTGCTTCAGGATGGCAAAGCAACGATTTTATCTTTAACCCTAAGGCCTATCCGAACAGACACGAGATGATGCACAAACAGATAAGGGAAGTGAAACGATTATGGAAAGGAGAAAGCATCCATTTTAAAGATGGCCTAGAAGCGGATATCCCCATCCAGATTTTTCCCAGACCAGTGCAAAAAGAGCTCCCTATATGGGTAACGGTCTCCGGGAAGACAGAGAGTTTTGTCGATGCCGGAAAAATGGGTGCCAATATCCTGACACACTTGCTGTGGCAAGATACCGATCAATTGATTGAAAAAATTCAGGCTTACCGAAAGTCCTTGAGTGATCATGGGTATGATCCAGATGCCAGAACCGTATCGGTAATGGTCCATACTTACGTGGGCAAAGAAGATGCTACTACCAAAGAAATCGTGCGGGAACCGCTCAAAACATACATTCGGTCTTCAGTGCATTTGATCGAGTCGATGGTGAAACAAAACAATCCTGAAAAGCATAAGGAAGCCATTGGAAGGTATGGTACGATCAATGGGGAAATTCCAGAGGATTTGTTAGAGGAATTACTTGAAATCGCATACGAACGATTCTATGAATTCGCCGGCCTTTTAGGAGATGCCGACCGTTGTAGGACAATGATCAAGAAACTGCGTGCATACGGGGTAGATGAACTAGCCTGTTTAATAGACTTCGGACTGGAACCGGAAGATGTAATGGGTGGTTTAGACCATCTTACGGCCCTAAAGAAAACGTATGATCAAGATGCTATCGAACGGTACAGGCACTTACATGTTCGTTGTGGAAAGAACGTTTTTGAAAACTTGGCAGAAAAGGGACTTTTCAAGGAAAACCTTCCTTGGTTGCGATCATTGGTCATACACAATAGCGCATTGAACCCGCAGTATTTCCATTCCGCTATGGAACGGAAAGTAGTGGAATTGCATTACCGTACTTCTTTTGATACGGAAACACCGCTGGTAGTAGAAAAAACGAGCTTTAAAGATGCGAAAAATGCCTTGTATGCCAGCATGCTGGAGGAAGGGAAATCAGTAATGAGCGATGAATTCTAAATAGCAAAGCAGGAACACTATGGCAACAGTAGATAAAAAAGTAATACACACGGTGATAGATCTTCAGTGTTCGGTTCACGGGCCCAAGCACGCAGTGGTCACGGAGGACGGTAAGAGTACCTACGAAGAACTTTTTCAGTTTTCAAATCAAATTGCCCATAGCTTAATACAATTAGGCATCGTAAAAGGAGATGTGGTTGCGACTTATTTACCATCCTGTATAGGTTATATAGCTTCGCTGCTCGGAAACCTCAAGGCAGCCGCTATTCATATGCCGTTGGAGATAGGGCATCCGCACAAAAGGCTGTTGCAACAACTGGGGCAAGCAACTCCCAAGGTATTGATAACGAATGATTCCCATTTAGACAGCGCAAGGAAATTGGTCGCCCAAGGAGCGGAAAATGCCCCAAAAATTCTACTAATAGGAGAAGAATGCGCCGCAATACGGTTGATAGATGGCAACAACGAAAAAGTGCTGGAAACTGTAATTGATAAACTTGAACCGGTACTTTCACAAAATGATGGAGACGATAGTGCGTACCTAATGTATACCTCAGGGTCAACAGGCGTTCCAAAGGCGATAGAGGGTGTTCAAAAAGGGTTAAGTCACTTTATCCATTGGCAGCACAAAGAATTTAAACTAGAAACTTCAGCAAAAGTGAGTCAATTGGCTCCGGTGTCATTTGATGTGAGCTTGCGCGATATCTTGTTGCCATTGTTTTCTGGTGGTACCCTGTTCATTCCGGATAAGGCCACTAAGGCAACTCCTGAAAAGCTCTACCATTGGTTACAAAAGCATGAAATAACACACATACATACGGTACCGACCGTATTTAGGTTGTTGACCAAAATGGTCACCAAACATGGAAGGTTCAACTACTTGAAAACTATTTTCTTGGCAGGGGAAGCCCTTTATGGTAGCGATGTTGCGGGCTGGTATAACGCCAATGGGAAAAAAACCGAATTGATTAATCTATATGGTCCCTCGGAGACAACCTTGGCAAAGCTTTTTTACAGGGTAAAAGACCTTCCCATGGAGAAGAATTCAGTAATTCCTTTGGGAAACCCTATTTCCAATACCGCCGCGATGATCATTCACGAAGGCGATCTATGTGAAGTAGATGAAATAGGGGAAATCTATATCAAGACTCCCTTTAGAAGTAAAGGGTACTTTAAAAACGGTGAATTAACGGCTGAAAAATTTGTTCAAAACCCTTTGCATGATGAGTATGTGGACATCGTATATAAAACAGGGGATCTAGGCAAATTTAACTCGCATCGAGAGCTCCTTTTTGTAGGTCGAAAAGACAACCAGATAAAGATAAGGGGAAATAGGGTAGAACTTTCCGAGGTAGAGGAAACAATACGCGGCTATAAAGGAATCGGAGAAGTCGTTATCCAGGCCTTGAACAGACCAGGGAATGAAAAAGCATTGGTCTGCTATTTCCAGAAAACCGAAGGGGTAGATGAAGCGGGTATGCGATCTTTTTTATCTGAAAGCCTACCCACCTATATGTGCCCTGCCTATTATGTAGCAATGGATACCATTCCTGTAAATCTCAATGGTAAAGTAGATCGAAAACAACTCCCAAGCCCGGAAGAAATGTTGTATGAAACGTTGGACTATGTTGCACCTACCAGCACTTTGGAGAAAGCATTGGCCGAGGTTTGGAAAGAAGTGTTAGGTCTTAGCAAAGTAGGAGTTAACCATACCTTTTTTCAACTAGGGGGACACAGCCTTACCGCGACCAGAATCGTTACGAAAATTTATGAGCTTACCGGGAAACAACTAAGCCTTAAAGATTTTTTTGAACACGCTACCATCCTCTCATTGGCAAAATTGATAGCCGCAAAGAAAAACGAGGAGCTAACTGCAATTCCCAAGGTTAAAATGGCGCCTTATTATCCGCTGACACATGCGCAAAAACAATTCTGGATTATAGATCAGCTAACGAACAGTGCATCGGCATACCATATGGCCGGTGGTATGCGACTAAAGGGAAAGTTAAACGAACACGCTTTGGAAAGCGGTTTGTATCAGCTGATGGAGCGCCATGAAATTCTAAGAACCTCTTTTACCTTACTAAATGGGGTTCCCATGCAAGAAGTCGCAAGTTCCGACACGCTCAAAATAGCTTTGAATACCATCGACATATCAGCCAAACCAGACAAGGAAAAAGCGCTAGAGGAAATTGCGTCAAATGAGGCCACGATTTCTTTTGACCTATCCAAAGCGCCTCTTTTTAGGGTGCAGTTGGTAAAACTCTCAACGCAGGAACATGTGTTATTGGTTAACCTGCATCATATCATAAGCGATGGTTGGTCGGTGAAAGTTTTTGTGAAGGAACTGTTCCATTACTATGAAAACAGTGACGGTTTTGTTCAAAAGAAACTTCCTTCCTTACCAATTCAATACAAAGACTATGCAAATTGGCATCTGAATAAATTTGCCTCGGACACCCGCCTTAAAGACTATTGGACAGATAAATTAAGTAGCGATGTACATCCCTTGAAACTACCCGTTGACAAGCAACCAACTACCATAAGGAGTTTTGAAGGGAGCTTGGCTCGTTTTAAGCTAGGTCAGGAAAGTTCCGCAGCGCTGCGCTCCCTCAGTCAAAAAACAGGGGTCACCTTGTTTTCAACATTGATAGCCCTTGTAAAGACCTTGCTTTTTAAATATGATGGTGCTGAAACTATAAGTGTAGGTACCCCCATACTAGGAAGAGACCACCCTCAATTGGAAAACCAAATAGGATTGTATTTAAATGTGGTGGTCTTGCGCGATACACTTTTAAAAGCACAATCATTTTCCAAGTTCTTGGGGCAGGTTAAAAACACGGTGCTAGAGGCCTACGAACATCAGGATTATCCTTACGATAAATTAGTGGAAGATTTGGGCAAAGACTTACAAGGTGAAAAAAATCCGTTGTATGACGTATTGGTAGTGTTGAATACACAAGAATTATTACTTGATAGTTTTCAAACAGTGGCGGAAGGGCGAGAAGATTCGCTTCAAACAGAACCTTATGTATCACCTCACTTTTCAAGTAAACTAGACCTTTCTTTCTTCTTTGAAGATACCGCCGATATTGGTATGAACTTAGAGTATAGAACCGATTTGTTCAGTACTGCTGCGATGGAATCCATTGCTGCCGATTTTAAGGATTTGGTATCCTTGGTAGTAGCGTTTCCGGAGTACACGTTGGCACAAATAAAGAATGCGCTCATGGCTCCAAAAGCGCTCGAACAACAACAACGATTTCAGAAAGCGGCACTAGAAAGCTTTGATAATGACTTTTAATGATGCATATGGAAAGGACTCCCCAAATACCGAATAAAAAAGTGATTCATACGATCATTGATGAAAATAGATCTGAGAACATTGCGATTGAAAGTGCAAACGGTAGTATCACCTATCGGCAGCTTTCTACATACTCAAATAGGCTGGCGAATGGCATAAATGCTATTGGAACACATGGGCAAGAGGTAATAGGTACTTATTTGCCAAGCAGTACGGCCTACGTAGTTGCTATGTTGGCAATATTCAAGGCGGGCGGTATTTGCATGCCTATGGAACTTTCTCATCCCCAAGGAAGGCTGGCAAACCAGCTAAAACAAGCTCGGCCGACCATATGTATTACTACAAAAGAGAAGTTGGCAGGACTTTTAAAAGTACTAGTGGAAGCGGAGGAATCTCCCGAGATTGTGATTGTCGATGAATCGCGTTGGAAGTTTTTTCAAATTGAATCCGTAGCAGGCACTGCAAATAAGTATATGCCAATAAGCATTGAGAAAGAAAAATCGCTTCCCGAGATACTAGGCGAATCAAGTGCCTATTTGATGTACACATCTGGCTCTACGGGGGTTCCCAAGGCGGTCGAGGGGGTACATCAGGGGCTCAGCCACTTTATTCATTGGGAAGGAGCCACTTTTGGACTAAATCAAAAAGTACGGGTGAGCCAATTGGCGCCCCTGTCATTTGACGTAAGCCTTCGTGATATCTTTTTGCCATTGTTTCTTGGAGGAACACTGTGTATTCCTCCAGGAAACACGAAAAAGTCGGTCGGTGCCCTACTGGGATGGTTAGAGGAGTCGAAGATAAACTTGATGCATACCGTGCCGTCCTTGTTACGGTCATTAACGGAACAGGTCGCCTCGCAAGGTAACCCAAACCGCTTACAGAATTTAGAGTACGTTTTGTTGGCGGGAGAGGCGCTCTACGGTAAGGACGTACAAAAATGGAAAGCTACGATTGGCGCCAATACAGAATTGGTAAATCTATATGGCCCTTCTGAAACGACTTTGGCCAAATTGTTTTTTAAGATAGAAGATACTCCTTTTGATGACGGAGAAATTATTCCCTTAGGAATCCCTATTTCAAATACAGCGGTATTAGTGGTAAAGGAAAACCAACTATGCGGTATTGATGAACTGGGGGAAATTTTGATTAAAACACCCTTTCGCTCCAACGGTTATTTTAAAAACCCGGATTTAACAGCCAAAAAATTTGTGCAAAACCCTTTGCATACAGAATTTAAAGATATCGTTTATAAAACTGGGGACTTGGGTAAATATCTGGCAGACGGAACTGTTGCTTTTGCCGGTAGAACTGACAATCAAGTCAAAATCCGTGGTAATCGTGTTGAGTGTTCCGAAGTCGAACGTGAGATTATGGGGTATCCGGGAATCAAACAGGCAGTGGTCGTTCCTTGGGAGAAGAGTACCAAAGAACTAGTGCTGGTTGCTTATATAGGGGTTGAAATGGCACTGGACGAGCATGCCCTTTTAGAGTATCTTAAAAATGTATTACCGGTTTATATGCTTCCTGGGCATATGGTGCGACTAGAAGAGTTTCCAACCAATCTAAATGGTAAAGTAAATCGGAAAGCACTACCCAGACCAGAAGCATTGCTTTATGAGCAAATGGAGTATGTACCCCCTTTGGGAACAACGGAAACCATGTTGGCATCAATTTGGAAGCAGGTGCTTGGGCTGCAAAAAGTTGGGGCCACAAATGATTTTTTTCAATTGGGCGGCCATAGTTTAAATGCGACGCAGGTGATCGCATATATCTACAAGGATTTTGGAAAACAAGTAAGCTTAAAAGAACTTTTTCAACACACGACCGTTCGTGCGTTGGCCCAATTATTGGACGCGAAAAACAGCTCCGGGTATGCCAAAATTAATAAGGCGCCCGAACAGGCGTATTATCCGCTTTCCGCAGCACAACATCAATTTTGGTTAATGCATCAATTAAACCCGGAGAGTACTGCATACCATATGCCGATGGCGATGTATCTAGAGGGAGATCTAAATATTGGAAAATTGAAAAATTGTTTTGAACAATTGGTCGAGCATTATGAGATTTTGAGAACCCGGATTGTTTTAGAAGACGAAGTACCTATGCAAAAAGTAGAAGCTTTGAGTCATCTGCCGGTGAGCTTTGAGCACATCGATTTAACGAAAAGCACCTATGAACTCAAGGATTTGAAAGATAGGGTTGCCGAGGTGATAGCCGTTCCTTTTGATCTCATCAAAGGACCCTTGTTTAGGGGAACCTTGATAGAGACTCACCAAAATTATGTTTTTGTGTTAAATGCGCACCATTTAATTAGCGATGGATGGTCAATGCGGTTGATCGTGGAACGGATGCTAACGCTTTACAAATCGAAGGATGAAGGTCTGAAAACAGCACTGCCGGAACTTAGCATCCAATATAAGGATTACGCGTATTGGAAGAATATGACCCGGAATGACATGGATATGAGGGCTGCCCAAAACTATTGGAAAGAAAAATTAATACCTGCTAGTCCCAAGCTGAAATTTCCTTTTGAAAAACCAAGAACAAGCGAGGTTTTACAAACGGTAGGAGCGATACACAAAACGCAAATTGATTTGCTTGATTACAAGGCACTTGAACACTATGCCAGGGAGCAACAGGTAACTTTTTTCTCCTTATTGACTGCCCTAGTGAAAACCTTATCATATGCCTATTCCGGGAACGAAGATATAAGTATAGGTACCCCTATTTCCGGTAGAGAACATACACAACTTGAAGATCAAATCGGTCTTTTTTTAAATGTAGTAGTGCTACGGAATATGTTTGACAGGGAAATGCAATTCAGAAGCTTTTTAGCTCAGGTACAGCAAACTATTTTAGAAGCGCACGAACATCAAAATTACCCACTTGAACGGCTGGCAGAAGATTCGGATTTGGTTGGTGAGAAAAAGGAAAAGTCGCTTTATGATGTGTTGCTGGTACTTAATACGGAGGAAACCGGTAAGACCACGGAGGCATTTTTTAAGCAGACATCATTTGCCTACGAAATTGATGACCTTACTATTGAACCCTTTCCAACAGAGCATGATACCAGTAAGCTCGATTTATCATTTTTCTTTAGCCAGTCAGACACACTCCATTTAGAATTGGAATATCGACAAGAGGTGTTCCATAGTGTCGCGGTTGAAAAAATTGGAGAGGATTTTAAGCGATTGGTAAAAGAATTAATAAGAACGGAAAACCCTTCGATAGAATCATTGGCGAGTATTTTTTATGATCCAGAAGAACTGGAAATGGCCAAAGGAAGAGAAGATGCGCTCACCCAAGTATTTGATGAAGATTTTTAAGGCAAGCATATGGCAGCGAAAGTAAACAAGAGAGTAGTAACGAACATAATAGACGGTCATAAATCGCCTAAAGGGGATAAGGTTTGCGTATCGGACGGGGCCGGTATACTTACCTATAATTCCTTAGTAGACGGAAGTGATTTTTTGGGCGAAATTTTGTCCGGACTGGTTTCCATTGGTGATGTAGTGGGTCTTTATATGGGCGCCAGCCGGGAATATATCCAATGCCTTTTGGGCGTTATGAAGTCTGGTGGAATGGCTATGCCCATAGATCCCTCCCATCCTGTCACCCGTATAGGTTTCCAACTTTCAGTGGGAAGTCCCTCGGTCGTAATTACCCGAAAAGAAGACATGGGGAGCTTGGAAAAACACCTTTGGGAGCATGGGGAAGAGACCCTTGTATTAGTATTGGATTTGGAAGGTTTATGGGAAGCTTGGCAATATGGGGGTGTACCGATGAAGCTGGATTTTGCGTCTCTGGTATCATCATCGTTGCCGGTTCTTACGGGAGATGAGAGTGCCTACCTGTTGTTCACTTCGGGCAGTACGGGAACACCCAAGGCGATAGAAGGGGTACATAAATCGTTGAGCCATTTCGTCCATTGGGAAAGTGGGGAGTTCTCTTTGGGAGGCGAGGTACGTGCGGGGCAATTGGCACCGTTGACTTTTGACGTGAGTCTACGGGATATTTTCGTTCCCTTGCTCTGTGGGGGTACCTTGTGTATTCCGGATCGTTCCACGGTGAGCGCTCCCAAGGGTCTGTTGGATTGGCTCATTTCGGAACAAGTGAATCTGTTACATATTGTCCCGACGCTTTTCCGTGGACTCACCGGCGCTATCGAGTCATCTCCCGGGCAGCTACCAGGATTGTCACATGTATTGCTTGCCGGGGAGGCGCTCTACGGGGCCGATGTACTTCGCTGGCAATCGGTAATGGGCGATAGAACAAAACTGGTGAACCTTTATGGGCCTTCGGAGACGACCCTGGCGAAGCTCTTTCACCGGATCGATGAACAAGACCTAACAGATCCCACGGCGGTGGTACCCTTGGGAAATCCCATTAGTAATACAGGTGTACTTGTTTTACATAATGAGAAATTGTGCAAAACCAATAAAATCGGGGAGATTTATATCAAGACACCCTTTCGCAGCAAGGGGTATTACGGGGCGCCGGGGCTTACCGCTTCCCATTTCATTCAAAACCCATTACATTCAGATTTCGAGGATATCGTTTACCGCACGGGCGATCTAGGGCGTTACGGGCCCGATGGTGCTGTACGTTTTATAGGCCGTCGTGACAGCCAGGTAAAGATACGGGGGAACCGTGTGGAACTTCAGGAGGTAGAACATTGCCTTAGGTCGCAGCGCGATATCGGGGAATTGGTGGTATTGGCCCTTGACCGATCGCTGGGGGAGAAGGTGCTGGCCTGTTACTACGAATCCGCGGTAGCGATTCCTGATTCATTGTTGAGAGACCATGTCGGGGAACGACTTCCCTCGTATATGCACCCACAGTATTATATCTGGATGACGGAGCTCCCCAAGAACTTGAACGGAAAAATAGATCGTCGCTCACTTCCCTTCCCGGAGGCTTTGTTGTACGATCAGAAAGCCTATAGCGCTCCTGTCGACGAACAGGAAGAACTTCTTGCTGCAATTTGGGGGAGTGCGCTCCAATTAGAAAAGGTAGGGACAACACATCGCTTTTTTGAACTAGGGGGGCATAGTTTAACCGCTACCCGGGTAGTTTCAGCTATTTACAAGGAAATGGGTATTCAATTAAGCTTGAAAGAGTTTTTTCAGTATGATACGGTTCGTACTTTGGCTCAATACCTACATGGAAAAAAGACAGCGACCTATGCTGAAATCAAAGAGGCTCCCCAGAAACCATATTATCCGGTATCGAACGCTCAGCACAGAATTTGGATTTTCGAAGAAATGAACCCAGGTATGACCGCCTATAATATGCCGGGTGCGGTGCGTCTGAATGGAAAAGTAGACCAAGATATCTTGGAACAGAGCTTTCAACTGTTAATTGCAAAGCATGATAGCCTTCGCACCGTATTTGTTCCCCAAAACGGGCATCCCTATCAACAAATTCTACCTGCTGATGCCAACCAGTTTCAATTAGAAAAACACGATTTAAGGAACAGCTCCTCGGCCGAGGTCGAAGCAGAAAAATTGGTTCAAAAACTATTTGTTGAACCATTTAACCTGGGAGAACTTTTTTTGCTTCGAGTCACGCTAATACAATTGGCCGAAGCTGAATTTATTCTCGCCTATGTACTGCATCATATCGTTGGAGATGGCTGGTCCATGAAAGTACTGATCAATGATGTAATCAACTTTTATAAACAATTGGCCGGTAAAATGCCACTACAAAACACCGTTCTACCAATTCAACACAAAGACTATACGCATTGGTTATCGCAGCGTTTAGCGGCTCCTGAAATGCAAGCGCATCGCCAGTATTGGGTTGCACAGTTGAGTGACGAGCTACAATTGCCCGCCTTGCCTTTCGACCATCCAAAAGAACTCGATAAACAGTTTGTGGGTAAGGAATATGAGTTTCCCATTGATGGGAACACTTCTCGAGACATTAAAATACTTCTGGGACAGGAAGGACTAAGCGCATTTATGTTCTTTTCATCAATTTTCAAACTTTTGCTTTACCATTATTGCGGCAATGATAAGATAGTGCTCGGTACTCCGGTAGCAGGTAGGGACTATCCAGGTTTGGAAAACCAAATAGGACTGTTTTTAAATTATGTAGTGCTTAGAAGTACCATTAATCGGAAAAATAACTTCAAAGAATTCGTACAGCAAATCAAGCAGGTAGCGCTTGATGCGTTTGAACATCAAATATACCCTTACGACTTGTTGGTCGAGGAATTGAACACACAAAATAATTCCTTAGAAAACCCCTTTTACAACGTATTGATCGTCATGAACAATCCCGAATTGAACATTGCGGATTCAGATCTGAACGAGCTCAAAAAACACTTTGATATTACCCCTTTCAAAGTAGAAAAAAACACCACTAAGTTAGATTTGAGCCTTTTTGTTACGGACGAGAAAGATTTCAGATGCATGATAGAATACAATTCAAATGTGTTTGAGAAAGCTACCATCCATAAGATGGAGAAGGATTTTTTGAAAATAATGAAATGGAGTTTAACTAAAAATGGAGATTCCATTGATAATCTGATGTGGAAACTGCACGGTAAAAGTAAAAACGAAATAACCGGTAGGGCTACCTTGATAAGTGAGGATTTCTAGAGAGAAAGTGATATGAAAACAAGAAAAGTCCGTATAAAATTCTTGCGCCGAATGGAGCATCAAAATAATGGGCGACCCGGATTCTTTGGAAACGGAACTCTTAATGATATGATATTGATATGCAAACGATAGAAACGAGAGTAGACTTTAAACCGATTGTAGCGAAGGAACATGTTCCTGCCAGAGGCACTACGTTATGGGAAAAGGAGAAAAGCCCATTACAATGCGATTTCTTGGCGTTGATTCCAGTTTGGAACAAAGAAGGTCATTTGGCAGCAACTTTAGATTCGTTGGAAGGTATTGTGAACGGAGTCTTGGTTTTGGACGATGGGAGTACCGATAACAGTGTAGCTATTGCCAAAAAACACCCACTGGTACGGGCAGTTTTAAAGAAAAAAAGAAAGTCTTTGAGCGAATGGCATGATGCGTACAATCGTCACGAATTGTATATGGCAGCGGCCAAATATTCACCTGAATGGGTGATTTGTGTAGATGCGGACGAGGAACTAGATCCCCGTTTTAGGTTATATGTGGATAGCTTGAAAAATAACTACCCACACCTAAAGGGATATGCATTTCAAGTGGTCGACCTTGATGGTGAAGAAACCGTTCGCCAGCGATTTGGACACCGGATGTATCGATATCGGGAAGGGTACAGTTTTGATATGCGGCGTTTGCATTGTAGACTCATACCTCTCGAAATTACTCCTGAAGAAATGGGATTGGTAAACTTGGCGATTTATCATGAGGCCAATGCCCAAGAACGGCATAAAAGATACGAGAAATACCTAGCAGCCGATAAGCAGCATCGGTACCAATCGTCATATGAGCATTTAAAAAATAAGATGATTTCAAAACCGACGGTGTACGACAATGATGGATTAAGAGTGGTGAAACTGGTAGAGGATGGCCTCCAAAGAAGTCTTTATACCAACTATTTTTCAGATAGCTTTCGGCCAGAGAAGGTCATGTACAATACCTTGCTTGAGCTGATTAATAAGGAGATAAGGGAAGTAGTGCCCTATTGGAAACGGTATTTGAACTTGCGACTAGATGCTTTTCATGTTGTGAAAGGAAGTACCATGCAATACGAGGCAGTATATGCATATGGTGAGGGAAAAAGACATGTGATTGAACCGGCCGAGGTGGCAATTATTGAGACAAGGAGGGCACATACCAATTTTCCGGAACTGTTGGCCCTGCTGGGAAACTGGTTCAAACTAAACTCGCTTGATTCGATACTTAACAAATGGCAGGTGTTGGAAGCAAGGTTAATAGAAAAACAAATTTTAAAAGATGATGAAAAATATTAAAAGAGAATATGACTTATTGGGCGCGGCTTTTCCAATCCGTGCCTTTTCGCAGGAAGAAGGAAAAAAGTATTTGACGTTTTGTAAAGAACTGATGGAAGGCTTGGGTGCTAATCCGGAGCCTTTAGAGCTTACTCAAATGCACCTAACCTTTAAGAAGGCCTATGAACTGGTTACGGATACCAGGATTTTAGAGGTGGTGAAGCAACTTATAGGAGAAGATGTGCTCGTGTGGGCGACCTCGATTTTTTATAAAAAAGGCGGCACTTCGGATTATATAGGATGGCATCAAGATAGCACCTATTGGTCGCTTTCAGATGAAGACAAAGTAGCCTCCGTTTGGGTGGCTTTAACTGATAGTAACTCAGAAAATGGATCCATGAGAATTGTACCCTGCTCACATAGCCTTGAGCAATTAGAACACGAGGAAACCGGCGATACCAATAATAAACTTTCTAGAAAGCAAAACATAAAATCGATTGGATTTGAGAGGTATAGTGTTCCTGTAGTGCTAAAACCAGGAGAGTTTTCTGTACATCATAGTAAACTTATCCATGGATCCGAACCCAATACCTCTGATAAACTTAGAGTCGGTTTTGTAATACGCTACATAGCACCTTCCGTGAAACAGTATGGAGCGAGCCCCAAAACACTCTTGGTGAAGGGAAAGGACCTTTTTCAAAATTTCGAGCACCATCAACCCCTAAATCTTGGGGTGAATGTAGCTTCGATAGAAGAGCATCAACGCCAATGCAAGGCCTTTTTAGAAGAGATAAAACGTTCGAATGCAGAAAAAATTGAAAAGGTAGAGTCTTAGTTGATTTAGCAGTAAGTAGCAACCCTTTTGGGTTAATATTCGATGAGATCTTATGAAAATGCAAACTAATTCTGTAATAGAGAAGTACACTTTTGGTAGCTTGCTACGGTCCAAATCCAAATGGTTCATTCCACTATTGGGCTTGCTAGGATTGGCCAATGCGGTTTGGGCAATTGGTTTATTGTACCTTATAAATACCAAGGCATTGGGACAATCGCTCCCTTTTTTAGATGCCTATGACTGGCTGTTTTATACAGTGTTAACCGTCGTCTCTTTTGTCACTTCCCTATTCTTTCAATCGTATATGATACAGCTGACCTTTGGTCTTGGAAAAGAAATGGTCGTGACTTTGTTGGACAAGGTACGGCAGGCGGAGTATCTATCTTTTTTAAGATTGGGAGAGGAAAAAGTAAGAACTGCGCTGGAAGATATCACGGTTTTAGAAGCTTCCCCCGGTATCATACTCGATAGTTTTAATGCAGTAGTGATGATATTAATGGGCATCGTTTACCTTTTTTTAATCGATGTTATGGGCGCCACGATATTGGTAGTCCTGCTTATGGTGATCCTAACCATCTATATTCAGCGAAATAAAAAAGTAGAGCAAGATATTCGATCCTTTAGAATGCTCAATGATACCTATATGCGAAATGTTGATGATTTGTTGAAAGGCTTTCGCGAGGTAAAAATGAAAACAACTAGAAGCAACGCGCTTTTCTTTGACTTCTTGGTAAAGAACCGTGAAGAGTATCAGCAAATACGAACTCGGGCCTTTCTAAGGGACATGGGAAATAGGTTGGCCGGAAACTATTCTTTTTACCTTGCCATCGGAGTCTTACTTTTTGTGTTGCCCTTGCTAATACAACTTCCTGTGGAAGTACGCACAAATTTTATAGTAACCGTGCTTTTTGTTATGGCGCCAATCGCACTTTTGACCAGCTTTATCAGCAGTTTCTTGAGGTTTAAGGTTGCTTTGGAACGTTTAAACTCTTTCAATCAAAACATCGCGGACTCTCTAATAGAAATGAAGGCCGAAAAAACGATTACTTTTCCTCTGGAAAGTTTTGAGAGTCTTCGCCTAGAGGCAATTTCATATCATTATTTAAACCCTTTCAAAGAAGAAATTTCGTTTCGTTTAGACCCTGTAAATATTACTTTTCATAAAGGAGAGGTCATTTTTATCTCAGGCGGTAACGGTAGCGGTAAGACAACTTTTATGAATATGATTACAGGACTTTTAAGCCCTAAATCAGGTGCCATTTATTTTAACGATTTTCTGATTACTCCTGAAGCGATGCAAGCGTATAGAAATCGCCTGTCCAGTATTTTTACCGACCATCATTTGTTTTCTGAAAATTATGATGGCCATGACCTAAACTCGGATAATGACGAGTTTGTTGCGCTTCTTGAAAGAATGGAATTGAGGGATACAATTCGATTGAATATGGATACCAATTCAATTTCCCATGACTTATCTAAGGGGCAGCAAAAACGAATTGCCTTAATATACGCACTTCTAGAAGATGAAGATTTGCTGTTTTTTGACGAATGGGCGGCAGAACAAGATCCCGAATTTCGGAGAACGTTTTATACAAAGGTACTCCCTGATTTGAAAGAGAAGGGAAAGACAATCATTGCAATTACGCATGACGATGCCTACTTCGAATGCGCAGACCGTTTGCTGAGGTTTGAATATGGAAAACTAACCGAAATTTCGGCACCATCTCTTGGTACCAACAGTAGCCAACCATCCCCTTTAAAAACGAATAGTATCCAAGAATCTTTCTAAAAAAATAAAAATGAGTAGTAGAAATGAAATAATAAACGATTCTGATCTGGTCTACATCGCTTCTGATGTCGCCATAGAGCCTCTTATCGATAATTGGTATGCTTGGGCGCATTTAGTGAGCCCGGCGACAGCGGCGATGAATATTAAAAATAGGCACCTAAGTATCATGGAGTCCTATATTCAAAATCCAATGATTCATGCTGCTGCAATAAAAAATCCAAAAATGCTAGGAGGTCCCTTTATTGATTATGGGGGAAAAAGGGTGGAGGAAATAAAAAAAATGAAGGAGCAAACAGAAGCTGCTTGTGAAGAGTTACTGGAGTTAAGCCAGCACCTAGATGAATTGAATAAGCTTCTTGAAAACGAAGCGAAAGGGTATTCATTGGAACCTCTGTATCCGAAAGTTCCCGAGTCGCTAAGGGGGCTTGTAGAACTGTATTATGACTTAAACAATAATCCGTCTTACAGGTTTATAGAGCCATTGCTGTACAGAACTAAATACTATAAAGAAGAATTACAGGCCGTTAATCTCTTCAGAGTTCGGGACGACGATTCCAGATCCTTTATTTTGAGTACGCCAAGCCTTCCCGAACCAGATGTGCTCCGATTGAACCTGCCCCTCAAAAGTAAAAAGATAGACACATTGTTCGAGACCACCAATAGCCCCAAGCCCTACGGAGCGTTAAAAACTCTTTTTGAAGTTAATGACCAACAAGAACCGCTTTTCCGGTCTTTGTTTACCAAAGAGGCGCCAAAGAGATACGAAAAGTATGACAAGAAAGGGGTTTTAACCCGCTATTTTGGTCACGCCTGTATTTTAGTGGAAACCAAGAATACCAGTATTTTGGTAGACCCGGTAATTAGCTACGGGTACGAATCTGATTTGTCTCGATACACCTACGAAGACCTTCCCGAAGAAATTGATTATGTACTTATTACACATAACCATCAGGATCATGTGCTGTTCGAGACCTTACTGCGCATACGACATAAAGTTAAAAACATTATTGTACCTAAGAGTAATGGGGGAGGTTTACAAGACCCTAGTCTAAAATTAATGTTTAAAAAATTAGGGTTTGAAAGTGTTATTGAAATTGACGAAATGGAGACGCTTGAATTTGCAGATTGTGCCATTTCCGGTATTCCGTTTTTAGGCGAACACTCCGATTTGGATGTTCGCAGCAAAATCTGTCATATGGTACAGTTTAAAGATAATTTCAAAATGATTTTTGCTGCGGACTCATGCAATATTGAACCACGACTTTATGAAAGAGTAAGCGAGGTATATGGGAAGGTAGACATCGTCTTTTTAGGAATGGAGTGTGACGGAGCACCTTTATCTTGGTTGTATGGCCCTATTATGCCTAACAAACTAGATAGGGATAAAGATCAAACCCGACGTTTGGCGGGGTCTGATTTTCAGGAGAGCAAGGCATTGATCGATATTTTTGAACCTACTACGGTATTTGTATACGCGATGGGGATGGAACCTTGGCTTAAATACATTAGTTCTATCAAATATACCGAAGAATCGAAACCGATTATAGAATCCAATAAAACCATCGCATACTGCATAGAAAAGGGAATTGATGCAGAACGTTTGTTTGGAGAAAAAATAATAGAATATGGAGAGGGGACAGGGGTTCCTGCGGAGACTATATGAACCTTTTGACCAGTGAAAAACAACTGGAGGCCATTCTACCAATAAAGTAAATAGGTTCCTAATACCATACAGCATGGGGTGTAATTTGAAATGTTGGCAAATACCCCAAAATTGTCGGGAAAAAGGGTTTAGGAAATTATAAATACCAAGAAAGAGAACATTGCTATGAAAACGACAAATAAGCGACTAATATCGAACATAATAGACGGACAAAAAAACCTTAGCGGGAATAGCGTCTGTGTTTCGGATCAAAACGGTACCCTTACCTATCGTTCATTAATAGAGGGCAGCGACCATTTGGGTGGTTTGTTGTCGGGTCTTATCTCGATCGGTGATGTGGTAGGGTTGTATATGGCAAGTAGTCGTGAATATATCGAATGCCTGTTGGGGGTTATGAAATCTGGCGGTATCGCAATGCCGATGGACCCCTCGCACCCCGCAACACGTTTAGGGCTCCAGTTGACCCTGGGCAAACCGGTAGTATTGGTCACGTTAAGGGAGCATTTAAGCAGTCTTTCCACGCACCTATCGGAACAGGGTCTTGAAGCCCTGATCCTTGTGTTTGATACCAAAGGGGTATGCGAAGCATGGCGCTATGGTGTCGGCACTACGAACATGGAGGTATCGTCCCTTGTGCCATCCCCCTTGCCCGAGCTTACGGGAGATGAGAGCGCCTATCTGCTCTTCACCTCCGGTAGTACCGGTACGCCAAAGGCTATAGAAGGGGTGCACAAATCATTGAGTCACTTTATCCATTGGGAGTGTGGTGAGTTCACTCTTGGCAAAGAGGTACGTACGGGACAATTGGCCCCGCTGACTTTCGATGTGAGCCTGCGCGATATATTTGTACCATTGCTTTGTGGAGGCTGTCTATGTATTCCCGATCGATCGACTGTAGCCTCGCCTCCTGACCTTTTGAATTGGTTGATCAACAAAGAAGTAAACTTTTTACATATCGTCCCAACGCTGTTCCGAGGCCTTACGGGGGCGATGGAGGCATCCACGGGCGCACTGCCCGCGCTGTCACATGTACTTTTGGCCGGGGAGGCGCTCTACGGGGCCGATGTATTGCGTTGGCGATCTCTAATGGGAGAGGCTACGCAATTGGTGAACCTGTACGGCCCTTCGGAGACGACCTTGGCGAAACTCTTTCACCGCATAAATACGCAAGATCTTTCAGATTCTACGGCGGTGATACCTTTGGGAGTACCCATTAGCAATACCGAAATCCTTATTTTACATAATGACACCCTATGTAACCCTGGGGCCATTGGTGAACTCTATATCAAAACACCCTTTCGCAGCAAGGGATATTACGGTGCACCAGACCTTACTGCGTCCTATTTTATTCAGAACCCTTTGCACGACGATTTTGAAGACATAGTCTATCGCACGGGAGATCTGGGGCGTTATACTTCCGATGGTATGGTGCGTTTTGTGGGGCGCCGTGACAGTCAGGTAAAGATCCGGGGGAACCGTGTAGAACTGCAAGAGGTAGAACACTGCCTTCGCTCGTACCATGATATAGGCGCGCTGGTGGTATTGGCCCTAGATCGCTCGTTGGGAGAGAAGGTACTTGTTTGTTATTATGAATCAGGGAGTGTGATTTTGGATTCGTTGTTGCGAGACCATGTGGGGGAACACCTTCCCTCGTACATGCACCCACAGTACTATGTTTGGCTGCCAGAACTTCCCAAGAACCTGAACGGGAAGATCGATCGTCGTTCGCTGCCCTCTCCCGAGGCATTACTATACGATCAGAAGGCCTACCGAGCCCCCGGCGATGAACAGGAAGAACGGCTAGCGGCCATTTGGGGCAAGGTACTTCAATTGGAAAAGGTGGGAGTTGATCATAGTTTTTTCGAACTGGGAGGGCAAAGTATTTCGGCAACCAGGGTTGTAGGGCACATATACAAAGAGTTTGGAATTACGGTTGGTTTAAAAGATCTCTTCGAACATGCTACTGTTGCAAAGTTGTCCGAGTACATTTCAACGCTCAATTCGGAAATACAGCAACCTATTCAGAAGGCCGACCGCCCCGACCGTATACCGCTTTCCTATTCACAGGAGCGTCTTTGGTTCATCGACCAGTTGCAGGGGAGCG
>CANMSA010000026.1 GCA_947500385.1 uncultured Flavobacteriaceae bacterium | reverse complement strand
TACTGGGAGGGGAAGTTATCGGGTGTTTCGCGGCTCCAGCTTCCCACGGACTATGTCCGTCCCAGGGAACAGAGTACCCGGGGCGGAAACCGTTACCATTCCCTTAGTGTATCGTTAAAGGACCGTATAGGAGCCTTCTGCCTCCAGGAAGATGTGACGCTGTTCATGTTCATGTTATCGGCCTTTAAAGTGCTTTTATATCGGTATAGCGGCCAGGACGATATCTGCATCGGCAGTACGGTGGCCAACAGGACACAGTCGGAGATGGAGCCGTTGATCGGTTTTTTCGTGAACAGTCTGGCGTTGCGCAGCGATTTGGGGGGAACCCCTGGATTTAGGGACTTTTTGTCACAGGTGAAGCGGACCTGTCTGGAGGCCTACGACCATCAGGAGGTTCCCTTCGGGCAAGTAGTGGAACGTGTTGTAAAGTCCCGTGATACGGGCCACAGTCCTTTGTTCCAGGTGATGTTCGTATTGTTGAACAACGAGGCCACCGGCGAGGTCCGTTTCGGGGACCTGACCATGAAGGGCTATGACAGGGAGCATCTGACCTCTCCCTATGATATGACCCTTCGTATCCACGAGCATGTAGAAGGGCTTTTATTGGAACTGGAATATTGTAGCGATCTTTATACACCCGATCGTATCACGACGTTGCTCACGCAATATGAACACTTACTGGAGGGCATACTATCGAGTGCGGATACCCGTATAGGTTCCTTTCCGTTGATGCGCGAACCGTCCTTAAAGGAACTTCAGGTTTTCTCGGGAATGGATCCACTGCCCGTCGATACCTTGCTCGGGTCCCTGGCAAGGGTCTGTTCGGAACACGGCCCCCGGCGGGCGTTGTCCCATCATGGGGATACGCTGAGTTACGGCGAGTTATGGCATCGATCCGATGTATTGGCACGGTACCTCCGGAACCATTATCAAGTGGGCAAGGGTGATTATGTAGGGCTGATGTTGGAAGGTTCTTTCTGGAGCATTGTCTCGATCTTGGGGGTTTTGAAAAGCGGGGCGGCCTATGTTCCGATCGACGTTCACTATCCCGAGGATCGTCAGTCGTACATTATCCAGGACACCGGTATGGATGTGCTGATCACCTCGTCGGACCATTTGTTTTCGATATCCGGTTTGGGTGTGACGCCCTTTTGTATAGATTTTCAGATGGCGGACCTTCTTTCGTCCCCGCCTTTATCTTCGGGTACACTTCCGATGGTCTCACCATCCGATACGGCCTATGTCCTGTATACCTCGGGCTCGACTGGCCGCCCCAAAGGGGTGATGGTCACGCACGGGAGTCTTCTGAATTATTTGGATGATAGTATCGCCCGTTACCGGGGAGCGCTATCGTGTTTTGATTTTCCCTTGTTCACGACCCTATCTTTCGACCTTACCCAGACGAGCATCTTTTTGAGCTTGTTAACGGGCGGTACGTTATGGATCGAGGAGAGCCTTCCGGTAGACGAATCGCTTCGTCGTATCATGGCGAACCCTCACATTACCAGTATCAAGCTAACCCCTTCCCATACCCATTTGTTGTCGGGATTGCAGAGTGGTTCACTGTCCCTTGTGATCGTGGGGGGGGAGGCATTGGACCATGGCCATGTGGCGCAGCTACGTTCCTTGAACCCGTCCGTACGTATTTACAATGAATACGGTCCCACCGAGGCTACGGTCGGCTGTTCGGTATATGAAGTGCCTCCGGTCTTTGCAGGTTCCCCGTTGCCGGTGATTACGGTAGGGCGCCCTATCCAAGGGGTAGGTTTGCAGATTGTGAACGCTTCCGGAGGTTTATGTGCGATGGGCGAGTTAGGGGAACTGTATATTTCGGGCAGTTGCTTGTCCTCGGGATATTTGAACAATCCGGTTTTGACGGCCGGCCGTTTTATATCGGACCCATATTCTTCCGTTCCGGGCGCCCTGCGCTATAGTACGGGCGACATATGCAGGTGGACGCCATCCGGAGAGGTCGAATATCTGGGCAGGTCCGACGACCAGGTGAAGTTGCGTGGCTACCGGATAGAATTGGGCGAGATGGAAGAAGTGATGCAGGATCATCCGGGTGTATCGCGGAACTGCGCATTGATCCGTGATGCGGGGACCCTTTCTGCACAATTGGTAAGTTACTATATACCCGATCATGAATATTTACTGAGTTTGGAGTCCTCGTTATATGTCGATCAGTTACGTGATTGGGAGAACGTTTATCAGCAGGAATACGAAGCGGAGACCGATCTTTCCGAGATTACCTTCGACATCCGCGGTTGGATGGACAGTTTTACCGGGGAGCTGATTTCTACATCGGGTATGCGGGAATGGCAGTCTGACATTCTCTCCACGATCCTGTCGACTTCCCCCGCGAAGGTATTGGAGATCGGAATGGGCAGTGGGTTGATCTACTTTCCCTTGTCCTCACAGATCGACCGGTACATAGGTTATGATATTTCCTCATCGGCGGTCGGCCGCCTGTCCTCTTACCTATCCTCTTCGCAAGGTTCATATCCGGCGACCGATCTACGGGTAGGTTCGGCGGACCAGGTAGTTTTGTCCCCGGACACGGAGGTCGATACGGTGATTATGAACTCGGTCGTTCAATACTTTCCGGGCAAGGGCTATTTAGACCAGGTGATATCGGACTGTATCGGTCATCTTCAAGGAGAGGGGCGTATCATCATCGGCGACGTTCGCGACCACCGTTTACTGGACCTGTACCATGGCCGCCTTCAATTGGACCGTTTGCCAGGTTCTACCTCCCTGGATGTTTACCGGGCACACCGAGATCGTAACGTATTGCGTGATGGGGAGCTATGTATCGCACCGTCCTATTTTTATGGTCTACGGTCTACTTACCCTCAAATCAGTCACGTTTCGATAGAATGGAAGTCGGGTATCGAGGAACACGAGATGCTCTTGTACCGTTACAATGTGGTCTTGCACGTAGGGGAACCGGAGTCCGATCCGGTATCCCCGGAATGGTTGTCCTATCCATCTGTAACGGACGAGCTGCTTTCCTCGAGGTTGTCGTCCTCCGAGACCTTGTTCGGTATAAAGGATGTTCCCAACGGTCGCTTATGGCGAGAGCTTCGGTTGTCCCATGGCCTGTCCGATGGGAAGGTTTCCACCATAGAGGGCTTGTGCGATCTGGTATCGGGAGTTCCCGGGCGGGACGATTTACGGGAATATGCTTTGATGGCGGAGTCCCACGGTCATCGTTGCCGGTTTTTGTTGAATGTTGATGCGCTGAAGGTAGATGTGGTGTTCGAGCGTACCGGTGACCATCGGTTACTCACTTCCAGGTATACCGTATCCACGGTAGGGGGAGGGGTACCGCCGACCAATATTCCGCTTTTCGAGCAGTTGAGTATCCGGTTACAGGATTCGGTGAAGGAATACCTGTCGTCCCGTTTGCCCTCATATATGCTTCCGAGTCGGTATATAGGTTTCCTTTCCTTTCCCTTGACGCCCAACGGTAAGTTGGATAAGATCAGGTTATCGCTACAGGATATATCGTCGGCGCCACAGACGTATGAGGCACCGACCACGGAGTTGGAACACCGGTTAGCGGCGATGTGGGAGGAGTTGCTAAACCTGGACAAGGTTGGCATAGACGACGATTTCTTTTCCTTGGGAGGCCATTCGTTGCTTGCCACGCGAATGGTATCCATGATCCGTGATGTACTAGGAGTAGAGTTAACCATCGCCGATGTATTCGGTCATTCGACGGTAGGATCGTTAGCGTCCTTGTTGTCGGAAAGGGAAATAGGTGCGTTACTCCCCAATATCGAAGCGGTAATTCCCCGTCCTTCGAGGATACCCCTGTCTTATGCCCAAGAACGTCTTTGGTTCATCGATAGGCTACAAGGGAGCGTACAGTACCATCAACCGATGGTGCTGAGGCTTGAGGGAGATCTGGACCGTGTGCTTTTGGAGTCTACCTTCCAAGGCATCGTCGACCGCCACGAGGTGCTCCGTACGGTGTACCGCGAGGAGGGCGGGTCTGCCTACCAGGAGGTGATGGACAAGGGCGGTTGGACGTTGGGTTATAGCGAGTCGAGCGAAGGTGAGGATGTCTCTTCTTTGATCCGTTCGACGATCGACGAGCCGTTCGACCTTGGCGCGGACCATATGCTCCGCTGCCGTTTGATCGATACGGGGGTACGGGAACATATCCTTGTATTGGTGACCCACCATATAGCGAGCGACGGTTGGTCGTTTCCGATCTTCGTAAAGGAATTGGTGGCCTTGTACGAATCGAAGAAGGAGGGGAGGCCGAGCGGTTTACCGGTGTTGCCCATCCAGTATGCGGACTATGCGCTCTGGCAACGCGAGCATTATACGGCATCCTATCTGGAGGGCGGTCTTGCGTACTGGGAGGGGAAGTTATCGGGTGTTTCGCGGCTCCAGCTTCCCACGGACTATGTCCGTCCCAGGGAACAGAGTACTCGGGGTGATATCTTACCCTTCATATTGGATAAACCCTTAACAGATAAACTCACCTCTTTATCACAGAAGCACACGGCCACTCTGTTTATGACACTATTAACAGCTTTCAAGGTCTTGTTATACAAGTATAGTAACAATCCAGATGTGAGTGTGGGCAGTCCAATAGCCAACAGGACCCGAAAAGAATTGGAACCTCTAATAGGATTTTTTATTAATACACTGGTATTCAGAAGTTCATTGGAAGATAATCCGAGTTTTACTTCATTATTATTAAAAGTAAAGAAAACTACCCTGGATGCTTATGAACACCAGGAAGTTCCTTTTGAAAGTATTGTGGAACGAGTAGTGGATAACAGGAGTACCCAAGGAAATCCGCTATTTCAGGTGCTCTTTTCAATGCAGAATAATCCCGGAGAGATACAGCGCATCCATATGAGTGATATTGCTATTGCCCAGTGTGATACGGGTGAAATTAAAAGTCAATTCGATTTAGTAGTTAACCTAAAAGAAACTAATGAAGGAATTACTGTTTCTACAAACTACAATACAGATTTATATAAAAAAGAAACAATCTGGAAATTGCTGGAGCAATACAAACGAATACTAAATGCAGTAGTCAACAATCCGGATGTGCTAATCGATGATTTGCGTTTCATATCTAAAAATGAAAAACGCAAATTATTAGATGAGTTTAATAATACATACGATAAAAGTCAAGGAAAAGACCTTGTTTCTCAATTTAAAGAGGTAGTTAGGCATTCTCCCAAGGCCATTGCGCTTGCATTTGAGGAAGCAACACTCCGCTACGAAGAACTGGATATTCTTTCCGATAAACTGGCTTATGTTCTTAAGTCTAATTACAAAATTGAATCAGGCGATTTTGTTGGAATCCTGATGGACAATTCGTTTTGGAGCGTGGTTTCAATCATGGGTATTTTAAAGTCCGGTGCGGCATATGTACCCATTGATAGTGATTATCCAATGGAGAGAAAGTCATACATTTTTAAGGATACAGCATTAAAAGTACTAGTAACCACTTCTGAAAAACTTTTTGAGCTGTCAGAAACGAATGCCACTATCTTTTGTGTTGATATTCAATTGGAAACCGTGGAAGTGGATACTAAAAAATTATCATTTGTTCGTACGAATGATAATGACCAAAATCCGGCGTACGTTATTTACACTTCGGGAAGTACAGGTAGGCCAAAGGGAGTAATCATTACGCATAATAATCTTAAGAATTACATCGATTATAGTATAGATCACTATCAAGGTGATTTACCACGGTTCAGCTTTCCTTTGTTCACTTCGTTATCGTTCGACCTTACGCAAACAAGTATTTTTCTAAGTCTTTTAACGGGAGGGACGTTATGGATAGAAAATAACAAATCCCCCGATGTATTGCTCAAGCGGATTGTGGGGAACGACAAAATCAACAGTGTCAAATTGACTCCTTCCCATGTTCGGTTACTGAATGAAAATTGGAGAAGTGATCATATTAAGGTCGCAATTGTGGGAGGAGAGGTTTTAGAATACGATCATATACAACAGCTGAGAGCTATGAACAGTTCTATTCGGATCTATAATGAGTATGGCCCTACAGAAGCTACTATAGGTTGCACCGTTTATGATATCACATCCACCCAAGACCTTTCAGTGCCCGTCCTGATCGGTAAACCAATAGCCAATACACGTATTTATCTACTAGATAATGCGTTACAATTGGTTCCTATTGGAAATATTGGGGAACTATATGTTTCTGGTACGGGTATTTCCAATGGTTATTTAAACCAGCCTGAATTAACGGCCAGTCGCTTTATAAAAAACCCCTTCAGCGATGAGCCCAATGATTTCATATACAAAACAGGCGATTTGGCCAGGTGGCATTCAGACGGTAATCTAGAATATCTAGGTCGTTCAGATGATCAACTCAAGATTCGTGGATATCGAATAGAGCCTACGGAAATAGCAAGGGTTATGTGCGAACTTCCAGCGATAAAGGAAAGTATTGTACTAACAAGGGGAGATGGCGGGACAGCGACAAATACCTTGATTGGGTTTTACACTATTTTGGATTCTTATGTTCCGCTTTTGAAGGGCACAGGGGAAGTAGGTAAAGAACAACAACATATGTCGGCATACAACCATCGTATGAAGGCTTTCCTGCAGGAGAGACTACCTGAATACATGATTCCTCAGGGATTCCTACCTGTTGATGCTTTTCCATTGACGTCAAACGGAAAACTTGACAAGAAAGCCTTATTGACCTGTTACGAAACATCCTTGGCAAAACGCACATATGTACCTCCACGCAACAACTTGGAAAACTACCTAGCTAGCGTTTGGGAGGAGCTTTTAGATGTGAAGCAAGTCGGTATCAATGATGACTTTTTTGAACTCGGCGGCCATTCCCTATTGGCTACTCAGGTCGTTTCATCCATTGAGAAAAAACTATCACTGAGCGTCCCTATAAGTACATTATTTGAGTTTTCGAATATAGCGGAACTGAGCAAGTACCTAGAGATTATTGAGTTGGAGAAGCGTATGAATGAAACAGATGAGAAATTAAAAGTAATCGACCTATGAGCAATCCGGTGAAAAGAGGGGGTGGTGTACTTGAATTACTTAACAATGCAGCCAACAAAGGAGTTAGTTTGTTCCTAGACGGGGAAAAGTTGAGATTGAAATTAAAGGAACAGGACAATCTGGATAAAGATTTTCTTGATTTGCTAAAATTCAGAAAAGATGAGATCATTGAATTTCTCACTAAGAAAAACGGGCAGGTAGCTATTACTGCTTCTAATCTTCCCATCATACCGTTTAATCGCAAAGAAATACAACAAATTCCATTGTCATTTTCCCAAGAACGCTTGTGGCTTACCGATAAAATTCAAGGGAGTTTACCGTTTCATCAGCCTGTTGCGATGCGTATTAAAGGAAATCTTGAGGTAGGGATACTAGAAAAATCGTTGAAGCGTATCATTGACAGACATGAGATTTTTCGAACAGTATATCTTGAAAGGGAAGGGGTCGCTTTTCAGGAAATAATTCCCGCAAATCAGTGGAACCTTAATTTGGTCAACAGGCAGGGATGTGATGAAAAAGAGACCAAGGAATGCATAAGGCAGGAGGTGAAAAGACCATTCGATTTGAGTAAAGACTATATGCTCCGTTGCCACCTATATCAGATAGATGATGCGCATTTTGTCTTACTACTTATAACACATCACATAGCGGTTGATGGTTGGTCATTTCCAATTTTAATAAAGGAACTCTTTTCATGTTACCATGCACTAAATGGTGATCGAACTCCCAACCTTCCAGAGTTACCTATCCAATATTCGGATTACGCCATATGGATAAGGGAAAACATGACACACGATGTCATTGAAAAAAAACTAAGGTATTGGAAAACGAAACTTAGTGGCGCCGAAAAGCTTCATTTGGCTACCGACTATCCCAACCGATTACGAAACTCCAACAACGGTAAGGTCACATACGGTTGTATCAACAGGGAAATTACAAAGGAAGTTTATAAGTTGTCAAAGGAACAAGGAGTTACGCTATTTATGACATTACTGACAGCATTTAAGGTGTTGTTGAACAAGTATTCGGGACAATCAGATATAAGTATTGGAACTCCTATTGCCAATAGAATAAGGAAAGAAACGGAGTGTTTGATCGGTTTCTTTATCAATACGTTGGTCATACGCAGTGATCAAAGCAAAGCTGCTCACTTTATTGATTTTCTTTCGCAAGTTAGAACAACTACACTTCAAGCATATGATCATCAGGACGTTTCCTATGAAAAGGTAATCAATGCAATTGGCGACCAGCGAAGTACGGATCACACCAACTTAGGGCATGACATTGTTTTTATGATGAACAATGTGAAAACGAACAGCATTGATAACGTGGATATAGGGGAGGTACATTTTGAAAACTATCCGCTAGGAGAATTAAAAGTAGCTTATGACATTCACTTTAACGTGACTGAAAATGAAGGTCAATTAGAAGTATTGCTCACCTACAATGGTGATTTGTTTTCTGAAGCCAAAATGACGGCTCTTTTAACGCATTACAATAATCTATTACGTGAAATAAACAAAAATCCTTATGCTCCCCTCAGTGAACTTGACATATTAGGTGAAGAGGAAAAAAAATACCTGTTAAAAACCTTTAACGATACCAAAAGAACGTACCCATCATCACTGTCCATTATTGAGGTTTTTCAACAGAAGGTGGCGGCGTTTCCCGATAAGATTGCGGTAGTACATCACGATCAGGTTTTAACGTATCATGACTTGGACAGATGGTCGGACAAACTTGCCAGTCTTTTGCATACCGACTATGATGTAAGGAAGGGAGATATAGTTGGGGTTATACTAGAACGTTCGAAATGGACAATCATATCGCTACTGGGAATTTTGAAGGCAGGAGGAGCTTACATGCCAATTGACCCGGATTATCCGTTAGAAAGGATAGGGTTTATCTTGCAAGATGCAAGGCCGAAAGTGCTTATTACAAATTCTGATTTCTTCCTTGATCTTGCGTATTCGGATGGTAAGATTTTTTGCGCTGATATTCAATTGGATATCCTTCCCGATGAAAAAATCAAAAAAATTGACAAAGCTATTACAAACCATGATTTGGCCTATGTAATCTATACTTCCGGCTCTACGGGCAATCCAAAAGGCGTATTGATCGAACATGGAAGTAATGTAAATATGTCATTGGATCAGATAAATAGATTTGGAATAACGGAGGAAGACAATGTATTGCAGTTTGCCTCATTATCCTTTGATGCGTCAATCTACGAAATATTTATGGCATTATGCAGTGGAGCATCACTGATAATAGCCGATAACTCGGTCATAGAAAGTAAAGAGCGGTTTATCTCCTATATCAAGGAGAAATCAGTTAGTATCGCTACTTTGCCTCCAACCTACCTCAATGCACTGACCATAAGCGACCTTTCATTTATAAGGGTAATGATTACAGCAGGTGAGGCACCAATCATTGAAAATGCATTGCAGTGTGCCAATTTTTGTGATTATTACAATGCCTATGGACCAACCGAGTGTGCGGTCTGTGTATCTACTCACAAAGTAGGGCCATCATTGCCGCAGGGCCGACCCATCCCCATTGGTAAACCCGTATCCAATTTGCACTGTTACATTCTTGATGAGCAACAGCAATTGGTCCCAATAGGTGTGCCTGGAGAGCTATGTGTAGCTGGAGTAGGGGTGGGAAGAGGATATTTGAACCGACCGGAACTTACTAGAGAAAACTTTATTAGTAATCCTTTTGCAGATTACCAAGCTGAACGGCTTTACCAAACAGGTGATATAGCCAAGTGGTCCTATGACGGCAATCTTATCTACCTGGGAAGAAAAGATGAGCAAGTGAAGATACGAGGGCATAGGATTGAATTAGAAGAAATCGAGATTACAATCCCAAAATCCAATATAGTTGAACAATGTGTGGTATTGGCGGAAGATGAAGAAAGAGGAAGTAAACGCCTTGTTGCCTATATAGTCCCATCTGCTGATTTTAACGAGGATTCACTTAGAACCTATTTAAAAAATAGATTACCCGGATATATGGTCCCGGGTATTTTTATACAAGTTCCTTCTTTTCCCTTAACTACTAGTGGCAAGATAGATAAAAAAGCACTCGCACTTCATAAATCTGAAATTCAGTCCACCCGGGAATACACTCCCCCTCAGAATGAGGTTCAGGAACATCTGGCGGAATTATGGAAAGACCTATTAAAATTGGAGCGGGTCGGCATACACGATAATTTCTTTGAGCTAGGAGGAGATTCCATTATTTCTATCCAAGTAGTGAGTCGTGCCCGAAAACTTGGATTCTATTTTCAACCAAAGGATTTGTTCGAATGTCAAACGATATCCGAATTAAGTTTAGTGGTTACCCTAGAGAGAGGGAGTTTGGTTGCGGAGCAGGGCAAATTATCGGGTTACTGCGAACTATCGCCCATTCAAAAATGGTTTCTACAGCGTCAGGATAGCGATCGGTCGCATTATAACCAATCACTTTTGATGTCAATTTCGAAACGGGTCGACGAAATAACGTTGCAAAAAGCAGTTCAGGCAATCATATGGCATCACGATGCTTTAAGGTTCGTTTATGAAATGTACAATGGAGTTTGGAAGCAATATTTTGGAGAGCAACTAGGAGGTATAGAAGTGGTTGATCTTACAGGGGAACGTAAACAGTCGATTCACGAGAAAATTACGGAAACGTGTGAAAAATATCAGAAAAGTTTAAATCCCCTTGAGGGACAGGTTCTAAAGGTGGTGTTCATTAAAACGTCGTTACAGTACAACCGAATACTGTTTGTTGCACACCATTTGGTAATCGATGGTGTCTCATGGAGAATATTAACGGACGATTTCGAAGATGTATTGGGAGATTTGTTGAAAGGGAAGGAAATTGATTTAGGGATAAAAACAAGTTCCTTCAGAGATTGGGTTGCGGCATTATCAAGATATGCAAACAACAATAGGGCGGTTAGACAGATAAATATTTATGACCCAATAGTTAACAACCCTCAGACACTTCCTGTTGATTACATATCCCATGAAAAATCAACTTACAAATCTGTTAAAAAAATCAAATCGTATTTGGATAAAAAGATGACGCGGATTTTGCTGAAAGAAGCCAACCAAGGGTATCATACCGAAATCAATGATATACTCCTTAGTGCCTTGGTAAGCGTGCTGAACTCATGGTCGGGAAACGATCAATTGGTCGTAAACTTAGAGGGACATGGGCGAGAGGAAATCGATACAGCGGTAGATGTCAGTCGTACAGTAGGTTGGTTTACCAATTTTTATCCAATAGCATTTTCGTATACACCTAATATGGATTCCGGCGACTTAATTAAATCTGTAAAGGAACAATTGAGAGTTGTACCGGATAAAGGCATGGGGTATTTAACATTGCGCCATTTGAATTCCTCCGAATCATTGCGAGAAAGGTTATCAAAAAGTGTTGGTGACGTGAATTTTAATTACTTGGGACAGGCGGATAATATAATCAATAAAAGCGAATGGTTTAAACCTGCTAAAGAATCCGTTGGTAATACGATTGGCGAAGAAATAGTTTTCAAAAGCAAATTAGAAGTGAATTGTATTGTCATAAACCAACGTCTGGAAGTTAGCTGGAGCTATTCAGCCTACAAGTACAAGGCAGAAACAATTCAGGCACTAGCCAACAATTACCTGGTCAAGTTAGTTGCGCTGATCATGCATTGTTCAACAAAAGAGAAAACTTCTTTTACCCCTTCTGATTTTGGGCTTGCACATGAGTTGGACTACAAAGACTTAGATAATATTCAAAGGGAATTGGCCGAAGCTGAGGATGGTGAAGATATCCTTAAATTTTAAAAGACCATAATATGAAAGAATTCATAGATAAGTTAAAAAAATTAAACCTGTTTCTGGTTGTCAAAAATAATAACCTGGTTCTAAAGGGGAGAGAGGGTATGTTGAGTGATAACGAAAAGGAGAAGATTAAAAAGGATGGGGCCATAATTAATTTTATAAAACAACATAAGGTAGAATTAATTGAGTACCTAAATTCCAAACCTACTTTACAGTCCATTTATAAATTAAGTCCTTTACAGACAGGGCTATTGTTTCATGGTATCTACGATGGGAATTCCAATACCTATATAGAACAATTTACGTGTGATTTTCCAGCAGGGGTCGACATTGCGGTTTTAAAATATTGCTGGGGTCATTTAATGGATAAACACAGTACTTTAAGAACCGGTTTTATCTACGATGAAATAAAAACACCCGTACAATGTGTTTTTGACAATGTTAACATGCCGTATCAGGAATTCGATTTCAGTGACTTCCCAAGTGAGGAGATTAAAGCAAAAACACAAGACTTCTTAACTAAAGATCGGCATACGGGTTTCGATTTAAGTACAGCGCCATTAATGCGAATTACGATGATCAAAACGGGTGATGATTCTTACAAAATGGTTTGGACGCATCATCACATTATACTGGATGGGTGGTCCGTTTCAATTTTGATGGCCGAGTTCATGAACTTATACGAAATTTTGATAAATAACGGTGATTTACCTAAGTATAACAATGATGAATACAAGGCCTACATAAATTATATTGATTCCAGGGATAAACACAAGGAAGAGTTATTTTGGAAAAATTATGTTTCAAACATTGATAGGCCAACTTTACTCCCTTTTTCCAAGTTAACGCGACTTCATAACAAAGGTGCCGGTAAATTGGGAATACTAAGCCTCAACTATGACGAAGAGCAAGTATCCAAAATACGGGAGTATGTTAGCAGCAATAGAATCACCATCAATACACTTTTTCAAGGAGTTTGGGCTTTTTTGTTATCTAAATATACAAACAGCAACGATGTGGTATTCGGAGCTGTAGTATCTGGTAGACCGGACGACTTACCACAGATCGAAGAGAAGGTGGGGCTGTACATTAACACCTTGCCCTTACGGATAAAACTGGCTTATTCGAGGGGTGTGACAGATTGGTTAAAAGAGCTTCAAAGTTTTAATTTACAATTACGTGAATACCAATACACAGCTCTTAATCAAATTCAGAAATGGAGCAACGTTAAAGAAAATTGGTTCGATAGCATCTTGGCGTTTGAAAATTACCCCGTTGCGGAGGCGATGTCAAAACAGGAAAGCGGTCTTAAAGTAAAAGATATTAACGTTTCTGAGCAAAACAATTATATTCTCAGTCTTACAGCTAGTGCCGGAAGGTTCATATGTCTGGATTTTCGTTTCGACTCGGTTTTGTTGGACGTGGAATATGTAGAAATGATAAAGAAACATTTTGACCAGGTGTTATGGCAGATGGTGAATCAAAACAAAAAGACTCTTACCCTAAAGGAAGTACAGCTGATCACCGATGAAGAATATCACAGATTACTTTTTAAATGGAACGATACCACGAAACCATTTCCTAGAACATCTACCATACTTGACCTGTTTCGGAATCAGGTGAACCAAAATCCTGATCGGATTGCCGTTCAGTTTCATGACTCCCAATTGACTTACCGCGAGTTGGAAGAATACTCGAATGGACTTGCACACTATATAATAGAGAAATATAACATTCGTACCGGTGATACTGTAGGAGTGTTGATGAATCGGTGCGAGTGGGCGATAGTTTCCATAATTGGAATACTGAAAACTGGAGCGTGCTATGTCCCTATTGCGCCTGATTATCCCATGGAACGCAAATCTTATATCGCACAGGATACTGGTTTAAAAGTACTGATTACACTATCGGATTATCTATTTGAGGTAACCTCATTAAAATTGGACGTGGTGTGCATCGATATACAGGTAGCCGAAATAAATCAAAGAAAAACCCCACGGCCAAATGTTACAATATCGCCGTTTGACCCGGTGTATATTATGTATACCTCCGGATCTACCGGTAATCCCAAAGGAGTCACCGTACATCATCAAAATATAGTACGCCTAATATATAATTCTAGTTTTGATTTTTTAGGTTCCAGTACCGTTTTATATCAATACGCCCCCCTTTCTTTTGATGCTTCTACTTTTGAAATTTGGGCGCCTTTGCTCCATGGGGGAACCATAGTCGTATCCAACCAGGAAGATGTTACGTTGGAAGGTATGGCCCAAACGATAAAGGCGAATGCAGTGAATACGTTATGGTTGACTTCTGGGCTTTTTCATACTGCGGTAGATAACCACATCGAATTATTCCAAACAATCAAATACGCCTTGGCGGGCGGCGATAGTATAAGGCCGGAAAGCATAGAAAAACTATTGGCGTATAATAGCAATTTAGTTTTTTATAACGGTTATGGTCCTACGGAAGGTACTACTTTTTCGGTAGTGAATAGAATAAGTAATCTTTCGGAGTTAAGCAAGGATGCCGATGTGGTGGGTAAACCGATTGATAATACCCAGGCATATGTGTTGGATGCAGAAGGTTGTTTATTACCTTCTGGCGTTCCAGGAGAATTATATATCGGCGGGGAAGGATTGGCAATAGGCTACTTGAACGATCCAACGCTAACCCATCAGAAATTTAACAATATAAGCTTTAAAACCGGAGATGTAAAACGATTGTATCAGACCGGAGATATGGCCAGATGGGGACTAAACGGTAAACTGGAATTTCTGGGAAGGGAGGATAATCAAGTTAAGCTCAGAGGCTTTAGGGTAGAACTAGGTGAAATTGATGGGGCTCTTCAAAACCACCCTTCCGTAAACCGATGTATAGTACAGTGTGTACCATCAAAATCTGGCGAGAAAACACTAGTTGCCTACCTGATACCGAATAGTGAATACAAGGAGGATGAAATTGTAAAATACCTTGAAGAATCGTTGCCCCGGTACATGTTGCCTTCTTCATTTGTTACCATGGATAGCTTTCCTTTGACTGCGAATCAAAAAATAGATAAGGAGGCATTGCCTCTTCCAGAGGAATTATCTAGACCGGACAACGGATATGTAGCGCCGACAACAGCGGAAGAAAAACATTTGGTATCCATATGGATGGCATTACTAGGAAAAGATCATTTGGGAGTGAAAGATAGCTTTTTTTCTGTTGGAGGAGACTCAATACTACTAATTCGACTTGTAAGCCGGGTCAAGAAAGAACTAAAAAAAGATTTGTCTATTAGCAAATTTTATGAAAATCCTACCGTATTGGGTATGGTGAGCTGCTTAAATGAAGCGAAATCCATAAATACCGTGGATAATGATCGGGGCTTTGAACCCAACGGGCAGATTTTGAATCTTAAGAAATCAGTGCTTTCACAACTATCCGATACCCTTGAAATTGAAGATGTTTATCCCATGAGCGATATTCAAAAGGGGATGGTATTTACTTCGCTATATAATTTAGAGGTTGGCGTATACCATGATCAATTACCAAGGAGGATTCCTATGGTAGAGATACCAATTTTAGAAAAAGCACTTTCGTTGTTGGTAGATAAACATGCTATTCTAAGAACTCGGTTTAATGTAGAAGATTTTGAAGAGGAGGTAGCAATTGTCAGAAAAAACGTTCCGGCGAATATCGATTACGAAGATATGTCCGCACTTACAGTAGTAGAGCAACAGTCGTACATCGAAAAATTCTTGGTGGAACAAAGAAAGCAGCCCTTTAATGTAAAAATAGCACCACTGTGGAGAATTAAGGTATTTAAGATTAGTGAAAAGGAAATGTTATATATCCTACAAATCCACCATGCCATATTGGATGGATGGAGTGTTTCTTTACTAGATGCCGAACTGTACCATACTTATGGAGAATTGATAAAAAATCCACTTTTTGTTCCTAAACCACTTAAGCATACTTATGCCGAGTTTGCCGTTCAACAATACCTTTCAAGGTGCGATGGCCAAGTAACCGAGTTTTGGAAAAACCAAATGAGCGATTACAAAAGGTTGGACATTTTTAAAGATGAAGAGACGTATTATAGCCAAAAGATCTATTTAGACGAAAAGTATAATGAAAAAATAAAAAAATACGCCCTAAAACATGATATTTCATCCCGGGCAATCTTCATAAGCGCGTTTAGTATAGTCTTAAAAATGCTTACCTATGATAGGGAACTGACATTGGGTCTAGTTTCTCATCAAAGACCATTGAACGACGATGGGCATAAAGTGCTAGGGTGCTTCTTGAACACATTACCGTTCAGAGCGACCTTTGACGATGTAAACCGAATAACTTGGGCGGATTACGTTGATCGGGTATATAATAAAACGCTCCGGATATTGCAAATGCAATCGATTACGTTACATGAAATCGCTAAAATTTGTGGAGAGACGATAAAACACCGGAATCCTTTTTTTGATGTGATTTTCAACTATGTGGACTTCCGGGCCTATGGCGAATTGATTTCTTCAAAAGACGTTAAGCGTAGTTCTGGTTCGAATAGCGGGTCTGATGAATTGGATATACCCTTTTTTGGTTTGACCAACACGTTTCTTGATCTTTCAGTGGATGTTACGGGAGATAGAATTTGTATTGCTTCAATTTTAAGAAAAGAATTTAAGCATGAGCTTTCTTTGGCAACATTGCTAAAATGTTTCAAGGAAGTACTTGACCGAATTGTGTCAAAACCTGAAAACAATGTTGTTTTAGATACCGTTTTGCCCGTTTCCATAAAAAATCGGTTGTTGGGTGACGCTCATTTCAATGAGCAGATTCCATTTCCTAAAAATGAGACTATCGTTAATATATTTAATCGGCAGGTAGGTCAAACACCTGATGCAATTGCTATCACATTTGGGAATGAACAGATATCCTATGCCGATATTAACAAAAGAATAAATCAACTCGCAAGATTTCTGATTGAAAATGGGGTCACCCATAATTCTTTTGTAGGAATTATTTTGGATCGTTCGGTAGAAATGATCGTGAGTATTTTGGCTATTTTAAAATCGGGTGCCGCCTATGTACCTATAGACCCTAAATATCCTCGGGAGCGGATCGATTTTATCATTAATGATGCAAATCTCCATATTGTGATTTCCCACTCTTCTCTAAATGAATTGTTATCGGCGGGCAATGACGATTTAAAGATTTTACATTTGGATAGCTGCGAACAGCAAATTTCGAAGGCAAAAGACGAGGATTTACAGTTGAGTCTTTCGGGTAAGGACCTAGCTTACGTAATTTATACTTCAGGTACGACCGGGATTCCAAAAGGGGTTTTGGTTAGCCATGAAAACGTAGTCCGACTTTTTAAAAATGATAGGAGTCTTTTTGAGTTTAATCAAAACGACACCTGGCTATTAGCACATTCGTATTGTTTTGATGTCTCGGTTTGGGAATTGTTTGGATCGCTGTTTCATGGATCGCGGTTAGTAATAATTAAAGAAAACCAGATTAAGGACCCCTCCTTGATGGCAAAAATAATTGTAGATGAAAAAATTACAGTTTTAAACCAAACACCTTCGGCGTTCCAAGTCTTGGGCAAACAAATACTTGAAATCAAACCCAAGCTTTCATTAAGATATATAATTTTTGCCGGAGAGCCCCTGGATCCACCTTCATTGCAAGAATGGTATGGTTTTTACGAGTCTTGTTCATTGATCAATATGTACGGTACAACGGAGACTACGGTACATGCAACGTACAAGAAAATTACGGAAAAAGAAATTTTGAATAAAACAAGTAACGTTGGGACGCCCCTTCCTACTTTAAGTTTTTATGTGCTGGACAGTTTTGGGAGCTTATTGCCCAAGGGTGTGGTGGGCGAACTTTACATTAGCGGGGCCGGAGTTGCAAGGGGATACTTAAATAGACCCGAGCTTACCGCAGAGCGCTTTGTCAAAAACCCATGGGGTACTTCACATCAAAAATTATACAGGACTGGAGATTTGGTTCGGTGGTTACCCGACGATAATTTTGAATACTTGGGAAGAGTTGACAAACAAGTAAAGATTAGGGGCTTTAGAATAGAACTTGGAGAGATAGAGCACACATTACGGCAGATGGATGAAGTACAGAGATGTACCGTTATGGCTTTGGAGGAACAAAAGGGTAACAGACAACTGGCGGCCTATGTGCAACTGAAGGAAAAAGTGGATCGGCAATACATTAAATCCTTTTTGAAGAAAAAGCTTCCATCTTACATGGTACCCGATTTGTACGTTGAAGTTGATTCGTTTTCGCTCACCTCAAGCGGAAAATTGAATACTAAGGATCTGCCAAGTCCTTATGAACATTTGAGTCAGATAAAAAGACCTTATGATGCTCCGGTCAGTACGGTAGAAATAAAAATGGCGAATATTTGGCAAGATATTCTAAAAGTTAATCCAATTGGTATTAATGATGATTTCTTTGAAATGGGAGGGCATTCCCTTTCTGCAACGCGTCTGGTTTCTGCCGTTCGAAAAAATATGGAAATCGAGTTGGCGCTTACGGAATTGTTTGAAAATCCGACCATCCGGGAACTGGCCCATCTAATAAAGAATAAAAAACGAGGAACTTTTTTGCCTTTGATTTCTTCTGTCGGTGAACGGCCCGAAAGAGTGCCCTTATCCTATGCTCAGGAGCGATTATGGTTTATTGATAAATCACAAGGAAGTGAGCAATACAATCAGCGTTTGGTTTATGGTATTAGTGGCTCCATCGAAATTAGCGCCATTGAACTCGCGTTCAGGAAGATTATTCAACGCCACGAGATTCTAAGATCTGTTTACTATGAATATGATGGTGTTCCCTATCAAAAAGTATTGCCCGCAGAAGGTTGGCGTATGGGATTGGAAAAAATAGCTGATGATAGGACCGAAGATCAAATCCAGAAAATTATTGACCGTACTATACTTAGTCCATTCAATCTTAGTACGGATTATATGTTGCGATGCAAACTTATCGGTAGACCTGACGGTACATTTACCATGGTCTTAGTCACTCATCATATTGCCAATGATGGATGGTCATTGCCCATTTTGGTAAAAGAGTTGGCCGAGTTTTATCATATGTACGCTAGCGGAAAAACCCCAAATATTGATGCATTATCCATTCAATATGCTGATTATGCGATTTGGCAGAGGAATTATGTAAATAATGTATTTCTTAAAAACAAACTGGATTATTGGGAAGATAAATTGAAAGGGGTGGCAAAATTGATGCTACCGGTAGACTATCCCAATCACAGGGAGGAAGGTAGAAATAGGGGTGCTGTAGGACATTATCAAATTCAAGGAGAATTACGGAACCAGCTAAAAAAACTGGCTAGGGAGGAGAATGTGACACTTTTTATGCTTTTGTTGGCGGTATTCAAAGTATTACTGCATAAATACAGTGGTCAGGAAGATATTTGTATAGGAACGGCTTTGGCGAATCGCACGCAAACAGAAACAGAAAACCTTATTGGTTTTTTTGTCAACTCCCTGGCCATACGAAGTAATTTAAAGGCAAATGAATCGTTTCGTGAATTCCTTGGTTCGTTAAGGAAAACAGTACTTGAAGCTTATGATCATCAGGAAGTTCCCTTTGAAGATGTTGTGGAGAAGATTTCCAATGACCGGGTATTTAAACGAAATCCTATTTTCCAAGTAATGTTTGCCTTGCAGAATAACCAGAGTATAGAAGATGTGGATATAGGTCTGGAAAATGTGAAATTGACACCGGAACAATATGGTCATACAACATCCATTTTTGATATCACCTTTAACATTTATGAAACCAATGATGGATTAAGTTTAAGACTTGAGTACCGAACCGACCTGTTCAATACCTCTACTATACAGCTTTTGCTGAACCACTATGAAAAACTATTAAAATCGGTAGTTGACAATAGACTAAAATCAATCGCAGGTTTGGAGATGATGGATGGGAATGAAAGAAATTTAGTTTTGGATTTTGGCGATAACGCTCAGGCTGAAACAATTAACAGGTCTATAAATAGCTTGTTTGAAGAACAAGTTTTGAAGTCGCCAAATAGCATGGCAATATCTGCTGGTTATGAAACATTAACTTATAAAAGTTTAAATGAAAAATCCAATAGGCTGGCGCACCATTTAATCAAAAAAGGTGTGTCAAAAGGTGATTTGATAGGGATTTGTATAAATCGTTCCCCCGAGTTAATAATATCTATAGTTGCTATTCTTAAAGCGGGGTGTGCATACGTACCTCTAGATCCCGATTATCCAAAGGATAGGCTGTGCTTTATAACCGAAGACAGTGCTTTGAAATTAATTGTAACAAACCCGAAATCCAGGGAAAACTTTCCGGAGAACTATGGAAGTGGAAAAATTATCTTCTTGGATGTAGAAAATAGTGTGATTCAAAATGAATCAACGAAAAATGTACACTCGGAAGTTTTGGTCAATGATTTGGCTTATGTGATGTATACTTCCGGATCCACAGGAAGGCCCAAGGGCGTTATGGTCGAACACGGGAGCGTAGTAAATTTGTCCAAACAATGTAATTATGTGTCTTTGAATTCGGCAACTAAATGGCTGGCAACCGGATCTATATCTTTTGATGCGACTACAATAGAGTATTGGGGCACTTTATTGAATGGAGGAGAATTAATATTAACCGATACCTTGTCTCTTTTAAATACGAATAAGCTGAAGCAAATAGTGAATGACCATCGTATAAATACAATATTTATTACAACGTCTTGGTTCCATCAAATCGTAGACGAAGAAATAGATGCTTTTAAGGGCCTGAAATATCTTCTGGTTGGTGGCGACAGAATAAATACCGAGCTTTCCAATAAAGTATTGGAAACATTTCCCGATCTTTCTTTCATTCACTGCTATGGGCCTACCGAAAACACCACGTTTTCTACTACCTATAGTCATACTCGGTACTGTCTTGGAGAACTTCCAATAGGAAAACCTCTCCCAAATCGCGAAGCTTATATCATTGATCCGAGTACTTGTTCAAATGAACTGCAGCCTATCGGAGCAGTGGGTGAACTAAGCGTTGGTGGGGAAGGACTGGCCAGAGGTTATTTAAACCGACCTGAACTTACAAACAAAAAATTTGTCGCCCATCCTACTGCCAAGAACAGAAGAATGTATCTGACAGGAGATAAGGCAAGATGGCTTAAAGATGGGAATATTGAGTTTAAAGGGCGTTTTGATAATCAGATAAAACTAAGGGGGTATAGAATTGAACTTGGAGAAATAGAATCTGTCGTTGGAGATTGCGAGGGAGTTTTGTCTAATTGCGTTTTAGTTAAGACGAACGGGATGGGTGAGAAAAGGTTAGTATGCTATTTTGCTCTTGAGAATGATTACCTAAACAGTAATGAGCTACAGTTTTATGAGGGCCAGGTAAGGGATTGGAATGACATTTATGACGAAGAATTTGATAACAACGAAATTTCGGAAGAAAACCGTGAGTTCGACATTACGGGTTGGATGGACAGTTTTACAAGAGAACCCATCTCTAAGGCTGATATGAGAGAATGGCAGGCCGATATTTTAGCGACCATCTTAAATAATAATCCTAAAAATGTTTTGGAAATCGGAACAGGAACGGGGTTGATCTATTTTCCACTTTCCAAATATATCGATAGCTATACCGGATACGATTTTTCTGAAACGGTCGTAAATCAAATCAATAAAAAGATTGCAAGGAGAGAAAAAAAGTATCCTCGAACGGATATCTTCCTTGCCAGGGCCGATAAAATCCACGCTTCTTTCGATCATCAAATTGATACGATAATTTTAAATTCCATCATACAATATTTTCCTGGGATGCGCTATTTGGAAAAGGTGATTGAAAAAACCATCATGACATTACAGGGATCCGGTAAGATAATTTTTGGTGATGTTCGGATGTTGGAGTTATTACCTCTTTTTCATAAAAGCCTTTTACTGAGCAGGGCTTCGGACAAATTAAACATCGATTCGTTCATAAAACGCGCTGAACAAGCTGAAATAGCCGACACTGAGTTATGTGTCTCCCCAACCTTTTTCTTAGATCTCAAAAACAAACATGAGGAAATCAATTGTGTTTCACTTGAATGGAAAAAAGGTGAGGGGGAGAATGAAATGATGTGTTACCGTTATAATGTGGTGGTTCATGTTGGGCCAACGGAAAACGTGGTCGATCCCGAATGGGATCATTGGGATAACCATGAACGAATAAATTCCATAACCACTAAAATGAATGATAACGCCCCATTGATTGCCATCAAGAATGTGCCGAATACAAGATTATGGAAAGAAATGGGAATCTCAAGTGCGGTGGGCGATCCTAAAGTAAAAAAGGTCTCCGATATACATCACTTCACAAGGGAAAAAAGAGCGCTAAAAGAGCAGTTTGAAAACGTCCTGGCCCATGCAAAAGAGAAGGGCTATTCGATCAGGAGATTACTGAATCAAGATCCGTTAAAAGTGGATATTGTATTAGAACGTGCTGATCAATCGGCAATAATTATCCAAAATGGTTTTAAAAAACCTTTATCCGCCACATTGCCACAGTATACCAATTTTCCTCTTTTCGAAAAGATCAGTCTTCATTTAGAGTCTGAACTGAAGTCCTTTCTTGTGAACAAGTTGCCCGCTTACATGATTCCCGACAGTTTTATAGGGCTGAGGTCATTGCCACTTACCGCAAATGGGAAACTTGATAAAAGTTCACTAGAGGGATATGATGTTGTTTCCAGAAAGGGCAGTAGTTCATACGTTGCCCCTAAAAACGAAACGGAACATACGCTTGTGCTGGTTTGGCAAGACTTGTTAAAGGTAAGTCCAATAGGTATCCATGACAACTTCTTTGAAATTGGGGGACATTCTTTATTGGCTACTAGATTGCAATCTGCCGTAAGGAAAGAGCTGGAAGTGGAAATATCCATAAAAGATATATTCGAATTCAATACCATAGCAGAGTTGGCCTTGTACATTGACCACTTAGAGGGTACGGAAAAAACAAACGACTATGAAGTAGTCCTTAAAATATGATACGATGAAGAGTATTGTAATTGAAATTATTCGCAGGGTTCGCGCCGAAAAAATAAAATTGGAAATAGATAAGCAGGGTTCACTACTTCTCAAATCCAATAGCAAATCAATTGTCCCGGAATTACTAGCTGATATTAAGGAACATAAGGAGGATATCATTCAGTACCTCAAGAAATATTCCGAAAGGTCATTGCCGGTGCAAAAGAAGGTGTCGATTCCTAAACGGCAAATGGGCAAAAAAGAAAGGATACCACTATCCTACGCCCAGGAACGTTTATGGTTCATACATAAACTACATGGCAGTGTTCAGTATCATCAGCCCTTGGTTTTGAGAATTGATGGGCAATTTAAAAAGGAGTTTTTGGAGACTTCTTTTCGGGAAATAGCCAACAGGCATGAAATTCTAAGAACGGTTTATAAAGAAGAAAAAGGGCAAGCGTATCAACACGTACTTCCTAAAAATACACTTCATCTTTCTCATACCGATTCACCTAAAAAAGACCTGGATCAGTATGTAGAGCAGCTCATAAAAGTTCCTTTTGATCTAACCAGCGATCATATGCTGAGATGCCACCTAATTAGCTTGCGGGATGATCAGCATTTACTGGTAATCGTTACGCATCATATCGCGAACGATGGCTGGTCCTTTCCCATTTTTGTTAAGGAGCTTGTTACCGTATTCAAGGAAAAGGTATCCGGAGTTCCTCAACCCTTGCCCCAACTACCTGTTCAGTATGCAGATTATGCAGTTTGGCAAAGAAAACATCTGAATGAAGAAGTATTAAGGCAAAAGTTAGATTATTGGGAAGATACGCTTGATGGCTTAGAAACACTACAGCTTCCAACGGACTATCAACGACCACCGATTTCAAGTGTAAAGGGTGCATTGTGTTCTCGAGAGATTAACAAGGAAATAGTACAGGGAATCAGGGATCTATGCCATGAAAACGAGGCGACCCTTTTTATGGCGCTACTCGCTTGTTTTAAGGTTTTACTGTATCGTTACTCCGGACAATCGGATATCTGTGTCGGAAGTTCCGTAGCAAATAGAACTTCCTCGGAGGTGGAGTCTCTTATAGGATTCTTTGTGAATACACTACCGTTTAGGAGCAAGCTGAACGGGAATACCGGTTTTCTTGACCTGTTGGAACAGGTCAAAGAGTCTACCCTAGCCGCATACGACCACCAGGACGTGCCTTTCGAGCATATCGTAAATCGTGTATTGAATAAGAGGGACACCGGTCGAAACCCCTTGTTTGATGTAATTTTCACACTTCAAAATAACGAGCAAACAGAGCGTTTTGAACTGGAAGAAATTTCCTTGAAGCCACACTATCGCAAACATATTACAGCGCAATTTGATCTGAACTTCATGGTAACGGAGCGTTCATCAAGTCTTGTAGTTAATTTGGAATATAGCAGTGACCTGTATTCCGAAGCGAGAATGAATAAAATGCTGGAACATTATGAGCATTTATTGACCGAAATAGTTGCCGACCCGCTCAAGAGTATAAATAACCTTACCATATTATCTGCAGCGGAACGAGAGAAATTGTTGACCGGCCTCAATACTGCATCTACCACGTATCCGCGTGAGAAATCAACAGTTGATCTCTTCAAGCAACAAGTTGCGAAGACACCTGACCGGATTGCCTTGATAGATGGCAAGGAAAAATATACCTATGACCAATTGGATTCGCGATCCGATCGTTTAGCATATCTTTTGAAAACACAATATGATATCAAGAATGGGGATCTTATAGGTATGATGATAAGTAGATCTCATTGGGCTATTGTTTCGATTTTAGGAATTTTAAAGGCGGGAGGGTGTTATGTGCCCATGGACGAAAACTATCCACATAAAAGAAAAGCTTTTATATGTGGGGATACTCGCATGAAAGCAATGGTCACACTCTCGGATAACCTTATTGATGCTTCGGAATTGGGACCAAAAGTGTGTTGTATAGATATTCAACTGGATTCAATAGCAATACAAGAGTTTGATGACGTAGCTGTGTTGAGCGGAACACATCCCGCCTATGTAATGTATACCTCAGGTTCTACGGGAACACCAAAAGGAGTGATAGTCAATCACCGTAATATTCTGCGACTCATCTTTAATTCCCATTTTGATTTTTTAAATGAGGAGACGGTTTTATATCATTATGCACCTTTGTCTTTCGACGCTTCAACTTTTGAGATATGGGGAGCGTTGCTGAGTGGAGGGCGGCTGGTAATTGGCCCTCCTACCCAAAATCTAGATAGCCTTGCAGAATCGGTGCAACTACATCGTGTAAATACCTTATGGCTTACTGCCGGGTTGTTTCATGCCGGGGTAACCGATAATTTGGATTTGTTCAAAGGATTGTCCTTTCTATTGGCAGGAGGCGATAGTATCGACCCTGGATGTGTAAAGAAGCTTTTAGCCACCTATCCGAAATTAACATTTATCAATGGATATGGGCCTACGGAGTGTACTACCTTCTCAGTGGTAAACAGAATCAACACTGAAACCGAAGTAGACCTAAAGAAGAACATTATTGGTAAGCCAATAGATAATACCACCGCCTACGTATTGGATAATGCCAATAATTTGATGCCAGAGGGGATGCCAGGAGAATTATGTATAGGGGGAGATGGTGTAAGCATAGGGTACCTCAACAATCCGTCATTAACATCTTGCAGTTTTAATAATCACCTATTTAATGGTCATACTCATGAAAAACTTTACAGAACAGGGGATAGGGCCCGATGGCTACCTAATGGCTCTTTGGAATATTTGGGACGTAACGATGATCAGATCAAACTACGCGGCTACCGTGTGGAATTAGGCGAAATCGCCTATGCTTTGAACCAACATGTTTTAGTGGAACAAAGTGTAGTAATAGTTAACATCACTGAAGACTACAGCAAGCAATTGGTTGCGTATATCGTGTCTAATGCAAAATGGGACAAGGAGCTATTAAACGGGTATTTAAGTAAGCACTTACCGTCCCACATGATTCCCTCTCTTTATGTTGGGATCGATGTTTTTCCATTAACTCATAATGGAAAAATCGACAAAGAGAAGCTTCCGAAACCAGGGGATACCCGTTTGATCAGTGCAACGTATCAGGCACCCGTAAACAACAATGAACGGAAATTGGTCGAAATATGGGAAGAGTTATTGGAAGTTCAAAGAGTAGGGGTCAATGATGATTTTTTTGAACTAGGAGGGGATTCGATCAAGTCCATCCGTTTGGCTTCAAGAATTGGGGAGGTATTTGGTTTTGAAGTAAAAATAAGGGACTTGTTCGCGCACAGTACCGTACGCAACTTCTCAACGTTTATATCAACAACGGACTTTGCGGATAGGCGGGTATCAGATCCGTACGAAAAGATAGCGACCCGCCTTGATGTATTGCGTACGGAAGTATTGGATACCTTACCCGATGCTTCGGAAGTGGAGGATATCTACCCCATGAGTGATATCCAAAAAGGGATGATTTTTGAATCCCTAAAATTCCCGGAACTGGGTGTTTATCATGACCAGATTGTGTATCCCCTTGACATTCCCGTATTCGATGTCGAAGTATTTGAACAGGCTTTGCGCATGCTTATGGCAAAGCATTCAATTTTCAGGACGCGTTTTGATCTCCATAGGGAAGAGCCATTACAGCTGGTGTATAAGTCATCGTCACCCTCATTTAAATATCATGATATTAGCGGAATTGATAAGCATTCTCAAAAATATCGGATAACATCGCACCTGGACTCGGACCGTGAAAAGTCCTTTGATTTTGCAAAAGGCCCTTTATTTAGATGTGATTTATTCAAGGTAGGGGAAGTTTCATACGTTTGTACGTTTCAATTTCACCATGCTATCCTGGATGGATGGAGTTTGGCGTCATTCAATACCGAATTATACGATTTGTATAAACGTTTGCAATCAGATCCTGAGGCTGCTCCTGCAAGAATCCAATGTACACAGCGTGACTATATCATAAGGGAACTTGCGCAGAAAGAAAATGACGCCAATATAACGTTTTGGAAACAAGAACTTTCAGGGTTGAAAGAACTGGATATTTTTACTTCTGAGTCGGTAACATTGAGACATAGCCACTTTTATGAAAGTGATTTTTTAAGGCAGTTGAAATCACATTGCAAAAATGATGGAATTACCCTAAAGGCATTACTCATGGGTACATTTATGTACGGCTTAAACATGTTAAGTTATGATAATGATCTGGTAATGGGGTTGGTATCTCATATGCGTCCTCCGATTGAGGATGGTGACAAACTTTTAGGCTGTTTTCTCAATTCCGTGCCGGTGCGCAAAAAATTTCATCATGCGGAAGCTAGCTGGCTTTCTTATTTTAAAAATATTCAGGCAAAGTTGGAAGAGGTACAATTGCATGACCAGCTTACTCTGGTAGAAATAAACAAACATGCGAATGCCGAAGCTGAACAACCTATATTCAATACTTTGTTCGGGTTTTTGGATTTTCATATTTATGATTTATTAGGAACACGAAAGGAGCAAAGAGATACGCAACAAAGGAATACGGCGATACAGGATTCGTCCCAATCCAACATAAATTCCTATGTAAGGACCAATAGTAATTTTGAACTGAATATCGACCTTACAGGAGGAGAAGGAGCCTATTTCCAATATGTACTCAACCGAAGTTTAAAATCTGAGGTTTCTTTAACGGAATTTCATCAATATATTGACGAAATACTACAATGCTACCTTCATAAAAAGGATGTACCCGTAAGCCGCGAACATATTTTATCTTCTGTAGGTAAAAACAAAATACTAAAGCCAAAAGCTTCTCGGAAACTTGAGCCAAAAGCGAATACGTTGGTGGATTTGTTCGAATTACGCGTAAGTGAAACGCCTGATGCTGTAGCCATACGATATGGTGACGAATCAATTACTTACGGAGCCTTGGATACAAAAGTCAATGTCTTGCGGGATTATTTGGTTAGCACTTATTCGCTAAACTCGGATGATAGGGTAGGGTTGCTATTGGACAATTCACCATGGACGATCATATCTATTTTAGGAATCTTGAAATCGGGACTGGCGTATGTGCCTATCGATGTAAATTATCCCGTTTCTAGGCAACAGTTTTTGGTAGCCGATGCTGATATTCGGGTATTGATAACGCAATCTGAATATTTGTTCGCAGTAGCCGATTTAAAGGCTCCGGTTTTTTGTATCGACGTACAACTTAGTACTTTGCCCAATACCGACCTCGCCATGGAAGTGAGAAAGCCTAAGGCAAATGACCTTGCCTATATAATCTATACTTCCGGTAGTACCGGCAAACCAAAAGGTGTTATGGTGAACCACGGCAGTCTAGTGAATTACTACAACGCAAGTTGTGAACGGTACCTGAAGGGCAATAGCTGTTTCAATTTTCCTTTGTTTACGTCCATTTCTTTTGACCTCACGCAAACCAGTATTTTTTTGAGTCTACTTACGGGAGGGGAGTTGTCCATAATGACAACTTCGGATATTGGGGCTTCACTTGAACAAATTTTCTCGGATGAAACGATTTCACATGTAAAAATTACACCTTCTCATATTGGCTTATTGGAAGGAATGGAAAACAGTACGTTGTCAGGGGTAATTGTAGGGGGCGAGGCCCTTACCTCTTCCCATGTGGAGCAATTACGTGCTGTACATCCCCATATTACAATTTACAACGAGTATGGTCCTACAGAGGCTACTATTGGTTGTTCCGTATTTGAAATTACCGAAAAAACGATACTTAAAAAAGATAATGTTTCGATAGGGCAACCCATTCGCAACACCGAGATACACATTTTGGATAGCGAACTACAGTTGGTCCCTGTGGGCGTATGGGGAGAATTGTGTGTTACCGGATCTAGCATTGCCAGAGGGTATCTGAATAGGAACGAACTAACCGATAAAAGGTTTGTGAACAACCCTTTTGATCCTGCCTTTTCAGCTAAAATGTATAGAACGGGAGATAGGGTACGATGGCTCTCCGATGGTACATTGGAATATGGTGGGCGGTTAGATGACCAAATAAAACTAAGAGGGTATCGTATAGAATTGGGAGAGGTCGAAAATGCAATACTATCTTTTCCTGGAATAAAGAAGAGCGCGGTACTTGTAAAAGAGGACGAAAAAGGAACATCGTTGATAGGTTGTTACGTTCGAGAAGAAGAGGAAGCTTTTTGCGAAGGCCCTTATCAGAAACAGATCATGAAATACGAATTGCCAAACGGACTGAGTTTGCATGCACTAAATAAGTCGGAATTGGATTATGTATATAAAGAGATATTCACCGAACATTCGTATCTAAAAAATGGTATCCACATCCCTAAAGGAGGATGCGTGGTAGATGTAGGCGCCAACATTGGGACTTTTTCAGTTTATGCAGCTTTAATGAGCGAGCAGATTGAAATATATTCTTTTGAACCTTTGCCTCCCACCTTCGCGGCACTTCGTATGAATACAAAACTTTATGAAAAAGAAGCCGGGTTTCATATTTTCAATTGCGGTCTATCCAACCAACCGGAATCGGTAACCTTTACACACTATCCCAATGCCTCCGTATTATCAAGCCGCTATGTGGAGAGGGAGGAAGCATTTGATACCGTGCGGCAAGTAATCGTTAATAAAGAAGGCAATTCCTTGGACCAGGATAGTGTTGAGGAGTTGTTGGAAGAAATGCTGTTGACCGAAGAGTATGAATGCGACCTTAAAACCTTATCACAGGTTATAGCGGAAGAAAAAATCGAAACCATTGATTTGTTAAAGATTGATGCGGAGAAATCAGAGCAAGACGTACTAGATGGTATCAAGGAAGAAGATTGGGCAAGAGTAAAACAAATTGTAATGGAGGTTCATGATGATGAGCAAAACCGATTACAATATGTTTGTGAAATGCTAAAGAGAAGAGGATATGAGGTATTTGTGGAACAAAATAAAGATGTTTCAAATACCCGGCTATACGATGTATATGCAATCTCCCAGGAATATAGGGAGTATCAAAATAGAGCGAAACCCTCATTACGGTTGGATGATTTGGGGAACTATTCGCTGGATGGAGGGGTCAAGGAAAAATTAAGACAGTATCTGTTGGGTCGACTCCCGGAGTACATGGTTCCTTTAACATATATGGAAATCGATGCAATACCGTTGACCGCACATGGGAAAATCGATAAATCAAAACTACTTGAAAAAACTTCCCACCCTTCTAGAAATGCCTATGTGGCTCCTGGAAACGACATAGAGGAATTTTTGGTAGGGCTATGGGAGACGTTGTTAAAAGTAGACCGCATTGGGGTAAATGATGACTTTTTCGAACTGGGAGGGCATTCCCTCTTGGCAGTACGAATGATGATGGCCATTAAAAGGAAATGGGATTTTGATTTGGAATTGAAGGCCTTATTTGATTCGCCGACCATTGAAGCTATTTCGCACCATATCGAAATAAAGCTTAACAATGAGCTGGATATGATGCAGGAATATGAACGCATAGAGTTATAACATAAGTCAAACGACCGGATAATGTTGGAAGACACAATGACAGCAATGATGGCCTTGATTAAAGAGGCCAATCGCAAAGGCGTAAAGATAGCTTTTGATAAAAATCAACTGGCCCTGAATATTCCAAAGGGAAAAAGGGTAGAGCAGGGTATAATCGACAAAATAAAGGCTAATAAAATCGCTTTAAAGGAGTATTTTCAAACCCATTTTGAAAAGGGAATTGATAAAAAAAGTATTTCAGCGTTTTTAGCCAATTATCCTAAACCTGATACGATTCCTTTATCGTATTCCCAAGAGCGACTCTGGTTTATAGACCAATTGGGAGGGAGTACACAGTATCACCAACCCATTGTATTACAGTTAACCGGATTTTTAGACGAAAGAGCACTCGAAGCTTCTTTTAAGATGCTATTAACCCGTCATACCGTTCTGCGTACGATCTACCACGAAAATTCGGGGAAACCGTATCAAAAAGTGCAGTCGGTAGAAAATTGGAATCTAAAAGTAACAAGTCTAAAAACGCGGGAAAAGGGGCGGCCAGAGGAGGCATATATTGCAAAAATCGTACGGGAACCGTTTGATCTCGCAAGTGACTATATGATGCGTGCCGAATTGGTTCGATTTGGGAATAGTAACTATATACTCACAATTGTAATACATCATATCGCAAGCGACGGTTGGTCTTTCCCAATATTGGTCAAGGAACTAGTAGAACAATATAAGGCAGAAACCTCGGGAGTCCCTTCTACCCTTCCTTTACTTCCGATACAATATGCAGATTACGCCGTTTGGTTACGGGGAAACCTGGACAAGGAAGTATTGGCCGATAAAATGCGGTATTGGGAGAATAAGTTAAAGGCGGTCGAGCCCTTTGAATTAAGCGGTGATTTTCCACGCCCTCCTATACAAAGCACACGTGGCACCATGGAAGGTAGTACTTATCCCGTACAGCTATTGGATAAATTAACAACTATTTCAAAACAAGAAGGGGTAACGCTCTATATGACTTTGCTCGCGGCCTTTAAGATACTCTTGTTTAGGTATACGGGGGAGGAAGATATATGTGTAGGAACATCGGTGGCCAATCGGACGCTCCCTGAATTGGAGCATTTGATAGGTTTTTTTGTCAATTCGTTGGCACTGAGGGACGAACTCGACAACGCCGCCTCATTCTTGACCACCTTGCAACAAGTGAGAAAAACTGTGCTGGATGCGCATAAGCACCAAGACGTTCCTTTTGAAAAAGTGGTCAATAAGATGGGGCAAAATAGAGACCTCGGTAGAAGCCCCTTGTTCCAAATCCTGTTTTCCTTTCAAAACAATGAGAAAACAACGAATATTTCCCTGGACAAGATCAGCATAAAGACCTATCCCGTAAGACATACAACTACCTTGTACGATCTAACTTTCAATGTTTCCCAGGTTTCTCGCGGTATCCATGTTTCTGTTGAGTATTGCAGTGATTTGTATACCCCCTCAACTATCAAAAGGCTACTTCGTCACTACGGCATTTTATTGCAATCTATAGCCAATGAACCCTCCCAAAGAATCGACCGCCTTGATCTTTTGAACCAAAAAGAAGCGGACCTTGTCCGGAACTTAAGCGATTGCGTAAACAAAAAACTAGAATCGCAAAGCATTATCCCTTATATCGATCGACAATTGCAATGGCAATCCAATTTAGCTGCTGTTTACGATGAGTATGGGGAAATGAGCTACGAAGAACTCTTTGGTAAGGTCAATGCCCTTTCTCTTTATCTTACTAGTAACTACATGTTAAAAGAGGAAGAGTTGATCGGTCTAATGATGAAGAACTCACGATGGACCATTGTTTCCTTACTCTCAATAATGAAATTGGGACTAGCCTATTTACCAATTGATATTAGGTATCCAAAGGACCGGGTGAATTACATGATCAAAGATGCAAGGCTTAGGATTGTACTGACGGATCCGAATTTTATGGATGATGGATTTGGCAGTAATATCGAGTTTATCGATGTCCAGAATCGTTTGAAGGAAGTGGAATCTGAATTTCCCATCCCAAAAGTCGAATTTCCGACCTTGAAAGCAGATCAGTTGGCATACGTTATCTATACTTCTGGTTCAACCGGTTCGCCCAAGGGTGTTATGATAGAACATGAAGCCTTGTTAAATTATGTGCAATATTGTCTGAATACATACCAGGTAAATGGGGAAGCCATGCACTTTCCATTGTTCACTTCCATCGCATTCGATTTGACCCAGACCTCTGTTTTGCTCCCCTTGCTAACCGGAGGAACGATACATGTTTCCGGCGAAGAGAATTTAATGGATGCCCTTCATGCCACTATTTCCGCAGGGCTTGTAACACATATTAAACTAACGCCCTCACATACGCGGCTTCTGGACGGAGTACAAAGCATACGATTGACTGCGGCCATAGTTGGAGGGGAGGCACTCAAATCAAATCATATAGAACGTTTGTATGCTGTAAATCCCGAAATGAGGATATTCAATGAATATGGCCCCACTGAAGCTACTATTGGATGTTGCGTATTTGAACTGGAGCAAGAAGAGGGCATTGCCATACCCATTGGAAGGCCCATTTGGAATGCCCAATTATCAATTTTGGACGCGCACGACAAAGAAATCCCAATCGGGATGGTCGGGGAATTGCATATCGCTGGGATGGGCTTGGCTAGAGGCTACTTGAACCAACCGGTGATGACGGCAGATAAATTCAAATATCTCCTGTCAGCAGGGCATGATCGCAAGAGATACTATGGTACCGGCGATTTGGCACGCTGGCTTCCCGATGGCAATATAGAGTATCTGGGCAGAAGGGATGATCAAATAAAATTAAGAGGCCACAGGATTGAATTGGGTGAGATTGAATACGCTTTGGGCAAACACCCGAATGTACGGAATTCTTCGGTTGTTGTTATGGAAAGAGAGAAGGGTATAAAGGTTTTGGCCGCTTATCTTGAAACAGAAAAACCTCTGGATAAGAACGACATGAAAGCTTTCTTAAAAAAGAAACTGCCTGTATATGCCATTCCCGACTTTGTTTGTGAATTACCTCAAATCCCCCTTACGGAAAATGGTAAGGTAAATAAAAAGGCCTTAATGCTTCTCGGGAATTACGAATCACAAAAAAAAGTTTATGAAGCACCATCCACATCCTTTGAAAAGGAAATGACCTTGATATACGAAGAGCTTTTAAATTTGCAAGATATCGGTATAAATGATAATTTTTTTGAGTTGGGCGGAGATTCCATTACCGCTATCCAGGTAGTAAGCCGTGTAAAGAAACTTGGCTACCCAATACATCCAAAAGACCTTTTCAGATACCAAACCATTAAAGAACTAAGTGATCGGATAGTAGAGGAGCGGTACCGGAAAATGGCAAAACAGAAAATAAAAAAAGGGAACTTTCCCTTATTGCCCATCCAGAAACGAGCAATGGCATCGGTTGCGAATAAAGGAGTTGCAGAGTACCATGTGGTTTCATTGAAAACGGTGAAGTCAATACGAAGGGATATAATTGATGAATCGGTTGGGGTATTATGTCGGCACCATGATACCTTGAGGATGGAATTCACCTATGAGGATGGTGACTTGGTTCAGTTTTATGGGAAAGAAGTAAAAGGTGTCGTAGTCGAACAATATGCGCGGGCTACGACTACCGCAAAAGAAATTCTTCGATTGCATACAACTAATTTGGCAAATGAGGATCAATTGGTCGGATTTGTTTTGCTGGAAGAGGAAGGGGATGAGGACCACAATGAACTTTTTGTTCTTATCCATAGTGCCATTGTAGATAACATCTCATTGGTCATTGTTAAAAAAGATCTAGAAGATATCATATTTTCTTTATCAAAGGGAAAAAACATACGGCTACCTTCAAAGACCTATGCCTTCCATGACTGGTATGATGCCCTGTCCACTTATGCAGAAAGGGATATAGTAACTTCTCAAATCGATTATTGGCGTTCTATCGTTCAGGCAGAGCATGGCATTCCTAGGGAAAAAAAGAGGGCAAATAAAATCAACGCTAGTAAATGTCACTCCATCTCCCTTATGGATTCGTTCTCGGATGCGTTTACTCAAAACCTTAACTTGATGTATCATACGCGAACCGAAGATTTGCTACTTAGCGCAATGGCCATGGCACTTGGGGAATGGTTCGGGGAAGTGCAGCTGCTGTTCGGAGTAAAAATGGACAAGGTAAGACAGATTGATGAAGAGCTGAAATTTAACAACACGGTCGGATGTTTTTCTTTCGTTTATCCGGTTTTGGTGTCAATAGATCCTTCGGAGCCAATTGCGCAAACAATCAAAAGGATCAAAGAGCAGTTGAGTAGGGTGCCGTACAAAGGAATCGGTCATCAAGCCCTACGCATTTCGCATCCATCGGAAGAAGTCAGAAACGAATTAACAGTCGGGAACTATGATATTGTTTACAATTATAGGGAACATGAAACAGAACGGGTAGCAAGGAGTGCAGTAAGTTCTTTTGATGCGAAAAAAGGACTAAAGGTTCCGGAAGAGAAAATAGTGTTGAATTTACTTCGCAAGAATGACTGTTTGCAACTTACCATTGAGTATGATTCCGACCAGTACTATTCCAAATCCATTAGAAGTTTGGCAAGTCTGTACAAGAAAAATCTACAGAAGCTTGCGCAACATTGTGTATCCAGTGACGGAGAATTCCCTACCCCATCGGATTTTGGTTTAGAACAAGAGGTTACTTTTCAAGAACTAGATCATTTTTATGCCAATGGGGCGAATAAGGATGAAATATCCCATTTGAGCAAACTTAGCCCCCTGCAGGAAGGAATGCTCTTTCAAAGCCTATATGGCGGTACGATCTATGTAGAGCAAATGGTGGTCGATTTTCCGCTGGATATCAATTTAGACGCAGTGGAATATTGCTGGCGTCGTTTGTTTGAGCACCATAGTATTTTGAGAACTTGTTTTTTTCATGATCGCTTTAGTATTCCGGTACAGGCTGTTTACAAGTCTATTGTGCCCCTTGTTCAAAAAATAGATTTTTCTCACTTTTTAACCGCGGAACTGAAACAGGAAATAAGGGCTTTGGTCCGGTCCGAGAAAGAAAAAGGTTTTGAATTAAGCAAGCCCCCACTACTCCGTATTTTACTTGTAAAGGTGAACGAAAGCGCATATAAATTGGTACTGACCAGTCATCATATTTTGTTAGATGGGTGGTCAATGGGCTTATTGATCGATGAATTCTTGGAGCACTATCGGTCTTTTGAATCTGGTCAGATGAAAATAACCTCTGAAACAGATCATTACACAGATTTTATTCACTTCTTGGATCAAGGAGATAAGTACAAAGAGTGGTCCTTCTGGAAGGCTTACCTAAAAGATATCGATCAACGGGCCAACATCCCTTTTTTGGATTATGGACAAAAAACAAGTCGTGGAGATGGAGATTATCAACATACCCATTTGTCTATCGACGAGGAATTCACAAAGGAAATTACTTCCTATGCAAGGTCCGGTAGCATTACGGTGAATACGCTCATGCAGGGAATTTGGGCACTTTTACTGTATAAGTACAAAAACAGTGCTACCGTTACCTTTGGTGTAACGGTGTCCGGACGGCCAGCTGGTTTGGAAAATATTGAAAAACGTGTCGGGCTCTACATCAACATGATTCCTTTGCACACCGCTATAGTTCCGGGCCATAATATTTTATCGTGGTTGGTATCGTTACAGCAAGAACATGTACTTGCCCGCGAATATCAATATACCAGTGTTGGCAAATTAAGGCAATTATTGGGGTTTCAAGGCGATTTGTTCGAAAGTGTTTTGATTTTTCAAAACGCACCTAAGGGAGAGACAATTGGTAGGGGCCAGACCAATTTACAGATGAGCGGTACAAGAAGGGTGCCCAGTGAGTATCCGCTCAATATTGATTTTTTGATGGCCGATCGGCTCAACATTCAATTTACCTATAATCAAGAATCGCTCTCGGCACGGTATATCGAAATGATCAAGACCGATTTTCATTCTGTATTGAAAGAGTTGGTATTGGAAAGAAAAAAACGCATATCAGACCTCTCACTATTGGCCGGCAGGGACCGTATTCGTTTAAATGCCACATTTACAATAGATCCCATCCGACCTTATCTGACAGAATTGATGGGGCCGATGCCAGACCGTCCATTGATAAGTTATGGGGAATACAACCAAGTATTACAGGAATTGAATAATCCCCGAAGTGCGCTGTATGCTTATCCCGATCAGGTCAATTATATATTCCTTAGATGGAGGGACAGTTATCGTTATGAGGAAGATGGCGCAAAGACCACAATTGCTTCAAAGCAGGAAAAAGTACATCAGTTTCGCGATGACCTTTTAAAAGGAGTACAATCAAATCGAAATAGGCTAAATGGGAAAATCCACTTCATCATATGCCCTGTCGCCAATGAAGAAGTTGAGGATGCCTTAGCCATGAAAACGTTCCTAGCGGAAGTAAATACCGATTTTGCCCATAGGATAAGCGAGCTAATGGATAGTGAGGTTACTTTTGCCGAAGATTATGGGCCAATAGGTGGTTTGTTGGAGAAATATGATCATGTTCAGGACAAGCTTGGTCACATACCATATACCGAAGAAATGTATGGAGGGTTGGGAGTATTGGTGGGCAGGACATATTTTCAACATTCCTTGAACAGGTTGCCAAAAGTAATTGTCCTTGACTGCGATAATACACTTTGGCAGGGTATCTTGGGTGAAGATGGCATGGAAGGAATTCATTTTGATGACCACAGGGTCAATTTCCATCGGTCGTTAAAACGATTAAAATCAGAAGGCATTTTATTGGCCATGTCTAGCAAAAACAACGAAGAGGAAGTACTGGACTTATTTTCGAGGCTCGATGAAATCAAAAAGCAACGCGGTATTGCCTCTTCAGATTTACTTTCTTTACAAGATTTCGTGGGTTGGGAAATCAACTGGGAACCCAAATCCAAAAATATAATGGCCTTGGCCGATTCCCTGAATTTGGGTTTGGAAAGCTTTGTGTTTATCGATGACAGCGCCTTGGAATGTAGGGAGGTACGAGAGCATTGCCCAGAGGTATTTACCTTACAGCTACCCGCAAGCGCAGCACTGGTAGGTAGTTTTATCGATACTGTTTGGTGCTTTAAAAAAGGTGGGGTTACAGCGGAAGATCATCGTAGAACCCAAATGTACCAAGAGGAAAGGTTACGCAAGTCGGAAGAATCCAGTAGTGACAACTATGCCTCTTTTCTGGCAAATCTCGACATCAATATCAAAGTTAATGCCCTTTCCACTCATTCGGTCGAGAGAGCCTCCCAGCTAACAAAACGGACCAATCAATTCAATACCAACAAGGTACCTTATTCAACGGATGCCTTGGAATCCTATGCCGCTCAACCGGATCATAGGGTTGAGGTGGTTTCGGTCTCGGATAAGTTTGGAGATTATGGTACCGTTGCGGTCCTCATTTATAAAAAGGAAAAACAGCGTGTCTTGGTAGACCATTTCTTAATGAGTTGCAGGGTTTTGGGAAGAAATATTGAATATAGACTGTTGGAACATTTGACCCGTTTTGCAGAGGAAGCCGGTGCGCAAAACCTCCTTTTTGCTTTTCACCCAACCAATCGAAATGCTCCGGCGAGACGATTTTTGGAAACTTTGGGAAGTATTGGTCCAGAGGGAAACAGGCCGGTCCCTTTAGTTGATATCCCATTGTTGTTGGAAGAGAGTTTGGCATATTCAAAAGAAAACGCAAGGGCTGTTGAAAAAAAGGCAAAAACACCTTCCACGGCATCCGAACTATGGTTAAGATATCGGTTACAAGAAAGTGTGTTGGAGAATATGGTGACCCACTACCCAACGCTTACGGCACTGTTTGATCGTACAAAGGCCCATCATACAAAACATCATAAGGTCCGCGAGGCCTACGTGGCACCAAGAAATGGGATAGAGCGTGTCATTATCAAGATATGGGAGCATTTACTGCATGTTCAAGATATTGGAATACACGATGATTTTTTCCTTTTAGGAGGCCACTCCTTACTGGCGACCCGTTTGGCTTCCGCTATCCAAAAGGAGCTTCAGATAAGTGTAGAACTCAAACAACTGTTTGAGTACACCACGGTGGAAACGTTATCCGTATTGATATCGAAATTACTGACCACAAGAAAATATCCACCTATTGTTTCAAGGATACGCCCGGCCAAGATACCCTTGTCATTTTATCAGGAAAAGGTCTGGTTTATGCATCAATGGATGGGAAGTCAACATCAGCACATTCCTGCCGCCTTAAATTTTGAAGGTACTCTAAATCCCGACCACTTAAAAAAATCGTTCGAAACGGTATTGGGCAGGCATGAAATTTTACGAACGGTATATACTACTCAAAATGGCATGCCTTGTCAAGTGCTTTTCTCTTCCAACAAATTGGTTTTTAAGGTTCATGGACTGAAGAAAGGAAGTTCCGATACGTTACTTGAAGCAGCCATAAATGAAGAGATAAATGAACCTTTTGATTTACAATGTGATGTTCCCGTTAGAAGTAAATTACTTTCGTTAAACGATACGCGGCATATTTTTGTATTGGTTTTTCACAGCATTGCGTTTGATAAGTTCGCGGTAAGGTTGTTTTTAAAGGAAGTAATTTCGACGTATATGAAGCTTACAGCGGATCCGGATTATGTGTATGGTGAGCCGCCTACGGTACAACATGCCGATTTTGTTCTATGGGAGCGAGAGTATTGGTCTAATGACAGATTGGCGACAGAAATCGGGAATATAAAAAGTGAGCTTGCTGTAAATGTCCCCGCTTCGGATTTATCGGATATTGCACTTGGAATACCATACGGCGATGAGCATACGACAACCGTGTGTTCAAAAAGTACTATCGGGAAGTCAGTTTATGGACAACTTGTGGAATTGGGACGTAAGACAAATACACCCCTGCCAACAATCATTTTGTCTATGTACCGTGTATTTCTTAGCCTTATTTTTAGCCCTGTATATCTTCGAATAAAAAAAGAAACGGCGCACACAGATCTGCGAGGAGCCATCGGGCCGTACGGCGATACCTTTTTGGTTCCCAATACCATAGATTTGGCAAATACATTTTATGAAATCATCGGTACCACTAGAGAAATTGTGAAAACCAATGGGATGATGGCTCCTCCTCATATAAAAACGATCGAAGCGATAGGAAAGGACAATCCGAAAGGAAATGGCCCGATGTCGGAAATTTGTTTCGAATGGCAGGATGGCCGGTTGTTTCAAACAGTACATCATAAGGATACAAGTATTCAGGATTATCCAATTGATGACAAAAATCGGATATCTGGTTTTGCTTTGGAGGTAACTGACCTGGATAAATCGGAGTTGGAAATAGCGTTTAAGGCCTTAAATAGCCTGTTTGCAGAAAAAGATTTAGAGCGGTTATTAGGTCAGTTTAAGTCTTGTATGGAGGAGATGCTTCGGGCACCTGATACCGCCGTACAAGATTTGTCCCAAATCATGAAAATAAATAGTACAAATAAGACAGTTAGTCTTGAAAGGAATTCATTTATAGGAAATAAGACCCAAGTTATCTTGGAAAGCCATTGTCCGGACAATCCGTTGGAAACAAAACTGCTACAGTTTTGGCGGAATATAGTCCAAGCGCAGGAAATTGGTATCCATGATCATTTTTTTCAATTAGGAACTTCGGTTCAAGTGCTCGAATACATCAGAGTTATTGAAAAAGAATTTCATTTAAATGTTCCGGTAAAGCATTTTATGGACAACCCTACGATACATAGCCTTGCCAAATACATCGCCATCATGACTGCTTCAATTGAAATGGACGATGAACAAGAGTTCCTTATTATGGACTTATAGATTTTCCTGCTTAAATGAACAAGGGAATCAATAGTACGGTAGTGGAGTAAAGATGTATTTGACACTTATATCCGAAACAAACATAACGGATGATTGTGCATTAAACTTTGGTCGACGGTTCTGGATGCTGCGCTATTAAATGAGATGATTCCTTATAGTCCATTTAGCCTAAGGGATAAAAAGTAGGCCTTGAGGATGTTTGGAACAGGATAGGCCAATACTATTTTCCTACTGTTTGTTTGCTTTTTTAATTTTTCCCCTGCCATTTGGAATCCTGGGCAATGGATCGTACCGTAAACCGATAGGATTGGGCAAATCGTTTAAGATGATCGAACTGCTTTCAATTTTTTAGGTTGGGGAAATCGCATTACAAATGCTTGGACCAATTCCTTGTTACATTTTAAGGGTAAGCACTTATAGAAAGTAGGGGTGATTGTTGGTTACATTTCTTTACTAATGTTATAAGGCTATGACTATGGGTGACCTTACGCTTAACACAGAACCACTACTACTTTTAAAGCAAGCAAAAGAACAGGGAATCCATCTGTTTCTTGATGATGATGTGCTCAGGGTAAAGATCCAAAAAAAGAACACCGTCGATAAAGAGTTTATGGGGCTATTGCGGTTAAAAAAAGAAGAGATCACTTCTTTTTTGAAAGACCGCAACAACTCCAAGTACGCTAAGAGCGATAGAAACCAGATCGCTAAAAAGATTCCACTTTCGTATGCGCAGGAAAGACTATGGTTCATTGATCGATTACAAGGAAGCACGCAATACCATCAACCCATGGTATTAGACATTCACGGGAATCTTCAAAAAGAAACATTAGAAAAAATATTCAGACAAATAGTAGATCGCCATACTGTTCTGAGAACGGTATACCGGGAAGAAGATGGGGAGGTGTATCAGGAATTGCTCGCCAAGAAGAATTGGGCATTGTCTTATACAGATTTGAGTGAAAACAATGAAGCTATCGATCCGCTTATTGTTACTCTATTGAAGGAGCCATTTGACCTCGCGAATGACTATATGCTGCGTTGCCATCTCATTAAGAAATCGCCCAATACCTATGTACTGGGCGTTATCATGCATCACATCGCAAGTGACGGTTGGTCTTTTCCAATATTCATAAATGAACTGATAGCTTTGTTCGATGCTGAAAGAGAAAAAAAAAGTCCAACTCTAGGGCCATTGCCCATACAATATGCGGATTACTCGATTTGGCAAAAGTCCAAAGCGCAAAGAAGTCTGATGAAAAAACGCTTGCGTTATTGGGAAGAAAAATTGAAAGGGGTTGAGGTACTTAATTTACCAACGGACTATACCCGACCTGTTGTGCAGAGTACACGCGGTAAAATCACCTTTTACCATTTAGATGGCGCACTCACACGACGAATAAAGGATGTGTCCCATCAATATGAAGCTACCCTTTTCATGACCCTGCTTAGTACTTTCAAGGTGCTGTTACACAGGTATACCGGACAAAATGACATTTGTGTAGGTACGCCAGTAGCGAACAGAACACAGCAGGATGTGGAAGGTTTAATCGGCTTTTTTGTCAATATGTTGGCCATACGGTCAGATCTTTCAGGAAACCCCTCCTTTATTGCCTTGCTGAACCAGGTAAAGCAAACTACTTTGAAAGCCTATGAATACCAGGAAGTGCCTTTTGAAAAAATCGTAGATCGTATCGCTCCAGATCGCAGCACAAGTCATTCGCCACTCTTTCAAGTTCTCTTCTCTATGCAAAATAACGAGGGAACCTCAATGGAGGCTGATTTCGGAGACCTTAGACTTTCCTATCGTAAATATGATCACGTTACGGCGCAGTACGACCTTACCGTCAATATTAAAGAAATTAATGACGAATTATACATATCGGTAGAATATTGTTCCGACCTGTTCGAATCATCAAGGATCGACCAGATGCTTGAACATTACGAATTATTGCTAAGGTCGATTGGAGAAAATCCAAAAACCCCAATCAATCAACTGAATCTGCTAACGCCCAGTGAAAAGTATAAAATACTTCATGTTTTCAATAAGGAAATTGGAATATCGGCAAGCCCTTCGATTACAGACCTTTTAAGGGAACAAGCGATTAAAAGCCCGGATCGACTGGCCGTATCAAGCAATGGCACCGGGCTTACATACCAAACACTTCATGAGCGGGCAACCTCTTTGGCGGGTTACTTAAAGGCGACCTATCATCTACATGAAAACGATCTGGTTGGAATTATGATGGAGAATTCCCATTATACCATAATTGCAATGCTGGGCACCTTATATGCGGGGGCGGCTTACGTTCCAATCGATATTCGGTACCCTGATAATCGTAAGTCTTTTATTATTTCCGACACAAAATTGAAGGTATTGCTTCTGGATTCGAACGAATTGTGGCAAGCTTCAAGTTACGACGTTCCGCTATTTTGTCCGGAACTCCAGTTTGAGGAGGTCAAAGCCCATCAATTGTCCGGTGATATACTTGGCAGCAATTCGCCGACGGAAAACCTGGCATACGTTATCTATACTTCCGGATCTACAGGAGTACCAAAGGGAGTTATGATAAGTCGAGCAAATTTGGTGAACTACACGGCATTTGGGCTCTCGGAATACAGGGAAAAAGACCAAGCGATGAGTTTTCCTCTATTTACTTCCCCAGCTTTCGACTTGACACAAACAAGTGTTTTTTTACCCTTACTTACCGGAGGATGCATTTACGTTGAGTCGGGAGAGGACGTACAGGGAACAATTCAAGCGATTCTAGGGAATGATGGAATAACCCACCTGAAGCTAACACCATCACACACCTACTTTTTGAACCATCTGAAAAGTAAACGCCTTAATAGAATAATTGTTGGGGGGGAAGCACTTGAAGAGATGCACGTGCAATTCATGCGTTCGGTCAATCCAAATATTATCATTTACAATGAATATGGGCCCACGGAAGCTACCATTGGTTGTACGGTACATCAATTGAGCGGCGCAGATGAGTTGATCATCCACATAGGAAAACCCATACCCAACATGCAGGCCTACGTATGTACCCCTGAAGGCGATATGGCTCCAATAGGCATCAAAGGAGAGCTTTGCATCGGAGGTAAGGGGATTGCCATGGGATACCTAAACCAGCCAGAACTTTCGAAGGAAAAATTTGTAGACCATCCCTTTTCAAATGGAAAAGACGATAAAATTTATAAAACGGGCGATATTGCCTATTGGTTGCCTAACGGAGAATTGGCGTATGTAGGGCGAAAGGATGATCAGGTAAAGATCAATGGATATAGAATTGAATTGGGGGAAATAGAACATGTACTACAACAATCTTCCCAAATAGAGCAAGCTAGGGTGACCGTTCATCATGATGAAAACGGGATGGATTACTTGGTAGTTTACGCGGTCGTTAATGATAATTTTAGTTGGGATGAAGAAAAACGGGTACTACAGCAAAAATTACCCAATTATATGGTTCCCGCGATGTTTCTGCAAATAAATGAGATGCCCCTGACGGCCAATGGCAAGGTAGATAGGGATGCACTGCCGAAACCCGATATGAGCCTATATAACATTTCCACATATCGAAAACCAGAAAATGAAATAGAAAAAAAAGTTGCTTCAATATGGCAGCATATACTTGCTGTAGAACAGATAGGTGCCGATGACAATTTTTTTGAATTAGGGGGGCAATCCCTATTGGCCACAAGGGTCATATCAGCCATTCGAAAAGAAATGGAAATTGAACTGTCGATCATGGACCTTTTCGCCAACCCAACGGTTTCGGAGTTGGCCAAGGTGTTGGCCAAAGTGCGCAAGGGAGCGCTTTTACCAAAGATTGAAGTAACCGACAGGCCGGATAGTATACCCTTGTCCTACGCACAGGAACGCCTATGGTTTATTGATCAGCTGCAGGGAAGTTTGCAATACCACCAACCTATGGTATTACAAGTGAAAGGGGCAATAGATCCCTCATTGTTGGAACGTACATTTAGAAGTATCGTAGACCGTCATGAGATACTGAGGACCGTTTACAAAAACAAGGACGGCGTGCCTTATCAGGAGATAGTCGCTTCCGACGGCTGGTCATTGGAGTATAGTGACATAAGAAAAAAGAATCTAAATTTGGAAGATTTGATTGCAGATATCACTTCTTCCCCCTTTGATCTGGGCATTGATTATATGTTGAAATGTCATTTGATCAAATCCAATACCGATGCTCACGTTCTCATTGTTATGACCCATCATATTGCCAGTGACGGTTGGTCTTTTCCCATATTCATCAATGAACTCATAACGATTTATCGATCATTAAAAGCTGATCGACCCATTGGTCTTTCGGACCTTCCCGTGCAGTATGCCGATTATGCCATTTGGCAAAGAAGGGTAATCGCGGGAACTTTACTGGAAGAAAAATTAAGTTATTGGACTACACGTCTGCAGGGAGTTTTACCTCTTCAATTACCTACGGATCATCCACGTCCGAAAATCCAAAGCGTCAAGGGGAACACTACTTCCTCGATAATTGATGAAACTACAACCAAAGCTTTGGAGTCGCTTTCGGCAAGGGAAGAAGTTACCCTATTTATGACCCTGCTTAGCGCTTTTAAAGTTCTTCTGTATCGCTATAGCGGTCAAAACGATATTTGCGTAGGAACACCGGTAGCCAATCGTACATCTACAGAAATAGAGCCGCTCATTGGAGCTTTTATCAATACGCTCGCCTTGCGTTCTAAGCTGAATGATAATCTAGGGTTTAATGAGCTGTTAAATCAGGTAAAAACAACTACGTTACAGGCATTTGACCATCAAGATGTTCCATTTGAAAAAGTAGTGGATGGTGTGGTGAATGATCGTGATATGAGCAGATCTCCTTTGTTTCAGGTCATGTTCATTTTACAAAACAATGAGGGTGTCAAAACATTTGATTTGGGCGATGTTGACTTGAGCCTCCATGGCCAGGGGCGAATCACTTCACAATACGATATCACGGTTAGCGTCACACAGTTTAAAAAGGAATTGCACATAAGTGCAGAATATTGTAGTGAACTTTTTGATGAAGGAACAATAGCGCGATTATTGCAACATTATGGCCGTTTACTTCAATCCATTGTAGAAATCCCCGATGCAGCGATACTTGATCTGGATTTTCTAGCTCCCGGGGAAAAAAAACAATTGGAGGAAACGTTTAACGATACAGAAAGTATTATCCCATCCAACGGTACATTTCTCGAGTTTTTTATGGGCCACGCAAACCAAAAACCGGATAGCCCAGTTCTTCATTTTCATGATAAATCACACTCATACAGGGAGTTGGATCAAAAATCTAACCAATTGGCGCGATACCTGACCGCAAATGGAATCGGAAATGAAGACATAGTGGGATTATGCGTAAATAGGTCATTTGACATGTTGATCGGATTATTGGGTATTCTAAAATCGGGATCGGCATATATTCCTATTGATCCTACCTATCCCAAAGATAGAATTGCTTATATGTGCGATGATGCATCCTTGGAAGTCATTGTTACACATGAGTCTTACAAAGAATTGTTTGCTACTGATCATCATCTGATCTTGCTCGATAAGGAATCAAATAAGATCAGCAAAGAATCAGTGGAAAAACCTGATACATTACCTGGTTTCAATGCGCTGGCCTATGTAATTTATACTTCAGGTTCGACCGGCAAGCCAAAGGGAGTTATGATTGAGCATAAAGCCTTATTGAATTTTCTAGCGTCCATGGGACAAAGGCTGAATTTCACCTCTTCCAACACATTATTGGCGGTTACCACATACAGTTTTGATATTGCATACATGGAGTTGTATCTGCCCTTGTTGACAGGAGGTAGTATAATCATGGCAGACCGCGCCACGGCGGTGGACGGACACCAATTGAAAAAATTGATTCGTAAAACTACCCCTAACTTTATGCAAGCCACGCCATCTACCTGGCAAATGTTGTTGGATAGCGATTGGACCAATGTGGAAGACATGGTTGTTTTATGTGGTGGAGAGGCAATTAGCGAAACATTGAAAGAAAGGCTTACAAGTTTGGGCGATCGATCGGTGTGGAACATGTATGGCCCCACTGAGACAACGATTTGGTCTACCATGGCATCATTGCAGAGCAGCAGGAAAACGACGATAGGAGCTCCTATCGGAAATACCCAAGTTTACATTCTGGATAAGAATGGCCGCCCTGCACCGATAGGTATCCCGGGAGAATTATGTATTGGCGGTATCGGTCTGTCGAAAGGTTACCTGAATAGGCCCGTCCTGACCAAGGAAAAATTTGTTGCTAACGCTGTAGGGAAAGAAGGGGGGCGACTTTACCGAACTGGAGATTTGGCCCGTTGGTTAGCTACCGGTGAGCTAGAATTTTTGGGGAGAATGGATGATCAAATCAAGATAAGGGGCCACCGTATAGAACCGGGTGAAATAGAGAGGGCCCTTCTCGCTTATACTACTGTTAGGGAGTGTGTGGTAGTAAAGAAACTGGATTATTATGGAGGTGGCCAACTTGTAGGGTACATTATCGCCGGCGAAGACTTTAGTAAGGAAGAGGCAAGGAACTACCTTTTGGCCGAGTTGCCCTCATATATGATTCCCGCTGCACTCGTGAAGTTGAAAAAGTTCCCGCTGACGCCCAACGGAAAAATAGACAAAAAAGCACTCCCTTCACCGGAGTATGAATATAAGGTAGATGCCGATTTTGTACCTCCTACCAAGGAAGTAGACGAGAAGATGGCTGTTATATGGAGGTCGCTCCTTAGGGTTGAAAAGATAGGCATTCACGATAATTTCTTCGAATTGGGAGGGCATTCGTTATTGGCTACCCGTGTGTTGTCTTCAATTAGAAACACATTTAACGCTGAACTCACCATTTTGGAGTTCTTTAAAAGTCCTACAGTTCATGGACTCTCCAACATCATTGAAAATAGGTCGGGTAGTGTATATCTACCTTCGCTAATAGCAATGGAGCGTCCAGAACGAGTTCCCTTATCCTATGCCCAAGAACGGCTTTGGTTTATAGATCGACTTCGTGGCGGCGCTCAGTTTCACTTGCCAATAACACTGCGGGTAAAGGGGAATATTGATTTCGATAGTTTGGAATCGGCCTTTAAAGCGATCCTAAGACGCCATGAAGTGCTCAGAACGGTGTATCGCGAGGACGATAAAGGAGCGTTTCAGCTTGTTTTGGATGCCGGGCCGTGGACTTTGGGTCGGCAAAATATTCAGGATAAAAATGAAACAGCGGTAAGAGAACAGATTACCAAGCTGGTTACACGACCATTTGATCTTGAGAACGATTATATGATGCGCTGCCATGTGTTGGAACAAAAAAAACAAGAGTGGTTGCTTGTTATTATAACGCATCATATCGCCAGTGATGGATGGTCCTTTCCAATATTCGTCAAGGAACTGGTGGAATACTATCAAGCACAAGTTGAGCAACGCGCATCCGAGTTGCCATCCTTACCCTTGCAATACGCTGATTATGCCATTTGGCAGAGAGCTTATCTCACAGATGAGGTGTTGGATAAAAAACTTTCCTACTGGGAAACCAAGTTAAAAGGGGTAAAACCCTTGGGCTTACCTACGGACAATGTATATAAAGGTCAAAAGAAAAAGAATAAGGCAAGGTTCGTGAACCGGGTTTTGAATCCCCACTTTTCAGAACAGATACGACATTTGGCAAACAAGCACGATGCGACACTGTTTATGACCCTGATGACGGCTTTTAAAATAGTGTTATCCCGATATAGCGGACAAAATGACATTTGTGTGGGAATACCGGTTGCCAACCGACAACAAATTGAGACCGAACCACTAGTGGGTTTCTTTGTCAACACCTTGGCATTGCGCACAGAAATTCCCCGTGATACCAATTTTGTGTCCCTCTTGGCGCAAGTGAGGCACACTGCCCTGGAGGCCTTTGATCATCAGGAAGTACCTTTTGAAAAGGTGGTGGAAAAGGTCGCTTCAGGTAGGGATATGGATCGATCACCACTGTTTCAGGTGATGTTTGTTCTGCAAAATAACGAGAAGGTAAGTGGTTTCCACCTGAATGAGGTGAAGTTGAGCGTTTTCGACTACGGGGAAGCAATCGCTCAACATGATCTCATTTTTCATGTTCATGAAACCAATAATGGACTTTCTTTCTCGTTGGAATATGCTACCGACCTATTCAATACCGCCACGGCGGAAATATTGCTCGGGAACTATGAAACCTTGCTGCACAGTATTTTGGAGAATCCCGAAGAATCGATTGCTACGCTCAATTTGGTGGTTGATGGGGAAAGAAAAGAGATTCTAGAGAGATCGAACGAGAGGTTCCGCGTCGCTGATGAAAGAAAAACGATTATCGATCAATTTGCTGTTGTGACGGGACAAAACCCCCACGGTATCGCACTTACCTTTGATAAAAGGGAAATTACCTATTTGGAATTGGATAAAAAATCCAATCAAATCGCTATGTTTTTACGAAAAAAAGGTGTTCAAAAACAAGATTTGGTGGGAATCTGCATGGAACGGTCGGCATTCTTGATTATGGGCATGTTGGGAATTTTGAAAGCCGGGGCGGCGTACGTTCCTATTGACCCCAAATACCCGACAGACAGAGTTGGTTTTATTCTGAAGGATGCACATTTGAACACGGTGGTAAGCGTGCAAAATTGTGTTGGTTTGTTCGACCGTAAAGAACACGAAAAGTTGGTCTTGCTCGACTCGGACTGGAACGCGATAGTAGACGAATTAGATTATGAGACCGGCTCCTTCCCATGTGAAAATGATATGGCCTATGTGATTTACACTTCTGGGTCTACAGGGTTGCCCAAGGGCGTTATGATTAGGCATGACAGCTTATTTAATTTGCTCCGAGCAGAGTCCGATATCCTCGAATTGGACCATAAGGTAAGGGGTTGCATGTTGGCTAATTATGTTTTTGATGCGTCCATAGTAGAAATATTCCTGCCTTTACTTTGCGGGGGGACCCTCTCAATTCCCGATGAAAAGGAAGTTTTGGATCCGGAAAGGTTGTTAGAGTGGATGTCCATTAAGGGAATTAATATTCTTCAAGGGACCCCAAGTTTTATTGCCAACCTATTTGATAATGCAAGCAAAGCGCAAATCGAGAATTTAGTACTGGATAAGATCTGTTCTGGCGGAGGCTCACTTAGCACCGCGTTGGTCAATAGAATCAATAAGTTGTTCCCTGGAGTGCAACTCAATAACTACTATGGAGCCACGGAGGCAACCATTGATTCCATGGTTTTGAAAAATATCCGGTCATTTGACCGAAACAAGATCGGATCCCCAATCGATAATAGTCAAGTGTTTATTCTGGACGAAAACCTAGGACTGGTACCAACCAATGTTGTTGGGGAAATCTGTATCGGAGGAGATGGACTGGCTGTTGGATATATGAATAAACCTGAGCTGACCCAAGAAAAATTTGTGACAAGTCCTTTCAACGATAAGCTCAGGCTCTATCGAACGGGAGATCTGGGACGTTGGTTGTCGGATGGGACAATTGAATATTTGGGAAGATCTGATAATCAGGTAAAAGTAAGGGGGTATCGAATTGAGTTGGGCGAAATTGAATACACGATTCAACAGTTTCAACAGGTACTGGAAACTGCGGTTCTTGCTAAAGAATATGATGATGGGGAAAATCACCTTATCGCTTATGTAACCGCAGAAGATCTATTCGATAAAAAAATATTGATAAGGTATCTCGAGGCCAAATTACCCTATTATATGGTTCCTGCGATGATCATCCTAATGGAACAAATGCCACTAACGATTAATGGAAAAATCGATAAAGCATCCTTACCCGTTCCCAGTTCGGTGTCCCAACTGAATCCCACTGCCTATGTAGAAGCTCGTGATGAACTGGAAATAAAGTTGGTAGCGCTGTGGAAACGTTTATTGAAAGTTGAAAAAGTCGGGGTGAACGACAACTTTTTTGAGTTGGGCGGCCATTCGCTTTTAGCGACCAGGCTCATTTCGGGCATTCGAAGTGCCGTTGCGATAGAACTCTCCATTGCCGATCTTTTTGCCAATCCTACCGTAGCGGAGCTAGCACAATTGATTCAAATATCGGAAGAAGGAACTACACTGCCAGCGATAGAGGCAAAACAGCGACCCGTCAGAGTCCCACTCTCTTTTGGTCAAGAACGCATCTGGTTTATTGATAAGTTACAAGGCAGCCTTCAATATCATCAACCAACGGTTTTGCGAATAGAGGGGGAACTCGACAAGGCATCATTGATAGGTGCATTTCAGGAAATCGTAAATCGCCATGAGATTCTGCGTACGATATATTTAGAGCACGAAGGAATACCTTATCAAAAGGTATTGGCCAAGAATACGTGGTCGTTGGATTTTACGGATACCTTCAAGCAAGATACTGCCATTGATGAGAACCAGTTAGTACGAAAAACACTTCAGAAACCATTTCGTCTCGAACAGGACCATATGTTAAGGTGTCACTTGATCCGGAAATCGGTGAATGATCATATATTGGTAATCGTGACGCACCATATTGCGAGCGATGGTTGGTCTTTATCGATCTTTATCAATGAGCTGACCAAACTTTATATGGCCGTAAGTAATAAGGCAATGCAGGATCTTTCGCCTCTTACCTTACAATATTCGGATTATGCCCTTTGGCAAAGATCAGAAGAGCAAGAATATTTGTTGGAAACCAAGATGGCGTATTGGGAGAACCAGTTAAACGGAGTACAGCCTATCGATTTGGTAATCGACTATCCACGCCCAGGAGTACAAAGCAATAAAGGGGCATTGGTAGGGAGAGCGTTGGGCAAGCCCTTGAGAGATCGCATTGTCACTTTCGCCCAAGAGCAGGAGGCCACATTGTTTATGATACTAGTGGCCGCGTTTAAGGTGTTGGTATACCGGTATAGCGGTCAGGAAGATATCTGCATTGGCACACCTGTCGCCAATAGGACACGGACAGAAACAGAACCGCTGATCGGTTTTTTTGTGAATACGCTGGCATTGAGGAGTAGGATAAAAGGAGATTCAAACTTCAAGACGGTACTCAAAGAAATTAAGAAAACGACACTCGATGCGTACGATCATCAGGAAGTACCTTTTGAAAAAATAGTGGATAAAGTCGGTGTGGAGAGGGATATGGGTAGGAGTCCTCTTTTCCAGATGATGTTGGTTTTACAAAACAATGAGGAGGCCGATGCTATTGATATGGAAGGGATTCGTTTAAGTCCTTTTGGTTATGAACAGACTACTGCACAATTTGACATGACCATCAATATCTCGGAAAATAGCAATGGAATTGGAATAGCGGTCGAATATTGTACCGATCTCTATCGTTCCGCTACCATAGGACGAATGTTGGTTCACTACGAAAATTTGATTGCAAATCTCGTTGAAAACCCCCTAATAGACCTCCATTCGATTTCATTAATGGACCAAGCAGAGAAGGAGGAACTCCTAACATTGGATAGGCGAAAGGTAGTTCCCTTTGAAAACAAGACGATCACCCAATTATTCGAACAGCAAGTGAGGCTTACGCCCGAGCATGTAGCACTGGTATATGAAAAGGAGGTATTGACGTATCGCGCATTAAATCAAAAAGCGAACCAGTTGGCACGGTGTCTTATTCAGAAAGGTTTTGGTCCGGAAGCGTTGATAGGGCTGTGTTTGGAGAGGTCTTTGAATAGGATTATCGGTATTTTGGGAATTTTAAAGGCAGGGGCGACATACCTTCCTATAGATCCTGAATATCCTAAAGATTGGATTGCGTTTATGCTCTACGATGCCGCTGTTCCATTGGTTGTTTCCTCGGTCAACGCCAAGCATAATCTACCTCAGGACGGTGATGTGGAGATGTTATTGCTTGAAAAGGGTGAAGAGCATTTCGCGACACTTGATAAAGAGAATCCCTCGACTGGTGCAATGCAGCCCGATTATTCGGCCTATGTAATCTATACTTCAGGTTCCACTGGCCGGCCCAAGGGTGTATTTACGTCTCATAGCGCTGTCGTAAATCTAATTTCCAGCCAGACGCGTACTTTCCAAATAACGGAAGAAGAGCGTATCCTTCAGTTTTCTAATTATACTTTTGATGCTTCGGTCGAGCAGATATTCCTGGCCTTGTTAAACGGTAGCACTTTGGTCATGATGCCCGAATATGTATTGAATGATACGAGTCTGCTGGGGGAGTATATTATGGCCGAGGATATAACACATTTACATGCCACGCCAAGTTATCTAAAATTATTGAAACCCTCAAAATACAAGTTGAAAAGAATAATAGCAGGTGGAGAGGTGTGTCCACCTTCATTGGCAAATGCCTGGAGTCCGTTTGTCACGTTTTATAATGAATACGGTCCTACCGAAACAACCGTAACCTCGTTGGAGTATTGTGTGGAAAAGGTTATAACAAGGGGGGGGAATGTGTCCATAGGTAATCCAATTGATAATACAAAGGCTTATATACTAGATGCTGTTGGGCGTCTTGTTCCTTACAACGTCCCCGGGGAGCTATATATATCGGGTTTTGGTCTTAGCCGCGGATATTTGAACCGTCCTGAGCTGACCTGCGACCGTTTCGTTCCGGATCCCTTCGGTGCCGGGGGACTTATGTACCGTACCGGTGACCTTGCACGCAGGCTCAGCG
>CANMSA010000025.1 GCA_947500385.1 uncultured Flavobacteriaceae bacterium | reverse complement strand
GGAGTAAGGAGTAAGGAGTAAGGAGTAAGGAGTAAGGAGTAAGGAGTAAGGAGTAAGGAGTAAGGAGTAAGGAGTAAAAGTTGAAAATTTTGAATTTGAATTTGACGCTTGCGCTTGAACTTTTTGCGTCTTTCAGCGCAGCGGTCTTTTGTTTTTTCGTCTTTGCCTACCATTTTCATCTTGAGCGACCGACTAAACGATAAAGTTAGGCAGGCAGCCAAAAGTCTCGGTTTCGACAGGTCTATTCTGAGCAAAGCCTCAGGGCCCAACCTGACATCTTAGATTTCATTTGGCAACGGGGACAATCAGGAACACCTCTGTCACGCTGAGCATGTCGAAGCGCGTCCAGCATAATTATGTCACCGTTTTTGTATTTGAATTTGACATTTGCGCTTGAATTTTTTTTATCAAACATTTGAGTTTGAACTTGACGCTTGCGCTTGAACTTTTTGCGTCTTTCAGCGCAGCGGTCTTTTGTCTTTTGTCTTTGCTTTCGCCCTGGGCGTTATCGAATTTTCGCCAAAGTCGGAGCAGCATTGTTTCGAACCACCATAATATGAGGTTCAGAATTTACAGTGATCTTCACCATATCCTTGGTATCCCCCGGTACAAAAAATCCGCTTTCCAATGCGTTCATCGGCTTGAACTCGCCTTTTCCATTCCCAAGAAGTAGCAGACCATTGCTGGCATCGTTCCGCGGGGTCTCTACTTCGGATCCATGCAAATTCCCGACGATCAGCACATCGAGGTTGGTGTCCTTATCAACATCTTCTACCAAGATCTGGTTGATACTTGATAACTGTGCCAAATTTGGAAGTTTGTGTGTAACAAAGCGTCCATTTTTGTTTTCCAAATACACGCTGGCAAACGATTTCACCTGGTAGTGCAATGAATTTTCCAAGTACTCCTCCGTATACACATCTTCCAAAGTCGCAACAGAGAAGTCCGCATAGTTGCCGAACTTTCGCTTAATCCCCGGCATCTGCTGCGAGCTGCATTCACGACCGCGTAAGGGGTATTTTTTTCCGCCATTGAAATAACTCAATACAATGTCTTTGGAGCCGCTTTTATCAAAGTCATTATAGTAAATATCGAAGCTCTCTTTTTCGTTTGCTTTATACTTGTAGTTGAGTCCCAGGTTGCCTACTACAAAATCAGTATCCCCATCCTTATCAAAATCGCCGGAAGCCACGCTAAACCACCAGCCTGCGGTATCTTCTAACCCTACTGCTTCGGTCACTTCTTCAAAACTTCCTTTGTTGTTTTTAAAAACGGTAATCGGCATCCACTCACCAGTAAGGATAAGATCTACCCACCCGTCATTGTCATAATCGGACCAACTCGCATCGGTAACCATACCGATTTCACGGAGTCCCGGCGCTTTTTCCGAAGTCACGTCTACAAAATGTGGTTTTCCCTCCTCGCTCCTATTTTCCAACACATAACTTTTAGGGGGAGACGGATAAGCTTTAGGAACCTGGCGCCCGCCTACAAACAAATCCAAATCCCCATCCTTGTCGTAATCAAAAGGGTGCACCCGGGCACCACTGGTATACATTTCCGGAAGTGCGTTTTTGTCCTTCTCAAAAACACCATTCCCTTGGTTTACATATAAGCGATCCTGAAGACGCGGGGAATCGGACAACACCTCATTACCACCGCTGACCAGATACAGGTCATTATCACCATCCGCATCCGCATCAAAGACCAGGGCGCCCATATCTTCAAATTCTTGGTCCTTGCTTATGTCAGGTATAGACTGATGTTCCCACCCAGTAGCTGTCTGATAAAAAACGGCTGTTTCCTGGTCCTTGGCACCCCCCAGCACCAAATCTTCCAAACCATCGCCATTTAAATCGCCTTTGGCCAAAGCCGGGCCCAGCGTCGACATCTTATGCGGTAATAATATCTCCCATTTAAAATCATCGAATACATTTTCCTTGTGCACAAAAGCAGGTACCCAAGTACTGTCTGTCACCGTTTCGAAGTATTGGTCTTTTTGAACCGCCCAAGCATTCACACCTTTCTCAACGGCCTCCTGATAGGAAACCTCCAACAACTGGTTCGTAGCTACTTCCTTGATCAATTGCGTACGACCATCGGGCCATCGTATTTTCAAACTATCCAATACGGTATGTTCCCCTAGGCCAAAATACATCCTTGGGGCGACCGAAGATTGAAAGCCCCGGCTCATAATCAATTCTTGGTATTGTAATTCCCCTTGTGAAAAAGCGGTCACTTTCACCCCAATCCCCAAAGGGTTCAATACCGGCCCCTTGAACCTGAGTGCCAGGTGTTTGTTGCCATTCCCTTTGTTTTCAAAAATAGTTGCCGTATCGTCGATGTTGTTGGTAACGATTTCCAAATCCCCATCATTGTCCAAGTCCGCATACACGCCCCCATTGGAGAAGCCTTCAAACGAAAGGCCCCATGTTTCGTTCACCTGTTCGAAGGTGAGGTCTCGTTTGTTTCTATAGACAAAGTTATCAATGGGTTCAGAAGGGATGGCCAAGCTGAGGGACAACAAACTGTCTTTCGAAATGGCCGTTTCATTGATTTTATTAAAGTAGTCGTTGTTATTGATTTCGCGTCGGGTACCGTTGGAAATAAAGAGATCCTTCCAGCCATCATTGTCCAAATCGGCAAAGAGGGGCCCCCAGCTCCAATCGGTAGATGAGATGCCCGCAATGCGGGAAATATTGCTAAAATCGGGGAGGCTGTCATTTAAATTGCCATTGTTCAATTGCAGGCTGTTTTGCATGAACTGGTAGTGAAACCCGGCATTGACGGTACCCCAAAAAAGTTCGGGGTCCATACTGGCCATATTGGCCTTGGCACGGCGGTTATCTTGTGACGACATATCTACCTGAAAAATATCGAGCAGGCCATCGTTGTTAAAGTCGCTGATATCGACTCCCATGCCATAGAAGGAGGTATTCTTGGTCATGGTTTTTCCTCTTTCGGAAAAGGTACCATCTTGATTGTTGATATAAAAATAGTCGGGCGTACTAAAATCGTTCGACACATAGATATCGGGCCAACCATCGGCATTCACATCGCCCACAGTGGCACTCAAGGAGAGACCAAAACTGCGCACCCCTGCTGCCTCGGTAACGTCGGTAAAACCATCGCCATCGTTCCGGTATAGGTGATCACTTTCATGGGGTTTATGAAAGCGTTGCATGGAAAGATAGTAGTGATTGGGTGCCTTAAAGTTCGTAGGCGGGTAATTGGCCACATACAGATCCAAATCCCCATCCAGGTCATAGTCAAAAAAAGTACTTTGTACGCTATTGCCCACATCTGCAATCCCGTATTTTTCAGCCTCCTCTTTGAACGTATTGTCCCCTTGATTCACAAACAGCTGATTCTCCTTGGGTTCGAACTTGCCTCCTACGGAACAATAGATATCCAAAAAACCATCATGGTTTACATCGGTCATGGTTACGCCGGTGTACCATCGACTGTCACCGCCCATACCCGCTTTTTCGGTAATATCCTCAAATTGGAGATTTCCTTTGTTTAGGTACAGCTTGTTTTGTACTTGATTGCCGGTAAAGAAAAGATCGATGAGGCCATCGTTATTGATATCCCCTGCCGAGACACCGCCCCCCATGTAGATATAGCCGTAGGTAAAGTAGTTGAGGGAATCGTTTTCGGTCAGCAGATTCTTAAAATCGATACCGGTATCGGTCCGTTTTTCAAAAAGCGCTGCTTGTTCTTCGGTTGCTTGTTCCGTGCAGGCGGTTAAAAATGCCAACGCCAAGAATAAAGTTATCCACTTCATAGTGTCAAAAATGTACTCGTAAAGATATCATACACAGTGGAAGAAGCCAATTGGAATCATGGAAATTTAATGGGTTTCGTATGGTTTCGAGTCTTGTTTTTTAAAATGGGTGGGATTTATGAGACTTGGAGGCCTTGACCCACCTACCTGCATTTTGTAACTTGTGGCCGCAAAGCTTTACCCACCCCGGGATATTCTGTTATGCCTTGTGGTCAATTCTTTGGTTCTAACTCTTACTGCCCACTCAATTGGCTACGAAGTTGCACCCCGAAGTTCCGGGACGCAGAGCGGGGGCAAAAAACGTGGTCTCGGTCGTTTTTATAAAATCAAGCCTGAAGGGCTTACTCGGTACGCCACCAGTTGCAAACTGGCGGTAGCGGGAGATAAATTAAATTACTGCTAAGACTAGTGCAATACACCTCTTACTCGGTACGGCACCCGACGGAGTCGAGCGCTAGCGGGGGTTGGTTCTCTTTTGGGATTTTAATGTTGAGCTTTATAAGTTTCTTGCTAGAGCACGTAGGCAAAGAGCGGTTGAAGCATTTTGTTCTGACACTCGCAGCTTCTAAGGAACTGCGCTATTTCCAATATACTTTATTGACCGTTTTTCTTCTTGCAGGGCTGTTACAAAGCGTGATGGTATACACCCTTGTTCTTGCCGATGGCAGTTTTTATAAAGCTGTATTCGCATTTATGCTCATGGCCACATCGGTAGTCGGTTTCTTTATGGCACATCTGTGGCTCGCTAAAAAATAAGGACATAAAAAAACCGCCTCGATGGGCGGTTCTTAATTACTGTTCAGGAATAAATTCATATTCCTTGAGTTCTTTAAGTTCCTTGGCTACGCAAATTTCCCATTCCTGCTGCTTTTTATTATTGAAATGCGCTTCTCTATCATATTCTTGCTGTATCTCAAAACACTCTTCATCTAGTTCTTTAAAAAGTTTTCTGTAAATAGAGGTGTCCGTAATACTATCTTGATAAAGTTTTTCAAACGCCTTTCTAACTTTTCTTGCATACACTTCTGAAATATCAAAATGTAACTGTTCATGAACTAAGGTCTTTTCACTACTGGTTTTCGTCCATGAATCACTTTTAACAAAAACATTTTTTACATCATAATAAGGGGTTTCGTCCTCATAGCGAGCAGCACTTTTAATCAAAATCTGATAAGCAGTCATCGCTTTAACAAATCCTGAATTTTTAGGAGGAGCCCCCTGAAAATCAGACCATTTGAGTTTTTTATTAACATCCCAAAATATCTTATCGGTGTCATGTTGCAAAAATAAAAGCGATATTAAGACAAAAATTATTCTCATTGTTATTCAATTACTCTAAATCTAACACCAGCTTTGGCTGGGTCAAGTTTCCCTTTCCCCTTTATGAGTTGATTAGCATTAACCCCTCTCTTTTTCAAAAATTCGATTATTTTATTAGCCCTACCTCCAGTAAGCCATTCTACAGGTCCTCTACCGCCATTTACTCTTGTTCGACTATCTAATGTTGTGCCTGGCGGCTGATTAAACGTACTGAAAACACCGTCGACAGAAACTTTCATTAATGGATATTCCTTTAATGTTGTAATCAAATCGTTTAGTACTTTCTCGGCAGCACCTTCATCTGAAATACTGGTTGTGGTTGGTGTAAAAGGTATATCTAAATTAAACTCTGTACCTGCCACTAACCTAGTTGTAACTGGATGCTCATCCTGTTCTTTCCTCTTTTTCTTCTTTTTCTTGCTAATTTCTACCACAGGGGCTTCGATAACAAAATCTGATACCGTAATATCCAACGAACCTACAGAAGTTATACCTTCCGTATCGGTTCCTGCCCTTCTTTGAGGCGGTGTTGGATTATGCGGGGGGTCCTTTCTTTTCTTTTTCTTCTTCTTAGGTCTTTTCTTATTCTTTCTTTTTCTTGGTTGCCGTTTCTTACAATTACATTTACCTGGTCCAAACAGTTTCTTGGCCAACCTACAAAAGAAACCACATTTTCCAAGACCGTAGAAATCAACATTAGCAATTGGATTATTATCAGCAACGACGTAAGGAGACTGGTAGTCCACAAAAACGGCCATCGGGTCTATAACCATAAACCTACCTAATGCAGGATCCATAATCCTTGCACCAAGGTCGTACATATTCATATTAACAGACACATCAAATTCCTTGCCGTTATAGGTTTGGTAGTTGTTCTGTATTCCGTTTATGTTAAAATTGTACCCTTTATGAACCAATCCAAAAGGATAATAATTTTTCTCCTCGATAATCTCGGAACTGTCCACAGAACCGTCATTGTTATTGTCTGAATAGGATAATCTAACATTCCCTAAGTGGTCTTTGTATTGGTAGATATAATTGAATCCTTGACTTAGGTCATTTACATTCTTTGGTTCTACATAGCCTTCCTGACTATGTGGAAAGAGGCGTAATTTATTATTCTCATAGATGTACCCACTTGCGTAGTCCGTTGTAGTCGTAACACCACCTTCAATAACCGCCTTCCTGATTTTTGTTCCATTTGCGGCATATACATAATCTATAGTACCGTTATCTTGCGGATTATCTACCGTAACTTTTGTAGGAAGGTCATAATAGTTATAATCAATATCTGTGATTCCCTTGTTTAAATCACTCAAAAGATTACCATTGGCGTCATAAGTATATTCCGTTGCCAATTCGGCACCATCTACAAAACCTTGTGTCGCACTTGAGGCGATATCGTCGTCCACGGCCTTTAATTGGTTTCCCGTATAGGAATAGGTCAGGTCATCCATTACACCGAATGAAGTTGCACCGTTGTTAGTGTGACCATTTCTTTTCAGTTTTTGGATGTTCCCGTTCTTGTCGTATTCGATGTTCGTTAGACTGTATCTATTATCGCTCGTATCATCGATTGCGCTCGTGATTCGGTTTAAAGGGTCGTAACTGTAGGTATAGCGTTCGCTAATAGCATTGGAACCCGTTACGACACTGGCTGTTTTCCAAAGGGTTTGGGAGATATTGCCATTGAACAGGGGCACTCCTCCATTGGAGGGGTCATCGTATTGGAGTCGGAATCCCCAAAGATCATTCCCTGTCAACGTAAGGGTATTCGCCGTAGGCACCTCATCATTGATACCCTTTAGCCAGCCCCTAACGTTATAGTTGTAACCTACCATTTGCAAACCGCTCGAAGCTAGCAAGTCCACTGCATTAGCATCCCCGCCTACTTTTTTGGTTTGAAGCAAACCGAGTTTATCATAGCTGTTCAATACAATCAATTCTTGTTCGCCCCCATTAGTCGCATTGGGGTCTACGATTAAGGCCGCGCCCGAAACCAATACCGCGTTGTTGGATTGGATGCTGTTGGTGGCTACCTGTGGGCTATCAACGGTTCCCGAAAGGACCAAATTGGCCTCAACCGGATTTCCCGAACCTTCGCAAACGTCCCCCAAACTTTCATCCCCGATACATTGAGTCTGGGTCAACAAACGCCCCACATGATCATAGGTAAAGGAGTCCAGCGTTACAATGGTATTGCCGTTTCTAATGTGGCTCGTCCTGTTTTTGACCACCTTTCCAATAAAGTTCAATTGCGATTCCACAATATCCACTGTCCCTAAATAGTCATTTTTGGTATGACTATAAATAGGACGCCCTTTTTCATCATAATAGGTTCGGGAGGTGATCCAGCTATTGGTATCCAATACTTTTACACGCGTACCTGTAATCAGGCCTCGCACCTCATTGCTTTGGGTTGTCCCTGTAGCTGCACCCAAAGGCTGTATGTTTGTCGGTGCCCCACTGGTATGATCAAAATGATAACGGTCATAGTAATTGACCATCAATACCTCTGCAACACTTGCCATAGCATTATCGGTACTATTGTTCGGATAGGAACCATTGTTGTAAAATACGGTGGCACCACCAATATCGGCTCCGGTTTCCGAGGGGCTTACCCACAAGATACCATCATAACCGTTCGCCTGAACCTGTACTTCTGTCCGGGTGGTTGCCTCCGGGCTGCTTGCCAAGCCCATATAAGCTACACGGCCAAAGACATCATATTTGGTAAAGAGCCATTCATCGGAAGTGGCCTCTTTATTTCGTTGGTTACCATCTTGTGTTAAAATGGGTTGGTCCAAATCATTGTATACGATGTACTCCCAAGCCTTCCCCGGTATTTTCTTTTCGACCAAACGATTCCGAAAATCATACACATATTGGTAACACAGTTCGTTGCGTTCGGTCGCAGAAACACCATCGGAAGTATCTACTTTTGGGGGTATCACAAAGGAAAGGTTCCCATATACATCGTATACGTAATAGGTATCATGGGGGTCCTCATTGTTAAAAGTGCGTTTTAACACCACTCTTCCATTTTTGTCAGTATATTCTTCCGTGGTATGGTCTTTACCACTGCTGTGATTTTCATCCCGCACAATATTCTTCATTAGCTCATTGGCGCCATAGTAACTACTACTGTTAGCGACCAAGATGGGGCTTTCGACATTTTCATTCGTAAAATCAACACTGAAGCGGCGTACATTGTCATTTGCCGTATTTCCCTCATTGGCGGGGTCATAGGTGTTGGATTCGTAGGCAAATTCAATGGCATGATCGTCCTGGGTAGGCGAAACCAGCCATGCTTTCCCCGGAGCCCCTTGTTTTTCCACTCGGTTCAACGGGGCGTTTTCAAACAGCTTTTCCGCATAGGGGTTCATCTCGGAAACTTGCATTCCAGAAAAATCACTGCCATAATTGGCGGCATAGTACGCTTTGGTTTTTCCGTCCATATCCTGATTTCGAAGCGTACCAAGCGCTCCATCGGGTTCGTAAATAGGCAACCATTCTTTAGCCATTCTCCCGAATTGATCGTACTCAAAATGCGTCACAATATCCCTGGGAGCCTCTCCGCCCGATTGCCGAATGCCAATTTCTTGAAGTGGCCTTCCGATTCCATCGAAGTAGGTGATCTGCTGTATATAGGCGTCATCTTCCAAAAATTTAATATCAGGAACGTTTCCGGATCGTGGTTCTTGGTACGTGCGTGAATAGATATAGTTCTCACCCGTATAACTAATCACTTCTCCATTATCAATACAATCATTCGAAGGTGAATACAGACTAGGGCAAAGATCAAAATTGTTAGGTGCATAGTCGACCGGTTTTTCACATTGTTGGATCGGTGTGCCATTGGGGTCTCCAAGCCCATCACGATCGGTATCTGGATACCATGTTCTTAGAACATTGTCCGTACTATATTCCCCTGGACATACATCTAGCGTTGGGTCATCTGTCCATTGTCCTTCCGTAGGGCGGATACATTGGTTCACGATATCCCCGGCGGCAACGGAGTCCGCTTTGCCATCTCCATCTGTATCCGGGTACCAGTTCCTAGGAATACAGTCTTGATCGATCTGCATGATAAAGTCGCCCGTATTAGGATTTGAATCGCTTACCGACACCAGTACACGGCGGAAACCCACACCTATATTTGCCGGTACTTGTACCTCTATTCTGGTATCCGACAATTTGGTATAGAAAAACCCGGTATCATCGCCGTCCACGACGGTGTATTGAAAGTTTCCGATAGATCCGCTACAATCGGTATAGGTGATATCGAAGTTCTTCGTTTGGCCGTCGGGGGCAAAATCGCCCGGGTCGTTCACCGTGACCACACAGTCCGGTGGGGGCTGTGTCCCCTCTTGCACCACGGTAAAAGAACCCACGTTCTCCCCGTTGATAAAGACCGTTACCTGGCCACCCCGGTCATCCACACCCGAATAGGAACCACTGCTAAGGTTGAGCGCAGTATTCGAGCCGTTGGGCGAGATACTCAACCAGCCTGGCTTGCTCGAAAACGTAAAATTCTTGGGGTCCATGCAGCCGTCGGAATAATTCGTGAGATTGATCGACGCACTGCCCCCTGCAGGTTGGAACACCACATTGGTAGGGTTCATCGTCACCGTACAGGGCGGGGGACAGCCGTTGTTGCTGTCATAGGAAATCGATGGACAGGAATCTACCGCCGTGTTCAAGGTCCAACCACTGCCGCGGTTCGCACAGTCCGGGTCGGGCGAACTCCCCGGATCCCTGAAGCCGTCGTTGTCGGTATCGAGATACCATTGTTTGGGTTGGCAGGCCTGGTCGATCTGCATGACGAAGTTGTCTGTGTTCGGGTTGGCGTCGCTCACTGACACCAACACCTGACGGAATCCTGGCCCGCTATTCGCCGGCACTTGCACTCGTATACGGGTATCCGATAGTTTTGTATAGACAAAGCCGGTATCGTCGCCCTGTACCACATTGTACTGAAAGGCACCGATTGAACCGCTACAGTCCGTATAGGTGACATCGAAGTTCTTCGTTTGCCCCCCGGCGGCAAAATCGCCTGGGTCGTTCACCGTGACCACACAGTCCGGTGGGGGCGGTGTCCCTTCCTGCACCACGGTAAAGGAACCTACGTTCTCTCCGTTGATAAAGACCGTTACCTGGCCACCGCGGTCGTCCACACCCGAATAGGAACCACTACTCAGGTTGAGCGCGGTCTTCGAGCCGTTGGGCGAGATGCTCAACCAGCCTGGTTTACCGGAATACGTAAAGTTCTTAGGATCTAAACAGCCATCGGAATAGTTGCTGAGATTAATTGATGCATTGCCTCCAGCAGGTTGGAACACCACATTGGTGGGGCTCATGGTCACTGTACAGGGCGGGGGGCAGCCATTGTTACTGTTATAGGGGATGGATGGACAGGAGTCTACCGCCGTGTTCAAGGTCCAACCGCTGCCGCGGTTCGCACAATCCGGGTCGGGCGAACTGCCTGGATCCCGAAAGCCGTCGTTGTCAGTATCGGGGTACCATTGTTTGGGTTGGCAGGCCTGATCGATCTGCATGATGAAATTGTCCGTGTTGGGATTTGTATCGCTGACCGATACCAATATCCGGCGGAAGGCCGTTCCGCTGTTGGCGGGCACTTGTACCCGAACTCGGGTATCCGATAGTTTCGTATAGACAAAACCCGTATCGTTGCCCTGAACCACATTGTACTGAAAGGCACCGATCGATCCGCTACAATCCGTATAGGTGATATCAAAGTTCTTAGTTTGCCCCCCGGCGGCAAAATCGCCTGGATCGTTCACCGTGACCACACAGTCCGGTGGAGGTACAGTTCCCAATTGTTTTACTTGGACCCCGCCAATAGGCTGTCCATTATGGCTGATACTAAAGCTTGTTGTGCGGTCCGTGGTACTAGTATTTGCACTATTGGTACTAAGGGTTACAAAACCTCCTGTGCTGTTTTTGCCAATGGTTACATTCAGCCAGGCTGGAGGGGAATAATTCGACGGGTACATTGAAAAGTTACCCGGGCAACCAGAAGTAGTAAAATACTGAGTGGTACTCCCCCCATTGGGTTGAAAGGTATAGCTAATGCTTCCCGAAGAAGGCGAGGTCATAAAGCACTGTGCGTTCGTTTGATGGCTCCATGCAAACGATAGCAAAGCCATTAAGACAAGCTTAAGGTAAATATTCGATAGTTTGATCATTGTGCTATTTTGTATTGTGGGTCCCAAGCCTTAAATACCGGGGACTTTTTGTTGCTGTATTGGTGTTTTTACTACGCGGAAATCCCTCTCCCAATTTGAATTTCATAGCGTATAGTGTCAATTCCTGACCGGATCTTTGTACTTGTATTCATAGTCCGATAGCAGGTTATTGTCTTGATCACGAACCTCTTTCAAGCGGTTGAAGCTATCATAGAGGTAGTTCATTTGATACCCCTTTGGGTCTTTCATGGACGTTACACCGATCAAGGGACTGTATTCATAGGTGGTAACCATTCGTTCCTTGAAGGCATCGGCAGTTCTCAACGCGTCAATTTGTGAAAGATTTGTTTCATTGATTCCTCCCAAAGCAGCTTCCTCTATTCCCAAGGCTGTAGCTACCTGCGCCGGGCTTGCATTTTCAATTTTTGCGATGGGATATTTATCGTCGTAGCCCCATAGGTATACCACGGAAGTTCCATTAGTTCGGTTGGCCGCGAGCACGTTCCCATCTTCATAATACTGATAGGCAATTTCAACTTTCCCCTGTTCACTATCTTTTGGCAAGTAGGTCTGCGTAGTCGGCAATACTTTTTGGACACCATCACCGTCATCTCCGATCAATTCATAACTACTCGTAGAAGCAGAGACCGGTATATTATCTACTGTTATTTTTTCCTTTAGTACCTGTGAATTCATGTGTTCTAAACGTAAATGGTTGCTGCCAAAAGAATCTCCCCCATAGTTCAGTGAATAAAATTTTTCATTGACTATGACTCGACCGTCACTATCTACAGTACTGGTCTTTTCAGGTAGTATATTTATCGCGTTATAGCGTTCATAGTCCGTTCGTATAACTACGTTCGGAGTTCCATTCACATTATAATTGGTTATTATTTCGTGGTCAAGTTTCCACCACTGTACAGGAATATCATAAAACTGATATTGTATTTGTATTTGCTCAATAGGCTTATCTATAATCGCACCGTAAGTGTTTGGTGTTCTAACATAAAAAGCAGGTATGTTTAATTTCGTCGGACCATCAATAACATAATTATATTCCTGCTTTTTCTGAATTATCCCGTTGCTATCGTACGTCTCAATACCACTCAACAAACCATTCTCCAAATGTGGATAACTAGGAACACCTGAAACATATTTGATTCCCGTACTCCACTGGTCAGTCTCATCCGCAGCATTATAAAAGAAATAATTGATACGCCCATTCTCCCCATTTTCTCCATGAACTTCTACAACCTCAGAATACCCAATATATTTGCCATTGGCAGAAGCCCCAAGATTGTTTTGACTTACGGATGAACCATGAATGTATTCGTATCCTCCCGAACATGAAGACACACATATACCATATTGATCTACAAGTGTCTCTGTAAGTCCCAAACTTGAAAAATAGTCTGGTTTTCCCATTAAAATTCCAGAACTTGATTCCCCGTCGCCGTTTGAGGTGTATAGATATTTTTTTATAATGGGCTCTGAAGTAGGACTTTCTTGGATTGTCAATTTTTGCAGTCTCAGGCCCGCCCCTTTCTTCTTCGTTACAGGTACTTTGACTTTATCTTTAATAACCACTCGCACATCTAGTGCAACTCCCACAGGTAAATTCACCCATAAAAGGTGTTCGCCAGGTTCGGCATAGATTGTCGTCCCCTCTCCCTGAGTAATAACAGACAAGTCCTCAAAAGTTCTAAAAAATGGAGAACCTCCCTCAGATACGTTAGTGATTTCCAAAAATGGGCCAGAATAGGTGCCCGGTGTAATTGGACCGCCAATAAAAAAGTATTCGATATAAATGTCTTTGCCAACAACGGTACCGTCATCCAATGTTTCAGAGCCTACTTCGAAGCTAAGGTTGATTCCCGAAGCAGCATTATCACAAGCACTAAGTGATGATTGGTTGCATAAAACAGTATCAGCTACTACATTATCTTCAATGGATATTATATAGGGACGGTCTAAATTGCCATACTCATTTAATTCAAACTGAAAATCATGAACCCCCGAGGTTGGATAAGTAATTTGCTTTAGAGAAAAGAGCTTTGCGAAGTCCAAGTCCGGTTCCCTATTCGCTCCTTTTAGATCGTTATAATTTCCATTGGTAGTATTTAAGAATTGAACGGATGGTATTGCCGTACCGCGTATACTCTTGGAGGATGACCAAGGTACTGACAAAACATCATTTCTTTTACCATTATAATATCCCCAGTGATCATAATCAAATGTAAGTTTAGATGGTATCGGAACCTCCTCCTCATAGTCGAAAACATATGGTGAAATCGTTTCTAAATCAGAACCGACTTCCACAACTTCTTTGAGTTTTAGTCTTAAGTAACGGGAATCAGTATCGTTCTCCGATCTTTTGAAATAATCGTTTTTTAACTGAAACGACTTAATCGGTTGTGAATTCCCTGTCTGATAAATATCTATCGCATCTAACTTCTGAGGATGCGCTTCGGGTTGTAAATCTCCTAAGGTAGGTATCAAATCTAGTCTAGGAGACTTTCTAAAAGTCAACTTGCCTCCTGGAAAACTGATTTCTTTTAAATACTTCAAATACCTATAACTCCTACTAGCTGTATACTCAAAATAAGACTGTTGCAACTGAGGGCCAGAAGGTTCGAATCCACAGAAACCCATGGAACCACAATTTTGTCCTAAAATATTGTAAGCGCGTAGTGCTTTCTCACTAATTTGTAGTTGACTAGTGGCTCTAAATCCCGGGTCATATTCGAATTCAACCAAACCACCGGCACGTGATTCAATTTTTTCCAAATACCAAGAGGAGAGTACTGGATTATCTAAATCTGGTAAGGGGACTTGGAAAGAAAGCTCATTTGGACGTGAAGTACCAGAAGTAGACCCTGATTCTGTAATTTCATATTCATTAAAAGTATATACATCCCCATTAGTATCAATAATGGTCCAATATTTACTTCCTTTGTTATATTCAATATGAAGATCTTCTTTTTTTTGAGTCACACCCAGAAGAATGTTGGAATTTGCAACCGTTTTCTGCAAGTAAAAAGTACCCGACTTAGTGCCAAAATTGTAGTAAAAGATATCGGGTTCCGGATCTTGAAACACACCATTGTACTCTCTGATATATGTCCATATGGTTTCTAAATTATCCTGTGCCTGTATGGGCCCAATCCCTGACCTTTCCGGAAGTTCTGAAAATGGATAGCCTTTCTTATTTACTTGTTCTTGAAAATCATCCAATCCACGAACCACTCTGGTAATCACTCCGCCCGCATTAAGTGACCAGCCCAGGCCGACCCAGCTCGCTTCTTCGCTCACTTTAATGCCAGAGGCGTTGTAACTTAAGCTTATGGGCAATGTAATATCCCTATCCTGAACAGTATATAAGGGGATTGAAATGGAAGGGGTTCCGGTGTAATAGCCCACGGGTACATCGGCGTATTTAGCTAAGGAAGCCGCGGTAGGAGCTGGTGATACTACCTCCCTTATTTCTACCTGTGACATGCCTAAATAACCGAATAAAAGAGAAAAAGCGATGGTTAAAGTCTTTTTCATGTGATATTTGTTTGTATTGTTTTTAATCTTGATGTGTTTTCAAAAATGCAATCTAAACGAACAGTTTGTTCCTACTTTTGTGTCGATTCGAATTGCTCCATTAGCGTATGAATCCTGGCTTCGATTGTTTTGCGTTTTTCTCGATGAGCAAGCAGGTATAAAGTAAGTTCCTCCACCTTTTCCATTAGAAGACGATTCATCTCAGCTAGTTTAATACCCTTTTGGCCAACCTCTTCGGCAGACGGGATATTGATTAGATGCCCTTTATTTTTAATTTGATTTCTTAAAGAATCCAATGAAGGAAGCTGGTAATCATTTCTAAATACGTAGTCGGGCCAGCTGTTCTGATTTATATGTACTTCGCGCGCATGAACGCGACCATCTACGGCCAGTTTATAATTCTCCTGCGCCAGAGTACCAATGCCCACATTCTCTTCTGAATAATAGACCCCTTCGTTTTCGACAACCCAAGGTTCTTGCGCTTGAAGCATCTTTCCAAGACACAAACAAAAAAACATAACAAGCATTTTATTACTAATCATTTCCATGTGGTTTTGCGATTTGTTCCAATTCTTTTAGCACCTCTTCCAATTCTTTTTGCTTTTTATTTTCTTGAAGTATGTAAAGTGTCAATTCCTCAATTTTCTCCAGCAAAATTTTATTCATTTCACCCAATTCAATCCCATTGGCTTCCACTTCTTTTGCCGAGGGTACATTTATCAGATGACCATGGGATTCTATATGCTCCTGAACTTGCTGTAAACTGGGTAATCGGTAATCATCTTCAAAAACATAATCGGCCCATCCAATATCATCCACTCTTACTTCCCTTGTATGAATAGTACCATCAACCGCTAACCGATAGTTTGATTGAGGTGTGGTCCCGATTCCTACATTCCCATTCGGGGTACCCGTAGCGTTAAAACTGATACCATAGGTATTGGCGGTCCACACCGAATCCCCTCCCGGTCCGGGATTGGAAACCGGAGCACCATACACTTCCACCTCAGCAAGGCTAAGAAATTTATCATTCCCCGATGATTTTAATAAGTGTACCATGACGTACCTGCCGCTAACCGATAGTCCATTAAACTCTTGCACCTGCGCAGAAGGACCCAGCGTACCTACCAAGGTGTAGTCACTGGGATTTTTGGTGTCTGCGTTGCCCACATAAATCTCGGCAAACTGTAATCTGCTAGGGCCGAAATCCGTTCGATTGTAAACATGTATTTCGTTTACATTATGATTACCTCCCAAATCAACCTGCCACCACATTTGATCATCAGAATTGGTATGGGTCACTTTGGCCTCGCCGTTTCCATCGGTATCCCCATCCACCGCGATATCGGCCGTTCTACCATTGTAAACACTGGATTGCTCAGCGGTTTTACCCAAGGCTACATTCGTATCAGAACCTTGATTTGACAAGGTGATCACGTTGACCGCTCCGCTTGCCGTACTTTCGGCATTGTTACCGTCAAACGCCCTTACCGTAAAGGAGTAGCTGGTATTGGGGGTGAGGCCCGTAATTTGCGCCGCATTGTTCGTGGATGAGGCCACCAAGGTTGTTCCTGAAAACACCCTGTAGCCACTTACCGCCACATCATCCGAAGATGGATTCCAGCTTAAGTCTACCATATCTGTGGTTACATTGGTTGCAATTGGCACCCCAGGTGGGGTCGGTGGACTATTCTGGGGGCTTCCCGTAACATTCACCGACAAGGTTTCAGAACACCCACCGGCTTCCGTAATGGTATAAACCCCGGCATCGCCCGCCGTTATACCTTGTATTTGGTAGTTATCCCCGTGTACTACGCCAGCGGGATCTGTAATCGTTATCACCAAAGAATTAGGGTACCCGCTCAAGGTCAAGTTATCTCCGGAATCCACGGTAACGGAACTTTCATTCCTTGGCCAGGAACCACTATTGATTCGATATTCCGTTTGCAGGTTGACAGTGGCGCAATCTGTGCCACCCCCGCCGGACTTCGTAATACTGATGTTCGAATATATCACCACCCCCCCATTTCCGGATTGTTGATAATTTGAGAACAACCATAAATCCAAGGTGTTGGCCCCTGCCGGCAATATAAATGTCCCACTATGACTATCGACCCCAGGATTAAAATCGCTAGCGATCAGAGCGCTATTGGCCGCATTATTAACATTATATTCGACCCGTCCTTTACCGGAAAGTACGTTGGCATCCAAACTAACACTTAATTCATCTCCAGCCACCAGACCATTATTGCTTAGGTTAACTTGAATCCGTGCTCTGGCCCACGGTTGCCCTGTATCAACATTCTCCACGCGTAGACCACAGACACCATTGTCATCTACCACTACGGCACTATCCCCACCTGCTTGGAGACTGGTCGAAGTAAAGGTTATGGAAGGATCACTAGAACTATTCTCAATGGAACCGGGACATTGGGCTGTCATTGAAAATACACAGAGTAACAAAAAAGGGAGCAACAGCCCTACACGAGCGCACTGCTTGTAGGAATAGGAAATACAATTTTTCATAAAAAAGGAGGTCATACGGGTTATTATTTATTTTTAAGGACTATTATTAAAACACTTCAAAAAACAATGCACAGATATCAAACCAATTGCCTTCACCAAAAACAGTCAAACCAAACAATTTGGCTCACCTATTCTTAGGACCACGACACTAATTCAATACCAAAACAACATAGATAATTCTCCGTTAAATCACAGAATATCGGATTCCCAATGATTGAAAGACGTATTGTATTATTTTCTAGCGACTAACACTAGCGAAGAAGATATAGGGGAACAAAATGTTTTCAAAAATTAGTTGGCTGGTCATCCTACTATACGCACAGCAAATTAGTATTTTATTCTCTAATTTTAAAGAATTTATTGTGCCTTTTGCAGTTCAATTCATATATCAATGTTTTGTTTAAAAATCTTACACTTCCGAGTTTGCATACGAGTTCAAATAATACTTCATGGCGCTCTTTAAAAAAACTGTTATTGACATTATTCTAACATAGCATTTCAAAAATAATCGCCTTCCCTGCAAAAAACTTGCAGGGAACGAATTAAATACCTCTTATATGAAACAGCGGGATCAGCAGGGCGCCTTTTAGGTCAAATTTGCTATTCATTAAAATGGAAAGAAGCCGGTTTACACATTGCCATTGACCTAAAAAACAAAAAGGCGATAACCCACTACAGTTATCGCCCCTTTCTCAAAATTAAACTAACTTCAAACTAACTCATATAAAAAATCTTAGTAACCAGGGTTTTGATCCGCACCCGTAAGTTGCGGATTACCATCTATTTCCGCTTGAGGTATTGGTAGAAATTCATGCTTTCCCGTTTGAAAACCATCAATAACCGAACTTGCCAAGCCCCATCTTTTTAAATCTAAAAAGCGAATTTGTTCTCCCGCGAGTTCGACGGCTCGCTCATGTACCAACGCGTTAAAAACTTGTTCTTTGGAGCCAACAGGATATCCTCTTGAATCCATTTCAGCTGTACCATAGTTAGGCATTCCGACCCTATCACGAACTTGGTTCATAAAACCAATCGCGGCGGGCTGATTGCCCAATTCGTTTTCGGCTTCCGCCAGCATTAACAACACATCGGCATACCTAAGAACTCTAAAGTTGATTCCACTATAATCGAACCCATCTTGCGGCTGTACATCTAGATTTTGATACTTCCTCCAAACAACAGATGTTAAGTTCTCAAAAGTCAACTCCCCGTTATTATAGGTGTCGCCATTTTGATAAAAATAGGCCTGGATACGAGGATCATCGGACTCAAATTCATCAAAAAACGATGGACGAACAATAATGTTCGCGAAGTTGGTGGGTGCATACTCAATTCCCCTAAAAGTAGTCTCTGCCACTCCTGTTCCCTGCGCATTCCACTGATTACCTCCTATTTGCTTGTCATAGTTTACCTCGAACAACGATTCAGGATTGAACTCCCCTGCCTCATTACCATTATCCCTTGGAAGCACTCCCTCAATAGTATAGCCTGTGATGGCCTCCAATTCGGTTTTAGCCTGTGACCATTCTTGTAAAAAAAGATGTACTTTCCCCTTTAAAGCCTGTGCAGCGCCTTTAGTAGCCCTACCATTCTGAATACTTCCCTTCTCGGGTAAATTTGCAATCGCAAAAGACAAATCTTCTAAAATAACTTCATAAATTTCCGATTGCGTAGACTTCGGGGTACCATTTGAATCGGCTGCTGGAACCAACGGCCTTGGCACATCTCCCCATAAGTTGGTCAAATAGAAATAATAAAGGGCCCTAAGGAATCTTGCTTCAGCTACACTCTGGGTTACTTCGCTTTGAGGAATTGCTTCGGTAGCCCCGTTTTCTACCGAGGAAATAACAAAATTACAACTTCCAACTCCCCTATAAGCCGCCTGCCAGAAGGTGTATAGTTCTCCACTTGAAGGTCCGTACGTATAGTTCATAAACTCTAAAAGACCACCTTGTAAAGCATCGGTACCTAAATTTTCTTGTGATAAATTGTCAAATAGGAAAAAGCCAATTCTACCATACATCCCTTGTACCTGCAGAAAATTATAGGAAGAATTTACTGCTGATTGTAATTGCCCTTCTTTTTCAAAAAAGTCTTCCGGAGCAATTGAATTAGGGTCTTTTTGGTTCAACTCTTCCCGATCACAGGCCACAAGTCCTATGATTAAAAAGCAAATTGTGAGTATTATTTTCTTTGTTTTCATAACTTCTTTTTTAAAATTGAACTTGAAGTCCGGCTATTATGGTTCTTGGTTGCGGATAGTTACCTTGATCAAGACCAAGTGCCGTTACGGTACCACCAGTTGTAATAGGCACTACTTCTGGATCGTATCCTGAATAATCAGTAAAGGTAGCTAGGTTTTGACCTGTCAGGTAAATTCTAACCTTACTTATAGGGGCATTTATGAGCTTTTCCAATACATTTTCTTTAAATGTATACCCTAAGGTAACACTTCTTAAACGGGTAAAACTACCATCCTCTACAAAACGATCAGAAACATCTTCGTTTCCTGTAAAACCCGGTGTTGCCGCAGGTATCGTAGCAGACGGATTTGAAGGCGACCAACGATTTAAAATGTCCGTACTCACGTTAAAAAGTCTTGCCTGTTGTTCCAAATTGTAACGATTACCATTGTAAATATCATTTCCATACACCCCGTTCAAGAAAATAGAGGCATCAAAACCTTTATAACTAAAATTAAAATCGAGGTTTGCCGTTAAATCCGGGTTGGGATTTCCGATTATCGTTCTATCATCTCCATTAATCTCACCGTCACCGTTTAAATCGGCATATCTAATGTTTCCTGGTGCAGCAGCATTTTGAGTAGCGTGTGCCGATACTTCTGCATCATTTTGAAAAATTCCATCGGTTTTAAAACCAAAGAAATGAAGTAATGGCTCGCCGACAAAAAGTCTATTGTGATTCTGTTGAAAGTAGTTTCCATTAAAAACCGCTTCAGTTGCTCCCAAAGAGGTAACCTCGGAACTATATGCCCCCAGATTAAAATTAACACCCCAATTGAAATCCCCATTCGATTTATTATACCCCAGGGTTAAATCAAATCCCTTGGTTTCTGTTCCACCTACGTTTTTTGTTTCCGAGTTTTGAATACTTCCATCGGACCCAATAACCGGCACCGCGACCAAAAGGCCATCACTTTTGTTAACATAGTATTCAGCTGCAATGGTCAAAGCATTATTAAATAAACCAATATCAGCCCCTATATTGACCGTACTCAACTCTTCCCATTTTAAATCTGGATTTGGAGTTCTAGAGGGAATAGTTCCGCTCACCAGCCCCCCATCGATTACATAACTTATGTCGGTACGAATACCAGCTGCGAATAAATAGTCCCCAATATTTTGGTTTCCGGTTAATCCCCAACTACCTCTTAACTTAAGCGTAGAAATGGTTTCATTCTCGCTTAAAAACCCTAAGTTCGCGAGGTTTACACCACCTGATACCGAGGGAAAATAACCCCATCGATTGTTTGCTCCAAATCTTGAGGACCCATCTGCTCTCATAGTCGCCGAAATCAGAAAGGTCTTGTCGTAGTCATAACTAATTCTACCGAATACCGATTGCAGTATGTTTTCGTTGCTAAAACTACTCACATTCCTAACATCTCCCGGGTTAAGCTCTTCAATAACATCAGTGAGTGTATTTTGCGTAAAGGTTTGAACCGTTTCAAAATTTGCCTTGTTTCTTTCGTATCCCGCAAGAATGTCAATCCCATGCAGGTTATTTATTGTCTTTTTATAGTTCAGCGTATTGGTCAACACTGTTCCCAAAAACCGATTTCTATTTTTACGTGTTTCTGAAAACAAGCGTTGTCTAGAGCCTGTCGGTATAGACTTATTGAAACCATTAAAATTAGAATTCGAATGGTCCACACCAAGCGTGAAACGATACGTTAAACCCTCAAATATCTCGTAAGACGCGAACAAAGAACCTAAAATGGAAGTAGTTTGGGTTAACGCGCTGCCATTACTTAAAATTCGTACCGGGTTTTCTGCATCCTGCCCATCGAAATTGGTCGTGATTTCAGAAAAGAAATTGGTAGCACTATCAAAAACAGGCACCGTTGGTGTCATTCTCAACGCATTAACCAAAACCGAGCCGCTACCAGCTTGTTGTATGTTGTTATTATCTGACAAACCAATGTTTAGCGTTTGGCCAATAGTAAACTTATCAGTTACATTGACACTCGTATTCACCCCTAAAGAGTATCTTTTAAAATCAGAGTTCAAAAGTGTACCTTCTTGTTCTAAAAATCCGGTTCGAACACTATAGGTAGCATTTTCAGTTCCCCCAGAGGCTTCCAAATCATAATTTTGCCAGACTCCTGTTCTAAAGATCTCATCTTGCCAATTGGTACTGACATTTGGGTCAAAATTACCAGGCTGTAACCCTTGATAAATCTGGACGCCGTCAGCAACAGGGTCGGCATCATAGGAACTTGCGGCATATTCTCTGTATTGGTCGGCATTCAAGACGTCCAAGGTTTTTGTATTATTTGCCAAACCTGCCGAAGTACTAAACTTAAAAACCGGTTTTCCTTTTTTACCCCCTTTTGTGGTAATGAGAATAACCCCGTTCGAGCCCCTAGAACCATATATTGCAGTACTGGAGGCGTCTTTCAACACGTCTACAGACTCAATTGATTCTGTTGGTATACTATTTAAGGCACCAGTCGGAATTCCATCTACCACGATAAGTGGGGTTCCATTTCCGAATGTACCGAGGCCTCGTATGGTGATAAGCGGATTAGAACCAGGTCCTCCAGTATTGGTGACTTGTACCCCAGAAGCACGACCCTGTAATGACTGTGCTACACTAATTGTTGGTGTTTCAACCAATTCTGCACTGGTAACAGATGAAATCGCATTGGTCACAGAAACCCTACTTTGAGTACCATAACCAACCAAGATTACTTCTTCGAGTTGATTGGCCCCTTCAACCATGTTTACGTTCACCACAGACTGTCCGTTTACGGCAATCTCTTGCGTCGCATATCCTATATAGCTGATGACCAATGTGGCGTCGCTGGCCGCCTCTATGGAAAAGTTTCCATCAAAATCGGTTTGTGTACCGTTCGTTGTTCCCTTAACAACGATACTTGCCCCCGGTAGTGGACCGCCCGTCTCGTCGGTCACAGTTCCCGTAATCGTATTTTGTACCAGTATGTCCCCTTTCAAGTACCGGTCATTTTCAATTTCACCGGCATGGAGGTCATAGGCCCCCATACAAATGAACATAGACAGCACACCAACGGATTGGAACAATACGCCTTTTTTAAAGGATGCCGCCCACAGATAAAAGTGGTTTTTGATCATAATGAATTGAATTAGTTAGTAAAGTGATTGCTATTTCGTTTATGTGGAGTCGCTAAACAAAATCGTTAATATTTTGTAAAATTATTTTAAATTTAAGCGAAACCTTAATCGTATTTTTTCATTTGCCTAAAGTGATTAGTCTATTTTTTTCACAATTTTAAACTTAAATCCCACTTTTAGAGTGTCAAAATACTCCTGATTTATTCTATTTTAAAAAATAACAGCGATTTTATGCCGTTTTAAGTCCGTTTTACCCCGAAATACGACCTGACCATATCTTAACGTTTTGTTCAACTATCATAAACGGATTTTTAACCAAAGTGTTTAACGATTTCTGATTTATAGAAGGACCTTAAGACAAAAATCATCAAGGCCCTTCACTAACAAACAAGTTTGGATCCGATAAAAAGTTGTCTAACTTTATAGTATAGTTATCGATGGCTCCTTTGAAACTTTGCTCAGAAGCGGTACGAACTATTTTTGACCGCCACCCCTTTGGTAATCATCTTCATACCGCTCGATATCCTCTTGTTGCCAATTTCCAAAAGCCACTTCCAGTACCCTTACCGGCATATCGCCTGCACAAGAAAGACGGTGTTTTTCATTCACCTGTATCCAAATTTCATCGCCTACATGGTATTCTTTTATCGTATTGCCGTTTTGAACACGGGCGCCTTCATCCAACACTATCCACAGCTCCGCCCTTCCCGTATGGGACTGAAGACTGAGCCGTTGGCCCGGCAGAACTGTCATAAGACTTACAGTGACCTCTTGGTTATGTGCAAACTGTCTAAAGGACCCCCAGGGCCGTTTCACCATCTTCGTAAGTGGTTTATCCTGTGGAATAGGTTTGGTATTGTATTTCATTGATTTGTATGTAAAGGGTTATGCTCTCACAAATGCTTTTAGGGTGGCGCATTGCAATCCGGCACTCGCACCGTAAGGGCGAATTGTATATGCCCCTATTGCGGCCGGTATTATAAAGGTTTCCGTATAATGCACAACCATTGGTTCAAAAAGGTGATCCGGACTTTCTACAATCGCTTCTTCGCCTTCCACGAGATTGAGCACATTGACCCCCTTGTTCGTATGATGTGCTACCCTTTTCGTAAACCAATGTCGACGGGTTTCTATAAACTGTGACGCATGCAGCCCGGTGCGCTCTTCTTTCCAACCATCACCTTCAGCTATAGACGAAACGGCATTCACCAATTCCAGCCCCACGAAGCCTTCCCTATAGTCTGTATTGAGCACCTGCATTCCCCGTTCTATATTAATAGGTCTGGGAAGACCATCTAGGCCCAATCGGTCCCAATCCCAGAGTTTAAAGGTGAAAATATAAGGGGTGGCACTGATTTCAAGCACCATGGTATCCTTGCCCGAGCAGTGGACGGTACCTGCCGGAATCAAAAAATGGTCATGTTTTTTGGCCGGCCATTTGGAAACATACTGCTCTGCTTCAAAAGTGTTCTCTCCGTTTTGGGCGAGGTAGAGTTCCTGTTCCATTTCCGGGACGGATGCATTTTCCTTTAATCCTAGATATACCTGTGCACCTGGAGCCGCATCCAAAACATAGTAGCTTTCGTCCTGCGTATATCCCATCCTAAATTCCTTTTTGATAAAATCGTCGGTAGGGTGTACTTGCAAACTGAGGTTGCCCCCACTCATAGTATCCAACAAATCAAAACGTATCGGAAACTCAGTGCCAAATCGTTGAAATACGTGCGCGCCCAATAATTCGATAGGTTGAAATAAGACCAAGTTCATGGCAGGCGTTTCAAAAATGGTATCGCCGATCTTAAAAAGCAAACTGTTTTCCTCCGGAACACCGTCAAAGCACCAAGCGTAATTCGTTACCGAGGCATCCAAGCCACAATTGGCCTTCATCCACTGCCCGCCCCAAGGACCGGGGTCAAAAAAAGGAACCAATCTAAAAGGGCGTGTAGCCGCATGTTGCAAGGCAGCCTCCCAATCCCTTTTACAGATCATAACCGGACAATTTTTTTTATTGGCATCAATCAGGAAGGCGGCGGAGGGCAAGAGGTGCTTTTTATGCGTATCACCAACCCGCCAGTCTACAAAAAAAGCACGTTTGTATTGTAGCGAAGCTTTTTCTTTCCAGTTGAACGCCCCTAAATTTGATGTATCATTAGAACGAAAACGCTGTTGAATTTCCCAGCGGGCCATATCAACATATAGCGTAAGCACCGCGTCTTCGCAAAGAAGCGAAGCCCCGGAACCGACAATGAAAGACAGCCCGTTTCGCTGCGATACTTCTTCTTGCATTTGGGCCCTTTTATGCTCATCAAAAAAATCGATCAAGTCATGACCGGTAATCTTTCCAAAAATAGGGTCATCGGTTATCTCATCCTGTAGCATTTCCTCAATTTCGGCAGACGACTTCATGGCCATATCGGTCGAAAAAACACCTTCTTTGAATTCTTCTTTAAAGGCTTGGAGCACTTCCGCCATAGGAGCCCCGGGATATAGTTCTACTACCACTATCGCGTCTTCTTTTTCGGTATGCACCAAGTTGCCTATGTGTTCGCAAATGGTTTTCCAACCGCTCCAAAAAGGGGTTTCCGAATCCAAAACAATTACGGGTTCCCTATCGTAGTTAATCACTTTTTTCAGCTTTTTGCCCATATATCAAATGGTTTGTTGCAAACAATAATTGAGCCCATAAAGGGCCGCTTTTTCTTTTAACTCGGAAGCAAGTACTTTCACTTCTCCCCAAGGGGTCCATGCGCGTTCCTGCACTTTCTGTATGACTATGGGAAGAACATCCTCCTTACTGTTCATAACCCCGCCGCCCATAATCACCACCTCCGGATCGTAAGCATGTATTAAATTGATGATTCCAGAAGCCCATACCTCCAAGCAATGGTCACGAACTTCAATTGCAAGGACATCCCCTTCCCTGGCAGCCCGGAACAAACTGTAAAAATCGGGTGGGCTCTTCCTTAACTTGCTTGCGCAATAGGCAGCATGCCGGGAGATTTTTTCCTTCAAATTCCAACTGCCCGCCATCGCTTCCACACAGCCGATATTGCCGCAATTGCATTTATCCCCATACATATCCACCGTTACGTGCCCCCCGAGACAGCCCGCCTGGTAGTGTTTGCCCCGCAGTATCCTTCCATCGGTGACGACGGCCGTTCCTACCCCGGTTCCCAATGTCATCATCACCACATCATCAAATCCCTTGCCCGCGCCAAACTGCCATTCGCCTACCACGGCCATTCGCGTATCGTTATCCACAAAACTGGGTACTTTCCAAGTATCCCTGATCCAAGTGTCCAATCTGTACCCCTTTAAACTTGTGTATTTTTCATTGGTTGAAACGACCATCGACTTTTTGACATCTACCAAAGCGGGCATCGCCAGGGCAATGCCGCGCAATTCCCCGTGAACTGCGTAAATGGCTAACAACCTATCTATTTCAGCGGCCAATGCGGTGAGTGTTGCTTCCAATCCTTTTTGCGATGGTGCCTTAAACGTTTCACCATGCAACAGTTTGCCATTGTAAAAGAGTCCGGATTTTACCTCGGTACCGCCTACATCCAAAACAACACTAAAGCCGTTCATTTTTCAAACTTCTTTCGTTAGCGGGGACCACCAACTTCGCCTTTCCGCCAATTTCCATGACCCTTACCGAGAATCCTTTTTCCAAAATGGTGGTGTAATCGTGACCTGCATCGGAGGGCCAGCAGGCACCAAAAACCAACGTATCCTTTCCGGTATTGCAAACTCTGTGTGCCGTAAAACCAGGAATGTAGTGTATGCTTCCGGGACCAACTTTCTCAGCCCTTGTATTTCGCTCTTCATCCATAAGAACAAGCAAACCTTCGCCTTTCATTCCCCAATAAAACTCCCCGCGATCCTTCATTTTATGAAAATGCCCCTTTGTCATAAAGTACTCATCCCCTACCTTTCCGGGATGTATCCTTGTAATCCCAAAAAATAAGCCTCCTGCAGTACCTGAATTTACTGGAAAATAGCTATCCACTTCATACATAATGGTATGGGCATGCATGCTTCGCAGTGCGTTCGAGTCTTCATAAAAACCTTTAAGTTCGGCGGCGGTCCTTACCGTCTTTTCTATTTGATGGCCTTCTAAGGTATTCTGGAAATGCATGGCCTTTGCCAAGGGTATGGGTTCATCCATTTTGTTGCCTGTTGTTTCTTTTTATACTACTAATCTGTGGACTTTACCCCCCCTTTGTTTCTGTACGAATCCCTTTTAATTTAAAGATCAAAGGTGCTTTTCGAACCGCGAACGAAAGAGCCCTTCCCTTCAAAGGGAAAGGCCCCTAACTAACAAAAGAAGGATTTATTCACATTACCGTTCAATAAGCATTTTGAAGGTTTTGTTCGCTATTCTTACCGAATATAATCCCGAAGTCAAATCCGAAACATTGACTTTTGTTTCAACCTTTGACGAATCGAGCGATCCGGATTTCACCAACCTTCCGGTCAGATCGAAAATATCGTAGGATCTTGCCGCTTCTTTGTTCACAATGAACAAGAGCGATTTTGCCGGATTTGGATACATTCGAATGCCGGTGCCGTTTTCGGTACCCAGGGAGGTCTTTAAATTTGCAACGGAAAGGTCTACCGCATCGGTCTCTACCCATACGGATCCTCCTGCGGCACCGACCGCTTTTATTCTAAAGGTATAGATAGAACTTACGCTGACATCCAAACCGGTAAGGTCGATGGACGTGGTATTCGCCCCGCCATCGGGAACTCCACCGCCTCTAAAGCTATCTCCTTGTCGTTGTTTTTGAATATCAAAAAAGGTCTCGTTATTGGAGTTGTCGGTCCAAAACAAGCGTACGCTAGTAGTTGACAATACTTCGGCACGCACCTCACAGGGAGGGTTTGGCTTTCCTGCCGGACTGGTAGCGCTACAATCGCCATTTCCCCCACTTCCACCGGAAGAAGTTACCACTACGTTGGTAGTATCGGTAAATCCGCCATCAGCCGTCGTTACCGTTATCACAGCGTTTCCTGCGGCTACCGCCGAGACCCTTCCACTGGCGTTCACCGTGGCAACGCTATTATTTGAAGAGCTATAGCTTACATTTCTGTTGGTCGCATTACTGGGAAGGACGGAGGCTGTCAAGTTCTGTCCAGCACCAACATCCAAGGACACGTTGGCCGGAGTTAGCGTTACGCCGGTTACCGAAACGGTGTTGGACCCGCCGCCGGCCGGCACAAATACCCATTTGTTCAAACTACCGTTATCTGCAGCCCCTGAAACGAGATTGGTGGCCGAACTGGAAGCGGGTCGCATCTGGTAATCGGTTGCCCTGTTGGTCAAAAATACCGAACCATCCCCATCGCCGGTGTCCGTTGCGATCCATTGAGATCTATTGGCGCTGTTGGTGGCAGTGAACTGTCTTACATTGGAATTAAGAGCACTTCTTCCTCGAATGCGCCGATCATCGGCAAACACACTTTCCAAAAACAGATAGTCATTCCCAGCGTCAACCTTGACCCATTTTAAGTTATCCCCATCGCCACTATTCCGATCGGCCCTTAGATTCGAATTGGCATTGGCATTGGTGGATCGTATGAACTTGCCCGTAGATTTGTTTTGAATCTTATAGGTACCATTCGGGATGTTCACTACTGCACCTGCCGGTTCTTGAACGGTTACTTCAATGGTATCGAACACCCCGGGATTCGATTGGCTCGCAATGGTTATGGTAGCATTTCCCGACGCGTTGGCGGTCAACACCTTCCCGTTCACCGACACATTCAATGAGCTATTGGTCGATACAGAGGTATTCTTATTAGGCGCATTGTTGGGCAATACGGTGATATCCGTAATCGTAAAGGTCTCCCCCTCGACCAAAGTCAGGGTACTGGGGTTTACTTCTACACTCTCCACCTGAATGGAACCGGTGTTGCTGTATTCGATCCCTTCCCCTTCTATTAGGATATTGTCAATATACAATCGGTCAGTAGCTTCATTTCCAAAAGTTTCTATTTGTATCCTGTTAAACTCCTCAGGGTTTAGGGTACCCCCTTCGATGGGCACCCTAAACGTTTCGAAGCGGTTCGAAGGTGCCGTGATCAACGAGGTTAAATCTACCGACCCGTTGAACTTGTCCAATAACTTAATGTTAATAAGATTCATCGCCGCGCCAATTCCCTGAATATCGATTAGCAAGGTTCCCCCTGTAGCCTTTATAGGGTCGAAACTGACGACCAAGGCTGGACGGTCGCCGGGTTGACTTTTAGTAAGGCCCAGTACGAATTGTGAAGAGGCACCTTCCGAGGCTTGACCCGTACTGGGGGATGTTTGTACATCACTGGTATCGCTATCGATGCCTGTCCAAAGCAGGTTCCTGGCCGGAAAATTATCTGTAAAAATCGGGAACTCGGATGGCGGTAGTACCAACTGGATATCGTCACGGATAGCGGGCTTCGCATCGCCCCGTTGTCCATTGGTTTTTCGTGCTGCCACGCCATTGCCCCTAGTGGCCATAAGAATTTTACCTGTTCCATTGGAATTTTCGTAATACTTCACCTGCCGTACCACGGGGTATTCAACATCTGCGGACCAATCTTCCCAGACCACATCCCCGTTGTTTTGGACCGTACCGCGAACGACCCCATACCCGATTTTGAACTGTTCCCATTTTTGCAAGGGCACATACAGTTGATCCCCTACCGCGACGAAATCCCCAATTTGCACTTGTCTTTCGTCAGCAGCGGTAAAATCCGACCACCAGGCAGGTTGCCCTACGACACCTACGGCATCCGATTGACTAAGCACTACTTTTTCGAATACCGTGGCATTCCCATTGGTACGAACAAGGCCATCGTCGCGCGTAACAGTATAGGTATAGGTATTGCCCCCTTTGCTTACCGAAGCGACCCCGCCCCGCTGTAACAGGTTTGTTTGAGATCCGTTGCCCACATCTCCGCCACGGGTCATCTGGGTCCATGAATAGCTGGTGCCGGATCGTACGCCTCGCCACACCCCCGTACCACACTGGTAATAAATGGTATTGCTGCTGTTCGCCTCAAAGGCAAACCCTTCCACAAAGCTTCGCGTATTCCCGGAAGCATTGGAACCATTGATATCCCGAAAATCGGTATTACCGCCATCAATTAAATCAAAAATATTATCACAAACATAAATTCCTTGTTCGGTACCCACGTATAAACGGTTCAAGTTGTTGGGGTCTTGGTGGAATTGCCAAATTCTACTATTGGGTAAACCTACTGCAGTAGCCGAACTGGTGGCAGCCGTTTTGATTACTTCGAAGCCATCATTCGTTCCATCGGGACCGCTCAGATCTAAATCCTTGTAAAGGAAATAAGCGCCTTCGGCCCTATTGCCACCTCCGAAACCTTTTGAGGCACTGACCAATACGACACGCCCGCCACCTGGGCGTTCAATGATTTCCACCCCATGGGCATCGGTAAGTCCGGCGGGATCTTGAAACATTATGGTCTGTCTCCACGACAAACCGCCATCCCAACTTTCGACCACTCCATTATCTGCCTGTCCTTGAATCATGTAGTTCTGGTATGCGGCCACATCATAGGTAAAGGTGGAAGCTGCCCCACGATCCCGATGAAAGTTTTGTCCTCCGATATTCCCGGTGTATCCGGTATTGATCACCTTCCAATCCTCATTGCCATTTGCCGCATCGCCTTTAAAAAAGCTTTGTTGCGACATCGCAAAAACGCCACGTTCATATGGGTTTTGAGCATTGGCGGGCCAACTTTCGGGGAAGTAAGTATTGTGTCTTACTCCACTTCTATAGGGGTTCCAGCCGATATCATAGGAAACACCCCCGTTAGCGATATCCCGACCGTCATCATATCCAAAAACAATATTGTATTCCCCTTGTGATACCGTACTCCCTGAAACGGTATAGCGTGCTTCTATTAATTTATTTGCCGGATTTTGTGTCAATTGTGCGAATAATACAAAGTGCTCGCTGGCACTACTGCCTTGATGCACCTGTGGCCGCCACATATGAACCGGTTGTGATGTATTGCCATTATTAAAATCGCTCCAAGGCCCTTTGCCCACGTCTTGCCATGAACCATTGGGATATGCCTTGACAAAAACCCGTGAAAAATTGTTCTTTCGGAAAATTGCATAGATAAAATTGCCATCAGGGGTAAAATCGGCCCCCCAGCAAGTCTGCAGATCAATCCCGGACGGCCCATCTATTCGGGACCAACTGGAGGCCTTGTTCGTAGAGCGGTACAGACCGTCGGCATTGCCCATAAGTACATCGTTGGAGTTGGTCGGGTCTACCTCAATGGAATATACCCTACCATCGCCAGGCGTAGCGGCCCAATTGCTCACTTGCCAGCTAGCGCCTCCATTTGTGGTATAGTACACGGAACGCGGGGTATTCGTCTTCACATAGTCTTCACCACCACCATTCCAAGTTTTGAAGTCTGCCCAAGGGTACAGTCTTGTAGTACCATTGTTTTCCTGGTTTCCAAAACCCGCATATACATTGTTGGCATTGTTTGGATCGATCTCTATCGAAGAAATGATTAAATTTTTTGTCTGAGGCACCAATTGATACGAGTTTCCGTCATCGGTACTATAACTAAGCCCCAATCCGTGTCCCACATATATCTTATTTCCTCGACCAATAGCCTTCTGGATAAAGGTAGAGGGAAGATCACGATTCTTATCCCCATAAATCCAGCTCTCCCCATAATCGTTACTAAGGTAGAAGCCCTCTACATCGGAGGCGAAAAATAACCGTCCTGGATCGGAATCATCCGCACTGAGCGCCTGCACCCTGCCCCCAGCACCAGGATTTAAGGATTGCCAAAAAGGCTCTTGCCCATAAGAGAGGATACAAAACCCCATAAAAAACAATAAGGAAGTAATTTTTTTCATCTTGACATTATTTAGGTTAATAAAATTGGGTATTCGCAATTTTTTAATCTAATTATTGCCGAAATCTAAATAAAGTGCGCGTCAATCTCTATCGGAGCGAAAAAATTAAACTCAGGAAGAAACATAAAAAGTCAGGAGATTCATGTAAGTAATTGGTATACAAATATATAAGCTAAAAGAAACTATAAATTGAACCTCATTTTTTTGCGGTAACCCCGAACCACTACACGACCCATGCGTTCGATTCTGTCTTGGGATCTTACAAAGACCTTGAACAAACCATATTAGTAGTTCGGTATAGGTTCGATTCGCGCCCCAATTAGTATGTAAATTGGCTGAAATTATTAAACAGAAAGGAACAATGCAGTGGCACCGGAATTGGCAAAGTCGTGATCTTTCCGAAATTAAGACAGGAGCAGCGCCGTTGTTATACCGCTAACGGTAGATCCTAAAACCTACTTTTTGTTCAACATACTTTTCTTAAACTGCATCGGCGTAAATCCGGTAATTTTTTTGAAGTTGACGTAAAAAACCGATTCTGAGCGAAAGCCGCTGTCTATGGCAACCGCAAAAGCCGTAAGGTTGTTCTTTTCAGAATCCAATAACAACCTTTTGGCTTCCTCTACCCGGTAATGGTTGATGAATTCACTAAAGGATTGCCCCATGTATTCGTTTAGCATCTTCGACAACGAATGTGTGGGTATTCCAATTGCCTCGGCCAGTTTTTTTTCGTTTAGCTCGGTATCCAAATACACTTTTTGCTCCTCGATCAAAGAAGTCAAAGCCTTGCGATGCTCCTCCACTTCCAAAATATCGGATTCTTCAACGGGTTTGACAATCGGATTCCCCGTAAGGATTTTTGGGTATTTGAAAACGAAATAAATGGTGATCAAAATAATGGAACAGGTGAAGATTACGTAATTCAGACCTACCAATACACGAATATTTTCGCGGACTACCTCACTTAAGTAAGAAGGGTCTATTAGCAAGACATTCAAGGCGGTTACCAAGGCGATATAACAAAGAATCAGTAGGAAAAAAAGCAAAATACGCGGCCAGGCCAGTAGCGTTTTTTGTTTTTTCGTCAAAAACATGCTTCGTTTGCTCAAAAACATATACCCGGTATACAGTATCGAACACTTCCAAAAGAAAACAAGGGATAGGTTAAATGCATGGAGCGAGCTCCCAATATAGGATTCAAAGCTGTACGAATCATTGGTCACCACATATACGCACATAATCCCTATCCAAATAGCGGGTGGAATGAAGTAACGGCCCTTTTTAAAATGAAAGTAATCCCCCAAAATATTCTGCAGATAAATGAGTACGAGGGGCGGCAACAACCAATCGAGCGAATCAGGTAGGATGAGCAGTTCCGGGGTATTGTATTTCAAATCGGTAAACCGTAAAAGGTATTGCAGTAATATATTAAAAGCCGTTACGATAAAGATGGAGGACAGGAAGTAATTGTTGCTATTTCGCTTTACGACCGGAATCAAAATTCCGACTACAAAACACTGTATAAATCCCCAAGTAAATAATCCTGCGGCCATATAATTTGTGGGTATTTAATCGTTTTTGGGGATATCAAAGTATCTCTTTTTATCCCTAAAAACAAGGTCATCACTTTCAATATTAAAAAATACCATCCGAATAGCTATGTTTTTTTTCCTTTTTCACTTTGAAATTATAAAGTAAGAAACTCCCATCTGTTAAAAGAACTACTTTTTAGGATACTAAAACGCAATTGCATATGACCTTTTTAAAAACGACCCAACACCTACTGCCAACTTTACGCAAACAACCCCTTTATTCCATCTGCATTGTTTGCATCCTATCCCTGTTCGCTTGTAAAGACGTGAATCGGCCAGAACAGAAAAAAGATACCCGCCCTAATATCATTCTGATCTTGGCAGATGATATGGGCTTCTCAGATCTTGGGTGCTATGGGGGGGAGATCGAAACCCCGGTATTGGATGGGCTTGCCACCAATGGGCTTCGAATGACCCAGTTCTATAATGCTTCGCGTTGCTGCCCAACGCGGGCCTCTTTGCTTACCGGGCTTTATCCACACCAGGCGAACATGGGTTTTATGCAGGAAGATTGTAATGTGCCCGGGTATGGAGGCTTTCTTCCCGACAACGCCCTTACCATTGCTGAATTGCTAAAAGAAAATGGGTATGAAACCGCTATGTCGGGAAAGTGGCATGTAGGGAACGACCCGGCCCATTGGCCCACCCAAAAAGGGTTTGATCGTTTTTTTGGATTTCCGCACCATGGGGGAGAATATTTTGCTCCCTTTATCAGTGATCAATTTATAACCTACGGGGATAGCATTGTTTCTCCTGAAAAAGACTTTTATTCTACAGACGCCATCAATGACAATGCCACCATGTTTGTCGAAGAAATGGTTGCGGAGGAGGCACCTTTTTTCTTATACCTGGCCCATGTGGCCCCGCATTTTCCTTTGCAGGCAAAAGAGGTGGATATCAAAAAATATAGAGGTACTTATTCAGAGGGTTTCGCCGCTATCCGGGACAAACGATTTGAAAGGCAAAAGACGCTTGGCATCATTCCTTCGGATTACCCCATCTCTGAAATAGACCCTAAAGCACCTCGTTGGGACGACCTTTCCGAAGGGGAAAAAGATGATTTTGATCTCCGAATGGCCGTGTACGCCGCCCAAATAGATGCGATGGACCAAGGCATTGGGCGATTGATAGCAAAATTGAAAGCCTTGGAACAATTGGACAATACCATAATTGTATTTCTATCGGACAATGGGGGCACCAGGGAAGACTATTCAAATCCCGATTTTCCCGCTCCCATCGGGGAAGCGGAATCGTTTGCTTGTTATAAATTACCATGGGCCAATGTAAGCAATACCCCTTATCGGATGTTCAAGCATTGGGGATACGAAGGAGGCATAAAAACCCCTTTCATTGTTCACTACCCTAAGATGGTTCAAAAAGGCACCCTCAATGACCAGCCCGGGCATATCATAGACATCATGACCACCTTTGCCGATTTGGCCGGGGTCTCCTACCCAAAAACATTCCAAAACAACCCGATTACTCCCATGGAGGGTAAAAGTCTCTTACCAATATTGAAAGGAAAGACACGTGATGGCCACCAGGGTATTTTTTGGGAACACGAGGGCAACCAAGCGGCGCGTATGGGGGATTGGAAATGGGTAAGTACCTATCCGGCCTATGCCGATGAGCTGTACGACCTTTCAAAAGACCCAGTGGAGAATGATAATGTAGCCGCAGCACATCCCGAACAGCTGAACCTGCTAAAGAACGAGTGGCAAAAATGGGCCGATCGCGTGGGAGTACGCCCATGGGATGAAATACTAAAGGCCGCACCCGAACAGGGACGCCTTCAGATCTATTATTAAGGGCACTGCGCTTTAATTTTCAGAGGCTTCGGTAGTAATGAGCACCTCACTTTTTTGATCGGTCAATTTGGCATGCTCGAGCCAGTAATCAAAGTGCCTACCGTTCAATGTCATTTGTTGAATGGGTCCTTTTTTGGGACCCGATCGTTCTATGGTAATTTCGTTGTTCTTATAAAAACTCGTATCCAGCCGAATGCGTATGAAATCAAAAGTAGGTGTTGTAAAAGTATATGCCGGCTCCCCTGGAGTGTGCGGATACATGCCCATCATGGCGAAAACGACCCAAGCGGACATGGTGCCGGCATCGTCGTTTCCCGGTAGGCCGTTCTCGACATTCCGAAAATACGTTTCCAAACAAGCGTGTACCGTGGCAGCAGTTTTGGTGTTCTTAAACTGTGTGTGATTATACATAAATGGGAAACCCAATCCCGGTTCGTTGGTCATATCAAAATGCCCCTCATTAAAAATACGTTCCAGTTGCTTTAAAAATGTATCGGGTCCCATTAGCTGTTGCAATGCACCGATTCCATGTGGTACGGAAAAAAGATAGTTCCAGGCGGAACCTTCTACATAACCCGGCCCCCCGCGCAGACCAAAATTCATTTGGTCCCATCGTGCTTGGGTGGGCGCAAAAGGCTCGTACCAACTCCCATCCCTGTTTTTAGGTCTCAGTAGGCCGGTCTTGGCGTCATACAATTTTAAAAAAGAAAGAGAACGTTCATGGTAGCGTTCGTAATCATCTGCTTTGTTCATTGCTTTTGCCATTTTGGCAATGCCATAATCGGCAAGGTTAAACTCCAGTGTCGTCGAAACGGCGCCCCAAACAATCCCATTTTTCCATTGAAAATTCGAAACATCGGCAAACTCACCATCCATAGATACATACCCTAGCTGTAGATATTCTTTCAGTCCACGACGCATCATATTGTCTTGATAGACTTCCGCTTGTTGGGTCATTCCCTTATAGGCCGCCTGCACATCGAAATCACGAACACCCTTCATATAGGTATCTGCAATGACAATGGCTGAAGGATCTCCCACCATAATATTGGGTTCCTGCCCAAATATCTCCCATTTTGGCAAGCGTCCGGCTTCTTCGTACATCGCGACCATTGACCGCACCATGTCCAACTGTTTTTCGGGATACACCAATGTTAACAGAGGATGCACTGTACGATAGGTATCCCACAAGGAAAAACCGGTGTAACGGGTATACCCTTTGGCATTTCCTACTTGATCTCCCGATCCTTGAAGAATGTAATCCCCATTTACATCACTATAGGTCATGGGCATTAAAAGACTGTGATACAAGGCGGAATAGAAAACAGTTTTATCATCCTCATTATCGCTAGAGACCGCTATTTTTCCCAATTCGTTTTCCCATCTTGCCCTTGCTTTTCTACGAACATCCTCAAAATCAAACCCGGGCTGTTCCTGCACTACATTTTCCTTTGCATTGGCTTCGGATACAAAGGAGATACCCACTTTTAACTGCACCTCCATAGGAACACTGGAAGTATATTTATACACGATACCACTGGGTTTTGCATCCAATCCTTGTTTAAACCTGTCGCTACTTTTGTTTTGATACATCAGATAGGCCGAATCGGGTTTTTGCTCCAAATCGGCGTGAAAAAAAGTTTTGCCCATTGTATCGGACCCACAGAAAAAACCTTCGAGCTGATAACCGGAAACACTCTTATCCGAATAGGCCACCACCTCTCCTCCCTTCACATGTCCTTGCTGGGCGGTAAGATCCAGGTAAATATAGTTTTCACCTTTGGGGAATTGCAATCTGAATATCGTAGACCTTGTCGTGACGCTGGTCTCTACTTTGATTGCTTCACTATCCAGATAAACGCCATAATAGCCGGGGCTGGCAACCTGATCAGAAAAAGAAGACCCCGGGTTGTCCACATCAAAAGCACCGGAAGAAAATTTTATGGGAACACTACCTCCGGCAGGGCAACCGATACCGGAGAAGTTGATGCAACTGAAGCCATAAATGCTATCCATACCAGCTCTATATCCAGTGGACGAACGTGTTTTTCGGAAATCAGATGTTTGTGGGCTGGTAGCGACCATGCCCCAAGGCGTAGTCGCTCCAGGATGTGTATTCCCCCGAGCTCCCGGATGCTCGCTTTCGCCCCTTTGGGTTCCTATGAACAAATTCACATAATCCCCATAAGAAATCGGTCGGCTTCCTTGCGCTACAGAAGTCGGGTCGTTTGACGGTCCACAGCCAATAAGTAAAAACAAAAGAAGAGCGATAGAAATGAAACTGGTAGGCGTACTAGCTTGGTGCATAAATAATGTATGAGAAATAAAACTAGGCCACAAGCACCTTAACTGGCTTCTATTTTTGAAAACCGCAGTACTTAAAAAAAATTAGGAGTTACTATTGCAGGAGTACCAAGTAGTAATCGGTAAAAACTACGGCAAAACCCATGTAGTGCCGCCATTTCAAACCCCTTAATCCTATGAAGAACATGCGATACGTTCCGCTGATCATTCTGTCTATATTGTTTACGGTCTATTCCTGCGGTGACAGACATACCAAAACCGAACAGGACACCTACGTGCAATACCCATGGAAACACTTTCGAGGGGTAAATGTAGGATGCGAGATACGCGAGGCAGACGTAGCGGCACTTTCCGAATCAGGTGCCAACCTTATACGCTTTAGTACGCCCCTTTGTAATTTCATGGATTTAGAGGCACCCCATGCTTTTCGACCGGAGGCATTTCAAAAACTGGATAGCGTGCTGGAATGGGGGGAAACATACGGTATTTCGGTTCTGATCGATCCTCACCGATATCCCGGAACCAAGCACCAATGGACCATGTTGGGAACCGACCCCTTCTGGCAAGATTTCAAATGGCATGATCTGCTCATCCAATTTTGGGATTCGGTCGCGACACGTTATTCCCATAGGGGAGCGGTTATTGCCGGCTATGATCTGTTAAACGAACCCGAAGTTCCCTTTGATTTTCAAAAAGGTAGTCCGAAAGACCTAGGATTATTGTATCAAAAACTTACCACAGCCATTCGTAAAAAAGATAGTACACATACCATTGTATATGCCCTTCCTAGAATATACAACCGGCATACCAAGCAAATGCAAGGCTACCATAAGGGTATTGATTTGATTCCCATTCCCAAGGATGCGAATCGCTGTATCGAAACCCACACCTACTTTCCCAAGGAATTCACCCATCAAAACATCTGGGAACCAGGCATCGATATTCCCTATCCGGTTACCTTGGACAGTGTTCTTTGGGATAGGAAACAACTGGAGCTGGAACAGGCATCCTTAATCGAATTTGGCAAAAACAATCCTAAAACTTCCATTCTGGTAGGCGAATTCAGTGCCCCAAGGTGGACAGAAGAACACGGTATGCAATACCTACAAGATGTCATTGAAATTGCCGAAAAATACGAATGGTCCTGGGCGTATCATGCCTTTCGGGAAGCAAGTGTATGGGACCCGGAAATGTCGATTACCGACAGAAACGATAGTACAAGATCTTCCCAAGCCCCACGCTGGAAGCTGCTGAAAAACTATTTTAAAAGAAACCGATGAGTACCATTTCCTAAGAAGATTCCTTGCTTTCTTCATTTACCCAAAAGGGAGCCGTAAAAATCCAGGTCATGGTGCCGGCCAGCATCAGTAGCTTGTAATGTTCCAAGGACAGGCCACCATTGAACACAAAGAACGAGGGAATTATCGTTAAAGCGAGCCCCAGATAGGAAATAAGTCTAATTAATTTTTTCATACGCCAATCTCATTAAATGGTACTTGTTTTAGGATAGAGCTTCTGTTGCAATAGTACCGACAGTAATAAATAAAAAAGTCCTCCCAACACAAAGCCGGGAAGGGCCATAAAGAAATAGAAGTCGGCCTTGGTCGCCAGGTAGAGTCCATAACAGGATGCAATTGAAAGTATCCATGCGGCCATAAAAATACCATTAAAGGTACGGCCTGTTTCAAAAGCGACGTTCGAGCGCAGTCGAACTTTTGGGAACAGGTAGATATCTACGAGCACAATAGCACCTACCGGGGAAGCACATAAGGCATAAATCCCTAAGAATTGATCTAATTTACTGACTATGGCCGGGAAACAGGCCAGGAGGGTCGCCATTGCACCGATTACTGCGGTCACCTTCCACCTCTTAGACTTTGGCATTAGTCCCTGCACTGCCAACCCTGCCCTATAAATAGTAGGGTTGGCGGTTGTCCACCCCGCTATGACCACACAAATTGCCCCGGCGATGCCAGCGCCCATGAAAGCAATTTGACCAGGGGAAGGGTTGGCAATACCATCCTGTAATGCCACTGCACATAATATTCCCGAGGCTACCCATGCCATGAAATGCCCTATGAACATTCCAAAACCGGAAGCCAACCCATAATTCGCCTTTTTGGCATACCTATATATGGCCATATCGCCTAAACCAATGTGCATGGCGCTATTACAGAGCCAAGCGAAAATCAGAATATGCCAAAATGTATATTTGGTAGCACCGTTAACGGGGGTACCTGTCCAAATCTTGGTTTCTGCGACCGACCAAAATTCGGCCATGCTGTTTACCCCCAAGGTAGGCAACATCGCAATCCCAGAAGCCAAAAATACCAACGGCATCCAAGGGGCAAAAATATTGGCAAATCGCGAGACACGATCAAAACCAAATGTTGCAACTACTGTAATCACCATACCGATACCGACTATAATCAGGATCCATAAAGGATCAGAGGTGTATAAATCTGTTAGGCCCGGGGCGTTGATATTCATTAACAACCCTATGGCAGAAGCAGAAACACCGATCATGGCCGCTGCGGCAACACAGTACAATAGGCCATTTACAAAATTATAGATCGTTACGGGTACTGCGCCACATATCTTTTCCAATTGATAAAAAATTGTCAGTCTTGTTTTCACGGCCGCCGGTGCGCAAACCAAGGCCCAACTAAGGGTGGCAAGGATATTACCCACCAAAAGCCCTAGAAAAACATCGAAAGCACTTGCACCGTGCAATACAAAAAGTGGCCCTATAACGAACTCGGTTCCAGCAATGTGTTCGCTGGCGACCATCCCAAGAAAACTTTTAAATCCTTTTACCTTGTGTGCAGGAACCGGTTCCCTTTCGTATTCGTTTACCGAAGACATCTGTTCAACGAGCGAGAGTTTGTTTTTGGTCATGGGTGTTCTTTTGTTGAATCTAAGTTCACCAAATTAGCGTCCACTGTCCTATCATATTATAAAAGCGGAGGATATTATAACGTGCCTATACACTATGATTCGTGCAGTAAGGACCATTAAAAACTCCACATTTACAATTTAAAAGTCTATTCAGGTCGAAAAAGAAGAAATTGTCACTTTCAAACATGAACGAGAATTAGTAGTATGCGACAATTGAAATACAAAGAGTATCAAAACAAAGTTTTGGGCGGATGGGTAGGTAAATGTGCGGGAGGTATCCTTGGCGCCCCTATAGAAGGCTTCAAACGGTTTAATAAAATCGCCCTATCGGATACCCTTTTCGAAAACAACTTCCCCAACGACGATCTAGACCTTCAGATTCTGTGGCTGGACATGGTCTTAAAAAAGGGGATGTTTCTGGAACCAAGAGATTTCTCCGAGCATTGGAAAAATCATGTAGACTTCCCATGGAACGAATACGGGGTCGCCACCCGTAACATTGCACTAGGATTGCACAATCCCGATTCGGGAGCCCATAACAACCACTATTGGAATCGTAGTATGGGCTCTCCCATCAGAAGTGAAATATGGGGAATGCTTTGTCCCGGGCAACCAGAAAGGGCTGCGGCCTACGCCAAAATGGATTCGACCGTAGATCACACCGATTTTTCCGTGGAAGCCGAACAATATTTAAGTGCCTGCGCCGCCATGGCATTTTTTGAACATTCTATAGAGAACGTGCTTGAAAAAGGACTGGCTCATATTGATTCGAACGGGATTTGCCATCAAATGATCCAAACGGTCATCGACTGGAACGGTCGATATGATTACCATACGGTAGCCGGGAAAATAAAAAGTTACTACGGAGATGCCGATTTCACTTCAGCACCCATGAATATTGCGTTTACCATTCTTTCGCTCCTGCATAGCGGCAAATCGTTCGATTCGCTTATTGATGCGTTGCAATTGGGCCATGACAGCGATTGTATCGTCGCCACCGCCGGTGCTTTGCTAGGCATCCTGGTCGGGTATAAAAATCTGCCCGAGCAGTGGAAAAAACGCGTTGGAAACGAACTCATGGTAAGCCCGGAAATAGTAGGTATCTACTGCCCGGACACCATTACCGAACTTACTGCCTTAACCTGCAAAGCCGGAATTCACTTTTCGCAAAAAGAAACCGCGATAGAAATTACCGAACTCGCCAACAACCAGCCGTTTTCGGTACCGAAACGAACGTTTCAGTTGACCAGTCAGTTGGTCAACTATCCGAATCTTTCTCAAAATCGTCCCGGCGAACTTGCGGTAACCTATAAAAATCTGGACAGTTCCGAACAGCATGTCCGGGTGGAGTGCAGTTCTAACTATCTGGTACATTTTTCCAAGGAACTTCTATTGAAGCCGGGCACGCAAGAGACTACCGTGCTCGCCCTCTATCGAAATCAACAGCCCTTTTCTTCCCAGTTGACCAGCTTGCCCTATCGTATTGACGTATTTGTAAACAACCAATTGGAAAAGTCGTACGAAAACGGCATACCCCAATACGGGAATTGGCTTTTACTTGGGCCTTTTATTGAAGATGATGCGGACTTGGAAGCACATCACCCCGAATATCCCGATCATGGCCTCTCTGAATTGCCTTCGGCCAGTTATATGAACCATGACAAAGTAAAATCGAATACCCAGTTTCTGCTTCCTGAGCAAGTAGGCAATTTAGTTGCCAACAAGAACATATTCGACCAAGGCTTTCATGCCACAACCCTCTACCCGCAAGAAATGAACTTTTCGTTAGCCGATTATTTTTATGGCAAGGGAGAGCGTAGCATGTATCTATACACCCATATAACGACCGAAGATGATTGCAAAAAATGGCTATGTCTGGGTACTACTTCCTATGTTACGGTCTGGCATAACGAAACCACCATCTATCAAAGCCAGGTACTAAAGCGAAAATGGCCACAATCCCATTTCGCAGAACTAAACCTAAAAAAAGGAGAAAACACCCTTTTGGTTCGACTGGATACCCAAATAGACGATTTTTCCATTGAGATAGGGCTAAAGGATCATGAAGGGAAACATCCGCACCAAAGCCAATGGAATACGACCTTACAATTCAACATTGTCGATGCGTTATAGCTGTCATTGACCCTTAAGCTTTTTGCCGGTATTTTTTAGGTGTCATTCCGGTAAAGCGCCTGAAATTGGCATAAAAAGCGGACTCTGATTTAAAACCACTGTCCATCGAGACGGTCAGTATTTTTGATTTCTGCCCATTGGTCTCGATGAGAATACGCTTGGCTTCGTTGACGCGAAAGTAATTCACAAATTCGGTAAAGTTGGTGTTCAGGTAAAAATTCAGCAAACGGGTAATATGCCTTGAGGGCATATCTATTTGCCGTGCCAATTTCTTTTGATCCAATTCGGCATCGACAAAAACCTTTCCCTTATAAAACAACGGATACAATGCTTCGGCACACTTTCGAATCTCCGTTTCATCAATGGCCGAAGAAATAGCCAAATAGTTGTTTTCCGTTAACTGTCCCAGTCCTTCGAACTGATCCGTATCAGACGATTTGAATCTAAAAAACCTTCGAAAGAACAGCGTGTTTTCCTGAGCGATCAACAACAAAGTGGTTGAAAGAAAAAACAAGAGGTCTACCCAATTCCTTAAAGCCGTGTTGCTAAACCACAGTTCGTTGTAATATACTTTGAAGAAAAACAATACCAACAAGTGCACGGATTTGATCAATAAAAAAATGAAGAAAATGTTAAGCCAGGCTCCCGAAAGAAACGAAATGGCCATACCGCGTTGTTTGATCTGCTTTATTTTTCGAAAAGTGGCAAAGGTGTAGAAAAAGAAGGAAAATAAAATAAAATACACCAAGGTAGTATGTTCACTGCTTGACACATAACTAGCCAAATCAAAAACGGGCGCCATTACAAGCTTAACGCCTACAAAATAGAACGTATAGGCAACCGCAGGGGCAAAATGAGCAAAAAGGGACTTGTTCACCCGTTCTTCATAAACATAACAGCTCAACATATACACCAAGGGGCCGAACAAAAGATCAAGGATGTCATGAATAAAAGCGAACTCGGGAGCCGTGGTAAAAAAATCGGTAAAACGGTACGCATAATGCACAACGGCAATGATGCTACTAAATAAAAAAATCAAAAACAAAAAGCGTTTAAGAACATTCCGTTTTCCTATGACATACCCAATAGACACCAACAAACTCTGAATGGCGACCCATGCATACAAACAAAGAAAAACTAATTTCATAGACCTGTTTCTTTTGATCGTTCAATAACCAAAACACTTTAGCTCGTGCGATTCGGATAGGCTTAAAATAACCATACAGAAGTGAATTAAGCTCTTGGATTATAGTTTCGAAGTCATAAAACAGGTAGTTTTTTAAACCCAAAAACAACCAGCTACTGTTTAAGGAGCCCAAAAAATTAATAAACATTTAACTATGGTTGCATATGCAACCATTTGAGGTTTGTGTAGCTTTGCTCGGTGAAAAAAGAGGCGTTGACAATCGATTTTGAACAGTCTATTGGTCCTTGGATCGGTAAAACCACCAAGATAATGGATTATTACTTGCAAGAGGCCATGTGCCGCCACCGGGTAGATCTCAGCAAGGAACAAATGATCGTTTTAAAAAAACTTCATGACCAAGACGGGCTCAACCAGAATGAACTGGCGGCCCTGACCTATAGGGACAAGTCTTCTTTAGCACGATTGCTCTCTAAAATGGAAGCCAAAAAGTACATCACCCGACAACAGAGCAGTGAAGACAAACGCAGTAATGAAGTTTTTCTTACCGAACAGGGGCGCGTTATCTTTCAACGAACACGTCCTGTAATCAAGGAAATCATGGCTACCATGGAGAACAACCTTACCGTTGAGGAAAAACGGACCATTATACAAGCACTAAAAAAAGTCCAATTCAATTTTACCGGAGAAACACCACCACTATAACCAAAAGCATGAGGAAAATTATACTTTCAATACTAGGTATTTTACTGATCATTGGAGCCTATTTTGGAGCCAAGGCGATTGCTGGCAGCAAAAAGAGCTTTAAACCAAAAACGGCAAAAGTCGTCAAAACCGTATTTACCAAAGTAGTGCAAAATGGTGCTGTTCCCATTATGGTTCCGGCCAACGGCAATCTTACCGCTAAAAATCGCGTAGAGCTGTATTCGGAAGTACAGGGCGTTTTTCGCAGGGGAAACAAGCTTTTTAGGAGTGGAACGGCCTACAACAAAGGAGAAACCATCATCCGCATTGACGCGGCCGAATATGCGGCCACCGTACAGTCTGCCAAAAGTAACCTTTACAACCAGCTTACTTCGGTAATGCCCGACCTGCGATTGGACTATCCTGATATTTTTCCCAAATGGGAAACCTACCTCAACGGTTTCGACATGTCAAAAACGACCCCTCCCTTACCGCAAATGAGTACGGATAAAGAGAAGTACTTTATCTCGGGGAGAGGAATTCTCACCAGTTTTTACAATGTAAAGAACTTGGAACAACGCCTGTCCAAATATCGCATATCGGCTCCCTTCAAAGGAATTCTTACGGAGGCCTTGGTCACCGAGGGCACCTTGGTAAGAGCAGGTCAAAAATTGGGAGAGTTCATTAATACGGATGTTTATGAGTTAGAAGTCGCCGTTAGTAAAACCTACAGCGACTTATTGAAAATTGGCAAGGCAGTTGACCTTAGCAGTTTGGATACGGATAAAATTTACCAGGGAAAGGTCGTACGGATCAATGGCAACATCGACCAGGCTACGCAAACCATCAAGGCCTACATAGAGGTTCGGGACACTAACCTAAAAGAAGGTATGTATTTGGAGGCACTCCTCGACGCAAAAGAAGAACCCGACGCCATCGAAATTGACCGGAACCTGCTGTTGGAAGACAATCAGATTTTTGTAGTACGCGACTCTATCCTAGACCTTATCGAGGTGCGCCCCGTTTATTTTTCCGATAAAAAAGTGATTGTGAAGGAAGTTCCCAATGGAACTACCATCATGGCCAAACCATTGGTAGGCGCCTATGCCGGGATGGCAGTGAAAATCTTCAAAGAAAAACCAGCCAATACCCAGGGATCATGAGAAAGTTAATTTCTTATTTCATTAAATACCATGTCGCGGTCGATGTCATCGTGATTGCTTTTTTGATTTTCGGGGTCGCCGGCGCGACTAGTCTAAAATCTTCTTTTTTCCCGCTGACCGAATCAAAAAATGTCTTTATCACAGTCACTTACCCTGGTGCGTCCCCGCAGGAAATTGAGGAAGGCATTGTGTTGAAAATCGAGGATAACCTAAAAGGCCTGGAAGGGGTAGATCGCGTTACTTCGACTTCTAGGGAAAATAGTGGCAGCATCAATGTTGAAATAGAGAAAGGCAGGGACATTGATTTTATGTTATTGGAGGTCAAAAATGCTGTGGACAGGGTACCTACGTTCCCTGGCGGAATGGAGCCCCTGATCGTCTCAAAACTGGAAGCCGTTCGGCCCACCATTACATTTGCCCTCAGTGGAGAAAACATTCCGTTAAAAACGCTCAAACAAGTAACCCGACAAATCGAAAATGATATTCGGGCCATGGAAGGTATTTCCCAGATCGCCATCTCGGGATATCCGGAGGAAGAGATCGAGATTGCCGTTAACGAAAATAAATTGCTCGCCTATAACATTTCATTTTCTGAAGTGGCACAGGCCGTGGGCAATGCAAATATCCTGGTAACAGGGGGAAATATCAAAACAGATGCAGAGGAGTACCTTATTCGTGCCAATAACAGAAGTTATTACGGTAATGAACTCTCCAATATTATAGTAAAGGCAGATCCTTCCGGACGCACGGTACGTCTGAAGGATGTGGCTATTGTTCGCGACCGATTTTCAGAAACTCCCAACTCCACTTACTTCAACGGGAACTTATCCGTCAGCACCACCATTACCAGTACCAATACCGAAGATCTTGTAGAATCTGCCGAAAAAGTAAAGGAGTATGTGATAGCGTTCAATCAGAAATATGACAACATTCAACTAGATGTCGTCAGTGACCGCTCTACGACCCTTACGCAGCGAACGGCATTGTTGACTGAAAACGCCTTGGTAGGGATGATCTTGGTATTGATTTTCCTTTCGCTTTTTTTGAACACTCGTCTGGCCTTTTGGGTCGCCTTTGGCCTCCCCATTGCCTTTCTGGGAATGTTTGTCTTTGCAGGTTTTTTTAATGTCACTATCAACGTGTTATCCTTGTTCGGTATGATCATCGTTATCGGAATTTTAGTTGATGATGGTATTGTGATTGCCGAGAACATCTACCAACATTACGAGAAAGGAAAAACTCCGATCCAGGCGGCCATTGATGGTACTATGGAGGTAATTCCCCCGATTATTTCGGCAATTATCACCACGATTTTGGCCTTTTCCATCTTCTTGTTCCTAGATGGCCGTATTGGCGATTTCTTTGGTGAAGTATCGGTCATCGTCATTCTTACGTTGGTCGTTTCCTTGGTAGAGGCCCTAATTATCTTGCCGGCGCATTTAGCGCATTCCAAGGCGCTAAAACCCAAAAATGAAGATCCCAAAACGGGTGTTGCCCGGGCTTTTGCCAAACTGAGGATCATTAATAAAACCGGAGATCGTTTTATGGGGTGGATGCGCGATACCATTTATAGCCCGGCGTTAAAGTTTGCCCTGTCGAACAAATTGCTCACCTTCGGCATTTTTGCGGCGGCATTGATCCTAACTTTTGGTTCTATTGGTGGCGGCATTATCCGCACCGCCTTTTTTCCTCGTATCGCGAGCGACCGGGTACAGATTGAATTGTTGATGCCGAATGGCACCAATGAAAAAGTGACCGATTCGATCATTAGCCTTATTGAGGAGAAGTCAGAAATCGTAAATCAAGAACTGACGGATAAATACCTTAAGGGAACTGATAAAGTGCTCTTCGAAAATGTCATTAAAAATGTAGGTCCTGGATCCTCATCGGCCACCTTATCCATTAATTTGCTGCCAGGCGAAGAGCGGCCCGATGCCATTGTCGCAGATCTCATTACAAACAGGCTGCGCGAATTGGTGGGCCCTGTGATAGGAGTGGAAAGCCTTATCTATGGCTCCGGTGGGAATTTTGGCGGGGATCCCGTTTCCGTTTCACTGCTTGGCAATAATATATCGGAACTCAAAGCGGCCAAAAAGGAGCTTAAAGAGGCTTTATTGAACAATGCCGCCCTGAAAGATGTGGCCGACAACGATCCGGCGGGCATCAAGGAAATCCGTTTAGAATTAAAGGAGAATGCCTACTTGTTGGGCCTAGACCTGCGAACGGTCATGAACCAGGTGCGGGCAGGCTTTTTCGGTTCACAAGCACAACGTTTTCAACGCGGTCAGGATGAAATACGGGTATGGGTGCGGTATGATAGGGAAAACAGATCCTCTATAACCGACCTGGACGAAATGCGCATCGTAACTCCTTCGGGAAGCAGGGTACCTATTAAGGAGATAGCAAATTATAGCATTGAACGGGGCGATGTGGCCATCAATCGACTGGAAGGGCAGCGGGAAATACAAATCTCGGCAGATCTTAAAAATGCCAAAACCACCAGTGCCGTAGATGTGATGGCCGACATACAAACACAGATCATGCCCGATATACAATCGAAATATCCTACCGTTACGGCTTCTTATGAAGGTCAGAATAGAGAACGTAACAAACTTTTCGACAGTCTGAACCTTGTAGGTATTTCGGTGCTTATCCTCATATATATTACCATCGCCTTTACCTTCAGAAGTTTTAGCCAACCGCTTATACTTCTGCTGTTGGTGCCCTTTAGTTTAACCGCTGTCGCATGGGGGCACTGGATCCATGATTTTCCCATCAATATTCTGTCGATGTTGGGGATCATTGCCCTCATTGGCATCATGGTCAACGACGGTCTGGTATTGATCGGCAAATTCAATAACAACCTTCGCTCGGGCATGAATTTCGACACCGCTATTTTCGAGGCGGGACGTTCCCGCTTTCGTGCGATCTTTTTAACCTCTATCACCACTATTGCCGGTCTGGCACCCTTAATGCTCGAGACCAGTAGACAGGCGCAATTCTTAATCCCCATGGCCATTTCGATCGCCTATGGTATTGGTTTCGCGACGGTACTTACCCTTTTAATGCTTCCCATATTCCTATCGGTCAGCAATAAGGTAAAGGTAAATACCAAATGGTTGGCGACCGGAAACGAGATTAGCAAAGAGGAAGTAGAACGTGCCATTAAAGAGCAAAAAGAAGCCCTTGAAATAGAGACGGAAAGCCCACCATTGTTAGAAAATGAACAAGAGGCCATTCCGGCAGCAGAACTCGCGCCCATTGAAGCATATGAAGCGAACTATGACACCAGCAAGAATCAATAAACCAATGAAGTATCCCTTACTCCTTTTCCCTTTTTTCGTCCTAGGGCATCTAGCACTCTTTTCACAAGAACAAGTGCTGTCAAAAAAAGCGGCAGTGGCCTTGGCATTGGAAAATAATTTTGGCATTAAAGTAGCTAAGAACCAAGTGGCCATTGCCGATAACAATCAAGGCATTTTAAACTCTGGTTATCTACCTACCCTAACAGCCGTTGGGGGTGCCGACTATAATAGAGATGATTCGACCATCGAGTTTCCGGGACAGATCAATGAAGACGGTAGCCCACGAGGCGATATAGATATCTACAAAGCCGAAGCCCAGCGATACAATGGCTCCTTAAACGCCAACTACACCCTTTTTGACGGGCTTGGCCGGTATTACAACTATAAAAGGCTCAAAGAACAATACCAATTAAGCGAGCTCCAAGCACGGGAGACCATTGAAAACACGATGATACAATTGTTTAGCGTGTACTTCGAAGTAGCCAGACTCACCGAAAATGAAAATGTGCTACAACAGGCTTTGGAGGTTTCGACCCAACGAATAAAACGGGCGGAATACGCATTTGAATATGGGCAAAACACAAAACTTGATATTTTAAATGCCCAAGTAGATGTTACAAACGATAGTGTTAATCTTTTGAACAACCGCCAGCAATTGGCAAATGTAAAACGGGACCTCAACGTGGTATTGAGCCAAAGTTTAAATACTACTTTCACCGTTGATACCTTGGTACAATTTATCCCAAAAATAAAACTGGAAGAACATATTGAGAAGGCCAGCTTAAACAACGTTGCATTATTACAAAACGAGAAAAACCTCCAAATAAATGCGTACGACATCAAAGTAAACAAATCGGGCTACCTGCCAACCATAGGCCTTAATGGGTCATACGGCTGGAATTTGAACCAAAGTGCCGCCTCGGCCTTTTTTCCAGGAACCAACAATGAAACCTGGAATTTTGGATTGGGCGCCAGCCTCACATGGAATCTGTTTGACGGGGGCAGCACTACCGTTCGCGTAAAAAATGCAAAAATCGCTTACGAAAATCAGGAACTGTTGAAAGAACAAGTGGCGCTTGAAGTACATCGGGATATTGAAAACGCCATGGCCATTTATCAAAATCGCTTGGATATTTTTGCCATACAAGCCCAAAACGTACGTACCAATCAAAACAACTTTGAGCGCTCCAAAGAACAGTTTCAGTTGGGAAGTATTACTTCCATAGAATTTCGGCAGGCCCAAATCAATCTACTGAACGCCCAGACCAATAAAAACCTGGCGAAGTACGATGCAAAATTGGCCGAGCTACAATTGTTACAACTTACCGGGCAGCTATTAAACGTTGAATTCTGAGGAGCATGTATGAGCATTTCTTTCAATGTCCGTATTGCTGGGAAGAAATTTCCATGTTAATGGACCCGTCGGTATCAAAACAGACCTACGTAGAAGACTGTGAGGTGTGCTGTAACCCTATTGAGGTTAGCCCACGGTTCGAGGCAAACGAATTGATCGGGTTTGAAGCACGAGATATTGAACAATAACGATCGGTTGTTAATTTCACAGCGCCTTGTAAAAAGGTGGGCGCTATTGCCTACTTTTAAGGAGCTCTTTCAAAGAAATACGTCTTATGAAGTTTCGTTCCTTCATTCCATCCAAGATATTTCCAATTCTATTGGTGAATTTTATTGGTATTTTAGGCTATAGTATCGTTATCCCAATTTTGATTTTTATCGTGGTCGATATGGGGGGCAACGGATTCATTTATGGAATCTTGGGGGCCATGTACCCCTTTTTTCAATTCATCGGCGCACCGATGCTGGGAAGTTTGTCCGACCGTATCGGAAGAAAAAAGGTGTTGGTCATTAGCCAGGCAGGTACCTTTTTTGCATGGCTATTGTTTCTATTGGCCTTTCTGCTCCCAAAAACTACCTTGTGGTCGCAGGATACCGCTTTGACCGGAAGTTATGCTATGACGGTACCTTTGTTGCTTATTTTTGTCGCCCGTATTTTCGATGGCTTTACGGGAGGAAACGTATCGGTGGCCAATGCCTACTTATCGGACATTTCAACGGACGAGGATAGAAATGGCAATTTTGGAAAAATGGGCGCTTCAACAAGTACTGGTTTTGTATTGGGTCCGGCCATCGCAGGTATCTTGGCCTCTACCTTTTTAGGGGAAGCACTGCCCCTGATTTTGGCGGCCATCATATCGCTCATTGCTATTTTTGTTATCAATACGCGCTTAAAAGAAAGTAATCCCTGTGTCGTGGATACCGGCGATAATAAACACTTTACCTTCCGTAAGTTTTTTCAGGTAGAACACAAAGAATGTTACCAAGAGGGAGCTATCGAGGCGCAACCCGAGAAAAAAGGTTGGCGCAGTGTTTTAAGACAACCGGGCATTCCCCTATTGTACGCTGTTTATTTTCTCACCTTTTTGGCCTTTAGCCTTTTCTATGCAGGATTGCCCATTTACGCCAATACCTTGCTACAATGGTCGGCCACCGACCTAGGCATCTTCCTGGCCTACTCTAGCTTTATCATGATTCTAGTTCAAGGCCCTGTTTTGTCAAGGTTATCAGGTAAGTTTTCAAATGAATCGTTGATCTTGATAGGCGCCATTTTTCTTAGTGGAAGCTTTCTCCTATTGTCTATTCAAGATATCATTGCCTTATACCTGGCAAACACGCTGTTATCGATAGGAAACGGACTTATGTGGCCTAGCTTTTTAGCCCTTCTATCGCGAACAGGAAGTGCTAAAATGCAGGGGGCGATACAAGGGTATGGCAATAGCATGGGCAGTTTTGCCAGTATGTTCGGGCTCCTGCTTGGCGGAATCCTTTTTGAGAAAATAGCGACGATGGTATTTTTTATCGGAGGTATTATCTTTCTCCTTATTACCATTTTGATGGTTATCAACTCTTTTGGAAAAAGTAAAAGTACTCCTAAGGCGCAAGAACGCGTTCCCAACCAAGCCTAGTTAAAAAGTAGCAAGGCCACTCCGCTTTTTTGATGAGGTGATAGCAATTGCCTATCAAGGAATGTTCCTACTACCCAAGTACACTTTATACAGAAATCCTTACAGTTATAACACGGGGTATCGAATTCCAAAATGGTTCCCGTACCTTTATTTTATCGTGTATTGGAACACGCGTATACTACCGATCGATCAATGGCAGCATTTTTATATCTCGGAATCTTTGGAACATTGGCCTTGGGTATGGCCCTGTTCGCTTTTCAGCAACTATCGGTAATCGCGCGCAATGATCGCGTGGTATTGGTTTCTAGCCAGGTAGGTCATGTAGAAAAACCATTTCTTAAAGTAATTAAAAAATACTTGGCCAGTACAGATGACATGAATTTTGTGGAGATAGGTGCCGGATATGCGAAAATTACCCGTATTGCCGCTACGAGCTTCCAGTGGAAATCGATTATTGCCGTGGAGCTCGATTTTTTTGCGGTCTTTGTTTCTCGATTGAAAAATAGATGGAAAAAGCTTCCGATCACTTTTATAAAATCGGATATTTTTGACTACGCCATCCCAACCAAATCGGTCGTATATTCCTATATGTCGGTACCGGTCATGAATCGGCTCTTAGAGAACAACGCATTTGAAAACTGTTTGGTACTTAGCCTCACGTTTGCATTTGACGGGGTCGAACCTACCGATGAGTATCAAGTAAAAGGGTTTCAAAAACGGCTATATGTCTACGACTTCCGTAAATAAGTGGCCCCTAAAGGGTACAAGCCTACCGCTGCAAGGCAGGAACAATATACTTGTTCAACAGTTCATCGGTATACCCATGTGCCTTTCTATTATTATAGTTCCTTGTTGTAAGTACTACCGTCGTATTCAATGCGGGAAAAGCAACTACTTTATTCCCTCCGTTCCCGGACATCGCATAACTCTTTACCCCTTCGCCCGAACCAAAATTGCGCAGCCATAAAAGGTACCCATAATCCATCCCTTCCCATGCATTTACCTTGGGTGTAGTCGCTTTTTCTATCCAATCCGCACTGATCAATTGTTGCCCGTCCCATTTTCCTTTTTGAAGACACAACTGAATGAGTTTTAACAAGTCTCTGCTTCGATATTCGCTGCCCCCTGCAGTATTCAGAGTGCCCGTGGGAGTATAATGAAGTGTCATATCGGAAATGCCCAACGGTTCCAGTAAATTCTTTTTGTAAAAATCCGTTGCTTTCATACCTACCGCCTCCTGCACGACTTCGGCCATGACGGCGGCACCTGCGGAACAATAGCTCATCATCCTACCATAGGGCAATTCGTTCGGCTTGGGACCGAAAGGATACGATTTCACCGGCAAATCGACCAAAAATTGTGGCCAATCTTCAATAATATACATGCGTTCCTCATTGCCACGTGAGAAACCATTATCGTCATCACATTCCAATATAGAACTCATGGATAAGATGTCTTCCAAGGTAATTTTGGTTTTTCGCGCATCAGGGTTTTGAACGGGCATCTTATGCTTTAAATACTTAAAAAGAAAGTCCTTTTCCGAAGCGATAAAACCTTGATCGATCGCTACTCCCGTTAACAAGGTCGCTACGGTTTTGGTAGCCGATCGGGTGTTGTGTTTTGAATCTTCGGTATTTCCGTTGAAATAGTGTTCATATATCAGTTTGCCATCACGGGCGATCAACACACTGGTAATCCTTTCGTAAGTACCTGCTTCGATCTGCGCACTCATTGCATCGAACAGCGGTTCCTGTACCGTATTTTTTTTGGAAAAATCGATTTGGGCTCTTAAAGAGTTTATACCCACCAGCATAAGTACGACTAAAACGACTTGTCTTTTCATGTTTCTTAGATTTCTTTTGCAATCAAAAGTAGGAATGAAAAAAGCAAGAAAATAGAATAGTTTTAACATTACACCAATCTGGCTCTATATACTTTGGGGGTCGCCCCAAAATAACCTTTGAACGTTCTGCTAAAATGGCTTTGATCTGCAAAACCGCACAAATATGGGATCTCGGTCAGTGAATAAGACGGGTCAAAGAGATAGTTAAGTGCTTTTTTTACCTTTTGCCTTCGCAAGTAATTGCTTAAACCACTGGAAAAATATTTTGGGATGGTGCGCGACAAATGCACGGGGTGTACTCCTAAGGTTTCTGAGAGTCCTTGTAAGTTCAAGCCCGTGGTATCCCCATCATGCAACAGTTCTTTCAATCTATTTATCCAAGCGGGCGGATCGCAGTATTCCTTGATATGATTTGATTGGGAAGCCTCACACAGCTGCAACAGCAAAAGATCGATCTCCAAGGCCGAATGCGCATCACGGTTTCTGAATTCCACATATAGCTTGCCCAATAGATGGTGCATTATCGGGTCTTCGATTCGCTTGCTTCCTTCCCATAAATCGACATCCAATTTTTTTTCTTCGTACCAACCCCTTTCGAATTCAATATGAAAACCTCGCGCAAAGTCAGACTCTTTGGTATTACAATGCACCTCGTTCCAATTGTGCAACAACAAGCTTCCCGAGCTACAGGTTGTGCTCTTTTTTTTGTTGAAATCAAAGACATTTCCTTGGAGTACATACATGAAATACGGATTCTCATGATAATGCCAGTCTGTCTTAGGGGTGTTATAATTGTATTCGGACAAAACGACCCCATTCGTATGATGTTCCATCTTTTTTTCTCCGTAATACTTGCCCTTGGTCAATATTTTCATAAATGTCTTTTAGAAGGCCTAATGTTCTTTATCCGTTAATTATACTTATGACTCCAAAATTCGCAATTGGTTACAGCTAGTGAGAATAAATTAAGGGAATATATTGGTTAGATGAACAATCTAGAAGTTCTTCGGAAGGTTTTAGAACAACTGGCTTGGCATTTATGCCGATGACTTTTCCCGGAAGCGAACCTTATATAGCGGCTTCTGCCCGAGTAAATGTAAAGGCCACTGGTATTCGAAAAAGGCCTAAAATTTCGTTTGCTTTATAATAGCATGCACGTACAACCACCTTTACGGATACTATTATCTACGATACCGGAATCAACATTCCAGATGATTTTGTAGGTCTTAATGAAGGATAGTTTGATTTGCGTCACCGTTGTTTTATTTGTAGCACTCATTTCATTAGAGTTCAAAAAGATCCATCAAATTATAGTATCTTTTTAAAAATTGTACTTTGAAAAACTCCTCTATTTTTCGCTTATTTACAGCAATTATCACTGTCGCATTGCTCATAGGTTGCATACGTTCCGAGCAAAAAGCGTTTGACAAGAGCAAATCGATACCTGAAGGCCTTATAAAATTCCACAAGCTACACAATACCAATGTAGATTCCGCGTACACCTATCTATCAGAGCTCGAGCAATGGGCGGTAGAACAACGGGATACAATACAGTGGGTAGAAATAAAATCTACATTTATCTCTAACTATTTTAATCTTCGTAATACACAGGCCATAGACAGTTTTATTCTGGATACTAAAAAGCAGGAAAAATCTTTTAATAAGAAGGTGAAAAAATTGGTAACCGGTTTTGGTGAAGTTCAAATAGCGATGTTGAAAGGGAACTATGATGATGCCTTAGCACGAATTGACACACTTGAGTCTATCGCAGGAATCATTGACTCTGATAAGTATTCCTTTCGTCTTTTTCATACCAAGGGCAGCCTACTAAGAATAAAAGATAATACAGAAGAAGCCTTAAAGGCTTTTCAAAAAGCCGAAAAGGTTTTGGAAAAAAACGAATTTGGTGCGGCCGCGAAAGGCACACTACAATATAGTATTGCCAGTATTTATTATGACACCGAACAATATGAAAAGACCATTCAAACCTTGGAAGCAGCTTATGAGGATATGCAAAACCAACCCTTCTTTCGCTTTCACTCAAGTCTAAATATAGCAGCCTCCTATATACATCTTAAGAATTTTGAATGTGCAAAACAGTATATGACGTTTTTAGAAAAAGACCCCCTTGTTTTGGCAGACTCAAAACTTAACAGAACACAATACCAGATGTTACAGGGTTTTTTCAACCATGAACAAGGTTTTTTTAAAAAAAGTGTCGGTTTTTACTTAGAAGCCTATCGTTCATTAAAGGAAGACGAAAATTCCGATTTGAATAGCGTCCCCTATGCTACCATCTCTTTATCAAACTCCTATTTGAAATTGGAGAAATACGAATTGGCAGAAAAATATGCCAAAATCACGATAAACGTTTCCAAAGATTTGAAAAATGACTATCGTTTGATCGATTCGTACAAAAATCTATCCAAAATAGATTCCGCAAACAGGAACTATGCAAGCGCGCTGCGATATTATCAGAAAGCAACAAAGTTAAAAGATAGCATGACTTCTGTGAATAGTAAAGAAAAGTTAACGGCCTTGGAGTTAAAGTTTAATGAGGAAAAAAAAGACAATGAGATTGCCAGTTTGAAACTTCAAAACAGTGAACAGAAATTAGCCGCATCTAAAAACGAGGCCACACGGATTATTATTACGTTCTTACTTTTAATGGCGCTTGGGCTGGCCAGCCTCTTTTATTATAGATACCGCACCAAAACCAAAACCAATAAACTGTTACAGGAGCAAGAAACCAGCCTGAACAATGCGCTCCAGGAAAAGGAATTGTTGTTAAAAGAAATTCATCATAGGGTGAAAAACAATTTACAACTGATTATGAGTCTCTTGGCCATTCAAGGCCTCTCACAGGAGAAAGAGAACAAAGTAATCAAGGCCTTTTTGGAAAAAGGAGAATCCCGTATCAGATCAATGGCCCTTATACATCAAATTCTCTATGAAACTGAAGGCGTGCAACATGTAAACTTCAAACATTATCTACAGGAATTAGTGGAGGCGATCAAAAAATCCTATCCACCGAACGTCTCCAAAATTAGCTACACCATGAAAGTTTCCGATATTCATTTTGACTTGGAACAAGCACTATCCTTAGGGCTTATTACCCACGAAGTTATTATGAACGCAATCAAACATGCTTTCCCTGAAGGAAAGGAAGGTGTGATCGAAGTAGGTTTAAATAAATCTGAAAATACTGTTTTACTAACCATTCGCGACAATGGTGTAGGCATTACGCCCAAAAAGAAGCGCCCAGGAGCTATTGGGATGGAATTGGTAGAATTGTTGACCGAACAGCTTCGCGGAAAAATGAAGGTTATAAACGATCAGGGAACCAGTTTTAGCATCGCTTTATCGGTCTAATAGATTCTTCAAGAGTAGGGCCGCGTGATGTAGGTTGGAAAATGAGGCCTAAGAATTATCCTATAAGATGTACCAAACATCGCCCCTTTCCAAGAAAAAAACATGGTTCTGAAAAATTAGCGGGGAGGAGGGGATTTTCACTCCGTTTTACAAACGTGCATTCTGTGCTAAAATAAAGCTCGAAATCGAGCTATCTGTTCACAAATCGAATCACGCACTCCTTAACAAAAAATTAACTTTGCCTCGATTGATAATTGAACCAACGAGAATCCTGCGTTTCACATGGTTTTTGCCTCGTACAATTAAACTTAAACAACTAATTATGAAAAAATCACACGTAAAGAAAACCCTATTTTTTAGCGCATTTATGGTTCTTTGTTACATCCCGAATGCAAATTCTCAAAACAAATTTCCCTCAACCGGCAACACAGGTATAGGGACCCGTTCTCCCGCCAGACCACTTGAGATTGAAAGCGCCACAGCGCCTATAATACGATTACAGTCTAAGGAAGAAGGAGTCAAATCCCGAGGTTATCTAGAATACTATGATTCCAATTCAAGACTCGGATACATCGGGTTTCCGAGTAGCTCTAACAATAGCCTGTATATCACCAACGACCTGGGAAATATAATCGTGCCTAAGGGAAGATTTGGAGTTGGAACAACGAGTCCATCACGTCAAATGGAAGTTTATAATGCTTCCACACCAATTATGAGTCTCAGAAGCAATCGAGCAGGGGCTCAGGGAAGAGGTTACCTAGAGTACAAAAACAGAAATGGTAGAATGGGTTATGTAGGGTTTCCGAATGATACCAATAATATGTATTTGAGGAATGACATCGGCAACGTGCTTATACCTGCTGGGAAAGTGGGTATAGGAACATCGAACCCTGGCGCCTACAAACTAGCGGTAAATGGCAGTATAAGAGCAAAGGAATGTGTGATAGAAACTGGTTGGAGCGATTTCGTATTTGAAGCGGATTACGAGCTGCGTTCCTTGGAGGAAGTAGAAACCTATATAGCGGAAAACGGACACTTACCGGAAATTCCGTCTGCAGAGGAAGTAGTCAAAAATGGCGTAAAACTAGGTGAAATGGACTCCAAACTTTTGATGAAAATTGAGGAGTTGACGCTGTATGTCATTGCTTTACAAAAAGAGATTGAAGAACTAAAAAGGAGCAAGAAATAATACCCTAGTCCAAAGGTGCTCTAGCGTTGGTAGCTTAGTTTTCTTTGAAATCCCACTTACAAATACCCATTTTGAGCCAAAATAAAGCTCGAAATCGAGCTACCAGTACGCAAATAGGATAATAGCGAACCAGTTCGGCCACTACCTTTATAGTTTTCACATTTTTAATAACCACTTAAAACTACGCCTATGAAACTTATTACCTCCTTCAAACTACTTTTTTATGTACTATCTTTTCTATGTCTTGGCTCCTTTCTGGTGCACTCACAAAATAAATACCCTACTACTAAAAATTCAAGTGTTGTCATTGATGGCGGACAGTTATTAATGAACAAGCCCTTCACAACAGGAGGATGGGCCAGAGGTATACGATTTAGGAGCGCAAGCGGCACTACCATTATCGGAGGAGTAGGCATGTTGGGAGCAGGAAACGCTGTTAGCAACGTTTTTTTGGCACATGGGCCCAACCCTTGGTCTAGTAAAAAAGGCGTTTACGTTGCCCCAAATGGTCGAGTCGGTATTGGTACTACAGCTCCTTTGGTGCCATTAGAAATCAGGGGAAATACTACAAATTCAAAACTCATCTTGGGAACTGGACTGAACAGTGCAAGTACCCAAACCGCCTTGGAATTTAGACATCGTTATGGGGTGGCCGGGTTTACGAACGGTCAAGTTTTTGCAGCCATAAGGTCTTTGCGTAGCGGGAGTTCTGGCACTGCAAGTCTTATTTTCTCTACAGCATCTAGCAACAGCACGCATGCCAGCGAAAAGATGCGAATCTTACCCAGTGGGAATATAGGTATTGGAACCAGAAATCCGGGCAGTTACAAATTAGCTGTAAACGGCAAGGTACGTGCCAAAGAAGTGGTGGTAGAAACGGGTTGGAGCGACTTTGTCTTTGAAGCGGATTACAACTTACGCTCGCTTGAAGAAGTAGCGCAACATATTTCAAAACATGGTCATTTACCTGAAATCCCCTCTGCTGAAGAAGTGGCCAAAAATGGCGTAAAACTAGGTGAAATGGACTCCAAACTTTTGATGAAAATTGAGGAGTTGACCCTGTACCTTTTGGAGCAGGAACAGAAAATAAACACCCTGCAACAAGAAATTAAGCGTATTTCTGGCAATACCGCTTCCCAACCCACCAAATTGTAAAAAATGAATTACTATAACAGATTGTACAAGAAATTGTATTTGCTGGTAATCGTTATCGGTACTATGCTAAACGGCCAACATGGAACGGCGCAGTTTAAGGCCCGGGATGCCAATAACAATATTGTTTCCTCAAGAGAGTTACAAAAGCGCGTTGTAGAACACCTCTTAGGGATTAAAGACCATTCGTTGGGCAAAAATGGCACCACTTTCTTTGGCTTGTCGAAAATAGATGCCACCGTCTTATCGAAATCAGAATGCATTGGTCCTGTTTGCGGTAGCTTAAATGAAATCAGAGGTACTTTTGAAACAGCTGGCGTAAAGTACCCCATAAAACTGGAAACGGTTGAAGTTGCCGGTAATGGTGCGGCCGTTAGCGGGGGAGTCAGTATGAACAGAGCAACCGTTGTAAACATTTTTAGAAATCAAGAAATAGACTTTGTAACACTAAGGGTTTCAGGTTCCACGGATATCCGAACAGTATTGAAAAGTTTATCGAATAAAGTACCCGTTCTGGGTAAATTGGCTAAAAAATCCGGTGCGATCGACAAAGTCGCCGACGTCGTCGAACCTATACTCGGTAAAATTAGGGCAGGCGCTACGGTTCGCTTCGATATCTTGCCCAAAACATCAAAAAATCCCTATTTGTCATTTAGGCTCGCAACCCAATTCGATGTGGTAGCCGCAGACGGTGTGAAATTTGAATCACGAAAATTCAAGGGAGGTAGTAATGGGGCAGGTGTAAAAACGTTTGGCGGGCAATTTCAATTTTATTGGCCCCACATCGAGGCTCTTACAGAGTTTCGATTTTCTGGCGAGGTCCGTGGTATTTTTGATGACACCTATTCACCACTTCATCCAGATTTCTTCGAACCCAATGGCTCTATCTTATATGACTATGACCCTGAGGCAGAAAGTTTAGCAAATTACGCTCTTTTAGGAACGGGATTTGCAAATACGGCCATTGCGGCATCTACCAGTCATTTCGGAGGATCTTCGGGATATCAGGTGCAAGAAAACCAAGGCGGTAGTACAAGAAAACTTGTTTTGGCACCGACTGCATACACCGTGGATGATTTGTTCGGTGATAAAAGAACACCTATTAAATCGGCCATCGGTGTGGCACCCTTCAATGCTATTGGAGGTACCTTTATAGAGGGCAACAACAAAATAGTAAATACGGCTATTTTGAACTCCGATGCTGTGGTAACATATTCCAATTCAAAACCCCAAGTGGCCGTCCCTTTATTGGATAACTACCAAGGGGTTGACTTTACCAATTTAAAAGTAGTAGGTCTGGATGTGAACCAAACGACCAAAGCTGTCAACTTTATCTTGAAGGGGGAACGCAAAAATGCATCAGTACCCTCGAATTTAAATACGGAAAGTACCCTTTTAAAGACGGTTTTCATCGAGGCACTTTCCATTCCCAACGATGCTCAATTCGTAAGCTTGGAAACCAACCCGCCCGAAGCAGTAGCCTATGAACCTTTTAAGCACACTCGTATGGGCCAAGCCTTTTTTGTGGCGGACGAAAAAATGAAAAAAGACTTTGCCAAAAAAGTATACGTCAACGCCGGCGGAACCAATATGGTGCAACAATGGTACAACAGATTAGAAAATGCGGGTACTTCCGGAAACTTTCTAAGAAACTTGTTCGATCGCGGAGTAATTCCTGAAATTGGGTTTCACATACGGGCTAACATCATTCCAATAATACCCAATGGAAACAAGGATGGCAGCAAGGTATTTATCCAAGATGCCAAATACGATATAAAAGTGTTGGATGCCTATGCCAATCTGGTATTACGCAACATCAACGGCGGCAACGTAACCATTAGCAATAATCTACCACCGGGTACCGTTGGGATTAACAATCAAGAATTTAACCTCTTGGTCAACCAACTTAATCAATTCAATGGAACGTTTGTCCAAAAAACACTCCAGAAAAAAGCTGAAATTGTCAAGGATATTAACGATGGAGTAGGCCAATATAAAACGTTGCAACGTATTTTACCTGCAATTGTAGCTGCGCATTGGTACAAACAATCCGATTTGGCCGATGGTTCCTTAAAGGACATTATCGATACGGGAAACCTAAGTAATAAACATACGGGGTACAATCTCTCCCGACCTTTTAATCAGGCCCTTTGGGATTCCAAAGCCTCACAATTGTTGGCTACTCTGAACTCTAATGCCGCAGGGTACCAGATTGTATCCGACATCACAGGAGGTGTTACCATCAACGAAAATGTGGGGCCCGCAAAACTGAAGACTAATTTAAGTAATGTTCAGAAAGTCATTTTTGACCAATCACTGGTCGAAGGGTACACCAATCAAGATTTTGTGAGCGCTGGAGGTATCAGATATAGCATCGCCGAATTGGTTCCTGCCGGTCTCGTAGCCCTTTCCAATACCGAAAACCTGACCGCGTTTAACTTGAACTACATTGAAAATAGACCTATACAAATCACCTTAGGTGTTGCCAACAATGGAAATAGGACGGCAACCAATGTTCTGTTGCGATGGTATGCACAGAAAGGCACCGGAACCAAACGGCTACTTGGTTCCAAAAGAATTTCCTCGATAACTCCCTATTCCACGGCTACCCATAGTTTTTCCTACAATCCTGGAAAGCTCCCCGGAAATCTGTTGACCCAGGCCATTACCATTTCTTACACAGTGAATGAGGACAAAAGAATATCCGAGCTTTCGTACACTAATAACAAAATGGAACGAAAGCTGCGGTATGGATACATTATTAACGAAGCAAATGTTATCGAGAAGACCTATAATTGGGAATTGGAAAGTTCATCAAATCATCTCTTTTCGGCAAATGAATATGCACGTATAGGAGAACGATCCGTCATTCATCCGAACGCAAAACTGAGTATGCACGCCACTAGCAGGGTGGTGTTGGAACCTGGATTCAAAGCCAAAAACGGTAGTACGTTTAGGGCATGGATCGGTACTGACTTAGAGGCCATCAATGAATACAACAGACTTAATCCTGTTTCTAGGACAACGGGGAAAAATACCGGTGAAGGCAACGACCAAAAAAATGCCTTGCCACTGGTTGTCCGCAAAATACCGGTAATGGCACGCGATGCCCGAGTAGATGCACTTCGCAGTAAGAACTTAGAGGAAAAAGGGTTCTCGAAACCTGAGATATCCAACTATGAAATCCTGGAACTGGAGACTCCAACGCTACCAGAAACGAACACTTTCTTCAAAGCGCTTTATCCCAACCCAGTGAACGGACAAACAAAAGCCAAGCTATTTCTAACAAGTGGTTCTAGGGTAACCTTCGATCTTTTTAGTTCTAACGGGGTCAAAATAAAGACATTGCAAACCACTCCACAACTGCATGAAGGCCTTTCTACAATTACGTTAGATTTATCCGATATCGCGGGGGGAGTGTATATCATTACCGCCACCTCAAATGAGGCGAAGCAATCCAAAATAATTCTTAAAAAATAACCTATGTCCTTTCTTAAAAAATTGGCGTGCTATACTGTGCTTTTTTTGTCCTGCCATGCCATTTGGGCCCAGCCTGAATACAGCGTAAAAAGCATCGTTTTTAATGCCAATACCTCAGCAGGTTTTCAAGCGGGAAAACCCATCACAGTTACCTACCAATATGAAAACGTTGGAAATGCCACCGGAACCAACATCCAAGTTTTTGCTTATTACAAAATCGCCGATTTCGGTTTGCGTCAAGAAGTAGTTTTTGATGCACAAAGCATTGCCAGTTTCCCCGCTGGTGCGGTTGCCACGGTAAGCTATACTCTAACCAGCAGCACTGCGGTATCACATACCTTTGGTGGTGCCATTAATACAGGGATTAATTTGGGCAATATCAATATCGACGTTCCGCCAAAACCGGAACAGAACATCAACAATAATGTTCGCGAAGAACCAGTGGCTATTTTCTGCGAAGGAAGCGTTGTGAACATCAGCAATTTGCAGATTAGCGACGAACGTCCATTAGTAGCGGAAGAAATCGTCATAACTGCCTCCGGTATTAGAAACGGTGCAAAGGTAGTGGCAGAGGCCGGCACCAAAATTACCTTGCGAAACGGATTCAAGGCGGAGGAAGGTGCCAACCTAAAGGCACGAACAGGCGACTGCCGCAATGATACGGGCAAACTGGCCCCATTCGAAACAAAAAGTACCGACCCTATACCTGTAACCACCGCAGATGGAGTCTTAAGGATATCCAAAACCGAATACCAGGGTATTGAATTGTTGGACATAAAGATATATCCAAACCCTGCTAAGGATTTTCTTCGAATATCGGGTACAAATGAGACCGCATCCCTGAAAAAATTAGCTCTTTACAACAATGTAAAGATGGTAAAGCAACAGCAGTATTCGTCGCAACCCATATCAGAAGAGATTATATTCTCTTTGGAAGGCATCGCATCCGGAGTATATATTTTAGAAATCACTTTGGCCAATGGAAACATTGTCACTAAAAAAGTAATAAAAAAATAGGCCGAAGGTACGCTCAAGGCCGTTCCCTGCGGCGCAAAAAGACATACCAGCATAGTGACACCTGCAAAAGGAACGAAAACAACCTTACATTCTTGATAGGGCGTTCAGAAAAACGCGTTTTTTGTTAAAATTGATACAAGTAGCCAAAATTTAATATCTAAGTAATACTATTCTTACTAATTTTATAGTTATATTACAGGCCGTTTTAATACAAGCGCCCAAATTTAGATGAACGTATCCGAACAAACGAGTACAGACCTACGCAAACGCCCCTTATTGGTAAAAATCTACTTTCTTGAAGAAAAGAGCATTCAATTTTATATGGATAATGAAGGTGCTACCTACTGGGAGAATGCCGAGAAGGAACTTCATACGTTGAATACCCTACCCCTAACACTGCAAGTGCCATTTTTGGTAAAGTTCATTCAAGACCATGCGCTTGGAGAAAGCCTAAAATCTATTCAAGACCCGATTGTTGCGATCGATGTATATATAAGAAATAAGTTCATATCGAATTCAGAGCTTGTAGTGGACTAAGAAAAAAGACTCCCTCTCCTGTTTTAGTGCATTTCTATTATCAAAACCAAATTTGCAAGTTTCAGGGATTCGACTTTCATTGCGGGCTGGGAGGCAAATACCCGAAATTCCAAATGCAGATGCTATTTTGTTCCTCCAACACACGGCCGTCAAAAGACTGGTATCACCCTAAAATGTTCGTCCTATTCCTGTTTTTAAAATCGGGTATAAACCATTGTTATCGGAATTTGTCGTAATTCCAATTCCAAAGCGATTATCCAGTATCCAGTTTTTTGACTTCCCAAATCGATACGCATATCCATATCCCAGGTATGGCAATAGGGTCAGTTGCAAATCTTGTCTTAACAACTTATTTTTCACTAAGGCCGTCCCGATAAAAAGAAAGTCTTTATCCATGCTGTCTTTCAAGTAATATTTCAAATTTACTCCATGGGTGTTTTTAAAGTTAGTTTCCAACTGGACCGTTGTTTCCCCCAACATTTTCACTTCAAGCGTCAAAAGAGGTGAGAAGGGAAAGATCAAAACACTTAATCTAACATTTACACTGGGTACTTTTGGATGTATAGCCTGTGAAAATCCAACACGAAAGACAAGCAAAAAAACTATTGGAATATATTTTCTCATTATTTTTTGGGTGTTTTTTCCCAATCCCTTTTACGGCAGGGACCAAAACCCTACTTTGTTTATTTGATAAATTTCTAAATATTTGTATGACATCTACTGAACCTATGGTAACTTCGGTTATTCCCCCTTCTTATTGGAAAGCCTTTTGAATGGGGGCAGAAATCAACTGTTCATGCACTAAAAAATTCCACAAATGAAAAACAATGCCCTTGTGTTACCAAATTCTCTATTGTCTTCCATTTTCGTGGTTTTTTTACTTTATGCCTGTTCTATAAATGAGGAGGAAAAGGTTGATATGGTTCTGGTAAATGGTAAAATCTATACCTTGGAAAATGAAAATTCGTGGGCAGAATCGATAGCTATAAAAGACGGTATTATCACCTATGTAGGAACTAACGAAGGAGCGGAAAAGTGTATTGGAACTGCCACAAAGGTAATTGACCTTGAAGGGCGATTGGTTCTACCGGGTCTTCACGACGCACATGCACATCCAATAATGGGTGGGGAAGAATTGGACTATTGCCAGTTAGACGGCTTGTTAGCGCAAAAAGCGATCCTATCGGCCGTATTGACGTACGCCGTAGAACATCCGGATCTAGCCATCATCCGTGGCCGTGGTTGGGAGCTTCCTGCCTTTCCCGATGGAAATCCCAAAAAAGAACTTTTGGACAGTATCATACCAGACCGACCGGTAATCTTGGCTTCTTGGGACCATCATAGCACCTGGGCAAATTCCAAAGCCCTTGAGATGGCCGGCATTACAAAAGAAACCCCGGACCCTAAAAATGGTCGGATCGAAAGAGATTCCGTAACAGGTGAACCTAGTGGCACCCTCCGAGAAACGGCCTCAGAACGTATATATGCGATACTTCCCGAAAAAACCAAAAATGCCGATAGCGGCTATTTACGCAAGGCCTTGAAAATGGCCAACTCGCTTGGCATCACTTCCATTACCGATGCATCTGTATCAGAAGCATATTTAAAGGCCTACAAAGAACTGGATGACAGGGGCGAACTTACCGCTAGGGTGGTGACCGCCATTGGGCTTGGTCGTGAAAAAAACAAATCTGTGAAAGAACTGGTGGCCCTACGGGATGCATACCAAGGTAAAAGAATGAATACCAACTCTGTAAAAGTATTCGCTGATGGTGTTCCCGAGGCAAAAACAGCCGCTTTGTTAAAACCGTACCATACCCATGACGGGAAAGATGATTATGGAATACTCAACTACGAGCCTCTTGAGCTCAAGCTAATTCTTGACAGCCTTGATCAAGAAGGGTTCCAGATTCATATTCATGCCTTGGGCGATAAGGCGGTTCAGGTATCGCTTAATTCACTAGAAGGGCTTGATCGTACCAACCGTCACCAATTGGCCCATTTGCAGCTTGTGGCGCCAGCAGATATTCCTCGTTTTGGGGCGTTGGATGTTATTGCAAACTTTCAACCCTTTTGGGCAAAACCAGACCCTTTGAACATGCAGACCATCATTCCCCTGGTCGGGGAAGCGCGGTCACAACAAATGTATCCGATGGCCAGTATTCATAACACTGCAGGAAGGGTCGTAGCGGGCAGTGATTGGCCCGTATCGACCTTAAATCCTTGGTATGCGATCCAAGTGGCCGTCACCCGTACACTTATTGGAGAAGAAAGCGATCCTTGGATTTCAAGCGAGGCGTTAACGCTACCTTCCATTTTGGAAGCCTACACCAAAAATGCGGCCTTCGCCATGCATCAGGAACAAACCACGGGAACCATAGCGGTCAAAAAATTTGCCGATCTTATCGTCGTGGACCAGAATATTTTTGAAGTACCACCTTCCATGATTCACAAAACAAAAGTACTGCTGACCTTGATCGAGGGGGAAGTGGTCTACCAAGACGAAGCTGGTGGAATCCTGAACGCATCCTGGGAAAAATAACCGGTGCCGTTTGGAATCGCGGTCGGGACGGCCCCGAAGCTTCGGGGGAACGCCGACGCCCGGTCGGGATCCCGACTTTCACCAAGGTGAGACGTCGGGGCCCGCTCCTGCTCATTTTAACATATACAGGAACCAAAACGTGCGTAAACGAAAAAAGCCCCCAACTTGTGTTGAGAGCTTTTAGCGGTCCGGACGGCCCCGAAGCTTCGGGGAACGCTGACGCCCGGTCGGTATCCCGACTTTCACCAATGTGAGATGTCGGGGCCCGCGCCTACTCACTTTAAAATAAACCGGAACCAAAACCGGCGTAAACGAAAAAAGCCCCCAACTTGTGTTGAGAGCTTTAAGCGGTCCGGACGGCCCCGAAGCTTCGGGGGAACGCCGACGCCCGGTCGGAATCCCGACTTTCGCCAATGTGAGACGTCGAGGCCCGCGCCTACTCACTTTAAAATATATCGGAACCAAAACCGGCGTAAACGAAAAAAGCCCCCAACTTGTGTTGAGAGCTTTTAGCGGTCCGGACGGGACTCGAACCCGCGACCCCCTGCGTGACAGGCAGGTATTCTAACCAACTGAACTACCGAACCGTGGCGTTTAGCGGATGCAAATATACACCCCTAAATCTTTTGCGCAAACTATTTTGTTTAAAAATGTGTCTTCTTTAGAGGAATTTTTGGCGCTCGACCAAATACGTATTCAATACCTTCGAGAAATCGGCCTTTACATCTACGTCTACATATTTGATACGATACTGCGCACATTTTAATTTTAAGGCCGCAAAATAATCGCCCACCTCTTTTTCATAGGCTTCCTTGATGTTGTCCGAATAGAGATCAATATGTTCCCCGGTCTCGACATCCAAAAACCGCTTGGGGGTGTTCTCAAAGTCAAAATGAAATTCGGTGGCGGTATCGATCAAGTGAAACAATACGACCTCGTGCTTGTTGTACTTTAAGTGACGAAGGGCTTCGAACAGTTTTTCATCGTCCGTAGCCGTCTGAAACATATCGGTAAAAAGAAACACCAGACTGCGCCGTTTTATCTTTTCGGCGATCAAGTGTAAATATGCATAGGTCTCCGTGCTTTTTGCAGGGGTGCTATCCAAGCTGATCTCACTCAATTTGGCCAACAACATCTGATGATGCCGTTCACTGCCTTTTTCCCCCGTATAAAAGTTATAGGTATCCGAATAGACACTCAACCCTACGGCATCTCGTTGGCGCTTTAAAATATTCATGAGTGCGGCAATGGCCAATACCCCAAAGCCAACCTTGTTCAAATTGTCAACACCAAGTGTTTTTACCTCGGGGTAATACATTGAGGCAGAATTGTCCAAAATCATATGGCACCTCAAATTGGTCTCTTCCTCGTATCGTTTGGTATAAAGCTTATCGGTCTTGGCGAACAACTTCCAATCGATGTGCTTGGTACTCTCCCCTGTGTTATAGATCTTATGCTCGGCAAATTCTGCCGAAAAGCCATGAAACGGGCTTTTGTGTATCCCACTAATGAACCCCTCTACAACCTGTTGCGCCAAGAGCTCCAAATTTTGGAACAGGTTTGCCTTGTTTAATTCTGATTGTAGCTTCATAGCAGGGTATATACAACTAAGATAGCGAACCTATCGTACATAAAAAAGCCAATAATAGGCCCTAAAGCCTCGCCTATTGAAAGTGAACAAATAAAAAAGGCCCTGACGTTGAAAGTCAGGGCCCTATAAACACTTATTGTTGTTTCTTACAACGCCGCTTCGATCGCGTCGGTGTATACCTTCTTAGGAGAAACGCCTACTTGTCTGTTTACAATTTCACCGTTTTTGAATACCAATACGGTCGGGATGTTTCGCACACCATATTTCGCTGCAAATTCCTGATTGGCGTCGACATCTACCTTACCAACAACGGCTTTCCCTTCGTATTCGTTGCTTACCTCATCAATGATAGGTCCTACCATTCTACAAGGTCCACACCAAGCTGCCCAAAAGTCAACTACTACGGGTTTGTCACTTTTTAATACTACCTCGTCGAAAGTAGCGTCTGTTATTTCTAATGCCATGTTTGTATCTTTTAATTGTTATGCAAACTTAGTCAAATATTTCCCTATTTCCTTACCCTACGAACATTCGTATTCCCTATGGTGTTATCGACAAAATTTATATGCGGCGCAAAAGCTACTTCCCATCGGCATAGACCTTTATCAGATGGGTCCGCACTTTGACGGCGGCTCCTATGCTATCGCCTTCGGTCGTAATCCGCATCGATTTTGAATCGATCAGCGGCATATGACATGCCACACAATCGTTCTGCCGACCTTGCCGCTGTATCTCCGTAGCAGCGCAATGCATCGTCGAGGTAGTACCAATATGGCATTGCATACATTTTTGATTGAAAACCAAGGTGTTATTCCGCTGGTTTTGATGTGGATCATGACAGCTGGTACAGTTCATCGCCTCGCTATTTTGAAAACACTTGCTCGCTTTCAAAAGTCCGTATTGATTGCCATGCACATCTAAGGTGACCGGTTCTTCTAATACCTTCTCGCTTACGGTCGAAAATTTGGCAAGCGAATCGCCGGCCAGAAACAAAAAAGCCGGTTTCAATGCGGTTCGCAAACCACTATGACACAAAGCACAGGCATCTAGCCGCTGCTGTTGGTTCAACTCACCATACAGAACAAGCTCATGGGCCGTTTCGATTTTTGGGTTTTTACGGTGAAAGTTCACATGTGCCTCGGAAGGTCCGTGGCAGCGTTCACAGTCGACCCCAAAGAGAATCTTATCCTTTTCGAAGGTATTTCCCATGCCATATAAGGCGGTACTCTTTGCGAAGGTCACATGACACTCTAGGCAAGAACTGTTTACGGGTCGGGAATCGACCAAGCTATTGAAAGACATTCCCGGACTGTTCGTCCATTGATCGGCAGCGGCATTATATGACACTTGTAACTGATACAAGCCCTCTGCTTGCCAACGCAAATAGGTTTGCCCTTTGGTGCCCGAACCGATTACCATGCCCATGGTATCGCGTGCAATGTTTTGGTCGTTTGCCCTAAAAAAAGACTGTTGGTATAATCCGTTGGCATCCTGTTGCATTCGAAAACCCAGGGAATCGTTTAAATGGTAGGTGTTCTTCCCATTCACAAAACTTCCTTTCACCGTCTCCAAATTGGCCCGGGAAGATGTCTTAAAATGAGCGGTGTTCCGATGGGAGGCAAACAACTCGGCATGGCATTCCTTACAGCTTTCAGACCCGACAAAACCTTGGCCATTTTCATGAAGAACAATCGGTTCTATCGCTACGTAGCGTGAGGCCACCCCATCGTCCCTGCAGGCCATACCCACTGCCAATAGCGCCCCAAAGAACACTACGATTGCCCTTTTTAGCATATAGTTCTCGGTATAAAAACCAGGGTTTCTCCCTCGGGAACATCCGTTCCAAGCGGTGTTCTGCTGGCTTTAATTTAATTTGTAATGCACTTCTTGCTCCTCCAATACGGCTAGCAACTCACTCGAAATCTGTACCTTTTGTTTTCGGCTAGAGAGGTTCACCTTGATCTGTTCCTGCATTTCATAGATGATAAAATTCAAAGGATTGCTTCCACTGTACGAAACCAGGGTATCTTTTAAACGATGAATTTGCTCCTCTTGCAAGGTATCGATGTTCAACTTGATCGTGAGTTTCTTCGCATAGGTTTCCATCACTTCTTGCAACAGCATAAAACTATTGAACTGCATTCGCGGATCTCCCTTTTTCCCTGTATCACGGTTCACCCATCCATCTCGCACAAACAATTTCACATATACGAACGAATTGATCATCAGAAAATGCCTGAACTTCAGGTATTCCTCCCCAAAAATTCGAAACTCGAACGAATCGGTATAATCTTCCATTGTAAAAGCGGCCCAGCCTTTCCCATTCTTCGAGGTTCTATGCTGCACATCGCTGATCACCCCCGCAAAAGAAAGCTCTCGATTTACATAGGATTCCAAATCGGTAGCGCAGGATACATTGGCGTTGCAAAAAGACTTGATTTCGGTCTTAAAGTCATCCAATGGGTGGCCCGAAATGTAGATTCCTACCACTTCTTTCTCCCGTCGTAACTTTTCCATGGTGCCCCATTCTTCGCTTGGGGGCACTACTGGCTCCGGAATCTGGGCCTCACTGATTCCTCCGAACATATCCATTTGGGAACTGTTCTTGTTTTCCTGATACTTGGAAGCTGATTTGATTACTTTTTCCAAAAAAGTAATCCCATCGCCATCGTCATGAAAGTATTGCGCGCGATGGGTGGTTCCAAAAGAATCAAACCCACCGGCCACAGCCAAATTCTCAAAGGCTTTTTTATTCGCAGCACGTAAATCGACTCGCTTGGCCAAGTCAAAAACCGATTTAAACGGCCCATCTTCTTTTCTATTGGCCACAATGGTCTCCACCGCCGAACGGCCCACCCCTTTGATAGCACCCATTCCGAAGCGCACGGCCCCTTCCTGGTTTACCGCGAATTTATAGTAGGATTCATTTACATCGGGACCCAACACCTCGAGCCCCATTCGCTTACATTCCTCCATAAAGAAGGTCACCTGTTTAATATCGTTCATATTATTACTCAATACCGCGGCCATATACTCGGCCGGATAATGCGCTTTTAAATAGGCTGTTTGATAGGCGATATAAGCGTAGCAGGTAGAATGGCTTTTATTGAAGGCATAGGAAGCAAATGCCTCCCAGTCTTTCCAAATCTTTTCGAGTGTTTCGGTCGGGTGGCCATTCGCTTCCCCACCTTCCAAGAACTTGGGTTTCATCTTTTGCAGGACTGCAAAGATCTTTTTCCCCATGGCCTTTCGCAGTACATCTGCCTCTCCCTTGCTAAAGCCTGCGAGCTTCTGGGAAAGCAGCATCACCTGCTCTTGGTATACGGTTATCCCGTAGGTTTCCTTCAGATATTCTTCCATATCCGCCAGGTCATAGGCAATTTCCTCGTTCCCGTGTTTTCGGGCGATAAAGCTGGGAATGTATTCCATTGGTCCTGGGCGGTACAGCGCGTTCATGGCAATCAAATCATCAAAGACCGTCGGTTTCAAGTCTTTCATGTGTTTCTGCATTCCCGGCGATTCGTACTGGAATATCCCTACAGTATCCCCTTTTTGAAAGAGCTCGTAGGTTTTCGCATCATCTAATGGAAAATCATCGGGCACCAATTCGATGTTGTGCTTGGCCTTAACGATTTTAACCGTGTCTTTGATCAGGGTCAAGGTCTTCAATCCCAAGAAATCCATTTTCAATAGGCCGGCATCTTCTACCACCGAATTATCAAATTGGGTCACGTACAGGTCGGAGTCCTTGGCGGTCGCCACTGGAACGAAATTCGTGATATCGTCGGGGGTGATGATCACCCCACAGGCATGAATTCCGGTATTACGGACCGACCCTTCCAGGGTCCGGGCCATTTTAAGGGTTTGCCCTTCCAAATCATCGCCTTCGGAAATATTCAGTAGTTGATGTACCTTTTCCAAATCGTCGGCGCGGAATTTCTTTTTTAAATCGGTTTCCGAAACCCCGAAGATTTTTCCGAGTTTCGACATGGTCGGTATCAATTTGGCAATACGGTCGGCATCTCCCAAGGGCAAATCGAGCACACGGGCCGTATCGCGAATGGAGGATTTGGCGGCCATGGTCCCGTACGTAATAATCTGTGCCACTTGGTTGGCCCCGTATTTATCGATCACATAGTCCATAACGCGGCCTCGCCCTTCGTCGTCAAAATCTATATCAATATCGGGCATAGACACACGATCAGGATTCAGGAAACGCTCAAAAAGCAGGTCGTACTTTAAAGGGTCTATATTGGTAATGGTCAAACAATAGGCCACTACGGAACCTGCGGCAGAGCCGCGGCCCGGCCCTACCGAAACATCCATATTACGAGCTTCGCGGATAAAATCCTCTACAATCAAAAAATAACCTGGATAGCCGGAGTTTTTAATTGTAGCGAGTTCAAAATCAAGGCGCTCTTGAATTTCGGGGGTGATTTCCCCATAGCGTTTTTTGGCCCCTTCATAGGTAATATGTCTTAAGAAGGCGTTTTCCCCCCGCTTGCCCCCGTCGACCTCATCTTCGGCCACTTTGAATTCGGCCGGAATATCGAACTTAGGCAACAGTACATCCCTTGCCAATTCGTAGGGTTCAATTTTATCGATGACCTCCTGAATGTTCAAGATCGATTCCGGCAAATCTTTGAACAAGGCCTTCATTTCGTCCGGAGATTTAAAATAGTACTCTTGGTTGGGCAGCCCATAGCGATAGCCTCGACCGCGACCTATCGGGGTTGCTTGCTTTTCCCCGTCCTTCACACACAATAGAATATCGTGGGCTTCGGCATCTTCTTTTCCGCAATAATAGGTATTGTTGGTAGCCACCAAGCGTACGCTGTGCTTTTTGGCAAATTCGACCAACACTTGGTTGACACGGGTCTCATCTTCCTGACCATGGCGCATGAGTTCAATATAGAGGTCCTCCCCAAACTGTTCTTTCCACCAGAGCAATGCTTCTTCCGCTTGGTTTTCACCTACATTCAATACTTTCCCGGGTACCTCGCCATAGAGGTTCCCCGTAAGTACAATGATGTCTTCCTTGTATTGCTGAATAACCTTACGGTCGATCCGTGGTACGTAGTAGAAGCCATCGGTATAGGCGATGGACGACATCTTCGCCAAATTATGATAGCCGTTCTTATTTTTGGCCAACAGCACAATTTGGTAGCCGTAGTCTTTTACATTTTTATTGGTATGGTCTTCACAAACAAAGAATTCACAGCCAATGATCGGTTTAATTTCGGTTCCGGTAGCTTCTTCCCCTTTGGCCGCGGCCTCCTCATTCTGGGTGCGTACGGCCTTATTGTGATTTCCTATTTCCTTTACGAAATGAAAGGCGCCCATCATATTGGCATGATCGGTAAGGGCAACCGCCGGCATATTATTTTTTGCCGTCGATTTTACCAAATCCTTGATATTGATGGTCGACTGCAATACCGAAAATTGGGAATGGTTATGAAGGTGTACGAAGGTGGCCGCCTCCAGGGTTTCGATATTTTTATTGATTTCTTCCTCCGAAACCACGCCGGTGTCCTGATCCCATAACTTATCGGCTATTTTTTTGGAAGCCTTTTTAAGATTGATGTGCTTTAGGCCGATCAGTTGTATTTCCTGCGGATTCGCTTCGGAGAAGTTTTGAAAGTAATCGGGTTCTACATCCAGCTTTTCGGTAGTGTACTGCTTTCGCCGAACCAATTCCAAAAAACAGCGGGTGGTCGCTTCGACATCGGCGGTGGCATTATGGGCCTCCCCGAAGGGCTCCCCAAATAAAAACTGGTGCAACTCGGTCAGGGTCGGCAGTTTAAACTTCCCGCCACGGCCTCCTGGAATCTGGCACAGGGCCGCGGTGGCCTCGGTACAGGTATCGAGTACCGGCAATTCTTGTAACGGATTTTCGACCCCTATACGGTGAAATTCCGCTCCCATAATATTCAAATCAAAGCCGACGTTCTGCCCCACGATAAATTTCGTTTTGGACATGGCCAGAATGAACTTTTCCAACACCGCGGTAAGGGAGATCCCTTCTGTTTCTGCCAAAGCGGTCGAAATACCATGAATCTGCTCCGCATCGTACGGGATATTGAAACCGTCTGGGCGCACCAAATAGTCTTGGTGCTCGATCAAATTCCCCATGGCATCGTGCAATTGCCAGGCGATCTGTATGCATCGGGGCCAGTTATCGGTATCGGTAATAGGGGCGTCCCAGCGTTTGGGAAGTCCGGTCGTTTCCGTGTCAAAAATCAAGTACATTCGCAGTGGTTTTTTGCTTCAAATAGCAGGCTATAAAAGTAGCTAAAAACAAGGGGTTTTTACCCTAGTAGTTTTTAGGAGTTATTAACTTTGCGACCTCCGAATATATAATTACCATTTATGCACGGAGTATTTATAGAATTGTTATATATTTGCACCCCTTAAAAAAGGGAAATGATTTCCTCCATTCATCGAAATGGAAAAATTAGAATTAATAATCGAGGGTCGGGCACCCTACAAAATTAATGTGATATGCCAGTTAAGATTAGATTACAAAGACACGGAAAAAAAGGAAAACCTTTTTATTGGATCGTAGCCGCCGATAGCCGCTCGAAAAGAGAGGGTAAATTCTTGGAAAAATTAGGGACCTACAATCCAAACACCAACCCAGCCAGCATCGATTTAAACCTTGACAACTCCGTACAGTGGTTACAGAACGGTGCACAACCCACCGATACCGCTAGGGCCATTCTTTCCTATAAAGGGGTGATGATGAAGTATCATTTATTGGCCGGGGTTCGCAAAGGCGCTCATACCGAGGAGCAGGCAGAAGAAAAATTTGCCGCTTGGTTGGCCGAGAAAGCAGATCGTATCGCCGCGAAAGTAGGCGGATTGGACAAAGCGAAAGCGGAAGCCAAAGCGGCAGCTTTGAAAGCTGAGAAAGAAGTAAACGAAAAACGTGCCTTGGCCGCAGCCGAAGCTGCATTGCCAGAAGAGGAAGAAATCGTTGAGCAAGCTCCCGTTGTAGAAGAAGCGGCTGCTGAAGAGGTTGCCGAAGCAGTAGCCGAAACGCCTGCTGTGGAAGAGGCCCCAGCCGAGGAAGCCCCTGCAGCTGAAGCAGCTACCGAAGAAGTGGCAGCACCAGCGGAAGAAGCTTCGAAAGAGGAAGAGTAAATTAGAAAGAACCGAAACGATGCGAAAAGAAGACTGCTTCTATCTCGGTAAAATCGTTTCAAAGTTCAGTTTTAAGGGAGAGGTATTGGCAAAGCTCGATACCGATGAACCCGAACTATACGAAAACATGGAATCAGTACTTGTTTCACTCCGAAACAACCTGATTCCATTTTTTATTGAACGCTGCCGACTTCACAAGTCTGCCCTGTTGCGTATCGATTTTGAAGAGGTCAAATCGGAAGACGATGCCGATAAAATCATAGGTAGTGAGCTGTATCTACCGCTTTCGTTCCTTCCCAAATTGGAGGGAAATAAATTCTATTTTCATGAAGTCATCGGCTTCGCGGTGCACGATGCCGTTCATGGGGCTATCGGGGTAATTACCGGCGTAAACGATACGACTTCACAAGCACTATTTGAGGTGGAAAAAGACGGCAAGGAACTCTTGATCCCGGTCACGGACGAAATCATTACCAAAGTAGACAAAGAACAAAAGGTAATGCATGTCACCACCCCCGACGGACTTGTTGAACTCTATCTTGAATAGGGCTACCGAAGTTCAAGCGCAAGGATCAAATTCAAATACAAACGTCAAATTCAAGTTCAAAACAAGTTGTGAGTTCGGAGTTATGAGTGAAGAGTTGCTGGTTGATGGTTGATGGTTGATGGTTGATGGTTGATGAAAACAAAATCCACAACTGCACACTGGTTACTGTTCACTGTTCGTTGCTGACTGATTACTCCTTAAGTCCTTTCATCCTTCGTCTTACGTCTTTGTTCTTTTCGCTGTTTTCCATTTTCTCTAT
>CANMSA010000024.1 GCA_947500385.1 uncultured Flavobacteriaceae bacterium | reverse complement strand
CTGTTTCAAATAACCGACCACACGTATGGCCGGCATTGAAAAGGCAGGTGTCGTACAGAGGGCGGCCCTATTGTAATCATCTATGATATTAAAGACCCTGAACCTTCGCCCGGTGACCAAACTATCGCTCATAAAGTCGGCACTCCATACCTGTAAGGGTTCGGTTGGTTGTGCCAAGGGGCTTTTTACCCTTGCAGGTAGCCGTTTTTTGCTTTTTCTCCTGAGTTGCAATCCCATTATCCTATAAATTCTAAGTACACGTTTCCTGTTCCATATAAAGCCTTGTGTGCGGATTCTGTAGTAATAATAATCGAAGCCACGGTTGGGCTTGATCTCGCTCATCTCGGTGAGCTTGTCCATTACTTCTGAATCGTCTCTTGTAGTTCGGTAGTACCACATCGAACGGCTCAAACTTACCAGCAGACAGGCTCTTGAAATACTTAAGCCTTCATCTTTGACTACCTCTTGGGCAAGTTCCTTGCGCTCACAAGGCTTTAGAGCTTTTTTTCCACGATGTCCTTTAAAATACGATGATCTAGGCTCAAATCCGCGTACATAGCTTTGAGCCTCCTGTTTTCTTCCTGTAATGATTTAAGCTCTTTAAGCTGTTGGGCATCCATACCCCCATATTTGCGTTTCCAACTATAAAACGTCGCTGTGGTGATACCCTTGTCACGACAGATGTCCGTGACCTTCATTCCTGAATCGTACTGCTGAAGCATTGACACTATCTGCGCTTCGGTAAATCTGCTTTTCTTCATAAGCTAAAAATAGTTGATTTTTAAACTGTACGAAAAACAGGGAAGCCTTCAAAAACAGGGAAGCCTTCAAAGTACACGGCCTTTGCGTAAGCTTCCCACCTTAAATTACCGGCGATATGCCTAATTCCAAGGTATGAAGAAACTTCATCTTCATTTAGATAAACAATAGCTGGTATTAATTTTAAATCATTTGCTATTTCTTTACTTTCTACTTTTGGAAAGTCTTCTTCAATCTCTAATTTTCTTCTTAAAGAAGAATCAAGAAGTAATTTTACCGTTGCGGTTCTTCTATTACCTTCTAATACTTTAAAAATGATATCTCCTTTTTTGAGTAAATCGTCTAAAGCAATCTGAAGGTCATTTGTATTTTTATAATTTTCAGGTTTGAAGTCTTCAGGCAAATTGGTTGGAACAACAACAATCGGTTCCTCATCAAAATAACCATTGGAAACCATTGAATAAGCCAGTTCCTCTAAATCAAACTGGTCATAAAGAACTGTTAGAATTTCTTCTTGTGCGCCTCCAAGATACTCTTCGGCTAGCCTCGGATTCTCATTGTCAACAATTAGTTGTTCTATTGGGATATCTAATAATGGTCTTTTACGACCTTTCCCTGCAAATTCTTCTGACATTAAAGATGTGTTTTCAGTTTTTAAAGATATGAATATTAAATTTTAAGAATAAACACCAATTTCACACAGTGCAATCCCCTCCTACCGTCAGCTCGCGAAATACGAGTCCCACTTCCTTTCGTCAAGAGATTTTTTAGAAGAAAAATTTAAAGGTCGTTTAAAACAAATTGCTTTGCTTTACCTAGGCAAAGAGTCATAATGCAAGACATTATAGAACAAAAGGAACATATATCTCATGGATTTTACTATTCCAAAAAACCTTAAGTGACAGCTTTTCATAACTCTTTACAATACGCATATCGGAAAATTAATGAAATCAACTTTTGAACTCCCTAAAACATACTTCTAAAAAGTAGCCCTCTTTACAAAATCCACTTTCTGTAAAGAGTCTAAAAAGGGAAAAAATACGCTTTGGAAATAGGCTTTTAACCGATACCTAATTCCCCCAACAAAGGACAAACGATCTTACTACAGTTTTTATCCCTCTCCACCCCATAAAAACGACTTTTACCAATCTCTGTCTTCCCATAAGCCTTCCGAATAGGCATGTTATTCGCGAATGGGTATTTTTCCTGAGGTATCTTTTCCGGAACCGCTGGGGCGACCCAGGTATTTTTTCCATTTTCGCGTATTTGCAAAACCGTCTTTGTAAATGGTTGTTGATTCTCCTATCTTGTTAACACAAAGAATCCCATTTCTTTGCTATCCAACGAATCCGTAATTAGAATTTTAGTCAAATGAAAACCAATCTCCTCACCGTATTCCTAACCTTATTCATGCTATCGCTCTCGGCCCAAACCCCTACCTTACAACGTTCAGGTCCGCTTATCGAGGAATCCGCAGGTGCCGGCATGTCGGCAGCACGCTTGGCCAACATAGATAAGATGCTTACCAAGCTTATTGCCAAAGAACAACTTCCCGGTGCCGTTGCGCTGATCGCACGTAATGGCAAAATCGTTTTCCACAAGGCCTACGGGATGGCGGATAACAGCGCCAAAAAACCCATGAAAAAGAACAGTATTTTTAGAATTGCTTCCCAAACCAAGGCCATTACCTCCACAGCGGTCATGATGCTTTGGGAAGAAGGCCATTTTCGGTTAGACGACCCTATCTCAGCGTATATCCCAGAATTTGGCAAAGCACAGGTACTAGATAGTTTCAACGAGGCCGATTCCACCTACACGGTACAACCGGCCGCCGACCAAATTACTATTCGGCATTTGCTTACCCATACCTCCGGAATCGGGTACGGCGTTATCGATGGGGATCCGCGAATTAAGAAGATATATGCCAAGGCCGATATTACCGATTTGTTCACCACCGAAAACATTACGATCGCAGAAAGTGTAAAAAAATTGGCCTCCCTGCCGTTGCACCACAACCCCGGGGAAAAATTTACCTACAGCGAAGGCCTCGACGTATTGGGGTACTTGATAGAAATCGTCAGTGGAATGCCCTTTGATCAATTTTTAAAAACCCGGATTTTTGAGCCATTGGGCATGAAAGACACCTGGTTTTACCTGCCCGAAGAAAAGGAAAACCGTCTGGTCGCGGTGCAACACAAAGAAAAAGGTACCTGGAAAAAGTATCCCATTACTTTTTATGACACCGATTACCCGATAAAAGGCGCCAAGCGTTTTTTCTCCGGCGGCGCAGGCCTTTCGAGCACCGCAGAAGACTATGCGACCTTTCTTCAGATGTACCTCAACAAAGGCGAATTCAACGGCACGCGGCTGTTAAGCCGTACCACCGTTCAGAGCATTATGGGCAACCAAACAGGAGACAAATTTACGGATGGCACCAAACACTATGGCCTTGCCTTCGGGGTGGTAACCCCAAAAGGGCAGGATGCCGGTGGCGAGGGCAGCGTAGGCACCTTTGATTGGGGCGGTTACTTCAACACCCAATACTTTGCCGACCCCGAAGAAAAACTCATCGGCGTCTTGCTAAAGCAAACCCAAGGAAAGGTCGACGACCCCTCAGGGTGGAAGTTCAGGCAACTGGTTTTTGCCGCAGTGGATGACTAAAACCTGACTTTTGCATTATTGCCTGCAATAATGTTAACTTTAAACTCGCTTTTACACTAACCTATAGTATTTAAAAACTATTACACCATGAAAAAACAACTTACCCTATTAGTATTGCTTGTGTGCACGGCTACCTTCGCGCAAAAAACGAAAATTGAACAAGGGAATTTTGACTTTATCACTGATCAAAAAGAGGTCAACGTAGCATTTGTATATGAGAACATGACCTTGTTAAAGGAGAAAATGAGCAATGAGGAATATATTGCCAAACGATCGGGCGATTTGGAGGAAAAAGCGCGGGGAGAAGGGAAAGCCTGGAAGAAAAAATGGAATTCGGCCCCAGAATTGATCTGGAATCCGAAATTTCTGGAACTCATCAATAAATATACTAGGAAGGATACCTCCCTTTACTTCGAGGAAGGGCTGGCAGATACCAAATACACCTTGATCGTAGAAACGGTTTGGCTGGATCCGGGCTGGGATGTATTTGTTATGAGACGACCCGCAAAGGTAACTACTAGTTTACGTTTTGTAGAAACCGCCAATAAAGAGAACGTACTCGCACAAGTGAGCTGTAAAAATGCCCCCGGCGATCAATGGGGAAACAATTTTAGCAATGAAAGCCGCGTTGGGGAAGGCTACGCGAAAACGGCCAAATCCTTGGCAAAAATGATTGTAAAGAAAGCTTTTTAAATAGACGGCAAAGACACTTTAAAGAGCAGTACAAAAACACAAAACCTTGGGCATGGTATTCCTCTTACCCGTCTAAGGTTTTTGTATGCCGATCAGGCGTTCGTAGTACGCTCCATTTCCATCGTGGCGATGTGGGCCACGGTCTTCACTAACCGATCGTGGTTCTTTACAAAGGGGTTGGTCTTGTCCCAAACATACCCGGCCAAGACCGCACAAATCTGTTTTTTGATACTTTCGTTTACCTTGCTATGAAAGAATATTTTCTGCAGATTTCCGGTGTACCATTCCTTTACATAGGTAGAAAAGACATTGACCCCATACATGATATACTCCTTATACTCCTTCTCCCAATTGACCGTTTCCCCGGTAAGTTCGCGCGCAATCAGTTGGGCCGATAAGTGTGCCGATTCGGTAGCGAAGGTAACTCCGGAAGAAAACACGGGGTCTAAAAACTCGGCGCTGTTCCCTGTAAGGGCAAAGCCCTTTCCATATAGTTGTTTTACCGAGGCGGAAAAATTCTTTATTTGTCGGGGTTCAAACTTGTATTCCAACCCTTCAAATCGTTCGTGGTAATATTCCGAAAGTTTCATCATTTCACGAAGCTTTTCGGTCGGGGTTCCTGCGAAAGAATCGAGATATTCGATCGTGCCCACATACCCGATGCTGCAGTCACCGTTTGAAAAAGGAATGACCCACAACCAAGTATCGGTATCGATGACATCGAACGTAATCATGGTGCCTTCTTTGCCTTCGGGTCTATTTACATCGGTTACATGTGTGAAAATAGTAGCGTGAATAGGAATATCGGAAGCTTTGTCCAAAGCCAACAAGCGGGGCAATACCCGTCCCCATCCGCTGGAATCAATAATGTATTTGGCACGGATCGTCGACTGGCCACCAGCTACCCCTTTGATAGTAGTGGTAGAGGAACCGTCTTCCGCGAAATCAACCGCGACCACCTCCTGTTCAAAAGCGATATCGACCCCCCATTCCTGCAACTCATCGGTCAAAGTAATATCAAAATCCGCTCTGGGCACCTGCCACGTCCAATCCCAACCTTCTCCATGCTTTTCACCAAAATCAAACTCACAAACCCCCTCCTTACCCGTTACAAAACGCGCTCCTTTCTTCACCTCGAAGTTTTTTGCCTCCAAGCAGGGAAGTAGGCCTACGGCATCAAAGTTATCCATGCACCTCGGAATCAAACTTTCCCCGATTACAAAACGTGGAAACCGATTTTTTTCGACCACTTTGATCTTAAAACCCTGTTTGAACAAGTAGGCCGCAGCTACGGAACCCGAAGGTCCCGCTCCGATAATGAGAACATCAACGATTTCATTTTTCATAGGGATCGTTTAAGTTGGTAAGGAGCCATAAAATTTAAAAATGGTACCAATTTTGATAGCAGCTTTAAACCTTTTGTTCCATTGTATTCAAAATTAAGGAATAGATTCACTATTTATTATAAATTTGCGAACCAAAATCCCTATTTTTATTTACTAAAGTATCATTAATACCTGACAGAATCAACCATACATGCCGAAAATTAAAGGAAAGCTAGGAATACAAGATTTTTATAGTGTCATTTTTGAAGAAGAGCCGATAACGGTAGATGAAGCAGTGGTTGAGACCGCACAGGCAAGTTTTGATTTTCTAAAAGAATTCTCTAAAAATAAAATTATTTATGGGGTCAATACAGGTTTCGGGCCAATGGCCCAATACAAGATAAAAGACTCGGAGACCCTTCAATTACAATACAACCTGATACGAAGCCATGCCTCGGGAACAGGCAACCCGATCGCACCCAAATATGTTAAGGCTGCAATGCTGGCCCGTTTGAACACGCTAAGCCTGGGCAATTCGGGGGTACACACCTCTGTCATAGCGGTAATGACCGCATTGATCAATAAAAACATTACCCCCTTGATCTATGAACACGGCGGTGTCGGGGCCAGTGGTGATCTTGTACAATTAGCACATTTGGCATTGGTGCTCATCGGTGAAGGAGAGGTCTTTTATAAAGGGGAACGGCTCCCTACCAAATCGGTGTTCGAAAAAGAAGGTATCGCACCCATCAAAGTGGAACTGCGAGAGGGGCTTGCATTGATCAATGGCACTTCGGTCATGACCGGTATCGGCGTCGTAAACACCATTTACACAAGAAGATTGCTAGAGTGGATGATTTGCTGTTCCTCGGCGATCAACGAAATTGTGGAGGCCTACGACGATCACCTAAGTCACGATCTTAACCAAACAAAAAAACACCTGGGACAACGAGAGATTGCACGATCTATGAGAAGCCATCTTCAAGACAGTGGTCTCACACGAAAAAGAGAACATCATTTGTATGTGGCCACGGAGGAAGTCAAGGTCTTCGAGGAAAAAGTACAAGAGTATTATTCCCTTCGTTGCGTACCCCAGATTTTAGGTCCGGTGCTGGATACGCTGAATGAAGTGGAACGCATCATGATCGAGGAAGTAAATTCTGCCAATGACAACCCCATTGTCGACGTAGCCAAAAAGAACGTGTACCATGGCGGAAATTTTCATGGAGATTATGTATCCCTTGAAATGGATAAGCTAAAGATCGTAGTTACAAAGATGAGTATGTTGGCCGAAAGACAGTTAAACTACCTTCTCAATTCAAAATTGAACGACATACTTCCCCCTTTTGTAAACTTGGGTACTTTGGGGCTGAACTTCGGTATGCAAGGAGTGCAGTTTACCGCTACCTCTACCACCGCAGAAAATCAAACACTTTCGAATCCTATGTATGTGCATAGCATTCCCAATAACAATGACAACCAAGACATTGTAAGTATGGGCACCAATGCGGCCCTCATGACCAAAAAGGTAATTGAAAATGCCTTTGAGGTCGTTGCCATCGAAATGATTACGGTCGTACAGGCCATTGAGTATTTGCAAGTACAGGACAAGGTGTCTACCAAGACCCGAAAAATGTACGATGCGGTACGCAATATAGTTCCCCCGTTCAAAGAGGATGTGGTGATGTATCCCTTTGTAAATGAAGTAAAGAACTATATTATCAACCATCAAAATAAAAAGTCATGAACAAATTTTATCTTCTTTTTTTCACGATATTCCTAAGTATTTTTTCGGTAGCCGGCCAAGAAATTGCCTTGGTTCGGGAAGGGGATCGTTTTGGATACATCGACCCTAGCGCTGCCTATGTAATCGAACCAAAATTTAAAAACGCCAAAAGCTTTTCCGATGGTTTGGCAGCGGCCGAACAGGATGATTTATGGGGCTTTATCAATTCTTCCGGCGAATGGGCCATTGAACCCCAATTCAACAAGGTAAAGTACTTTAATTCCGGTATTGCCATGGTTAATAAAGACGGGGAATGGCAGTACATTACCAAATCGGGATCGGTATTGGAAACCCCGGCAGCGGATAAAAAATACGATTTCAACCAAGGCGTTGCCATTTATAAAAAATTGGATAAAGTAGGCCTCATAGGGCCCGATGGAAAAGTGGTGGCCGAGCCCGTTTTTGAATCGATCAAAAAATTTAGAAATGGCCATGCCAAGGTGCAAAAGGGAGTGTATTGGGGCATGATCAATAACAAGGGAGAATTTGTGGTCCCGGCAGAATTTGAGGAAATAGGGAATACCTATAGTCCCAAGGGGGTCTTTGTAAAAAAGAACGGTACGTTCGGCATTTATGCCGATGGGAGCTTTCATGCGATAGAAGGGGCCGATCGGGTTTGGAACTTTAAGGGCGATTCTGAACTTACCTATGCTCGAAAAGAGAAAAAAGTAGGTTTTGTAAATAACAAGGGAGAATGGGTAATTCCCCCGACCTTTGATAAGGCCCGGGCATTTTCGAACGGATTGGCGCCCGTAGCCAAAGGAAAACTATGGGGCTATATCAACGATAAAGGCGAAACGGTCATTGAACACAAATTCCGGGATGCGGAAGTATTCGCGGCAAACGGACTAGCGCCCGTAAAGGAAAAAAGATGGGGCTTTATCGACACTAGCGGCACCCTGATAATTCCGATGGAGTATGATATCACTGCCGGACTGGCATTTTTAAAGGGTGCGGAACAGAAAGGTTTTAAAAATGGGTTGGCACGGGTAAAATCAAAAAAAGGATGGGGTTTTCTTGATAAAACAGGGAAACTACTGGGCGACAAATGGTTCGAAAATGCAGAACCCTTTGTAACGATAAAATAGCTTCAAACCAGAACATTTGGGAAAAACGAAACCGAGGTTCACTTTCCTTTATGTTCCCAAATAGTTTTATGGAAGAAAAACAAAAATACGCTTTGGTCACCGGCGGATCCCGCGGTATAGGGCGTGCCATCTGTGAACAATTGGCAAAAGACTTGGATTATACGATCCTCATCAACTACAATAGCAACAAAAGTGCTGCCGAAGAAACCTTACAGCTGGTAGAGGCGGCCGGCGGAAAGGGACAATTGCTTTGTTTCAACGTAGCCGACGCGGCAGCGGTAAAAACTGCCTTGGAAGAGTGGCATGAGGCACATAAAAACGGGGTGATAGAAGTGGTGGTAAACAATGCAGGCATTACCAAAGACGGGCTCTTTATGTGGATGACTCCTGAAGATTGGTCGAAGGTCATCAACACCAGTCTGAACGGATTCTATAATGTTACCAATGCCCTGATCCAAAAACTGTTGGTCAACAAATACGGCAGGATCATCAATATGGTATCGGTATCCGGACTGAAAGGCACCCCAGGGCAAACCAATTATTCGGCTGCGAAAGGTGCGGTTATCGGAGCAACCAAAGCACTTGCACAAGAAGTTGCAAAAAGAAACGTTACTGTAAATGCCGTTGCACCTGGATTTATCAAAACGGATATGACCAGTGAGTTGAATGAGCAAGAGTTAAAGAAAATGGTACCGGCAAACCGCTTTGGAAAAGCGGAGGAAGTGGCGCATTTGGTGTCATTTTTGGCCTCCTCAAAATCGTCCTATATTACAGGGGAAGTCATTAATATCAACGGCGGTATTTATTCTTAAAAACCGATTGGGGCTTATGAAGAGAGTTGTAATTACGGGAATGGGTATTTATTCATGCATCGGCAAGAATCTTGACGAGGTGAAAACCTCTCTGTTTGAGGGCCGTTCTGGTATCGTATTCGACCAAGAACGAGCCGACTTCGGGTACCGATCCCCACTTACAGGGGCGGTAGACCCTCCTGAGTTAAAACCATTTCTGACCAGAAGACAACGCATTAGCATGGGTGAAGAGGCACAGTACGCGTATGTCGCTACCTTAGAAGCCCTTCAAAATGCAAAAATAGACCAGGCCTTTTTGAATGCCAACGAGGTGGGCATTTTATACGGAAACGATAGCACAGCACGTTCGGTCATAGAATCTATAGACGTAATGCGGGCAAAAAAGGACACCACCTTGGTAGGGTCGGGAGCCATTTTTAAAGCCATGAATTCTACGGTCACCATGAATTTGTCGACCATCTTTAAGCTACGCGGGGTCAATTTTACGATCAGTGCGGCCTGCGCCAGTGGGTCACACTCTATTGGTACGGCCTATCACTTGATCAAAAGTGGTTTGCAAGAGTGCATCATCGCCGGTGGTGCGCAAGAGATCAACCACCTGGCCATGGGGAGTTTCGATGGCCTGGGGGTATTTGCCATGAATGAAACCGCTCCCGAAAAGGCGTCCCGGCCATTTGACAAAGACCGCAATGGGTTGGTCCCGAGCGGAGGGGCAGCTTCTCTCGTACTTGAAAGCTATGAATCGGCCGTAAAACGAGGCGCTCCGATCTTAGGTGAAATCATCGGTTATGGCTTTTCATCGAATGGCGATCATATCTCTACCCCCAACGTAGAAGGGCCATCACGGGCCATGACCAGGGCTTTGGAGCAAGCGAATATACAGGCCGTTGAGGTTGATTATGTGAATGCCCATGCAACCTCTACCCCGGTCGGCGATGCCAACGAGGCCATGGCCATCCTTGAAGTGTTCAAAGAAGGGAATCCGTATGTAAGCTCTACAAAATCAATGACCGGTCATGAATGTTGGATGGCCGGGGCGAGCGAGGTCATTTATTCGATGCTCATGATGCGCGATTCGTTTATCGCCCCGAATATTAACCTTGAAAATCCCGACGAAGTGTCGGCGAAACTTAACATCGTTCAGAAAACCTTAAATAAAAAAATTGACGTATTTTTGTCCAATTCATTCGGATTTGGAGGCACAAATTCCGCTTTGATCATAAAAAAATGCTAGTAAAAGATGATAATGACCAAACAAGTTATTGTTGAAAAGATTGATGCATTCCTCATCGACGAATTTGAGGTCGATCCAGAAGAGCTCACCCCCGGTGCAAACCTGAAAGAATCGGTTGGCCTTGATAGCCTAGACTTTGTGGACCTAGTGGTGGCCGTTGAGAGTAACTTTGGCGTAAAATTAGTCGGAGATGATTTTGTCAATATCGTGACCTTGCAAGATTTCTACGATTTGATCGAAAGTAAACTGGACTGACACGCGAAACAACACCAATGAATGGCAGCGGAGTGGGAAGGAAAATCCAGAGGTACGGTCTTAGGGTATAGGATTTACATTTTCTTCATCAAACACCTTGGCCTAAACGCCTCTTACTTTTTATTGCATTTTGTGGTCCTTTATTTTTGCTTTTTTTCTCCGAAAAGCACCCAGGCGATTTACCGATATCTTAAAAATCGACTAGGCTATTCGAGCCTTAAAAGTTTTTTCAATGTGTACGGGAGTTACTATCGATTTGGACAAACCCTTATCGACAAAACGGCTATTTCTGCTGGTTTCAAAGACCGGTTTACCTATGAATTCGATGGTATCGAGAATATCGAAAAACTCCTTGCACAAAAACGCGGTGGTATTCTACTCAGCGCCCATGTTGGAAACTTTGAAGTTGCGGAGTTTTTTTTGGAAGACCTGAACGCCGTTAACAATATCAGTTTGGTAACCTGGGACCAGGAACATCAAAAAATCAAGGAGTACATGGCGAGTGTCACCTCTAAGTCAAACGTCAAATTTATATTGATCAACGACGACATGTCCCATATCTTTGAAATACACAAAGCCTTGAGCAATGGGGAGTTGGTTTGCTTCACCGGCGATCGTTATATCGAGGGCACCAAATTTCTTGAGGAAACATTTCTGGGCACTACCGCTCAATTTCCCCTGGGACCCTATCTATTGGCTTCAAAACTAAAAGTTCCCGTTCTTTTTGTCTATGTGATGAAAGAATCAAAAAAACATTACCATCTTTACGCAAGAAGTATTGAGGTAAAGCGTGGCGATGCACAAGGTATTTTAAAGGCCTTTACTCAAAATTTGGAATGGATCTTAAATAAGTATCCGCTACAATGGTTCAACTACTTTGATTTTTGGAATGATAATAAAGATAAATGAAAGAAGTTTTAGTAGTTTACTATTCCCAAACAGGACAGCTGTTAGATATCATTAACAACGTCATTGCGCCCTTAAAGGACGGCCAAACAAACATTACCTACCATCAAATCGTCCCGGAGAAACCCTTTCCGTTTCCTTGGACCGAAGAGGTGTTCGTAGATGCCTTTCCAGAATCATACCTGCAAATACCAACGCCCATCAATACCCCGGACGCCTCCATAATGAATAAAAAGTACGATTTGGTTATACTAGGACATCAAGTCTGGTACTTGACCCCATCGGTGCCCGTGAACTCATTCCTTAAATCAGAAGCGGCCAAAACGCTCCTACACAATACTCCGGTCATTACGGTGATCGGTGCCCGGAACATGTGGTACCAATCGCAAGAAAAGGTAAAACGCCTGCTCGTAGATTGCAAGGCACACTTAGTAGGCAATATTGCCTTGATCGACAGGCACCTGAACCATATAAGCGTCATCACGATTCAACATTGGATGCTGCGGGGCAGAAAAGACCGTTACCTAGGTATTTTTCCAAGGCCCGGCGTTTCGGATAAAGATATCCAAGAAGCCACCAAGTTCGGCGCACCTATTAAGGAAGCATTGCAATCGGGATCTTTCCAAAACCTTCAAAAAAAACTCCTTTCGCTGGGGGCCGTAAGAATCAATCCATCCTTGATTCCCACGGACAAACGCGGGAATGTGATTTTCTCCAAATGGGCCGCGCTGATCATGAAAAAAAGCAGGTCGGGCGCCGCGGTCAGAAAACGATGGCTTACCGTTTTCAAATACTATCTACAATTTACGATTTGGATTATTGCACCAATCCTTTTTATTGTATTTTTGCTGACATACCTTCCTTTTTATCGTAAGATTCAGAAGGATATTGCATATTATTCCTCCGTCGACCTGAGGTAGCCAAACACAAGTAAAATAGCAAAACAAAAAGCCCAAACAATCCTAGAAGTCAAAAGAGTTTCTATAGATTTCCCCCGACCAAATGGGACAATACCATATGAAAGACGTCTACATAACCAAAATAGCTAAATTTTTACCAAACGATCCCGTAGGAAATGACCAAATGGAAGCGCGGTTGGGCATTTTAAACGGTAGCCCTTCTCGTGCCAAAAATATTGTCTTAAGAAGCAATAAAATCAAGACCCGGTATTACGCATTGGACGAAAATGGCAATAGCACCCATAACAATGCCGAGCTCACCGAAGCTGCCATCAAAAACCTATGCGACGATGACTTTACCGTCAACGATATTGAATTGCTGTCTTGTGGTACGTCGAGCCCCGACCAGTTATTGCCCTCCCATGCCGCCATGGTGCACGGGTTGTTAAAAAATGGCAACCTCGAAATCAATTCGGCCAGCGGTGTCTGCTGCTCGGGAATGAATGCACTTAAATTTGGATATTTGTCGGTAAAATCGGAACAAGTATCGAATGCGGTCTGCACAGGGTCGGAACGCTCATCTTCTAGGATGACCGCCCATATTTTCGAAGACGAGATGACCGCCTTGAATCGGTTGGAGACCAATCCCATTTTGGCTTTTGAAAAAGATTTTTTACGATGGATGCTTTCTGATGGTGCAGGGGCCGTATTGTTGGAAAATAGCCCTAAGGGACCTATTTCCCTCAAAATTGAATGGATGGAAGGCTTTTCCTATGCGTTCGAAATGGAAACCTGCATGTACTCGGGAGGCGAAAAATTGGATGATGGCAGTCTAAAACCCTGGAGTGATTACCCTTCGGACCAATGGGGAAAACAATCCCTTTTTTCGGTAAAACAGGATGTAAAACTGTTGGGCGAACATATTTTGGTGAAGGCCGTTGATAGCCTTAAAAAGGCATATGACAAGCATGGGATTACCCCCGATGATGTAGATTACTACCTTCCCCATATATCCTCTTATTTTTTCAAACAGGGATTTTATGATGAAATGAAAGACCAGGGCGTGGAGATGCCATGGGACAAATGGTTTATAAATCTGGAAAAGGTCGGTAATATAGGGTCGGCTTCTATCTATGTGATGTTAGAGGAACTCTTTCACTCAAAGCAACTTAAAAAAGGAGATCGCATTTTGTTGTTTGTGCCCGAAAGCGCCAGGTTTGCCTATACGTACGCCTACCTAACTGTGCATTAACATGAACCTGCTCGAAAAACCGATAACGGACAAGAGGCTTTTAGAGGAACTTGTACCTCAAAAACCGCCCTTCGTCATGGTAGATAAATTGTTTTATTTTTCGGATACCAAGATTGTTTCGGGCTTTACGATTCCGAAGGATAACCTTTTCACTTTTGACAGTCATTTTCTGGCCCCCGGTTTGATCGAGAATATGGCGCAAACAGTAGCGCTACATACCGGATATAAATACTATTTGAAGCAACAGGCGGCCCCTGTAGGATATATCGGCGCTATCAAAAAAGCAACCGTACATTCGCTGCCAAAAGTGAATGCCGAATTGGAAACGACCGTAGAAATTCTTCACGATATCATGGGCATAACCCTAGTAGCGGCACAAGTTTGCTGTGACGGAAAAGTACTAGCGAAAAGTGAAATGAAAACGGCCCTGGCCAGTTAAGTGGAACACGTACGACGCAACATAGCCATTCAGAAATACCTGCCACACCGGGAGCCCATGCTCATGACGAGCAGCATGCCTTTCTTGGATTCGGACTCCGTAGAAACCTATTTTGACATTGAACCCACTTGTATATTCGTAAAAGACAACTACCTTACCGAACCCGGCCTTATTGAAAATGCAGCGCAAAGCTGCGCGGCGATAGTGGCACAGAGCTATGTCGTAAAAAAAGGATCTGGGGAAATCACCGGAAAGGTCATTGCCTATATCAGTGCAATCAAAAAAGTAAAAATCCTTGATCTACCCAAAGCACACGAGCGCATCATTACCAAAGGGAAGTTGATTTCGAGATTTGATGATACCGGTTTTAGCCTCTGCACAATAGAAGCGAGTACTTTTAGAAAAGAAGAATTAATCGTAGCTTGTACCTTCAATTTCTTAATACATGGGATAGCCCCACATTAATTCGGAACCGGTGAAAAAAAAAGAAATACCCCAAGATGAGAGTTTTTTTACAGAAGAACACGGCAAAGAACTTTACTATGCAGTGGATGAAGAAGGAAACTACACCACGGGCCTTAGCTCTGGGTGGGAAGCAAAAACCATTGCCCTGAACAATGCCCTGGAGGCTATCGAGGAACGCATTGCCGATGCAAAAAAAAGGGTTCTTGAAAACAAGACCAGCCCCATCGAATACTACATGGAGGTTTGCAAAATGGAACCTCCCGTGCTCGCAAGCTACGTGGGCATGTGGCTGTGGCGGGTAAAACGACACTTTAAGCCTGCCGTCTTTAAAAAACTAAGTCAAAAAACATTGGAAAAATACGCTACCGCTTTTGATATTACCGTAGAACAGTTAAAAAATGTAGCCCCCTAACACATGAAGATAGATTTCGAGCACAAACAATCCGCACATTGCGAAAACGGGGTAGTTTCCAACTTAATGAAATTCAACGGGCATAAAATAAGCGAACCCATGGTCTTTGGCATTGGTTCCGGGCTTTTGTTCTGTTATATTCCCTTTATAAAAATTAATTATGCCCCCCTGATCACCTACCGCGCCATGGCGGGTTTTATTTTTAACCGCTTTGCAAAAAGGGTCGGGGTCAAAATAAAAAGGGAAAAATTCAAAGACCCGAAAAAGGCCAAAGAACGGCTCGACGAAAACTTGCAAAAGAATAATCCCGTAGGCCTTCAAGTAGGCGTGTACAATCTTGTTTATTTCCCCGATGAATACCGTTTTCACTTCAATGCGCATAACTTAGTCGTATACGGTAAAGAGGAGGATACCTACTTGATCAGCGATCCGGTCATGCAGCATGTCACCACCCTTACCTCCAAACAATTGGAAAAGGTGCGTTACGCCAAAGGGCCTTTTGCACCCAATGGCCATATGTATTATCCAATCTCGTTTCCGGAAACCCTGCATTTGGAAAAGGCCATTCGCAAGGGCATTAAACACACCTGTAGGGAAATGCTGGCGCCCGTTCCCATCGTAGGGGCCAGAGGCATAAAAACAGTGGCAAAACTCATTCGCAAGTGGCCCAAAAAACATGGTGCGAAAAAAGCAAACCATTATTTGGGGCAAATTGTTCGAATGCAAGAAGAAATTGGTACCGGAGGTGGTGGTTTTCGGTACATCTATGCGGCCTTTCTCCAAGAAGCAAGTGGCGTGTTAAAAAATGAAGCACTCGCAGTGCTTTCCAAAGAGATGACCGAAATCGGGGATCAATGGCGCGATTTTGCCCTCAATGCCTCTCGCATTTATAAGAACAGAAGTGTGCAGGAAGATGCCTATAACAAGGTTGCTGACGAATTGGAAGCGATCGGAAACCGGGAGGCCACCTTTTTTGGCAAGCTAAAGCGGGCCATTTAGCAAAATATTGCGATGCAGGGAAACTAGCTTAGGGCAAACTCCTAAGGCATTGAAAAGAAATTTAACATTCATTTTCGACGCCAATCCGGTTGAATAGGTCGGGTGGGTTTCGGGGTAACTTGCTTGGCGGCAGTCAGGTATACATCTCGATTATCGAGCTAATTTTTCGTTTGAGAATACAGGGACAATGATTCAAATATCCCAACTATCTAAAAAGTACAAAGGCGCTACTGATTTTTCTGTGAGTGACCTTGATTTAACCATAGAAGATGGTGAAATTTTTGGGCTCTTAGGTCCGAACGGGGCTGGCAAAACAACCCTCATCTCGATGTTATGCTCTCTATTAAAACCGACAGCTGGCAGCTTTACCATTCACAAACTCGATTATAAAAACAACAAGAACCAACTAAAACAATTGGTAGGAATCGTACCGCAGGAGTACGCGCTATACCCTTCCTTGACCGCCGTTGAAAACCTTCGGTACTTCGGATCTATGTACGGCCTTAAAGGACAACTTTTAAAAAACAAGCTTACCGAACAACTTGAAATTTTAGGGCTTCTAGATTTTGCCCACCGTCCTGTAAAAACCTTTTCAGGTGGAATGAAAAGGCGGCTCAACCTTATTTCCGGAATTTTACACAATCCCAAAGTATTGTTCCTTGATGAACCCACCGTCGGAGTAGATGTGCAATCACGAACCGTCATCATAGAGCACCTAAAAAAATTGAATGCCCAGGGAACGACCATCGTATATACCTCGCATCATTTAAATGAAGCCGAACACTTTTGCGATCGGGTCGCCATCATAGATCACGGTCAAATTGTTTGTAAAGGGGTCCCCAAAAAACTAATCGAAGCGCATGAAAATGCCGATCATTTAGAAGATTTATTTTTGATTCTAACCGGTAAAGCCCTAAGAGACCATGTATAAACTTTGGGCTTCCACATATAAAGAGTTTTTACTCCTCACCCGCGATCTAGGCGGGCTTGCCGTTTTGTTTTTAATGCCTTTGCTTCTTGTAATCACCATCACCACCATTCAGGACGGGACCTTCAAAACATTGGAAACTTCAAAAATCCCCATTTTGTTGGTAGACAATGACCAAGGGGCCGTATCCCAAAATATCCAAGAGAACCTGAATAATTCGAATCTTTTTGAAGTAATCAAGGAACCAAGTGAACAAGATGCACAGCATTCAGTGCAAAAAGGCACCTATCAACTGGCCATCGTAATCCCTGAAGATCTTTCAAAAGACCTGCAACAAAAGGTAAGCGACAATGTAACGGACATCTTGTCGCGGTTTGGGATGGAGGAAGCAGCTGTTCCTGCAGCAAAAGAAGTACTGCAACCGAAAGAAGTAAGGCTTTACTTTGACCCGGCCACCCAACAGTCCTTTAAAAGTGCCGTCCGGAGTACGATTGATCAAATGATTTCCCAAATCGAGAGCCAAACCATATACCAAGCTTTTCAAGAACAGTTGACCGAAGATGCATCGGAGGTTATTTTTGACACCCGTCATTTTATAACTTTTAAAGAAATAGACCCGAACAATAATGAAAAACCAATAGTGCCGAATTCTACCCAGCACAATATTCCCGCATGGACCCTATTTGCCATTTTCTTTATTATACTGCCCTTGGGAATCAATATGGTGAAAGAAAAAAATCAGGGAACCTTTGTACGGTTGCGCACGCAACCCGTATCCTATGCAACGGTTTTGGGAGGAAAGACCTTGGTTTTCCTAACAGTATCATTGATTCAATTCGCGCTGATGCTATTGGTAGGCATTTACCTCTTTCCACTCATAGGGTTGCCCAAATTAGAGGTTTCGGGAAGGTTACCCTTGTTATTTGTTGTGGCCTTTTTTGCGGGGCTCGCTGCCGTAGGCCTAGGGCTTTTGTTGGGAACCATTGCAAAAACACAGGAACAATCGGCTCCTTTTGCCGCCACCTTTGTCGTAATATTGGCCGCGATAGGAGGCGTCTGGGTCCCTGTTTTTGCCATGCCAAAGCTTATGCAAACCCTTTCGAATCTCTCGCCTATGAATTGGGGCCTCAATGCCTTTTATGATGTATTTTTACGGAATGTAGGTTTTGTTGAGATTCTACCCAAAATTGGTTTGCTTTTTGGCTTTTTCATCATTACCACTTTAATCGCACTTAGCTACAACTCGAAAAAAAATGCCCTCTAAGACCACCAAAGAAATCCGTTTTACCAGTGAAGTAAGGGTTCGATTCGCAGAGACCGATCCCCTTGGCATTGTATGGCACGGTAATTATATTCAGTACTTTGAAGATGGACGGGAGGCTTTCGGCAGACATCATGGCATATCGTACTTAGATCAGAAATCCCATAATTTTTCCACTCCTATCGTAGAGTCGAGATGTGAACACAAACTACCGCTCACCTATGGTGACGTAGCGACCATAGAAACTACCTATGTAGATTCGGCAGCGGCCAAAATGATTTTCAAGTACAAAATATTCAACCCTGAAGGACAAGTCGTCTGTACCGGTAAAACAGTGCAGGTTTTTGTCGAATTGGGCGGGGAGCTTTCCTTGCTGATTCCAGACTTTTTCAAAGAGTGGAAACTAAAAATGGGGCTCCTCAATGAGTGAAGTTTACCTCTCACATAACACTATTGTATCGAACTATGGCTTTGACTCCCTGGCTGCGGTTACCAACATCATGCAAGAACAATCTAGTCTTCAGCTGATCGAAGATCCCAGCATCCTGTCCAAACCCGTTTGTACTTCCCGTGTCAATACCGAACAGTTACAGGAGGCCGTTGCCCTTTTAGACCCGAGGGAACCCTACACCCGTTTAGAACAATTGTTGATTGTGTCGCTGGCAAAAACCATCCAGGCTTCGGGGCTTTCCTTGAACGAACGCGTCGGCTTGCTTATTTCAACGACCAAGGGAAATATTGACGTACTTGATGCAAAGAGCCCTTTCCCAAAAGAACGTGCTTACTTGCATACGCTCGGTGAAAAAGTCAAGACTTTCTTCGGTTTCCATCATGAAGCAATGGTATTATCAAATGCCTGTGTCTCCGGGGTGCTGGCCATTGCGGTGGCAAAACGTTTTATTCATCAAGGCAAGTACGATCATGTATTCGTAGTGGCGGGTGACCTGGTCACTAAATTTATCCTATCGGGATTCAATGCTTTTCAAGCCTTGAGCGATGCTCCCTGCAAACCATACGATAAAAACCGTGTCGGCATCAATATAGGGGAAGTGGGCACGAGTGTTCTTGTTACCAAAGATTCACATGCCTTGGCCAAAGAATCGGTAGTTTTGTTAGGGGAAGCTTCCTGTAATGATGCCAATCATATTTCAGGTCCATCCCGCACGGGAGAGGGCCTTTTTAGAAGCATCGGGTCGGCGATGAAACAGGCAGGCGTTTCCGCAGTCGATATCGACTGTATCTCGGCCCATGGTACCGCGACTGTATTCAATGACGAAATGGAATCGATCGCCTTTAACCGGGCCCATTTGCAAGACGCCCCAATTAATAGCCTAAAGGGGTATATTGGACACACCCTGGGTGCGTCTGGCCTCGTAGAGACCATCGTGGGCATGCATTCGTTACACCAAAACACCTTGTTTTGCTCCAAGGGTTTTGAAGCACTTGGCGTATCCCAACCATTGAACGTGATTCATAAAACCACTCAAAAACCATTGAATACCTTTTTAAAAACCGCATCCGGTTTCGGGGGCTGCAACACCGCCGCAATCTTTAAAAAAGTAACATCCCAATGACCGCCAGCTACCACATAGAAAGCCATTGCAGGATTACGGAGGGACGGATTTCCAAAGACGGTAAATCGCTTTTTGAAAGTGCCGAAACCGAATTTTCAGCCTTTATCAAATCGGCATATAAGGCGCTGGAAATAAATTATTCAAAATTTTTCAAAATGGATTCGTTGAGCAAATTGGCCCTGGTTGCCGCCGAGATGTTATTGCTTGACGAACACGAGAAAAATATGGCATTGGTCTTTTCGAACAAGGCCGGCAGCCTAGACACCGATCGCAAACACCAGCACAGCATCCAAGACCCCGACGGTTATTACCCTAGTCCGGCCGTTTTCGTCTACACCCTTCCCAATATCTGTATGGGCGAGATCAGTATTAGGCATGGGTTGTTTTCCGAAAATAGCTTTTTCATATGCAACCGTTTTAGGGCAGACGACCTCTTCGATTATACCAACAGCTTGCTCGGGATGCAAAAGGCGGAAAAAGTACTTTGTGGTTGGATCGATTTCGATCTGGGAAAATACGATGCCTTTTTGTACGTTGTAGCAAAGAATGGTACTTTTATCCATTCTAAGGAAAGCATAAATCACTTATACCAGACGCAATGACCGATTTGAAACTAGAATTGAAGGAAAAAATTATCGAGCAGTTAAACCTGGAAGACGTATCTGTGGCCGAAATCGGTGATAAAGATCCGCTCTTTGGGGAAGGCTTGGGGTTGGATTCTATCGATGCCCTGGAACTTATCGTAATGTTAGACAAGGATTACGGCATCAAATTGGCCGACCCAAAAGAAGGAAAACAAATCTTCGAATCGGTCGAGACCATGGCCGCCTATATCACTTCCAAAAAGACCGAATAACAGATTCTCCCTTTGGAAAGCATCCATATTGATGTCCTTAATGGGCCATTTCTTGTTAAAAGCAATGCTAATTGTTAAAAGGCCCTTGCTAAAATTTCCATAGAAAGATAGGATCTTCGTATTTTCGCAGCTGAAAACTTTTTCAGTTTCAAATTGGCTATGGGCAAAGGTATTGCAATCACAGGAATGGGCGTTATCTCGGCTATTGGAAACAATGTTGAAGAGAACTATGAATCCCTGATATCCAAAAAGATAGGTATCTCTAAAATTACCCATATCGATACCGTTCATAAGAACGATATTATGGTGGGTGAAATCTCGACCACCAATGAAGCCTTGGAAGCGCAACTTGGGCTTTCGCCCAACAGTTGGTCAAGAACTTCTCTGTTAGCCGTGATTGCCGCAAAAGAAGCGGTAAACCATGCGGGAATCACCGATTTAAATGCGTTTAAGACCGGCCTGATTTCGGGAACTACCGTCGGCGGCATGGACAAGTCGGAACAATACTTTTACGAATATTTTGAAAATAACAAGGCCTGGCACCATATCAACGGACTGCATGCGGGTGATTCTACCAAAAAAATAGCTATTGCCCTAGGGTTGGAATCGAGCTTTACTACTACGATCAGTACTGCATGCTCTTCTGCCGCCAATGCTATTATGTTGGGGGCTCGCATGATCAAATCGGGGCAGTTAGACCGTGTTATTGTGGGCGGGGCGGATTGCCTTTCCAAATTTACCATCAACGGGTTCAAAACCTTGATGATACTGTCAGATACGTACAATACGCCTTTCGATGACCATCGTAAGGGACTAAACCTAGGGGAATCGGCCGCTTATTTGGTACTCGAATCAGATGAGGTGGTTGCCAAGGAGAACAAAAAGGTGTTGGCCTATGTAAAGGGGTACGGGAATGCCAATGACGCATTTCACCAAACCGCATCCTCCGATAATGGCGACGGGGCGGTACTTGCCATGGAGCAGGCACTCAAAGTAGCCGGGCTCTCGCCAAAGGCCGTAGATTATGTGAATGCGCACGGTACGGCAACGCCCAATAACGACCTTTCAGAAGGTCGGGCGATGAACCGTGTTTTTGATGGTAGGGTCCCTGATTTTAGCTCTACAAAGGCTTTTACGGGACACACGTTGGCCACGGCCGGTGCCATCGAAGCGGTATACGCCGTACTGGCACTTCAAAACAATGTAATTTTCCCGAATCTCAATTTCAAGACTCCTATGCAGGAGTTCGACCTTTTACCCGAGACCGAACTAAAACAAAAAGAATTAAATGTAGTGCTCTCGAACTCCTTTGGCTTTGGAGGAAATTGTACGGCCCTAATATTTTCGAAAGAGGCATGAAAAAGCGTGTTTACATAAACAGTGTTGGTTCGGTCTCAGCCCAGAAGACCTTCGAAAATGATGCTTTCCTCACAGAAATCACGACCCATAATGACACTACTATGAGTGTCATCAACCCTAACTATAAAGACTATATTCCCCCTGCCGCGGCTAGAAGAATGGCCAAGGGGATAAAAATGAGTACCGTGAGCTCCAAAACAGCCTTGGAAGAGGCGGGCCTTGACAATGTAGACGCAATTATCGTGGGCACCGGACTGGGTTGTATTGGGGATTCGGAAAAGTTTATAAGTGCAATTATCGATAATAAAGAACAGTTTCTCACCCCCACCAGGTTTATTCAATCATCGCATAACACCGTTTCTGGGCAAATTGCTTTGGGCATTGGTTGTAAGGGATACAATTATACCTATGTAAACGGCGCCACTTCCTTTGAATCTTGTTTGATAGATGCCATGATCCAACTACAACTAGAGGAAGCCCAGAACGTATTGGTAGGCGGGGTCGATGAATTGGTGGCACACCATGTAGATACCCATCGACTTATTGACCATATTAAAAAAACACCGGTCGAAAGCACCCAACTATTGGCATCAAAAACGGAAGGTTGTGTCATGGCCGAAGGTGCTCAATTCTTTGTTTTATCCAATGAAAAACAAGCCTCTACCTACGGGGAACTGCTGGCAGTTGGTACCTATAACTCCTTGGAGAAGGCGCAATTGACAGGCACGGTTTCAAAGTTTCTTGCGGAAAACCAACTTTCGGTCGATGCCATTGATCTCGTAATCCTCGGCTATAATGGGGATGTAACCTTCGATTCATACTACGATCTGCTCGCTAACGAACTATTCTCAAATACGGCCCAGGCTTATTCAAAACATTTATCCGGTGAGTATGATACCGCTAGCAGTTTTGCTTTTTGGTTGGCTTCGAAGGTAATGCGAACCAATTCGCTGCCAGAAGTTGTTCATTTGAACAAGGTAGCGGTCCCAACACCGAAGACCATATTACTATACAATCAGTATCGCGGGGAATACCATAGCCTCGTACTATTGCGACAATGCTAAAACGAACTTTTGTAAACCGCGCTGCCTTCCTCATTTTGGCACTATTGCTCATTGCAAATTACATTACCCCTATTCCTTGGTGGGGTTTCGCGTTGGTTCCGTTTGTTTGGTTTTGGATAACCCTTTGCGGTTCTTTTTTAATTCGCTGGGACTATCATTTTCCATCACTTCATGCCAATAAAACCATCCCGGAAAACAAAGTCGCCATCACTTTTGACGATGGCCCCAACGAGTACTGTACTCCAAAAGTCTTGAAACTGTTGGCGGCATACGACGCCCAAGCCACTTTTTTCTGCGTTGGCCAACAGATAGAAAAGCACCCAGAGATCCTAAAAGATATTATTGAAGCGGGCCATAGTGTTGGCAACCATACCTTCACCCATGCGAAGTCTTTTGGTTTTTATAGCTATCAGCGGGTTTTAAATGAGTTACAGAAAACGACCCGACTGATCAAAGAACTTACCGGACTCGAGACCAAGCTATACCGCCCCTGCTTCGCCGTAACCAACCCGACCATACAAAAGGCCGTCAGCGCTTTACAGCTTCACTGTATTGGGTGGAACGTGCGTTCCCTGGATACCACTCCAAGACCGGCACCAATGGTATTAAAACGGATCACTTCAAAAATCTCCAAAGGAGATGTGGTATTGTTACACGATACAAGCGACAAAACCGTCGCCGTTTTGGAACAGTTATTGTTATTTTTACAAGAGAAACAGTTACAATCGGTCCCGGTAGACCAATTGCTGAACATTCAACCCTATGCGTAGTCGATTTTTTTCCTTTCTTCTAGGTGGTCCTAAACGGTTGTACGCCTTAGGTCTTTTATCCTATTTATTTTTCTCAGGAACCCTACTACTGGCACAGGTTCCAATGACGAACGCGGAAGCTACGGCCCTGCGCTCCAAAGTAAAGGACCAGGCGAAGGCAACAAGGACGATTAGCAGTGATTTCATCCAACACAAACATCTCGATTTTCTCTCGAACGATATCGAATCAAAAGGAACATTGGCTTTTAAAGCCCCAAACATCGTTAAATGGGAATATACAACCCCCTTTTCCTATGCCGTATTATTTAAAGATGAGAAATTGTATATAAATGATAACGGGTCTAAAAGTGATATGGATCTAGGAAGCAATAAGGTTTTTAAGCAACTAAACCAGTTGATTACCGCCAGTATCAGGGGAGATATGTTCGATGATAGTGCTTTTGAGATACGCTATTTCTTCGAAAAAGAGAACAGCCTTGTCCATTTCATGCCAAAAGATCAGCAATTCGCAGCGTTTATAAAGGCCTTTCACATCCGCTTTAATGCAACGGGGGAAGTCGAAGCCGTTAAAATGATCGAACCATCGGACGACTATACGCAAATCGTTTTTAGTAACAGGAAACAGAACCAACCCATACCCGATGCGGTTTTTTCTCATTAGTCTTATTTTTTTGGTGGTGGGATGCGGATCCTATCCGAAGAAGCATGGTTTTGAAAAGGTTGAAGCTTTAAAGACATCAATTCAAAACCCCTATTTTTCAGACCCCTCGGTCGATTATGTTTACAAAGCCAACATAGATGTGTTCGATACCTCTTTTGGGGGTATTTTGGTGTTAAAAAAGCTTGGGCCGGCAGCACACCGCATTGCATTCACAACCGAAATGGGGAATACACTCTTCGATTTTTCCTTTTCAAAAGACCAGTTTACCGTCAATAGAATTGTAAAGGACTTGGATCGTAAAATCCTGATCAACATTCTTCGAAAAGACTTTACGGCATTGATAAGGGAAGAGAATACGATTTTGAAACAGTATCAAAAAAACGGGGAATCCCTTACAGCAACAGCCATTTTGGGAAAGAAACATTTTTATTGGTCTAAAAACGGGCAATTGGTGCAGATTGCACGTATGGGAAAAGGGGTCCCTAAAGTAGTTTTTCAATTTTCCCAAATAAATGATAACATTGCACACCAGATTAAAATGACCCATCGTAACTTTAAACTGACCATAGCACTAAACGCTATTATAGATTAAAACTTTGCACATATGCTAATAGAAGGATTGTACTCTGTCATTCATTTTGAGCAAGAGGCGCAAAACGTGACCGCTTTGATAAAACTGCACAAAGAGCATGCGGTATTTAAGGGGCACTTTCCCGGAAACCCAGTGATGCCCGGTGTGTGTATGATTCAAATGATCAAGGAGCTAACCGAACAGGCCACAGGGAAAACACTCTTTTTATCGGTCGCTTCGAACATTAAATTTATGGCGATCATTAACCCTGAGAAGAACGATACGATACAACTTACCCTGGCCATTTCCGAAGTGGAGGAATTCATAAAGGTGAAGAATACTGTAAGTTTTGAGGATACAATAGCACTAAAGTTGAGTGCATCCTTTAAAATTCTTAGTTAATGGTACAATTAGCCATTACCATTTTAGATTCCCGCTAAGAGGTTCCATGATGAATTACATGGCCTCACAATAGCAATAAAACGTAACAGATGAAAAGTATTTTTCTCCTTCTAACAATTATGGCCACGGTCGTAGTAGCTCCCGATATTTCACAAGTACGCCAGCAATACCGGGAAGCATCTACCGACGCGGAAAAGACAAAGCAGTTGTATAACGATCTTGGGGACATCTCGAAAGAAAGTGACGCGTTGCTCATTGCCTATAAGGGGGCTACAACCACCTTAATGGCAAAATACGCGAAGACTATCAAAGAAAAAAAGGCCTTTTTTAGAGAAGGGGTCGGCTATATCGAATTTGCCGTGGAGCAAGCTCCGAACAACGTAGAAATTCGTTATATACGCCTTAGCGTAAAAGAAAATGCACCCCGCATTACGGGCTATAAAAAACATATGGATAAAGACAAAATCCATATCTTAAACCATCTTTCGGAAGTAAAGAACAAAGAGTCGAAAAAATACATTCAAGGATACGTCTCACAGTCCGATGTTTTTGACGCTAACGAGAAGCGATCCGTTTCGCGGCAGTAGTTTCCGTTGGGGCGTTATTGCGTATATTTGTGCTGAATAAGAAGCTTCTTAGCAAGCCTACCCGAACCGAAACACAGTGCTTACCAACGCTCCTAGTATTCAAGAGTCTATGCAACAATTCAGTTGCTGTATTCTGGTACCTACCTACAATAACGAGGGTACCTTACAGAGGGTATTGGACGGCCTTCTGGAACGTACAACGGACATTCTTGTCGTGAACGATGGCGCTACCGATGGGACCGCCGCTATTCTTAAATCATATACACAGATTCATCAGATACATTTCCCTAAAAATAAGGGCAAAGGCAGTGCGTTGCAAGCAGGGTTTGCAAAAGCCTTGAGCCTGGGATATGACTATGCAATCACCATAGATTCGGACGGGCAGCACTTTCCCGAAGATGTTCCCGTATTCTTAGAGGCCCTGAAAAACGGGAACACGAAAAATGCCCTCTATATCGGTGCACGAAACATGGCCCAGTCGGATGTACCGGGCAAAAGTAGTTTTGGCAATACTTTTTCAAATTTTTGGTTCTGGTTCGAAACCGGAAAATGGCTTAAAGACACTCAATGTGGCTATCGGCTGTATCCTCTAAAAGAAATCGAAAAATTGCGATTGTACACGCCTAAATTTGAATTCGAGATCGAAGTCATCGTAAAAGCGGCTTGGAACGGCACCTTGGTTGAAAACGTTCCGGTAAAAATCTCCTACGATGAAACCGAAAGGGTATCTCATTTTCGCACTGTGCCCGACTTTACGAGAATCAGCATTTTAAATACCTGGCTGGTAATCGTTGCTATTTTTTATATCAAACCCCGGGATTTGATTCGGAAGATTAAAAAAAAAGGAGTTAAAAAATACCTCCAAGAGAACGTTCTGCAGCACGACGATTCGCCAAAAAAGAAAGCGCTCTCCATCGCCTTGGGAACTTTTGTAGGCATTAGCCCCTTTTGGGGTTTTCATACGTTGATCGTCTTTACGTTGGCAGTTTTTCTAAAACTCAACAAGGTCATTGCCTTTACTTTTTCAAATGTGAGCATTCCGCCGCTTATCCCCTTTGTCCTTTACGGCAGTTTACAAATGGGGATGTTCCTTATTGGCAGCGAACTTTCTTTTTCGATCGAAAATCTCACACAACCCAGTGAGATGATGAAACATCTAAAGACATATATCGTAGGTAGTTTTGCGCTGGCGATGGTCGCTGCCGTTCTTTTTGGAACAATAGGTTATCTTGTACTTACACGCATGGCTAAGAAAAAAATGGTGGTCGATAATGGGTAATATACTTCATAGGACATTCCTTTTGATTCAAAGAAAGAAGTGGGCGAGCACCGGCGTTCTCTTAGCACTTGTGTTGGCATTGTTGACCTTAGTGAGGGGAATTCGATTCGAGGATGATATTACCTCTTTAATTCCTGCAAACAATGAGGCAAAACGCATTCAAAAGGTCTTAAAGTCGATTACGTTCACTGATAAAATCGTAGTAAATATCAAAAAGGGGACAGAAGGTACGGTCGCCGATCTCACCACCTACGCCACCGAATTTTTGGACAGCCTACAAAAGAACAACGCGGCCTTCGTAAAAAACATTCAAGGAAGGGTAAACGACGATGATATTCCCAAAACCCTCGACCTTATCTACAACAATCTACCGCTATTTCTTTCCCCTTCCGATTATGAACGGATACAGGCAAAATTATCGAAGGACAGTATCGCGAAACTAACCGAAAAAAATTACCGCACCCTTATTTCTCCTTCGGGCATCATTGCAAAAAAAACCATTCTGAAAGATCCTTTGGGCCTGTCTTTCATAGCGCTTAAAAAATTGCAGCAGCTGGGAATCGGAGACGATTTTAAGCTAAAAAATGGTTTTCTGCTTGACAAGGAAGAAACCAACATCCTATTATTTATTACCCCGACCTACGGTTCAAACGGCACCGATAAGAATATGCCTTTTGCCGACAGCCTTTACGAGCTACAAGCCCAACTGAATAAAAAATACGGTGCTAAAACCCAAGGGGAATACTATGGCGCGGCGCTGGTGGCCGTGGCCAACGCCCAACAAATTAGACAAGATATTCAGTTTACCGTGAGTATCGCCATGACCTTATTGGCCCTGCTTCTAATCTTTTTCTATCGCAAATTAGCCTTACCCCTTATCTTGTTTACCCCTACCATTTTCGGTGTACTATTGGCCGTTGCCTTTCTATGTCTTTTGCGTACCAAAATCTCCGCAATTTCGTTGGGAATCGGATCGGTATTGTTGGGTGTTACGCTAGATTATGCCCTGCATATTCTTACGCATATTAGAAACGGAAAAAGCTTGCAAAGCCTTTACCAAGAGGTCGCCCCCTCTATTTTGATGAGCAGTCTTACCACGGCTTCCGCCTTTTTATGTTTGTTATTTTTGGAATCGCAAGCCTTACAGGATTTAGGAATTTTTGCCGCCGTAAGTGTACTGGGTGCTTCTTTATTCGCCTTATTATTTATCCCTCAAGTATATCGTACGGTAAAAACGAACGGCAAAAAAACAATCTTGGATCGCTTGGCCGCTTACCACATCCATCAAAACAAATGGGCCGTTTTATTGGTGCTGGCAATCACCGTCCTGAGTACTTTTACCTACGGAACGGTCGTTTTCAACAAGGACCTTACGAAACTTAACTATGAGCCAGAGCAGTTAATAGAGGCTAGGAGGCGCCTTGAAAAACTGACCGATATCAGCTCAAAATCGATCTATATTTCTACCTACGGAAAAACGGCCGATCGGGTATTACAAAAAAACGATTCTATCTATGAAACATTGGATCGGTTAAAAGCAAAGGGGCAGGTGATTAGTTTTAGTTCTATTGGTGCCTTGGTACGTTCCACGGAACGACAACAGCAAAAGATTGCCGTTTGGAAGCAATTCTGGGAAACCGAAAAGGTGCGCACCCTTCAACAAGACCTTATCGAAAGTAGTGCCAGCTTTGGTTTTAAGGAAAGCACGTTTTCCGATTTTTATCAACTGCTTGAAACCGATTTCAGTCCTTTGCAAATTCCCGATTTCGAAGTTGTACAATCGTTTGCCGTAGACGACTATATTGTGGAGGATGAAAATGGCACTACCATTACCTCCTTGGTAAAGGTAGAAGCCGACGCCATCGACACCATTCGGGAACGTTTCAAAGACGACCCAAACACCCTGTTGATCGATCGCCAACAAGTAAACGAAACCTTTTTAGGGAACCTCAAGAATGACTTCAATAGCCTCATCGGCTATTCGCTTGTTGTTGTATTGGTCATTCTCTTACTTTTTTATCGAAGCCTTTCTTTGACCTTGGTAACCAGTATTCCTATATTCCTGACCTGGTTTCTGACCGTGGGTATTATGGGGCTCTTTCATATTGAGTTCAACATTTTTAACATTATTATTTGCAGCTTTATTTTTGGGCTTGGAGTCGATTACAGCATTTTTATTACCAATGGCCTTTTGACCGAATACCGCTCCGGGCTTAAAACCCTTGCCACACATAAAACCTCGATCGTGCTTTCCGTTATAACTACCATCGCCGGTGTAGGGGTACTTGTTTTTGCCAAACACCCTGTTCTGTACACGATTTCGGTGGTTTCGTTGATCGGAATTTTATGCGCGGCCTTCGTGGCCTTTACCATACAACCCCTGCTGTTTCGCCTATTGATCGGCAGTTCCAAAAAAAGGCCAATTAGTATTCGCCTCTTGTTTCATTCGCTACTGTCTTTCGGATATTTCGGAATGGGCGGCTTGCTCCTTTCTGTATATGCATGGGTAGTTCTTAAAATTTCGCCGGCACAACGCAATAGACCAAATGAAGGTTTTCACAAGGTAATTTCCAAATTAATGGGATCGGTATTGTACACGAATGGATTTGTTTCCAAAAAGATAAACAACCCGCACAAGGAAGATTTTGCACAACCGGCAATGATCATTGCCAATCATACCTCCTTTTTAGACATCTTATCGATTGGGATGCTGCATCCCAAAATTATCTTTTTGGTGAATGATTGGGTCTACAATTCCCCGGTGTTCGGAAGCGCCGCCAAACTGGCCGGAGCATACCCTGTTTCTGGCGGAATTGAAAACGGGGAAGCATATTTAAAAGAAAAAGTGGCACAAGGGTTTAGTTTGATAGCTTTTCCCGAGGGAACAAGATCCAGCACCAACAAGATCAAGCGGTTTCACAAGGGGGCTTTTTATCTGGCAGAACAGTTTCAACTGGATATTTTGCCCGTATTGATCCATGGAAATTCGGAAGTATTGCCCAAGGGAAGTTTTATTATCAGGGATGGAAGCATTACCATAGAACTATTGCCAAGAATCAAAACCACCGATCATCGATTTGGCACGTCTTACAAAGAGCACTGCAAACAAATCGGTGTGTATTTTAGAAAGCAGTTCCGCAATGTAAGATCTCAAATCGAAAAAGAAGCCTATTGGCACAAGACCATATTAGCACATTACCGGTACAAGGGCGACCCCATTTACAAAGCGGTGAAAAGTGATTTGACATCAAGGAAAGACTCCTATTTCGAGCTCATAAAACAACTTGGAAAAGAAGATAGAATTGCACACATTTCCAATGGGTTCGGGCAGCTAGATCTATTATTGGCCCTCGATGCAATAGACCGAAAGATAAGCGTATTCTTGACACGGGAAGATGCTCGAAATCTTTTAAAGAACAATTTTTTGACCCAACGGTATAGTAAAATTACCGTGACAGATACCAAGGAAGAGCTCTTTTCGGCACCACACCAGACGTTGTTAATCGATTCAGGTGCATTCGACGCTGCGGCCATACCAACGGAATCGCTCGCTTCCATCGAAAAATTGATTATTTTAAAGGATGTAAAGTTGCCTACCAAATTAGAGGCCGCCAAATTTAATATGAACCAGCGAACGGATACCCAACACTACGTACTGTTTACAAGATCTTAAATTGAAGAACAATGCAACATCTTATTAGTGCAAGCGAGTTACATAAACAGTTGAACAATCCCGACCTAATCATCCTGGATGGTACCATTCCAAAAGTGGTCGGCACCAACACCCCTAGCGAAAAACGACGTATTAAGGGCGCTCGGTTTTTTGATATTAAAAAGGCCTTTAGTGATCAAGGAAGTGCTTTTCCGAATACACTTCCTACCGCCTCCCGTTTTGAAAACGCATGCCGGGCACTGGGAATTCGTAAAAACAGTACGTTGGTGGTGTACGATGATCTAGGCATTTATTCCAGCGCACGGGTCTGGTGGATGCTCCGTACCATGGGACATTCTGATATCACTGTTCTTGATGGAGGCCTACCAGCCTGGGAAAAGGAAGGTTTTGAAACGGAACCTGCCGTTGACCGAGTTTATGGCCTAGGGGATTTTGAAGCTACCTTAAATCAAGAAGCGGTCAAAAGTTTTGAATACATACAAACGAATATCTTAGATGAAGAAGCGCTGGTCATCGACGCACGTTCGGCAGATCGTTTTCATTCGCGGGTACCGGAACCCAGGGCAGATTTACGAGGCGGCAACATAGAAGGGTCTATCAACATCCCCTACTCCGATTTGCTGGAAAATGGCAAGTTCAAGCCAAAAGAACAACTGCAGGCACTCTTCAAACCACTGATTTCAGAAAAAAGACCGTTGGTATTCTCCTGTGGTTCGGGAATCACGGCCTGTGTCGTTGCCCTGGCTAGTGAGTCGTTCCTGGCGAACAACAAAGCAATTTATGATGGTTCATGGACCGAGTATGCCCTTCGAACCAATCAAGGAAAGTAAAAAGGTTTTATGCTAGTCTACAAAGTGATAACTTTATCGCATAAAAATTGCAACGAAAAATGAAGGAGCACTACGACGTGGTGGTGGTTGGAAGCGGAATGGGCGGTCTGGTCGCGGCCAATATTTTGGCCCGCGAAGGAAAAACAGTCTGCGTACTTGAAAAGAACAACCAGTACGGGGGCAATCTACAGACCTTTGTCCGGGAAAAAACAATTTTCGATACCGGTGTCCACTACTTGGGAGGACTCACCGAAGGGCAAAACCTGTATCGGTATTTTGACTATTTGGGCATTCTCGAAGGTCTAGAGTTCAAGCAACTAGACCCAAACGGTTTTGACATTATTACTTTTGACGATGACCCCGAAGAATATCCACATGCCCAAGGGTATGCCAATTTTGAAAATAGCCTTATCTCCCAATTTCCGGAGGAGGAAACCGCGATTAGAACGTATACGGCCAAATTACGGGAGACCTGCGAAAAATTTCCGCTTTACAATCTGAAATTGGGAAAACCCTATTATGAGGATTCCGATATGTTCGAGTCCCCGGCCAAACCCTATATCGATTCTTTGACACAGAATGAGAAACTACGGGCCGTACTGGCGGGGTCTAATCTGTTGTATGCAGGAGATGCGGAAAAGAGTCCGTTTTACGTGCATGCCCTTTCGGTCAACTCCTATATTGAAAGTGCTTATCGCTGTGCGGATGGCGGAAGTCAGATTACCAAACGCCTTATTCGAAAATTAAAGGAACATGGGGGTGATGCCTTTAAGCATCAAGAAGTAATCGATTTTGAAGTGGTTGATAAAAAAGTAGTCTCGGTCACCACTAAAACAGGTTCCGTGATCAAGGGAGATCTCTTTATATCGAACATTGAGCCCAAAACGACCATTAAATTGGTAGGACCGGAACACTTTCGGAAGTCTTACGGAAAGCGTATCGCAGAAATAGACAGTACCATCTCCGCCTTTAGCATTCATATAGTATTGAAGCCGAAAACGTTTCCTTACCTGAATAAAAACTATTACCATTTTAAAAATTACGATGCGGTCTGGAACGGGCATCAATACACCCGGGAAAGCTGGCCAGAAACCTATATGGTAAGTATGGGCGTGCGTAAAAACCAAGATGAATGGGGCGACCAATTAACGGCCATTAGTTATATGCGGTACGAAGAGGTAGCAGCTTGGGAAGATACCTTCAATACCGTAGCGAATAAAAATAGCCGGGGCGAAACCTACGAGGAATTCAAGAACAAACGAACCGAGGTTTTTCTAAAGGAACTGGAGAAAAAATTTCCGAATATTAGGGCATGTATTCAGTCGATACACACCTCGACCCCTTTGTCATATCGCGACTATATCGGATGCAATAGAGGATCTATGTACGGCTATGTGAAAGATGTAAGCAATCCCCTAAAATCATTTATATCGCCCCGAACACGCATTCCCAACTTGTTTTTCACAGGCCAAAGTCTTAACATGCACGGTATCCTTGGGGTAACCATAAGCGGAGTGCTTACCTGTTCGGAAATTTTAGGGGGCGAATACCTGCTGAACAAGATTACCGCAACCAATCAGAATACCACCTCGGTTTGAGGGGCAACCAATAGGTATATTAATATGGGATATAAGATGCGCGTTTTGTAAGGAAAACAACCTTTAAATCTGATACTTGAACTTGATACTTGCATTTGAACTTATAACGTAATGGGACAATTTAAGACCAGCCCCGTGCCAAGGGTAGCGAACATTTCGAAAAAAGACTTTGTGGAAAACTTCTACAAGCCCCAGCGACCTGTGCTCATTACCGGACTTACCAAAGACTGGCCTGCCTATGAAAAATGGAAGCTGAGCTATGTACAGGACCGTGCCGGGGACCAGATCGTTCCATTGTATAATAACGAACCTGCCAAGGACAAAGAGAGTGTATATGCCCCGGCAAAAGAAATGAAACTGTATGACTATATCGAAATCTTAAAAACACAGCCGACCGATCTACGAATTTTCTTCTATAACATCTTAAAAGAAATGCCGGAGCTATTGAAAGATTTTGAATACCCCGATATTGGTTTGAAATTCTTTAAAAAGCTACCTGCGCTCTTTTTTGGCGGTGGGGACAGCAAGGTATTCATGCATTATGATATTGACCTTCCGGACAGCATGCACTTTCATTTTGATGGGGATAAGGTGGTGAACCTGTTTTCCCCTGCTCAAACCAAGTACCTTTATAGAGTGCCGTTCTCGATCCACAATATCGAATCGATCGATATGGACAATCCGGATTTCGACAAGTACCCGGCCCTTCAATATGCCGAACGAATACAAGCAGAAATGAAACATGGCGATGCCCTTTACATGCCAAGTGGATACTGGCATTCCATTCGTTATTTGAACGGAGGCTTTTCGATGACGCTACGGGCACTTCCAAGAAAACCCGTCCGTTTCGCCAATATGCTGTACAATGTACTGATCATGCGAAACTTTGATAATTTTACCCGGAAGTACTGGGGCCAAAAATGGTTGGATTATAAGGAAGAATTGGCCATTAAACGTACCGAACGAGATCTAATTTCGTAGGCAAGCACTGATAGCTTTATGTGGAACAACGCTTTCATAAAAACACTTTCCCTGGCCATCTTAGTGGCAAGCATGGTCGCGGGCTGCGGGGTAAAAAAATCACTTAACGACCTGCCCGATATCGGCAGTTATAAAACAGAAGTTCAAGCGAGAAACCAACTTTCAGACTCGACCTTTGCCTTAGGAAATAACTTTCTTACTAAAAATGAGCAAGGCATCTGGGAACTCTATGTAAGTGGCAACCCATTTGAAATTGGGCTTAAAACAGGAAGTCTCACCCAAGAACTCTTCAATTTCCAGGAAGCCACCTTTATCGACAAAATAAATGAGCTGGTACCGTCTGAGGGAAAGCAGAAATTACTCAAAAAGTTTTTGGCCTGGTACAATCGCAAAATGTACTTACACATTCCCGAACAGTACAAGACCGAGATTTATGGTATTTCGCAATATGCCTCGAAAGACTATGATTATATCGCGGCACCTTACCCAAGGGTACTTTATTTTCATGGGGCGCATGATATAGGGCACGCCCTGCAAGATCTGGCCCTGGTAGGTTGCTCGTCCTTTGCTGCCTGGGGCGACCAAACGGCCGACGGCAAATTGCTCATTGGTCGAAATTTTGATTTTTATGCAGGTGACGACTTTGCAAAGAATAAAATTGTAGCCTTCGTTTCTCCTAATGAAGGGCATAACTTTATGTCGGTTACTTGGGGCGGGTTTATAGGGGTACTCTCGGGCATGAACGACCAAGGGTTGACCGTTACCATCAATGCAGGAAAATCCTCGATTCCGCTCGTGGCCAAAACGCCCATATCGATTGTCACGCGCGAAATTTTACAGTATGCCGCTACCATCGAGGAAGCAATTGCCATTGCCAAAAAAAGACAGGTGTTTGTCTCCGAATCTATTTTTATAGGAAGCGCCAAAGACCAGCGGGCAGCCGTTATCGAGGTGTCGCCCAAGAAATTTGGAGTGTACGAGGTAGAAAATTCGAATCGGTTGATCTGTTCCAACCACTTTCAAAGCGCGGCATACACCGATGACAAGGACAACCAAAAGCACATTTTAGAAAGTCATTCGCAATACCGATACGAGCGAATGGAAGAATTGCTGGGAGAACATCCAAAAATGACCCCTGAATTGGCCGTTGACTTACTTCGGGATCGAGAAGGTCTCGATGAAAAAGCCATTGGCTATGGCAACGAAAAGGCCTTGAACCAGTTAATGGCGCATCATGGCATTGTTTTTCAACCCGAAGACCTCTTAGTATGGGTGTCTAGCAACCCCTACCAACTCGGTACCTTCGTAGCATATGACTTAAAAGAAATTTTTAAGCCCGGCAGTAGTAATTCAGCGGCGAAATCGCTCTCAAAAAGCGCCTTGAACATTGCAAAAGATTCGTTCATCGAGACCAAGGCATATCAACGCTACGAGCGCTATCGTATCTTATCGAGACAGGTCTCCAAAGCCATTGCTACGGAAACCGACTTGGAAGCGACCGTTCTTGAAGAATTTCGAGAAAGTAACCCCGAGTTTTGGGAAGTACACTACCTCATGGGGCGTTACCATTATGAGAAAGGGTACCACAGAGTGGCCCTAAACAACTTTTTGACCGCGGCAACGAAAGAAATCACCACAGTTCCCGATCGGGAGCGGGTAGAACGCTATATTCGTAAATTAAAAAGACGACTCCCTTGAGTATTCCAACCATAGAACAGGCACCCATAGGCGAAATACAGGCCTTTCAAGAAACCCAATTGAAAGCCCTGTTGCAATATGTAAACGAACACTCCCCCTATTATCGAAGACTTTTTAAACAGCATAAGATTGCTGTAGATTCCATTTCTTCCCTGGATGACCTCGCCCGCATTCCCACCACTTCCAAAGACCAGTTACAACAATACAACGATGATTTTTTATGCGTCCCCAAAAGTAAAATAATCGATTTTGTGACGACCTCCGGTACCTTGGGAGAACCAGTGACCATTGGGCTTACCGATAAGGATTTAGACCGCTTGGCATACAATGAGGCCATTTCCTTTGCCTGTGCGGGGATAGGGGAAGATGATATTTTACAGCTAACGACCACTATGGATCGCCGCTTTATGGCAGGTTTGGCGTATTTCCTGGGGGTTCGAAAACTAGGAGCTGGTATTATTCGGGTCGGTGCCGGGATTCCCGAACTACAGTGGGATACCATTCTGAAGTTCAACCCCACCTACCTCATCGTAGTACCTTCCTTTTTACTGAAACTGATTCAATACGCCCAAGCAAACGACATTTCGCTAGAAGACTCCGGAATCAAAGGTGCGATCTGCATTGGGGAATCCCTACGCAATCAAGATTTTTCCTTGAATGTATTAGGACAAAAAATCAAAACGGATTGGGACATAGCATTGTATTCTACCTATGCCTCTACCGAAATGAGTACGGCCTTTACCGAGTGCAGTGAACAAGTCGGGGGGCATCACCATCCTGAACTGATTATCGTGGAGGTATTGGATGAAAACGAACAGCCCGTGCCCAACGGCAGCGAGGGAGAACTGGTGGTTACCACGCTGGGTATCGAGGCGATGCCTTTGCTCCGATTCAAAACGGGGGATATGGTCGTTGCCCATACAGATCCCTGTGCTTGTGGACGGAATAGCTTGCGCTTGGGGCCCGTGTTAGGACGTAAGAAACAAATGATCAAATACAAGGGTACTACCTTGTACCCGCCTGCAATGCACAACGCGTTGAACGACTTTCTCGAAGTAATTAGTTTCGTTATTGAAATATATCAGAACGAAATCGGCACGGACGAAATCCGTATTAAAATCGCTGCAAAAAATCCGACGGACACCTTGCTCGATCAAATAAAAGATCATTTTCGTTCAAAACTACGAGTGACCCCTAGCATTTTGTTTAGCCCCTTGGCCGAAATCGAGAAAATGAGAATGTCTAAACTAGGTAGAAAACCCATCAGTGTGATCGACCTTCGAAACTGACCCGATGAAAATAGGAATTGCGCAAATACAGTCATTCAAAGGAGATATCGAAAAAGGTATTGCCCGTCACATTGAATTGATTGAGCACGCGGTGGATCGGGGTGCCGATGCCCTATTTTTTCCGGAACTGTCCATTACCGGTTATGAACCTCCACTGGCCAAGGAGCTTGCATTCGACCCAGCGGATGTCCGCTTTGTACGTTTTCAAGAATTGAGCGATGCCCACCAAATAACCCTGGGTATTGGTATCCCGAGTATTTCAGTCAAAGGGGTTCATATCGGCTTATTGACTTTTCAACCTTTACAAGCAAGACAGCTATACGCTAAACGATATTTGCATGCAGATGAACTTCCCTATTTTGTTCCTGGTGAATCGCAGCTATTCATGATTATCGAAGATCAATGGATCGCCCCGGCGATTTGCTATGAATCCTTGTTGGAATCCCATGCGATGGAATGTGCCAAGTCGAATACCACCCTTTATTTGGCCAGCGTCGCCAAAGACAAAAGCGGCCTCGCCAAAGCACGAACTCATTTTCCAAAAATGGCCAAAAAGTACCATTTGACCATTTTGATGGCCAACGCCCTTGGCCCCTGTGATACCTTTAATGCAGTCGGGAGCTCGGCCATATGGGACACCGATGGTACTATGAATGCACAGCTAAATGATACGGAAGAAGGGATTCTGTTGTTCGACACAAAAACAAAACAAACTACCCTTTTACCACTTCCCCATCCTGAATGAACGATTGGCAACCCCCTTTTGTTCTAAAGAGGTCCCCCGTCTGAATATTTGAATTCTTTTTTGCGGTTTTAAAAGGTGGTTTTCGAATTCGTTCAAACCGTCGTTTCGTAATTACAACAAAAGCCGCTCCCCATTGCCTTCATATCGTTTGAACATTTTTGAATCTTGAAAAGCAGGCATCATTTGGTTTTCGTACCCGCCATTTATTTCATACTTTAAAGGCTAAATTAGGCGGTAATGTTTGCACGTTTGTTCATTGTTCTTTTCTGTTTCTTCGGCAACATGGTTCTTGCTCAAAAATCGAACCTACAGGTAAACGAGGCCCGCCTCGAAAAACGCATTCTTGAATTGGCCCAATACGGAATGCAAGAGAATGGAGAAACCGAACGGGTCGCCTTTAGCGATGCAGACCTTGAAGCGCGAACCTGGGTTATGAACACGATGGTAACCCTTGGGCTGAAAACGTACATTGATTTTGCCGGGAATATTATCGGCACTCGAAAAGGAAAAAAGAACGATTTAAAACCGCTTTCATTCGGTTCGCATATCGACCGTGTTCCAAACGGGGGAAACTATGATGGCTGCGTAGGGTCAATGGCCGCTTTGGAGGTGATCCAAACGTTGAACGAACACAATATTCAAACAAAACATCCCTTGGAAGTAATCATCTTCTCGAACGAAGAAGGGGGCGTTATGGGAAGCCGTGCCATGAGCGGCCATCTTGGTAAAAAAGCGTTTTCAGTGGTAAACAGCACTGGGTACACTATGGGGGAAGGCATCATGCGATTGGGGGGCGACACCACGCGAATCGCAGCTGTAAAACGCGAAAAAGGGGCCATGGCCGCCTTTTTGGAGCTACACATAGAACAGGGCGGTATTTTGGAACAAAAGGGACTCGATATCGGCGTTGTGGAGGGTATTGTGGGTCTCAAATGGTGGGATGTGGAATTCACCGGTTTTGCCAATCACGCCGGCACTACCCCAATGAACGCCCGCCAAGACGCCCTTTTGGCCGCAGCGCAATTTGTGATTGCCGTAAACGAGGTTGCCAATAGTTTTGAAGGGGGCCAAGTGGCCACTGTAGGGAGGATAGAAGCCATGCCGGGAGCCCCGAATGTAATTCCGGGGAAAGTAAACGCGAGTCTTGAAATTCGAGATCTCTCTTCTGATATAATCGAAAAAGTGTTTCAAGCTATTAAGACCAGGGCTTCTAAAATTACCGAGGCAACGAACGTAACGATTACTTTTTTGCCCTTGGATACTACGGCAGCACCGGCTTTGACCGACCCCACTATTCAGGAATTCATCACAAATGCAGCTAAAAAGCTAGGACTTTCGACCCATAAAATGCCAAGTGGGGCCGGGCACGATGCCCAGGATATTGCGGGCATTGCCCCTACCGGAATGATATTCGTTCCCAGTAAAAATGGTATCAGCCATTCCCCCAAAGAGTTTACCTCCCCCGCGGCCATGGCCAATGGTGCCAACGTTTTGTTGCATACCTTGCTGGTCCTTGATAAAAAACAATAATATACACATGGAAAAATCGATTCCTGTTAGTGTCGAACAATTGTTCCACACGGAAGCCGAAACCCTATGGGCGGCACTTACCGAAGTAAGCCAGATGCGGCAATGGTACTTTGATGCCATACCCGATTTTAAGGCCCAAGTGGGGTTCAAAACCCAATTCAACGTTCAGGCGGGCGGACGGGATTTTCCCCATGTTTGGAAAGTGACCGAGGTCATCCCATTACAAAAAATAAGCTATGACTGGGAAATAACGGGGTATGAAATAGATTCCTATGTGAACTTTGAACTAGCCCCTAAAGAAGGAAACATATGCTTGACCCTGAATTGCCACGGTATCGAAAGCTATCCAGACAATATCCCCGAATTTACCAGGGAAAGCTGTCACGCGGGGTGGACGTATTTCATCAAGGAAAGTTTACCCAACTATATCAATGCATTGAAAAAGGACAATATGAGACAACACAACTTTACTGACGATTGAAAATATCCATTCCCAAACATCGGAACAAAATCACCCACCAATATCACAATATGAACACTCCAAGAACACTATTACTTCTGTTGCTCGTAGTACCCTTACTGGCCCCTGCACAACGTACAAAACGAAATGCAAGGAACCTTTCCCCGATCGTACAAGACTCCCTTTTCCATGGCCTTAAATGGCGCAATATCGGTCCGTTTCGCGGAGGGCGCAGCGTGGCCTCTTCCGGGGCCGTCGGGGAGCCAATGACCTACTATATGGGAACTGTAGGAGGTGGTATCTGGAAAACGGTTGATGACGGCATTCGGTGGAAAAATATATCCGACGGATTTCTCAAGACCGGCACCGTTGGTGCCATCGCGGTTTCAGAAAGCAATCCCAACATCGTAGTAGCGGGAATGGGGGAACACGCAGCCCGTGGCGTAATGACCTCTATGGGCGACGGGGTATACAAATCTACAGATGCAGGAAAAACCTGGAAACATATCGGCTTGAACAATACCCGTCATATCTCAGATGTTATCATTCATCCGACCAATCCCGATATTATTTATATAGCGGCCCAAGGCGCCCAATACGGCCCTAGTACAGAAAGAGGCATTTACCGCACCACCAATGGAGGTGAAAGCTGGGAGCGAACCCTATTCGTGAACAACAATACGGGAGCTTCTTCCCTTTCCATGGATATGAAAAACCCATTGATCCTATACGCAGCCATGTGGCAACATAGAAGGTATCCCTGGATCATGGAATCGGGCGGGGCCAACTCCGGACTCTACAAATCGGTCGATGGTGGTGGTAGCTGGAAAAAGATGAAAGACGGCCTGCCCAAATCATTTGGAAAAGCGGGTATTTCTGTTTCGAGGGCGAACAACGAGTTGGTATTTGCGGTAATCGAGGCCGAAGGGACCAAAGGAGGGGTGTACCGTTCGAACAACGCCGGCAAAAAATGGACGCAAGTGAACAAAGACCGGATCAATATAGCGCGGTCATGGTATTATATGGAAATTTTTGCCGATCCCCAGGATGAGAACGTAGTATACGTTTTGAACGCCCCGGTCACCAAATCGATCGATGGCGGTAAAAGTTTTAAACCAATGGCAACCCCACATGGCGATAATCATCATTTATGGATTCACCCCCACGACAATCAAAAAATGATCAACTCGAACGATGGTGGTGCCAACATATCGAACAATGGTGGTAAAAGTTGGAGCACACAGCAGAATCAAAATACGGCACAATTTTATAGGGTCATCACCGATAATTTGGTTCCCTACAATGTGTACGGGGGGCAGCAAGACAATTCAACGGTCGCTATTGCGAGTAGAACCAACGATCAAGGAATCGATTGGAAAGACTGGTATGCCGTAGCGGGCGGGGAAAGCGCTTTTTTAGCCTTTGATCCCGACAATCCCGAGATTATTTATGGCGGCACCTATCAAGGCAATATTGATAAATGGGATGCCCATTCGCGCGATTCCAAACCTATTAAGGAATACCCTGAACTGGGTTTAAGCATCGCTCCCGAAGATTCGAAATACCGCTATAATTGGAATGCACCGATCATCACATCACCCCATGATCGCGCTACTATCTACCATGCCGGAAATGTCGTTTTCAAATCTACCGATGAAGGGCAAAGCTGGACCACCATTAGCCCCGACCTCACCAAAAACGAAAAAGAAAAGCACGGCCCCGGCGGTGGCCCATATACCAACGAAGCAGCTGGCGGTGAAAATTACAATACCCTTACCTATTTGACCGAATCTACCCATGAGAAAGGAGTTCTTTGGGCAGGTAGCGACGATGGGTTGGTACATGTGACCAGGGATGGAGGACAAAATTGGAAGAATGTTACCCCTAAAGGGATTCCAGATGGTATTGTCAATAGCATCGACCTATCTCGCCATGACCCCGCAACGGCCTATGTGGTCGTAATGCGTTACAAATCGATGGATTTGAGCTCCCATATTTTTAAAACCACCGACTACGGGGAAACCTGGGTCAAAATTGTAAATGGTATTCAAGGGGAACATACCTTTACCAGAGTGGTACGAGAAGACCAAAAACGAAAAGGACTGTTGTATGCAGGTACCGAAACAGGACTTTATGTTTCTTGGAACGATGGGCAACAATGGCAACCGCTTCAGCTAAATCTACCCGTGGTTCCGATCAACGATTTGACCATCCAAGACAATGATCTGGTGGCCGCCACGGCCGGACGGTCTTTTTGGATTCTCGATGATCTGGGGGCATTGCAAAATGTAGACACACCAAAAGCACCCGTTAAGATCTTTAAACCCAAAGACACCTATCTTCTTTTTGGAGGTAGTAGCGATAAACCAAGACCCGGACTGGGAAGCAATCCCAAACAAGGCGTAACTTTTGACTACTATTTGGATAAAAATGCGGATAGCCTCGACTTAAAACTAGCAATTTATAAGGGGGCCAAACTCATTCGAACCTATAGCAATAAAAAACCTAAAAAATTCAAATCTTGGCCAGGGGGACCTTCCAAACCGAAAATACTCCCTGCCAAAAAAGGATACAATCGCTTTACATGGGATTTTAGAAGGGAGCCACTCCCCGCTATCAACAAGGTATTTGTATTTGGCGGTCACGCCGGATCCCGAGTAGGGCCGGGAAAGTATACCCTTAAACTGACCTTGGACAAACTGACCTCGGAAACCACCGTTACCGTACTTCCCAATCCCAAGATCAAGGCCGCCACCGCCGATTTTGAAAAACAGCAAGCGATGCTTCAGCAAATCGAGGGCACGGTAAAGGAGATGCATCAATCGGTCAACGAAATGCGTTCTGCAAAGGCCCAGTTGAAGGGCTACGCGAAACTTTTAAAAGACCATGAGGAAGCGACCGCATTGTTGGAAAAAGGCAAAGCACTCATAGAACGTATCGATAGTTGGGAACAGCAGCTTATTCAACCCAAGCAAAAAACTTTTCAAGATGTTATCAATTTCAATAATAAACTCAATGCACAGCTACTACATTTAAAAGGATATATAGACAGCCCGGAACCGAAACTTACCCAAGGAGCCACGCAACGATATACCGACCTACTGGAAGATTGGCGTGCATACGATACGGAACGAAAAGAAATCGTAGAAGTGGAGATGAAAGCCTATAATGCGCTTTTCGGGGAATTGGAGCTTCCGGCAATTATCATCTCCAAGCAATAATACGCGTATGGATTTTATTTCGGACCGTACATTTAAAGGAGCGGATTATACACAGCAAAAACTTGCAAAAGCGGAGTATGAGCAGTGTGTTTTTGAGGGTTGTGATTTCTCAAATGGCTATTTGGACAATCAGCATTTTTTGGAATGTGCCTTTATTGATTGCAACCTCAGCAATGCGAACGTGGCGCATACGATCTTTAAGGAAGTTACTTTTTCCCATTGCAAAATGGTCGGACTCAAATTCGAAGAGTGTACTGATTTTTTAATGGATTTCAGTTTTAGCCACTGCGACCTAAGCCTTGCATCTTTCTATGGCCTGTCGTTGAAAAAACAGGAGTTCCATACCTGTAAACTGATCAAGACCGACTTTACGGAGACCCAACTTATTGCCGCAACCTTTGCCCAGTGCGATCTAAAGGAAGCTTTGTTTTCACGAACCAACCTCTCGAATGCCGATTTTCGTACCGCACGGCATTTTAATATCGACCCGGAACAGAACATACTCAAAAAAGCGCATTTTTCAAAAGAGGGCTTGGCGGGCTTGCTTCAAAAGTATGATATACTCATCACCTAGCAGTATATTGATGCTTCGGGCCGAACCGGTTCCTATTTTACCGATTTACCATGTATATCGGAATTATCCGTTTTCAAACGGATAATTTGTATCTTGTTACTTATTAAACAATTCGGATGAAAAGATTTTTACACCTGTTATTCCTAATTTCTTTTGCCAGTATGGCCCAAAATACCCTTTCTTTTGGGGAGGGTGCAGTATCTCCAAAAGCGAATCTATCGGAAATTGCGTGGATGGAAGGCTACTGGAAAGGAGAAGCTTTTGGTGGTATTACCGAAGAAATATGGAGTCCACCGCTAGGAGGCTCCATGATGTTTTCATTTAAACTGGTGATAGACGGTGCTGTTGCGTTTTATGAACTTGGCCATATTCGCCAACTGGAAGAGACCCTGATTTTTGAATTAAAGCATTTTCACAATGATTTGAAAGGGTGGGAAGAAAAAGACGAAGTACAACGCTTTAAATTGATCCAGGTAGCGGGAAATCGCCTCTATTTTGATGGATTTACTTTTGAAAAAGTGAGCGAAGACGAAATTAACATTTATGCGCTGATCCATCAAAAAGATGGAAGTACCGAGGAAGTGATCTTTAACTACAAAAGACCCAAAGAGTGAAAAAGCAATGCCTTGAATGCGGAACGGAGATAATGGGTCGGGTCGATAAAAAATACTGTTCCGATTACTGTAGAAACGCCTACCATAATAAAGTCAATAAAGACAGTAAAAACCTTATTCGAAACATTAACAATCGGCTTCGAAAAAACTATCGGGTCCTCGATAGTTATGCCTTAAAGGATGGAAAAACACGCACAACCCGCACCCGCTTGCTCGACAAAGGTTTTGATTTCGATTTTATTACCAATCTATATACCACCAAAAAAGGTACTACCTATTACTTTGTGTACGATCTTGGATATTTACCCCTCGATAATGACTATTACATGATCGTAAAGCGTGAATGAGCTATCCGTTACAGTTTCACCCATAGCGGAATGCGCCCCGGTATAGGCAGATAAAGAAAGTTATTTTAAGTGCAATATGTGGTTCTTGAGTTGCCCGCTTTCACTCGGGGCACCATTTCCTTCATTTTGGGGGTTTGTATTTATGGTAGCGGGGGAACATACCTTGGTTGATTTAGCTTTTAGTTGTAATAGACTGGGTGATTTTGGAAAAAAACCTGGCTTTACTTCCAGTTTTGACCGCTCAGTTTTAGTGCAGCAACTACAATATCCTTACGGCTAATTTGACCTATTAGAAGGCCATTTTTCATCACGGGCAGTCGCCGCCGATTTCCTTTATGAAAAACCCCTGCAGCGTCAAAAATACTGATATCATGCGGAATGGTCTCTACATTTTTCGTCATGAACTTCTCAACACTTTTATCTAATATGGGTTGATTAAAATAGCGGCTTTCCGAAATTTGCTTCATACAATCGGCCTCTGAGATGATCCCGACAAGGAACCCGTTTTCATCCAAAACCGGACCCCCGGAAATATTGTATTTGGTAAACAATTCCATTACTTGTAAAATGGATTGTTCCGGCGTAAATGTCACCAATTTTTTCGTCATATAATCGGTCACCAATATAGGGGCATCGAATTCTTTTTTAGTGGCTTTGCGAACTCCTTGAAAACTCTTGATTCCCATCTGTTTTAGGTTTAAGGTTGTCTTTCAAGATAGGGAATTTTCCCCTAAAATGTAAAAAAACTCGATGTAATACCCCGACAGTTTAGAATTTTATACTTTTAAGCAGCAAGACAGCTCGATGAAAAAATTCCCTTCCACCTTTAGTATTTTACTCATTCTTTTGGCCCTCTATTGGGTCTTTCACGCATCAATGCCCGGATATTCGGCAGCGGTGGCCCTCCCAAAAACCGATTTTTCAACGGATAGGGCCTTAACCCACGTAGCGGCTATCTCGAAGGAACCACATGCCGTTGGTTTTCCAGCACATGCAGCGGTACGGGAATATATTGTTGGAGCACTCCAGAAAATGGGCTTGGAAACAACGCTCCAAGAAGGGTATACCGCAGGGGACTGGGGCAATCTAAGCAAGGCAACGAATATTTTGGCTCGAATAAAAGGAAGTGAACAAGGAAAGGCATTGTTGCTGCTTACCCATTACGATAGTAATCCACATTCTTCTTTGGGTGCCAGTGATGCCGGGAGCGGAGTGGCGACCATCTTGGAAGGGGTACGTGCGTTTTTGGCCACGAATAGCACCCCTAAGAACGATATCATTATCCTCCTATCGGATGCGGAAGAATTGGGGCTAAATGGGGCGGACCTGTTCGTAAACCGACATCCCTGGGCAAAAGAGGTAGGTTTGGTTCTAAATTTCGAAGCACGCGGAAGTGGCGGTCCAAGCTATATGCTCATTGAAACCAATAGGGGCAACAGTAGGCTGATCGAGGAATTTACCAAGGCCCAACCAGACTACCCGGTAGCGAACTCCTTGGTGTACAGTATCTACAAAATGCTGCCCAATGACACCGATCTTACCGTGTTTCGGGAAGATGGGGATATTGAAGGTTTCAATTTTGCATTTATAGATGATCATTATGATTATCATACCGTTCGGGATAATTATGAGCGGCTCGATCGCAATACCCTGGCGCATCAAGGAGCGTACCTTATGCCGCTGCTTCAACATTTCAGCAATACCGATCTTGGTACCCTTAAGAGCCTGAACGATTATGTATACTTCAATGTTCCATTTTTTAAACTGGTCTCCTATCCTTTTGAATGGATTTGGCCAATGTTCGCGTTGGCGGCCCTCTTGTTTGTTGTTCTGTTGGTGCAAGGGTTTCGAAAAAAAACACTGCAGTTTCCACAGCTCGCCAAGGGCTTTTTACCAATGCTGCTGGCACTTGCCCTTAATATACTGATTGGTTTTTATTCCTTTCGGTTTTTAAAATGGTGCTACCCTGAGTACCAGGATATACTGCATGGCTTTCCCTACAATGGGTATACGTATATTGCGGCGTTCGTGTTTCTGACCCTGTCCATTTGTTTTTGGATCTATCATAAGTTCAAGGATGTTACTACCGCCAATTTACTTGTAGCGCCCATATTTCTATGGCTAGTCATCTGTGCGGTGGTCGCCCTATACCTCCCTGGGGCCAGCTTTTTTACCATCCCGCTGTTAGCACTACTTGGCGCTTTTTTGGTAATCATCAATCAAAAACGGCCCAGTGCTTCCCTTTTGGTATTCTTATCACTCCCGGCACTTTGGATCTACGCCCCTTTTATCAAAATGTTTCCGGTAGGATTGGGCCTTAAAATGATGGTGGCCTCTACCCTGCTCCTTTCCCTTTCTTTTCTTTTGTTGTTGCCCGTTTTTGGTTTTTACAAAAGAAAAAAGACGCTTGGTATACTTTTCCTATTGTTATTTTTTGCGGCGATGATCAAGGCACATTTCAATGCGGATTTCGATGCGGAAAATGCCAAACCCAGTAGTCTTCTATACGTACTGAACAGTGATACCAATACCGCCCAATGGGCCACCTACGACAAGGTGTTGATTGATTGGAACCAACAATTCCTCGGTGCGGATAAATCCATTCCGGCAAAACTATCGGAACGCACCATTAGTAGTAAATACGGTTCGGGCTTTAGTTTTGTTGCCAAGGCACCTATGAAAGATATCGATGCTCCGGAAGTTGAAACGGTCCGCGATACCATCATCGGCGATGAACGCTTGATAGATTTGTGCATCACCCCAAAACGTGCGGTAAATCGGCTGGAGCTATTTACAAACAATGTTCCTATTACCGCGGCAACTGTGAATAGTATTGTGTTATCTGACTACTATCTGGCAAACCGAAAAAGGGGAAAGTTGCTTACCCATTACATCAGCAACAATGCCTATACCGATTTACAACTCAGGGTACACCGCGATAGTATTCTCGAATTGACCCTTTACGAAGCTTCTAACGATTTGCTGCAAAACAACCAGTTTACCATCCCCGAAAGGCCCGAAAATAGTATTCCCATGCCGTTCGTTCTGAACGACGCCGTACTGGTCACCAAAACCATAAAATTTGACTGAAACGGTAGCCATTATAGGGTGTGGTTGGTTGGGACTCCCCCTGGCGGAGTCACTATCTCAAAAACGGTTCCGTGTACATGGGAGCACTACTTCCAAGGAAAAGCTATCGCTTCTTTCGGGTCGGGGTATCCACCCTTTTTTAATTTCGTTGACGGAAGAACGTGTACAGGGTGCCATCGAGGCATTCTTGGAAGGAGTAAAGATTCTAATCATCAATGTTCCTCCCCGATTGCGAGGTAAAAAGAAGGAAAACTACGTATTAAAAATGCGATTGCTTCGCGATGCCGCCGTTGCTTCCAAGGTAGGGCACATCCTTTTTGTAAGCAGTACATCGGTCTACGGGGATATAGAAGGGGAAGTCACCGAAGCTACAACACCCAGACCCAATACCGAATCCGGGAAACAATTGTTGCAGGCCGAGGGCTTATTTAAGGACCATCCTGCCTTTGCGGCCACCATTGTACGCTTTGGGGGGCTAATAGGCCCTAAAAGGCACCCTATCACCTTTCTTTCCGGAAGAAAAGGCTTGTCAAATGGGAATCAATATGTCAATTTAATACATCTTACCGATTGCATATCGGTACTGGAAAACATCCTTTTAAAAAAATGGTGGAACGCTATCTTCAACGCCGTGTATCCATATCATCCTACAAAAGAAAATTACTACCGTGCAATAGCTCAAAAACGAGGGGTTCAACCTCCTGAATATGAGGTAAATAACAACAAAAAAGGTAAAAAAATCATCGCCCATGAGCTCCTTTTTGTTAAAATGTTACCCCTTAAAACTTCAATTGAGGACTAGTACACCACAGAAAAGCGCATTTTCACAACAAAGTCGGTTCAATTGTGTTAACAAAAAGGGTATTTCATCGATTAACCCTTAACTTTGTTGACATAATTATAAATATTTTGCCATGGAAAATCTAAGTTTAAGAGGGCGAATTTTATCTGAGCTAGAAAGCCTCATCGCCCAAAGCTTTCCGAAGCAAAAAATTCCCCAAAAAGTTGTAAAGTTGCATGAAGCGCTTGTAAAAAAGCACTACAATGCCGCAGATGTCTCTATCGATTATCACAGAAGAAGAATCGAAATGGACATTGTAATGGACGATTGTTCGTATGACCCGACCAAGGTCAATACCAATTTGCCGACTTTACATGCAAACCTTTGGTTTAGAAATTTAGGCGATTTCTTGAAATCATGCCTGGATAAGGACAACCGAAGTCTTGCCTTTTACGCCAGTTTGTTAAAGTCTTATCAAAACAATGAGATGATGCTGGTGGCATGACCAACAAAAACCAAACCACTATAATGAGGGCTTTCCGAATCGGGAGGCCCTTTTTTGTTCCGCTGAAACAGTACCTCTACTACCAATATAAGGAGCGTACTGCCTTATTTTCCATCCTTTAAACGATTATCATTGCTTTTCATACCGTTTTATAGGTTTCATTAACAGCTTGTTATCAATAATTTTAATAGTTTTGCCCACCAAAATTAAACAGATGAAAAGGATTGTAATTACTATTGTTCTCTTGGTAGGCCTTTCGGTAAGTGCCCAGACCAAAAGCGAACTTCAAAAACACTATGAAGCATTTTACAAAGAAATGCGTCTACAGGGCGATGTTGCCGGTGTGATCAATGCCATGACCCATTTAAACGTTATTTCGCCTTCTAAAGAGCGAAGGGATACCTTGGCGTATATCTACGCCAACGACAATCAGCATTTACAGGCGTTAAATACGATCGGAATTGAGAAAGACGATGCCGCCTCCGACCTTGCCGTACAGGTAAAGGCAATTTCGCTCAAAGCGTTGAACCAACCGAAACGTGCACTGGAGCAATTTACCATTTTGAACAGCAGAACGCCCAACCCCTATTTGGCATACGAATTGGCAGACCTTAAAATTCAGACGGGTGACGCAATTGGTGCCACCACCCATATCGAATATGGCATTTCGAATGCAACCGATGAGATGAAGTACGCGTTTTACGAACGACAACAACCCTATGAAGTTCCTTTAAAGGCAGCCTTCCTGCATTTAAAAGGGCTTATGCAATACAACAAGGACAAGAACGATATAGACGCCGCCATCACCTATATCGATGAGGCGTTAAAAATGGACCCCAACTTTAACTTGGCCAGTCTAAGCAAGCAGGCCCTTGAATCTAGAAAGAATCCACCTGCGGCCGAGAACAAAGAATAATCCCCATCCTTTGGGATAGAGCAAGCGGACGTAACAGTCCGCTTTTTTTATCCATGCCCTACAATCCTTCTAGGACCTTGATGATCATGATTGCAAGGGTAATCGTGACAGCAAGGTTCAAGAGGCCGCCTCTTGGGTCACCAATGCGACCAAATCCCTGACAGAGGCGTTCACATTCTTCTTAAAGATCCTTTTTAAGAACAGCGCCAATAGTATTCTTTTAAAGGGAGATTTTGCAGTCCAATACGTTTGTACCTTAAGATGGCACTCCTGTTCCGAAGCTGGGGTTAGGATAAAAAATTGATAAAACGCATCAATTGGTGGCGGACTCGTGGTCATTTCGCCATACACCAATTGATTCTTCGATACTTCCTTGGTGACCGTCACAAAATCCAAATGTTTTCCATTGACAACGCAAATATGTTCAGAACCCATTCGTGTTACCTCATTCTCATTGTACTCAAACTTGTCGGCCCCTTTTACCCAAAGGTGTCGCAGTCTATAGTTTGTAATATACTCGAGCAATGCAGGGGCCGAAATGGGCAGTGATACTTCGTTCGTTAGATTTGGTGCCGTTTCAAAATGCACCTTCTTTCCTTCGGAAAAAGGAGTAAGTTTTAATTTTTCCTGATCGATCAAGGAATAAATGTAGGCGACCTCTTGGCCATCGTAGGTATCTTGCCCCTCCCTAAAACGAAACACCTTACTATAATAATAAATCGGCAGTTCGATCGTACTTGCCAGTTCCTTGCTGACCAACGCGTAGGTATCGCTATCTACCGAATTCTTCAATAAGCGATGCGCTTCTATTACCGCCTGGCCAAACGGTTTTCTTTTACCCTGTACCGATAAATATTGTAATTCGCCACAATGCGCAACCAATTTTAGCTTTAATTCGGGTGCCGTGGCACAGGCATTGCAAGGGCAAATTCTATTTTTTTCCAGTAACTTTAAATGACTGTGAAATGCAGTGAACATGGTCTCTATCTGGGCCAGCAGCCGTTCCTGGGAAAGCACCTCGTCTTCCTTATAAAAAAATAGGGCGTCCCCTTCTACCTCGGCCAGTTCCAATTCTTGGGTATTCGCCGCGATCAACACTTCTAGCAACTCCGCGATTACATGCTGGCTATGCTCTACCTCGGTAGTTTGTACAAACTTGGTGAAGCCGGAAATATCCGGAATAAAAAGTAATGATTTTGCCATAGGCTTCTATAATCAATGAACTCGTCTTGATTTTTTGTTTGGAACCGAGAATTGTGGCTTTTGTGCCCTAATGAAGGTATTTTGTAGTAGCATAGCCAGAGCTACGTTACCCAAAAATAGCAAAATTAGGGTACGAAATGTGCAACTCGCAGGTAAAAGAAAAAGTTAAGACGAGTTCAATACTAAAACCGAAGGGGAAACGTCTATTCCTGCTTTAACTTAACAAGCAGCAGACTATCCTTCTCTTTCTTTAGTTCGATTAATTGACCCACCCTTTCATTGGGTACGGCAATAGAGAGTACGTAATGGGCTATTTTCCATTTTCCATCGACTTTTCTTAAGACGCCAGAGCCGCGACAGAGTTTCATTTGCGTATCCAATAATTCATCGAACCAGGCAATGTCTGCTGTTCCATTCGTGTAGATATGACGTTCCACGGCCGTAAAGCTCCACGCTTTTCCCGCATCAAAATGTGGTTTGGAATACGCCTTAAACGCTTCAAGATTCCAATTTTCGGTCGCATCGGTTCCAATAAAGATCGCATCGGCGGTCATACCGCCAAAATAGGTGTCAAAATCTGCCTCAGAAGCCGCTAAATGCCATTCATTCAAAACGGAATCGATCTGGGCTTCTTGGCCATTTAACCAATTGAGCGCGCCTAACAACGCCAACGAAATCAAGAACCTATTCATCCAATATCAATTTGGTATCCAACGTATTGTTTACGATAATGTTGAATTGATTTCGAAAGGAATTATAGGCATTGACCATTTCAACGACCGAGGTTTCGGTATCCAACCTATAAAACAAATCCCCTTGTATCTTTAGGACAAAGGTCTTAAACATTTTTTGCCGCCCCCTCACTTGCGGTATGGCAAACTTGTCTGGATAGGTCGACTGCTCTAGTGTCTTTTCCGCCTCGATCAATCCCTCGACCACCAAGTTGAGGTCCTCCCTGTTCTCCACCGTATAGAGTGCATCAAAACTGGTCTCGAGGGCCTGGTATTCCGCCCAGCTCCCTAAAATGGCCTGTGCCTTTGCATCGATAGGCGATTTCTTGGGCCATTCCTTATTGGTAATTTCAATACCTGTGGCCACCTCATTGGCAATTTCCCCCGTCTGTCGTTTACAAGAAGCCAACAGCAAAAGACAGCCTATGATCCATAATAATCTTTGCATGGGACGAATGTACAAATTTTAATAAACGGTATCTTTACCTTGAAATTCATTTAACTCGATTTTAATGCAACAAAACATCTTGATCATCGGTGCATGTGGCCAGATAGGCACCGAACTTACTTTTGCACTCAGACAAAAACACGGAGCAGATCAGGTGATCGCCAGCGATATTCGCGAGGGGAGCGAGGAACTTATGCAAACAGGGCCTTTTGAAATTTTGGATGCCACCGATTACGACGCCTTGGAAGAGGTGATCGCCTATTATGAGATCGGCGAAGTATACCTAATGGCAGCCATGCTAAGCGCCACTGCGGAAAAATTTCCGGAGCGGGCCTGGAACCTGAATATGAATACGCTATTTAACGTGCTCAACCTGGCAAAGGAAAAAAAAATCAACAAACTGTTTTGGCCCTCTAGTATTGCCGTTTTTGGGCCCAACACCCCCAAACAAAATACCCCTCAGAATACCATCATGGAACCAAGTACCGTCTATGGCATTAGCAAACAATCCGGGGAACGCTGGTGCGAGTATTACCATCATAAATATGGAGTAGATGTACGCAGTCTTCGGTATCCCGGGCTCATTAGTTGGAAAACGATGCCGGGTGGCGGCACTACCGATTATGCCGTAGAAATTTATCACCAGGCTTTGGCAGGAGGGGCATACAACTGCTTTCTAAAATCGGATACCGAATTGCCCATGATGTTTATGGACGATGCCATACGGGCCATTTTGGAATTGATGGAAGCGGCGCCCGAGAACATACAAATACGGTCTTCCTATAATTTGGCGGCCATGAGTTTTACCCCGGCTCAAATTACCAAATCGATACAGGAACAATTACCCGATTTTACCATCACATACGAGCCTGACTCGAGGCAGGCCATCGCCGATTCGTGGCCCAATAGTGTAGAAGATACCGCGGCCCGAGCCGATTGGAACTGGCAGCACCATTTTGATCTAGAAAGCACCACTCGGGTAATGCTCCAAAATTTAAAGGGCGATCAATAGCAAGACTGAAGTAACCGTAACATTATTAAACACCGGCATATGTATCTAAAAAACACTATCCTCTTTCGGGTTTCATTGCTATTTCTATTGACAATCGGAACCGTATACGGCCAACTGCCTTCAAAAGTATATACCCTTCAAGAAAAAAAAGAAGGCCGAACAGTATTTCATGAGCTAAAAATAGAAGGTGACTACTTTGTCCATTCCGTTTATGAAACTACCCCGCCGCGCTTTGTAAAAACGGTCGGTGGATTTTATACCACCCAGGGAGATACGCTGAAAGTGGCATTGGAATTTAACTCAAATTATCAGGAAGATGGTATTTCCGTTCTTGCGATACCGTACCAACTTCAGGGGCTACGGCTACTGCTTGATACAGGGGAGCAAATGGCCTTTACGGCTGCAGAAGGGGAGGCGCAAGCCTTGGACGGACAATGGCTATTCGCCACCCGAGGTCCAGACTCAGGGCAAGAACGCCGAGGGGAGCAAAACACCAGAAAAACCTTGAAGTTTTTGTTGAACGGGCGTTTTCAGTGGATTGCGTACGATACGGAAGGGTTTCAATTCAAAGGTACGGGCGGCGGTAGTTATACCGCCAACGACGGGAAATACACCGAACGCATCGACTATTTTAGCAGGGATAATGCTCGGGTAGGGGCTTCCTTGGAATTCCAATATGAACTACAGGAAAACGATTGGCATCATCGTGGGAAAAATAGCAGGGGAAAACCGATGTACGAGATTTGGGCGAAACGTATCCCTAAGGAGTAAGCCTTTGGTACCTCTAAGAATGTAGGTTCGAGTCCCGTCCAGTCCTCAATAGTTTTGTCCTTTCCTATGTTTGCCTACCCCTTATTTAAGCGTAAAGCCATTGGCCTCGTAAATGATATAGTAACAGTGTTCGGGGTCATCGGCATTCAACTTTAACCGACCGGCGATCGAGACGATATCGTCCGTCTTGAATTTTGGCGGATTCGAAAACTGCAGTTCGACAATGGTTTCGGGGCCTCCGTTCCCACAGAAAAAACAGGAGGCCATGGGGTTTTTTGATAACATATAGACCGATTTTGACCCATCTAGTGCCAAAAAATAACCGTTCAGTAATACTTCCTCGCCTTCGAGTTCGGCCATATTCTTTCGGAACGTTGCGTCCAAGAATCCCGGTATCGCGTCTCCTTTCTTGAATTGAATGCCTTCGGCCAAATCTCCCCAACTTAAAGGAACCTGAGAAACCGCACTTTGAAAAAAACATACGGAGAAGGCAATCATAAAACCTCTCAACACCTTAAATTTCCCTGTCCTCATAGGTACCTTATCCGTTCCTTATACAATCAAGAACAAGGTACAAAAAACTATTTTTCCCCTACTGCGGAAGCCTCTTTTAAGATATAGTTTACGCTATTTACATCGTTGGCGTTTAATTGTAAGATACCACTTGCCGTTACGATATCGTCTGTTTTGAACGGAGGTGCCTCGGTAAAACGTACCTCTACGATGGTCTCCGGACCGGCCGCACCACAGAAAAAACATGAGGCCATTGGATTTTCGGAGATCAAGAATATCTCGCCACTCCCAGAGATATCCAAAAAATACCCTTTTATACTTACTTTTTGCCCTTCGTATCCCTTTATGTTGTCCCCGAAACTGGGTGTTAGAAAGTGAATATCGTACTTTTCACTATAGACCGGTTCAAAATTGACATCCGCAAAATCTGCCCAGTTCAGTGTTACTTGTGCCTCGGCCTTGATACCAAGCAAGAGTACAAATACCAATAGTAGCTTCTCATTCATCGGAAAGTGTTTTTGAGATGTTCAACTTATAAATGGAAAAGGAGGCAAAAAACACAGCAAGGACCGTAATCAAGAAAACAGAGAGAAAAAGTAGGGACTCCTCAGCAGTAAATGAAGGTTGCGCTAGCGAATACCCATAGTTGGATCGGGTATGGCTAGAGAACACCCATAGCCCCAAACGGCCCAAGCACCAGCCCAATACACAGCCAGAAAAGGCTAGCAACAATCCTTCCAAAAGTGCCGTCCAAAGCAATTGCAAAGTGGTTGCCCCATAAATACGCAACAAGGCCAATTCATGTCTCCTTTCTCGGATGGCCTTTAGCAATCCGATAAAAATACTCACCCCGGATACCAGGAGTATAGCCAATGCGATGGCATTGATCATTTTTGTGCCGGTACCCAGCAGCCCCAGCAATCGTTGCACTTCAAAATTGGGCAAAGCGGCCTGCATATTGGTATTTTCATTAATATAACGGGGCAATTGCACCATGCCCAACGGATTTCTGAATCGAATCAGCATGGCTGTAATCGCGTGCGCCTCTTGGGTGGTTTCATGCGCCTCTTCACCCGTATGGTCGTGCACTTCCCATATGCTTTCCAACGGGGTAATAATAAGATTATCTACTACCGTTCCCGTGGGTTTCAAAAAACCTCTAATCGTAAATGGGTGGGATTCGTGCGCGTCTAAACTGGTTTCCGCCATACCATGTGAACTTATAAAAGTATCACCGATGTTTAATTGCAGTGCTTGCCGTACCCGATCGCCCAAGACCACTTCCAAAGGATGTTCGAACAGGGTTCCCTCGGTCAGAGTAGCACCGTAAAGTCCTAGATAAGTAGTGTCGGTACCCAAAATACGATAGCCCTTATAGCTATCCCCATAAGACACTGGAACTGCTTTCGCAATCAATGGGTTTTTCGATAAGCTTTCTGCTTCCTGTAAATCGATATTTCCTGTGGGGGCATCTATATGCAGGATAGAAGATAACACTAATTGCAGGGGACTTCCCTTCGCCCCCACAACCATATCTACGGGGCGTATGTTCTTTTTAAAATTACTTGCCAACTGGTCGCCTACCTGCACGACCAAGGTTACCAGCGCAACGCTCAGCATTAACAAAACCAGGCTTAAGAATGCATTCAAAGGTTTGGAAAGCAAATTTTTAACGGCCAACTTAAGAAAGCTCATAGTATCAGATGATTGGTGAACATTTCCTTTACCCGCTGATCATGAGTGATGATTACCAGATTGGCGTTGGCTAGGCGCGCTTCTTCCTGTAACAGTCGTACCACGACCTCACAATTGGTATCGTCAAGATTGGAAGTTGGCTCATCGGCAAAAAGTACTTTTGGTCTATGTACCAAGGCAAGTGCAATTGAGAGGCGTTGCCGCTGCCCTTCGCTCAGAAGGCTTACTTTCTTGCGCAACAGGTCCGCAATCCCCAGACGCTCGCATAATTTCAAAATCCGATCGGAATCTTCCTTACTAGTAGAAATACGTTGCCGTATTTGGAGATTTTCCAATACGGTAAGTGATTTGACAAAATAACTTTTTTGAAATATGATTCCGATGTTGCGGCCCCTAAAATCATCAAGTTCTTTTCTGGATATCGTGTTGATGTTCGTCCCATCAATACTCACGGTACCAGAGGCAACAGGAAGCAGTCCGGCCAATAGATGCAATAATGTGGTTTTTCCTACCCCGGAAGCCCCCAATACCAGCAAATGTTCCCCTTGCGGAATTACCAAATCGGGAAACCGGAATTCCTTGCCATTCCTATAGGAAAATCGAAGTTTTTGGGTCTCTAACACATCATTTACATCTACTATCAAAGGTAGCAAATACTTTTAAATGCCACTGAGTTGCATCTATATTATTAGTCATTGAACCGCTAGAACAAGCGGTGCGACCTTTACTATTTGGCTGGTAAAGTGTTGTTTCCGTATTTTCTTAGGTCTTATCGAATACCATACGCCATTGATTTTCAATACAGATGGGATATTTGATCTGCACCAAAAAGAGAACGGAAAGAATTCCGTTCCCCTTTTTCAATGCTTACTTTTAATATTCTAAGACTGCCGCGCCGTCTTCACAACGAATACCCTTCGGCTCTTGTATTAACTCACAGGTAGAAACGAGTTGCCACTTCTCATTCAGTCTCTTTTGACTGACCCTATAAACTGCTACTTTTTCCAGAAAAGCATCGACGTTTATCTTTTTCGAGTAGGCAAGATAACCTGCTGGTGCTATTCCGCCGCACGATCTATATCCGAAAGGGGTAGAAAGCCACTCTTTTGAATCCGAACACACTTCGCTGCCTGCCATGCTGACTATTTCGTTGAACAAAGCCTCCAGTTTGGCGGTATCCGAGTTCAAATCACCGTCAAAGACCAATGGTGCCGTTTCCAACATGTTCGCATCATCATTTGTGTTACATCCTATCAAGAATACCAATGAACCTATACTACATAAAATCATCCTCGTTTTTAACTTCATAGTCCCATAAATTTAGCTGTTACCGATTATTCGTTTTCCCATAGATGCAAGAAATTGAAAAAGGTCGGGTCATTTTTTAAACTTTAACATCTTTTGCCGATCATATCTATTGGGAATCCAGGGATTATGTACTAAAAATACTCCCGAAACACATGCGCTATTGCCCTTGGTACCTTTCCGCGGATTAGTGGGCCGGCTCTTGAAGAAGGGACCAAGATTTTCCTGTAAAAACTGCCGACCCCGATAATACGATTCCCATGAAGATAGCATGCGCCCTATTTTTTCAGGGCCCCGCGCTAGTCCCAATCGCTTTACCGAAAGAGGTAATGGCTGTGAATCGTTTTTATGACTATCTCAGGAACCATTCTCGCCCTTCCCAATTTAATGAACCGTATCCATCCTGTAATTCCCCGCCACAGGATAATCATACTGAAGGCTTCCCTGTTTTTGAAGGCTTCCCTGTTTTTCGGACAGTATAAAAATCAAACTACCGGTTATATCTTTTAAGTAATTGAATTTCTGGGAATTGCGTTGGACGGATAAAATATCTCTTTTCTCAATCTTAATATCGGCCTTTGACGTATATACTAATTGGAATAATAAAGTTAAGGATATTGGTATTGGCTTGAGAAACGAATCTATTTAAATAGACACGGCAATAAAAAGATATTTATCATATAAACCCTTAAGTTGTTCGGTCAACTTCATGTCAAAAAAAAGCCGCCTATGAAGACGGCTTTGATACAAAAAATTCAGTGGCTTAAAAGTCGAGTCCAAAAGCATAATAACGTTTTCCTGGCATGTCTTCATAAATACCCTCAATCATTACCCCACCCTTTTTGTTTTCAAGGGCCTTTAAAATATCTTCTACTGATTTTACTTTTCCGCCATCAATATGGGTTATGATGAAACCTTCTTGAATTTCGGTATCTTTTCGCAACCTGCCCGCATAAAGTTCAGACACTTTAACGCCACCATCTAGTTTAAGTTTTTTGGCTATGTCTTTGTCCAATTGCTCAAAATCTGCACCTAACTTTGTCAATAGTGCCTGATATGCTTTCTTTTTCACTTTGGTCGACCCAGTTCTGCTTTCCAAGGTCACTTTGATTTCTTTTTCTTTATCATTTCTTACTAGCACGATAAGAACATTATCACCAGGTCGTTTTCTGGCAATAAGTTCTTGCAGCTCCGGAGAAGTATTGACTGTTTTACCATCTACGGCGATAATAACATCATCAGCCTCAATACCGGCCTTATCAGCTGCACCGTCCTCTTGAACATTTGCTACGTACACCCCTTGTTTTAAGTCAATTTCTTTTTCCTTGGCGATTTGGTTGTTCAAAGTGGCGATATTAACGCCTAGCATGCCACGTTGAACAACACCATAATTAAGTAAATCTTCCACTACCTTGCTCACGATATTACTCGGTATCGCAAAACCATAACCGTTGTAAGTACCGGTCTTAGATGCAATGGCCGTATTGATACCGATTAAATCACCGTTTAGATTGACCAATGCACCACCACTGTTTCCAGGATTAATGGCAGCGTCGGTCTGAATAAAGCTTTCTACTGCAAACTTATCTTTATTGATGTTGATATTTCTGGCTTTCGCACTTACGATGCCTGCGGTAACCGTAGAATTTAGACTGAAGGGGTTCCCCACTGCAAGAACCCATTCTCCTACGTTCACGTCATCTGAGTTTACAAGGGGAAGTATGTTAAGGTCATTGGCCATGACCTGTAGCAACGCTAAATCTGTAGAAGGGTCCGTTCCTACTAAGCTAGCTTTGTACGTGGCATTATTATGAAGTGTAACCTCGATTTCATCGGCATCATCAATCACGTGGTTATTGGTGATAATATATCCTTTTTCATTGATTACAACACCTGAACCTGTTCCCATTGGCATCAATTGCGGTGTTTCATTTCCATCGTTTTCATCACGTTGCTGTGGAGATGGTCGTTGAAAAAACTGACCGAAAGGACTTTCCCCAAAAAAATCTTGAAACGGGTCGGGTAATTGTCTGTATTGGTAAACTCCTCCGTTTCGATTATTGACCTTGCGCTTTGCTTGAATATGGACAACTGCGTCTAGTACCTTATCCGTTGTTTTTGTGAAATCCAACGGAACGATTTCCCCATCTTTATTGGCAGCATACAGTACCTTGGCAGTCGATGATTTATTTTCTAAATTAATCTCCGCCGTGGCGAGTTCTTTTTTTGAGGTTTCATCCAATAGCTTATTACTTAGAATTACTCCAGAGCTTACCACCAAGGCAATCAAACCGGATATGATATATGTTTTTTTCATTGTTTATAAAATTTAGAATATACAGAGCACTACCGCTCAAAAGATTTGAGGGTAGTGCTGTTTGAATATTGTTTTATTTAAGAAATGGATATCGAGCGAGGCGGCTTTTGTTTCGCTTCTTCTTTTTTAGGAAGGTGTACACTTAATATTCCGTCTTTATAAGATGCCTTAATATTGGATTCTTCTATAGAATCAGGAAGTGTAAACGTTCGTTTGAAAGAAGCATAGCCGAATTCGCGTCTTGTGTAGTTTTCTTGTGAAGAAAGACTTTCCTCATTATTCTCGGAAGAAATGGATAATACTTGATTATCTAAATCTAATGTGAAATCACTTTTCTTCATTCCAGGTACTACCATATCTACGAAATAGGCGTCAGCTGTCTCACGTACATTGACTTTGGGCAATGTCATACCTGTATTAAAATTAGTCACTAAAATGGATGGGAAGTCATTCTTAAACATTCCGTCAATCCACGAAGACCAAGCTGGGAAGTCTGTAAACATTTCTGTTTTTGCCAAACTTCCATTGTTCTGAACCTTTGCTAATTTGCTCATAATAATAAAATTTTAGTTAAACAAAATATTTCAAATACTCTAAACGAACTACTGTCTTTAGGTTGTCATTGAAGAAACAAAAAAAATGCCATTAGAAAATGAACTGTCAAAATTTCAGAAATTCCACTCAAAAATTCATTTAAACCACCAGTCCTAAAAGAATATTAGTGAGCAGAACTAGACATACTGAAGGCTGATTTTATCCACCCAAGTATGACTTGAAAATTGACATTTTGTCGTTTAGTTCCAATTATCTAAAAAACTATTTCCTTTAGGTATTAGTGAAATGATTATTGCAATGGCACATAGTATTCCCACAACTAGAAACAGGTCGTGATATGGATAGTCCCATAATTTTAAAGAAGCTCCAAACAGTAAGGAAAACAAAGCAAGGAGCCCCAGAACAAATCGGATTTTTATTGTTTTCATATCTTGTATTATTAGATTAGGCTATACTTTGATCAAACAAAAACCTTTCTGATTTTTCAGAAAACTTTTTTGTTAATCGCATTGTTATCGTTCCCTCGGTGGCTTTTTCTTCTTTAACAAATTTGTAACCGTAATCGGGCAAAAATAAATCACATTCCAGAGGTAATGGAATTGGGTTTCCAGCCTCTGGTATATCGGTAATTTTCAGCCTCAGTCTATTTTCTTGAATTGATAAGGAGTGATTGTTTCCTGAAAGTAAGGGAGACAAAATCTGAACATATAAATGGTCATCTTCAACCTTCATTTCCATTTTGGCAATTTTGAAGCGTCTTTGAGCGTTTTCATAATTCATCGCTCGGTTACTAATAGCTTGTGCATTCATTATACTAGATATTAATAATTAAACAATAGATTATCAAGGCATTACAAAACACCGCTTGTAATTACTAACCAAAAAATATACCAAATTCATGGTAGTTATTCATTATAACAAAATTTCATTTTTCTGTCATTTTGGGCCAAGATTACCCTTTCATCAACTTTGTATAATAAACATGTACAAAGGCATTCCCAATGTAATATTAAAAGGGAAGGTTATGGCAAGTGCCATTGGCAGGTACAAACTTGGATTTGCCTTAGGTGCCGCTATGCGCATTGCGGCCGGCACTGCTATGTACGAAGCACTTGCAGCTAAAATTGTGAGTAAGAAACGGTCTCCATCATTACTGAGAAACAGCCCCGATATTTTTGCTATGAAAACACCATTGATAATTGGTACCACGATAGCGAATAAAAGGGCAAACCAACCCTTTTTAACTAATTCCCCTATTTTTTGACCACTTGTGATTCCCATATCTAAAAGAAACACCGCCAAAAATCCTTTGAATATATCTGTCGTAAAAGGTTTTATTCCTTCAGCTTGTGCATCACTGGCGATAAATCCAATGACCAGACTTCCTAGAATCAACAATACGCTTCCATTGGTAACAGCGTGTTGGACTAAACCTAAAAGCTCTCTAGCTGACCTTTTACCGTTAGAGTAAATGCGCATTAACAGAACACCAATAATGATAGAAGGGGCTTCCATCAAGGCCATGACCGCCACCATGTGACCCCCAAACTCTATTTGTTCCATTTCTAGAAAGCTGACCGCTGTTACAAAAGTAACAGCACTTACAGAACCATAGGCGGCAGCTATGGCACCTGCGTTGTCCACACTAAATTTCAACCTTAAGATAAAAAATGTGTAAAGGGGTACCGCAAGTGCCAGAACAATACCGGCTATTACGGCATTCAGAATATCAGTACTGTATGTACTATGAGCTAACTCCTGCCCACCTTTAAAACCGATGGCGAGCAGGAGATATAATGAAATGAACTTCGACGAGTTCTTTGGAATTTCAAGATCACTTTTTACCTGGGAAGTGACTAGGCCCAATACAAAGAACAAAAGTGCAGGATTGGTTAAATTATCAACCAAAAGGTGTAAGTCCATTTAAATGATGTGAAAAGTTTTTTAATCTATTATTTCTATATCTAAAATGCCGTTGATTCTGACGTTTTTTCCTGCCAAACGTGCTTGGTGACAAATAGATTTAAAATCCATTTTTTCTTTTTGCAATTTTGTCACGCGGCTATCATCATAGCTCGTATCGCTGTCAACGTTTCCTTCACACATCGATAAACGATGTAGCTTATGAAAATTGATTTTTTCTTGAATCAGCGCATTGATTACATCTGATGCTTCAGATGGTGTGAACTGTCCATCTACTAACTGTACCTTGTGTGTTACTTCTGTAGTTGTCATCTTTTTTTAATTTTTAAGTATGTTATTCGATTTTATAGCGATAAAAGCTATCATACTTAGAATTCCGGTTACTTGGAGTAAAGGCCAAAATTGGGGATTGCCTGAATTATAGGTCGTAACTAATACTACCCCCAAAATGGTAAATAGCAGCACGATAGCAAGTCTTCTGACCGTTGAAACAAGCTTGTTCTTGTCAGTTTTGAGCGTAAGGGTAGAATTGCCATTATTTACTCGAATGGCTCTCATTGGTATTTTTACATTCGTTTGCATAACAATTATTTAATGTTTTACTTATTTTCCGATGCAAAGATGCTAAGCAACATTCATTAATTTTTATTTATATTTATTATGAATTACATTAGAAATAGTTATGAACTATACCCTGCACCAACTCAAAATATTTCTAGCAATTGTCGAAAAAAGAAGTATTACCAAGGCTTCAGAAGCCCTATTCCTAACACAACCGGCAGTATCGATTCAGCTTAAAAAGTTTCAAGACTAGTTTCCTATTCCGCTTACCGAAATCATAGGAAGGAAGCTTTATGTAACTGCATGCGCCCTATTTTTTCAGGGCCCCGCGCTAGTCCCAATCGCTTTACTAAAAGAGATATTAGTTGTGAATCGTTTTTATGACTATCTCAGGAACTATTCTCACCCTTCCCAATTTAATGAACCGTATCCATCCTTTAATTCCCCGCCACAGGATAATCATACCGCCTATGTCGTTATCACAAGAACCAGCTATTTTCTAAGATGAATATGGAAAATAAGGGGATAGAATGTTTATTCCCATTCGTTCTTATGGCAAGTTTACTGCATTATATAATGATTATAACCTAGTTACACTTGTCATGCCGTGACTGCGATTTTTCATGTGGATTCGTTCAATATCTCAACTAAAAACCAACACTCTTTTTGTTTTCCAAAGGTATAGGTCTCACGTATTCCGTTATCCATCCCTATTCGTTTATAAACAACGGTATTCTCCGCCTCAACTTTTTCGATTGTAAACTTATCATATGTAAGATTACTTGCCTCCTTATCCATACTAAAATCTATAAAAAGATAAGTGACCCCATTCAAATACTCTTCTGTAGGTTCATCACTGGTTACATCTGAATAATGGGTGTACTTCAAAGGAAATTGAACGTTGTTTTTTTGAAATACACTATCCTTGGCAAATCTTTCGAAGAAAGCATCAAAGGTTTGATTGCAGTCTTTGGCCTTTTCGATGGGTTTAACTATTTGTTCTTTCGCTTCTTTAGGATTGTTCACTTTCTTCCTCAATACGGGCGATTCAATGGTGCTTGAAGAGGCATCTTTATTACTGGACTCCTGTTTACAGGAAGATGCTCCCAACATTATCAAAACAAATACGGTCAATTTTATTTTTGTCATGTCTTTTAGTTTCTTTTTTTAAATCCACTATCCGGGGGCTTGTGCCGGTAAATGACTTTAAAAATGCTAAAACCACAATCCCGATAGCCATGGGGATTGTGGTTTTAGTATTGTATCTCTTGTTTGTATCGCTTACCTTACTCGACACCAGTAGCGAAATGCTCGCGCTAGCATGGGTTAGACAGTTAACCGTTACTGTCGCTCCACGATGCCATTCTCCTTCGGTTTGGGTTGTGAGTGAGGAAGTGTTCCAACAGTATAACAATTAGTTTGCCAATAGGACTTAGGAGTGGGAATATCATCATCATTTTTTGGCCAACTTTCTTCAAACAGATACTCTTCCGGATTCAAATTATTGCTAATCAGCTTCGCATTATCATTGACAATTTTCCACTTATAACCTTCAAAACTCCAACAGATACCGATTTCATCACCTAGTTCCGTAATTTCGGATATATTTAGCTCAATTTTTTTTATGGACGACCAACTATTGCCCGAGTGTTTACCTGGAACTATGATTCTTACATTCTCCCTATAATTACTAATTACAGTAACAACTTGGGATTTATCCTTTGAAAACAAATACAAAATCTCACTTCTACCATTGTTTTGGCATCCATTTAAAAATAGAAATAAAATCAAAACTCCAAAGGTTCTTCGAATCACTTTGTACATAGAAAAAATATTAATCCACAGGGTTATTAAGGGCTTCCTCATATCTTGATTTTCTACTAAGTTGTACCCTCTGCCACCAGTTAAGGCGATATTTTTGAATATCCTTCCATTACGTTACCCTTTTGTGTTACCCTATTTTCAGGACAAGCCCCTGAACGATACAAGCAGAAAGAAGTTTGCCTCAATATGGGAAAATACATTGTAAAAATGGTTATTATCCTAGCTTCCATTCGCATACTTTATGAGATATGCTTTAGGCTAGCACAAATGCCTAACATCTAAAATGAGTTTACCATCCTTACGCCAACGTATCCAACCCACAATATCTTTCTTAGACGGTTCCTCACCTGGGTAACAGTCTTTATCATCGGTTACTTTTAACCAATCCCCTTCAATTTCTACCGATAAATAACTGTACTCTAAAAAATTCGCTACTATAGTTGCTTCCATACTTGGGTTTACCCTTACCGGGTTATCCTCAGTTGGGTTTGGAAAACCCTCTAACACAAACTCCACAGGAGTTTTAAAGTTTAATAAATCTTTTTTGACATCCATTTTATTTATAAACCCTATTCCTCTATTTATGGTTACTTCATAAAAATCCTTTGTCGGAGATTCTATACAATTCAAAATAAACAATCCATATTCTGGATCAAAGGATTTGACCATCACTTTCTCTTTATATACATGTTCTTGATCTATAATGTCGTACGCATTTTCTTCAATGTACACGGTACTCCCCTTGAAAAAAGCTAAGGTATCTTGTTCTTTCCCTAAAATTGCCAGCTCATCTTCTTTGTAGTATATACTGCTTATATCTACAAATAAAAACCCTTCTTTTGGCGCTTCTTGAATCATCTCAAATTTACCAACATCTTTGGTTTGCGACTTTTCATATAATTCAGTGGTATCCTTGCTATTCACAACCATTTGCACATTGTCCTTGTCAGCCTTTCTTTCTTTACAACCGAAAAGAGCGAGTACAATTAATGGAATTATAAATATTTTCATTTTTTCTATTTTAGGACAATTAGTTAAGTTTGACTCCTCTTGTAAGTGTTGGTATCGGAACGGCTTTGTTCCTAACCGTAACATTTGGGCGATAGCCTTGTAAATGCTGATGGTCGGAATGTCTTGACAGATGTCGTGTTCCTGGAATTGATTGTGATGATTGTGAACGTACAGATCGCACTCCAGTCGTCTCAGTCTTATGAGTTGTTATTTTCATTGACGCTCTTATATCTTTATATCCAAATTTCTTTAAAGATGCATTCAAACTAGATGAGGCATTCAAATCAATCTTATTAAAATCATCTGGCTTAGTTGCAAAGTTTAACGGGCTTCTCGAACCATTTTTACCCGCAAATCTAATATCAATGTTTTTGCCATTCTTATGGGTTTTGCTATCCCCCGGCGAACTGCCATCCGCATTACTTGCCCTTGTAATGAGCACAGATTCTCCTGAATCTGCTGACGCGCCTATAACGGAAGCTAAGGCCGTACCAGAAATATTTATTTCACTTTCATTACCCGGTTTGCTTGATACTTTTACAGAAGTACCATTTCCATTATCATAATCAATATTAGGTGAATTTATAAGCCCATTTTCATTCTTGTCAAATGTGCCAATATTGTTTTTATTCCCATTGGAGTCGTGCACATAAAAAGTATCCGTGGTATCATCGGTTTTTACTCTTAAAATAGAACCATCTCCGTATATGTGAAAATCGTCTAAGACTCCTTCACCATTTATATCAACAAAAGAAATGGGGTTGTTCGAGGCAAAGGCATATACAGATTGGAAACTATAATTCTCGGCTAATGGGTCCATATTGAAAAATCTACCTAAGGACGCATCATAATTCCTGGAGCCTAAATCATACCAGTCTAAACCTAGTTCATCCTGTAATTCCTTATTATTATATTTATATTTTTTTGCGGAACTATTTCCAAGTGAGGATATAGTATTGTTTAATCCTTTTATTTTTAATCCCAAAGGATAGTAATTGTTCTCCTCGATAATCTCTGTCGAAGGGTCTATATCTCCAGACCCATCGACATCGGTGTATGATAGTCGCACGTTGCCCAAATGGTCCAAATGATTATAGACGTACGCAAACCCTTGGGCATAGTCCGAAGCATCACTAGGCATGGTATAACCCTCAGGGTGTGACAAAAATTCTAGGGTATTGCCTTGGTACACAGCCAATCCTGCATAGTTGGTAGTACCGGTCACCGTATTGCCCTCCCGTACCTGTTTGCGGTGTTTGGTTCCCAAGGCATCGTAGTAATAATTGATCCGATTGGTACTGCCACTGCCAAACTTGACCACGGTTGGTAAATTCAGGTGGTTGTAGCCTATGTTTTGGGTTATGTCTTTATTTCGGTCTCTTTTCATATTACCGTCAGCGTCATAGGTATAATCGTCATTGGTATTGGTACCATCGGCAAAGCCCATACTATTGGCACTACCATCTGCCACCTTTGAGAGTCGGTTGCTTTGCCCATTGTTCAAATAGGTATAGGATAAATCGTCGATCACCCCGTAGGTACTTCCGGTATCACTTAACAGACCTAGACGCTGCAAACGGAGGATGTTCCCATTTTTATCATAGGCAACGTTCCCTAAATTGTAATTACCCGTGTTATGGGTAGCACTGGTAAGGCGGTTCAAAGCATCATAGTTATAATTATATTCTTTTATCGCGTTGTCCAAATTAGCCGTGCGCGTGGCAATCTTAGAGATATTCCCGTTATAGAGGTCCGTACTTGTACTACCATTTTCATAGTGTATGCGCATGCTAAAAAGATCGTCTTGGAGGTTCTCCACTGTATTGATATCGGTCAACCACCCTCTTATATTGTATTCGTAGTCTACTTTCTGCAATTCGGAGGCATTCACCGCCCCTCCAACTTTTTTATGTGTCAGTCGTGCTAAATCGTCGTAGGTATTGTAGGCAATACGAGTATTTACGCCGCTACCAATTTTATGGCGGTGTTGGGAAAGTCTTCCTGTATGGTCATACATAAAGGTTTCATTGATTACAATCTGGGGTTTCCCGTTCTTTTTGTGCAGGGTACGTTGGCGCACCGTTCTCCCTAAGAAATCAAGATCTATCAGTACGCGATCTGTAATTCCTAGGAATAGGTTTTTGGTACCGGTCCAAATAATTCGGCCCTTGGCATCGAAACCATTCATAGTCACGATCCATTTGTTGGTATGGATCATGCGCACCCTCGTACCGGTCAACAAGCCTTTAGTTCGGTTATCCGGAGAGACTCCATAAATCGTATTCGGGATGACCAGTCCGTTTTTGTCAAAGACATAGTCATCATAGTAGTTGTACATCAAAGGGGTAAGTTGGCTACCTGGGAAGGTGGTGGTATTCCCATTCGGGAAGTGGTCTTTACTGTAATAACCATTCCCCGAAACCACTGCAAGTTTGCGTTCAAACTGGTCGCCCGTATTGGTCGTATTCACCAAGGCCTGCATCTCTGTACCGGTCAACTTGGTGCCGTGCTTGTAAATACCCGTATAGGCCACCCGACCAAAAGCATCGTATTTGGTAAAGAGCCAGTTGCGTGAATTTCGATAGCGGTATTGTTGTGTCAAAATGGGACGATCTAGCTTGTCGTAGACGATATACTCCCAGTTTTTCCCCGGTAATCGCTTTTCTACTAAGCGGTTCCTATAATCGTATTTGTATTGATAGCATAATTGTACCAGCTCTGTATTGTTTACCCCGTTATTCACAGTTACTTTCGGAGGTAGCACATAACTAAGGTTCCCAAAATCATCATAGACATAATAGGTGTCGTGGGCTACCTCAGATTCCCCACTATCATCGGTATCTCCATCGAGGTTCACATCCATATCGGAATAGGTACGCTTCAGTACCACTCGCCCCTGCTTATCCGTAAACTCTTCCATACTGTGGTTTTTACCGCTGGTATGGTTTTCATCATACGTAATGGTTCTAAACAGTTCGCCAGCGGAATAATTGCCTAAATTGGCCAAACTGGGGGTAAAAACCTTGATGCCGTCTGCTATGGTTACGGTTACAGTAGCCTCAAAATGCCTTACATTATCGGCCACCACATTGGTACGATACCCAAATTCGACCTCATGACCAGACCCCATGGCCCAAGCGCTTCCGGGAGCGGCTTGTTTTTCGATTCGTTGCAGCGGCGAATTATCAAAGGCTTTCTCTGAATATGGATTAGCTGTATTCTCATATTTGGCGTTATCGTATTGGTTCAAGGTTTGCTGTTCGGCATCGGTTTTGACACTTCCAAAATCGCCTGTATCGGCTGCATATGGTAACCATTCTTTCACGGTTCTTCCATACCCATCGTATTCCATTTGTACGACCAGATCTTTCTTAACCCCGCTAATTTTTGGCGACTGTTCCAGGGCAATTTCCTGTACAGGTCTTCCCAAATCGTCGAAATAGCTTATTTGTTGTATTAGGGATTCAGTAGGAGTAAAAAAGGCAAGGTTGTTTTGATCTACTCCATCGTCATTAAGAACATCGGTGGCACTTTTTTGAAAGGTTCTTTTGTACACATAGTTAGCCCCGAAGTTAGTGTTTGGCGGACCGTTGCCACAGTCATTTTCAGGGTTGTTGGGACAATAGTCATCATTATTGGATACCCAAGGGCCGCCTTGAGTGGGTTGTTCACATTGACTAAGGCTTGTACTGGAAGGGGTTCCCAGGCCATCGTTATCTTCATCAATAAACCATTTGGTCGCCTTAATGGTACCATCGGTATCATCACAGTCGATACCGGGATATGGACCATAGGAATAGTTCTCAGGATTGCCACTGACAATCCCAGGATTCTCACAGGAAATCACAAAGGAGTCTGCAGCAGGATAGCCATCTTCATCGGCATCTACGAACCAATTCTCTGGCCGTAATACGGTATCATCGTTATCATCGCAATCCCCCGCAGCAATCGTAGCCTCTTCCAAAACATACACATTCGGGTCGGGATTTGCACAAGACACGATAGTAGCTATATAATACCCATCCTTGTCCTTGTCCTCGAAAAAGACAAGTTCATCAACAATAGTCACGGTAAGGTTTCGCGTTCGCGAGTCCCCGCAAACATCAAAAGCGGTAAGCGTTATCGTAGCTGTACCTGCAAAACTTGTGTTCCAGGTGACCTGCCCCGAAGCGTTGATCGTTCCAGCCCCTGTTGGTGACAACTGCCAGTTATAACTTTCGGCATTGGCCGCAGAACCACTATAATCACTGGTAGAGAGATCTCCCTGGCACAGATTGTCCGGCCCGGAAATGGCAGATACCGTTCCTATCGGGGGCTCTGTGGAAACGTTGACCGTCGCTCCTTCGAAGGTTCCACAGTTGTTGGCAGGATTGCTGGCCACTAGTTTATAGTCGCCAGTGGAGCTGATCGTCCAGGTCATCTCAGTATTGGAACCCGTGACCGTTTGACCCGTGCCTATATTGTTGCGATACAGTTCGTATACCACTCCACTAGCCCCAAAACCGGCTCTGAGGGTCGTTTGTTGTCCGCTGCACAGCGTACTATCGTCCGGAACCAAGGGCGAAAAGGCCGGAGGACCGATCACCTGTACAGGGTAGCTCACCGTAGTGGTGGTACCACAAGCGCTGGTCGCCTGTATACTTACCGAGGCAGAGCCCTGAAAACTAGCGCCCCAACTCACCAGTCCGGAGCTATTAATGGTATTCCCGTTACCGCTCACCGACCATACATAGGTATTCTGGGAAGTGCCCCCCGTAATGTTGTAGTCCGTGGTGGCCGTACCCTGACAAAGTTCATCGGTCCCCGTGATCTGTGGGGAACCTAAATCTTCACTTACACTTACTACAATCGTGTTGCCAAGTACAGAGGAACAGCCAGGCTTTGTCGCTCGAGCCCTATAAGTGCCGGCAGTGGAAACGGTCCAGTCTATTCGCGTATTGGCCCCGGTTGCCGTTTCAATGGACACATTGTTCCTTAGCAGTTCATAGGTAGTGCCCGATTCTGCAAAAGGCAGCGAAAGGGTGGCCGATTCTCCCGAGCATAGATCGGTATCACTGGGATCCAAGGGTGGTAGGGAAGGCGGCCCGATCACCTGTACAGGGTAGCTCACCGTAGTGGTGGTACCACAAGCGCTGGTCGCCTGTACACTTACCGAGGCAGAGCCCTGAAAACTAGCGCCCCAACTCACCAGTCCGGAGCTATTAATGGTATTCCCGTTACCGCTCACCGACCATACGTAGGTATTCTGGGAAGTGCCCCCCGTAATGTTGTAGTCCGTGGTGGCAGTACCCTGACAAAGTTCATTGGTGCCCGTGATCTGTGGGGAACCCAGGTCTTGACTCACATTAATCGTTATCGTGTTGCCCAATACGGGGGGGCAACCTCCTTTTGTTGCTCTCGCCCTATAGGTACCGGCCGTGGAAACTGGCCAGTTGATTGCGGTATTGTCACCGGCAACCGTTTGTATGGACACATTGTTCCGAAGAAGCTCATAGGTAGTGCCCGAGGCCCCGAACGGTATGGTCAAGGTTGCTGAAGAACCCGAGCAAAGATCGGTATCCGTAGTCGTCATCGGCGGCAAGGAGGCGGCCGCCGTCACCGTTACATTCCGAAAAGCGGACGAACTGCTGTTATTGGGACCGTTGGCCGTGACGTTTACCCGTGCGGTGCCGGAAAAGCTACTGCTCCAGGTCACCACCCCTGTTAAACTATTGATTGTAGAAGAGCCCGCATTGGAAAGCGACCAACTATAACTGGTGGCGTTCGAGGCACTGGCATTATAATCGGAAGTGCCCCCTCCTTGACACCGGGAGGTAGGCCCCGAAGTAATGGTCACAGGCCCTACCACAGTTCCGCTTACTGTAACGTTCTTGGTCAGATACACCGAATTGAAGGTTCCGGGGGTTACCGCTGAAAAGTTGACAATGGAATTCCCTATCGTATTGAACCGTATCCCTGCACTAATAGTGCCTTGGCCCGACACGACCGTATTGCCACTGCCCGTAGCGCTCCAGTTTCGCCCCAATAGGGAACCCCCGTTGCTAACAGTGAAGGTCTCGGTATCCCCAACATCAGTGGAAGAAGGGCCAGAAATCGAGTACTGCGCCTCACCAGTCTGGTGGACAAGGCACAAAAGAAGGAATACGATGGTATTTTTAATGATTGCTTTCAAGGGTATCAAGGTATTGGCTGGTTAGTTTTTTATAAAATAGAGTTCGGGAAACATGAGTTCCGCATCAGGGTCACTGTACTGCTGTGCCATCAAATAAAAGTTCTGGGCGTCTAGGAACGTAATCTGTTGGGTAGCACCGTCTCCCTCGGCGGTTAGAGTGGTCAATAGGTTTCCTTCAAGGGTCCATTGACCGGTGAATATCTGACCGTTGGAAAAGGCAATTGCAAAAGTACCGTCAGAAGCAAATTGCATTTGTCGTCCGGAATAGAAGGTCGCTACATGCTGTTGTAGGTCTACCGAGGTTTGCAGATTTGCATTGATATGGGCCGGCATCTTTGCCAAGGAGGCACTTTCGTTGAACGTCCAAATACCCACAAGCAATTCAGGTGAGGGATTTAACTGGGCATGTATTTCTGTTGAAAAAGTAACGAACAACAGAATTAATACAAGATTTCGTATGCTATATTTAATCACTTTATTCATATTTAGTTGAAAGTTTAAATCGGTATTAAAAAGGGTTGTCGCAGGCGTCAGGTGCGCAGTTCGGGTCGTAGTTCGGGTTTCGCAGGATAGTGGATGCGGTTTGGGTTCCACTGGTTACCTCCACTTTTACATATTGCACAGTATTGCAGCAGATAATCCAGTTAAAACCATAGGTGTTGGAAGAACTACCTGTTTGAAAATTGGTATTGCTAGTACCCACGCCTAGGTACCAGGCAAACTCATAAGCCCCGACTCCGCCTGTGGCCTCCGCCTCCAAATTCACGTACTGTGTTCGATTGTCGGTCGTTGTCACCCTTACATTCAAAGGATTGAAGCATTCCGATAGGTCCGGTTCGGGATACAGTCTTACATCGGCGAATTTATATTGGTAATCCTCCAGTAAATTTCCGGCCTCGTCCTTCACCGCGACCAATCGATTATAAGCGTCATATTCATAGGACGTCTCATACCCCCTGATATCGGTCATTAACGTAGGGCCTACCATTGGGTCATGATCGTAAAGCGTTATCTGGGCATTGGGCAGGTCATTTTGTAAAGTTGCCTTTTGAGATTCGCTCAAACCATTGCCGCCCAAGTCAAAATCATCCCCAAATCCGCTTAGCCCCTCTACGTCGGAATAGATTGCATTCTCGATTCGGGCCACAATGTACTGCCCATCATACCCCCATATGGCGGTGATGGTGGTACCGTCGCTTTGGCGATATTGACAAAGATTACCATAGGCGTCATACTGTTGGTATTGTACCCTATTCTCGATTTGCCCCAAGGAAGAATCCTCCTTTCCAAAATATACGCCTTCTGGTTTCAACAATCCTTGATAGCTTCCGAATCTGGTAAATTCATGACCAATGAACTTATTACTTCTAAAACTGCGGGTGTACACCGGGGCATTGATACGGTTTTGGCCTACGAGCCCTCCCATAGAGCCATTGGCATTTACCCCAAAATCGCTATCATAGGGGTAGTAGTATTCAGTTCGGGTTTTCTCCTCAACCCCTCCGGACAGTTTGTTTTCAGTAGCTTGTATCCTGTCTTTGGTGTTGTATTCGTTTGAGGTCTCGGCAACTAATGTGTTCCCCTCCAAATAGTCGGTCGTAACCACCTCTCCAGTTAAAGCGATATATTTCTTTGGGTTAAATGTGTAGTGGTCGCTCACTAATTTTACATCTACACCAATAAACCCTAATCCGTTTAATATGTTATAATACAGTTTGTACCCTGGCAGCGCAACATCTTCTCTATACTGATAGGTCGTTTCTACACTTCTTTTTAGCTGCCCAGTGTTATCCCGCATTTCCTGTTGTACCACTTTTCCATTGGTATCTTCGTAATGGACAGGAGGGCTTTGAACAAGGTATTTATAACCATTGCCCTCGTCTACCAGGGATTCGTTTGGTTCATTGATGAATTTTGTGACTATGACTCCATTATTGTTAAATGTAAAAGCATCTTCCATGACTTCCTCTACCTGACTGTAGCCTAGATGTGACCCCATTGCAGAACCATTGGCGGCAACTATACTAGAGGTACTTATCACCACATTGGAATGGAAAACATTCCCGTTACTCGTTACTTCGACCAAACTTCTGAAGTTTCGCAAGACGTCCATTAAACGTCCGGAGGAAACCTCATCCCCGGAAGGCACGGTTTCCGAATAGTTATATGATTTTTTTAGCAATTGGTTATTTGTTCTGTTACGATTCGTGACCGTCTCTACCCGCAAACCACCCACGGGCAATATTTTGTATTGCGGGGCGCTAGTACCCGAAATGGGATATCCCGGCTCTATAGTATGGTGTAACAGGAAAGGATAATTAAAATCATCGGGAGTAAGTTCCGCACTGCCTGTATCAAAGGTAACCGTATTGAGCCCATATTCAAATTGCGATGTTCCACCCGTAGGATAGCGAATTTCTTGTAAAGAACCGATGAGCGTTTCCGTAAGCCTACTGCCTTTTGTGGCTCCTTCAAATTCGCCTTGCTGGTTATATATTTCCGGGTTTTCCAACAAACAAACACTATCGTCATATAAGACAGAAGGCGTTCTCTTAAAATTATCGAACCCATTATAAAAACCCCAAAAATCAATACTCTTGGAATGTTTTTTAGGCAATGCGTCAGCGCATTTATATTTAAAGGCATACTGCTGGTCATATATTCTAAAACCATCCAGTTTTAGGCGCAAATAGCTCTTGGCATCTTCATCATCCTGTTTGTAAGCATTGAAATATGAATGTTGAAAAGTTACTTTCTTAATACTTTTTCCGGAAGAAGAATACAGCTCTATTTCAGATAATTTTTTTGGGCTCGTTTCGACTGGAATTGCATTGTATGGATTGAACCCTTCTAGATATTTACCAGGTCCTGTTTCCCAACCAAACAAGTCTTCCCGTGGGGTTGTTCTAAACACCGCTTTGGTACCGGTTGAACTATGTACAACCTCACTAAGGATCTTTATCTCCTGAATAGTTCGAGTCGCCATGGTCTCTTCCTGAGAACCGAATTGCCATCCATTTGCAACATTCCCATTGTTTTGATCTCTTCCGCAAGCGGTCACTTTAGTGGTTGCACTGTACATTGGATGGCTAACCGTGACATTTAAACTGCCCGTTTGCTCATAATCATAGATAAAATCCAGGGCATCACCATCAGGAGAAACTATCTTATCAACATACCATGCGGAAGGAATTAAGTCATCATTAAAAGAACCGTAAGAAGTATTATTGCTGTAGGAACCCCTCAGGTCATTTGGGTCAAAATCACCGAGGATCGATGCACCTGGCTGGGACCACGAGGTATTATATTCAATATGTCTGAATTCGTATCGATAGCCATCCTCATCGGTTACGTCAAACGTTCTGTTGCTCTCATAAAAAACAACTTTTGCATTGCTGTCATTTAAAATAATCACCTCAATGGTACCGGTAATATCTCTTTGAGTCAATTGGAACTTTACTAAACCTCCCGACAAATTGGCCACAAACACATCCGGTTGTGTATCTGGTTCTCCGTATGGACCTTGATATTGTCCGCTTTCTATCCAATAGAAATAGTCATCCTCTTCGGGTCCTGGTCCTTGTGGTAAAACGCGTTCAAAACAGTACCCTACATCCCGAAAACTGCCGTTGTACAAGTTTCCAATGTCACTCTTTTGGTGTATTTGATGCGTAATCACAGGGATTCCCCCAAGATTCCATCCGAGTCCGGCCCAAGTCGCTTCCTGCGAAACTCGAACGCCACCTGTATCATAAGATAAGGAAAAAGGCACCGACTTTCCATCCAATTGCATTTCGAACATTGGGAAACTTACACTCGCCTTTCCAGTATATTGATTTACTGGGGTCAACCCAAAGCGGGTCATCTCAAAAGAGTTTGGATTCATTACCGAAAACTCCTGTTTTTTGGTATATTGTTGGGCTTCCACCGAAAACAATCCCAACATCAACGGAATCAAAAAGACTTTGAGATTAAACGAGATTACACTTTTAAAACAAGAAACAACTGGTAACAAACACCTTCTAGAATGCATTATCAAATGGATTGGTTAATTGGTTTTTCTATAACGTTAATACCATCCAACAAAAAAATGTTACCTGAATATGGCAATGTTCATTTAGCACACAAGTTGCATGGAAACTTGGTGAATGTACTATAGTTGTTTGGTCTTAAACTATAAGATCTCTTCCTACAAATAGTAAGAATCTTATAGGAAAGATAGAAGTAAAAATTAATTTTAGTAAGTAAAGACCACGACCCTTTTGTATTTTTTTTAACAATCCTTCGATTTTCGATTAAAGGCATTGTTTTGTCGTTTATCTACATTTTTGATTTTGTTTTTAAACTTTATATGTAAGAATTGTAATTTTACATTGTAAGTTTTTATTATAATGTCGATTTTTTTTTCAATTAGTCTTTTTTAAGCAATGTAGGAACTACTTACAAATACAATCCTATGGACCTTTCGATTTCCCTTAAACTGGAACAGCTCTGAATCATACTATCCGAAATAGCCATCATGAATAGCGTGGGGATTACGACAACACATACAGGCACACATTCTACATCTAAATAGGCAATCCCAGTTTTAGCACTGAATGGAGTACGTATTTGTCCAATATCTACAGAAAGTAAATGGAAACGAAAGAATCAAAAAAAAACTGCAAATCAATGATTTACAGTTTTTTAAGTGCAGTGCACTTAAAAAGTAGCCTCACCAGGAATCGAACCTGGATCTAAAGTTTAGGAAACTTCTATTCTATCCGTTGAACTATGAGGCTGTTAAACTTACTTATTCCTACTACAAATGCGGCTTTCGAATTCAACGTTTAGGAC
>CANMSA010000023.1 GCA_947500385.1 uncultured Flavobacteriaceae bacterium | reverse complement strand
AATATAACTAAAAAACCCCCGCTAGAGCAGGGGTTTTAAGTGGTACCTCCAGCCCCGACGCTTCGGGGGAACCAGGGGACACTACCTTTTAGCCAGTATATCGTCCAGTATTTTTGGGTCTTTGCATACTTTTTCGATGAATTTTCTGCTCTTCATGCGTTTGATGAACTTTTCGAGGAATACGGCCTCCGCTTTGGTGTGGCATTCCTTGGACAGGATGAGTTCCCAGTCATCGGCGGCCTTGGTAAACCCCTTTTTGAAATAGTGGTTTTTGTGCTGTAGCAGCCTATGTTCGGGGTCGGGAGTTTCCCCAACGTAATTTCTATTGAGTGAATCGCTATGAAGAATATAAAGAAAATGCATTGGGTAATATAACTAAAAAACCCCCGCTGGCGCAGGGGTTTTAAGTGGTACCTCCAGGAATCGAACCAGGGACACACGGATTTTCAGTCCGTTGCTCTACCAACTGAGCTAAGGTACCAGTACTTTTATAGATTATTTTCTTCGAAAAGAAACCGGTGTATTTTCAATAAGGATGCCCGAAGGCGGGTGCAAATATAATTTCAAATTTGCGATATCCAAACAAAAAAGTGAAAAAAGCATTGAGGGTTGTTTTCCAATTTACAATCTTTGCAATATGAATCTGATCATTGATGCAGGAAACACCTATGTAAAGTATGCTGTCTTCAATAGCGGGGAACTGGTTTTTAGAAGAGAAAGTGTGCTTTCCGAGATGGTCGCGGCCGTCAAGAAAATTTGCGAGCAATATCCGAAAATCGCTTGGGCGATCCTCTCAAGTGTCAATAATTTAGATACCAAGGTGGTGGCCTTGTTATCGGTATACTGCAAACTGCATCGGCTGAGCCATCACAGCGCCGTTCCTTTTAAAAATTCGTACGCCTCCCCACAAACCTTGGGTGTGGACCGTATCGCCTTGGCGACCGCGGCCTTTTATCACAATCCCAAAGGCAATACCCTGGTGATCGATGCTGGGACCTGTATTACCTACGATATGGTAAACGATTACGGGGAATATTTGGGGGGTGCCATTTCCCCGGGCCTAAACATGCGTTACAAGGCCCTGCACGAACAAACCGCCCGTTTGCCTTTATTAAGTCCGGAAGAGATTCCCGACTTTATTGGAAACACCTCTTCGAGCAGCATTCAAAGTGGTGTTATAAATGGCTTGTGCCATGAGATTGAGGGCTTTATATGGCAATATAGCTCCCGTTTCACAGATTTAACAGTTATTTTAACAGGCGGTGATGCTCAATTTTTGTCAAAACGATTAAAAAATACCATATTTGCGGATTCCAATTTTCTCCTATTAGGGCTGAATTATATACTGGAATACAATAAGCATTAAATGGTAAAAAATCTTATTATTGCTGTACTATGTCTTACAGCAGCAGGTGTTTACGCACAAAATGGCACCGTATCTCCCTACTCGTATTTTGGTATCGGTGACTCCAGGTCTTTCGGTACGGTCGAGAATCAAATGATGGGTTCTTTGGGTGTTTATGCGGATAGTATTCACATCAATTTAAAAAACCCTGCCGCCTACAGTAAATTGGGAATCACTTTGAACAACAAAACAGGTTTAACTACCTATGCTGCAGGCGTTTCTAACCGGCAAATTGTGTTAAAGAGCTTTACGGAAGAACAATCGACCACTTCTACGAATTTAGATTACCTTTCGTTGGGTTTTAGTTTGGGGAAAGGACTTGGAGTTGGGTTCGGGCTCGCCCCCTTTTCTTCGGTTGGTTTTAATGCCACCTCCCAAAGTACCAATGGTGACAATGCTACAGTGACCAATAATTTTTCAGGAGAAGGAGGTATCAATAGGGTGTATTTATCGGTAGGGTACGAGATCTTTAAGGACTTTAGCGCGGGGGTAACCGCCAATTTTAATTTTGGAAAGTTAGAAAATGAACGTTTGCAAAGTGTTGAAAATGTGCAGTTTGGAACACAAGACATTCGGGAGTCACGGGTGAATGGGCTCGACTTTAATTATGCCCTTTACTACACTCCCAAGATAAAGGAGAAGTATACGTTGTTTGCCTCCGCGAGGGTAAATACACAAGGGAATTTGACTTCTGAAAATACCCGTAGGCTCGGCTCTTATTCGGTGGCGGACGGGATCCCAATAGAGACCCTTGATGTTGATCTGGACGCGGTGAACCTGCGCAATACCGAGTTAAAGATACCTACTACGGTAACCCTTGGAGTCGGTTTCGGAGAGGATAAAAAGTGGTTTTTGGGAACCGAGTACAGTTTTCAGGGCCTTAGTTCATTCTCCAATGATTTCCTTGGAGTCGATAATATTGCCTATGAAGATGCAAGTACCGTATCTTTTGGAGGATTTTATATTCCGGATTTTGATGCCTTTAACGGCTATTTTAATAGGGTTACCTACAGGGCCGGGCTTCGTTATGATAAGACCGGAATGCTTGTGAATAATACGGCGGTAAATAATTTTGGCATAACTTTTGGAGTTGGTCTACCGCTCGGCAGGGAGCTGTCCAATTTAAACCTTGGTTTTGAACTGGGACGGCGGGGAACCACTTCTGCCGACCTCATAGAAGAGAGCTATTTGAAGATAAATGTGGGCTTCTCTTTTAACGATCTTTGGTTCAGAAAGCGAAAAATAAATTAAAATTAGTACATTAACCACTTTAAACCACGAACAGATGAAAACGAAACTTTACTTCACGGCGATTATGCTTTTAGGGATTATGGGAGTAAGTCATGCACAGGCCCAAAATCCTGAATGTACCACGAACCTTTCAATTTTCGTGGAACATGCGAAAGTTAAAAATTATGACGCGGCCTATACGCCGTGGAAAATGGTCTATGACCAATGCCCGGATCTGAACAGGGCGACCTATGTATATGGGGAACGAATTCTGAAGGATAAAATCAAAAAATCCAGTGGAGCCGAAAAAGACGGCTTTATAAGCGATATTCTTGGATTGTATGACAATAGTATGAAGTACTTTCCAAAGAAAATGAAAATGGCCGATGTTGAAATCGACAAGGTGTTGATGAAGTATGACAACAAAATGATATCTGATAGCGAAATCTATGATGGGTTGAGTTATGCCTTTACCAAGGATAGAGGAAACTTTACGAATCCGAAGGCCCTGTATCTTTATTTCTCTAGTTTGGTAGATTTGAATGCCGCGGGCAAGAAAGAACTGCAAGAGGTGTTTGATGTATACGATGATGTGAACGAAAAAATAGAAGAGGAGAATGCGAAACTTACAGATCGTATCGCCAAATTACTTCCCAAGGAAGAGGCAGGTACGTTGACATCCAAAGAGAAGAAGCAATTAAAATCTTGGAGTAATTATTCGGAAAACTACGGTAAAATTGCCGGCAGTATCGATACCAAATTAGGAAAGTTGGCAGATTGCGATAACCTGATTCCGCTATATCAGAAAAGTTACGATGCCAAAAAAGGCGACGTGAAATGGGTAAAGCGTGCTGTGGGAAGAATGTTCGCCAAAGAATGTACGGACGACCCGATGTTTAAAAAATTGTTTGAAGCGCAATTGGCTTTGGATCCATCGGCCGATGCCTATGTATACGGAGGTACCTTAAAGCAGAAAGCAGGAGATACCAAAGGCGCCGTGGCTGATTTTGACAAGGCGTTGGGGCTGGAGACAGATGCTAAAAAGAAATCGAATATCGCTTACAAGGTAGCCACCATTTATAGAAGAGGTAGCAAATCTACAGCGCGAAAGTACGCTCAAAAAGCAATTGATGCCAACCCTTCAAATGGGAAAGCGTATTTATTGATCGCCAGTTTGTATGCGAGTAGTGCGAATAGTTGTGGTAAGACCACTTTTGAGAAGCGTGCCATTTATTGGAAGGCTGCTGATATGGCTAGAAAAGCAGGTCGTGTAGATCCCTCCTTGAGCGGAAGAGCTAATAAGTCGGCTGCAAGCTACTCGGCAAAGGCTCCGAATAAGGAAATGATTTTTACCGAAGGTATGGCCGGTAAAACGGTTACATTTAGCTGCTGGGTAGGTGGCAGTGTAAAGGTTCCTAATTTATAGGATGCCCTGTAAAACAACATATATAACAAAAAGCATTGCCATACTGAGTATGGCAATGCTTTTTTTTTCAGGCTGTAATGACGGTTATAAGCGTGTAGGGGGTGAGGCGATACCTAAGATATTTCCACAAGGAATAGGGGAAGATTTTGTACTTACCTATACCGAGGCCCCGGAAGTAATGGAAATGGACGATATTGATTCCTCCAAAGTGCTCGCGGTGTTGACCAGCCCGCTAAGTAATAATTTTGACAATCTAGCGTTTCCCTACAGAACCTTTCCCAAAGGCTTAACGGTAGATCTTTTTGACGAGGAGGGAAACAAAAATACCATTGTCGCTGATTATGGTATTATTTATTCGGCTACGAATTTAATAGATTTGCGTGGCAATGTAGTTGTTTTGACCAACGATGGTAAAAAGCTCGAAACCCCACAATTGTATTACGACCAAGGCAACGAATGGATTTTTACCCAAGAGAAATTTACCTTTAAAAATCCGGACGACGGTACTATTATGGATGGGGTAGGAATGGATTTTAACAAAGACTTGACTTTTTTTAATGCCCATAAAACCTTTGGTCTTATGACCATTAAAGACGATAAAGAAAAAGGAAATGATTAAGTTTTTAAAATATACGGAATATGTATACTTGGTGGTGGCTTTCTTTGCATGCTATCGTATTTTCACCGATTGGAGTGTAGACCGCAACAATGCCTATTTGTTCATTTTTTTTGCTATTGTTTCGATCGGGATGTTTCTTTTCAGAAGAAATTACCGTCAGAAGTTCGAACAGCGACAACGCGATAACGAACGCTAGTTTTGGAAACATCCGTTGTAATCATTCTTTTATCCCTGTTGTTTTCGGCCTTTTTTTCGGGGCTCGAAATCGCGTTTATTTCTGCGAATAAGATCCACATCGAGATTGAGAAAAAGCAAGAAGGTTTTTTGGCAACCGTACTCACCCGTTTGACCAAAAAACCATCCAAGTTTATCGCGACCATGCTTATCGGGAACAATATTGCCCTTGTTATATATGGGTTGTATATGGGGGAATTGCTGATGAATTGGTTTCAAGAATTGTCATCGGCGAACGGTTTTGTAACCCTCATGCTTACCGATTTTAGCCTCTTAACACAGACGCTTATCTCCACGCTTATTATTTTGATGACCGCCGAGTTTTTGCCGAAGGTGCTTTTTCAGATTTACTCGAACACCCTTTTAAAGGTTTTTGCGGTTCCCGCCTATATATTCTACATACTGTTCTCGGTTATTTCCGACTTTGTGATCAAGGTTTCCGACGTCATCCTAAAGGCCTTTTTTAAGACCGAGGGAGATGAAGTGCAATTGGCCTTTAGCAAGATTGAATTAGGGGATTATATAACCGAACAAATGGAAACGGTCGAAGAGGAAGATCAGGTAGATTCGGAAATCCAGATTTTTCAAAATGCATTAGAGTTCGCAGAGGTCAAGGCACGGGAGGTAATGGTGCCCAGAACCGAGATAACAGCGGTTGAACTGCACGAAACCCCTAAAAACCTTACCAAGCTCTTTTCGGAAACGGGGTATTCCAAAATTTTAATTTACAAAGATACCGTAGATGATATTATTGGGTATGTGCACTCCTACGAGCTTTTTAAAAAACCAAAGACGATCAAAAGTATCTTACTACCGGTAGAGTTTGTGCCCGAGACGATGTTGATCCAGGATATTCTGAATATACTGGCCAAAAAGCGTAAAAGTATGGCGGTGGTTTTGGACGAATATGGGGGAACTTCCGGGATTATGACCGTAGAGGATATCATTGAAGAACTCTTTGGGGAAATTGAGGACGAACACGATAGTACAGATCATATTGAGGAAGAAGTGGGGCTGAACAAGTACCGGCTTTCCGCCCGATTGGAAGTAGACTACCTCAACGAAACCTACAAGTGTGAACTTCCGGAAAGTGATGAATACGAAACCTTGGGCGGGTTGATCGTGAGTGAAACCGGGGAAATTCCCGAGCAAGACTCCGAAATTACAGTGGAGAATTTCAAGTTTACTATTTTAGAGGTTTCCAGTACTAAAATCGATTTGGTGGCCATGGAAATCTTGGAAAAAGAGTAATCGGCCCCTTCATTTTTTTAATCCCGCTATTCCTTCTGCGAGACCGCCTAAAACTTGCCTTCCAACGCTTTAATAATTGAAAAGAAAATGCTAGTTTTGCAAACTGATTTTAAACATACCATATCATGGCCATTTTAGAGAATATTAGGAAGCGAACCACTGTTTTGATTTTGATCATCGGGTTGGCGCTTTTTGCGTTCGTTATATCCGGAGTCTTTACCAGTAGTGGTTTTAGCGGCGGAAAAACAGGTTCTACCGTTGCCGAAATTAATGGGCAGGAAGTTTCGATCGACGAGTTTCGCACCTTGGTAGACAATGCACAGCGCAGTTCGCCTCCAGGTACCTCGACCATGCAGGTGGTCAACCAGGTATGGGACCAGCAGTTGCGAAAAAGCATCTTGGAACAGCAATTTGAGGATTTAGGCGTTTCAATAGAGCAAGACCAGATTATCAACTTTTTAAAGACTTCAGGCTATGCCCAGAGTCCGGAATTTCAAAACGCAGACGGTGTTTTTGATGAAAACATCTTCAGGAATGCAGTTTCAAACTGGAAGGATAACGAGCCCCTGCGGTACGACCTTTGGTTGCAGACCGAAAAGGCGATCATTCAACAAGCAAAGGAGCAAACCTATTTTAACCTGATCAAAGCAGGTGTGGGCGCAACCTTGAAAGAAGGGGAACTGGAGTATCGTTTGGCCAATGAAAAGATGGATCTCAAATATGTACGAGTGCCTTTTTCATCTATTCCGGATAGTAGTATTACGGTAACTAAAAGTGAAATTGCATCGTACATCAACGAACATAAGGAAGATTTCAAGCAAGACGAAGCCAGGGATATTCAGTTCGTCTTTTTTGAAGAAAAACCTTCTGAAGGTGATATCAAGACCATTGAAGATGAGATCAATGGGTTGTTGGAAGACAGTTATACGTTTAACGAAGACAAGGAGGCCATCGATGGCTCTGCGATCAATGATACCATTTTAGGATTTAAGAATACAGCGGATATAGCGGTGTTTCTAGACCGTAATTCTGATATTAAATTCGATACTATCTATAAGGAAAAGAAAGAATTACCAGCATTGTTCGCGGATACCTTGATGACCTTGCAAGTGGGGCAGTTGTATGGCCCTTATCGAGATGGGGATTATTACAAAGTTTCCAAAATGACCGGTAGAAGGCCCAATGGTACGGTCAAGGCCAGTCATATTCTGATTGCATATGAAGGTGCCGAGCGCGCGAACCCTGAAATTACCCGAACAAAGGAAGAGGCGGAAGAGAAAGCAAAAGAGCTTTTGAAAGAAGCTAAAAAAGAAGCAACGGTTTTTGTAGAGTTGGCCAGGGATAATTCAGATGGTCCTTCTGCACCGAACGGAGGAGATCTTGGTTATTTCAGAGAAGGCGTTATGACACCTAAGTTCAACGATTTTGCTTTTGGGAATGCGGTAGGTACCATCGGGTTGGTCGAGACCGATTTTGGTTTCCACATTGTGAAGGTCGATGACAAGCAAGACCTTGTCCAAATCGGTACCTTGGCCAGGGAGGTAGAACCTTCAGAGGAAACCATTAATACCCTGTTCACCGAGGCTACCAGTTTTGAATTGGAATCCATTGAAACCAATACCGCTTTTTCAGATTTTGCCAAGGAAAAAGAGTATATCGTACGTCCTGTGAACAAAATCAAGGCGATGGATGAAAACCTTCCCGGCCTAGGAGCACAAAGGAGTATTGTGCAGTGGGCCTTTAACCCGGAAACGGAACCAGGAGAAATTAAGCGGTTCAATATTGCCACTGGGTATGCCGTAGCGCAATTGACTGCAAAGTACGATGAGGGAGTCATGAGTGTTGAAGATGCTTCGGCAACGGTGCTTCCCAAAATCAGAAAAGAGCGCAAAGCCGCGCAAATTATTGGAGCAAACAAAGGAAAATCAATGGATGATATTGCGAAAGACAATAGTATTTCTATCTCCAATGCGTCTTCCGTTACCGTTAAATCGCCTACCATTCCGGGAGCCGGTTCCGAACCTGCAATTGTTGGTGCGGCCTTTGCAATGAAAGCCAATGAGACGTCGGGTCTTTTAGAAGGAAATACCGGAGTATTTAAGGTGACGGTTATTAAAAGAGAAGAGCCCGTAAAATTGGATAACTATAGTACCTATGCCAATACCTTGAAAACGGCCAATGTATCCAAAGTAAATACGGCAGTGGTAGATGCCCTAAAGGAAAATTCTGAAATCGCGGACAAGCGTAGCACCTTTTATTAGGAACACTTTTATAAAATCATTTGGTAGAAGGGTATGATCACATCGTACCCTTTTTCTTTGAAGTACATTTGGCTATCGACTGTTCCGGTCACCAATACAAAATCCCCGCCCCAAGCGCCCAAACTTTTAACGGTACCCGAATAATCGGAAAATAATTTTGATTGAACGGTCTCAATCCCCATGGCATGCGATAAGGTGTGTTCATGCCGTTGCATGAGTAATTCAAATTGATCAATACGGGTAGCCGCAACCATCTCCTGGGTAATTTGGGTAATCTGTTCAATTAAGCCGGCATTGAAGGTCAACTGCCGATAGGCGGCAATCGCTTCCCGACTGTTCTGTTTTTGGTTGAGATACACAAAATAAAGGGCTTCTTTAAACGGAATTTCCGCTGGTAAGGCTTGAACACGGGGTATGCCGTTTTCAAGTTGAAAGAGAATGGGAGTTGGGTGTTGGGCGCAGGCGATGTCGTATCCGCTGCCGCCAAAAGTTGCTTTTAGCAGCAGGTAGGGATCTACCTCGCTCCAGAGAGCGATATTATTGATAAGCGTCGAAGAAGAACCCAAACCCCAATCTCTGGGGAAGCTTAGCCCGGTTTCGACCGAGAGTCCACCGGCTTCCGTTAAGAAAGAAGGGTTTAGACGCTGCGCCGCTTTTAAAACAGTTTGCAAGGCCGTAGCAATGGTAGTATCGGAGTGCGAGAGCAAATCGAGCGATGCGAGGCTATAGGTCCCCTCAAACCACACCGCACCCTTTTCATCGATACTGATCCACGAAAGTATTTCAGTTTCCTGCGAAACGATACGCAGGTATTGCCCATACTTGGTGGGAATGGCCCACCCTTGTGCGCCATCCAAGATGGCGTATTCTCCTGAAAGGAGCAGTTTTCCATTGCTATAGAATTCCTGCTTCATTCGTTGTTTTTCAACTGTTCAAAAACTGCCACCACAGCACTGTGTGTAACGGTATTGGTCTTAAAATGGGCAATAATTTTTTTCTTTTGTTCCCCGGTTGCTCCCAATTGGTTCAGGATATTCATCAGGTGCATTTTCATATGTCCTTCTTGAATTCCTGTTGTGACCAAGGAACTCACTGCGGCAAAGTTCTGTGCCAGCCCAGCGACCGCAACGATCTGCATCAACTCCTTGGCAGATGGTTTGCCCAGAATTTCCAAGGCCAACTTTACCAGCGGATGCAGCTTGGTTAGGCCTCCCACAGTACCCAATGCCAAGGGTATCTCAATCCAAAATGAGAAAATACCGTCCACTATCTGTGCGTGGGTAAGGCTACTGTATTGACCATCTTTGGAAGCATATGCATGTACACCCGCCTCCACGGCCCTAAAGTCGTTCCCTGTGGCAAGCACGACGGCATCGATACCGTTCATAATGCCTTTGTTGTGGGTTACGGCCCTGTAAGGCGATACGTTGGCTATCTGCACGGCTCGTATCATTTTTTCGGCAAATACCTGTGGGGCAACTGTTTTACTCAAGCTTAGCTGATCCACAGGGCAACTCACTTCGGCCCTTACCAGGCAATTGGGTACATAGTTCGAAAGAATGCTCATAACCACCTCTATGGCCTTCTCCGTTTCAGTAAATGGCGCATGCTGTTGAGATTCCCGCTTTAAAGTACTGGCAAATTGTTCCAGACACGAGTTGATGAAATTGGCGCCCATGGCATCCAAGGTTTCAAAACAACAATGCAATTGGTAGTAATTGGGCAAATCGTCCGTGCAATCCCGAAGGGTGATTTTAGTGATGCCTCCGCCACGTTTTTCCATATTCTTGGTAATCGCGGCGGCATCTTTGATTAGAATAGGGTGCAGGGTATCAAAAAACGCCTGTAGCTTCTGAGGATCCCCATGAAACATAAAATGAACCTGCCCTATCTTTTCGGTAGATAGGACCTTGGCCTTAAACCCTCCTCTTGCCAACCAGAATTTTGCGGCCTTGCTCGCTGCGGCCACTACCGAACTTTCTTCGATCGCCATGGGAATGGCATGTAACTGGTCATTGATCAGAAAATTGGGGGCGATCCCCAAAGGCAGGTAGTAATTGGTGATCGTGTTTTCAATAAACTCATCGTGCAATTGTTGTAATTGTATATCCGAATTCCAATAGCGTTCCAGTAGCTTCTTGGTTTCGTCGGGATGGGCGGTATAGTGATTGGCTAACCATGCTATTTTTTCCGTTTTGGTCAACTTAGAAAATCCTTCAACTGGGCCGGTCATGCAGAATTGGTTTTGAAGGGCAAAGATACTAATTACCCCTATTAAAACCGTTATCGTAAATCTTGGTACGGCTGTTTGTTTTTACACAGAAAGTTTAATTATTCGTAAAATTATCACTAAACTTGACGGGTTAAAACAATTTCAACAATTAATGAGAAAAATAGCAGTGGTATTGTTGCTTGCGGTCGGTTTTATCGGATCCGTTTTGGCACAGGAAAAGAAGATTACCGTTGAAGAAATTTACAAAGGTGCCTTTATAACCGAAAGGTTAGATGCGCTGCAGTCCCTCAAGAACGGAAAACAATATACGATTCTTGCCCGCAACCGGTCGAACGGAAGTGTAACCATCGATCAATATGACTACGCGACGCAACAGAAAGTGGGTACGATCGTATCTTCTGCCGATTTGGAAGGAATCGATAACTTTAGTACGTATCATTTTAGTGCCGACGAAACCAAATTATTGCTGGCGACCCAAGTAGAACCTATTTTTCGCCGCTCCACCTTGGGCATTTTCTACATCTATGATATCTCGACTAAAAAACTGACCAAAGTCTCGGATACCAAAATTCAAGAACCCCTACTTTCTCCCAATGGTGAGCAGGTGGCGTTCGTATCCGAAAACAACCTATACCTTTTTAATGTTGCTTCCGGGGCTACCGAACAAATAACGACGGACGGCGAAAAAAATAAGATTATTAACGGGGTTACCGATTGGGTGTATGAAGAAGAATTCGCCTTTGTTAGGGCCTTTGAATGGAACTCCGATGGAACCAAAATTGCTTTTTTGAGATTTGATGAGACCAACGTACCCGAGTTTTCTATGGATGTTTATGGTACGGATCTGTATCAAAAACCGCATGTGTTCAAGTACCCCAAGGCAGGAGAGGAGAATGCCGAGGTGAGCTTGCATATGTACGATGTGAAAAGCAAACAACATGCAAAGGTTGCTTTGGGAAATCCGTATTACATCCCAAGAATCAAATGGATGAATAGTCCTGATTATTTGAGTGTGCAGACGATTAATAGACATCAAAACCTCCTACAACTACATGCTGTAAGCGCGAAAGATAATTCCGTTTCACTTTTGTTGGAAGAAAAAGATGCGGCCTATGTAGATGTGACCGACAATCTCACTTTTTTAGCGGACGATAGTTTCATCTGGACCAGCGAGAAAGATGGGTATAACCACATTTATTTGCATGGACAAGACGGTGCGTTAATGAATCAAATCACCAAAGGCCCTTGGGAGGTAACCGCGTATTACGGGTATGATCAAAACGAGGACAAGGTGTATTACCAGTCAACGGAGAACGGTTCCATTAACCGAGGCGTTTATAGTATCGAGAGTAACGGAAAAAAGAAAAAAGCCTTGGTGGATAAAGCTGGTGTAAGTTCGGCCGATTTCAGTGCGGATTTTACCTATTTTATCAATTCCTATTCAAACGCAGATGAACCCTATAGTTATTCGTTACATACTGCCTTGACAGGTAAAATGGTCAAGGAAATAAAAAATAACCGGGCACTGTTGACCAAGCTCAAGGGATATGAGACCAGTGCCAAGGATTTTTCGACCCTTAGGATCAATGGCAACGATTTAAATATGTATATGATCAAACCGAAAGACTTTGATGCCTCGAAAAAGTATCCTTTGTTCATGTACCAATACAGCGGCCCCGGATCACAAAGTGTTGCGAACCGTTGGGGTGGTGCCAATGATTACTGGTATCAGATGCTTGCCTCCGAAGGTTATGTGGTGGTATGTGTAGATGGTCGTGGTACGGGACTAAAAGGACGTGATTTTAAGAAAGTAACACAAAAAGAACTGGGGAAGTTCGAAGTCGAAGATCAGATCGCTGCTGCCAAGAAACTAAGCGAACTCCCCTATATCGATGCCAATAGAACGGGCATTTGGGGATGGAGTTATGGGGGTTTTATGGCGACGAACTGTATATTAAAGGGGAATGATACGTTCGAAATGGCCATTGCAGTGGCTCCGGTGACCAGCTGGCGTTTTTACGATACGATCTATACAGAGCGTTATATGCAAACCCCACAAGAGAACGCCAGTGGGTACGACGATAACTCTCCCTTCAACTACCCTGAACTTTTAAAAGGGAAGTATTTATTGATTCATGGATCTGGTGACGACAATGTGCATGTACAAAATAGCATGCGTATGATCGAGGCGTTGGTGCAGGCGAATAAGCAATTCGATTGGGCCATCTACCCCGATAAGAATCACAGTATCTTCGGGGGTAACACCCGAATCCAGCTATACAATAAAATGACAAAATTTATTAAAGAAAATCTATAACCCAATACTATGACAGCAGCAACCGATCAGAACGAACAGAAACAAATGTTGGGGCACCCTGTAGGGCTCTTTTATCTCTTTTTTGCCGAACTATGGGAGCGCTTTAGCTTTTATGGTATGCGAGCCTTGCTAACGCTGTACATGATCGATGTTATATTCGAGGCATTGGCAGAACGAGATTTTGCCACGGCAGCAGTGTATGCCTCCTATGGTTCGTTGGTCTATGCCTCCACAGTAATCGGCGGCAAGGTGTCGGATCAGATTCTGGGCATGCGAAATTCTATTTTTTTGGGAGGTATTTTAATGTCGATAGGGCATTTCGTATTGGCAGTTGAAAATGATATCGCCTTCTTTTTGGCCCTTTCCTTTATCATTGTAGGGAACGGGTTCTTTAAACCGAACATCTCAACTTTTGTCGGAACGCTCTACCCAAAAGGAGACCCCAAAAAAGACTCGGGTTTTACAATTTTTTATATGGGAATTAATATCGGTGGCTGGGTTGCTCCGCTACTTTGTGGTTGGCTGGCAGCCGAGTATGGCTGGCACTACGGATTTGGTTTGGCAGGAATCGGGATGTTGACAGGATTGATTTTCTTTTGGAGCGGAATCAAAAAGAATGTCTTCGGAGATAGGGGATTACCTCCAAATGATGAAGTACTTGATAAAAAGGTGATGGGTATAAAACAAGGTATATTGGTCCCTTTACTAGCGGTACTTTCTGCCCCTGTTATCGCTTATTTGTTATCATCCTATAAATCACTTGGGGCTGAAGGCACTTTTTTTGAAGATCAAAATATTGTTAATGTTATTTTTAAATTGATTGGATTGGCAGTGGTTGCCTATTTGGCGTATATCATGTACAAAGCCACCTTAGACGAACGTAAGAAACTCATTGTGGCGGTTTTAATTACGTTCTTCATGACCATTTTCTGGGGTTTTCACGAACTCTCGGGGAGTGTTATCACCTTGTTTGCCGCGAGAAATATTGACTTGGACGGTATCATGACCGCAGCCCAGACCAATTCATTGAACTCCATGTTCATCATAATATTGGCTATTCCCATTTCTTTGATGTGGACTTGGCTGAGTAAACGAAAATGGAATCCTAGAACACCGTATAAATTTGGTCTCGGATTGGTATTCGCAGGAATTAGCTTCTATGTATTGGCGATAAGCGGTGCTAGTGCCAATGAAAATGGTTTGGTCCCTTTTGCATACCTTTTGCTGATGTATTTTTTACTTTCTGTTGGGGAGTTGTTCATGTCACCGGTAGGACTTTCGAAAATTACCGACCTTTCACCTCTACGCATAATCGCTTTTATGATGGGGGTTTGGTTCCTTTCATCTGCATTTGCCTTTCAAATAGTTGGCTTTATAGGCAAGCAATTGGCTATAGAAAGTACAGATAAAAATGTGGGCGGTTTTGATACTTTAGAGGTCTATACTGGAGGCTTTGATTTAATCGCTAAATATGCATTGGGCGCGGGGTTGATCGTGCTGGTTGCTTCCCCCTTAATAAAAAGGCTAATGGGGAAAGTACATTAATCATCATCTCTTTCAAAATAATAAGCTCCCTGTTCACCGGTATAGTGAAAAGGGAGTTTTTCTTTTTTACAGGTAGCTTGCCATCTGGCAACAGCGCGCTTGTAATTACTCCCATCGGCAATCACCATTGTAGGATTCAAATGGTCAATGGTTCGTTCTAGATGTATTTTAGGAGATTGTATCAGGATGAGGTAATCTATGTTTTGCGCGGTTTTGGAATATACTCCGCTGCTATCTATCAAAACAATGTGTTTCCCATTCCAAGAGAAGCTATTTGGAACTGGGCCATACGTGTTTTCAGAAGTGCGTTCTGAAATGGCGTAGTCTTTGGTGAGGGTGCCCAATTGGGTGCGATCGTTCGTTAGATGATGCAGTGTGGCGCCCGATTGTTGTAAAAATACGGTATTGGCGGTTCTATGCATGAGCAACAAACGCTCTTCTTGCGCCGTGTTATGCTCTACATAAAGGGTCCATGCCTGAAAAGCAATCAGGAGCAGTAGTACGCTGGTGACGCGTTTAAAGTTGCCTTTGGAAACGGTCGCCAGGAATGCGATGATCAGGAGATAAGAAAGAAGAACCTGGACAAAATCAAAGGAAATGTTTTGAAAAATGAAGGCCTCTTGATGAGCGATCCAGGAAATGATATCATTCATAGTATCGATCAAAAAAGCATAGGTTTTCGCTAGGAAAGCGGGTAGAAAGTCGAACAATGCCAACAATATGACCAGTATGCCCATGCCAAGAATAATTCCTAAGAAGGGCACGATCAGCAGGTTCGAAACAAAGAAGAGCCCCGGAAACTGATGAAAGTAGAAAAGGCTGATGGGCAGCACCCCAATTTGTGCGGCAATACTTACCGCGAGCAATTGCCAACCCTTTTTAACCAAGAAATTTTTAGGAGACCAAAATTTTTGCAATAAAGGATACACCCATACAATGGCAAAAACAGCGGCATAGCTCATTTGGAAACCAACTTGAAACAGCAAACGGGCATCGAATGCCAATAAGATAAAAAACATACTCAATGCCAAGATATTGAAGGTGTTGCTAGGCCGGTTCAAGTAAAGGGCATAGGCGACAAAACTGAACATGCTTACGGCCCGGACCACCGATGCCGACATCCCTGCTAAAAAGGCAAATGCCCATAGCAATAATACCGTTGCCAATAATTTAAAGGTTTTCCCTTTCGGCAATCTTTCAAGCGGACGCAATAGCCATTGTAGTAGCAACAAAAGAATACCGATATGCAATCCCGATACCGCCAAAATATGTACGGCTCCGGCGTTTTTGTAGTCGTTATAGGTGGCTTCTGAAAGGTCGTTTCGCTCTCCCAATAAGAGTGCTTGTACAATGCTTAGTTCCCGAGACCGGAAGCCGGCGTCCTGCAATTTCTGTTTAATAAGATTGCGCAAACGGGCCGCCCGGCCGTTTGCCGAAGCTGCCCCTTTCAGCACTAAATAAGCACCTTTGGAGGTCCTTATTTGGTGAGTGATACCCATTTGAGCCATATAGGCCTTGTAGTTGAACTGATGCGGATTTAAGGGGGCGCTAATTTTAGTGGCAGTTGAAAAAAGGACAACTTCATTATCGACTTCCAATTCATTTTTTAGAGAATCTTTTGACAGGCTTAATAACAACTTACCTGAAGCGTTTTTTTGATCTATGGACGCTACTTGAACAATGTATGGCGTGGAAAAACGATTGGGTTTGAGTACATCGGTTACTTTGAGGCGCCATTCCTTAACAGTTTTCAAATCATGGGTAGCATAATGATCTACAGCGATAGTCCCATTTGATAGTGAAATTGCCAAAATACCGATGCTAAAAGCGGTCAGGCCGACCATGGTACCAAATGTGAGTGCGTGGGGGCGTTTTTTTCGTAAGAACACCAAGGCCAAGAGGCCCAAAGCAATAAGCGTGAGTCCCAAAGGTAAATAGGCCGGGAGCGAAACTTGGTTTCCTACCAAGATCCCCAAAATCAAAAAAATTGTCAGTTGAATGGGGATGAACCGTAAGAGTTGCATATTATAGGACTCTTGTAGCTTTCACAAATGCCTTGTTCCAATATCCTTCACGAAGTGAGGACACAATCACCCCACGAGAAGAAGATGAGTGAATAAATTTGATCTCATCGTTTTCGATGGCGACGACCATTCCCACATGATTAATGCGCTTGGCCCTACGGCTCGTTCTGAAGAACAAGAGGTCTCCCTTGACCACGTTTTTAATTTTCACCCGTCGCCCTTCCTCCGCCATATGATATGAGGTTCGAGGCAGCTGAATATCATTTTCTCCAAAAGCGACGTATAACAAACCAGAGCAATCCATTCCTTTTTTCGTAGTACCTCCGAACTTATAACGGGTGCCCGAGAATTGGAGTGCGGTATTGATAATGTTATCCGCTTGGCTCGTTCTTGGAGTCCGCTTGTTAACGGTGCCACGATCGTTGTTGGAAGTCACTTTTTTTTCCGGAGAACCACTGACCGAAACCTTTCTTGTTTTACTATAGGTCGTCTTTTTTTTGACCGTACCGCAGCCTGTCAAAAAACATAGTAATAAAAACAGGGGTAGTTTGCGCATGCCAGCGATATAATCACGATTGGGTGAAGTACTTTGGCTATCAAAATTAGAAAAAAAATTCGGAAACCGATTATTCGGGATGTTTAACTTCTTCCAAAGCAAGGCGTAAACGCGTTACAATTGCCTTGGCAACTTTCTCGCTTGCACCTGGTCCTCCGAGTTTTTTCGCCAACCGATCATAGGCGGCAGTTTGCTCCAAACGTGCGGGCCCTTCCAAAATTTTAGCGAGCTCCAATTGTAGGTTTTGGGTGTTTAGCGCATTTTGAATAAGCTCCTTTACGACTTCTTTGTCCATTATCAAGTTGACCAAAGAAATATATTTTAGGGTGATGATCCGCTTCGCAATTTGATAGGATACCCAGTTGGCCCTATAGCAAACCACTTGGGGTACTTTAAAGAGCGCCGTTTCCAAAGTGGCGGTGCCGCTTGTTACCAGGGCCGCATGTGATAGGCCCAAAAGTTCGTAGGTCTTGTTCAGCACAAAGCCAACATTCGGATTGTCTAGAAAGGGAGTATAAAAATCCCGGTCAAGACTAGGTGCCCCGGCAATGACAAACTCATATTCGGGGAAGTCATGTATGACCGATAACATAAGATCGAGCATTTTTTTCACTTCCTGCTTTCGACTGCCGGGCAGCAAAGCGACCAGCGGTTTTTCGCTATCCAGATTATTTTCCTTACGAAAGGTTTGGTTGACCGCGGGTTGTTTGGCGGCTAGCGCATCCACCAAGGGATGCCCCACAAATTGTACTGGAAAGTGATGTTTTGTCTCGTAAAAGTCTTTTTCAAAGGGCAATATCACGTACATGCTGTCAATATCCCTTTTTATTTTTTCAATGCGATTTTCTCGCGAGGCCCATATCTGCGGCGAAATATAATAATTGGTGCGATACCCGACTTCTTTGGCCCATTTGGCAATACGAAGGTTAAAACCGGAATAGTCTATAAAAATGAGTACATCGGGGTTGAATGCGTGGATATCGTTTTTACAAAACTTGATATTTCGAAAAATGGCCCCCAGATTTAAAAGCACTTCCAGAAACCCCATAAAGGCCATTTCTTTGTAGTGTTTGGCCAAATCACCCCCTGCCGCCTGCATAAGGTCGCCTCCCCAACAGCGTATAACGGCATCGGTATCTTGGACTTTGAGTTCCCTGATCAAGTTGGATCCGTGAAGGTCTCCAGATGCTTCTCCTGCGATGATGTAATACTTCATACGTACTTTAAAGTATCAAATGTCAGCCGTAATTTCACACCATCGTTACGATCTCTTCTTACGATGGCAGACGCATAACGTCTCGAATCGGGGCCAAAGCTTAAAATATCTTATAATATAGAATAAGCAGGGCGGTTACCAAAGTGGCCATTAAAACGCCTCTTGCCCGTTGGTCTCTTTTAATTTTCAAAAAGCCAAAAAAAGCGGCAAGATTAAGAATGGCACCTAGGGCCAAAAGGCTGCCAACATGGCCTTGTTGTACGGCTGCCTCATAGGTTTCTTTGATACTAAACTCGGAAAATAACAAAATGTACAACAGTGTTCCCAAGGTGTTGGCAATAAGACCAACGATAAAACCGATGATGATTTCCTTTTTATTCATTTAAACTCCAGGTGTTGATTTGTTGTATGGTATGATGGGCGGTAAGGTCGAACTGTGTGGGAACTACCGAAATATAACCGTCGGCCAAAGCACATATGTCGGTATCTTCACCTTTGTCCAAAAGTTCAAATTCCCCTGTGAGCCAGTAATAGTCTTTGCCCATCGGGCTGGTGCGTTTGTCGAATTTTTCTTTCCAGTTTGCCCGCGCCTGTCGGCACACTCTGATTCCTTTGATGGCTTCCTCAGGAAGTTTGGGAATGTTCACATTAAGTACTACCCCCTCTGGTATTCCGTTTTGAATCGCTTTTTTTACGATAGTTTGGATAAATTTTTTAGCCGGCTCAAAATCGGCTTTCCAGCCATAGTCGCATAAGGAGAAACCGATAGCGGGTACCCCTTCGATGCCCGCTTCAATAGCAGCGCTCATGGTACCTGAGTAGATGACATTGATCGAGGCGTTTGAACCGTGGTTGATGCCGCTAACACAAATATCGGGCTTGCGTTTCAATAGCTCCTGAAGCCCCAGTTTAACACAGTCTGCGGGCGTTCCGCTACAACTGTACTCCTCAATGGCCCCGTCCGTTTCATTCAGATGTATGCGTTTTGAGTACAACGTATTGTCGATGGTAATGGCATGTCCCATTCCGGATTGCGGACTGTCCGGGGCCACCACGATGACCTCGCCAATTTCGCTCATGAAACGCACTAGGGAACGTAGCCCGGGGGCCGTAATTCCATCATCATTGGTAACCAAAATCAAAGGTTTTGCCATACCGTATAATTTACTGCGCAAAAATACGTTTTTAAAAAGGATATGTCCATGATGCTGTTTAACAAAATATTTGGTCATTGCCTGCGGGCGTGGCACGGTTTTTTCAGTATCTTAGGGAATTAGAAGTATTTTATAAATGCTGTGGTCCTTGTTTATGGGTTGCAAGCTTAAAAAATTGATCAATGAAAAGGAACTTGGCCTACGCTCTATTTGTAATGCTCATAGCGGTCGCTTCATGCAGCTTTACCAATCAATCAGCAGAGAATTTCGAAAATGACGACAAGGATAAATTGTTGTTAGATTTAATAACCTATGTTTTAGAGAAGGGGCATTATGAACCGAAAGACATAGATGACGATTTTTCGGTAAGTGTCTTCGAAGATTTCATTTCGGTCCTAGATCCTACAAAACGCTACTTCCTGGAATCGGATATTGAGGATTTTGAGCAATATAAGTTTCAGATAGACGACCAGATCAAGAATACGGAAATTACCTTTTTTAACGTGGTATACGACCGTTTGATGGAACGTATGACAGGTGCCAAAGCCGTTTATAAAGAAGTATTGGCACAGCCTTTTGACTATGCTCAAAAAGAAACGATCAATATCGAATATGAGGATTTAACCTTTGCGGCCTCGGAAAAAGATTTGAAAGAACGCTGGAGAAAACAACTGAAATACGCCACCTTAGGTACCTACGATTCTAAGATTACCATTGGCGAAAAGATGAAAGATCTTTGGGAAAAAGGAGATAAGGATGCTGAAAAACCTTTGACGCCTGCCGAGGCGGAAGTGGCTTCCAGAGAATCAACGCAAAAGACCCTGGATGAATTTTTTGATTTCGTGGATGATTTGGAACGAAAAGATTGGTTCGTACAATATATCAACACGATTGTAGATGAGTTCGACCCCCATACTTTTTATTTTGCCCCGGATGACAAAGAGAAGTTCGATATGAACATGTCGGGTAAGTTTGAAGGTATCGGAGCGCGCTTGCAGAAAAAGCCAGAAGGTGCAAAAGTGGTGGAGGTGATTTCGGGTGGTCCGGTATGGCGCGATCAGCGTTTGGAAGTAGGGGATCAAATTTTAAAGGTAGGACAAGCAGGCGAAGCACCGATCAATATTGTTGGAATGCGGTTAGACGATGCTATTAAACTGATCAAAGGTCCCCAAGGTACGGTGGTGGATCTTACCGTTCGAAAAGTGGATGGCTCCATGGAAGTTATTTCCCTTACCCGTGATGTCGTTGAATTGGAAGAATCTTTTGCCAAATCGGCAAATATCATCAAGGAGAATGCAAAATTTGGCTTGATCAACCTGCCGAAGTTCTATGTTGATTTTGACGATTATAGCGAGCGAAATGCTGCTACCGATGTCGCCAAGGAAGTAGAGCGTTTAAAACAGGAAGGCGCGGAAGGCCTTATCCTAGACCTTCGAGATAATGGTGGCGGGTCTTTGAAAACGGTTGTTGAAATGGCAGGGCTCTTTATTAAAGATGGCCCCGTTGTGCAGGTGCAATCCTCAGGGCAGGTAAAAGAAGTATATGAAGACAAAGATGAACGTATTCAATGGGATGGCCCGTTGGTTATTTTGGTCAACGAATTATCGGCCTCGGCTTCCGAGATTTTGGCAGCGGCGATGCAGGACTACAAAAGAGCAGTGGTCATTGGAAGCAAGCAGACGTTCGGTAAAGGAACCGTTCAAAACGTACTTCCATTGGACAATATCGTTCGAAGCAACGAACATGGCGATTTGGGTGCAATAAAGTTAACCACCCAAAAATTCTATCGTATCAATGGTGGTTCTACGCAGTTAGAAGGCGTTAAAAGTGATGTGGTGGTCCCGGACAAGTACTCGTACATCGATTTAGGGGAACGTGATCAGGCGAACCCTTTGAAGTGGGATAAAATTACCCCGGCCGATTACGACCTTTGGGAAGGATATATTGACTATGAGCAAACAGTGGCGAACAGCAAAAAGAGAATTGCCCAAAACCCGCAGATCAAGTTGATCGAAGAGAACGCCAAGTGGTTGAAGTCCGAGCAAGATGAAATGAAGATATCCCTGAATTATGCCGATTATAAGGCTGAGGAGGCAAAGGACAAAGCCAAGCTCGACTATTTCAAAAAGCTTTCGGAGTATGACAATCGGTTGTCGTTCCGTTCTTTGAAATATGAAGAAGAGTTGTTTACAAAAGACTCCGTGTTACGCGAAAAAAGAGATCGGTGGCATAAGAATTTGGCCAAAGATGTGTATGTAGAGGAGGCGATCAATGTATTGCAAGACTTAAAAATGAACAATATTAAAAGAGGAAAATTGGCAAGTGTTAAAGGATAACCCTTCGCCGACATATAAGAAAACCCTTGATGGTACCATCAAGGGTTTTTTATTTTAAAACCTGGCAATATGCCGTTTCATTTCAACTTATCGGCATGCAGTTTGCGCAACTTAGAAAGCTTCGGGCTTATGACTGCACTACAGTAGCCTTGAGAGCTGTTGTTCTTATAGTAGTCTTGATGGTAGTCTTCGGCTTCATAAACAATGCCCAAGGGGCTAATCTCGGTTACTATGGCCCCGTCAAAATAGGGAGCTACCTCGTTCATGGTTCCTTCAGCTACTTCTTTTTGTGCTTCGTCATGGTAATAGATGACCGACCGATACTGTGTTCCCACATCGGCCCCCTGGCGATTCAAAGTAGTGGGGTCATGCGTGGTCATGAATATTACCAAAATATCATGATATGAAATAATAGAGGGGTCAAAAGTAATTTGTACCACCTCGGCATGTCCGGTTAGTCCGGAACAGACTTCCCGATAGGTCGGTTTACCAGGAGCGGTTCCGCCCGTATAACCGGAAACCACTTTCTCTACCCCTTTTATTTCTTGAAAAACGGCTTCGGTACACCAAAAACAACCTCCACCGACAGTGGCTACTTCCCAATTTTTATTGCTCATTTGTTTCTTTTTCTGTTTGCAGTTTCATGGCCGCAGAATTAATACAATAACGCAATCCGCTAGGTTCCGGTCCATCGGGGAACACATGGCCCAAATGGGCGTCACAGGTATTGCAAAGTACCTCTACCCTGACCATGCCAAAACTCACATCCTTGATGTATTGGATGGCATTTTCCTTGATGGGTTGGGTAAAGCTTGGCCAACCTGTTCCCGATTCAAACTTAATAGTGGAATCGAACAAGGGGGTATCACAACAGATGCAGTTGTATTTCCCTGCTTCATGAATACCACAGAGCGCACCGGTATGCGGTGCCTCCGTTCCCTTTTTTCGGGTGACCCTAAATTCTTCAGGTGTTAGTAGCTCACGCCATTCCGAGTCGGTTTTCACTACTCTACGGTCGGGAGTCGGATTTCCGTTTACACTAAAACTGATAATATGTTTCCAAGTAATCATAGCTTCAAACAATTTTTCTTTTCCTGCAAGGTAGTCAATCACAGGCGAGATTCCTTATTCCATACGTCGAAATCAACGGGCAAAACATACACTTTTAAGCTCCAACGAATTTCCTACATTTGGGGTATGGTACCAGCAAGATCAAGACGGCGTAACAAGACGATTTATTCCATATTGATGGTCGTTGTTATTGTGGCCATTTGGGCTTTTCAAAATTTTTATACACCCGATTCCTATTCCGTGGGTGAGGGCGATACAACAGTTGCAACGCGCATACCATCGCATTTTATGCCGACATCCACTACGGGAGCGATTACCGAGCACCAGCATTTTATGCTGTCCTATAGCGAGCCGCATGAACAAGCGGAATGGGTCGCCTATTTGCTAAAGAAGGAGCATTTGACCTATGATGATCGCAAACGACCCTATTTTATAGAAGATCCCAAAGTGCGGAGCAAATCGGCCGATTGGCGCAATTATAAAGGATCGGGTTATGATCGGGGGCACCTATGTCCTGCAGGAGATCGTCGGTTTTCGGAGCAAGCGTACAATGAAACCTTTTACACGAGTAATATAAGTCCGCAAGATCGGGAGTTCAACGCGGGCGTTTGGAACCGTTTGGAACAACAGGTGCGCCGATGGGCCAAAAAGGAAGGAGCCTTGTTCGTGGTTACCGGGGGCGTACTCACCAATGATCTTGATGAAATCGGAAGTGAAGATGTGGCCGTACCGAACCATTATTATAAGATAATTGCAGCGGGGACCCCAAAGAGCATGAAAATGCTCGGGTTTTTAATGAAAGGGGAGGAGAGCAACAAATCGCTGAAACAGTTTGTCGTGCCCATCGATGAGATTGAAAGACGCACCGGTATCGATTTCTTCCAAGAATTACCGAATACACTGGAAGCAACCCTTGAAAGCGAAATCAAAACAAGTGAATGGAAATTCTAGGGTGAAACCTTTGTATGACTATGCCCCAATTTTAGATGCCTTCTTTTAACCGATTTGTGTCCAACTTCAAGAACACAAAAAGAAGTGCGGTGAAAAAGAGAAGTCCCGAGCCACCATAGCTAAAAAAGGGCAGGGGAATTCCGATGGTAGGAAGTACCCCGATCACCATGCCGATATTGATAAAATAGTGAATCAATAGGATGGAAATAACCCCATAACCATACATACGGCTAAAGCTATTCTTTTGTCGTTCGGCAAGGTATACCAGCCGCAATAACATGAGGGTAAAGAGTATTACTACGGTGGCGGTCCCCACAAATCCCCATTCTTCACCAACGGTACTGAAAATGTAATCGGTATGCTGTTCCGGTACAAAATCGCCTTTGGTACGGGTACCTTCTAGGAAACCTTTGCCGAAAAAACCTCCGGATTCAATCGCTTTTTCCGATTGATAGGTATTGTACCCAATTGTTTTTCGAATTTGTTCCAGTTTGGCCGGATCTTTTTCCAAACGCAGCCAAAGGCTAAACCGATCGCGGTGTCGTTGTTCGAAAACATTGTTAAACACAAAATTGACCGATAGGGAAAATAAAATGGCAACCACCGCAAAGCCGATCAACGGCAGTACGGGTATTTTAAAACGTTTTTTCTTTAACAGAAAGAAGAGCACGATCAATAGGGCAATGACGATGCTTACCCATATGGTTCCAAACATAAGGGTCGTTACAAAAACCAATACGGCTAAAAACGCAATTCCCAAATAGTAGAGGGGAAGACCCTCTCTAAATATCACAAAAGCAAGTGAAAAAAAGACCAGGGCACTTCCCGGGTCGGGTTGTGGGACAATTAAAATGGCAGGGATTAGAATAATCAAGAAAGAATAGAGCTGGTCTTTTCTTCGTTTGATATCGGTTTGTATATCACTCAAATACTTTGCCAAAGCAAGTGCGGTGGTGACTTTGGCCAACTCTGAGGGTTGTAGGTTGAAAAAGCCGAGATTGTACCAAGAAGTAGCGCCTGCAATCGTTTTCCCGAACGCAAAAAGTCCCAACAACAGTAGTATGGAAATCGCGTAGAAAACACTTGAAAACCGTTCAAAAAAGCTCGCTTCCAAGGCTAATATTACTATAATGGCGACGACACTGGCACCGATGAAAAAAAACTGTTTGCCATGTAAGGTCGAAAAATTAAAAATAGAGGGTTCCGCTTCTGTAAAGGTGCTGGAATAGATATTCAACCAACCTATTAGCACCAGCATCAGGTAAAATAAAACAGTAAGCCAATCAATTCGCTTGAGGACACTTTTACCAGACACGCGAGTTGATTTTAAATTCCTCCCCGCTGTAGGGCTTTGCGTACTCGTGTTCTAATGTTTTTTCGAGCATTCGTTGTTCTAGATCCTTCCGGGTAATCTTTCCTTTGATATATTTTTCAATCATTAAGGAGGCAATATGACCTGCATAACGAGACCCGTAATATCCATTTTCGATATACACGGCAATGGCAATTTTGGGATTATCGACTGGCGCAAAAGCAACAAATACAGAGTTGTCCGTTAACTGGGTTTTTACCCCGTCTATTTTGGTGAAATTTTCGACCGTTCCGGTTTTTCCCGCAATGGCTATGTCGGGTACTTGCACCCACCTTGCGGTACCATGGTTGTATACATCGGCCATACCTTGTATGACCGGTTCAAAGTGTTTTTTGTCAATTGTGGTATGTCTGGCCTCGGTAAACTTTGGATCTTGAATATCCTTGCCTTCCACTTTTTTAAGCACATGTGGGGTAAAGAAATGACCACGGTTGGCAATTGCAGCGGTCATGTTTGCCAATTGCAGGGGAGTGACGGCAACTTCCCCTTGTCCTATGGCGTTCGAATAGGTCGTGGAAGCCGACCACCGGTTGGCGCCATACCATTTATCATACATGGCCCTGTTGGGAATTCGACCACGTCTTCCTGTGTGCAGGTCCGATCCTAGATAATTGCCGAGCCCAAAACTCTCCATATGTTTTTCCCAAGCATCCATCCCTTCACCCATGCTCGGGAACACATCGAAAATTTTTCGATATACCCCTACGAAATACGCATTGCACGAATTGTAGATACCACTGTTCAGATTACGGCTTCCACCGCCACAGTGACAACCCTTTTTATTTCTTCCGATGTAAAAACCACCAGAGCAACCCACACTGGTGCTGGGCGTAATCGCACCTTCTTGTAAGGCGACCAATGCATTGAGCGTTTTAAAGGGGGATCCGGGAGCTTTTTCGAATGAAATGGACCGATCGAACAACGGCAACGAAATGGAATCGTAGTGTAGTTTGCTGTAATTGCGAGAACGTTCCCTGCCTACCAGTAGTGCAGGGTCGTAGGTAGGCCCGGAAATCATCGATAGTATTTCACCGGTAGCCGGTTCAATGGCTACAATACCACCGTGTTTCCCATGCATGAGACGTTCCCCATATTCCTGTAGAACTTTATCAATGGTAATGTGAATCTCCTTTCCCTGTTCGGGGAGCGTGTCTAACTGCCCATCTTTATAAGGGCCAATGTCTCGATTAAAACGATCTTTTTGGATATACTGTACGCCTTTTCGGCCTCTTAAAATTTCTTCGTATACTTTTTCAATACCGATTCGGCCGGTGAGTTCTCCCTGTTTGAAATACGGGTTTCGGGCCAAATCGCGTTCGTTTACCTCGCTAATATAACCAAGCACATTTGCGGCGCTGTTGGTATCATAATAGCGTAAGGATCGCTTTTGTATATAAAACCCCTTGTAGTGGCGCATTTTTTCCTGCAATCTGGCATAGTCTTGCTTGGAAAGTTGCGGTACTAAAACCGACGGAAGTCTTGGGGAGTATATCCGCGCTTTTTTCAATTCTTTGATAAACTTGTCTTTGGGAACACCCAAAAGGGTACAGAATTCCAAGGTGTCCAACGCCCGAACTTCCCTGGGAATCACCATTACATCATAGGCGGGATCATTGCCAACCAACAACTTTCCGTTTCGGTCATAGATATAACCCCGTTCCGGGTAATCGTAGATCGCTTTTATCGCAGGATCTTCTAAGACTTGATCTGGTGAAAAGCTAAAAATTTGCAGATAGCTGAGCCTACCGAGAAAGGTAATCCCGATGATCACGATAATAGAGGAAAGTAATATTTTTTTCATTCTTTTTTGGCGCTAAAAAGAGAATTGAACAAAAGGCATAAGACAATGGATGCTGCCCCGATAGCGACTACTTTTTTCAATATCAACAGTATGTTTGCAAAGCTGAAAATTTCCAATGTAAAGAACACTGCATGATGTACTATTATTAATAACGCCAAAAATGTAAATTGTTGTGCCCTAGTACTATTAGAAAGGCGAAAACTTTGAAATTCAATATTGACCCCAAAAACAAACCGCATAATCGCCGGGCGTATGTAGGCTATTGTAACGGTTGAAGCGGCATGAATGGCCATGGTATCGGAAAAAAGGTCTATAAACAGCCCCAAGAGAAAACTAAGCCCAATAAAGGCGGCCCTATTTTCCTTTACGGGAAACCAATATAAAAACAAGATGTACACCATCGGATTGATAAAGCCAAAAAAGTTCAGCCGGTTGAAAACCAGTACCTGCACCAATATCAGCAGTACAAATCGAATGATATTTACAAAGTAATTATTGTTCATTTATGGTTGCTGCTTCGAGTTCTAAAATCTCCTCTCTATCATTGTTATGTATGATGTATACATTTTTGATATTCGTCATATCATTGAACAGACGCACATCGATACTATATAGACTATTGGCATTGTCCAAGTCAAATTTCTGGATGGTCCCTATGGGGATGTCACCTGGAAAAATACTACTCATCCCCCCGGTAACGATGGTGTCCCCAACGGTCAAGGGTACGAGACGCGGAATATCTACCAATTGCACTACATTATATCGCTGGGTATCCCAGACCAGTGACCCAAAATGTTCGGTGTTTTTTAGTTTGGCATTGATTCTCGATTTTTCATTCAAAATACTTTGTACAGACGCATAACTGCCCGAGGTATTCTCAACAATGCCCAAAATACCTTTTTCGGTAATCACCCCCATATCGGGAAGCACACTATCTTTTTCACCCCGATTAATAGTAATATAGTTTCTTGGTTCGGCGTAACTATTTTTTACCACCTGCCCCGTGTTTACGGCATAGATCAATTGGGTGGAATCTAATGAAGCCATGGTCTCGGTTCGACCATTAAAGAGCAGTTTTCGAAGGCGTTTGTTCTCTTCTACAAGCTTGGCATTTTCTTCAGATAGTCCAAAGTAGGTCGAAAAACCGTTAAAGGTCTCGTAAATAGAACCGGTAACCCAGTTAGACGAATTGAAAAAGCGCGACTGGTGGTAGGAATGCGATTGAACAGTAAAACCTAATGCAATGGATAACAAGAATAGATAGAGTAGGAAATTCTTGTTCCGTATTACAAAATTAATGATCTGTTGCATTCACTCGCTAATTTAGCTGCTAGCTATCGTCTGGAATCTAGTTGGTTTGAAGTTACGGGCGTTCAGGCCTCGTTGATAGACGCTTTCGCTACTATTTTTCCTCGAAATCTTATTTGATAAGGATACTCTTGTAGCGCTCTAAATTTTTCAGGGCAATACCGGTACCTCGCACAACGGCCCTTAGCGGATCTTCTGCAATGTACACCGGAAGATCGGTTTTCTGAGAAAGCCTTCTGTCCAAACCTCGCAACATAGAACCACCACCGGCAAGATAGATACCGGTATTGTAGATGTCGGCTGCAAGTTCTGGGGGTGTTTGCGACAAGGTTTCCATTACGGCATCTTCGACACGAAGAATCGATTTGTCGAGTGCCTTGGCGATTTCGCGGTACGAAATCTGTACCTGCTTCGGTTTCCCCGTTAACAAATCACGGCCTTGTACCGATTTTTCATCTGGCGGATTTTGGAGGTCTTCGGTAGCCGAGCCAATTTCAATTTTTATATTTTCAGCGGTACTCTCACCAACATATAGGTTGTGTTGGGTACGCATGTAATAAATGATGTCATTCGTGAATACGTCCCCTGCAATTTTAACCGATTTATCACAGACAATACCTCCCAAAGCGATTACGGCAATTTCGGTGGTACCACCACCGATGTCCACGATCATGTTCCCTTTGGGCTGCATAATATCCAAACCGATACCGATCGCCGCCGCCATGGGTTCGTGTATCAGATATACCTCTTTGCCATTTACACGTTCGGCAGATTCCTTTACCGCACGCATTTCAACTTCGGTAATCCCCGAAGGTATACAGATGACCATTCGCAATGCTGGTGGAAACCATTTCTTTTTTAGGGCAGGGATGTTTTTGATGAACATATTGATCATCTTTTCCGAAGCGTCGAAGTCTGCGATTACCCCATCTTTTAAAGGCCGGATTGTTTTAATATTTTCATGGGTTTTGCCCTGCATCATATTGGCTTCTTTGCCAACGGCGATGATTTTGCCTGAAATACGGTCGCGGGCAACTATAGACGGACTGTCGACGACAACTTTGTCCATGTGAATGATGAGGGTATTCGCAGTTCCTAGGTCGATTGCGATTTCCTCCGTCAAGAAATCAAAAAATCCCATTTTTAATTCGTTTGGTTATGTTACAAGTTAGAGTGGGGTGTAACGTATCGCAAAAGTAGTGAAATTAATGCTTGAAATGACGTGTTCCCGTCATAACCATTGCAACATCATTTTCATTACAATAGTCAATACTTAATTGATCTTTTATAGACCCGCCCGGCTGTATAACGCTCGAAATACCATTTTTATGCGAAATTTCTACACAATCTGGAAAAGGGAAAAAAGCATCGCTCGCCATCACTGCTCCCTCCAGGTCGAAATTAAAGGTTTTTGCTTTGTTAATTGCTTGATTCAGTGCATCTACCCGTGATGTTTGGCCCGTACCGCTGGCACATAATTGGCGGTTCTTTGCCAAAACGATCGTGTTCGATTTGGTGTGCTTGCAAAGTTTGGAAGCAAAAATCAAATCTTCAAGTTCTTCCTTGGTAGGTTCCTTTTTGGTGACGTATTGCAGTTCGGCCACGGTGTCGGTTTTGTGATCTTTGTCTTGTACCAACACCCCGTTCAAACAGGTTCTAACAATGGTGTCGGGAAGTGCCACTTCATTTTGAATGAGAATGATCCTATTCTTCTTTCCTTTCAAAGTTTCCAACGCTTCTTCGGAATAACTGGGTGCTATGACCACTTCACAGAAAAGCTTGTGAATTTCTTCAGCGGTCGGCTGGTCTATTTCGACATTGCTGATCAAAATACCTCCAAAAGCAGATACGGGATCGCCGGCCAAGGCGTCTACATAAGCTTGGTGAATGGTATTACGGGTGGCTAGGCCACAGGCGTTGTTGTGCTTTAAAATGGCGAACGTGGGGTCGTTTTTTCTGAATTCGTTCATTAACAAGACCGCCGCATCTACGTCTAACAAGTTGTTATAAGACAATTCCTTGCCGTGCAACTTGGTAAACATGGCCTCAAAATCTCCAAAGAAGAATCCTCTTTGGTGGGGGTTTTCCCCATAACGCAGTGTTTTGCCTTTCGTCTCGCTTATCTTTAATACCACTTCGGCATGATCTTTATTAAAATAGTTAAAAATAGCCGTATCGTAATGGGAGGAGACATTGAAAGACTTTGCCGCATAGCGCTTACGATCTTCCAAGGTAGTACTGCCATTACCAGCGGATATCAAGGTAAGGAAATCACCGTAATCCTCCATCGACGATACGCAAAGTACATCTTTATAATTCTTCGCTGCGGCACGGATCAAGGAAATGCCGCCAATATCAATTTTTTCGATAATATCTTGTTCAGATGCACCACTGGCAACCGTCTTTTCGAAAGGGTAGAGGTCAACGATCACAATATCCAACTGTGGGATTTCGAACTCTTCCAATTGCGCTACATCTCCCTCATGGTCTTGCCGGTTTAAGATGCCCCCAAAAACCTTTGGATGCAATGTCTTTACTCTTCCTCCCAAAATGGAAGGGTAGCTAGTCACCTCTTCTACGGGAACCACCTCGATTCCAAGGTCTTTGATGAACTTTTCAGTTCCCCCTGTGGAATAAATGGTAATGCCCAGTTCGTCGAATTTTCGAACGATCGGTTCCAATCCGTCTTTGTGAAAAACAGAAATTAAGGCTGAAGTAGCTTTTTTAGTACTCATGTGTCGCGTGTAGTTTGTGGGTTAAAAGACACGCAAAAGTACTTTTTTTAAAAGCAAAAAGAGGAGGAGGTTATCAACAAAAATAGAAAAGTTTTGAACGATGTATAGGGGTGTCGCGGGCTTTTCTTACGAGTACTCACCTAGGCACTTTATGTTCTTACCCCATTATTTTGGCTACCTCGGTATTTACAAACTCTAAAAAACGTTCGTCCTGTTCGTTGAAGGCGTCTGGCGTGTCACTATCAATATCAATTTGTCCTATATTTTCTCCGTTTAAAAATAACGGAACCACAATTTCGGATTTCACGCTAATACTACAAGCGATATAATTGTCTTGAGCTTGTACATCGGGTACCACAAAATTTTCATTTGAGACGGCTACTTGTCCGCAAATACCTTTTCCGAAGGGGATGATGGTATGGTCGGTAGGAGCGCCGGCAAAAGGACCCAGTTTCAATTCTTCCTTGTTGCCGTTTCGAAAATAGAAACCTACCCAATTATAATATTCCAACTGTGCTTTGAGAAGATCGCAAAGGGCTTGCAGGCGTTCTTCCACAGAAATGTCTGTGTTTGACAAGATAGCGGTTATTTGTGGGCGAAGCGCATCGAACATTGAACTAAAATTTTGGTAAAAATAGTGCTTTTGCAGCATGGAAAATAGACCTGTTCATAGATTTTACGAAAGCGGCATCGGGAAAATCGATGCATAAAAAAAAGGGATGTGTTTCAACATCCCTTTTGGTATTCTATACAATACTATTTATGGTTGGATCTTTACATCGAATTCGATAAAGTCGGCATTTCCAAAACCAGGCTGGATCGCGGTGATTTTGATCAATCCCTTTTTACCGTAGTTGTCAACGAACTCCACAACGTCGCCAACGGCCAAGTTGGTAATCTTCTGCACCCCGGAACTGCTAATGTTATCCAAGTCTCCTGAAAGGGCAATACCATCGAACATGGTGGCATCCATTGAAGACATTCCAAAGAACGCTTCGTTCAAGGTTTCCGTTTCAGCATCTTCCTCGTCCATACCCGGTTTTAAGCCTTCCACAGGAAAACCAAAAGATTCGTCGTATTGTGCCGTAGAGGCAAAAGAAGCATCATCATCGGCCGATACGCCCGAGGCGCCGTAATAGTAACCGAAATCCCAGAATGCCCTGAATTCAGGACCTACATTGATCTTGTACACGGTTTCGTTCAAAAGCGAGAAAAAGGTCTCAGTGTTACCGTTCACATCGGGAGCAAACAACTTAACACTGGCAAATTCGCGCACGGCCGCAGCGGGGTTGGTTCCATTACCAACAGTCACGGTTATGGTTCCGACGCCTAAGGCAAGTCGCTTGCTGGCATCCCTAAAATCACCTTTTCCCCTGGTGGTCCAAAAGCTATAGACAATAGAACCATTATCTATATTCGGAACTGGTAAATCAAAAGTAAAATCGATTTCTTTTTTGGTGGCACCATCCAAGTCGATCGATCCATCTGCTTTTAACGCCTTTTGTAGATCGGCACTTGTGAGATCAAAGTTATTGAAGGGCATATCCCCTTGTCCCGAAATGTTTTGGGTGATGTACATTCTACGCTGTGTAAGATCGGTAGAGGTAAAAATAACTCTCCCGGGAACAGAAGTACCTACTTCGCCACTAGAAGCGGCGGTAGTGATGTTGCTCGCGGTATCGCCCTCATTAAAAACGATGGTGGCCACTTCCGGTGCATTCGGGTCATCATCGCCTTGCTCCGGTATATCGGGTGTTTCGAAAATATTCCCGTCATCGCTCGAACAGCTGGCGATAAATAGGGTCAATGATACTGCCATAAAAGCTGTTTTCATGGTCGTTTTTACATAGTTTTTCATATTCTTTATAATTAATGGATAATGTTAGTATGCTGATCTAACGGTTTTGTAGGGAGTTTCGTATACCCTTCCTCTATTTTTTAAAAAAGAAAATAAATAGGTGACAGGTTTTTATGGGAGCGGACAAAGCTAACTAGTAAGTCTTCACAAAAATGAGGTAGTCGGCGGCCGTATGATACCTTTTTGGACAGGAATGATTAGATGGAATAAATGAAGGACAAATTGCAATATGAACAATTCTCCCGGATACGCATGACAAAAAATCGAATGGGCGTTCATTGAAAATTTTTTTCGAAACGAACAATATTTAACCTGCTATCGGGTTATGTTTTTGAAAGAAATAACCTACAATATAAAAATATTATAGGATGAAACACCATCGAATTATTTTCATCGGTATTGTATTAAGTATGATTTATTGGCCGACCAAGGCCATTTCCCAAGATGAAAGTTGGGGTATCGGTACTATGCGCGTATTATAAAAGCCACAGTTTAAACGTATATGACGCTCCCAACGGAACCATTAAAGGATCTTTGAGCGTCGATGAACGCGGTGAACTCTCATATGCGGAAGATGGACCAAGATTGGTAATCGACCAGAATGCCCTGCTCAAAGTAAATATAGACGAATTTAGGCTTAAGGTATTTAAGGAAGAAAACGGTTTTATAAAAATCTTCTCTAGCAGTAATTCGAATCAAGCATGGTTGTCTTTGATCGAATTGGCAAAAACAGTATACTATTATATTCCATGGATTGATTTTATGTCAAATCCCGGCCATCACTTTTTTGCCAATAAGCATGGTATGAATGTGCGAAGTGAACCAAGGGCATCAGCAGAACGAATTGCTGCCGTAAAAGGCATGAAATGTACCATTATCCCTACTGGTGCGACGGACGGTCTTTGGGCGGAAGTGATTATAAAGGAATATGATGCCGAATATTGCGAGGAAGATCAAAAATTGATTGGTGAGCGTCGCGGTTATATGAAAATATTAGACGATAAAGGATACCCGAATGTTTGGTTTGGGGGTTATTGCTCCTAAAAGAAGCAATAAAGCCTTGTTGTTACACCAAAAAACGAATCTAGGTGAAAATACCCTCAAGATTCATTTTTTCTTCTTTTGGAATAGATTTTTTTGAGTATCCTATGGCACAACCCTGAAAAATACCGGTTACGCATATTTTTCGACGACCAGGTCTCCCCAATCTGCTATAGATTGAATCAAGGGAATCAAGGTTTTTCCAAAATCGGTCAAGGAGTACTCGACCTTTAAAGGTGGTTTGGAGGTATAGACCTTTCTTTTAATGACCCCATCGTCTTCCAGGGTTTTTAATTGCAAACTTAGGGTGCGTTCCGTAACAAGGGGCATTTCCTTTCTTAACTCATTGTAGCGTAAGGTTTTCTCGATTAAATGGAATAGGATTACCGTTTTCCATTTACCGCCAATAATTCCCATTGTCAGACTTGCACAGCAAGGGTACTCTCTTCCTTTGAATGTATACATGCCAAGTATAAAAATTAAACTATCCTTTTTGACCGTTATTGCAAAGATATTATACTATACTTACTTTTGCAACTATACTAATTATAGTAATAAAACGGATAATATGAATACACTGAACATCCAAGAAATATTGCATTGGAGATATACCACCAAAGCATTCGATACCGCTAAAAAAATTAGTCCTGAGAATGAAGAGAATCTCAAAGCGTTGCTCCGAATGAGTCCCTCTTCGATCAACTCGCAACCCTGGCATTTTTTGTTTACCAATTCAACCGAGGGAAAACAAAGGCTTGCCAAGGGGACTTCCGGTTTTTTCAGTTTCAACGAACCAAAAGTACTCAACGCTTCCCATGTGGTTCTCTTTTGTGCCAAGACCGAAGTCAACGATGCTTTTTTACAACGTGTAACCGATAAAGAGGATCGGGACGGAAGATTTGCAAAAGAAGCATTTAAAACGCAAAATTTAGGCGCTAAAAAGCTCTTTGCCGACATCCATCGATACGATTTAAAGGATGCCCAACATTGGATGGAAAAACAGGTGTACTTGAACATCGGTAACTTTCTTTTGGGTGTTGCCGCCTTGGGCATCGATGCCGTTCCCATGGAAGGAATAGACGTAAAAGCATTGGATGAAGAGTTTGGGTTACGGGAAAAAGGCTTTACGGCACTGGTAATGGTGGGCTTAGGCTACAGGGCGGCCAACGATTTTAATGCGGAATTGCCCAAGTCACGATTGGCGAAAGAGGAAATTTTTACGATTGTTTAACTATAATCAAGCACGGCCCACGAATAGGTTGCATTCGATTTAATGATGGGTTGTGCTGCTGCTCAGCAGTTTATAGTAAGAGCGGACGAAGCTATAAGTCATCATTGTTTCATGGAAGCAAAAGTCCGGTTTGCACAATTACTTAAAAATGTTTCTAATTCAACTAATTTTTATGAAAACAATCTTAATTACTGGAAGTACAGATGGTATTGGCAGGTTAGCGGCTATGCAGCTTGCGAAAGACGAACATCGAATATTAGTACATGGAAGAAATGACGAAAAGGTACAGCGAACGGTTTCTGAAATTAGAGAAAAAGCCAAGAACACTTCGATTACCGGTTATGTTGCCGACTTGTCCGATTTTGATAGTGTTCAAAGGATGATTGGGCGATTGCATACCGACGTTTTGAAAATTGATATTCTAATCAACAATGCCGGAGTATTCAACAGCAGCATTCAACAAAATCAGGATGGATTGGATATGCGATTTGTGGTCAACTTTTTTGCTCCTTACCTATTGACCAATGGACTGATACCGCTACTTGAAAAAAGCAATGGCCCCCGGGTACTAAATCTAAGTTCGGCGGCACAGGCGACCATCTCACTTGAGGCATTAAAAGGGAATGAATTGTTAGATGCGCAAGCGGCCTATGCCCAAAGTAAATTGGCTTTGACCATGTGGAGTTTTTATCTTTCGCAACAGTATGATTTTTTGAATGTCATTGCGGTAAATCCCGGTTCTTTGCTGAATACCAAAATGGTAAAAGAAGCCTATGGCCATCATTGGTCTTCCGCCGATAAGGGGGCAAGGATTTTGTATGAATTGGCGATACTAGACAAATTTGCCACCAGTAGTGGTAGGTATTTTGACAATGACAAGGGTTCTTTTTCGGATGCGCATGTCGATGCCTATCGGCAAGAAAAAATAGATGCGATAATGTCTGAAACAAATAAAATCCTACACCCATAAATGAATGTGTTTTCCAAAATAGCCACGAAAGGCAAATTGACCCTGGGATTGGTATTTCCCTTGGAGGCCTATAGTGGTTCCGTCCCGAAAATGATGCATCAAGAATTACTGGCGAAAAGGGCCGAAGCTTTGGGTTTTAAGGCCCTTTGGTTTAGGGATGTTCCCTTCAACGACCCATCTTTTGGGGATGCAGGTCAACTCTACGATCCATGGATTTATATGACGCATATAATGAATCAGACCAAGGATATTGCGTTGGCTACGGGAAGTATCATCTTGCCCTTGCGGCACCCTGTGCACACGGCGAAAGCAATCAATAGTCTTCAGATACTTTCAAATAAAAGAGTGGTTTTAGGAGTGGCTTCGGGCGATAGGCCAATAGAATATCCGGCCTTTAATCAACAATTGGCGCAAAAATCGGCCCTGTTTAGGGATAGCTTTTTTTATATAAAAGCACTGCAGGGTGATTTTCCCAACTACGCTTCAACGTTTTATGGCGGTACAAATGGTACGATAGACTTGCTCCCGAAGTACCATCATAAAACACCCATGCTCGTTACCGGTCATTCAGGGCAATCGTTAGACTGGATTGCCGAACATTCAGATGGTTGGTTGTACTACCCTAGAGATTTCAAAACATTACAGATGGTCATGCAACAATGGAGAGAATCACTCACCAAAGTTAAAAAAGAGTGGAAACCCTTTATGCAGTCGTTGTATGTAGACGTGTCGGAAGATTCAAAAGAGAAACCAACACCCATACATTTGGGATTTAAATCGGGAACCGACTATTTAAATGCTCATTTGCAATTATTACAATCGTATGGTGTAAACCATGTAATATTGAATTTGAAATACGGCACCCGAGCCGCCGAACAAGTGATAGAGGAACTAGGGAAAAAAGTAATTGCCAATTTTTCTTGAATGGTAGGATACATGAAAAAACTGCACACCATAGGGGAAAAACGATACTAGGTCTGCCAGCGATGCGCCTGCACCACTATCTTATTTTTTAAGTATATTAGGTTTGAAAATATAGGCCTTTTGCCCATGACCAAATATACATAAGAACCTTTTTATAGATGATGACGATATGAAGGCAAACTTTCTTTTCTTCACGTTCCTGTTGTTTTTTTGCACTGGCCTAGTGGCGCAAATCAGCTCGGAAGTCAATGGCGTTGGTTCCAAGGTCCTGATTCAATCGGATCTATTAGCGCAAGAACGTGAAATTCAAGTTTATTTGCCCGACAACTATGTCGATTCTGAAAGGGAATTTCCCGTACTCTACGTATTAGATGGTCAGCGCTATTTTTTACATGCGGTGAGTATTCAAAAAACCTTTGTAGAATTTCAACAAACACCGGCATGCATCGTTGTTGGAATTTCCAAACTACCCACGGACCGAAATAGAAATTATAGTACAAATTCAAGGAACTATCGGAGCTTTATAAAAGATGAAGTGATCAACTACATCGATTCTGAGTACCGCACATCGAAGGATAGAATACTCTTTGGCTGGGCATATGCTGGGGGTTTTGTATTCGAAACATTGATAAAAGATCCTAGCTTGTTTGCCGGTTATATTGCCGCAAGTCCTTTTCCGGTATTGGCGAAAGTTGAAAAGGTAGATAGCCTCATAAAGGCAATACCAAACTTAGATAAGCAGCTCTTCTTTACTTCTGGGGCCAATGAGGGATCTGTTCATGAAGGAACCACCGAATTGGCCAAACTACTTACCGAAAAAGTCCCCCCTACCATGAAATGGGATTTTCAGGAACTATTCGGAGAAGAACACCGATCAACTCCCTTTACAACGCTGTATCGGGGCATGAAGAGTCATTTTGAGTATTATCCAGAGTTACAATTCAATACCCTTGAAGAATTTACAAAGGCTGGCGGATTGCCTTATGTATATGAATATTACGATAAAAGAGCCACTAGTTACGGCTTCTCAAGCGATGTAACCGATTGGACCATGTTCAGCATTGTGCGGAACGCCATGAGGGCAAATAACTTTGAAGAATTTAACACGTTGGTAAATGAATTTAGAAAAACCAATTTTATTGACCGATTGCGGGTACCTAGGGCCTGTTCCATCGCGGAGTTTTATTTAGAAAATAATAAGATCAAGAAAGCGCGCGAGCTGTTCACAAAAATAATCGAGAAAAACCACACCTCGCAAAGGGCGCTTTTGGGAATGGGAAATACCTATAAAGCGGAAAAGAAAGACAAGATGGCCAAAGCGTACTTTCAAAAGGCAGAAGAGGTAGCTAAAACGAACTAACGAATTGTAGGTGTAGAAAATGTGTCTCAGATGAACAAAATTTGTGGAATTGTATGGATCGGTTTAGCCCTACTCGGTTGCAAGGGAAAAACCGTTGAAAAACCGACAATGGTCAAAAAGGTAATATATGATCAACAACTGGCCGATGAGCTAAAAAGAATGGAAGGAATAGATCAGATTGCCGCGTATATTCCCCATGGAGCATACGCCGAGCTGTCTGAAGAAGAATGGAATTCATTTAAGGACAGTGTGTTTACCACCCATCAAAAACAGCTGGAGGAAATTTTTAATAAGGTGGGTTTCGTAGGCTATGATTTGGCCGGCAAAGAAGGATCCGATAACTTTTGGGTAATGGTACAGCATTCTGACCACGATCCGGTGTTTCAGAAGAACGTTTTAGCGAAAATGAAAGTCCAGGTCGATAGTGGCAATGCAACACCCGAATACTATGGGTATTTGGTAGACCGGGTACATATCAATACAGGAGAAGAACAGGTGTACGGTACGCAATTCGAATACAATGAACTGGGACAGGCATTTCCCAAAAACATGACCGATACCACTGGCGTGAACTCGAGAAGAATTTCATTGGGCTTAACCCCCATGATCGAACGAATGAATGAAATGACCTTGTCACATTTTCTGATGAACAAGGAATATTTTGCCGAAAAAGGAATCACGGAACCCCAATTGTATACTGCCAATTGAACTATGAAAATACAACAAATGAAAAGCACTTTTCTAATCATATCTCTTTTATGTTTCTTAACAGCATGCACCGAACGTCCACTCTCACAAAAGGAACAGGTTATGGCCTATTATAGGGCCAGGGATGCGGGTGACTACAAGGAGTTAAAAACCGTCGTAGATGACAGTATCACGATTGTTTCCGGAGACTACGTAATGCCCTATTCCCTTACCGGTTTTTATGAGCAGTTCAAATGGGATTCCATATTTAAACCCTCCTATGAAATAGCAATGCTCGAAGAAAAAGGCAATCACATCATTGCGGACGTTACATTAAATTCGGTTCGGAACACCTTTTTGAAAAACAGCGGAATGACATGCCGCTACAAAATCTCTTTCAATTCCGGAAAAATCTCTAAAATCGAAGAGTTGGAATGTGAAGGTGTTGATTGGAGTGTTTGGCAAAAAGAACGTGATTCTTTAGTTGGATGGGTCAATAAAAACCACCCGGAACTGGCTGGTTTTCTTACTGATATGACCATGAATGGCGCGCAAAAGTATATGAAAGCCATGGTGTTGTTTGAAAAGGCTCAAAACGATTAACAACCATTTTCTGAATGGATCTACATATACTAGAGCCATCTTTTGGAACGTTAAAGAAGTACAAAGATATTTCGAGCAATCGTTTATTTCGTATTTTTGTAATGATGAAAGGGTTTGTCCATAAAATAATATCCGTTGTCATGGCACTGCTGTTATTGGCTTCCACCACCTCGTGGAAAGTCGATAAGCATTATTGCATGGGGCATTTGGTAGATATGGCATTTTTTGCCGATGCCGAGGGTTGTGGTATGGATAGTATGGCCACAGAAGGCTCCTTAATGGATTGCTGCGATAGTGAAACCGTGATTATCGACGCTCAGGACGATTTGACCTTCTCCTTAGAGGAGAACGAATCGGTATCCCCGTTCTTTTTAGTTGCATTTCTACATTCTTATAAAACGGTTTTTCAAGTTCTTGAAAAACGGCTAGTGCCTCATGAGTTGTATCCACCTCCACTGCTGGTCAAGGATATTCAGCTCTTAGATGAGGTATTCCTCATTTGAATAGTATTTTTTGATTTGTCCCGATGAGTTCGGGAAGTCGTTGAGGTGTTCTCAATGAACGAATTGATTTAGTTCCCATCCTTACGGGAATCAAATACTAGCAATATCATAATGAAACAAACCTATTCGATCAACGGAATGACCTGTATGGGTTGCGTTGCCGCCGTAAGCGAAAAACTGACCGCCGTTGCAGGTGTAGATCAGGTAGCGGTAAACCTCGAAAAAGGAGAGGCGACCTTGTATATGAAACAAGCCGTGTCTTTGAATACACTGAAGGCAGCCTTGAACGGTAAATACACCCTTTTGGAAAAACGGGATTCACAGGAAGTTGTCAAGGGCGAAGAACCTTCTAAATTACAGCAGCTTAGACCTTTGTTGTTGATTTTTGCCTATCTCTTTTCAGCCGCGTTCCTGTTGCATTACAAACAATGGGACACGGAAGCGGCAATGCTCGATTTTATGGGGTTGTTCTATGTCGTTTTCAGCTTTTTTAAGCTGTTGGACCTAAACGGTTTTCCCCAGAGCTTTCGAATGTATGATCCCTTGGCAAAAGCGGTTCCCGCATATGCTTGGGTGTATCCGTTTCTAGAATTGGCCTTGGGTGTATTGTTTCTGTTTCGATTACAGATTACCCTTGCACTTATCATGACTATTGTGATCTTGGGAATTACGACGATAGGAGTTGCTAGAACACTTTTAGATAAAAAACGTATTCAGTGTGCTTGCCTTGGTACTGCCTTGAAGTTACCGATGACAGAGGCTACATTGATCGAAAATTCCATCATGTTGACCATGGCTTTGCTGCTATTGGGTCAATCACTATTTTAAAATATACGAGGCAATCGCATTGTCCTTGATGACCTGTGGATTGCATGTATTATAAAACGAACAAATGAAATTATACATAACAATAATGCTATCGTTGTTGTTTCTGACACCGGGCTTTTCACAAGAAAAAGTGGAAGGAATGGTCATGGAAGCAAATCCGGGGAACAAGCATATAGGGCTTTCAGGCGCCAATGTGTATTGGATGAACTCCCAGATTGGTACGGTTACCGATGAGGAGGGGCTGTTCAGTATCCCATATAGCGACCAGTACAATAAGCTGATCATTAGTTTTGTAGGTTTTGAATCGGATACCTTGACGGTGAATGCACCAAAGATGATTCATCATTCCCTACAGCCTTCCAACGAATTGGATGAGGTGGTAGTGGCACAAAAGAAAGAAGCGGTCAAAAAAACGTATTTCAGTGCTCAGAACGTAATTACGGTAAACAGCGCCGAGTTGTTGAAGGCCGCTTGTTGCAACCTTTCCGAAAGTTTTGAGACGAACCCGGCAATCGACGTTAATTTTTCGGATGCCCTTACGGGTACAAAGCAAATTCGAATGTTGGGGCTCACAAGCCCTTATTTGCTCATCACGGAGGAAAACATCCCCATGGTACGTGGCGCTTCCCAAGCCTACGGCCTTACGTTTACGCCCGGCACCTGGGTAGAGAGCATACAGATCACAAAGGGGGCCGGAAGTGTGGTGAACGGGTATGAAAGTGTGTCGGGGCAGATCAATACCGAGCTGGTGAAACCACTCACCGATAGTAAGTTCTTTTTAAACGCCTACGGGAATAGGAACGGGCGTTTGGAATTGAACCTGCATGCCAACCAACAGTTGACAGACCGCTTGAGCATGGGGGCCTATGTACATCACAATCGCCGGGATCTAGAAGAGGATAACAATGATGATCGCTTTTTAGATGCCCCTCTTGCAAACCAATTGAATATCCTTACACGGTTTCAATATCAAAATCCGGAGAAAGGCTGGGTGAGTTTTTTGAACGTCCGTTTTTTATCGGATGACAAACAAGTAGGGCAGACCAATTTTGACCCTTCCTTGTTTCAAAATCAGTTGGCCGCCAATGACTTGTCGGATCTTGCCGATAGTGCGTTATGGGGAAGTGAGATCAATACGCGCAGGTTCGATTCTTCCGTAAAATTGGGATATGTGTTCCCGGCCTTGCCTTTTCAGAGTGTGGGTTTTCAAGCCGCCTATAGCAATCACCAACAGGCCTCGTACTATGGGTTACGGCAATACGATATTGATCATGAAAGTGTGTATTCCAATCTCATATTCAATTCGATTATAGGAAGTACCAAAAGCAAATTCAAAACAGGGCTTACCTTTGCCCATGATGCATATGAAGAGTTGGTAGATGTCTCGAATTTTAGTCGAACGGACAATTCGGTAGGCGCATTTTTTGAATACAGTTACGAAGATTTGGAAAAACTGAGCCTTACTGCGGGTCTAAGGGTCGATACCCACAACCGGCTCGGGACATTCGTGACCCCGCGCTTGCATCTGCGCTATACCCCATGGGAAAAGGGAAGCCTACGAGGCTCAATAGGTCGAGGGCGGCGTGCCGCGAATATTTTTGCCGAAAACCAACCATTGTTCGCTTCTGCACGAAGTATTCAAATAGTCGATTCCGGAGGGAGTGTGTATGGTCTTGATCCAGAGGATGCTTGGAACTATGGAGTAAGTTTTTTACAGGGCTTTGATCTCTTTGAACGCCCGGGCAATGTAACGGTCGACTTTTATCGCACCGATTTTAGGAATCAGGTAGTGGTCGACTGGGAGAATCCACGCGCCATCTTTTTCTTTAACCTCGAAGGAGAAAGTTATGCCAATAGTTTTCAATTGGAATTAAATTATGAGGTACTCGAAAATTTGGAATTGCGTACGGCTTATAAGTACTACGATGTGCAAACGGACTATCGTTCAGGGAGGCTTCAAAAACCGCTTCAGGCACCCCATCGCTTTTTTGTAAACTTAGGCTATGAGACTCGACCAAAAGATAGTGGTGCGCAATGGCGATTTGATTATACCTTACATAGCTTGGGGGAGCAACGATTGCCAAATACCGAGGTAAACCCGCCCCAATTTCGATTGGGAGCGTTTGCAGAAGGCTACAGTTTAATGAATGCCCAGGTAACCAAGGTTTTTTCGAAGGCCTTTGAGGTATATCTGGGTGGAGAAAATTTGACTAATTTTAGACAAGCAAATCCTGTTTTAGGGGCAGATAACCCGTTTGGCGCAAATTTTGATACTAGTATTGTATATGCGCCGATCATGGGAAGAATGTTCTATACAGGTTTAAGAGTTCGATTATAAAACTAAATCAATATGAGAAAAGTAATGTTATGTTTCGTGTCGTTGATTTTTGCGACCATGACCTTTGGACAGGATAAAAATAAGAAAATGGCTTTTGAAGTCGATGGCAAATGTGATATGTGCAAAGTACGTATCGAAAAGGCTGCATTGGGCGTGCCCGGTGTCAAATATGCCCTTTGGGACATTCCTTCGCACCAGTTGTCTTTGATCGTCGATGAACGAAAAACAGATCCTATGAAAATCAAATCGGCTTTGGTTGCCGTGGGGCATGATACCAAAGAACTGAAGGCGAGCCAAGAAGCGTATGATTCCGTACATCCCTGCTGTAAGTATCGCGACGATGATGCCGATGATAGTGGACATCATTGAGTAATAGCAAAACAACTCTAAAAAACGCCCTGACAATAACCGTCAGGGCGTTTTTTAATAGATACCGCAAATAATTTCGTTGCGAAGCGTTTGATTTTTATCTTCGATCGTACCTTAAACCCAAAAGAATGACACGTGTAAAAACCGCTTTGAAAATCAGAAAAATTCATCGGTATTTAGGATTGTTTTTGGGGATACAGTTTTTGTTGTGGACAGTGAGCGGATTGTACTTTAGCTGGACGGATATCAACGAAATCCATGGAGATCATTTTCGGGCAACGACGCAGACACCCTCCGTTTTTGACAGTTTGGCAAGCCCGACCTCTTTCGCAGCGGTAAAGAAAATCCGTACGTTGGAATTAGTAGATATCGGTAATGTTCCACATTATTGGATCAATGGGGAAGTCCTGATGAATGCCAAGACCGGTGCGGTCAGAAATGGTATTTCAAGGGAGGAGGCCAAACAAGTAGCAACGCACCATATGCGTTCTGACTTAAAAATAATGGAAATCATGCGGATCGATTCGGTCGGAAACCATCACGAATACAGGGGAAGGCCGCTCCCCGCCTATGTTATCTCATACGAATCTTCAGAAAATATCAAGGCGTACGTATCCGTTTCGAACGGCGCTTTTCAAACCCTGAGACATCGCGATTGGCGTTGGTTCGATTTCTTGTGGATGACCCATACCATGGATTATGAAGGAAGAGATGATTTTAATACGATGGTGTTGCGAGGGTTCTCCTTATTGGGATTAATTACAGTACTCAGTGGTTTTGTACTTTGGTATGTAAGTTCACCATCCCTTAGAAAACTTCGAAAGCCAAGAAACAACACCGTATAGGATGCTTTTAATAACACTCGCTTTGTAAGGTTTCCTTTTTTTTCCGCACTAAAAACATATAGCTATGAAATAATCGCCTGTGCGTTCGGCAATATTTTTATTTTTTGGTATGCTTATTACGGCGCAGCTGTATGCACAGACCTGTTGTTCCGGAGGGGTCCCCTTGTCCAATAATCTAGGATTGCCCAATGAGGGAAAAGGCTCTTTTATAGTAGGCCTCAATTATGATTATAATCATTTGAATACCCTAAATGCGGGGACCGAACGATTGGATGACGACTCGCGATTGCGCAATACAAATTCGATACTACTAAATGCAGGCTACGCGATTAACGAACGCTTATCGGTCGAAGCCCTTTTTACATGGGTGAATCAAACACGTACTATTCGCCAGTTCGGGAATGAAAACTTTACCGAAACCCGTGGTATAGGCGATGCGGTTTTTTTGATAAAATACGCATTTCCTGAGTTGTTTGGAACGGGTACCATATGGAGTGTAGGGCTGGGAACGAAAGCCCCCTTGGGGAAATCGGATTTAACTTCTGCAGAAGGCTTTCAGTTAACGGCAGATTTGCAGCCGGGCAGCGGTGCTTGGGATGTTTTAGGATGGTCATCTGTCTCTAAAAAACTCGGATTTCGGCCTTCAGCTACCGCTTCGGGAAGTATTACCTATCGTCTCACGGGTAGTAATAGTTCGTACTTGAACAATACTTCGGTGTATGAATTTGGAAATGTTTTGCAGCTTAATATGGGCTATACAGATCAATTTTTGCTTTTCAATGCGCTGTTTAACCCTGGTCTTGTTTTAAAGTATAGAAAGGCCTTTGCCGATGAAATCAACGGTTCCGACCTTCCCAATACGGGAGGGCAATGGGTGTTCGTGCGTCCTGAATTGGCGGTGCAATTGGCTAAAAACCTGAAAGTACAGACACGATTGGAGATTCCGGTCTACAGTGAGGTCACCGGTACGCAGTTGACCCCTACGATTCGTTTTACTGCCGGTATCTCGTATACCTTTACCAAAAACAATATAACCCTCGTAAATTAGATGAAGATGAAAAACGTGTTATTGATTTTAAGTGCGGCCTTGTTTTTTAGCGCCTGTAGTTCTTCCAATACGCAGGAGACGACCATTGACCCCGAAGAGGTGGTCAACAACTCAACCGAATGGAGCATTCCTATTGAAGATGTGCTCGATGGTGGTCCTGGCAGGGATGGTATCCCAGCACTCGAAAACCCAACTTTTGTAAATGCCGACCAATCCGCAATTTTGCTGGATTCCGATTTGATTATCGGATATAAAAATGGGGATGATGTGCGCGCATACCAACACATTGTATTGGATTGGCACGAAATAATAAACGACAATATAGGGTCTACGTCTCTGGCAGTGGTCTATTGCCCGTTAACAGGTACGGGTATCGGCTGGAATCGTATTATTGACGGAAATGAGACTTCTTTCGGGGTGTCGGGGCTGCTTTATCAAACCAATTTGGTTCCCTTTGACCGTGCTACGAAAAGCAATTGGTCCCAATTGTTGAACGAGGCCGTAAACGGATCGTTGATCGGCAAAAAGGCAGAGCTGATTACCTTGTTCGAGACCGATTGGAAGACATGGAAGGCCATGTATCCGGAAACGAAGATTGTAAGTTTGAATACGGGCTTTTCGCGAACTTATGGTGTATACCCCTATGTAGATTACAGAACCAATAATAACTTTTTTATATTTCCAACGCCTAAAGATGACCGACTTCCTTCAAAAGAACGGGTGTTGGCCATTCTTGACGGGGAAAAGGCCAAAGCCTATCGTTTCACTGATTTTGAAAGTACCAACCTAATAGCGGATACGTTTAATGGACAACCGTATCTGCTGATAGGAAATGCCAGTTTTATAGTGGCCTTCAAAGTACCTTCCGGACAGCAAGCCGCAGATTTTGAATATGTTTTTGACGGTACCTCCGGCGTCGTTGTTCAAGGTGCCGACGGCACGCAGTACGACGTTTTTGGAAATAGCATGGCGGGCCCTGGTAGTGATTTGGAACAGGCTACCTCGTTGATGGGCTATTGGTTTTCTTTTCCTGCTTTTTATGAAACCGAATTGTATGGTAGTTAGGGTATTTCTTTTTGTAGCCCTTAAGCTTTGGCATACGTTCTAATGTAAAAAATGCCCGAAGGGTTACTCCGGGCATTTTTAGTATTTAGCGATGCTTTTGACTACATCATTCCGGGCATTCCGCCACCGCCCATTGGTGGGCCGGCTACGGGTGCATCTTCCTTAATGTCGGTCAACGCACATTCCGTCGTCAAGATCATTCCAGAAACCGATGCGGCATTTTCCAAGGCCACTCTGGTTACTTTCTTGGGGTCAATGATACCGGCCTTCATCATTTCGACGAATTTTTCCGATTTGGCATCGAACCCGTAATCTCCTTTTCCTTCTAAAATCTTGGCGATCACTACCGATCCTTCTCCACCAGCGTTTTCAACGATCGTGCGTAATGGCGCTTCGATGGCACGCGCAACGATTTGAATACCGGTTTCTTCATCGGCGTTCTCGGCGTCTACTTTTGATAAAACCGCTTTGGCACGTACCAAGGCAACACCTCCACCTGCAACAATACCTTCTTCAACGGCTGCTCTAGTGGCATGCAACGCATCATCGACACGGTCTTTTTTCTCTTTCATTTCTACTTCCGAAGCAGCACCTACATATAGTACGGCTACCCCGCCGGCCAATTTGGCCAAACGTTCTTGAAGTTTTTCTTTGTCATAATCAGAAGTAGTCGTTTCAATCTGAGACTTTATCTGATTTACGCGTGTCTTGATTTGTTTTGCAACACCCCCACCGTTCACAATGGTCGTATTGTCCTTATCGATAGTGACACGTTCACAGGTACCCAACATATCTACCGTGGCATTTTCCAAAGAAAAACCTCTTTCTTCGGCAATGACCGTTCCTTTTGTAAGAATGGCAATATCCTCTAACATTGCTTTTCTTCTATCTCCAAAACCAGGGGCTTTGACCGCCGCGATTTTTAACGAACCTCTCAATTTGTTTACGACCAAGGTAGCCAAGGCTTCTCCGTCAACATCCTCCGCAATGATCAATAAGGGTTTTCCAGATTGGGCAACAGGTTCCAAAACAGGAAGCAGGTCTTTCATGGCAGATATCTTCTTGTCGAACAACAAGATATATGGGTTCTCCATATCGGTAATCATTTTCTCCGAATCGGTAACGAAATAAGGAGAAAGGTATCCGCGGTCGAACTGCATTCCTTCTACCACGTCAACATAGGTATCGGTTCCTTTGGCCTCTTCAACGGTAATCACTCCTTCTTTCCCTACTTTCCCAAAAGCCTGGGCGATCAAATCGCCAATAGTTTCATCATTGTTGGCCGAGATAGAAGCGACTTGCTTAATTTTTTCAGAGGAGTCCCCGACTTTCTTGGACTGTGTGCCCAAATTTTCGACGATGGCATCAACAGCTTTGTCGATTCCTCTTTTTAAATCCATTGGATTGGCTCCTGCGGCCACATTTTTAAGTCCTTCTTTGACAATAGACTGTGCCAAAACGGTTGCAGTTGTTGTTCCGTCACCGGCCAAATCATTGGTTTTAGAAGCCACTTCCTTAACCATTTGGGCGCCCATATTTTCTAATGGATCGGCCAATTCAATTTCCTTTGCAACCGTAACACCGTCTTTGGTCACCTGTGGAGCACCGAACGATTTGCTGATGATTACGTTTCTACCTTTTGGTCCCAAGGTTACTTTTACTGCATTTGCCAACGCATCAACACCTCTTTTGAGGCCGTCTCGTGCGTCGATATCAAATTTTATATCTTTTGCCATTTTACTATAGATTTTATTTTCTTCCCTTGACTACGGGAAGGGTTTACGTTGTTCTAAAAAATAATGTTGTTCGTATTTCCATGACGAAGGAAGTAATAGAAAACTATCTTATATAATCGCCAATACGTCGCTTTCGCGCATCATCAAATAATCGGTCCCTTCAAGTTTCAGTTCTGTACCGGCATACTTACCGTACAATACTTTGTCACCGACCTTTACGGTCATTTTTTCATCTTTGGTGCCAGGTCCTACCGCGACAATTTTACCTTGTTGTGGTTTTTCTTTTGCCGTATCGGGGATGTAGATTCCCGAGGCAGTTTTGGTTTCAGCAGCCATCGGCTCGATAAGTACTCGATCCGCCAATGGTTTGATGTTCACTTTAGCCATATTTTTAGTTTTTAAAATTGATTTTTGTATTCTGTTGTTCTTTAGGCAGAAACTATGCCATGGCATAAAAACTGACACTTTGTAAAACAAAAATGCCAGCTTGTCATTTGTGCTGGCATTTTATAATGGTAACTATATTTTATTGAGCGTCATCACCCGGCGCAGTATTGTCCTCTACTGGGGTAGGCAATGCATCCGGAGTAGTTTCCGGAACAGCTTCCGGTACCGTTTCGGGAACGGTGGTCTCGATTTCATCTCCATTGATCAGTTTTGAATCGGCATCTCCAAAACGCCCTGGGAGGGCAACGTTCGATGCAAGGATCAATAACACAAGAATCCCTGCGAGGGTCCATGTACTTTTATCTAAAAAGTCTCCAGTTTTTTTAACCCCGCCGACTACCTGGCTTCCACCTCCTCCAAAAGATGAAGAAAGTCCGCCGCCTTTTGGGTTTTGAACCATAATGACCAAGACCAATAAGAAGCAAACTACGATAATAAGAATCAAGAATATGGTAAACGTACTCATTGTTATTTATTTTCTTGTTGTAATTTTTCGACCGCTTTAATTCGGTCTGCAAAGAAACCACTTTTTTCCGGATATTTCAAACTTAAAATTTTGTAGGCCTGTATGGCTTTTTTATACTTTTTTTGTTCCAAATATACCTTGGCCAGGGTCACGGTCATCAATTCTTTTTTGTCAATCTTTGTCGACTCTGAAATATCGATTTTTAGCGGGTTTTCTTTTGGGATAATCTTGGGCTTGGAGGCAATGAATTTATCGATCAATTCAAATTTCTTATGCTTTAAAACGGCCTCTTCCAAAGGAAATTCGATTGATGGTAACTCGTCGGATGTTGACTTTTCGTCGCGCTTGATCGTCTTTAAGGAGGTAAGCTGAAGCCATTCTGCAAAGGAGTACTTTTCCTTTTTCGTAAAGGGGAGTGGTTCACCAATTGCGAGGCTGCCGGTATCAGGTTCGCTTTTTTGGGCTTTGGCAGGTTCCGTATCTTTTGCTGCAAACAATTTTGGGTCCAGAATGGCGTCTGCCTGTTCCAAATTTTGGGGCAGGGGTCGGTCTTTTGAATCTTCGATCAGTGTTTTCTTGGGTACGGAAGGTCCTTTGATTTCTTCTGAAACGGTTTCGTATGCACTCAGGGGAGCACTTTTCCCTGAAATGGTATCGGCGATGGCATTCTGTAAAAATTCTTTCGACGTAATATAATCGAACAGCACATCACGATCTGTGGTGTATGAAGCGGCGATCTTGAGGGCATTGTTGTATTTAAAGCTGTTCAGGTTTTTCAACCCCTTAAGATGTACGGCCCTTGCCGCTTGGAAATAAGGGTATTCTTTTAAGACCTCTTCCAACTGGTTGGTCTGCATAGGAGACACCACTTTATCCGGGTGCTGTAGTAAAAAAGTAAAGTCCTTTACGTTCATTCGTTATACTGATTCAAAAAAAGGTCGATGGCCACTATGCGTAAATACAACCTGCGCACCCCTACCAATCTGCCAGCGAAGCGTTGAAAATATCTTGGGTAATACGCTCAAAAATAATCTCGTGCGCTTGGCTTTTTACAGAAGAAAGTTGTTGTCCCGCGTCGTAATCAAAGAAAAAGGAAAACCGTTGATCAAAATCGGAATCTTCCTTGGTATTGTTATAAAACCGTACTTTCACGGCTACGGTAAGCCGATTTTGTGCAGCCGTAGATTGCGCGGTGGCACTCATGGGCGATATGCGATACTCCACGATTTCACCCTCATACACCAGATCTCCCCCATTGTTTACCAATTGCAGGTTCGACTGGTCTTGGATCCGGTTTTGTAATGCCTGGGTCAAGTCCCTGTCCACGCCAGGTTCAAAGGTAGAGCCAGGGCTCTGAGTAGCGTAGTTTTGAAAATATTCTACCCGAAACGTTTCGGCGGTACCGGCATTTCCACCGGTGAAGTTGTACACGCCACAACCATTCAAGCTTATAACAAGTAGAAGGAATAAAAAGGTAGTGCGTACTATTGGTGTATGGTTCATGTATTTACAAGTCGTATTGTTTTATTTTGCGATAGAGCGTGCGTTCGGAAATACCCAATTCGGCGGCGGCGGCCTTTCGTTTTCCCCGATTGCGGTCGAGCGATTTCTTTATAAGTTCTACTTCTTTCTGTTGTAAAGATAAGGTTTCCTCTTCTTCAATTTCTTCTGCGAAGTGATACTTGTCCTCCACGGTCGGGGTGTAAACAGGGGGTTCTATATTGGGTTCCGGGAGGTGCAGTACCTCCATTTGTTCTTCCTTCTCCGAAGGGCGCGATTCGCCGTTGTTTCCATATATTTTTTGAATGAGGGTTTCGTTTTCTTCCTGTACCTTTTCGGTATCGTTGTTTTTCAACAACTCCAATGTCAGTTTCTTAAGGTCGTTCAAGTCCCCTTTCATATCGAACAATACCTTATAGAGTATTTCGCGCTCGGTGCCAAAATCGGCATCGCTTTTTTGACTACCGACCACGGCCGGTAAGTTCGTGTCACCGGGAGCGGGAAGGTAACTATTGAGGACAGGGGCCGTAATATTTCGTTGCCCCTCAAGAACCGAGACCTGCTCGGCAATATTGCGCAGTTGGCGAATGTTTCCGGGCCACCGGTAACGCAATAATAATTGAATGGCGGTCTCATCCAACCGAATCGTGGGCATTTTGTATTTCTGTCCAAAGTCGGAGGCAAATTTTCGGAAGAGCAAGTGAATATCATCTTTTCTGTCCCGTAAGGGGGGAATGTTGATTTCCACCGTGCTCAACCGATAGTAAAGATCTTCTCGAAATTTTTCTTTTTTAATGGCTTCGAACATATGAACGTTCGTGGCAGCTACAATGCGAACATCGGTTTTTTGTGTTTGCGAAGATCCCACTTTTAGAAATTCCCCATTCTCCAAAACCCTTAGTAAACGTACTTGGGTGGTTAGGGGCAATTCGCCGACCTCATCGAGGAATATGGTACCGCCATCGGCCACTTCAAAATACCCTTTACGGGTTTGGGTGGCTCCGGTAAAAGCTCCTTTTTCATGACCAAAAAGTTCACTGTCGATCGTGCCTTCTGGAATGGCGCCACAGTTCACTGCAATATATTTTGCGTGTTTGCGATGCGAAAGCGAGTGAATGATTTTGGGAATAGACTCTTTACCCACCCCGGATTCTCCGGTAACCAATACCGAAATATCCGTGGGAGCCACTTGAATTGATTTTTCAAGGGCGCGATTGAGTTTTACATCGTTTCCGATAATCTCAAATCGCTGTTTTATTGATTGAATACTTTCCATTTGTTTTCTGTCTTTGCCGGAAAACGCTGATCATTGCGATGAACCAGATACATCTAATGAATAGGTGCTACTGGTTATTTTCCGAATATCCAACGGCCTCCCCGATCAGGGTGGCCGAAGTACAGCTGTTCATTTGTACGTTTACAAAATCACCTACTTTATAGTGTTCCTTTGGAAAAACGGCAACCGTGTTTTGTGAGTTTCGGCCCATCCAATGGTCTTGCGATTTTTTAGAAGTTCCCTCGATAAGCACCTCCTGTATTTTTCCCAAGTGCTGCTCCGTGCGCAATTGACAATGCTGTCGTTGCAAGGCAATGATTTCGGAAAGCCTTCTTTTTTTGGTGGCTTCCGGCACATCATCTTCCAATTTTCGTGCGGCCATGGTTCCGGGACGTTCGGAATAGGCGAACATAAAACCATAATCGTATTTCACGTACTCCATTAATGAAAGTGTATCTTGATGGTCTTCCTCGGTTTCTGTGGGGAAACCGGTAATCATATCTTGCGAAATGGCACAATCGGGAATGATCTCTAAAATAGTATCGATCAATTTAAAATACTCCTCACGGGTGTGCAAACGGTTCATGGCCTTTAAAATACGATTGCTGCCACTTTGCACAGGCAAATGTATATAGTTGCAGATGTTCTCATATTTTGCCATCACATGAATGGCGTCGATCGTCATGTCTTGCGGATTGGAAGTTGAAAACCGAATCCGCATTTTGGGCTGTGCCTGCGCCGTCATTTCCAATAGCTTTGCGAAATTGACCGCAGTGGCCTTTTGCATTTCGGTGGCTTTTTCAAAATCTTTTTTGAGTCCGCCGCCATACCATAGGTAGCTGTCTACATTTTGACCCAAAAGGGTAATTTCCCGAAAGCCCTTTTCCCAAAGATCGTTCACTTCATCGATGATCGATTGGGGCTCCCTGCTACGTTCGCGTCCTCTTGTAAAAGGTACCACACAGAAAGTACACATATTATCGCACCCGCGGGTAATTGATACGAAAGCGGTTACTCCATTCGTATTAAGCCGAACAGGAGCTATATCGCCATAGGTTTCCTCTTTTGAAAGTATCACGTTTACCGCGTTGCGCCCTTCATCAATTTCTTGTACCAGGTTGGGAAGGTCTTTATAGGCATCTGGCCCCACGACCATATCTACTATTTTCTCCTCATCGAGCAATTTACTTTTTAACCGCTCGGCCATGCAGCCAAGTACCCCGACCTTCATTTCGGGTCTATGTCTTTTGATCGTATTGAATTTTTCAAGACGCTTGCGAATGGTGAGTTCTGCCTTTTCACGAATTGAACAGGTATTCACCAACACCAAATCGGCCTCCTCAAGTTTATCGGTAGTATTAAAACCGGCCTTTCCTAAAATGGAAGCGACGATCTCACTATCAGAGAAATTCATCTGACAGCCATAACTCTCGATATAGAGCTTACGGTTGTTCTCTTCACTAGTTTGTAACGACAATGGCGTACCTTGAACCGATTCATCGATGATTTTTTCCATTTTTTGTGTGCTACCTAAATACTATAAACAGGAAGGCAAAGATAGTACTAAATACGATGTAGTGACAAATTGACAGTACTAAAATTATGTAAAAAGGGGCGCAACTGTTTTCAATAATGTACATCTATATTGTACAACCCAATAAATAAGAAAGCGATGCAAAAGAAAGTAGTATTACTGCTATTCGCGTGCTGTCTCGTATTTTTTTCATGCGATACTACAGATTCCGAATATGCAGATTTCCTAGTGGCGACGCCCTTGGTAATGAGTTCAACTGAATTTAAGGCCAATGCCGTTGCGGTGACCGATCCGATTCCGATTGAAAATTCGGGAAAAATTTACGCCTATCAGAATTACATCTTTGTAGGGGATGTGGGGAAAGGGGTGCATGTAATAGACAATTCAAATCCGACTGCTCCCCAGAACATTGCTTTTATCAAATTAGAGGGCAATGCCGATATCTCGGTAAAGAACGATCGCCTTTTCGCCGATAGTTATGGTGATCTGGTAGTATTTGATGTTTCCAACATCAATGAAATAAAGCTTGTGAATCGTTTGGAAAATGCAATCAATGATGACTATTTTATCCCGGTGGAGGGTTTGGAATGGCCCGAAGCCGACATCTACGAATATGAGGATTTCGATTATACCAGTGAGGTAATCATTGGTTGGAACGTGACCACCGAAAGGCGTAAGGTAGCGGAGCCATCGGTCTATTATGATTATGCCCTTGACAATGCTGCGCCCGAAGCACCAAGCGGCGGACAGGGAGGTTCTCTGGCCCGATTTAAAATAGTGGCCGATTACCTATATGTGGTAGATTATAGCGACCTCAATATTTTCGACATCAGTGATTTGGAAAGTCCTGTTTCCTTAGAAGACGTACAAGTGGCGTGGGATATAGAAACGATTTTTAATCAAGGAGACATGTTGTTCATTGGAGGACAGCGGGGAATGTACATCTATGATATCTCGTCACCCGCGAAACCTGTTTTTGTCTCCGAATTTAGACATGGTACGGCTTGCGATCCAGTGGTCGTAGATGGGGAATATGCGTTCGTAACACTTCGTGGGGGCAATGCGTGTGGGGGTACCGAGAGTGGGCTTTATGTAGTCGATATCTCAGATCTTGCCAACCCCGGGTTGGCGAAGTTCTACCCCATGGTGGAACCTTACGGGTTGGGCTTTAAAGATGAAAAACTATTTATTTGTGATGGTTCCGATGGGCTTAAGGTATATGATAAAACCAATGTATTGGCATTGGAACAGTTGAACCATTTCAAGGATATCAATACCTATGATGTGATTCCACTTCAAAATTCACTTTTGATGATTGGGGACAAGATATTGTATCAATATGAATATGGCGAGAACGGAATAGAACTACTCAGTAGGTTTGAACTATAAACTTGTAACGTATGAAAAGGTATGTGTGGTTATTTATGCTATTGGTCGCTTGTAACGATGACGATTCCCAAACCCTATTGATCGATGGTCGGTGGAGTATGATTTCCTACTCCTGTGGCTTGTTAGGAGGCGGACAGTTTGGGCAAGGTGAAAACGTATGGACGATCGACGCGAATGCCAAAACACTCATCATCGAGAAGACCGCAAAAAACATACTGGGTTGTGTGATGGAATCGGGCACCTATGATATAACGGTTGCCGAAGACAAATTCATTATTGGTACTACAGCGTACGACTATCGTATAGACGGGGATTCATTATTGGTATCCGATATGCCCGAGGTAGATGGTCCCGCTTTCACCTTGGTGAAATTATAAGCATCGCGTTTAGGCCCTTTTCACACGCTTAGAAAACGATTAAACACCTCATAATTCTGGGGTGTTTTTTAATACATATATATAAGGTATAAGTTGAAATTAAAAAATTCAACTACTTTTGTCCTTCAAAAACGACTACATGGCCAAGAATTTAGTAATAGTAGAGTCGCCTGCAAAAGCGAAGACAATCGAGAAATTTTTAGGAAAAGATTTCAAAGTCGAGTCTAGTTTTGGGCATATCGCCGACCTTCCTTCAAAGGAGTTGGGGGTGGATGTGGAAAATGACTTTGCTCCCAAGTATATAGTAGACGATGATAAGAAAGCATTGGTAAAGAAATTAAGAGACCTTGCCAAGAAGGCAGACACCATATGGCTAGCGAGTGATGAAGACCGGGAGGGAGAGGCCATTTCTTGGCATTTGGCAGAGACCCTTGGCTTAGATCAAGACAGAACAAAGCGTATTGTTTTTAACTCGATCACGAAATCGGCGATTCAAAAAGCCATTGAAAACCCGCGTGAGATCAACTACAACTTGGTGAATGCGCAGCAGGCCAGGCGCGTCTTGGATCGGTTGGTCGGGTATGAGCTTTCGCCGGTACTATGGAAAAAGATAAAACCGGGACTTTCTGCAGGGAGGGTACAATCGGTGGCAGTGCGTTTGATCGTGGAAAGGGAACGCGACATTGAAGCGTTTACCCCAGAGGCTTCTTTTAAGATTTCTGCCGAGTTCAAAACTGCGAAAGGCAGTAATTTTATTGCAAAAATGAATAAGAGTTTTGCTTCCAAGGAACTGGCGGAAGCATTTTTAAAGCGGAACATCGGGGCCGATTTCTCCGTTGCCGAGTTGGATAAAAAGCCGGCTAAGAAATCACCTTCGGCGCCGTTTACAACCTCTACCTTACAACAAGAAGCTTCTCGAAAATTATATTTTTCGGTGGGTAGAACCATGCAGGTAGCGCAGCGATTGTACGAGGCCGGTCTTATTACCTATATGAGAACCGATAGTGTCAACCTTTCTGGCGAGGCCATTGCAGCGGCCAAAGAGGCCATTGTTAAAAACTATGGGGAGCAGTATAGCAAGGTGCGTAATTTTAAAGGAAAATCAAAAGGGGCGCAAGAGGCACATGAGGCGATTCGCCCTACCAATATCTTGAACCAGGCGCCTTCGTTGGAACGGGACCAAGCAAAATTATACGAACTCATTTGGAAAAGGGCCATTGCTTCTCAAATGGCAGATGCGCAGCTAGAGCGCACCAACGTACGAATAAAAACGAACACGCATAACGAGCTTTTTTCCGCCAATGGCGAGGTGATTAAATTCGATGGTTTTCTAAAGGTATACATGGAAGGCCTTGATGAAGAAGATAAATCCGAAGAACAAGAAGGCATGCTTCCGGCCATGGCAGTTGGAGAGTCCTTGATCAACAACTATATTACGGCCACCGAGCGTTTTTCGCGACCCCCCTACCGTTTTACGGAAGCTTCCTTGGTAAAGAAGTTGGAAGAGTTGGGTATCGGAAGACCCTCCACCTACGCCCCTACCATTTCCACCATTCAGAATAGGGGATATTCTGAAAAAGGAACCGTGGAAGGGGTGGAAAGAAAATATGTGCAGTTAGTGGTGGAGGCCAATGAACTAAAAGAAAAACAGCTTACCGAAATGGTAGGTTCCGATAAGGGGAAATTGGTGCCGACAGATATCGGGATGATCGTCAACGACTTTCTGGTAAGCAATTTTGCGAATATCCTCGATTACAATTTTACCGCCAAGGTAGAAGAGAATTTTGACGAGATAGCGGAAGGTTCGGAAGACTGGCAAAAAATGATGAAGGATTTTTACAAAGACTTTCACCCAAATGTGCTGGATGTTGAAGAGAATGCCGATCGGGCAAGCGGAGAACGGGTATTGGGGAAAGATCCAAAATCGGGTCGACAGGTGTCGGTGCGCTTGGGCCGATTTGGTCCGATGGTACAAATAGGAACGGTAGAGGAAGAGGAAAAACCATTGTTTGCAAGCCTTTTGCCTGATCAATCGCTCAATACGATTACCTATGAGGAGGCGATGGAACTGTTTACCCTGCCTAGAAAATTAGGCGTATATAAGGGAGAAGAGGTAGAAGCGAATGTAGGGCGTTTTGGGCCGTATGTGCGCTATGGAAAGAAATTTGTTTCCTTGGCCAAAGGGGAAAGTGCCTTTGATGTAGATATGGAAAGGGCTACGGAGCTGATTTTGGAAAAGGAAAAAGCCGATGCTCCTATCACCACCTATGAAGGGAAGGATGTCACTAAAGGTACCGGCCGGTTCGGACCCTTCATCAAATGGGACGGGATGTTCATCAATGTCAATAAAAAATATGATTTTGATAACCTATCGCAAGAGAATATCGTTGAGTTGATCGAGATTAAAAAGCAAAAAGAGATCGACAAGGTTGTTCAAAACTGGCCTGAAGAAGGCATACGAATAGAAAAGGCGCGATGGGGAAGACATAATATTCTCAAGGGGAAAATTAAAGTAGAACTTGCGAAGACGGTAGACGCTACCAAGATTTCGTTGGAAGAGGCCAAGGAATGGATCGAAAAGAAAACCCCTAAAAAGAAGACAAAGGCCAAGGCCAAGGCCAAAAAAAAGGAATAGATAAACAAGCATACCAAGTTAACCCAAAACTGCAGTTACCAAACCCATGGCGTTCGATTTTTTAGTACCGGTAGAAGACAAAGTATTGGCACATTGTGAATTGCTACCACCACAGGCCCTGGGAAAAAATATCTACATGCATACCGCCCGAAAAGGGTTGCCGGTGTTGGCGAACGCCACTGTTGCCCTTGTTGGGGTGCGCGAATCGCGAAACGCCTTTGAAAAGAAACTTGAAAAACTCGATACCTCGGCAATTCGCATGCAGCTGTATCGGCTGATGATCGGAAACTGGACCACCAGCATCATCGATATGGGCGATATAGAAGAAGGGGAGTCTGTGGAAGACACCTATTTTTTGGTCAAGGAAATCGTTGCCGGTCTTTTGGAGGAAAATATCATTCCGATCGTAATCGGCGCTACCCAGGACATTACTTATCCGGTATATCGAGCCTTTGATGGTATTCAGGACATGATTAATATTGTAGCGGTAGATAGTCGCTTTGATTTTGGAATGGACGATGAACTTATTTCCTCTCATTCCTATATGAGCAAAATCATTACCGACAAACCCAACAACCTTTTCAATTTTTCGAATATTGGTTTTCAAAGTTATTTTAATGCGCAGGAAGAGATTGATTTAATGGAGCGTTTGTTCTTCGATGCCTATCGGTTGGGGTCGGTCATCAATGATATAACATTGGTAGAGCCGGTCTTGCGAAATGCGCATATGGTAAGTCTCGATGCGCGGGCGATCAAATCGAGTGAAATTGGGCATTCGAATAATTTTTCTCCCAATGGTTTTACGGGTAGGGAGATCTGTGCCATTGCCCGTTATGCGGGAATTAGTGAAAAAGTAACTGTATTTGGCCTGTATGAAATGGAGAATTCGGTACAATCTTGCCAACTGATGAGCCAGATTATTTGGTATTTCATCGAAGGTTTGAATTTCCGCACCGTCGAGGTTCCAAGCACTGACCATTCCGATTTTACAAAGTATACGGTGCCGGCCGACACCGAGCAGCTGGTTTTTTACAAAAGCCACCTCAGTGAACGATGGTGGGTAGAGGTTCCTTCAATTTTACCGTCACATACTAAAAGCAATTCGGCCGCGTTATTACCATGCACTGAAAAGGACTACTTGGACGCATGCGACCAAATCATTCCTGAAAGGTGGTTTAAAGCCTATAAGAAAGGTTTTAATTAATCAATTTTTTTTTCAAGTATAATTGCGTTTAATACAATAATTTGCCCAAAACGTAGTTTTAGAGAGTAGAATAAAATAATTGTATTCGCAGTTAATAACCAGAATCGAAATTTAACCTAAAGTATGAAGAAGCTATTGTTATCATCTATAGCGTTTGTTTTTTTGCTCAGTAGTTGTGGGTCAAAAACAAAGGGAGAGCTAGTCGGAGCCCAAGGAAAAAAGTGGTATCCCGAAAAACCATATGGAATGGAATTGATCCCTAGGGGGTCTTTCATTATGGGTAAGTCCGAGGAAGATCAGGCCAAGGTACTTAATGCTCCAACAAAGACAGTAACGGTACGTTCGTTCTACATGGACGATACTGAAATTACCAATAGTGAATACCGCCAGTTCGTAGAATGGGTACAAGATTCCATTACAAGAACCCGTTTGGCCATGTTGGCCGACGAGCTTGGTTTAGGACCCGCTGATGGTGGTATTGGCGAGTATGCATTCAAAGATGCCGATACGACCAAAGCGACCGCTTATCAAAAATACATGCTCGACAATTATGCGGGAATGGGTGAGACCGGTTTCGAAGGTAGGGCATTGAACACCGATGAAAAATTGGTCTGGGATACTTCAGAGTATCCAGATGAGTATTATACGGAGGTGATGGACTCGTTGTACATTCCCGAAGAGGAGTCGTACAATGGCCAAAGAACGATTGATGTAACAAAATTGAAGTACAAATATAGCTGGATGGATATCGAAGCAGCGGCACGTTCCAAAACAGGTCGTAGAAAAGATTTCATCCGTCAGGAAGAATTAGAGATCTATCCGGATACTACTGTTTGGATCCGTGACTTCGAATATTCGTATAACGAGCCAATGCACAACGACTATTTTTGGCATGACGCCTATAGCGATTATCCGGTGGTCGGAGTGAACTGGAAACAAGCACAAGCATTCTGTAACTGGAGAACCAAGTTCAAGAACGATGATCAGAAAGAACGTGGTAAGCAATTCGTAAACAAGTTTAGATTGCCTACCGAGGCCGAATGGGAATATGCCGCAAGAGGTGGTATCGAAGGCGGTACCTATCCTTGGGGTGGTCCATATGTCATCAGTGATACAGGTTGTTTTATGGCCAACTTTAAGCCACAACGTGGAGATTATGCGGCCGATGCAGCCTTGTATACGGTAGAGGCAAAGTCATATGAGCCAAACGATTTTAATTTGTACAATATGGCAGGAAACGTGTCTGAATGGACCAACTCTAGCTACGATCCAAGTGCGTATGACTACGTATCCACGATGAACCCTAACGGGGGCGATGGCAGCAATGCCCGAAAGGTGATTCGAGGTGGTTCTTGGAAAGACGTTGCTTATTTCTTGCAAGTGAGTACAAGAGACTATGAGTATGCAGATTCTGCACGTAGTTATGTAGGCTTCCGTACCGTTCAGGATTATATGGGCGAAGAAGATTCTACCAAAGGCAATAACGGACTTTAATAGCAAACAAAAAACGGTTCTAGGTACCTAAATTCACAGTCTGAGTATCAAACATAGAACAATACTTTAAATACAAATATCCAAATACAAACGTTAAACCAAATCCTTTTATTAACATTAAACCTAAAATTAAATCTTAAATTATGGCACAGTCAAAATCAACAAAAAAATTATTTAACATGGCCTACGGCCTTGGTGCATCGGTAGTAATTATTGGTGCATTGTTCAAGATCCTTCACTGGGAATTCGGACCCCTTACAGGTGGTTTGCTTCTTGCGATCGGTCTTATTACAGAAGCACTTATTTTTGCTATTAGTGCATTTGAGCCAGTTGACGATGAGTACGATTGGTCTTTAGTATACCCAGAGTTGGCCGGTGGTGCCGCTTCAGGTAAAAGCAATGAACTTGCTGAAGTAAAACAAGCTGAAGCTTCTTTGTCCGCCAAATTGGATGAGATGTTGAAAGAAGCCGGTGTAGATGCCAACCTGATGGAAAGCCTTGGGTCTAGCATCAAGAACTTCGAAGGTGCTGCGAAAGGAATCGCTCCTACTGTTGACGCTATGGAGTCTACTCGTAAGTATTCTGATGAAATGGTGCAGGCTGCGGCTCAAATGGAGTCTTTGAACAGCTTGTACAAGGTTCAGTTAGAGAGTGCTAGCAAGCAAGCTTCTGTAAACGAAGAAGTAGTTCAGAATGCATCTGCCCTTAAAGATCAAATGGAATCTTTGGCTACCAACCTCTCTTCATTGAACGGTGTATATGGTGGAATGCTTTCTGCAATGACAAGAAACTAATTAGTTTTTTACGAACCCCAAATCAAATTATTAATTAAAAACTAATTAGAAAACATGGCAGGAGGAAAAGCAACACCACGTCAGAAGATGATCAACCTTATGTACTTGATCTTCATCGCGATGTTGGCACTGAACATGAGTAAAGAAGTACTCGCCGCTTTCGGGATTATGAACGAAAAGATGGAGGCTTCTAACGTAAAGACCACGGAAAGTAACCTAGCTTTCTTGGACGGTCTTTCTACGAAAGCATCTGAAGACTCCAAAAAGTACGGAGAGCTTTATAAGAATGCACAGACAATCAAGCAGATGTCACAGGAGTACTATGATTATTTGGAAAGCATCAAGTCAGAAATGATGGAAGGTGTCGAAGACCCAAAAGATTATGCTCGTATGGACAACTCTGATTTCTTGGATCAGAAACTCTTTCAAGGAGATAACCTTTCCGAAGGAGGAAAGGAATTCATGAAGCGCATCAACGATTACCGTACGCAAGTATCCGCTATCGTTCCCAAAGCTCTTAAAGAGTCGGTTACGGCCAGATTCGCGGTGGGCGATGAGAATGGTAAGGTGGCCAAAAAAGACGGTACGAAGCAAGACTGGATCAACTACCACTACGAAGGGTTTCCAATGGTTGCTTCTTTGGCTAAATTAACTGCCCTTCAGGCAGACGTAAAAGCTACGGAAGAAGACGCCTTGAAATCGATGTTAGAAGGGGAGTTGACCGATCAAGTATCGTTGAAAAACTTTGCCACTTCATTGTTGGCTAGCAAGTCTGCTTTCTATGCAGGTGAGAAATACGATGGGAAAATCGTTATTAGTAAAACTGATAATTCATCAAAACCAGTACGTGCCGATTTAAAGCTCGACGGAAGAAAACTTTCGGAAGGAAAAGACTTTAAATTAGAAGCTGGTGGTGTGAAAATGTTGATCAGTACAGGGGCTCCTGGAGACCATACAGTAGAAGGAACGTTGTTCTTTATGCAAGATGGAGAAGAGATTCCGGTACCGGTTAAGAACAGTTTTGCCACGATTACGAAACCAGGCGCTGCTTTGATAGCTGCCGATAAGATGAACGTTGTTTATCGAGGGGTTTCAAACCCAATGTCTATTTCGATTCCTGGTATTCCTAATAATAAGGTAAGAGCTTCTGCTCCCGGACTTAAGAAAGTTAGTGGTAGCAAGTATAGCATGAACCCAGGAAAAGGTAGAACAGTTACTATTTCCGCTTCTGGTACGTTGCCCGATGGTAAGCCGGTAGGTTCGAAGCTTGAATTTAGAATTAAGGATATTCCAAGACCCGCTGGTACGATCAGCAGACAACCTGGGAATCTTAAATTACCAAGAAAGAACTTGGAAATCGCTACCGTTGGTGCGATGTTGGAAGACTTCGATTTTGACTTGAACCTTGCCGTTAGCGGATTCAAATTCAAAGTACCTGGACAACCAACCGTTGCCGTAAAAGGCGGTCGATTGGATTCAAGAGCCAAGTCGGCCTTGAAAAGAGCTAAAAGAGGTGATGCCGTTCAGATATTCGATATCAACGCTTACATTACCAACAACAGAACTTACAAGTTGAAGAAAGTATCTCCCGTAGTTGTGGAGATCACAAACTAATACTAATTAAACACCGGGCAGCGGTAACGTTGCCCGGTATTATTAAATTAACTGAAGCATGAATTGGAAGAATGTTTTATTAATCGGAGCGGTAGCCATGTTACCGGCCTCAATGATGGCCCAGGCGAACATCTTGAACGCCAAGAAGCCAGAAGAGATCGGCATGAAGACCGAGGCGCAGAAAGCCTTGGATAACGATGCTCCCCTTGATTATGGATATGTCGACGACAGGGATATTCTTTGGTCCAAGACGGTATGGGAAACCATTGATTTAGACGAACGTGTGAATTTTCCCATGTATTATCCTACCGATACGATCGATATAGGTCCCGACAGAAGATCGCTTTTTGATGTTCTTTTAAAGAACTTGAAAAACGGGAATCTGGAAGACGTATATGTGGATTCCTATTTTACTGAAAAAAGAAAGTTCAGCGATTTGACCGCTACTTTAAAAGCGGTCGATACGGCCGATTATGGGTACGAGCAAATAAATGCTGGCGAAGAAATTTCACAGGAATTCATTATTGAGAGAGAAATATCGGCTGCTGACATCGAAGAATACCGAATCAAAGGTATCTGGTATTTTGATAAGCGCCAGGGAGAATTAAAATACCGCTTGTTGGGTATTGCCCCTGTTGCACCAGATGTGAATTTCATCGGCGATGAGTCAATGGATCCAGGAGATGCGAAAGTAGAATTATTTTGGGTATGGTACCCTGCCGCAAGACAGATCTTGCACGACGCAAAGGTATTCAACCAACGCAACTCTGCACAACCTATCTCTTTTGATATGTTGTTGAATGCACGAAGGTTCAACGGAGTAATCTACCGGGAAGACAATGTTCACGGTGACCGTAAGGTCCAGGATTATATCTCTGATAATGCCTTGTTTCAACTCTTGGAGGCCAAACGAATTAAGGAGGTCATTCGAGATAGGGAACAAGATATGTGGGCTTATTAAAAAGCACCTTTAGAAAATTCCAATTCTAGAAAATCAAAACGTCTCAACAACATGTTGGGACGTTTTTTTTGTACCCTATTGCAAAACCTCGCGATGCTATTGCACACTACTAGCCAGTAAATACCGATCACTTTCAAATCTTTTGAAGATCATTTTTCTACCTTTGGCCCCATGGTAGATTACATGGTTGTTGGCTTAGGATTGGCGGGACTCGCCTTCATACAAACGTTGGAGCGGAACAACAAAACGTTTGTAGTTTTGAACGATACTTCCCAAACGGCTTCGAGGGTAGCCGGAGGACTGTACAATCCGGTTATTTTAAAACGCTTTACAATGGCTTGGAAAGGGAAGGAGCATCTTTCACAAGTAGTACCTTTTTACCAAAGTTTGGAAAAAAAATTAGGGGTGCCCTTGAACTACCCACTTCCCGTTTGGCGCCGGTTTGCCTCTATCGAAGAACAGAATGGCTGGTTCGAAGCCACCGATAAAGCAGACCTTTCCGAGTTTCTTTCAACGACTATCTTAACAAATAAAAACAAAAAAATCGAGGCACCATTTGGTTTTGGGGAAGTATTGCATACGGGAAAGATTGATGTGCAAAAATTACTCATCACGTATGAGGAATACCTCTCTTCAAAAGGCGTATTGCATAACGAAACCTTCGACCATGCGGCGTTGGAGGTGAAGGCGGCATCCGTGTTCTACAAAAGCTTCAAGGCGCGAAAAGTAGTATTTGCCGAAGGTTTCGGGATGAAGCGGAATCCGTATTTTAATTACCTGCCCCTTACGGGAACAAAAGGCGAGTATATCACGATAAAAGCAGTTGGTTTAAAAGAAGAGCGTGCGATAAAAGCGGGTGTTTTTAGTATTCCAAAAGGGAATGATGAATACTTGGTCGGGGCCACTTATAAATGGAAGGATACCTCGAACGACCCTACCGAAGCTTCCCGTTCCGAACTGAAGGAAAAACTAGCGGCTTTTGTAAAGTGCGAGTATGAAGTAACGGGTCAAGTAGCGGGGATACGCCCTACGGTGACCGATAGGAAACCCTTGGTAGGGCAACATCCCGTACACAAAAATCTATTTGTATTGAATGGCTTCGGTTCTCGGGGGGTAATGATCGCTCCAACGGCATCGGATGCACTGTATCGACTAGCGGAGCACGAGCACCCGATAATCGCTGAAATGGATATTGCCCGTTTTACGAAGAAACACTTTCAAGATGCGACTTCGAAGCGGTCGCGTCGTACTTAAAAAAGAAATTGATCCATATGTTCCGAGACAAACGAATGATCACCGGCATAAAGAATACCATGGTAGCCACAATGGCAATAAAGGTTTGGATCAAAGAGGCACCGATCAACAATCGGGCAATAACGAAGGCAGCGACGGCAAAGGCAATACCCACCCCGTAACTCACGTACATCGCCCCATAAAAGAAGGATGGCTCGATCTTGTATTTGGTATTGCAGTGCGAACAGCGTTCGTTCATCTTGAAAAGGTGTCCTGCCTTGTACGGGTTTTTGGATACATACATGCTTTCTTGGTGGCATTTTGGGCAACTTCCTGTTAAAATGCTGTAGAGTTTGTTTCCTTTTTTTAACATTTGCAGAATCTTTGTATAAAGGTACTGATTTGCCTGTTTCAAGAATGACTCGATCATCATAAAATTCGATGGGAGAATTGGTTTTAACAATGCTCTGATTCGCGATCCTAGTTAGGCACAAATGATTAAAAAAAATGCTCAACGTACATAATCTTTCTGTCTCTTTTGGTGGGGAATATCTATTTGAAGAAATTTCGTTTCGTCTCAATGGTGGGAACCGTGTTGGGCTGATCGGTAAGAATGGGGCCGGAAAATCTACCCTCTTAAAATTGCTGTCAAAAGACATGCCCTTGGACACTGGCACCATTGCGATCGAAAAAGATGTAAAAATCGGTTTTCTGCGCCAGGATATCGATTTTGAGCAGGGAAGAACGGTTTTAGAGGAATCCTATCAAGCGTTTACCGAGATCCAGGCGTTGGAACGCCAACTCGAACAGATCAATCAACAGTTGGCGGAACGCACCGACTACGAGAGCGAAGGGTATAACCAACTCATCATAGACTTGAGCGATATCACCCATCATTATGAAATCTTGGGAGGTTATAATTACCAAGGGGATACCGAAAAGATTTTATTGGGACTTGGATTCAAGCGGGAAGATTTTCAAAAGAAGACGGAGACTTTTTCCGGGGGTTGGCGCATGCGGATCGAGCTTGCGAAGCTTTTACTACAGGCCAACGATGTATTGCTATTGGATGAGCCTACGAACCATTTGGACATTGAATCGATCATTTGGCTAGAGCAGTTTTTGAACAACTATTCCGGGGCGGTGATGATCGTATCGCATGATAAGATGTTTTTAGACAATGTTACGAATAGAACTATTGAGATATCCTTGGGAAGAATCTACGATTACAACAAGCCGTATTCGAAATTTTTAAAACTGCGGGCAGAGATAAAGGAACAGCAGGTAAACGCACAGAAAAACCAGGAAAAAGAAATTCAACAGGCCGAACGATTGATCGAAAAATTCCGGGCGAAAAGTACCAAGGCCTCCATGGCACAATCGTTGATCAAAAAGCTCGATAAAATGGAACGGATCGCGGTAGATGAAGATGACAATGCGGTCATGAACGTACGTTTTCCCATTTCCATTACCCCCGGAAAGATCATTGCTGAAATAGAAAAACTCTCGAAGAGTTATGGTGATAACCATGTCTTGGACGGGATCGACCTGCTATTGGAACGCGACAGCAAAACGGCTTTCGTTGGGCAGAACGGCCAAGGGAAATCTACCCTCGCCAAGATAATGGTAGGGGAACTCGACCATACAGGACATGTGAAACTGGGCCATAATGTACAACTGGGCTATTTTGCCCAAAATCAGGCAGAATACCTGGATGGCAGTAAAACGGTTTTAGACACGATGATCGATGCTGCAAATGAAAAGAATAGGAGCAAGGTGCGCGATATCTTAGGGTCTTTCCTGTTTCGGGGCGAGGAGGTCGAAAAGTACGTAAAAGTACTATCGGGCGGAGAACGCAATCGTTTGGCCTTGGCAAAAATGCTGCTACAGCCTTTTAATGTGCTGGTGATGGATGAGCCCACGAACCACCTCGATATCAAATCTAAGAATGTGTTGAAACAAGCCCTGCAGAACTTTGAGGGCACCCTTATCCTCGTGTCGCACGATCGTGATTTTCTCCAGGGTCTTACCAACAAGGTGTATGAGTTCAAGGATAAGAAAATAAGGGAGTACCTTGGGGATATCGACTTTTATTTGGAGCAACGGAAGGCAGAGAACTTTAGAACTATTGAAAAGCAACAGCAGAAAAAGAAGTCGATTGCGGTGGAGAAAACTACAGGAAATGATTTCGAAACACAAAAGAAATTAAAGTCCTTGAAAAATCAATTGAGCAGTGTGGAATCCAAGATTTCCGAACTTGAAAAGGACATTGCGAAAATAGACCATGACCTATTGATGGATTATGATGCCACGATTGCCAAGGCCGATTTCTTTGACCAGTATCAAGGCAAGAAGAATCGTTTAGAGGAGCTCATGGAACGTTGGGAAAAGCTCTCCTCCGAACTAGAGAATAGTGCTTCCTAATCATTCAAAACCCCTTTGTTTTTGCTAAACCACAGAATATGGCACTTTCACAACAAATACGAGCGTTTCGTCGAGTATTTTTGCACTTAATCTTACATTTTGCGTTATTTGTAAGGTAATTCTTTCTATTTGAGGGAATTTGCCCAAAACCCCGAATATTGACCTATAAAAAATTAGCATGAAAAAGTATATCCTCTTCTTTGTGGTTTCTTTCCTTGCGATGAACAGTGGCCTCGCCGACGTTCCCAAAAAGGAGAAACAGGCCCTCTTAGATTTATACCAAGCAACGAACGGTGACCAATGGACCAAGAAATGGGATCAAAACACGCCCGTTGCCAAATGGTATGGTGTAAAAGTAGAGAACGATAAAGTAACCGAAATCAACCTGTTTAGAAACAACCTTACGGGTACCTTGCCCAAGAGTCTTGGGAAGTTGCAACACCTAAAGGTATTGAATCTTGCCTTTAACAGAATAACGGGTGCTTTTCCCGAAAAATTGGTAAAGCTTAAGAACCTCACGGTTTTAAAGCTCGAAATGAATAAGATAAAAGGAGTATTGCCAGAAAAAATTGGCAAAATGGAAAGTCTTATAGAGTTTACCGCATTCAATAATTTTCTTGACGGTACCATTCCGGAAAGTATTGGTGACATAGAAAGTCTAAAAGTCCTTAACCTTTCAAGTAATAGCTTAAAGGGTACCATCCCCCAATCATTGGGTGCGCTCAGCAGTCTTGAAAGCTTAGGACTTTTTGAAAACGCCTTGGAGGGAACCATTCCGGGAGAAATAGGCAGGCTTACAAAGTTAAAAGAATTGGTACTGGCCAACAATAAGTTGGGAGGAGCCATTCCTAGGGAATTCGACCAGTTGGCAAGTTTAAAGGTTCTGCAAATACAAAACAACAAATTCGATTCGTTTCAAAATTTGCAATACATGGATACCAAAGGGATGCTGGTGCTCGACTTTGACAGTGGAAATGAAAAATTGGATTTCAAAGATGTAAACTTTAGCCGGTCTCGAATGGCCGACACGAAATTTGAGGATGATGTTGATGACAAAAATAAGTGATTCATACTTATAGTTAGTTAGTTTGGTTTGAAGGGACGTATTTGGGCGTCCCTTTTTTTATACCAAACATCCAACATATAAGATGCGCGACCGCTTTATCGAATTTCGCAACCGCTTATTGAAATCTATATGGTAAAAGCGCTATCGCCTTAGTCGACAATAACTATCTTGCCTCCGAACACCTTATCACGTTCCACATCTTTAGGGTTCCCATGAATATAGATGTAGCCACCCGCTCTCACTTTGGCCTCTACCCTATTTGACGCGTTCACATCGGCCCTTCCTCCTGCATTGACCACTACCTTGGTATTGTCGGTGGTCAACTCCTTATTCTTGACCTTTCCCCCGGTATTTACCATAACCTCTTGCTTGGTTGAATGTCCGGTAAGACGTATTTCCCCGCCGGAAATAGACTTGGTATACAAATCTTCCAAAGCAATCTTAAGATCGATCTTACCGCCTTCTTGAGCCTTTATTTCCACACGATCTCCTTTAAGGGTCTCATCGGAGGTTATTTTGGCATTTTCATTGGCATCTAGCAAGATAAGGTCTTCGGTGTAGTAAAGGGTTGCTTTGGCCTCATTGCCATCCAAGAAATTATCGAACTCCATTTTTACTTTGAGGACTCCGTTCTTGTTGGTGATTTTCACTTCGTCTTGATCATCACCGGTGATTACAATTTTATTCTCATTGCTCTTTACAAGACTAACTACAATGCGATCGTAGGCCTTTAACTCGGTAAAACTTTCCAATTCTTTGGTATTTGTTCGCTGGGCCGTTAAGCTTAAAGAAAGGAGGGCGATCGTAAAAGTGATGTATGTTTTCATTCTGTGCATTTTATGTCAAAAATTGATGCTATGTTCTAGTTCAAAAGTACTATTTTTCCGGAAAATGTTTTTAAGGAAACGTTAAACCCTGATGCTGTAGCGGCACTTTCGGGCCATACGGAACTTTAGAATACATGTTTCGAGGATACAAATCCGGGAGTGGAAAAACCACCTTCCCTGTGTTGGGAATGCCACAGGATTGTATATCTTGAAGATTAGAACGTTAGAGATATGCCAATGGATACCAATAGGTTCAAGAATAATTTCAACTACCAAATGGGTAAAGAGATGGCAAAATACCTATTCCTATCACTTTTTGTACCAATGACCATGCTAAGTGCACAGGAAATACAAAAGGTACCTGTGGATAGCTTGGCAACCAAAACGGAACACATCCCTGCTACCGAACACTCTTTTGATATGGTGCTGATACCGATGGGGGAGTTTAACATGGGAAGCCCATCCATTGAAGCGGGCCGCAAAGAAGACGAAGGCCCCCAACGCCCCGTAAAGGTGGACTCGTTTTACATGGCAACGCATGAACTTAGCTGGGAACTGTTCGAACTCTTTTTCAAGCAGAACAAAGAACTGTTCGTTACTTTGGATGATGAGCGGGTAGTGAAGATCGATGCCATTTCTAGACCTAGCCCGCCCTATGAAGATCCCTCATATGGGATGGGGAAAGAGGGCTTTCCCGCAGTGAGTATGTCGGCTTATTCCGCACTGGTGTTTTGCAAATGGTTGAGTACGGTTACAGGGAATTTTTACCGCCTCCCTACCGAGGCCGAATGGGAATATGCGGCCAGGGCAGGTAGCAGTACACCTTATAGTTTTGGTACTGTAGCTGCAATAGATACGTATGCGGTCTACTACAAAAATTCCAATGGCTCGTATGCGAAAGTGGGTAGCAAAGCCCCAAATGCTTGGGGCTTGTACGATATGCACGGGAATGTAGCCGAATGGACGTTGGACGAATACAAAGAAGATGCCTACGCCGGGAATATACCGCTGAATCCGTGGGTCGTGCCTACGGTAATTCATCCTCGGGTGATACGTGGCGGTTCCTGGGACGATGATGCCGAGGTGTTGCGGTCGGCCGCTAGGAAAGCGTCGAACCTGAAATTACAAAAACGAGACCCACAGATACCTAAAAGTTTTTGGTGGTTTACCGATTCTAATTTTGTGGGCTTTCGGTTGGTACGTCCGGTAAAACAACCCACAAAACAAGCCCAGCAAGAATTTTGGCAAACCGTGCTCGATGAATAACACGGTAGATACAAAGTTTCACAAAACGAAAACATAGGATGAAAAAAATATTGATACTGTTAAGTGTTCTTGTAGGCTTTTGTGGCACGGCCCAGGAAAGGTATGAACTCGCGGCGGGGAGCACATTGAAAATTCATGGTACCTCTACGGCCCATGACTGGACGGTGGTCGCACAGAAAATGCAAGGAAGTTTGCAGTGGGAGGCAGGTACCATAGCGAACCTAACATTTGAAGTGCTGGTCGCCGATATTCAAAGTGAACGAGGGGCGGCAATGAACAAAAAAATGCATACCGCCTTAAAAATGGATGCGCACCCAAAAGTGCGGTTCCTGTGCGAAAAAGCTAAAAATACGGATTCGGTTTTGCTAGGGACCTTAGGCATCGCAGGGGTGGATCGCAAGGTCGAATTGAATGTAGACCCCCTTTTGAGTAAAGAATCAATACGTTTTACGGGCGAAAAGGAACTTGTTTTACAGGATTTTGATATGAAGCCCCCTAGTGCAATGTTTGGCCAGATTGTTGTGGGCGATACCGTACGGGTACAATTTGATTTGGTATTTACCCGAAATTAGTGACACTATATGAAATTTGATCTTCATGGAAAAAGGGCGGCGGTAACCGGTGGAAGCAGCGGTATTGGAAGGGCTATTTGCATTGCGTTGTGCGCGCAGGGCGCCGAAGTACATTTGCTGGATGCCGATAAGGAAAATGGTAGGGCGGTCGTAAAAGAGGTAAAAAGTCATGGAGGGCGTATTTTTTTTCATCACTGCGATGTTGTGAACCAAGCTGAAGTACGAAAGGCATTTAAAACAATCGATGCGCAAGGACCGCTTTCGATTTTGGTGAACAATGCCGGAATAGCACACATCGGGAATGTGGAACAGACCGAAGAAAAACAGTTTGAGAACGTATTTGCAGTGAATGTCAAGGGTGTTTATAATTGTTTGTACGCGGCAGTACCAATGATGAAGAAAAAAGGGGGCGTCATCTTGAATATCGCGTCTATTGCAGGAACCGTGGGGATTAAAAATCGCTTTGCCTATTCTGCGTCAAAAGGGGCGGTACAGTCGATGACCTATTCGGTGGCCAAGGATTATGTAGATGCCGGGATTCGTTGCAATAGTATTTCTCCCGCAAGGATCCATACCCCATTTGTTGATCGGTATTTGAAACAGCATTTTCCGGGAGAGGAGGCGAGTGTTTACGAGACCTTGGCTAAAACCCAACCCATTGGTCGTATGGGAACCCCCAAAGAAGTTGCGGATTTGGTAGTATACTTAAGTTCTGATGAGGCTTCGTTTATGACGGGAACCGATTTCCCCATCGACGGGGGCTTTGTTAAACTAAATGGAAACTAACGGTAAAAGATAAAAGAACTAAGAATATGAAGTTGATACGCTTTGGTACGATGGGAAATGAACGCCCTGGGGTGCAATTAGAGAATGGCACCCGATTGGATGTTTCGGCTTTCGGTCAAGATTATGATGAACCTTTTTTTGGAGGGGACGGGTTGGCCCGCCTGCGAGCATGGTTGGCTGCCAATAGCGAAAACTGCCCGGTTGTTGAAGCATCGGAACGGTTGGGGCCTCCTTTATGCAGGCCTTCTAAGATTGTTTGTATTGGCCTTAACTATGCGCAACACGCTAAAGAAGCCGGTATGGAAATCCCCCAAGAACCTCTTATTTTTTTTAAGGCAACATCTGCCATCGTTGGTCCCAACGATGATCTTCAAATTCCCAAAGGAAGCAAGAAGACCGATTGGGAGGTAGAGTTGGCAATCGTTATCGGGAAGAAGGCATCCTATGTCACAAAAGAAGACGCCATGAGCCATATTGCAGGCTACGTATTGCATAACGACTATAGTGAACGTGCCTACCAGATTGAACGAAGCGGGCAATGGGTGAAAGGCAAGAGTTGCGACACTTTTGCACCTTTAGGACCTTTTATCGCGACCCGTGATGAGGTTGCGGACCCCCATAATCTGCAGTTATGGCTCAAGGTAAACGGTGAGTTGTTACAAGATAGTAATACCTCGGATTTTGTATTTGATATACCTACCGCTGTAAGTTATATCAGCGAATTTATGACCCTATTGCCGGGCGATGTCATTTCTACTGGGACTCCTTTTGGCGTTGGCTTTGGTTTTGATCCCCCGAGATACCTGACCGCAGGTGATGTGGTCGAGTTGGGTATCGAAGGCTTGGGCAGTTCTAGACAGGTCGCCAAGGCCTATGTTAAATAACGAATGGTCTGTGCTATGTGGAAGTGGTTTTGGTGTTTGTTGGTGGTGGTGTATTTTAATGGGTACGCCCAGAACGTACATATTTCGGGAGGTGTTTATGACATACATACCGGCAAGCCGTTACCTTATGCAAGTGTAATTTTACCAGCACAAAAAAAGGGTGTCTCTGCCAACGCATTGGGCCGTTTTAGGTTTCGGATCGATTCGGTACAAGACACTACCCTCGTTCGTTTTAGTTGTGTGGGTTATACGACCAAGGAGGTTCCGTTACATTTGGTAAACGAAGCCCGTATCCTGTTAAAACCTAGAGTAGAAGTGCTGAACGAGGTTACTGTGTATGCCTATCGTTTCAAGAAGCAAGTGCTACTAAACCCGTTTCGAAGAAAAAGAACGGTAGGGTTGGGAAATTTTAGTGGGGGAAGCTATCCGTCGAGCTTGGCCCGAAAGTATGTAAAACCAGATGATTTTGACGAGCACTGCTTCATTAAGGAAGTAGAGGTCCTTTTTTTTAATGGTTTGCCAGCGGCAAACAAAACGGCCAAGTTTAGACTTCGAATTTTAAGCGTAACCGAGGATGGTAGGCCGGGCGAAGATCTTTTACAGGATAATTTGATCATTGAAAAACACAACCGTAACAGGACCACCATTGATTTACAAGCCTTTAAGCTAAGAGTGCCTGAAAAAGGCTTTTTTGTTGCCGTAGAGCACCTGTTTATCGCAGAAAACGAATATCGGGAGAAGAAGACCATTCAAGTAAACGATACCTTGGTCTTAAAAGACTTTGTAAGTGTAAAACACGCACCGATCTTCAAGGGTGTTTTAGAAACCAATAGAGAGGAGGACCTGGGCGCCTATTATTGGAGCATACAAGGTTGGCGCACTATGGCACGTCTTAATATGGGCGATAGTGTCATCGAAGATAAAATCCCGGTACCGGCTTTTAAAGTGATTCTTTCTGATTGATTTTACGACCATTTGGCCCAGATGTAATCCAACTTTTGTTGGTTTTTGCACACTTGGCGCACGGCGCAGTTTCCCATTCGATTTTCATATTTCTTCATGACATAGGCGCGCCTAAATTTCTTTTTGATGCCTTGGTTTGCGGACCGATTTTTCACAGCAATACCACTTATAACGGATAGGGATACAGTTATTACATTTCAAGCGGCTTACGACGTGCAATCAGGTAGTTTTGAATATGATTAGCAGGTCGCACCCATCACGCGTTGATCATTTCAAATGCATGGTTCAGTACTTACAAATTCTATAAAAAATGAAAAGAGTTCTAAAAATTTTGAATTATGGCTTGCTTGTACTATGCATTGGTACCATATCTACCTCCTGCGAAAAAGAATCTACCACCGGCCTTGAAACCGAACAGGAAATAGAACAAATCGAGGAAGAGACAAACCTTCTTTCTAATACCACCTCTAAAACAGTCTCCTTGCAAAACGTGGATTCTGGTCTTTATGTAAGCTCGGAAAATGGAAAAAATGTAACCTGTAATCGAACTACGGTCGGTCGGTGGGAGACGATTACGATGGTCAATTGGGCAGATGGTACTGTGTCCTTCAGGGGAAATAACGGGAAGTATCTTTCTGATAATGACGGGCAAGGCCGGATAAAATTTGATCGAGCGGCGGCCGGGGAATTGGAAAAATTTGATGTGAAATACGATGCTGCTTCTGGGGGGTATAGCATAATTCGTTCGGGGAAGACCCCACAAGACGGCTATTATTATCTTTTTGGGGAAACCATGACTTTCGGGATCGACTATGTGCGAGAGGATGCGTTGTTCAGAATCATTGATGAGAATTCCAAAACAGTCGCTTTGCAAAATGTCGATTCTGGTCTTTATGTGAGTTCGGAAAATGGAGATAACGTTACGTGCACTAGAACCGAGGTCGGTCCGTGGGAGAAAATTACGATGACCACTTGGTCAGATGGTACAGTATCGTTCAAGGGAAATAATGGAAAGTATCTTTCAGATCCAAACGATCAAGGGCGTATAAAGTTCAATCAGGATGAAGCCGGGGAAGCGGAAAAATTTGACGTAGCGTACCATGGTGACTTGAATGGCTATAGTATTATTCGGGCCAATAAGCTTCCACGAGATGGGTATTATTATCTTTTTGGAGAAGATATGACTTTCGGGCTCGAATACATCCGAGATGATGCTTTGTTTAAAATTATCGATCAATGATATATCGAAAAACAATTCAACCCTTTAAAGGGATCACAGACAAATGAATGGAAAAGAAAAGCTTGAAAAAAGTGTGGGTTTTGCAGGTACCTGTTTAACGCAGAGCGGCACTGTTGATATGAAAGTGACATACTATCTGTTTTAGTTCAAAGGGTTTAAAAGTTGTTTCTAGAGTCACTTTTGTTTGTAGCCACCTTATGAGTTTTATGGCTCATGGGGTGGCTTTTTGAATGCAATGTGGTAAACCTCAAAGCGGTTATATTTTACAGCACACTAGCCACAAAAATGGTTCTTGCATGGCGTTGTGCTATAGGAAGTGTTTTAAAGGCAACAGGAATCAATATTCCCAGTTGTTCGATATGGTTTCTTTTCAAAAGAAGGTTGCGTTAAACCACTACCGACTGGGTCGAATGGGAATAGCCAACGTAATAGTACTTACAAAATGGTTTATGGTTGCTGTGCCGTGACCGGGATAAAGGCCGAGTGGCCCATTTTTGAAAGCATCAACGCTTATAACGGATAAGGATACAGTTATTACATGATACCCTTCTTATCGAAAACAATCAGATAGTTTTGAATAAAATAAAACGTCGTGTATTTGGATTCTTAGGATCCTATGATTCTGAAATGCACTTTAAACTAATTTAAACCTATAACAATATGAAAAGATTTCTAAAAATTTCAAATTATGCCCTGCTTGTACTATTCATCGGTGCAGTTTATACTTCTTGCGAAAAAGAACCCACTACCGAGTTTGAACCAGAGCAAGAAACAGATTTACTCGAGGAATCGGTAAACGCTCGAATTAATTCAACTACTAGAATAGTCGCCTTACAAAATGTGGATTCTGGACGCTACGTAAGTTCGGAAAATGGTGGAAACGTAACTTGTAACAGAACCAAAATTGGTGCATGGGAAACCATAACTATGACCTACTGGGCAGATGGTACCGTTTCATTCAGGGGAAACAACGGAAAGTATCTTTCCGATAATGATGGACAAGGTCGTATAAAATTTAATCGGACAGCGGCCGGGGAATGGGAAAAATTTGATTTGAAGATCGACCCCGCTACGGGGGCCTATAGCATTATTCGTGCCGGGAAGACTCCTCGAGATGGATATTACTATCTTTACGGAAGAAATATGACTTTCGGGCTCGACTATGTGCGAGAGGATGCTTTGTTCAAAATTATCATCCTAGGGAGCTCCAAAACAGTTGCTTTGAAAAATGTAGATTCAGGTCTCTTTGTAAGTTCGGAAAATGGTAAAAACGTGACTTGCAATAGAAAAGAGGTGGGGCCTTGGGAGAAAATTACCTTGGTCGAATGGGCCGATGGGACAGTTTCGTTCAAAGGAAGCAACGGGAAGTACCTTTCTGATAATAATGGTCAAGGCCGTATAAAATTCGATAGAACTGAGGCGGGAGAATGGGAAAAGTTTGATGTAGAGGGGAACCCTTCTGGTGGCTTTAGCGTTATCCGGGCCGGGAAAACTCCACGAGATGGATATTACTATCTTTACGGAAGAAATATGACTTTCGGCATAGAATATATACGAGAGGATGCCTTATTTGAACTTGTCAGTGTACAATAGTCTTAGATAAGTCGGCGCTCCCCAAAAGGAAATACCGACGAATGGTTCGGATGGAAGAATTGAAAAATGTATGACCCATGGTGGTGTATTTGACCAAAACACTAAATTCAAATTAGTCTACCAATCATTTAAGGATATCTTTTATAAAGGCCACCTTATGAGTTTTATAGTTCATAAGGTGGCTTTGTGAATTGATAAAGGTGTTTAAATTTTTAATTCACCATTGTTATTGCCTGGAATCCGAGTTGATTAGATGTTGGTTTTCCTCCAAGACGTTGAACAGGTTTGGTCTCTCCATAAAACAAAGAACCACGTCTAAAAAGGCGTGGTCTCTTGAGTGTAGTGATGGCACTAGGATTACCATGTGGTTTTCCCAGGCTGCTCGCCTTTGCAA
>CANMSA010000022.1 GCA_947500385.1 uncultured Flavobacteriaceae bacterium | reverse complement strand
AACCTGTAGTACGTTTTTGGGCGGGACCCTGACGCATTGGTCAGGGTGAATTCAGCCGGCCATTTTGATACGAGCTTACAGCTCTTTCAAAATGGGGCAACAACCTGTAGTACGTTTTTGGGCGGGACCCTGACGCATTGGTCAGGGTGAATTCAGCCGGCCATTTTGATACGAGCTTGCAGCTCTTTCAAAATGGGGCAACAACCTGTAGTACGTTTTTGGGCGGGACCCTGACGCATTGGTCAGGATGAATTCAGCCGGCCATTTTGATACGAGCTTGCAGCTCTTTAAAAATGGGGCAACAACCTGTAGTACGTTTTTGGTCGGGACCCTGACGCATTGGTCAGGGTGAATTCAGCCGGCCATTTTGATACGAGCTTGCAGCTCTTTCAAAATGGGGCTTCATTAAAAAAAACCGCCCCGAACAATACGTCCAGGGCGATTCCTAACTAAATAACCAACCAAAAAAATTGTTTATTTCTTTCGACTTCGCTTCACCTTCATAATCGGATTAGAAGTCTTTTCTCTTTTTTTATCAATCGAGTTCTTACCTGCTTTTAGGTATTCCTTGTATCCTCTTCCTTTAAACTCATACACCGTTTCACTATCAGGGTGATACAACTCGATGGTACTGTCATTAATAACGTACAGTTCAAAGTAATCATTGCCCATGAAGTCGTAAGCAAGTGTTAAAGTTTTGAGCGTTTCATCGTTTTCTATGTCATACACCCGATATTTTCCTTCAAAATCCCATTGGAGATTTGAAATTGCCGTTCCGACGTCATCTATCGATGATCGAAATACAGCCGGTGAAAATTGTAGAAAGTTTTCATCATCAAAATCATTCAACGCACCTTCTTGACTTGTATATACCTTTTCCCAAGCATCGTATTCTTGTAAAAAGTAATTAATATTGTCATAGAAGACGAAATCATAGTCAAAATTATTGGTTTGGTATCCATTCAAAAAATAGGACGTATTTGAACGAGGATCTCTAAGTTCGATCGTGTTGCCATTCACGGCATATACATCCAATGCCCAAAGGCCATCAATATCATGATCAATTTCTACCGTACCTCGCAAGGTGCTATAATATCCGACATCAATTCCCAAACCATTTCCTGTTTTACCAATGCCCACAATATTATTATTGGCATAGATTGTACCGTTTACAAACGAAACCGTAAAGGCCCTTTGTAAAAATGGCACTTCACCATTCCCCCTAGTGGCATTAATATCTACATACCATAAATCATGTGACCGCAGTACTTGATCTGTATTAAAGGCCGATTCTTCAATAAAATCATCCTCAATAAGTACTTCTGTATAACAAGAAGTAAGTAATATTCCTATTAGTATACATCCTAAAAGTAATTTCGTCTTCATATCCTTTTGTATTTTTGGTTCCACCTTATAGAAACAAGCTCCATGCCAAATTTTATAAATATCTGATAATCAGATGTTAGTATTTCATTTTTTTATTTGATTATTTTTACCGGTAAGGGGATTTACATCATTGAATCAATCAAAAACAAGCGAACCTTTTGTTCTTCGGGAAGTTTGAACGATCAGGCATAAATAGAAAGCCATCTATGATAAAAAAAAAGAAATTCGCGGTACTGGGCGGTGGAAGCTGGGCCACCGCAATCGTAAAAATGCTCCTGGTAAATCAAGACCATATTTCATGGTACATGCGTAATTCGGATGCTATCGGGTTCTTGAAAATTCAAAAGCATAATCCAAAGTACCTGACCTCGGTTACCTTCGATACCGATAAATTGGCACTCACCGATGATTTGGATACTGCTGTCCAAGCAGCCGATATACTTATCTTTGCCATCCCCTCGGCTTTTCTCGACAACGAGCTTCAAAAGCTTACGGTCTCCTTGAAAGAAAAAGTCATTTTCTCCGCCATTAAGGGCATTGTACCAGAAACTGGGCTAATCGTCGGGGAGCATTTTCATGACACCTACCAAATTCCATTTGAAAACATTGGGGTCATTACGGGTCCTTGCCATGCGGAAGAGGTAGCACTAGAACGTTTATCTTATTTAACGATTGCATGCGCTGACCAGGAAAAGGCCAAACTGGTTGCCGAGAACCTTAGTAGCCATTATATCAAAACCAAAATAAGCAAGGATATTATTGGGACTGAGTATGCCGCCATGTTAAAAAATATTTATGCGATTGCGGCAGGTATTGCACACGGTCTCGGGTACGGAGATAATTTTCAAAGCGTATTAATGAGCAATGCCATTCGTGAAATGAAACGGTATACTAAACGCATTCATAAAATAGATCGGAATATTAATGAGTCGGCCTATCTAGGAGACCTTTTGGTTACGGGCTATTCTACCTTTAGTCGCAACCGCATGTTCGGGAATATGATCGGCAAAGGGTACACTGTGAAAAGTGCCCAAATGGAAATGCGAATGATTGCGGAAGGATACTACGCGGCAAAAAGTGCCTATACCTTAAAATCAACCTTCGAAAAGAAGGTAAAGACGCCTATTATTGATGCCGTACATAGCATATTATATGAAGGCAAGAACGCAAAAAAGATATTCAAAGCCTTGACCAACAAACTGGATTAAAAAAATCCTAAGTTGACAACTCAGGATTTTTTCATCTTAAACCCGTTCCAAGGAAAAGTCAGAATGTTCGGCCATTTCTTTATGAAGAGTTTCTCTCCAAGCCAACAACTGGGCATCGTCTGCCTTATAAATGGTTTTGAACTCTTCGAGTACGGGCTCTAAGTATTGCCGGATGCCATCGATATCGAAATACAAACGTCCCGTTCTTCGGATAAAGAAATCCATCGGGTTTTGTACCATCTCATGGTCTATCCCAAAGCGCAATTCAGCCTTGATCATGCGAACATAGGCATCTGTATCTTTGAGCGTCGCATAGGTTTCCAAAATAGTTTCGGTTTGCTTCCCATAGTTCGTAACAAGAAACCAGGCGTCGTGCTCTACAAAGCCGTCTCCTTTGATACGTTTATGAACATCGGCAATATATTTGGTGACGTGTTTGAACTTTTTAAAATCAGAATTTCCACATAGTGGAATTTCATCGGTGGTACAATCCTTTAGTTTTTTACCCCCCGCTTCTTCCATCTTTTTAGCAATACGATCTACAATGCGCTCGGCCATTTTTCGATAACCGGTCAACTTTCCACCGGCAATGCTGATCAAGCCCGTTTCCGAAGTAAAAATTTCATCCTTGCGGGATAATTCGGAGGCCGATTTCCCCTCTTCATGAATCAATGGTCGCAGCCCTGCCCAAGAAGATACAATGTCATCCAATTCCAGTTCAATTTTTGGAAACATATTGTTTACGGCCGAAATAATATAAATAGCATCGGCCAAATCGGTCGTCACCTTATCTTTATTATCATTGTAATTGGTATCGGATGTTCCGACATAAGTAACCTTTCCCCTTGGAATAGCGAACATCATACGCCCATCGGGTACATCGAAATAGGTTGAATGTTTTAAGGGTAGCTTTTCATAGGGAAATACCAAGTGTACTCCTTTCGTCAAATGCAAGCGTTTTCCTTTTTTGGAATTGTTTACCACCCGAAGCTCATCGACCCATGGCCCTGCCGCACTTACGACGTAGTTCGATTTGATCGTGAACGATTCTCCGGAAACACCGTCTTTGACCACTACTCCTGCAATGGTTTCTTCTTCATAAACAAAGTCTTCCACGGCGGCATAGTTCAATGCCTGCGCCCCGAACCGGAGGCTGGTCTTTATATTCTCAATTGTTAACCGGGCGTCATCAGTGCGATACTCGGCATAATACCCCGCTCCTTTCACAATTTTCTTCGGAAGCAAGGGCTCTAGCTTCATGGCTTCCTTCTTCTCAAGCATCTTTCTTTTGTCATCCCCTGTCACCTGTGCCAAGATATCATACACCTTCAGTCCGATCGAGGTCAACCACTTTCCATAGGATCCATTTTCGATCAAGGGCAACAGCATCTTTTCGGGCAATACAAGATGAGGCGCCAACTTGTGCACGATGGCCCTTTCCGAGCCTACTTCTTTCACCAACCAAAAATCGAACTGCTTCAGATACCGAAGTCCGCCATGAATCAGCTTGGTAGATTTGCTGCTGGTACCCGAGGCAAAATCCCCTTTTTCGACCAGTGCTACTTTTAAGCCACGCGAAGCTGCATCAAGTGCAATACCGCCTCCCGTGATACCGCCGCCTATGACCACTAAATCAAAGGTTTCTTTGGCCATTTTAGCAACGGTTTTTTTTCTATCTAAATTTGAAAATTTTATATTTTTTGACATTTCTTCTTCATTTCTACCCTTTCGGCAAGGGTATCTGTTTATGTTTGTGTTTCAGCAGCAGCTTACTGTTCTTCCCACCCTTTGGTACGTTCCACGGCCTTCTGCCATTTATCGTACAATCTTTTTCGTTTGACCCTATCAAAAGTGGGTTTAAAAATTCGGTTCATGGGACGGTTCTGATCAATATCGTCCTGTGTCCATAACCCTACTTGGATACCGGCCAAGAAAGCCGCTCCCATAGCGGTAGATTCGATTACTTCCGGGCGATGCACCTCGGTATCTAGAATGTCCGCTTGAAACTGCATCAAGTGGTTATTGGCACAAGCCCCACCATCAACACGCAAGTTTTTCAACTGAATTCCCGAATCATCTTCCATTGCTTTTAAAATATCTTTTGTCTGATAGGCCAACGACTCCAAGGTCGCTTTGGCAAGATGCGCTTTACCGGTATCCCTGGTGAGCCCGAATACGGCACCGCGGGCATACATATCCCAATAAGGAGCTCCCAACCCTGCAAAGGCAGGTACTACATAAACCGGATTTTCGCCTTCTACCGAATCGGCCAGTCCTTCCGTTTCTTTGGCATCTTTTATCAATTCCAAACCATCGCGCAACCATTGAATTGCAGCGCCGGCAATGAAAATACTTCCTTCAAAAGCATAGTTTACTTTCCCATCAAGGCCATAGGCAATGGTGGTCAGCAATCCATTTTTAGAAAATTGCGGGGTCTCGCCCGTATTCATAAGCATAAAACAGCCAGTTCCATACGTATTTTTGGCCGATCCCTTGGTAAAACAGCTCTGACCAAATAAGGCAGCTTGTTGGTCTCCCGCAATTCCCGCAATGGGAATTGCGGTTCCGTCTAATTCATAATCCCCAAAATGGTAGGCAGAGGGCTTCACCTCTGGCAACATGCTTTTAGGAATGGTAAGGGCTTCCAATAATTTATCGTCCCATTGCAGGTTTACGATATCATAGATCATGGTACGGGAAGCGTTGGTGTAATCGGTAATATGGTTTTTTTCGGTGGTCATGTTCCAAACAAGCCAACTATCGATCGTCCCCATTAAAAGATCGCCCTTGTCCGCTCTTTCCCGAACACCTTCTACATTGTCTAAAATCCACTTTACCTTTGTCCCTGAAAAATAGGAGTCGATCACCAATCCCGTGGTTTTGCGCACATGCTCGGTAAGGCCACTATTGGTCAAATGTTCACAGATATCGGCGGTTCGTTTGTCTTGCCAAACAATCGCATTATATACCGGTTCTCCGGTATGCTTATCCCAAACGACCGTTGTCTCTCTTTGATTGGTGATCCCGATCGCTTTAATATCGGAAGCGGCCACCCCCTCGTTTGCTATCAATTCACTCAGTACTCCTAGCTGGGAGGCCAAAATTTCCTTGGCATCGTGCTCGACCCACCCCGACTTTGGAAAAATTTGTTTGAATTCCTTTTGTACCATGCCTTTAATAGCGCCGTCTTGGTCAACAAGCAACGCTCTTGAACTGGTAGTACCTTGGTCTAGGGAAATGATATAATTCATCTGTTCGATATTAAGTTAAACACTTTTCACTGTAGCATAAAGTAGCATAGCAAATATAAGTAAATATAGACTATTAAACGTCATCCTCAAAAAAGCTGTAGCACTCTATCGTTTGAGTATTTAAAAAGTCAGATCACTCTATCGTTATCGTAACAAATACTTCGTTTCCAAGGGAATCTATCACCGTTATCTTATGCACTCCCGTAGCTGGGACCACTCCTATTTCATGAAAGTTTTTGGTTTGGGAAACGAAGGTGTCATCTAGATACCAAAAAACCGTCGTCTCAGGTTTTGAGTGGGCCAATTTGAGTATCAGTTCGCCCGTTTTTCCATCAAAATTCTTGGCCAGAGTGATGCGGCTTCCCATTTTTGGATATATAAACTCCATTGGAGGAGTGTTCGTTTGCTGACAGTCGGCGCGAAAAGGAGGGAGCACCTGATACGTAGGATGGGTTCTTTTGTAATAGAATTCCATTAACGGCGGTAATGAGAACCTCGATTCCGCCACTGTTTCGGAAAGATCAATACAGGACGAATTCACCCGAAATTGCCGCTGTGTATCTAAGTGTACGATGGAATGGTAACTACATGCCTGCAAGTAATTCTTTTTATCCGGAATAGAAATCGTCTTTACCGCGCATTGTTCAGTGGCCAAATAGCCGCTCTTTTCACAAACATCGATCTCTACGAACTCGTCGTACGGTGTTGCGAACCAAGCAGCGGTGGGCAGCACATCAAAAACATCGAACAAAATCGGTGCCGCGCTCGATACCCCTGTCACATCGGGTCGTCCTTCTCCATCGGCATTACCGACCCAAATACCCACCACATGGTCTTTTGTGACCCCAATGGCCCAAGCATCTTTATTACCGAAACTAGTCCCTGTTTTCCAACCAACCTCCTTACTACTTTCATAAAATTCCCATGATTCGCTACCATCCGGGCGATTTACCTCCTTCATGGCCTCAAAAGTGAGGTAGATGCTTGCGGCATCAAAAAACGTTTGTTCGCTGGAAAGGTTTCCGAAAGCGACCGCTTCGTCTTTTAACAGCATCGGAGATACAAATTCCTTGTCATAGTATTCACTTGAAGACTCATTAAAATGGTTTAACGTACCCGCCAAATTCGCATAGGTCTTACATAGGTCCCATAAATTGCTTTCAGCCCCACCCAAAATAAGAGTAAGTCCGTAATGATCTGCGCTTTTGGTAATCCCGCCCAATTCGAAATAATTCAGTTGGTCTCGAAACTTCTCCAGACCGTATTGCTGTAGTAGCCGTACCGCCGGAATGTTTAAAGAACGGGCCAATGCCTCCCGTGCGGGCACCGCACCACTATAATCCTCGCTAAAATTCTCAGGTGTATACCCTGCTATCTGCGTTGGGATATCGGGGACCAGCATGTCGGGAAGCAACTCGCCGGCATCGAGCATTGCCGCATAGAGCAAGGGTTTCATAACACTCCCTGTGCTGCGGTTCGCCTGCACCATATCCACGTCTTTTTGATGTTCTTTTGTGGTCATGGTATTGCCCACATATGCCTGCACCGCCCTTGTATGTACGTCCAACACTAAAACGGCCGCATTGTGCACCTGGTTTTGACGTAGTCTCCGGTGGTATTTTTCAACAATCGCATTCACGGTTTGTTGCAAATCTTCGTCGATAGTGGTCTTGATCCGCTGGCCTTTTTTGGTACGTGATAGGTATTGTACCAGGTGCGGTGCAATTTTGGGCAGCGGATAGGGTTTTTGGGGAAGCGTTTCGAGCAATGCGAGCTCATAGGTAGTGGTATCGATCAGTTCTTTATCGTGTAATTTTTTCAAAAGGCGATTGCGTTTCTTTAAAAGGCGTTCTTGGTTCTTTCCGGGATATATTAAACTAGGCGCATTGGGCAATACCGCCAAGGTGGCCGCCTCGGACCAGGATAATTGAAAAGGGCGTAGCCCAAAATACCGCCAAGAAGCGACCTCTAAGCCAACAACATTTCCTCCATAAGGAGCATGGCTGGCATACATTCTTAAAATTTCCTCTTTCGAACTACGAAACTCCAATCGGGTGGCAAGCACAAGCTCAACCGCCTTCTCCACATAAGAACGCGTCTTCCCTTTACGTGCCAATCGAATCACTTGCTGTGTAAGCGTGCTGCCCCCTCTTACGGTTTTCCCGGCGGCAATATTGGCCCCAAGGGCCTTGGCCATGGAAGCCGGATTAAATCCAGGATGTGAATAAAAATGTGCGTCCTCGAATTGCAACAGACAGGTCTTGAATTTATGCGGAACGCTATCGACCTGAGGAAAACGCCATTGCCCATCTTCTGCGATCATGGCCCCCAATAAATTGCCCTGTTCACTCTCTATCACCGTCGCATGGGGTGCCTTGAAAAGTTGTTCGGGAAGACAAAAGTAGTAGGCGATCAATACAATCGCAGCGGCAATCAGCTTTTTAGGATGCCGTTTGACCCAGCTAGATACGGCTTCTTTTATGTGTAGATTTTTATGCTTCAGATTCATATTCCCGTTCCACGGACCAAATGGCTACTTGACGGCATCGGCCGCACCGATTCCTTAGTGCTACCGGCACGCCCATATCTGGTCTCCCTTATGATAGCCATCTATTTGCGCTGGCAAAGGCTTTTAGGAGATGTACTCTTTCTCCAAAAAGTAGCCTACGATAGCTTCCTTCATCAAAACCGATTGCTCCCCTGCCTTTAAAGGGGGTAGTTCTTCTTTAACAATATAATGGGGCCATCCTTCTTCATCGAAATAATTAAACTCATAATAGCCATATGGTTCCAACAAACGGCAAATAGCAATATGCATAAGGTCTAACTTCTGGTCTTTCTTATACTTTCTATGAAATTGTCCCAATTCTTGAATTCCTACCAAGTAAATAATTGCATCGAGGTCTAAAGGATCTCCGTCCGAAAATTGATCGGAAAGCTTTTCGACCAATAAATCCCACCGTTCTTTTAATTGTATATCTCTTGCCATGTAGCCCTTCTTAACATCGTTCTATCGGGGTCGAAAAAGTTATGGCCCCAGCTTGGTTTCAAAGGTACAAATCAAAGCACTATATTTGTTATGAAACTTATTTTGTCAGCTGTATGATCGTATGGCAATGGGGAAATAACCAGTTGAAACGACCCTGATGATACCTAAAGGGTTCAAATACTTCTTTTATGGGTTTCTTAGATATTGTTTTGGGATTGCTATTGATCTGGGGCTTATGGAAAGGCCTTAAAAACGGACTGTTTGTAGAAATTGCCTCTTTAGTTGCCTTGATAGCCGGTATTTTTGGAGCCATTCATTTTTCTTATATCGTTGGGAATTACCTCGCCCACAATATGGAATGGAACGAACAATATATTAATCTGGCTTCCTTTATTATCACGTTCATAGTGATTGTGTTCGTGGTGCACTTGGCCGGGAAACTGCTAACTAAAATTGCCGATTTCGCTATGCTGGGCATTGTCAATAAAATTGCGGGGGCCCTATTTGGCATGCTCAAAGTAGCCGTCATCCTGGGAGCGTTGCTCGTGTTTTTTGATCGGGTCAACAGCTCGGTTGGCTTCATCAATGATGAAACCAAAAAACAATCTGTTCTATATGAACCGGTAAAAGAGATTGGGGCATTTGTTTTTTCGAAGGTGCTCAAAGGAGCGGATACGACTGCTGGCGAAGACTAAGGAAGGTGCTTCGTTTCTATTGTACCCCGATTCTAAATCACTTCTCTAGCAATTGACTCTAACGGGTATGATGATTAAGAAAATCGTTTGTTTTGTTCTTCTATTGTGCTTTCAGATTGTTCTTGGGCAACACCCAGACACTATGAAAACAGTACTACAGTCGAAACTCCCGGATTCTGTAAAACTAAAAGCAGCCCTTGGGTTGTCTAAATACTATACCAGAATTGACCTCGACAGTGCCAAGCACTACATAGCCATCGCGGAACAAATTGCCCCTGCCTTTAAGAATCCGAACAATACACCTCGTATTCGTTTGCAAAAAGCAGGAGTACTTCTCCTTGAACAAGATTTTGCGAATGCAGAATCCCTTCTTTATAAAAATTTGGAAACACCTTCATTGGCCCTTGACGTTCTTGCTATGACCTACCAAAACCTAGGCAACATACATGTTTTTCGGAAGGAAAATGAAAGGGCCATAAACCACTACTTGGAGGCATTAAAATTATTTGAACGCAGAAACGATAGTATTGGCGTCGCCAAAGTTTACAGTAATATCGGAATCATACATAGCAGGTTAAAAAACTTTACAGAAGCGATTTCCTATTTTGAGAAGGCTAGACTTTATGCCGAAATAGATGAAGTGGTAAACCTTCAGGTCTTAGCCAATCTTGCCGGAATTTATCATGATCAAAACAATTTTGAAAAATCGATACGCATCGGCAATGAAGCCTTATCATTGGCGAAAACAATCAATAGTCCAATGTATTTGGGAAGTGTTTATTCCAATCTCTGTAATAGCTACTTGGGCGCTAAACAATATGATCGTGCAATTACAAGTGGTATAATGGGAATAGAAATAAAACAACGCCTCGGGCAAAACTCGGATATTCTTTTCAATAACTTAGGGCACGCTTATTTAAAGCAAGGAAAATACCAAAAAGCAATTACGTATCTCAAAAAAGTGTCCCCACAGGCCCCAAGCAGTTTAAGATCTTTACTCTACAATAATTTGGGGGAAGCTTATGGCAAATTAAATGACTACCAAACCGCTTGGCGGTATGCCCAAATGCATACAAAAATCAATGATTCTTTGAATGCGGTTTTGTTTCAGGAAAGCGATAGCATCACGGCTATTGTTCGCGCTTATGAGCGCGAAAAGAACGCGCAGACATTAGACCTTCTAAATACAAAAAACGCACTCAATCTTTCCAAAATAGAAGCACAACGCGGTACTATCTGGATCATTGGCCTACTGTCAACATTGTTATTGACCATAGGTTTCTTTATTTACACTAACCAACGAAATAAACAGCGGTTCAAGATGGCCATATCACAACATCGCTTGCTACGCACCCAACTGAACCCTCATTTCTTGTTCAACGCTTTAAGTGCAGTGCAAGCACATATTTATTTGAACAAAAAGGAGGAGTCGGCAACATATTTAAGCAACTTTAGCAAACTGATGAGGCTGGTACTTGAAAGCTCTGATCGCGATTTTATCAGCGTAGAGGATGATGCCAGGATGTTAGACGAATATATTCAACTGCAACAATTGGTGGTCAAAAACAAATTTGATTATTCGCTCTCGATCAGCGAAGATCTAAATCCAGAAATTATTGATATCCCATCCGTAATGACCCAACCCTTCGTAGAAAATGCAATTGTTCATGCCCTGAAAGACGTTCCCAACGGAAAACTTGAAATACGCTATTCGAGCGATGGAAAAAACCTGACAGTAGTCATTTCGGATAATGGTGAAGGAATAAAAAGCGACCTCCAAAACACAAATAAAATGCATCGTTCCATGAGTACGGACATACTAGCGGAAAGAATGGAAAATCTAAGGTTGACCCATAATTACGACTGTTCCCTTTCTACAGAGACTTCCAAGTCGGGAACAACTATTAAATTGTCCTTTCCTATTCACCATTCAAAATTGTAGTTATATTTAAATTATGAATAAGGCGTTCTCCTGTATCATAGTTGAAGACGAATCGGCCGCTGCCGAAATGGCACGGGCCATAATTACAAAGAACTTTCCCAACATTTCAATTAGCGCCATTGCCTCTAGTCTAAAACAGGCAAAGGTCGCCATAGCGAAGTCCGTCCCGGATTTTGTAGTGCTCGATATAAATTTGGAAGATGGGGACGCTTTCGAACTCCTAAGGCACTTCGACAGTATTCCCTTTAAGATTATTTTTGTGACTTCCCATGATGCCTATGCGGTTGAAGCCTTTAAATTTAGTGCCCTTGATTACCTTTTAAAACCCTACACCCCGCAAGAACTGATTCATGCGATCAACAAAGTTCTTTCTCAACTCGGGGAAGATCGGTATCATCTGCAGCTTGACACACTTTTAGAAAATTATGACAATCGCAATGCTGGCAAAAAAATTATTCTCAAAAATTTGGAGGCGGTTCATGTAGTTCCCATAGCCGATATTATTTCTGTTAGTGCAGATAACAATTACTCGCTATTCAACCTTTCGGATGGCAGGGAAATATTCGTATCGAAAACCTTGAAATCATTTGATGAAAAACTAAGGCCTCACGGCTTTTTCAGAATCCATCAAAGTCATCTGATCAATCTGGATAGTATTACGACGGTCGACAAAAAAAATGACAAAGTGGTCTTTACCAACGGAAAAGAACTCCCTATTTCACAAGAAAAAAAGAAAATGCTCCTAAACTACCTAGATGGCCTGAAATAAATTCTAATCAGTTGGCCGCGTATTCTAATCGGAGCTGTGCCAATACTAAATAGAACCATATAAGCGTTTGATATTCACTAAATTCAGTATGATTTTTGGTTGCTATTGTAATTAAAAACAAACGCTATGAAACTAGTCCCGTTCCATATTTTACTATTCCTAGTCCTAAGTTGCAGTAAAAGCGACGATACCCCTGTTGGCACAAATCCTGAAGCTGAAAATGAGAAAGGCCTGTTGGAAAATGAAACCATTCTCAGCTCCGGACAAGAACGGGAGTATCACCTATACATTCCACAAAATACCATAAATGCGCCGGCAGTGTTCCTTTTTCATGGAAACAAGAGCAACTACAACGAAATCATCGGTATAGACCCATCAATAGTTAATAGGAGCATCAAGGCCCCGTACAAGGCCTGGTTGCCCCTTGCGGAACAAGAAGATATTATACTAATCATACCTAATGGTACCGAAGGCGCTAGCGGTGATAATGGTTGGAATGATTGCCGCAACGACGCAACCGGAAATCCCGCTTCTAACGACGTTCTTTTCAGCGCTGATTTAATTGACTTTGTGGTAGCCAAATACCAAGCCAACGCATCAAAGGTTTTTGCGGTCGGAACATCCAATGGGGGACATATGTCTATGCGATTGGCACAAGAAATCCCCAATAAGATCACGGCGTTCGCCGCGGTCGTGGCGTCCAAGCCTCTAAATTCTCAATGTGTAAATTCATCTCTTCCGATATCGGCGCTATTTATGAATGGTACCAACGACCCAATAAATCCCTTTGAAGGTGGAAGTATGGCGGGTGGTAGAGGGGAGGTATTTTCTACACAGGAAACTATTAACTATTGGATCAACCGAAATCAAACCGATACCAATGCTATCATTACCGATTTTACGGACATCGATACTTCTGACAACTGTACCGTAAAAAAATATGTCTATGCAAATGGCAATAGCAATACCGAAGTAGTTCTTTATGAAGTTGACAATGGCGGTCATACCGAACCCAGCATAGCGGAAAGGTATTCCGATTTTTTCAAAATAGCTGTAAAGGAGCAAAATGGTGACATTGAAATGGCCGACCAGATTTGGAGTTTTTTTAAAAACAAATAACGATTTTATGAATTATATGCATTTCATATGTTGTAGACTTATTCGGAATGGTATTTTGGGTATTTCGATACTTCTGGTAAGTGGTTGTTCTGAAGACGACACTATAAACGTGCCGGATGATACATTGGGTGAGTACCTTATAAAAACGATACAACATGAAGGGATAGAAAGATCCTTCAACCTCTATTTGCCCAAAAACTATAAAAATTCAACCCCTGCCCCATTGGTAATTGCCCTGCACGGCGGTGGTGGCACTGGTAGTAATTTCGAAGAAGTAGTATCTGCCGGTACGCTAACTACCTCTGCCGAATCAAAAGGAGTGGTGCTGGTTATGCCCGAAGGAATCGAAAAAAGATGGAATTCGGGTCGCCCAGAAATATTTGATGGGGAACGAATGTATGATGACGTGGGTTTTATCTCCAAGATCATTGATGAAATGGTAGAAAAGTATAACATCGACCCCAAAAGGGTATATGCTACCGGTATTTCAAATGGCGGGTTTATGGCTATTCGGCTTGCTTTTGAATTGTCACAAAAGATTACTGCGATCGCCCCGGTCACAGCACAAATTCCCTTTGTGCACGAGGGGAAACAACCACAATTCCCTACTTCCATCATGCTTATTAATGGTACCGAAGACCCTATCGTGCCTTATGATGGGGGCGATATACGTCTCGTTCCCTTCGGAGCTAGCCGAGGAAAAGTACTTTCTACCCAAGAAAGCATAGAAAAATTCGGAGGCTTTAACCTGTGCAATTCAACCATGGAACAACCCATTATAGATGCGCTTTCAGACGATGGCACACAAGTAGAAATTACAACGTTTACAGAATGTGCCGAGGGTACGGAGGCAATTTTAGTGAAAATTGTTGGAGGTGGCCACACCTGGCCCGGAGGAACGCAATACCTATCGACCACCCTTGTTGGTCCGGTAAGCGCAGAAGTAGATGCAAGTGAGTTGATTCTAGACTTTTTCCTGACCCATACAAGAAATTGATCATCGCCGTATAAAGTCTAACTTAAAAACATCTATCGAATGAAAAGGCTACCCATCTTACTTACTTTTATGTGCTCAATTTTGGGAATATATGCACAATCGGACGTTGAAAACAGCAAAGATTATCCCCTTCTTCCCAGAATGCCCGATTATCTTATTAATAAATACACAACATCCGAATTTGATTCACACGAATTTTTTATCGACAGAAAAAAACAATCAAAAGAAGGTAGAAAATTTCGGATATACTACCGTCATAACCGTTCAAATGAGGATGGTTTCGAGTTTCCTACCAGACTTCAAATACTAAGAAACTACTCGCAAGCGATTGAGAAGGCCGGTGGGAGCGTCATTTTTGAGCGACACAATGCTGAATATGGCCAGTATAACTTTACAAATAGCGAGCAAAAAGAGATTTGGGTAGAGATCAAACCGAGTGCCTCAGGAAAGAATTATGTCATCAATATTATTGAAAAAGACGTCATGCGGCAAGACATTGTGATAGATGCCGAACTAATCAAAACTAAAATAGACATTGAAGGCAAAATTGCTATCTACGGTATCTATTTCGATCTTGGAAAAGCCAAGGTCAAAGAGGAATCAGAATCTGCATTGGTTCAAATTAGCACCTATTTAAAGGATAACCCGACCGTAAATTGCTGGATAGTGGGGCATACGGATGCGAGCGGTTCTTTCAAAACGAATAGCGAACTATCTTTGGAAAGGGCCATCGCCGTAAAACGCCATCTGGTGCAACAATTCAAAATTGCGAGCGATAGGCTGTACGCGGAAGGTGTTGGGCCCTTAGCACCTATTGCTACCAATGCCACCGAAGAAGGAAAAGCCGCAAATCGCCGGGTCGAGTTAGTGAAAAAATAGCGGCTAACGATTGTTTGCGGTATCGGTGTGACATTTTCATACCACGATCAAACTACCCTACTTACTGCACCACCTCAACCCATTGTCCTTTGGTTCGCACAACATACTCATTGTCATACATCGCCTCTGCTTGAATACCTGGTAAATAATAACGGCCAAGGTACGACGCGTTCAATAACACCCGGATCGTTTTCCGTTCGTTCTTCTTCATATCAAAATAGAAATTGCTACGATCATCCCGAATATCGGTATGGGTTACCGCGTTCTGTGCAAATTCCCCGAAATCGGTAAAGCGGGTATTTACAATTTCCCAACCACTAGGGAATATTTCGGTCAAGGCGATATCTTTTATTGCTTTTCCGGTGGTATTCGTCACGGTTACCTCGGCTACAAAATCGGTACCCTGTGACAATTGAGCCACATTTAAGGTAGCCCCATTTCTACCTTTGAAAGCAATTTGGGCCGATAGGTTTTTCTGTATTACTTTCTCTTCTCCCACCGGTAAAATACCATTGTTACTAATACTGGCAAAAAGCGTATTTCCTTCCAAATTCTTCAATTGAACAGAATTACTACCCTTTTTTATTGATAAAGCGGCCGATGCCAGGGTTTTATCAGTACCAACATTTGTCGACTTACCATTTATCGTAACAGCTGCCTTAATTCCTTTGCCTCCGACCATTTGGGCAAATTTGGCCATGGCCAATAGGCTATAAGCGGTACTTTGCGTGCTCATATACGACCGTTCGGAAAGACGTTTGGCAATGGTTTTGGCCATCTCGCTCGCCTTTGCCTTGTCTTTTAACAACACATAGGTTTCCAAAGCCATTGCGCGGTTTCGATCCGCAGATCCGTAGGTATGGTAATAAGAACGCTGATTCGTAAAATCGATACTCGAAGTGCTCAAAATTTGCTTGGCAACCGAAGCCTGACCAATTTGCGCATAGGCAGCTGCCAAGCGAAATTTTGCTTCATTGCTAAGGCCATTGGTCTCACGCATACGGTTCATACTAGCCACATCGGCATTTCCCGAAAGCGCCAAGGAATACAAACGATAGGCCTGTGCCAAATCACTGTGATTAGTGCCCGCACGCCATTGCTTGGCCATATTCTGTTGGTATTTTACCCAGCTTGCTTTAAACCCAATGGGCAAAACATACCCTTTCGTTTCAGCCTCGAGTAAAAAGTGCCCGGCATACGTGGTTCCCCAATCGTTGGAGTAATTTTGTCCCGGCCAATAGGAAAAACCACCAGAAGCATTTTGGAAACCGCCCAAACGTTTTATGGCGCGATCTATATTTTGTTGTATCCTACTTTTTCGATTCTTATTGAAATCAAAAATGTCAGCGAGATATAATTGCGGAAAAGCGCCGGAGGTGGTCTGTTCAACGCATCCATGCGGATAGCGGATCAAATACTGCATACGCCCATTAAAATTCATAGGGGGCAAAGTAGAGAACTCTATTTCCGCCGAATTACTTCCTGTAATTCCAAAGGTTTCCAAATTAATGGTCTGAGCAGCGTTCGGTTCTAAAACTATTTGCTGTATTTCCGTTGTCATGGGATTCGGATTCACAACGTCTATCGGAATTTCAAACGAAGCCTTTTCCCCGTTACCCGATGCCTCCACCACCACTTTTCCAATTCCTTTGAAATCGGCTACTTCTAACTGAAAATAGGCCATTTTTTCATCGGGTTGGGCAAAACTGAGCGTTTGCGTGGCATCGCCCGTGATTTTAAATGACTTGTCTTGCTTTAACCGCAAGGTGACATTCTTTACCTTCTTTTCCATGGCAAAGACCGTAACCGGCAAGGTGACTTTTTCTCCTGGTGTTATCTTTCTCGGCAAAGAAGCCAAAATCATCAATGGTTTGCGTACAGGAGTGGTTTTTTCGGCCATCCCATAGGCCTCTTTTTCGGCATCACCTGCCACGACCATCGTACGAACAGAACCTACATATTTGGGTATCTTTATCTTATGTGATTTCGTTTCCCCATCCTTAAGGCTAAAAGGGCCCAAATGCACTACCATAGGCTCAAAACGATTCGCTTTTTTATTCTTGGCACCTGCCAATTCCCCATCTCCTCCAATGGCAAAAACTTGATCAATCCGCCCACCGAAGGCCCCGATAACATCGTCATAAACATCCCAGGTTTTTACCCCAAGCGCCTCATGGGCATAGAATGTGTTCCAAGGGTCGGGTGTCTTGAAACGGGTAAGGTCTAATAAGCCTTCATCTACGATAGCAATGCTATAGGTCATCGCCTTCTTATTTTTCTCATGCACCTTTACTGTAATGGTTTCTTCGGGCCGCAATACATCCGGCATTTTAATCACCGGAGTTATTTTGGTGGCAGGATTTTCAACGGAAATAGGCATTACCCCATACAAACGAATGGGATTATCGTTCAAGGTGGTCGCATGTGGTTGCAACAGCGAAATATGTATGAATACGTTTGGGGTATACAATGCATCTATCGGTAACTGAAACTTGGTCTCGCCTTTTTCGGTAGTGACCCATATCGATTCCAATACCTCGGTTCCGTTCTCCACGGTCACTAAGGCTCTTGAACCTTCTGAACTCGGAAAAGTAACGGTGGCAGTCTCCCCGACATTATATGTTTCCTTATCCGTTGAAAACACCAGCATGGTGGCAGCTTCTGGATCTGCTTTTCTAGATTTGCCGGCCCATCCCGGCCAGTCTATATACACAGCTTTCCCGGTGGCATGCCCTCCATTGGGATCTTCGACCCGAACCAAATAACGCCCCCATTCGGGGTATTTTAGCTCAAAATTGAAGCTTCCTTTCCCATTTCCGTTCGTACTAATGGTCTGCGCAAATACCTCTCGGTGGTAACGGCTGCTGCTGTAGTTAGATAAGTTGTTGTTAGAAGTGTCCCACCACCAGCGCCACTCGACCTTATGAACAGATACTTTTAAGTTTTGAACGCTTTTGCCTTTCCCATCTTCATCTACGGTAACCACTTCGAATTTGTGCTGCTTATCTGTCAACAACATGCCCCTTGTTTTATCTCCCTTTGGAACATTGAGCCCTATGTAGGTGTTATAAGGCGAATAGGGCTTTGTAAACACATCGGTACTAAAATCTCCTCCGTTTTCATAGACTTTGGCAATAAAAGCAGCGGTAAGCATTCCTGGGGCTTGGCTATTCAATTGCGGATTTATTTTAAAACGAGTCTTCCCTTCTTCATCGATTTTCCCGTCGAATACTACTTGGTCCTCTACAGAAAAGGAACGGGTAGGGTCATCGAAGATATATCCCGGAAACGATTTGAATTCTGTGGTGGTTGGGTTGAACTTGGCCGAAATATCCGCTTTTAAGTTCTTGGCAACGGCACCGTGCAGCCATTTCACTTCCATCGACCCTGAAATGGGCCGGGAACCCTTTAATACCTCGGTATCAAAGTTGGTCTTGATCTTTAATCTATTGGGTTTAATGGTTTCTATTTTGACCGTTTTTGTAAAAGACGCTCCGCCAACAGAGATTTTGGCGAGCCAATTGCCCGTTGGGGCATTCTCATCGGTCTTTAAGGTGAATTGATAGAAGTTATTGACAGCGGTCGTTTTGATTTCACGATGTACCACCTTGTTGTAAGGATCCAACAACTCGAGCTTTACCGGATGATCTGCCGGGAGGTCATTGGCATTATCGTTCAGCATAAAGGATAGAAATACCTTGTCTCCAGGACGCCAAACGCCCCGTTCACCAAAAATGAACCCCTTAAGGCCCTTCTTTAATTGTACACCACTTACCCTGAACTTGCTCACCGAAAGTGCGTTCCCATCGTTCAGCTTTACATAGGTCTTTTGCCCATTGCTCTCAACAACGGCAAAATAAGCCAACTTATCCGCATCATAGATAATGGTCCCCTCCGAATCGGTTACCACGGTGGCCATTTCTTGTTGTTGAAAATTATAGAACGTTACTTTCGCCCCGGCAACAGGATTGGTATTGAGCAAATCATTGACGGCAACAAAATAGCTCTTATTGATTCCTTTTTTGACGGTGACCCCTAAATCGGTGGCCAGGACATTGATGCCTACTTTTTTGTTGTAGTAATATGATTTGTCACAAGGGTTTTCGCGTTCGTTCCAATCGTACTCATAATAGTCGTTGTAATAGTATTCCTCGACCCCGTCCCACGAACTATTTTCTTCGACGGTATCAAAATTCGTTTCGGGGTCCTCCTCATCATTAAAATTGGTGGTATCGCATTTATAAGCACTGTCTTGAGGCCCGAAATCAAACTCCACTCGGTAAATCGCTCCCACCTCGGGAGAAATCATTGTTTTTAAATCAAGGGCGCTCGCTGACCATTTGCTGACCGCATTTGAAAGACTTGTCTCCAACGGTATTCTTTTACGGGCAATGGGTCTTGCGACCGCTCTCAGATTATTGCTACCATCAATATTATTAGACTGTAAGAATTGTAAGATGTTATTTTCATAAATCTTAAAAACCGAAACCTCGACCGATTTAAGATTAACGGTCTCAAAGTTGATTTTTAGATTGCTAGAAGAAGGTAGTATGGTACCGTTTGAGAGCAAGCGTACTTGTGGCTTCAATTGCTCAAAAGCAACCCGCTCTGCATATTTGTTTTTTAGCTTGTAGCCGTCGGTGCTTTCAATACCTTCGAATACTTCTAAGTGTACCGTTCCTAACAATTCTTTGGATGGGTACACCTTTAGGGTGTTTCCTTCGACCGCATATTTAGGATTGTCATCACTTTCAAGCGTTACTAAGCCTTTGAAATTCTGTCCTTTTTTTACCGGGTCCGAGAAGTTGATGCGAATCAACGCGTTCGCTCCCGTTTCTACCGAAGTATTCAAAACGGTAAAATTATTTTTCCCTGGAATCTTTAGAGTATTCTTTCCCTTACTGTCAATGTCGAACTTGGTACCGTCCCACAAGATCTCCAAGTCAGAATCTTCTTCATAGCGCTGAATACTATCGATTTTAAAACTGAATTGAGTGCCCTTTATTACAGCATCCTCAAATTTCAAGGCTATGCTTTTGCCTTTCTGTTTTACCGATACCAATTGCTTTGCGGTTTCCAGGGAAAGTACATCGGCAGTCTTTATTTGTCCGGTTAGATACTGTCTATTTTTGGAATATGACTGTAGGGCATCCGTATAAACATTGAACGCTTGCTTCAGGGTTCTCACCTTAAAAGAAAATGTTTGCAGGTCGTTTGGAATGTCCTCTATAAAATCCTCTAAGGAAAGGGTGAATTCGTACTCCTTGTCTTGCTCAAAGCCTTTTTCCGGAATAAAGGCGATGGTCCTGTTATCGAGCGCCACCACTTTGCCGCTCAGCTTTGGGGACACAAGTAAAAGGTCGGCATCCAGCTCTTCTCCATTCTTCCATGTGTCCACAGGATTGGTCAGAATCACCCGTACATCGCTCTGGGCGGAGACAATGCCATGAGATGCTTGAAGCACATATTCCTTGAAGCGATTAAGGTTGTCTAATTGTTCCCCTATTGTTTCCTTTTTGGAATCGCATCCAACTAAAAAAAGGAAGAAAATTGAAAGGCGAAAAAATGATGTAATTTTCATGAACGGTGGCTTTTTTCAAAAGTAGTGTAGGTACAAACAAAACCCACCCCGGATTACCGTGAAAATTTTGCCCAAAACTCGTTATTAGTAGTGAAACGCTGGTCCGTACGATTTTATTATTTCAGAATCCCTGAAACCAGAAGTATTATTAAAGTCGTCTCTTTTCGCCTACAAAACCTTTCAAGAACAATGCATTTCATCGAAAAAACCCCATTTTTCATAGGCAACTACTATATTTTGCCTATCATTACAGTGTTGAAAATCCCCTTCAACATCGAGAACACGAGTACCCCACTCTTCACGACCTACTTTCTGGAACACCTACTTACAATTTAGAACGTTGTATGAAAATGAAAATGAAGACTACCATCTTGGTATGTTTGGTGTTGCTTGTGGCGTCTTGCTCCAAGGAACCCTATGAAGAGGAAGCGATAACCATACCCGAGGCTCAGAACGCCGTGGAGGTTGAGCAGGCATTGCTGAAAATTGTAAATGACCATCGTGTCTCATTGGGATATAACACCCTTGAATACAGCGCGGTTGCTCAGGAATACGCTGACGAACACACCGATTACATGATTGCGAAAGGAAGCTTGAGCCACGATAATTTTAGCCTAAGGGCCTCCGGTGTTTCTGCAGAAGTGAACGCAGAGTACGTGGCGGAAAACGTTGCAAAAGACTACTCCGATGCGTCGGGCGCTTTTCAGGGTTGGTTAGAAAGTTCCAGCCACAAGAAAACAATGGAGGGCGAATTCACGCATACAGCGGTCAGTGTTAAAAAAGCTTCCAACGGAAAACTGTATTTTACACAGCTCTTCTTTCGATAAATTCATCCCCGTTACCGAAGGTTTTTTTTGATACCTTGTGTGTGCGTTTCTTTTCATAAATTTGAAAGAACACATATTATCCGGGCAGTTATTTTCAAAAACGATGTCCCGGATAGAAAACGATACGCAAAACGCACATGAGCATAGCACCTCCTTTCAATCTTTCTAAGTGGATTGCCGAGAATAGGGATTCTTTGAAACCTCCCGTTGGGAATAAAAATCTTTATAAAGACGCGGGGGATTATATTGTTATGATCGTGGCCGGCCCAAACGCCAGAAAAGACTATCATTATAATGAAACCGAGGAACTCTTTTATCAATTAGAGGGTACCATAGAAGTACATATTCAGGAAGATGGTCAAAAAAAAACAATGCGCTTGGGGCCCGGGGATATGTATTTGCACCCTGCGAAGGTTCCCCATTCCCCGGTACGTCATGAAGGCAGTATAGGACTGGTTATTGAACGAAAAAGGTCGGATATGCTGGTAGATGACGGGCTTCTCTGGTTCTGTGATAACTGCAACCATAAATTATACGAAGCCTATTTTACACTACACGACATCGAAAAAGACTTTCTAACCCATTTTAAACATTTTTACAGTTCGGAAAACCTTCGTACCTGTGATAATTGTGCTACCGTGATGCCAGTGGATCAGCGGTTCATCTCAGAAGATTAAATTATGGAAATAACCATCAAAATTATTATCGGTCTTGTAGCTTTTTTACATTGCTATTTTCTTTGGTTTGAAATGTTTGCCTGGACCACAAAGGGTAGGAAAGTATTTCGAGGGTTTCCGCCCGAACTCTTTGAACCTACCAAACCAATGGCGGCCAATCAAGGGCTCTATAATGGTTTTTTAGCGGCCGGACTGATCTGGACTTTTTTTATAGATGATCCCCTTTGGCGCACCAATATTGCCTTATTCTTTTTAGGATGTGTAGCCGTTGCCGGTGTTTATGGCGCGTTCTCCGTTGAAAAAAAGATTTTCTTTATACAGGCGTTGCCGGCCCTTATTGGCATTGGCCTTTTACTCATTGGTTAATGAACGGGGGCGTTCATACTTTTTTAAAGTACTACCATTCTCGTAAAAGATCTTTGCTGTTTTTGTTGGTGGTTGTGTTTTTTTATCAAACCTGTTATACACAAAAAATGAGCCCTGAAGAAGTGGTGCAAAAACAACTGGAAGCCTATAATGAGCGCGACATTGATGCGTTTATGCAGGTCATTGACCCGACCATTGCTTTTTATAATTATACAGATGGAAAGGTAACCATGAAAGGAACTCAGGCCTGCAAAGCATTCTATTCGGCCCTTTTTGAGGCCTCTCCCCAATTGCACTCCACCATTCTTACCCGAACAGTTTTCGGCAATAAGGTAATCGATCATGAACAAATTACCGGGCGCAACGGGAATAATGAGGTAATTGAATTGGTGCTCATCTTTGAAGTAGAAGCCGAAAAGATTAAAAAAATTACCGTATTAAGAAAGGAAGAATAAGCGCCTATTATTTGTAGATTTGTAAAAAATATAACAATACACGTTCAAAAAGTTATAAAATGTCAAAAATAGCAACTGGGTTTGGAATTGATCAGGCCTTACAAGATCTAGGGATCCAAGAAATCAACAATGGCACTTCAACCGGCTCGGATTATTTTTCCTCGGGAGATGTCATCTCATCGTATTCTCCGGCAGATGGAGCCTTGATCGGGAAGGTAAAGACCACTACCAAGGAAGATTATGAAAAAGTAATGGCCAAGGCGACGGCCGCCTTCAAAATTTGGCGCACCAAACCCGCACCACAAAGAGGGGAAGTTGTTCGGCAGTTTGGAGAACGGTTGCGAGAACTAAAAGAGCCATTGGGAAAATTGGTCTCATATGAAATGGGAAAAAGCTACCAAGAAGGTTTGGGCGAGGTACAGGAAATGATCGATATTTGCGATTTTGCGGTTGGACTTTCGAGACAATTACACGGGTTGACCATGCATTCCGAGAGACCGGGTCATCGGATGTACGAGCAGTACCATGCACTTGGCGTGGTCGGAATTATTTCCGCTTTTAATTTCCCGGTGGCAGTTTGGGCATGGAATACCGCCTTGGCATGGATCTGTGGTGACGTCTGCGTATGGAAACCCTCCGAAAAGACACCACTTTGTGGTATCGCATGTCAGAATATTGCAGCGGAGGTTTTTAAAGCCAATGGTTTGCCAGAAGGTATTTCTTGCTTGATCAATGGTGATTACAAAGTTGGTGAAATGATGACTCAAGATGGTCGTATTCCCTTGGTTTCCGCTACCGGATCCATTCGAATGGGAAAAATTGTAGCCCAAGCGGTAGCGGCCAGATTGGGAAAATCGCTCTTAGAGTTAGGCGGGAACAATGCGATCATCGTTACCCCTGACGCCGATATAAAAATGACTGTTATAGGTGCCGTATTCGGTGCCGTTGGTACGGCCGGGCAACGCTGTACCTCCACAAGAAGACTCATAATTCACGAATCAATATACGATCAAGTAAAAGAGGCCGTGGTCGGGGCTTATCAACAATTGCGTATCGGAAATCCTTTGGATGAAAACAATCATGTAGGTCCTTTGATCGACACCGATGCCGTAGCAATGTATCAACGAGCTTTGGAGCGGGTGGTCGCAGAAGGTGGCAACGTAATTGTGGAGGGTGGCGTACTCGAAGGGGAAGGTTATGAAAGTGGTTGTTATGTAAAACCCGCAATTGCCGAAGCTGAAAACTCTTTTGAAATTGTGCAGCATGAAACCTTCGCACCGGTATTGTATCTTTTAAAATATTCAGGGGCTGTTGAAAATGCCATCGCATTGCAAAACGGAGTGGTTCAAGGATTATCCTCGGCCATTATGACCAATAACTTACGGGAGGCAGAGCGTTTCCTATCGGTGGCGGGTAGTGATTGTGGTATTGCGAACGTTAATATCGGAACCTCGGGAGCAGAAATAGGCGGCGCTTTTGGGGGAGAAAAAGAAACTGGCGGTGGCCGTGAAAGCGGTTCGGACGCATGGAAGGTATACATGCGAAGACAAACGAACACCATCAACTACACCACGGAATTGCCTTTGGCGCAAGGAATCAAGTTCGACCTTTAGACCAGGGAGTTAAAATAATGAAGGCCATTTACTATAGGTACTTTTGAAAGGTACTAATGTAAATGGTCTTTTTGATTGTACTCCGCATGGGATTGTTTTCCGAATGGTTTAGAGTGCCCCTTTTGCGGTATACTGAGACCATTCAAAACTACTTAGATCGAATCCCTCAACACCCCTATTGAGTATCTCCATTTTTAAAAGCACATGGTAGCTGTCAGACATTCCAGGATGCCTACAATCTACATACCATCTGCGGTCCCGAAAATCGAACGCTAGTGCCACGGGTTTGTTTTCACCTTCAAGTGGAAGTGCCTCCGTCTTAAACGTGATTACAAAGCGTTCCTTTCCAAGCACATATGATTCAATATCTCCAAAACCATCGACCTCTTCGCTTATGTAGGTTCCAGCAATCGTCCCATCTTCAAAATAACGTTCGGGCAAGGCATTCAACGCATCAATGTAAAATGAAACAACCAACTGCCCCGTCCCATTTACCTGCACGTCGTCTAGCGCGATCTCCTGGAAGGTATCCCCTAATGCAGTGCAAGTGTCTGGTATACAACTTGCATGTACGATCAACAAACAAATCCCCAAAACCATTCTTACATTTCTCATTACATCTTATTTCAATTACTTCCTTTAATGAAGAACTGAGAACAAGGTTAACATCTGAATACTTAATTTTTGGCTTTTACAAGAAGAGAGCGCATTAAAAGGAACGAAAGAATATGCAAACGACGATTAGGACCATTTGGTTCGTTATGCTGCCCATAATGAAGGTTTGTAAGTGTCGTGAAATACGAAAGAGAATCTGTGGAGAATGAAAGAAATGCCCAACTATATAAAAAAACCCGCTACTTCTCATTTACCGCTCCGTTCCCCCGATCGAATGGCTATAATAAATAGCGGGATTAACCAACTTAACTAACTCAAATACTGCCTGAAATCGACTTTACTTTCGTATTTCAGGATGTTGACTTTATGCCTTTGTTTCGCGTACGCTCCAACTTCCATGAAGAAGTGCCTGTAATCCGAGCACTACGACCATACAAATAAAAGTCAATCGTTTCGTTATTTCCTTTTTCATTATCAAGTGTTCTAAACTGATATTTCAAAAACTTTAAAAGCGCCTCTGTGCTAAAAGTTGTTTCTTAAAAAAGGCCTCCTTTATATGTAAAGCCCTATCTCAATGCCGGATCGTTGTCGGGAGGATAGGGCCCGTATTTTTATTTTGATGCAATATCGGCATGAGCGGCCGAAGGAATGCCCAGTGATGTATAAATGGTATATAATATTGTATAAATGGTAAAACAAGGTCTGGTCATCCTATTATAATTGTAAGAAAAACAACCACTTTGGGGGGAATTTCACTAATAATATTTAAACGGGATTTTTAACATTTTTAGGATTTTTTTAATACATTGCTAATCAAACACTAAATAATTATTAACAATGACAAAAACAACGACTTATCTGCTCGGTATTCTCATCACCATCCTGGCGGGTATCTTTCTCTATGTAAAGCTGTGTAGCACCTGTGCTGCTCCCGTGGTAGAGGAAGAACCTGTGAAGGAGGAAGTGGTACCGGTGGCACCCACAGCAACGTCATATCCTTTTGCCTTCAGCGATGGTGATTATGCGTACAATGAAAACGACAATTATAATTTTAATGTCTCGTCTTCAGAAATTTTAATGCCGTTATCGCAAAAGGTGACAGAAGGCATTGGGAGTTTAAAGACCTTCCTTTCGGAAAACGCAGGCAAAGTAATCAACGTAATCGGCTATTATACCAATAGTGAAACGAACGATACCGCTTTTCCAAATCTAGGATTGGCGCGTGCCAATGCGGTCAAAAACCATTTAGTCGCAAACGGGATATCGTCTGCCCAGGTAAATACTTTGGGCAAATTAGTGGATGATATGGTTCCAAAAGACAGTGTATTCCTTGGGCCGGTCGAGTATGGTTTGGATGACAAGGCCGCCGATGCGGAAGATGAATTGAAAGCGTTGTATGATAAGATTACAGCGAATCCTTTGGTCCTCTATTTCGAGACCAACCAAGCCGCGATTTCGCTGACGCCGGAACAACGACAAAAGGTAGCCGATATTTCGAGATATCTTGATAAGGTAGAGGGTGCTACTTGCAGTGTTGTAGGCCATACTGACAATGTTGGACGTCGCGGACCAAATATTCAACTGGGGCAGGGAAGGGCCGACTTCGGAAAAGCCTATTTGGCCAAAAACGGTATCCCAGAAGCAAAAATAAATGCCTCTTCAAAAGGTCCCGATCAGCCTATCGAGAGCAACGCGACCGAAGAAGGGCGTTCTAAAAATAGAAGAACGGTCATTACACTAAACAATTAATTAACGTATAAAAAGAATAAACATGGATTTTGCAAATATGAATATTTGGTGTTGGTTGTTGCCCGCACTGGTAGGAATCATCTCAGGAATACTAGGCTACTTAATAGGCAAAGGTGGCAGCACTACAATTGATAATTCGGCAGATTTGACATTGCTAAAAGACAAAAATGCAAAGCTTCAAGCCGATTTAGACGCTTGTAATGGCAAACTAACCGCTGCTTCCGCCGCAGCAGCAGCCGCTACGGTAGCAGCCGTGGCGCCAACGGTCGAAGAGGATCTTCCTTTTGACGCCGCAGCCGCTAAGCTCGCCATGGGCAAGGCCATTAAGCAAGATGATTTAAAAGTGGTGGAAGGTATCGGACCCAAAATTTCCGAAATGTTCCAAAACGCAGGCATCAAAACTTGGAAAGCACTTTCCGAAACAGCTGTTGCCAGATGTCAAGAAGTACTCGACGGAGGAGGTGAGCGCTATAGGGTTCATGACCCCGCCTCTTGGCCAATGCAAGCTAAAATGGCATACGAAGGCAAATGGGCAGAACTTGCGAAATGGCAAGATGAGCATGATCACGGAAAATTGTAATCAAAGTTTCCCTCAACTAAAAACCCCGGTGCACTTAGGTGTACCGGGGTTTGTATTTTAAAAATTTGTGCTTTTCCGAACCCTGCTTAGAGCATTCCATTTGCCTCTACCCATTTAAAACGGTATTGGTCTTCGGGGAATTTCATACGTGTTGCAATTCGTTCCAAGCGTCCCGGAAGTTTTAAAAGATAATCTCTTGCCTTTTCGGCTTCATCATTCAACGTTCTTAGGGAATCAAGCTGCCAATACGAGTTTAATTTTTTCAATATCTCTATGTAGTCCATCGCAGTATAAACGCCAAGTCGCTGTGCACAGTTCGAAAAATTTTCAAACGCCATACCGATGGTTCCTCCCGACTCTCTAAGAAAATGGGCGGGCATTACGATTTTCTTTTTCATCATGTCCGCGAAAGCCAATAGCATGCCGTTCGGGTCTTCCCCTAAAATCGTTTTTACAAACTCGCGGTATGCCACATGATGTCGCATTTCGTCACCCGCGATGATCGTACACATTTTCCCTAATAGGGCATTGCCTTTTTTCTTGGCCAACTGGCCTACGCGTTTGTGCGATATATTGGTTGCCAGTTCTTGAAAAGTAGTATATACAAAGTTTTTATATGGATCACGATCGGTTCCGATATCGAAGCCGTCCGAAATGAGATGTTGCGTCGTAATTTCTATCTCACGCATGTTCACCCTACCTGATAAGTAAAGATATTTGTTCAGTACATCGCCGTGCCTATTTTCCTCAGCGGTCCAGGCTCGCACCCATTTAGACCAGCCATTTTTGTTTTCAGCGTGTTGATCGATTCCTTCCACATCCATCAACCACGATTCATAGGTGGGCAGCGCCTCTTCTGTAATGGTGTCGGCCACCATGGTTACCCAAAAGTCATAACCCAATTCTTTTGATTCTTCGCGCAACGTCTCTACATCAGATAGGAAATTGTCGTTTTGGGAATCAGGGAGAAAATCGGTGGGCTGCCAAATGTCCTCGGGAGGAATCAAAAAATCCTCTATAAAGCCGGCTACTTTTGGCTCTATTGCGCGCATTACTTCTAATCGAATATTTTTGGCTGACATGCTTTCTTTTTTGCAAAGTTCGTTATAATAATGGTAAGAAGCCCGAAATTATGGGCTTTTTCAGTTACGCCCCTTTTCTCCCGGATACAATTCATGTACGGGATCGCTTTGCCACACTTCTTTGGTATCTACATCCATAATGGACAAAGGTCCTTTAAAGGCCGCTCCCGTATCAATATTCCATACGTTCGCTGCATTTTGAGGCGTCGTTTTCCCGATACGGGTTACCGGCGTATGGCCTATATAAATTTCGGCATAGTGGGTGAGCCTTTTGGGATACCAAGGATCCGTGGGGCTTAAACCGGGGTCAAGGGAAAGCGCTAGTTCCCATAAGGTACGGTCCCAGTAAAAAGTTTTGGAGAAATATTCAAAATCAACTCCTTTTAAATTGGTAAAGCCCGCATGTAGGAATATTCTATTTTTTTTATCGATATAGTAATTCTCCAGACCCTCATAGAAGGCGACATGGGCCCGTGTAGACCGTTCATCGAGCTTGGAATACGATTGCATGGTGGCCCTTCCCCCATGCTGCCGCCATATAGGATTGTCTTTATCGCCGGCCAGCCAGTCATAGCACAGCTCGTCATGGTTCCCACGGAGCAAAATACAGTTATGGGTGGTGCGCAACTGCATTAAAAAGGCAACGGTTTCAACGGCTTCGCTCCACCCATCTACATAATCACCTAAAAATACCAGGCGGTCCGAAGGGGTCACCTGCGCTTTTTCCAATACCTGTTGCAAGGCTCGAAGACCTGAATGAATATCACCAATGACCAATGTTCGCATGTCGTAAAACGAAGTTTAAATTTTGAGGTAAAGATATCCTTATTTACGTAAAACCAATCTTTTTTGACTCCCGCCTAGAAAAGTTACTTCACCATTATTTCACATAAAATATTGGATTAAGCCCCATTTTGTAAGTACCTTGCTCCGCTTAAGTTGATAATTTTATGAAGGATGTATTTTGTATTGGCGAATTATTGATCGATTTTGTCGCTGAAAACCAGGGCAACGACCTTTCAAAAGCCGACGTTTTTACAAAAAAAGCCGGAGGTGCACCGGCCAATGTTGCCTGTGCCATTGCCAAACTTGGTGGAAACGGAAAATTTGTGGGCAGCGTTGGGAACGACCCTTTCGGTGAGTTTCTTTTAGCTGTATTACGGCAAAATAAGGTAGACATTTCGCATGCTCAAAAAACGAAGACTTTTACTACATTGGCCTTCGTTTCCCTTTCGGAAGACGGGGAACGTGACTTTGTCTTTAGCCGTGGGGCCGATAAGGAATTGAACTACGACCCTGAGCTGAAAAAAAGTATCAAAGGCAATATCCTACATCTTGGTGCAGCGACGGCCTTGTTAGGGGGAGCTCTGGAAAAGGCCTATGCCCGTTATTTTTTTGATGCCCTTACGCAAGGGGCTTTTATCAGCTTTGATCCCAACTTTCGAGGAGATCTTTGGAAAGGGGAAGAAGATTGTTTTGTGAAAAAATGCATGCCTTTTATCGAAAAGGCCGACCTGGGAAAATTTAGTCTGGAAGAAGCCCAATTGCTTTCGGGCAAGACCAACTTAGAAGAATGTTGTGATTTTTTACACGAAGTAGGTACCAAAATCATCACCATTACCTTGGGCGCGGATGGGACGCTTGTAAGCACTGCCAATAGCAAACACACAATTCCCAGTATCGCGGTAAAGCCCATTGATACTACGGGTGCCGGTGATGCCTTTATCGGTTGTTTGCTCTACCAAATTGCCTCCCTAAAAGACCCGAACGAAGTGTTGGAGGATACCGCCCTTTTGCTTCAAATGGTCGAAAATGCCAATAAAGCGGGAGCAATTACTACCACGGGGTATGGAGCGATTCCTTCTTTACCGGAATCAGATGCTATTTTTAGCAATTAACTATACCGCACCTTCCTTAAAATACGCAAAGCTTCCTTAAGGCCTACATAGGCCTTGGGGTTGTATTGCTTTAATAGGGGGCGCGCCAGCTCTAGCTGTTCCTTGGCATCTTCAAAGCCGTTCAAATAGCAGATCAAATAGGTATCGGGCAAATGTTTTAAATCGGCTTCTTCACGGGTGGTAAGGGTTACTGTTTTGGCGAGCTTTTGTAATAAGGCATTGTTCGCATTAAAAATATGATGCAGTGTTTTTTTATCGTACTGCGGGGGTTCGAACAACAATTCGCTCTGTAGTTGATAAGTACCATTGTCCTCAAAGGAAATGGCCACCTGTTCCAAAGGGTAGTACTTCTGTTTCTTGCCCAACCCAAGTTGCACAAACTCTATGGTTGTAAACGAATGCTCGTCATAAGAAATCGTCACCTCATCCAAGGTGGAATAAAACAATTTTACCTGCTCATTGATCAACTCAATATCGACCCGTGAATAATATGTTTGGTCTTTGACCTTTTTTCGGTTTCCGGCCCAACAGACCACAAACTGTTCTTTAAAAACTTTGTAGTTGCTCTCCAGGTCTCGATGCCGATGGTTGATAAAATCAATGACCCCATCCAGCGTCAATTCAATATTGTTCTTGGCATGTTGTTCGATGGTGGCAACAACCTCCGCATTGATACTTTTTAGTTTAATATCAAACGCCTTGGGCATACTGATACTACCCTCCCTAAAAAAAACGGCCCCTCCATAATACTTCCAAATGTTCTTCCGAAGGGCACATACCTTTCCATTGGAACGAATCGTTACCAACCCTACTACCTTTCCTTCAGGTAAATGGGGAAACGGAATATTCTCATAGGAAATCAAGGGCGGGTTGTCCAAATAGGCATTCACAAGATTTTGAATCTTACTGTCATCAAAAAAGTCGACGCCGACAATTTTATTATCCTCGTCCTCGACACCCACCACAATAAACGAGTGGTTCTCCGGATTACTATTGGCCAGGGCACATACATGCTTTAGAAACTTCCCCTTGCCCTCTTTCTGGCCAATATTCAAAAAACGTTTTTTGTCATAAAAACTATTCTCATCGTTATGGGCGAGAAGGTTTTTGACTAAAAGGCGTTTGTTGATCATAAATCAGCGGAACTAGCAATTTTTCCTTAAATATCGGAAACAATCCTTAAAATAAGAATCACATGCCCAAGTTAGCCTTGCTCTTGGCTCTTAACTTCAATTTACTTGGGCATAAATCTACCAATTCACTGCTTTCGGGGATGCGTTTCCTTTCGAGAACGAGTACATTTGAGTGGTCAAAAACAAAAAGCTATATGCACCAATTCAATGGTTTCTTGGAACTACCGCACATATTCTCTAAAATTACACTCCTAGTTTTAGGTCTTCTTTCCCTTTGTACGGCTTGTAGTAATTTTGAAAAAATTGGCCAGTCGTTGTCCGATAAACAGCTAGGAGAATTCATGGGTTTCGCGACAGCGATCAATGCCGATGGTTCCATTATCGCGGTTGGTGCACCCTTTGGAGAGAGAAAGCTGTTGGGCAGTGGCAAGGTGCAAGTGTATAAACTCAACAACAATACATGGACGGCAATCGGCAGTTCACTTTTTGGCAACTCTATAGGAGCGCATTTTGGAAAGGTCATAGCGCTAAATAGTGCCGGCAACATTATGGCGGTAAGTGCTCCGAACAGCAGTCACAGCAAAGTTCAATCGGGTGCTGTACATGTGTATCAATGGAAAAACGAACGATGGCAATCCTTAGGAAAGCCTTTGCATGGCAGTCAAGCCTATGAGCGTTTTGGCTCTTCAATGGACCTAAGTGATGACGGTACTGTTTTGGCCATTGGATCCCCCCCCAACCCAAAGGAGCTTCACGACAAAGGGAAAGTCTATGTTTTTACATTGAAGGAGCAAAATTGGATTCCGCTTGGAAGCACTATAAGAGGTCGTAGCTTTCCCACTAAAAAATACTTTAGCTCAGCCTCAATAGAAACACAACATATAGGAACGCAATTGTCCTTAAGCGGAGATGGAAAAACTATGACTGTAGGATCCGCGGAAAGTACCGTTATTTTAAAATACAGTGACTATATAGATACCATTCAAAGCTCTTCTGAGAGCGTAACCGCCTTTCGACTCAAAAACAACGAATGGCGTCCTTTAGGAGACATTCTATTTCCAAATGAAAAAACATCTATGGGTTTTGCCAAAACCACCAGTATCAACTATGACGGTACAATCATAGCCGTAGGATCGTCCGATGGCACGGAGTATAAATACACTGAAAATGGTAAAGATGTATTCTTTGGCGAAGTAAATACGTTTCAACTCACCGAAAATCAAGAATGGAAACCACTAGGAAACAGATTGCAGGGGCAAAAAAGCGATCGTTTTGGAAGCCGTTTTACCCTGAACGCCAAAGGAAACAGAATGTTGGTTACCGGTGATGGGTATGATCCTGATGACGGGCCGGGCGATATGAACTATGTCTACCTTTTCGGACTGAAAGATAATGACTGGATCCTCTTGGGAGATAAACTAAAAATGGAGCAGGCATTTGAAGATTTCGACATGTCGATCGCACTAGATGAAAAAGGGAATACCATTGTTATTGGCAATAGCCCTATGAATGAAGATGGTCTCACTTTTGGGGAGGTATTGGTATTTAAATATGAAGCAAAATGAAAAACATGCCAAGGTCTGCTTACATCCTGACTTTCCTAAGTGCGCTTCTTTTCTTAAGCGGTTGTAAAGAACCTGTAATAGATCCCACGACACCCATTTGGGAAGCTACCGGAGATTCCATTTCGTTTTCTGGAATGACTTATGAGGCTACCCGAACAGAAATGATGGTACTTTCCGAAGGTGCGGTAGTGGGCATGGCCGATTATCCCATCCCTAGGGATACTGTGCTAGGGGCGAAAAAAGTAAAACTCTTTTCGAAGAAAAAAAAAGGTAATTGGAACTTAAAGACCCCGTCTACTTCAGAGACGGACTGGATAGCGCAAGGCGGGATTTTTGCGAGCGATGGCAAAGCAACGATCATTGCCACGCTATATATAAAGGAAGGCGGGCCGACCGTGCTCACCAGAGAATGGATAAAAGGAGTGTGGACTGTTGCGGATACCCTAAAAGTACGCCCCCTCACAAATATATCAACGCACCACCTAAAAATAAGTGAAGATGGTTCCACCTTAGCAGTGTTTACCCCATTAACAGGCTACAATAAACCATTCATACAAACCTATCGACGAAACTCAGGTACTTGGGTCACCATGGGCGACCCTATTCCAGTACGAAATTTGCTGCCTCTAAACCCAAAGTTTTGGGGTACTGGCAACTATTGGGATTTTGTAGATTTTAATGCAAACGGCACTGTCATCGCGTTTGGTGATCCTTTTTCCGAGGTAAACGGACCTAGTTCAGGTATGGTATGCCTACATGAATGGAAGCAGGGAAAATGGAATCCTTTGGGAGATCCTATCTATGGAAAATTTCCACATCATCAGTTCGGTGCCACAGTGACTTTGCATCAAAAACAACTATTGCTTACCGTAGGCAGCCACTCAAGAAAATTTGAAGCGAACAAACAGCTTTTAAAATTCGAAGAAGGTCGCTGGAAAGAACAAAAAGATGCTTTTAAATCGGCAATTTTTACTGGAAAAGTGTATGCGATAAACAAAAAAGGCACTGTGTTGTTTACGGCAAATTCACTTCCGGAATATGCCGGAGAGTTTCCCGCCGAACTTGGAATATATCATAAAACAGCAGATGAATGGACATTTTTGGGACAACTAAAAAACACTATTGGCGCTATAAAAGAGTTTGAATTTGTGCCTAGTACGAATGAATTATTTATCCTTCATAGGCCATATCCTGATCAGCATATTGTTCGTTATACGATCAGGAACCCATAATTTTTCGTACAATGGTGCTGCTTGCCTGGGCCGTGGGCATCACCACAAGGTCCGCTATATTTACATGATACGGGCGCGTCACCACAAAATGTATAATATCGGCAATGTCTTCGGGCTTCAACGCCTGAAAACCTTGGTAAACCGTCTCTGCCCTTTCTTCATCACCCTTAAAGCGTACGTTGCTAAACTCGGTTGCGACCAACCCAGGATTTACGGCACCCACCCGTATTCCATATTGGTTTAAATCGATACGCATGCCCTGGTTAATCGCATCCACGGCATGCTTGCTAGCGCAATATACATTGCCCTTTGGGTATACCTCCTTCCCTGCGGTAGAACCGATATTGATAATATGTCCCGCATTCCTAGCCACCATTTGGGGTATTATTTCCTTGGAAACGTACAACAGTCCCTTTACATTAATGTCTAGCATGGCATCCCAATCGTCTAAACTGCCCGTTTCAATTGGATCTAACCCATGGGCATTGCCCGCATTATTGACCAAAATATCAATCCTGGCAAATGCTTCCGGAATCGACGCGATTGCTGTAGAAACCGCCTGCCGGTCGCTAACATCAAAATTTAACGTACTTACGTTGGTCAAAGCACCCAATGCCAATTGCAACGCATCCAAGCGTTCTTGGCGCCTGCCACAAAGAATCAACTGGATGCCCTGTTTGGCGAATCGTTCTGCGGTTGCTTTTCCTATGCCACTGGTGGCACCCGTAATCAAGGCTGTTTTTGTACTCATATTCTATTCAAATTAACATTCGTGGCGCATTTAAGGCACTTCATTTCCCGCACTGGCCTCCAGCAAAATAAACCAATCTTCCAATTCCATCTTCACATTCGCAGCGGCCAGGGAGTCTTGGAGCCTCGATTTGGTCGCCGTTCCTACCACCGGAAACACCTCTGCAGGGTGTTGCAGTATCCAAGCCAACAATAATTGATCTTCCGAAGCGCCATACTTTTTCGTCATAGGCCCCAAGGCCTTTTGAATACGTTGGGTCTTCTCCGTTCGCTCTCTAAAAAAAGATCCTAGGGGGCTCCATGACATTGCCATTCGCTTCCCTATTATACAGTCATCCAAACTCCCGTCATACATAGCCCCATTGGCCGTGAGTGAAAATTCAACTTGGTTTCCGGCAACCGGGATTTCGGTTTCCAGCAGGGCGATCTGGGACGGAGTGAAATTTGAGACCCCAAAATCAATGATCTTTCCTTCTTTTTTTAGTTGGGAGATTGCAGCCGCAATTTCTCGGGGTCGCATCAAAGGACTCGGCCTATGCAACAATAATACATCTACATAATCGGTCTGTAGGTTTTTTAGCGATCTCTCTACCGACCATGTGATATATTCTTTGGAATAGTTGTAGTGCTTTACACGATTCGATCGGGCCGGCGCATCAAACTGAATGCCGCACTTGGTAATGAATTGCACCTCATCCCGGGACACCGACGCTTGCGAAAAAGCGTTCCCGAATTCTGCTTCATTGGTATATCCTCCATAAATATCGGCATGATCAAAGGTCGTAATTCCGAGCGCCAAGCAATCTTGAATCATCTGGGTCATTTGGAGGGTGTTAAACCCTTTTCCCCAACTTCCCCACGTCATAGTTCCTGCAATAATTTTTGAATAGTCGCTTTTGTTTTTCATGTGTGAATATTTATTTGTTTCTTCGGGGCCGGATGTAATTTGAAATATGACGGAACGAAAGATATAGCGAATTGTTATTGCGCTATTAATAAGCTTGTGAAATTAAAAAGAAATCCCTTAAAAACTTCATAAAAATAGGGCCTTCGGCTAATTTTTAACCAATCGTTAACAGCAAAACAATGAATTAATTTTCAATTTGCACCCCTGATGACGACTAAACCAATCAAAACCAAATTCTTATAAAAATATATGGAAGAAAATACTACGGTAGACATTAGTGCTGTAAACGAAAAAATTGCCCAGGAGAGTGCGTTTATAGATCTTTTGATCTTGGAAATGAATAAGGTAATCGTTGGTCAAAAGCACATGGTCGAGCGCCTTTTGATAGGTTTGCTGGGTCAAGGGCATATTCTATTGGAGGGGGTTCCCGGCCTTGCAAAGACCCTGGCGATCAACACCCTTTCAAAAGCCGTAAAAGGAAGTTTCAGTAGAATTCAGTTTACTCCCGATTTGTTACCCGCCGATGTGGTCGGGACCATGATCTACAACATGAAGGAGAACGACTTCTCTATCAAAAAAGGCCCCATCTTTGCCAATTTCGTGCTGGCAGATGAGATTAACAGAGCGCCCGCCAAGGTACAGTCTGCGCTACTGGAAGCCATGCAAGAAAAACAAGTGACCATCGGTGATGAAACATTTATTCTTGACAAGCCTTTTCTGGTGATGGCAACGCAAAACCCGGTAGAACAAGAGGGTACCTACCCCCTACCTGAAGCACAGGTAGACCGTTTTATGCTGAAGACCGTCATCGATTACCCAAAGATGAACGAAGAGCAACTTGTAATGCGTCAAAACCTTTTGGGCAATTATGAAACCGTAAAACCGGTCGTTACCATTAAACAGATCCTCAGTGCCCAGCAGGCCGTGAAGGAGGTTTATATGGACGAAAAAATAGAAAAGTACATTCTTGATATTGTTTTTGCCACCCGCTATCCTGAAAAATATAATTTGGCCAGCCTTAAACCATTGATCAGTTTTGGAGCATCACCAAGAGGAAGTATCAATATGGGCAACGCGGCCAAGTGCTACGCCTTTATCAAAAGAAGAGGGTATGTAGTACCCGAAGACGTAAGGGCCGTAGTGCATGATGTCCTCAGACATCGAATCGGTATCACCTATGAGGCGGAGGCAGAAAATATTACTTCTGAAGAAATCATCAATAAGATTGTAAACGAGATCGAAGTACCTTAAAGCTAGCTGGCAGTAAGCAGTAAACAGTTGACCAACATTTCAACCTTTCATTACTAATTACTGAGTACCGAGTACTCTTTACCAAGAAGATGGATACCAAGGAACTACTTAAGAAAGTACGTAAAATCGAAATTAAGACACGTCGTCTTTCCGACCATATATTTGGTGGGGAATACCACTCTACCTTCAAAGGAAGGGGAATGACCTTTAGTGAGGTACGGCAGTATCAGTTCGGGGACGATGTTCGAAGTATCGATTGGAATGTAACGGCGCGATACAATGAACCCTATGTAAAAGTATTTGAAGAGGAGCGGGAACTTACGATGATGTTGATGGTAGATGTCAGCGGTTCTGAATTATTCGGCACCACGAACCAATTCAAAAAGGAGATCATTACCGAAATTTCGGCCACCTTGGCCTTTTCCGCCCTTCAGAACAATGACAAGGCAGGGGTACTGTTGTTCTCTGATACCGTAGAGCTCTATATTCCCCCTAAAAAGGGAAAGAGCCATGTACTCCGTATCATACGGGAGCTTTTAGAATTTAAGCCGAAAAGCAATAGGACAGACCTTGCCGAGGCCCTTAAGTTCCTTAGTAGTGTAATGAAAAAGAAGGCAATCGTATTTGTGCTTTCCGATTTTATAACCGAAGACTATGAAAAAACGCTTAAAATTGCCGGGAATAAGCACGATGTTACGGGCATACGGGTTTATGATGCAAGGGAAGAGGCCATTCCAAATTTAGGCATGGTTCAAATGGAGGATGCCGAGACCGGAACGGTGCGGTTGGTGAATACCCAATCGAAAACGGTGCGTCAGGCCTATAGCGATTACCATCGAGAAAGACAGGATTATTTTAGTACTACCTTTAGCAAATCGGGCTGCGGCACCATTAGCTGTAGGGTAGATGAAAGCTATGTTAAAAAGTTGTTGGGCTATTTTAAGAGAAGAGGGTAATGCAAAGTAGAAAATTCAACATACGAACAAATTCCGGCACATTGTTACAACAATGCGCATTGTTGCTTTTATGCTTTTGCTCCCTTTCCGTTTTTTCGCAAACTCCAAAAATTGCTTCGAGCGTAGATACGACCTTCATTAAAATAGGAGACCAGATCAACTGGTCTGTTACCGTAGAAACCGATACTACCGCACAGGTTATTTTTCCGGATGGCCAAACCTTTTCACCCTTAGAGACCGTGGAGGCCTTTGCCACTGACACTACTCGCAAGAAGAACCGAATGCTACTACAGAAGTCATACGCTTTGACGCAGTTTGATTCTGGCGCCTATAAACTCCCGGCGCAACGCATCGAAATCGATGGAGTCGGCTATTTTACCGATTCCCTGATCGTGAATGTAGCTACCGTTCCGGTCGATACATTGAAACAACAAATGTTCGACATCAAACCCCTGTTAGAAGTTGAAAAAAGTAACGCCGACCTATGGAAGACCCTCTTATGGATCCTACTTGGTCTGGCCATTGTAGGCGGACTTTTCTACTGGCTCGTACTTCGCAAAAAACCGTTGACCGAGGAAGAAAAAGTGGCCCTTTTGCCGCCTTATGACCGAGCATTGCTAGAGTTGAAAAATCTAGAAAATTCGAAATATTTGATTCAGGACGAATACAAACAGTATTATTCCGAACTAACCGATATCGTTCGTTCCTATTTAGAGGAAGATGTGCATGTATCGGCCCTCGAAAGCACTACCGACGAACTCATCGAAAAACTCGAATTGCTAAAGGATGCCGGAGAATTGGAGCTCGATACGGAAACCTTAAGTCAATTTAAGAACATCTTGCAGACGGCCGATTTGGTGAAATTTGCCAAATCAAAACCCCCGACCTCGGTTGCAGAGCAAGACCGAAAGTCTATAGAGCAGATTGTTATTAAAACACACGATGCGCTTCCCGAACCCACCGAGGAGGAACTTATGCAACAGGCGGAATACCAAGAAGAATTATTGCAAAAAAAGCAAAAGAGAAAAGTAGTTCTTGGGGTTGCAGCGGTAGTAGGGGTGCTCTTCTTTGCCATGGCCTTCGCTATTGTGCGTTACGGATTTTCGTATTTGAAAGATTCGGTTTTAGGGCATCCTACCAAAGAATTGCTCGAAGGGGAATGGGTCGCCAGTTCTTATGGGTATCCCCCAATACAGTTGGAGACTCCCAGAGTATTGGTACGACAACAGCCAACACTTCCCGACGAGGCCAAGGAGGCGATCCGAGAGTTTCAAAATTTTGGTTATCGAAGCGCTATTGGATTGTTTACGATAGAAACGGTATCCCTAACGTTCAAAGAACCGGTAGCATTTGACCCCAACCCTACTGTTGATCAAATAATTGGGCAATTTGAAGGGCAGGGTGCCAAAAACATCATTACCAAAAAAGAGGAATTTACCACCATTAGCGGTACCAAAGGGTTAAAAGTATTCGGAAGCGGTAAATTTCCCCTACCTGGTGGATCTGAGGAATTGGTCAAGGGCAACTATACCATTGTGATGTTCGGAACCAACGGTGTGCAGCAATATGTAGTACTGTCATGGCTAGAAGAGGATACTTATGCCAAAGAAATAGCAGATCGAATCTTAAAAACCCTCGAAGTAAAATTAACTGTTTAAATGCTAGAGAACATCGAATTTGCGAACCCAGAGTTTTTTTGGTTGCTAGCCTTGCTACCACTGGCCATGCTTTGGTATGTTTTCAAAAGGAAAGAGCAGACCGCATCGCTGCGTATATCAAGTATTCAAGGTTTCACGAAAGAGGGCGTTCTTCCTAAGTTAAAACCCTTGCTATTTGTGTTTCGCTTATTGGCGCTCGCTTCGATCATAGTAGCTATGGCCCGCCCACAGACCGAGGATATATCGACTAGGACCAAAACTACCAAGGGAATCGATATCGTTATGGCGATCGATGTTTCGTCGAGTATGCTCGCACGCGATTTAAAACCAAACCGCCTTTCGGCCTTGAAAAAAGTTGCCGCCGATTTTATTAAAAAACGTCCCAACGATCGTATAGGACTTGTTGCCTACGCGGGTGAAGGATATACCAAAACCCCGATTACCAGTGACAAATCGATTGTCTTAAATGCACTTAAGGAGATTACCTATGGGCAGTTAAACGATGGTACCGCCATTGGAATGGGATTGGCAACCTCTGTAAACCGATTAAAGGAGAGCAAGGCGATCAGCAAGGTCATTATCTTGCTGACCGATGGGGTAAACAACTCCGGTTTTATTGAACCGCAGACGGCAGCAGATTTGGCCGTAGAGTACGATATTAAAACCTACACCATAGGTTTGGGCACCAATGGCAATGCCCTTTCACCCATTTCCTATAATGCCGATGGCTCTTTCCGCTACGGAATGCGCCAGGTAGAAATCGATGAAAAACTACTAAAGGATATTGCAAATTCTACCGGAGGGAAATATTTTAGAGCTACCAATAATGAGAAGCTTAAAGATATTTACGACGAAATCAATAAATTGGAAAAAACCGAAATAGAAGAGTTCAAATATTACAAATACGAAGAAAAATTTCGTTCTTGGGTACTTTTGGCAGGCGCTTTGCTCTTGTTTGAATGGGTATGTAGGAATACATTGTTTAGAAGCTTTATATGATTCAACTGGACGAAAAAATATATCTCTATCTCCTTGGCATCATCCCGGTGGTCATCGTGCTATTCGTCTTTTTACAGATATGGAAAAAACGCACCCAAAGACAGTTTGCCGAGACAGATCTCTTTAAAAGATTGACCCCGAACCGCTCTAATTTTAAGGCCACTTTAAAACTGTTGTTCTTTTTGATCGGATTGGCTTTTTTGACAATGGGTCTTGTAAATCCCAAAATGGGCACCAAGCTCGAAACGGTAAAACGAGAAGGCGTTGATATTGTTTTTGCGGTAGATGTTTCGAAAAGCATGCTAGCGGAAGATATCGCACCCAATCGCTTGGAAAAAGCGAAACGGTTGGTCTCCGAAATCATCAATCAATTGGCAAGCGACCGTATCGGTATTATCGCGTATGCCGGGCAGGCCTATCCGCAATTGCCCATTACCACCGACTATGGTGCTGCAAAGATGTTCCTCCAGAGCATGAACACCGATATGCTTACCTCTCAAGGCACCGCTATAGATCAAGCCTTGAAATTGGCGACCACCTATTATGACGACGAGGAGCAGACCAACCGGGTTTTATTCATTATTTCAGATGGGGAAGATCACTCGGCCGGCGCCACCTTGGGCACCGTTGAACAGGCCGTCGAAGAGGGTATCAAAATATACACAATAGGTGTTGGTAAAAGCAAGGGAGCCCCGATTCCCATTAAAAGAAACGGAATTGTAGAACGTTTAAAAAAGGACTCAAAAGGGGAAGTGGTCATCACCAAACTAAATGAAGAGGTCTTGGTAGATATTGCAGCCGAAGGCAATGGGGAATATATAGACGGTACCAACACTGATGAAGCCGTGGACTATATCAAGGAGCAGCTATTGCAAATGGATAAAAAAGAATTTGAAGCCAAGCAGTTCGCCGAATTTAAAGATCAGTTTCAATGGTTTTTGGGGGCAGGACTGTTCTTCTTGTTTCTAGATGTCTTTGTCCTTGATAAAAAAACAAAATGGCTTAGACGCCTGAATCTGTTCAACGAAAAAATTGAAGAATAGGAATAGAGGACCAAGAAATTAAGACGATTCGAGGAACCTACAAGGTCCTTTTTGAGATTTCAAAAATGCGTGGGCTCGCATCAATTTTCAACATAAAATGGCACAAACAATGAAAACTTGTATTACCACAATTGTATTGCTCGCCGGCTTGCTTTCCTTCGCACAAGAAGCAGAAGAGAAAGAAAAGCTAAATGCCTTGAGAGAATCAAAAAACCTGACTTGGGAGGGGAACAAGGAACTCTCCGAAAATAGGTTTGTTGAAGCAGAAGTAGAATATCGCAAGGCAATTGCAAAAAGTAACGAAAATGCCGCCGCACCTTTCAATTTGGGGAATGCCTATTATAACAATGCTACCTTTAGCGAAGCATTTGGCCGTTTTAAGGAAGCCGGTGAATTGGCGACCGATAAAGGAGATAAGCACAAGGCCTATCATAATATGGGCAATGTCTTCATGAAACGAAAAGAGTATGCAAAGGCCGTAGAAGCCTATAAGCAGGCACTGCGCAATAATCCAAAAGACGAAGAAACCCGTTACAACCTAGCCTTGGCCAAGGAAATGCTCAAAAAAGACCAGGACAAAAACGATCAAAATAAGGACGACAAGGATAAAAAGGACAAAAACGACGAGAAAGACAAAAACAAGGATAAGAAAGACGGGGACAACAAAGACGACAATAAAGAGAAAGACAAGGAAGGAGACAAAGGCGATCAAAAAGAAGAGAACAAAGAAGGGGATGGAGATAAGAAGGAAGAACAGAATAAAAAGCCGGAAGAGGGTGATCAAAAAGAAGAAAAACAACAAAAGCCTCGCCCCAATCAACTAAGCAAGCAACAAATTAAAAATTTGTTGGAGGCTATGCAACAAGAAGAAAAAAAGGTGCAACAAAAAATTGATGCCAAGAAAGTAAAAGGCGTCAAGGTAAAAAACGAGAAAGACTGGTAATCGTAATGAGTATTAAGAAATACATAGCCTTACTACCGCTCTTGGCATTTGTATTTGTGCTCCATGCACAAGACAACGAAGCCATTACCTTTGAAATGAAGTTGAGCAAAAGTAAGTTGGGTATCAATGAACGACTTCGGGTAGATTTCACCATGAATCGAGACGGGGACGACTTTATAGCTCCCAATTTTAAAGGTTTCCGTGTTTTAATGGGCCCTTCGCAAGCTATTAGTTCCTCTTGGATCAATGGGGTACGTAGTTATTCCAAAACCTATTCCTATACCTTGAGCCCTACGGCTCGTGGTAGCTTTACCATTGGCCAGGCATCTATCGTTATCAGTGGTAAAACGTATAAATCGAGTCCAAAAAAAGTGACGGTCACGGCAGCTGTTGACAAGCCAAATGATCAGATGACGGTAGATGATGTGGCCGATGAGAGTCTGCACTTGGTGGCAGAAGTCTCCAAAACGAGCCCTTATCTGAACGAAGCGGTAAGCGTGGTTTACAAATTATATGTGAGTCCCTCTATCAGCGTTTCCAATTACAGGCCCCTTGATAATCCCAAATACAACAATTTTTGGAGTCAAGACATTCCCGTTACCCGGCTCAACGCCCAAAATGGCACCTATGATGGGAAACCTTTCCGCTATGTAATTCTCAAAAGAGTGGTTTTGTACCCGCAACGGGCCGGCAAACTAGAAATAGAACCCTTATCGTTAGAAGTGACCGTAGATGTTCCTACCACACGTCGTGACTTTTTCGGAAGGCCTATCTATACCTCGACCAACAAAACGGTTTCTGCCGGTCGACGCACTTTAAATGTAAAAGCATTGCCAGAGCAGGGCAAACCGGCCAACTTTGGCGGTGCAGTAGGCAGTTTTGATTTTGAAGTTACCACCAGTAAAACCAGTTTGGATGCTTCAGAGTCGTTACAGGCCAAAGTAGAAGTAAGCGGCAAAGGAAATCTAAAATTGTTTCAATTGCCAGAACCAAGCCTTCCCGGTTCTTTGGAAGTATACGAACCAGAATTCAAGGAAACTGTACGTACAACACTCTCTGGCTCCCAAGGCAAGGTAAGCAACAACTACACCATTGTGCCGTCCTTTAAGGGAAAGTATCCGATCCCACCGATATCTTTTAGTTATTTTGACCCAAAGACAAAACAGTATAACACCATTAATTCGAAGGAAATTGTTATCAATGTATTGTCGGGACCTTCTGCTGGAAGCGATGCCAATACCCCCATTGCCAACAATAAACAACGCGTTTCGGCCTCTGAAAACCAGTTCGCCTTTATCAAATTAACCCCCAACCTTTCGCCCGTTGGAACTACTTATTTTTTCGGATCAAGTTGTTTTTACCTTTGGTGGCTGCTACCCCTCCTGTTGATTCCATTTGCTATTATTCTGAGAAATAAGCGAGCGGCAATGGCCGGTGATGTAGTTGGTAATCGAATAAAGAAGGCCAACCGTTTGGCGCGCAAATACCTTTCAACCGCTAAAAAGGCCCTCGGAAACAAAGAGTCTTTTTACATCGCTTTGGAAAAGGCCCTTCATAATTATTTAAAAGCAAAATTAAAAATAGAAACATCGGAATTCAGCAAGGACAAAATCGCCACCCTGCTCACTGATCGGCAAGTAGATGTAGATACAAAAGACGGATTCATAGGCCTATTGAAAAATTGTGAAATGGCACGGTACAGTCCGTTTTCCAATGTGCAAATGCAACAAGACTATGACAAGGCGAGCGAAGTGATTTCAACCTTGGATAAACAGTTATAAAAGAATACCAACGAATCGTGAATAGAGCATTTATCATAGTGACCCTTTTAATCGGCTTTTTTGCATCCGCACAAAACGACGCCCTCTTTAAGCATGCGAACACCGCTTATAACAATGGGAAGTACGCCGAAGCCTTGGCCGATTATGAAAAAATATTGGAGACAGGGGTACATTCGGCGGCACTGTACTTCAATATGGGCAATGCCTGTTACAAACTCAATCAAATCGCCCCCAGTATATACTATTATGAGAAAGCCTTGCTTCTGAAACCAAATGATCCCGAAATAAAAAATAATCTCGCCTATTCCCAGAACATGACCTTGGATGCTATCGATACCAGCCCTGAGGTCGGATTGTCGAAATTCTACAAAGATATTACCAGCTGGCTGTCCTTTGATCAATGGGCGTATGCTGCCGTAGGGTTTATGCTTCTGTTCGTTTTCTTATATATTGCCTTCTCCTATTTCAGTTATTCTACCCGAAAAAGAATCGCTTTTATAACCAGTTTGGTCTGTTTGTTCCTATCCCTGATATCCGTGGCGTTTGCTTTCGTACAGTATGCTGATTTTGAATCAGACAAACCGGCTATCATATTCGCTACTGAGGTAACCGTACAATCAGACCCGAACAGCACAGGTCAAAAAGTTTTTCGTCTGCATGAAGGCACCAAAGTAGCCGTACTTGAAGAATACAATGACTTTCACAAGATTCAGATTGCGGACGGAAAGACCGGATGGGTACCCAAAGAAAGTTTGAAACTGTTAAAAAACTTTTAAAACTTCCTTAACAAATATTGAAAGTATTACTATTATATTTGTGAATATTTCCTATACTTCATGAAAGCTACAGTGCTCTTATTGCTGTCTTTTTTATTGACTACGGCCCTATTGGCCCCCTCGATTATCATCCTTATTGGGGATAATGATACTGCCTGGGTAATGGATTTTAATGAAGAAGAAAAAAAAGAAGAAAAAAAGGAAATTTCGGAAAAAGACTTCTTGTTCTCTTTAGATTTTATGTTACTTTCATCAAGGCTTGCAAAAAAGTCGATGGTTTCCAATTTCTATTTGGAAGGCGATTATTCGTATGCCACCGATATCTTTTTGCCACCACCGGAACGCTCGGTGTAGTTTTCTATTCTTTCAATTCATTAATCTGTCTTCGGCATATGTCGAGGATTAAAAACATAGTATATGTTTAAACATCTTAAGAACGACTTGCCAGCAAGTATCGTAGTATTTTTTGTGGCCCTGCCGCTTTGTTTAGGAATAGCAGTGGCTAGTGACGCGCCCCCATTCGCAGGGCTAATTGCCGGTATTATCGGTGGAATCGTCGTAGGTCTTATTTCTGGTTCGGATGTAGGTGTGAGTGGGCCTGCCGCAGGTTTAGCAGCGATCGTGTTAGCTGCCATAGCATCTTTAGGGTACGAAGCGTTTTTAGTTGCTGTTGTACTAGGGGGTGCCATTCAAATCGTTTTTGGAATATTAAAATTTGGTATCATCGGGTACTATTTCCCGTCTTCGGTCATCAAAGGCATGCTTACGGGTATCGGAATCATAATTATTCTAAAACAAATTCCTCATTTTTTTGGCATAGATAAAGATCCGGAAGGCAATTTTGTTCTTTTCGGTAAGGGCAGTAATGTATTCATGGATATCATCGGTATTCCTCAAAATTTAGGGGTAGGTTCCACGATTATCGCATTCATTGCTATTGGGATATTAATTTTATGGTCGAATGTGCTCGTTAAAAAACATAGTATTTTCACGCTTATCCAAGGCCCATTGGTTGCGGTTGTAGCTGGTATTATATTTTATGTATTTACCAAAGAAACGGGAATGAATATCGCCGAAAGTCATCTAGTTCAGGTACCGGTGCCAGATAGCGTAGATAGTTTTCTAGGACAATTTACATTTCCTGATTTTAGTGTCATCGGATCTTCTGAGGTTTGGGTAACTGCCTTTACAATTGCCCTAGTTGCGAGTTTAGAAACTTTGCTATGTGTTGAAGCAACAGATAAGTTAGACCCTCAAAAACGAGTAACTCCGACCAATCGTGAATTGTTTGCCCAGGGTTCTGGAAACATTCTTTCCGGTCTAATCGGGGGTATTCCAATTACCCAAGTAATTGTACGCAGTTCAGCGAATATACAGTCTGGTAATAAAACAAAAGCGAGTGCCATAGTACATGGCTTCTTTTTGTTGATTTCTGTATTACTTATCCCGACTGTTTTGAATATGATTCCGTTGTCGGTTTTAGCAGCGGTGCTCTTTATTGTAGGCTACAAATTAGCAAAACCACAAACGTTCAAAGCCATGTGGTCGGCAGGTTGGAAACAATTTGTACCCTTCATTGCAACTGTTCTCATCATCGTCTTTAAAGATTTACTTTGGGGTATCGGAATAGGTTTGGCCATAGGGATCATGGTAACACTTTATCACAGTTTCAAAAACTCTCACTTTTTGCACAAAGAAGGTGAAGATATAGATGATGGCAAAGTTAAAATGACACTTGCAGAAGAAGTTACCTTCTTTAACAAGGCGACCATTTTAAGAGAACTTGATAACCTTCCCGAAAACTCCCGCCTAGAATTAGACGTGACCAAAACCAGGTTTTTGGATTATGATGTTATCGAAATTTTAGAGGACTTCTCGGAAAAGGCTCAAAATCGAAATATTAATATAAAGCTCATTTCCGAACGTGGTACCGTTGAAAACCCGGAGAGTTTTATTGACTTTTTTAAGCTCAGATTAAAAACAGATTAAAAACACTTCAGTATGATAAACTATTAAAGTTACCTTTAGTCTACGCAAAATAGTAGCTTTTTTTATTCCTATAAAGGGTAGATAAAAATGACGAACCCTAAATGAATGTAATGATGTTCGATATGACGCGTACAGTTCCCCAGGGTAATAATGGTGAACCTTTGAGAACGGTTCACAAGGCAGTTGTATTTAATTCTCGAATAAATCTATAATGATAAAATAAACTCATAATGAAAGCACATACCAAAGAAACACAGGCGGCAATATCTCCAGACGGAGCCATTGCACTTTTAAAAGAAGGGAATCAACGTTTTGTGGCCAACAAAAAGGCCAATAGGGATCTTTTGGAACAAGTGGGCGATACCGCTTCGGGGCAATATCCTTTTGCCACTATTTTAAGCTGTATAGACTCGCGCGTTTCCGCCGAGCTTATTTTTGACCAAGGAGTAGGAGATATTTTCAGTGCCCGTGTTGCAGGCAATATCGTGAACGAAGATTTGCTGGGAAGTATAGAGTTCGCCTGCAAATTGGCAGGGACCAAGGTACTTGTTATTCTAGGGCACACGGCCTGTGGTGCCGTAAAAGGGGCATGTGACGATGCCAAACTAGGAAACCTGACCATTTTGCTGGATAAGATCAAACCCGCTGTAAACGCTATCCCCGAACCCGTGGATGCTGGCCTGCGCAATTCGAAAAACATTGATTTTGTCAACGCCGTTGCCGTCAAAAATGTTCAAATGACCATTGATAATACACGTCGTATGAGTCCGGTGCTCAAGGAGATGGAAGATCAGGGAGCAATCAAAATCGTAGGCGCCATGTATGACATCAAGGATGGTTCTGTATCCTTTTTGTAAAGGGGCGCGATCGAATCAACTAAAAAAGCCAATGGATTTGCATTGGCTTTTTTATTTGATACGGTCAACATTTCCTAAATTACCATTTTTTAAAACATTTTTATTGTGAAGAATCTGTTTTCCAACCTAAGAGGAGACCTTTTCGGAGGTATCACGGCGGGAATCGTCGCCCTGCCACTAGCACTTGCCTTCGGTGTAAGCTCGGGGCTTGGCCCAAGCGCCGGACTTTACGGCGCCATTTTTATTAGCTTTTTTGCAGCAATTTTCGGTGGTACCAGCACCCAAATATCTGGCCCCACAGCCCCGATGACCGCAGTGAGTATGTTGGTGATTGCCGGTATCATTGCCTTGAACGACGGGAGTGTCGAGAAAGCATTACCGGCCATACTTACCGTGTTTCTGCTTGCCGGGATCATACAAATTGGGCTGGGACTTTTAGGGCTGGGAAAATACATTCGCTATATTCCGTACCCAGTGGTATCGGGTTTTATGACCGCGATAGGGCTCATAATCATCATTACACAGGTGCTCCCCGCAATAGGGTATTACCCTAAGGAAGACGGTTCTTTCGTAGATCAATACAAACCCAAAGCCGAGGCATTGATCTTGGAGAATATCTTAAAAGACGAGGCCGATGAGGGTATCTTAGTACTCGAAAATTTTAAAGAAACCATCGAAAGGTCGAACGAAGTGAACGATACTTCCGTTTCCGAAGAGGCCAAGACCTTGGCCGGTGCCGCCGCCTCGGGTGTTTTGGGCGTTGTACGGGTCATGCCAAGAGCTTTCCAAAATATCAACTGGTTAGAACTGGGGTTGGCCCTTGCTACCATTATCATTATATTCGGGTTTAAACGCATTACCACGGCGATTCCCAGTACGCTCGTAGGGTTATTGGTTGTCTCGGGAGTAGCCTATGGCTTTGATTTGCCCTATAGATCCATTGCGAAAATCCCTGAAGGGCTTCCGATGCCCCGTATGGATATTTTTACGCAGTTTGAGTTAGAAAGCATACGACCCTACCTTTTTACCGCACTCACCTTGGCCCTGCTTGGTTCTATTGACTCCCTTCTCACTTCGGTAGTTGCCGATAATATGACCAAGACAAAACACAATCCCAATAAAGAATTGGTAGGCCAGGGTATCGGAAACAGCATTGCTGCCATTTTTTCCGGAATCCCGGGGGCAGGTGCTACCATACGCACCGTCATCAATATCAAATCGGGTGGAAAAACCAAGCTCTCGGGCATGATTGCCGGAGTGCTGCTCTTATTCATTTTATTGGCCTTGGGACCGGTCGCCTCACAGATTCCGGCAGCAGTATTGGCCGGTATTTTGATTACTGTGGGAATCAACGTAATTGATTACAAAGGACTTCGGGCTATCCCAAGCATGGCAAAAGACATCAAATTAGGCCCTTTAAAGTTAAGTTCTGAAGTGATCATTATGCTCGTGGTGATGTTACTCTCCACTTTTTGGGACTTGATCTATGCAGTGGGTATAGGCATGGTATTTGCCTCCTTGATGTTCATGAAAAAAATCGGGGATCTGACCGCTGAGCGCTCGGATGTACGCACCTTGGAAAAAGAACGTGCCTGGGACGACGAATCGGGCTTTCCAAAAGCGCTTCGCGAAGAAGTGTTCATAAAGCACCTGAAAGGCCCTCTTTTCTTTGGTTTTACCAGCGATTTTTTGGCCCTTGCAGAACAAATTCCCGATACGGCCTCCAAGGTTATCATTCGAATGGATTTTATGCACTATATAGACCAGTCAGGACTGTATGCATTAGAAGATGTTTTGCTAGATCTTCGAAATGCCGGTATCGATATCCTCTTCGTAAAACTTTCAAAACAACCTCGCTATTTGATGGAACGGGTTGACATTATTCCCGATTTGATTCCGCCAGAGCATATTTTTTCGGATTTTGAGGAATGCCTTACCTGGATCAAAGCCAATGTAGTGGACCAAGACGCTTCCTAATAGGAACAAGAAACCAAAGGGCTATTTCTATAAAAGTGTGCTGTACTGGCTCAAAAGCTTTAAATTTGCCTTCTTAGCGAAGCATCATGATCGATACCATTAAAGAACATATTGCAGAGGTAGAAAAATTCACCGCCGATTCAAAAGAAAGCCTAGAAGCTTTTCGAATTAAGTATTTGGGGAAAAAAGGGCTTTTGAAAGACTTTTTTGCCGAATTCAAGAATGTGGCAAACGACCAAAAAAAGGAGTTTGGCCAAACGGTGAATGCACTTCAAAAAGCTGCAACGGAAAAGGTCAACAGTCTTAAAAACAGTTTGGAAAATGCCACGGAGGAGCAAAATGTGTACGGTGACCTTACGCGCCCCGGCGAACCGATCGCACTCGGGGCCAGACACCCTATCTCTATCGTAAAAAATCAAATCATCGATATCTTTTCCCGCATTGGTTTCAACGTTTCCGAGGGACCTGAAATCGAAGACGATTGGCACAATTTTACCGCGTTGAACCTTCCAGAGTACCATCCGGCAAGAGATATGCAGGATACTTTTTTTGTGCAAACAGACCCCGATATCTTACTGCGTACCCATACCTCATCGGTACAAGTGCGTTATATGGAGAACAATACCCCCCCCATTCGAACGATATCTCCTGGAAGGGTATATCGCAATGAGGCCATTTCAGCGCGTTCACATTGTTTTTTTCATCAAGTAGAAGGTTTGTACATTGACAAGGATGTTTCGTTTGCCGATTTAAAACAAACCCTGCAGTTCTTTACCACCGAGCTTTTCGGAAAGTCAAAGATACGCCTCCGCCCCTCCTATTTTCCGTTTACAGAACCAAGCGCGGAAGTAGATGTCTACTGGGGCCTAGAGACCGAAACCGACTACCGAATGACCAAAGGTACCGGCTGGCTCGAAATTATGGGTTGCGGCATGGTAGACCCGAACGTTCTCGACAATTGCGGCATCGATTCCAAAACCTATTCGGGTTTTGCCTTTGGGATGGGTATTGACAGGATTGCCCTGTTATTACATCAAATTTCGGACATACGCCTGTTAAGTGAGAACGACATACGCTTCTTGGAACAATTCAAAAGTGCCTTATAACCAGGAATGAAAAAAGACATCGAAATTCCCATCGCAAAAGATGTGTACGTTGCGATTGTACGAGAATGGAACGATTCTTTTCTGGCAAAGGATTGGAACGCCTACGTACTTAATAATCGCAGCTCACAAATAGAGATGGTACTGGTCGTATCCAAGGGTTTTGACGGCGATCGAAAAACCTCTACCATGCGACATGGTATTGGCATCGTAGCCGCAAAATCATTCGAGAAAATAGAACTTGTTCAAGAAGATGTGCTCTCTTTGAACAATGAGTTTTTCGTCACCTACTACGCGGATGACAAATTGTATGAAAAAAGATTCTTGTTTGAAAAAAACAGTGTCTCGGAAAACACCTTGCAAACCATTCCTTTAATTGACAAAGAGGGTATTTGGGCAAAGTAAATTCGTAATCGCACGTGTTTTGTTAAGGCGCAAGCGCCGAAATATTGGGCGAGGCGGCTCTCTAAGAACTTGAGAGATGGCCTGTTATTTACTTGTTCGTAGTGCCTTGCTAGCGCAAACCAAAGCCTCTTGCCGCCCACCAAGAATGCATTTCAATTTCCAATCTACCTGCTTGTACCATGGGATCCATATTCGCCAAACTATCGGCCATTTCCAAGGTCGGGGTATTGTAAATGGTAATGCCCCGAATGGTTCCATCATCCCCGAACGGACCGGAAATGTCTGCATATCCCAGTGCATACATACGGCCTAAATGTTCTAAATGAAGGGCCTGCAAGCTATCAGCTGCCGCTTTTGACTGGGATCGATTCGGCCCCGATTTCAAAAAAGCGATAAAATACTGCTGCATTAATACGGTATCCTTGGTCCCCTCATCTACATAGTCGAAAACCTGATACCCCTGTTCAATGCGCTCTTCTTTGAGTTGTTTTGCCGTTTTCTCGGACTTTTCAGGTGGGGCTACCGTTTCTTTTGGCCCAGGGGTGTTTCCGGTTTCTTGTTTACAGGAAGCGAATACCACCAGTACTATTGCCAGAACAAAAAGATTTATTTTTTCCATGTTTTATAAGGTCGTTTGCTTAGTTGTGAATTGTAATAACGGGAATCTCCGGTAACCTCCTCTCCCAACCAAATCGGTTTTTTAAAAGTTTCCGCCTCGTTTGTAAGTTCTACCTCCGCAACGGTAAGGCCGTTATTGGATCCGGCGAACTCATCTACTTCAAAAATATGTGAACCCACGGGAACCATATACCGTACTTTTTCAATAACCCCTTCCTCACAGATTTTTAGGAGTGCCTCAGCTTCGGCCAATGCTATTTCCTGTTCCCACTCAAAACGCGTAGTACCCGCCTCGTTAGACCTTCCTTTAATCGTAAGATAGCCTTTGTCCCCTTTGATTCGAACGCGCACCGTTCTATCAGGGTCTGTATTCAGGAAACCTTGTTCTATTCGGTGGTTTGAACTTGCACCCGTTCGATATGCATCTGAGTTGACCAGAAACTTACGTTCAATTTCTATCATAAAAGGAGGTTTGCTTAAATGGCTATCTAAGATAAGCCTTAAATTTGTCTATGCCCAATGATGTTCCTTTGCGAAAAATTATCCATGTTGATATGGACGCGTTTTACGCGTCGGTAGAGGAACTTGACAATCCTGAACTAAAGGGAAAACCACTGGCAGTAGGCGGTAGTGAACGTAGAGGGGTTGTTTCAGCCGCGAATTATGAAGCACGTAAATTTGGTGTGCGAAGTGCCATGAGCGGCTATTTGGCAAAAAAAAACTGCCCCCACATCACCTTTGTAAAGCCCAGGTACGCCCGCTATAAGGAAATCTCCCAACAGGTAAAAGCCATTTTTTTCGAGTATACCGATCTGGTAGAACCCCTATCGTTAGATGAAGCCTATCTAGACGTAACCGTTAACAAAAAAGGAAACCCTTCGGCTACGTTGATCGCGCAGGAAATTCGAAAACGTATTTTCGATGAGATAGGCCTCACCGCCTCCGCTGGAATATCCATTAATAAGTTTATCGCCAAAGTAGCCAGCGACTACAACAAACCCAACGGTCAAAAAACCGTGAATCCGGAGGAAGTCCTTTCTTTTTTGGAAGCCCTTGAAATTCGCAAATTCTATGGGGTCGGTAAGGTAACCGCCGAAAAGATGTACAAACTGGGCATTTTCACAGGAACGGACCTCAAAAAAAAGTCTTTGGAGTTCCTAGCGGCCCATTTCGGAAAAAGTGGCCGTCATTATTACAATGTTGTTAGAGGCATCCATTTGAGCGAAGTAAAACCGCATCGTATACCAAAATCGGTGGGAGCCGAACGTACCTTTAGTGAAAACCTAAGCAGTGAAATATTCATGTTGGAACGGTTAGAACAAATTGCCGATGAATTGGAAAGACGTTTAAAAAAGTCTGATATCGCGGGCAAGACCATTACTTTAAAAATAAAATACAGTGACTTTACATTGCAAACCCGAAGTAAGACACTTCCTTATTTCGTAGCCGATAAAGCGTTGATATTGGAAACGGCCAAGGAATTACTATATCAAGAAAAAATGGAAAACTCCGTGCGGCTCTTAGGCATTTCCCTGGCGAACTTGAACACTGAAAAACCAAAGGAAAATATCAACGAAGAAGTATTTTCGGTGCAATTGAAATTCGAATTTTGATGTATTTCAACGAGTAAGAAGGGCCTAAAGCAATATGCGGCAAGGTTTGGCAGTTACTACTTAACATTTTTAACCCAAACCCAAACCTATGAAATCTACCTTAACCAAACTATTCTTATTGGCTTTTGTAACCATGACCGCTTTATCTTGTGTAAAATCTGCCTTGGAAGATGCCGCGGAAGAGATCGAAAAAGACTTGAATGAGCAAGAAGCAAAAACGGAGCTTGTTATAGAACAAGATTAGTTTTTTGAATTGTTTCAAACAAAAAGGAGCCCATGGGGCTCCTTTTTTATTACTATGCATCCCCCTTTACTCTACCGTAAGGGTATTGTCGGTGGCCGTTGGGTTCATCGGGCAAAAGTACACGTATTCCCCTTTTTCCAATACGGTGGGTTTGGAACTTTGCTTTTCGCCTGTTTTTACCACTTCGGTTACATAGGCCGTTTGGATATGATTTTCAGGCTTGCCGATATCTTCCCCTTTTTTGACCAACACAAAGCCTACATCGTGTCCTACACCCTTATTGGCAACCTCAAAAACATAGGTGCCGGCGGGGACGGTCAAACTCTTTTGGGTAAATTCTCCCGGAGTTTGCTCCAAACTGATGACTTTTGCTTCTTTCATCATTTTGTCTTTCTTCATCATTTTGTCTTGAGCGTTTGAAGAAAATACCGCTACAAAAAATACTGCTACTACTGTGATTACTTTTTTCATGTTACTTGTTATTTTATTCCCTTCTATACAGGAATGATTATTTAATTTGACCATACTCGAACGGATAGCCTGCGTTGTATTACACTTCTATTGCTTCCAGAGGGGCTACCACCGGAAAATCTACAGGAACTTGTGTTGTTTTGTGCAAGTAGTTAGAAACTGTTTTATCTCCCACCAACACGATGGTATCGATTAAACTCTCCTTGGTCCAACCGGCATTAAAGAAGTTTTCCAATACTGCTTGGTCGGTGGCACCTCGGTTCTCGGTCGTATTTCGCGCCAATCGCGCCAAGGCATCCAATTTGGTATCGAACGACGCCCGACCTTGTCTCAGCTCAAGGATTTGTTCGTCTGTAAAACCATTCATTTTTCCTATGGCCGTATGTGCAGATAAGCAATACACGCAAGCATTTACCTCGCTTACTGCCAGGTTTACCACCTCTTTCTCTTTTGCTTTCAAAGAAGTTTTTGCGTTCTGGAGGGCGAGATAGTTGCTCAGTGCATTTTCAGAATGTGCAAAGGTTGCAAACAAGTTCGGCACAAACCCGACCGCTTTTTCCAGGTTGTCAAATATTGCTTGATTCGTGCTACTTACTTCTTCCCTTTTTGGAACATTGATCGTACTCATAATTATATTGTTTTATGGAATTCCTATGGGCATAGGAATCGTTGTTATCGTTTATGTTAATTGTCTTTTTGAACGAAAGCGAGGCCCTAAACTGCCACAAAAGGTTTCTCGGTATCACAATAAAAATCATGATGATGTTTTTGCTCACAATGGGCACTTGCATCTATTCTTGGTATTTCTTTCTTTCTGTTCTGTCCGAAAATCTCGATAAGATTAAAAATGGAAACTTTTTTTAGGTTCATCTTGCACTGTTTTTTAATTACAAGGCAAAGATGCGGCAGAAACAAGGGAGGGTGTTAGGAAGAATTGCCCGAAGACTTGTACATATTTCCCTTTAATGGGGTGCAATCGCTGTTTCGCGATATTCGGTAGGGGATTGTAAGGTCATTTTCTTAAAAAAACGACTAAAATGAGCAGGGTCGTTAAAGCCCAGATCAAAAGCAATTTCCTGATTTTGCTTGCTTGTAAAGCGTACTAGCCGTTTTGCTTCCAAGGCTACACGCTCCAAAATAATCTGTTGTGGCGATTTTTGATTGTACATGCTAAATAGGTTCGAAAGGGTCTTTGGCGATTTGAACAACAGCGCCGCATACTCGCTCACTTTACGCTTGCTCCTAAAATGTATATCGACCAAAACGTTGAATTTTCGAATAATATCTATTTGTTCGTTATCCAATCTTTGAACGATCAATTGCGCTTTCGCCAAACGCGTTGTAATGATGATCAACCGCTTTAGGAGCATTTGAAGCATATCGCCCTGAATTGTATCTGAAGTTGTAAACTCATCTACAAAAACATCGAAAAGCGTGTTGAATTTTCGAAGCTGATCATCGGGTATCGTAATGATCGGTAAATCTTGGGTGCCGAAAAAAAGAATACCATTACAGGATATTTCCTCATCATGATCAACGATACAGTAAAAGGCGCGATTAAATGTAAACGCGGTAATCGATGCAGTTGATTTTTGAAAACGCACATGCTGCAAATAAGTAATCGTCGTCATCTGATTTGGACGTAGTAATATTTCAAAATCATCTACCCAAAATCGTACATCTTCATCGTTCCGATTCCAGAGAATTTTTATGGTCCCATCGGTTATGGAAAATTGGTCCCAGTGCGTCGCAATATCGTTTGTAAGCCCAAAAGCAGCCTCTAACATGGGGTCGAAATACTCCAATTTCATAGGGTGGTAGGTTTTGAAAAGTCCTAATTTCCCCGTATTTGTCTCAATTTTTTGTTCATACTTACCGAAGTTTATAAAAATAATAGGTGCTAATTATTAAACAAAACTGTTAATCATTCCCATAAATTTTAACGCTACTGGCACTTTTAGTAGTATTGTTATTGAATTGCTATGTAATCGAAATTTCTTAGCGGGTATTTTTACCTTCTTTGTTTCGAAAAAATTTCGAAGAAATATTTAACCGCTGGCAGTATACGAATGCTATGAAAGAACTGAATCATTATGATGTGGCGGCCCAAAATTTTTATGAGGCCTTACAAATTAATAGTTTTCCTCTCGACTCTATGGACTGGTATGGAGTTTATTTTGATAAGGTGGTCCGCGGAGGAAATGACATCCTCATTCTGAATCAACTGGCGGCCAAATATCGTTGGCAATCACAACCCCAAATACATCAGGAACTATTCAACAAAGAGCATGTCATTGTGGTTACCGACGCACACTTGAAAATTGTGCATGCTTCCCATAATATTTCCGAGATGAACGGGTATACGGCAGAGGAGATTGTGGGCAAAAGCCCTAAGATGTTCCAAGGAGAAAATACCTGCTCTAAAACCCGAAAATACATTTCCGATGCGGTAAGGAACAACAGTTCTTTTGAGGCGGTATTGACCAACTATAGAAAAGATGGTAGTTCGTATAAATGTTGGATTAAGGGAGAACCGCTGTTCAATGAAAAAGGCAAGGTAGTGCATTTTATTGCCTACGAAAAGGAAGTAGCTTAAGTGTTTGTTTATTACATATGAAAAGCCCCGAATCGCATAAAGACTCGGGGCTTTTTTATGATTACTTCCTCCGGGGTGTTAAAAATTACAGGTCTCTATTTCGGTAACCCTTAAGGTATTGACCATCCCCTTCTCTTTAATCGGCATGGCAGCCAAACTGATCAACATATCGCCGGTTTCCAAAAACCCTTTCTGGCATGCAATCTTGTTCACATCTTCAATAGTTTCATCGGTAGAAACATACCGATCATAGTAAAAGGCATGCACGCCCCAAAGCAAACTTAATTGCGTTAAAATTCGTTTGTTGGAAGTAAATACCAGAATATGCGCATCGGGTCGCCATGCTGAAATTTGAAAAGCCGTATATCCACTGTTCGTTAAAGTAGAAATGGCTTTTGCCTTGATTTCATTGGCCATAATGGCTGCATGGTAACAAACCGATTTGGTAATATATCTTTTGGTTCGGATATGCGGAGGGTCATGCGGTACGTTTATCAATTCCGAGCCTTCCACACTTTTAAGGATACTCGTCATTTTTTCAATGACCTGCACAGGATAGTTCCCGACGGACGTTTCCCCGGAAAGCATTACGGCATCGGCGCCGTCCATTACGGAGTTCGCCACATCGTTTACCTCTGCCCTTGTCGGTGTGAGGCTGGTTATCATCGTTTCCATCATCTGGGTAGCGATAATTACAGGTATTCTGGCCTTTTTAGCACGGAGCACCAATTGTTTTTGAATAAGGGGCACTTCGTGGGCGGGTACTTCGACACCCAAATCGCCCCTAGCGACCATAAGGCCGTCACAATAGGAAACGATCTTATCAATATTTTCGACGGCTTCCGGTTTTTCGATCTTGGCTATGATCGGTATTTTCTCGTCAGTATGCTCTTTGATCAAATTTTGCAGATCAATAAGGTCCTGACTGAACCGAACAAAGGAAAGGGCGATCCAATCTACCTTTTTCGATATCGCAAAAATAGCGTCCTTCACGTCTTTTTCTGTCAGCGCAGGCAATGAAATATTCGTGTTCGGAAGATTTACTCCCTTCTTTGACTTCAATGGGCCACCTTGCACCACCTTGGCACGCACTTGGTCTTCGCCATTGGTAGAAAGCACTTCGAACATCAATTTACCATCATCCAATAAGATATACTCTCCCGGTTTTACATCTTTGGGAAACGATGTGTAGTTCATATATACTCTTTCGGCATTCCCTTCAAACGGCGTACCTGTCACAAAATCGATTTCATCTCCAGGAGAAACTACGACCTCCCCTGCCATCACCCCAACACGTAATTTTGGGCCTTGCAGGTCGGCAAGGATAGAGGTATTGGTATTCATTTCGGTATTCAATGCCCGTATCATTTCAATGCGTTCGGTAACATCTTCGTAATCAGCATGTGAAAAGTTGATTCTAAAGACATTTACTCCAGCCTCTATCATTTTTCTTAGCACTTCCTTCTTGCTTGTAGCGGGCCCTAAAGTGGCTACTATCTTTGTCTTTTTTCTGGTCGGCATTATAAAAATATTAGGTTGTTCTTTGATTTTAGTTTATCGGTGTTTATCGCATAGGCCGTAATAACCTTTGGCACTCGTTGCAACGGTTTCAACAAATCTTTTTCAATATCCAGGTTGTCTTCCTCTACTTTCAAAAAGTAATCTACCTCTTTATGTTCTGGCACCAAATGGTGGGTAGTAAAAGAAGGTTCCCCTTCGAAAAGGCCTATTTCTTGAACGTTGGTTTCCAGCACACTATTATTGGTCACCAACGACCAATACCGGTCATTTTGTTCGTCCTTCCATTCGAAAATTGGAAAAGAAACCCCCGGCGATAATTGAAGGTCCTCAACACACCTTTTGAATTTCGACTTTAGGTGTAAATTGATAAAGTAGACCAGCTCATAGTCTTCGAGACTGCTATGCAGTGCCACTAGTTCATAGGGGTCTTCATAAAAATCGTCTAAGATTTTATGCACTGCAGCCATGCCAGATGAAAATTTTGTAAGCTGTAAATATACGCTTAATAACGAAATCTGCCTAGGCGAAGGCCACGGAAAGCTTTAATTAAACAAACGACAACGTTTGCGTTACAAATTATTAAAGGTCAAGGGCGGTCTATTTTATTCTGTAATGCAAAATAGGCCCGTTTCGAAGCGCGCTCTTCAGCCTTCTTTTTGGAGGTAGCCCTTGCTTTGGCCACCACATTTTCCCCAATGGAGAGTTTCACGGCAAAATGCTTAAGCAAGTCGTTGCCGGTATCTTCGTAGACATCAAAGTTGAACGGTTTTTTCTGTTTCTGGCACCATTCGATCACCAAGCTTTTATAACTGATTACCTTCCCTTCTAGCTGTTCAATATCTACATAGGGCTCAATAACGCTCGAATTGATAAACTTCTCGCAATACACATACCCACGATCGAGGTAAATAGCACCGATCAATGCTTCAAACACATTACCATGAATGTTATCTCCGAAATGGGTTTTGGGAATGCGGCTTTCCACAAAATCTATGAGTCCCAGATCCTTCCCCAATTCGTTCAAATGTTCCCGGCTTACAATTTTAGAACGCATTTTGGTTAGGTAGCCTTCATCTCCCTGAGGCACTTCTTTATACAAATAATGCGAAATAATGGTTCCCAACATGGCATCTCCCAAGAATTCGAGCCGTTCATAGTTCATAGGATTCCCATCGCCATCGCGTTTATTGGCAGATCGGTGTAGAAAAGCTTTCTTAAAAAGATCAAGGTTTTTGGGTTTAAATCCCAATATGCGCTGCATCCCTAAAAAAAAATCCCCATCCTCTTTGGGATGGGAATTAAATAAATTCTTAGGAAACCCCATAGATTCGTTTAACTGATTTTTTTGAAAACCACACAGGCGTTATGTCCGCCGAAACCAAAGGTGTTGCTTATAGCAACGTTCACTTCTCTTTTTTGTGCCTTGTTAAGGGTAAGGTTCAAGCGTGGATCGATCGTGTCATCAACGGTGGTATGATTGATGGTCGGTGGAACGACCCCGTTCTTCATTGCCAAAATCGAGGCAATGGCCTCAATGGCACCGGCCGCTCCGAGCAAATGCCCGGTCATCGACTTGGTCGAGTTGATATTGATATTGGGTGCATGGTCTCCGAATACTTCCGTAATGGCCTTTAGCTCGGCAACATCCCCCAAGGGTGTAGAAGTACCATGGGTATTGATATGATCAATATCTTCCGGTTGTAAATTTGCATCCCGCAAACAATTCTTCATTACCTGAATTACACCGATCCCATCTGGGTGGGGGGCCGTCATATGGTACGCATCACTGGAAAGACCGCCACCGGCAACTTCTGCGTAAATCTTGGCTCCTCTTGCCACGGCATGTTCATACTCTTCAAGGATCAGCGCACCGGCACCTTCGCCTAGCACAAAACCATCGCGCGTGGCATCGAAGGGCCTCGAAGCCGTTTCTGGACTCTCATTTCTTGTACTTAGGGCATGCATAGCTCCAAAACCTCCCATCCCCGCAATGGTCACGGCAGCTTCACTACCTCCTGAAACTACCACATCACAATATCCTAAACGAATATAGTTCATCGCGTCGATCAAGGCATTGGCCGAAGAGGCACAAGCCGAGACCGTGGTATAATTAGGTCCCATAAAACCATGTTTTATAGAAATATGGCCAGGAGCGATATCGGCAATCATCTTGGGAATAAAAAAGGGATTGAACCTTGGAGTGCCATTTCCTTGGGCAAAATTCATTACCTCATTCTGAAAGGTTTCCAAACCACCTATTCCTGCACCCCAAATAACGCCTACACGAAATTTGTCTATTGCATCGAGGTCTAGTCCCGCATCTTTGATGGCCTCGTCCGAAGAGACCAGTGCAAATTGTGCAAAAGGATCCAGTTTTCTCGCTTCTTTGCGGTCAAAGTGGTCAAGTGCATTGTAGTTCTTAAGTTCACAAGCAAATTTTACCTTGAATTTTTCTGTATCGTAATAGGTAACGGGGGCTGAACCGCTTTTTCCGCTAACAAGACCGTTCCAATATTCCTCGATATTGTTACCAATGGGTGTCAAAGCCCCAAGACCGGTAACTACAACTCGCTTTAATTGCATTGAACCAAATTTTATTTTTTCGATGTGCCCAGAAGAATACCTATTTCTTGGAACACTATCAAAATGACTGTCTAAGTCAAGTGAAATTAAAAAAAATTATCCATGCAGCTAGGTTGCCACATGGATAATTTTGAAACTTGTTCAAGAAAACATAAAATTACTTCGCTTCTTCTATATAACTAATGGCTTGGCCAACTGTTGCGATGTTTTCAGCTTGATCATCAGGGATCTGAATATCGAATTCCTTTTCGAATTCCATTATCAACTCAACGGTATCCAATGAATCTGCCCCTAGGTCGTTCGTAAAGCTAGCCTCTGTTACTACTTCATTCTCATCTACACCCAATTTATCAACGATGATAGCTTTTACTCTTGATGCAATGTCTGACATAATTATTTTGGTTTTAAAAATTTAAATTGTTGGCAAAAATAAAAAACTTTGGACTAATTACACTATTTGTCGTTAAAATGTACTGTAATTTAAGAAATTTAAACACAGGAGTAGTATTTTCGTCTTAGAAATCCTTATTCTTCGATAATGGTCGCACCATCCACAAAACGTGTGGTACTTTTTGCCTCTGGTTCTGGTTCAAATGTTGAAAACATAGTACACTACTTTCAAGGAAGGCGCGATGTTACGATTGCCATGGTGCTCACCAACAAAAGGGATGCCAAAGTTCTGGAAAGGTGTAATAAATTGAATATTAGTGCTTTATACTTCAATAAGACTGCTTTTTTGAAGAGTGATGGTGTGTTGGATATCTTAAAAGGACTAAACCCCGACCTGATCGTCCTTGCCGGATTCCTTTTGAAAATACCGGCGAACCTGCTGCTTCAATTTCCTGATAAGATCATTAATATTCATCCGTCCCTGCTACCAAAATACGGGGGAAAGGGGATGTATGGCCACCATGTGCATACGGCCGTAAAAGCGAACGGGGAAAAAGAAACCGGAATTACGATTCATTATGTAAATGAACGGTATGATGAAGGAGCGATCATTCATCAGGCAAAAACTACGCTATTGAAAACCGATAGTGTCGACCTCATAGCTGAAAAGGTGCATCAATTAGAGTTTGCCCATTTTCCAAAGATCATTGACCAACTCTTACAATAGCCCCGATGGCCAAAAAAGAAAAATTTTATACGGTATGGAAAGGCAAACGTCCCGGTATCTATACCAATTGGGAAGATTGCAAGGCGGCCATTAGCGGGGCCAAAGGAGCGCAGTACAAATCGTTTCCCACCTTTGCCATGGCAAAGAAGGCCTATAATGGCAATTACGAGGAATACAAAGGCAAAAAAAAGGGGGAAGCATCGCTTACCCAAGAACAACTGCTCCGCATTGGCACTCCCGACTACCATTCCATATCGGTTGACGCGGCCTCTAGCGGAAATCCGGGGGTTATGGAATACCAAGGTGTCGATACCAAGACCGGCAAGAAACTATTCAAACAAGGGCCTTTTTCACAAGGCACCAATAATATAGGGGAGTTTTTGGCCATTGTGCATGGCCTTGCCTATTTAAAAGAACGTGGAAGTAATCGTGTTATATACACCGATTCTCGTACGGCGATGAGCTGGGTACGAAAAAAGACCTGTAATACGAAGCTTCCGGAAACGGCCAAGAACAAGCAACTTTTTGATTTGATTCGAAGAGCTATCACGTGGTTGAAAAACAATTCTTATGCAACGCCGATAGTTAAATGGGAAACAAAGGCCTGGGGAGAAATCCCGGCAGATTTTGGAAGAAAGTAATGCAATCCGACACGATTGCCTTATTACTTCAGGTACCGCCACGGATTTTGATATTTGGTGTACACGCCGCTCGTAAAAAGAAAAGCAAAGCTGTATATTTGCAGCTTAATTTTAAAAATAAATGGGGAAACTCGTAATTGTAGGCACCGTTGCCTTTGATGAAATTGAATCACCGTTTGGTAAAACAGATAAGATTTTAGGTGGAGCCGCCACTTTTATAGGATTGGCTGCATCGCAATTCGAAGTTGATTCTGTAATCGTTTCCATTGTCGGGGATGACTTACCACAAACCTATTTGGATCTCTTGGCCAACAAGAATATCAATCTTGATGGTCTTGAAATCGTACAAGGGGGTAAAACCTTCTATTGGAAAGGAAAATACCACAACGATTTGAACTCCCGGGATACCTTGGCGACCGAACTGAATACTTTGGCCGATTTTAACCCGATCGTCCCCGAGGATTATAAGCATTCGGATGTTGTCATGTTGGGCAACCTACACCCCGGTGTACAGTTGAGTGTTATCCAACAAATGACGGTACGCCCAAAGCTTGTTGTCTTGGATACCATGAATTTCTGGATGGACAATGCCCTACCCGAATTGATCGAAGTAATTAAGCATATCGATGTCATTACGATCAACGATGAGGAGGCCCGACAACTAACAGGTGAATACTCTTTGGTTACCGCAGCTGCCAAAATACAGCAAATGGGACCCACCTATGTCGTAATCAAAAAAGGAGAGCACGGGGCCCTTTTGTTTCACAAGGAACAGGTTTTCTTTGCACCGGCACTGCCCCTAGAAGAAGTTTTTGACCCCACCGGGGCAGGTGATACGTTCGCTGGTGGCTTTACCGGTTTTTTAGCCGCTACCAACGATATTTCTTTTGAAAATATGAAACGGGCCATTATCCATGGTTCAAACTTGGCGTCGTTTTGTGTAGAACGCTTCGGAACCGAGCGGATGCAACACCTGAAAAAAGAAGAAGTGTACAAGCGCCTGCATCAATTCAAGGCATTGACACAATTCGATATAGAGTTACACTAATTACACGCCCCTTTTTTGGGGCGTTTTTAATGGAATGATTTTACAAATAAGTTTTAACGAAACAAAGAGACCTACAACTAATGAGTGACGCGATTAAGCACGAGTGTGGTATATCAATAATTCGATTACTAAAGCCTTTAGAGTATTACAAGGAAAAGTATGGCACTGCATTTTATGGGGTAAACAAAATGTACCTCATGATGGAAAAGCAGCACAATCGTGGGCAAGACGGTGCAGGCTTTGCCAGCATTAAGATAGACATGAAGGCCGGGGAACGGTATATGAGCCGCGTGCGTTCGGTGGCACAGCAACCCATACAGGACATCTTTGCCCAAATCAATGACCGTATAAATACTTCTTTAAAGGAACATCAGGAATATGCAGACGATGTAGCCCTTCAGAAAAAACACATTCCCTATATTGGCGAGTTGCTTTTAGGGCATGTTCGTTATGGAACTTTTGGGAAAAACAGTATCGAAAGCGTACACCCTTTCCTCCGTCAAAATAACTGGATGCACCGAAATTTGATTGTCGCAGGAAATTTCAATATGACCAACGTGCATGAACTTTTCGATAATCTGGTACAGCTGGGGCAGCATCCGAAGGAGATGGCCGATACGGTAACCGTTATGGAAAAAATTGGTCACTTCCTAGATGATGAAGTTGCCAAGTTGTATAAAGAAATCAAGAAGGAAGGATACAATAAGTTAGAAGCCTCCCCCCTTATTGCGGAACGATTAAAAGTACACAAGATCTTGCGACGTGCCGCCAAGAACTTTGACGGTGGTTACACAATGGCCGGTTTATTGGGACATGGGGATGCCTTTGTTTTACGGGACCCTGCAGGAATTCGACCTGCATACTATTACAAAGACGATGAAGTGGTGGTAGTTGCTTCTGAAAGACCTGCCATACAAACCGTTTTTAATGTCCCATATGATGCGGTAAAAGAGCTAGATCCAGGCAATGCCATCATTATCAAAAAAAGCGGGAATACTTTTTTAAAGCAGGTACTCGCCCCCACGGAACGCAAAGCATGTTCGTTTGAGCGTATCTATTTTTCGAGAGGAAGCGATCAGGAAATCTATCAGGAACGAAAAGAACTGGGGAAACTCATTTTTCCTAAAATTCTTTCCTCTATAGAAGAAAATATTAAGAAAACGGTTTTCTCCTATATCCCGAACACTGCGGAAACTTCCTTTTTCGGAATGGTAAAAGAAGCGCAAAACTATCTTAATAAGAAAAAGGAAGCGCAAATTTTGGAGCTGGGACCAACAATCACCAGCGAACAACTGCACTCAATTTTGGAGGTGCGGCCGCGCATAGAGAAGGTGGCCATCAAAGATGCAAAATTACGTACATTCATTACGCAGGATAGTAGCAGAAATGATTTGGTCGCCCACGTTTACGACATTTCATATGGGTCTGTTGAAAAAGGGGATAACCTTGTAATCATCGATGACAGTATTGTACGCGGTACTACGCTAAAAAATAGTATTTTAAAAATACTAGATCGCTTATCTCCCAAAAAAATAATCGTGGTGTCCTCAGCCCCTCAGATTCGTTATCCCGATTGTTATGGAATTGATATGGCCAAGCTCGAAGATTTCATCGCTTTTCGCGCTGCTTTGGCACTCCATAAAGAACGAGGCACCATGCACCTGATAGACGAAATTTACAAAAAATGCAAAGCACAGGTAAATACCGCAGATCGCGAAGTCATAAACTACGTCAAAGAGTTTTATATCCCCTTTACGGCCGATGAAATATCTCAAAAAACAGGGGAACTTCTAAGCCCTTCAGACATCAAGGCCGAAGTGCATATTATATACCAGACCATTGAGAATTTGCACAAAGCTTGCCCTAAAAACCTGGGCGATTGGTACTTTACGGGAAACTACCCGACACCCGGCGGGAATCGGGTCGTAAACAGGGCTTTTATAAACTTTTATGAAGGAAAAAACGAACGGGCATATTAGCACCTTTATCGATGAAATACCTCTCATATTGCATTTCGTCGATTAATTGATGGCTTTCATCGTGTTTTTCATCGTAAAGGCAAGCTACCCACCTATTTTAGACTTGCCATAGCATAAGTAGGTTAAGTTCATGGTAAGATTTGGGGCAAAAAAGGTGGAGACTTCTCCGCCTTTTTTATTTAGCACCTTCACGGTTTGAGCAATTTCTCCTCTAGATTCAACCGATTGGATTCTATTGCCGATCCACACCCATGACCCCCTCCCGTAGATTTCCCTTCGCCCCAAATTAACTACATACCTTTCAACCTATTATTAGGGAGTTGAACCAAGATGTTTTTTTAAGGCTTCCCTCTACCATACTTTTGGAGGACCATAGCATAAGTAGGTTAAGTTCATGGTAAGATTTGGGGAAAAAAGGTGGAGTTCTGCTCCGCCTTTTTTATGGCCCATACACTAAAAACGGAACCTGCAGTTGTATTCGTCATTTATGTACCTATGGCGAACGCATTACAACCTTGTGAATCACCCCGGTTTAAAACCGATCCCCGAATTTCTGAGCGGATGCACTTCAACGCATATAATGGGCTTTTAACAAAGATGTTTTTTTAAGGCTACCCTCTACCATACTTTTGGAGGACCATAGCATAAGTAGGTTAAGTTCATGGTAAGATTTGGGGAAAAAGGTGGAGTTCTGCTCCACCTTTTTATTTGCAGTATCTCCTTCGATTTCAACACCCAAAAAAACACTCAAGATCTTCTTGACCACCTTTATTTCTTTAGACCGTTATACCTTCAGTACTCTTTTATCTCAGATCAACGATCCGCGGCTATCCAACTGCTGAAAAATCTTTTGCCAATTCTTCACTCCTTGTAAGGGACTATATCGTCGAAGGCATTTCATCCTAATAAACGTACATTCGTCTAAAACCTTTTTTCAGGGGCTTATTTCGGTCTATTTTTGGAGGACCATAGCATAAGTAGGTTAAGTTCATGGTAAGATTTGGGGAAAAAAGGTGGAGTTCTGCTCCGCCTTTTTTATTGCTCAATCCCCTGTATTTAACAAGGTTAACCCCACTTTTTTGTTTGTACTTCCATAATTGGGGCAATAAAAAACACTTAAAATTTCTTAAAATTCCTTTTTTATTTCCCACAATACCAGTAATTTAGTATTGCCATAGCATAAGTAGGTTAAGTTTATGGTAAGATTTGGGACGAAAAGGGTGGAGACTTCTCCGCCCTTTTCTATTTTATTTCCAATCGTCAAGCATAAAAAAAGGCCGTTCCTAGAATTCTAGGAACGGCCTTTTTATTTCAAACAAATGTTACTTGTTCGCCTCGTACAAAGCTGATACTTTATCCCAATTGATTACATTAAAAAACGCACTCACGTAATCAGGTCTTCTGTTCTGATAGTTTAGGTAATAGGCGTGTTCCCATACATCCAACCCTATGATAGGAAAGCCTCCACATCCTGTTCCTGGCATTAAGGGGTTGTCTTGATTCGGCGTTGAACAAACCTCCAAGGCACCTCCTTCGTGAACACACAACCAAGCCCATCCAGAGCCAAATCGCGTCCCTGCCGCAGCACTGAATTTCGTCTTGAATGCATCAAAAGATCCAAAAGCAGCATCGATTGCCGCTGCCAAATCTCCTGAAGGTTGTCCGCCTGCATTGGGTGCCATAATTTCCCAAAACAGCGAGTGATTGTAAAATCCGCCGCCGTTATTACGAACCGCAGCGTTCGTCATATCCAGATTCTTTAAAATATCTTCTATAGAATGTGAAGCAAGGTCGGTCCCTTCAATTGCACCATTCAGTTTTGTAGTATACCCGTTGTGGTGTTTTGTATGATGTATTTCCATCGTACGTGCATCGATGTTTGGTTCTAATGCATCGTACGCATACGGTAGTTTTGGTAAATCAAAAGCCATAATATTGTTGTTTTTAAGTTAAAGTTATCCTGTTCCCCAAAACTACGTTTTTTAACAAACATATTTCTTTAATAATTTGTTAAGAACCTTCATTACACAACACTAACAAACAAGGGTACTACGAGTACTTTCGTTGCTATTTGAGGCGTAAAAGCCAAAAAATAGTATCGGTTGAAGAATGAATGTTTGATATTTGCAATCATAGAAATCGGTGCCACCAGTTCAAAAAAGAATTCCGTTGCAGCAATGTCCAATACCTAACCAAAGAGAAGGTGAGTCTTAGTCCATTTAAAATATATAATGCCTCGGCCGGCTCTGGTAAGACACATACCTTAACCAAGGAATATCTAAAAATTGTACTTTCCGCGCCCAAGCGTTTTGGAAAAATACTCGCCCTCACCTTTACCAACAAAGCGGTTGGCGAGATGAAACATCGTATTTTGGAAAGCCTTTTCGAGTTTGGGCGCACCTACGATGCGAGTCGTGCAAGTCCGTTGTTCGCAGATGTGCAGAAAGACCTACGGCTAGATGCGGAGACACTTCGAACAAAAGCGGGCGATACACTTAAAGAGATTTTGCATAACTATGCATTCTTCGATATCGCCACTATCGATAAATTTACCCATCGGCTTATTCGCACTTTTGCAAAAGATTTAAAGCTCCCACAAAATTTTGAGGTGGTATTGGACAATGATTTGTTGTTGGGCGAAGCAGTGTCACGGCTAATTCTAAAAGCAGGGGAAGATCCATTACTTACCCGGGTATTGGTCGAGTTTGCTTTTGAAAAAATCGATGACGATAAAAGCTGGGATATTGCGATAGACCTTGCCAAAATTGGAAAACTGCTTTTTAGCGAAAACCATGCCTCTCAACTTGAAAAACTGCAAGAGAAAAAAATACCGGAGTTTTTAGCACTCCAAAAAAAACTAACGCAAGAGCGTACCGAGTTTGAAAAAAAAATGGTGTTCCATGCAAAGGAGTGTCTAACGCTTATCGCGGAAAACGGGCTACAGTTTACAGATTTTACCCGGGCCTCGTTCCCCAACTTCATACAAAAGATAGCCAACGGTGCACTTCAGGTCGATTTCGATGCCGGATGGAAAAAAAACTTCTCGGAGACCCTGTTGTACAACAAAAGTTGTGCCGATGAAACCAAAGCAATTCTTGATGCGCTGCACCCGCGATTCACCGAACACTTTGAAGCGCTACAACTAGCATTTTACAAAACGGCCCGCTTGAAAAATGCCTATGGCAATATTGTTCCGCTAACGGTATTGAACAGCCTGCAGCAAGAGATAAAACAGTTGCAGTTGGAACGCGATCAGCTTTCCATCTCAGAATTCAATGGGATTATATCCAAACAGATCAAAGATCAACCGGCCCCTTTTATATACGAGCGGCTGGGAGAAAAATACATGCATTATTTTATCGATGAGTTTCAAGATACTTCCGCTATGCAATGGGAAAACCTAAAGCCCCTGTTGGGGAATGGGTTGGAGCGTGAAGATGAGCAGGGGAAAACCGGTTCGCTTTTCTTGGTCGGGGATGCCAAACAAGCTATCTATCGCTGGCGTGGGGGGCGTGCCGAACAATTTCTAGATCTTATCTTAGAACGCGATTACCCCTTTGTGGTTCCGCAAGAAGTATTTAACCTCCCTACCAATTATCGTAGTCATCGTGAAATTGTAGCATTCAACAACTCTTTTTTCAAGGCCACTGCGCCCTATTTGAACAGCGAATTGTATCAACAACTCTTTATCGATGGTAATGAACAGTTGTCGAACAGTACCGCGGGAGGCTACGTGCAAATGACCTTTATTGACGAGGACAGTGAGCCTGCTTCAAAGGGTAGCTTATACGCCCGAGCCGTCATTGAAAAGATCGACACCGTTTTAGCCAAAGGACATCCGTATGCAGACATTTGCATTCTAGTACGTAATAACAAAGATGGGGTTCAATTGGCACAAGAGCTTACCGAGCGTCACATTCCGGTCATTTCTTCGGAAAGCCTTTTATTGAAAAGTAGTGAGGAAGTGCGCTTTTTGATCGACCTTCTAAAATACCAGAATCAACCGGATGATCTTGCCGCCCGTTACAAGGTGCTCGCCTATTTATCTCAAGAGCAAGAACCGCGGCATGCATTTATTGCGTCCCATTTGGCAAACCCCTACAAGCTTCTTAAAGAGAAATACGGTTTTGATGTGCGATCGGTAAGGCAAAAATCGGTGTACGACGGTTTAGAACTGGCAATCAAACAATTCGACCTGGCAAAAGAGGCCGCGGCCTATCTAATCTTTTTGATGGACGTGGTTTTAGAGGTGGAACAAAAAGACGGTACCGGACTGCACCTATTTTTGGCATATTGGGAAAAGAAAAAGGATTCCTTGGGCCTAAGCGCCCCCGATCATCTGAATGCCGTTCAGATAATGACCGTTCATAAAGCCAAGGGGCTTGAGTTCCCGGTGGTTATTTTCCCCTATGCCAACGAATATCTCTACAAACGAATGGATAAAAAGATATGGCTCCCGGTAGATCCTCAAAAGTATGAAGGATTTGAGGCCTTGCTCTTTAACGAAAAAAAAGAGGTCGTACAATACGGCGGCAAGGCCGAACAACGCTATCAAGAAGAAGAAGAAAAAATGGAGCTCGATGCTTTTAACGTGCTCTATGTTGCTTTGACCCGCGCCGAAAAGGCACTCTTTATAATTACAAGAAAACAATTGGATAAAAAGGGGAATCCGAATACCGATTACTATTCGGGCTTGTTCATTCATTATTTGCAAGGAATAGGGCAGTGGGATGAAACCAAGACCCAATTCGAATTCGGGCACTTACAAGAAACCGATCGTCCTTCCCCGCCCGTTCAGCCAACCATCTCGTTCTCCTATTCACAGAAAGAGCGCCCCGGTTTTAGAATCCTGACCCAATCGGATAACCTTTGGGATACCGAAAGGGCCGCAGCCCTATCAAAGGGAAATTTGATCCACCTTGCAATGGCCCTGATCGAAACCCCCAAAGATATCGAGCACGCACTCTCGTTGCTTGTGCGCAAGGGCGACTTAAAGAATGAGGAGGCCGAGGCCGTTCGATCTACGATGTTAGAAATTGTAGGTCACCCCCAACTTGCACCTTATTTTTCAGAAGGAAATACTATCAAGAACGAAAAAGATATTATTACGGAGAACGGACAATTGCTGCGCCCGGACAGATTGGTCATCAAAGAAAAGCGTGTCACCATTCTAGACTATAAAACTGGAAAAAAGGACGCATCATACCATCAACAATTAACCACCTATGCTCGGGTACTCGAACAAATGGGTTATGTTGTGGAAAACAAGATCATTATCTATATTGACGAACGAATTACACCTGAATTTATACCTTAATATTATGTACGGAAAAATACAACAACACCTTCAAAAAGAATTGGAACAAATACAGGACGATGGTCTTTATAAAAAAGAACGCATTATCACCTCGCCGCAAGATGCGGTCATCAGTATTTCCACCGGGGAAGAAGTGATCAACTTTTGCGCGAACAATTACTTAGGGCTTTCTTCCCATCCAGAAGTGGTACAAGCGGCAAAAGATACACTCGACAGTCATGGTTTCGGCATGTCATCGGTTCGTTTTATTTGTGGTACCCAAGACATTCACAAAACCTTGGAACAAACCATCGCCGACTTTTACGGCACCGAGGATACTATATTATATGCGGCCGCCTTTGATGCCAACGGTGGGGTATTTGAACCCCTATTGAGTGCTGAGGACGCCATTATTTCCGATTCTTTGAACCATGCCTCCATTATTGATGGGGTTCGCCTGTGCAAGGCAAAACGATATCGGTATGCAAACAGCGATATGACCGCCTTGGAAGAACAGTTAATACAGGCCAATGCTGACGGAGCACGTTTTAAGATCATCGTAACCGATGGCGTATTCTCTATGGACGGCCTTTTGGCTCCCCTAGACCAAATATGTGACCTTGCCGACCAATACGATGCCCTAGTGATGATCGATGAATGCCATGCTACGGGCTTCATAGGTGCCACCGGGCGTGGTACGTTAGAGGAAAAAGGAGCCATGGGCCGGATCGATATCATCACCGGTACGCTCGGCAAGGCCTTGGGAGGCGCCATGGGCGGTTATACCACCGGGAAAAAGGAAATTATCGAAATACTGCGACAACGGTCGCGGCCCTACCTATTTTCGAACTCCCTGGCCCCTGCTATTGTTGGCGCTTCTATCAAAGTATTTGATATGTTAAAGAACGATACCAGCTTACGCGATAAACTGGCAGAAAATACGGCCTACTTCAAAAAAGGTATCAAAGCGGCCGGATTTGATATCATTGACGGGGACTCCGCCATTGTACCGGTAATGCTCTACGACGCAAAGCTCTCACAGGAAATGGCAAACATGCTTTTAGATCGCGGAATTTATGTCATCGGGTTCTTTTATCCGGTAGTTCCCAAAGGAAAAGCAAGAATCCGCGTACAATTATCAGCGGCCCATGAACGTGAACATTTAGACAAGGCCATTCGTGACTTTACCGAAGTTGGGAAACTTCTAAAGATCGTTTAAATGCACAGTTTAGGGCATGAAACGCGCTAAAAAAAATAAACAATTGATTTTGTTAATAATAATTAACAACTTACATTTGCTGCTAATAAACACTTAAACTTAAAAATTTGAACATGAAACATCTTAGCAAATTATTGATGGCTGTCCTGCTTTTTGTAGGATTCAACAGCATCCAAGCTCAAGACGAGAATAACCCTTGGCAGGTTAGTTTTGGAGCAAATGCCATAGACACCTATCCTACAGGTGACGGAAGTTCTTTTGGAAATGAGTTATTCAATGTGAATGACCACTGGAACATTCTTCCTTCTATTTCGTACTTGGCGGTGTCTAGGTCTGTAGGCGATGGATTCTCTGTTGGTGCTAGAGGTTCTTTGAATAGAATCACTAAATTGGGCGATACCCGTGTAGATGATCTTTCTCACTACGCTATAGATGGTACCATCAAATATGCTTTTCTTAAAAATACAGTAGTGGATCCTTTCATCGAAGTAGGTGGGGGTTATACTTGGGTAGATGAAATTGGTGCTGGTACCGTGAATGCGGGAATCGGTGCTAACTTCTGGTTTACTGAAAACCTAGGTCTTACACTACAAACAGGTTACAAGCACGCTTTCGAAGATTACGGTGTAAAGCACTGGCAACATCTTGCAGGTATTGCCGTTAAATTTGGCGGTACTGATACAGATGATGATGGAATCTATGACAAAGACGATGCTTGTCCGGAAGTTCCCGGATTAGAAGCTTTCAACGGTTGTCCTGATGCTGATGGCGATGGAATCGAAGATAGCAAAGATAGCTGTCCAAACGAAGCCGGTTCTGCCGAAATGAACGGTTGTCCTGATGCTGACGGTGACGGTGTTGCCGATAAGGATGATGCTTGTCCTAGCGAAGCTGGTTTGGCGAATCTTGCCGGTTGTCCTGATGCTGACGGTGACGGTGTTGCCGACAAGGATGATGAGTGTCCTAACGAAGCAGGTCCTGCCGAAAACAAAGGATGCCCATGGCCAGATAAAGATAGTGACGGCGTATTGGACAAAGATGATAACTGTCCAGATGTTGCCGGTACTGTTGCCAACAACGGTTGTCCTGAAGTAACTGAAGAAGTTCAGAAGCAATTGAACGATTACGCTAAGACGATCTTGTTTGACACTGGTAAGTCTTCTATCAAAGCGGAGTCTACTTCTGTAATGGTCGACATCATCAGAATCCTTGGTGAGTATCCAAACGCTAAGTTCTCTGTTGAAGGGCACACTGATAGTCAAGGTGGTGCTGCTACCAACCAGAAGCTTTCCGAATCTAGAGCAAATGCTGTAAGAGACTTCTTGATCGCGGAAGGAATCGGAGCAGACAGATTGACTGCCACTGGTTACGGTGAAGACAGACCAATCGCGAACAACAAGACTTCTAAAGGAAGAAGAGAAAATAGAAGGGTAGAAATCAACTTGATCAAGTAAGTTTCTAAACTTTAAATAAATTGAAAAGCCCTGGCGATAAACGCCAGGGCTTTTTTTATTTTTGGCCATGCAAAGTTTTTTAGAGGAAGTTGTCGATGCCCTGTCCAAGAAGTATACTTCTATGGAGCACTTGGTCTTCGTACTCCCAAGTAAGCGAGCCGGTACTTTCGTGCGCAACGCACTCGCCCAAAAAACAACAACCCCTTCTTTTGCACCGGACATTTTTAGCATCGAGGGCTTTGTAGAGCACCTTTCCGGCGTATCTTACGCAACCAATACCGAACAGCTTTTTGAGCTTTACAATACCTATTCCGACCTTAATAAGGGAGAGAAAGATAGCTTCTATGTCTTTTCAAAATGGGGCCAAACCTTGCTACAGGACTTTAATGAGATCGATCGCTACCTTATCGATACCGATCAATTGTTCTCGAATCTCTCTGCCATCCAAGAAGTAAGTATCTGGTCGCCCGAAGCGGAAAAAACGCAAATGATGGAGGACTATCTAGACTTTTGGAACAAGTTAGATCCGCTTTATCATGCTTTCAACAAAAAGCTGTTACAACAAGGCATTGGCCATCAGGGCCTAGTGTATCGAATGGCATGCCAAGTGTTGGAACAGTATTTGGAAGATCAAACGGAAACGACCCATATATTTATTGGTTTCAATGCGCTTAACACCGCCGAATCAAAAATAATCCAACGAATTCTCAACACCGGCAAGGCAGAAATTTATTGGGATATTGACCGGTCTTTTTTAGAAGATCCTGTGCATGATGCCGGTCTCTTTATTCGCCAGCACCGAAGAAGTTGGCCCTACATCAAAGAGCATGATCTAAAGGGTTTGAGCAATCACTACAACACCGAAAAGGAAATTGAGGTAATCGGGGTTCCCAAGAACATTTCGCAGGCCAAATACATCGGTGGCCTCCTAAAAAAAATGTATCAAACCCATCCGGCCGGCTTAAAAAATACAGCGGTGGTTCTTGGCGATGAGACCTTACTAAACCCGTTATTGCATGCTGTTCCCGCCGAAATTCCCGATGTGAATATAACCATGGGATACCCGTTGGGAAAAACCCCTTTGGCAGAATTGTTTGTACAATACATTTCCCTCTACATCAATCGGGACCCAAAAGGGTGGTTCTACCAGCCTATTCTGGCGTTGTTGACACACCCTTACCTCAACACTTTGTTGACCGACTCGGAAACGAACCACGCCGCTACACTTTCAGAAACCATTAAAAATAATAACTGGGCCTATGTAACGCCCTTTCAGCTTCAAGCAGTGGCAGGGCACCCTATGATAGCCTCCCTGTTCTTTGAAACGCAACCGACCCCCGACCAATTTGTAGAAAAATGCCTGGAGCTTTTGTTGGCACTACGCGATACCTTATCAGCAAAAGAGGACGCCCTTTCAATGGAATATGTGTACCGCTTTTATACCCTGTTCAACCAACTGCAGGAGCTCATAGGACAACACCATTTTATCAGTGACCTAAAATCGCTCCTAAGTCTGTACAAAGAACTACTTTCCTCGCAAACCCTTGATTTTCAAGGGGAACCCTTACAAGGACTTCAGATTATGGGGATGCTGGAAAGTCGTAATCTCGACTTTGAAACCGTTATCCTTAGTTCGGTAAACGAAGGCATTCTCCCGGCAGGAAAATCGAACAATTCGTTTATTCCCTTCGATTTAAAAAAGTACTTCAACCTACCCACTTACAAAGAGAAAGATGCCGTATATACTTATCACTTTTATCGATTGCTGCAGCGAGCGAAAAAGGTGTACCTCCTGTACAATACCGAACCAGATGTGCTCGAAGGTGGCGAAAAAAGTAGACTGATCCGGCAGTTGCTGACCGATGAACAAGTACAGCCTTTTATCACAGAACGAATCGCGGCACCCCTGATCACCCCAACCGTAAAAACGCTGGAAAAAATTTCGAAGGACGAAGGGATGATGCAGTTGATACAGGCGCATGCAGCCAGCGGTTTCTCCCCCACTTCCTTGAGTAATTATATTCGTAATCCTTTGGATTTTTACACTAGAAACCTCCTGAAAATAGATGATTTATTGGAGGTCGAAGAAACCGTGGCGGCCAACACGTTTGGCACTATCGTACATGATACCCTAGAGGAAATCTACACCCCGTTTATTGGGCTGGTGCTCCAAAAAGAAATGCTTGTCGAAGCCAAGAAAAACCTCCAACCCATCGTACAAAAGCACTTTGCAAAAAGTTATTTAGAGGGTGACATTAGCCGGGGTAAAAACCTGATCGCTTTCAAGGTCGTACTTCGGTATGTAGCAAACTTCCTCGATTTAGAGATCCGTGAAGTAGCTCAGCATGAAATAAAAATTATAGCGCTTGAACAAAAGCTAAAACGCACTATTTCCATTCCCCAGTTGGCCTTTCCAGTGTACCTAAAAGGCACCTTAGACCGCATTGACACCTATGATGGCACTACCCGCATCATTGATTATAAGACGGGAAAAGTACTTTCTTCCCAAGTAGAAATCGTTGCTTGGGACGAGTTGGTAACCTCCTATGAGTATAGCAAGGCCTTTCAACTGCTTTGTTATGCCTTTATGTACGATCAAGAACATACGGTTAGCACTATTGAAGCGGGCATCTTTTCTTTTAAAAACCTCAAAGCGGGGCTCTTGGCTTTTGCCACCAAGGAGAAACGCACGAGTAGGAATAAAACGAAGACCATTGATCAGGAAACCATTGAGCACTTCAAAGAACAGCTCATAGCGTTGATTATGGAAATTTGTAATCCCGCGTTGCCGATTCTCGAAAAGGAAGTGTAGGGAGGAAAAATAGGAAAGAACAAAGACTTCTGTGCACTAATCGCCTGTCTAATACCCCTTCCATACATTCCTCAACTTACTTTAAATCGGGTCGCGAGGGGCGTACCTCTATTTTACTCGGTAAGGTACGGGGGTGCATCTTAAGCAAGTCGAGCACCAATTCCCCAATATCTTCGGGTTGTATCTTCCATGCATCCTTTTCTGCGGGTTCGTTCCCGTTAAAGTGGGTAGCGACCGAGCCGGGCATAATGGTAGATACTTTGATATCATACTTGCGCAAATCGAGCATGGCCGCTTGGGTAAAGCCGACCACCCCAAATTTAGTAGCATTGTAGCCTGCTCCCGCAGCAAAGAAGTTGGTTCCCGCCAAACTCGCCAAGGTCATGTAGTACCCCTTTGATTTTTTTAGGGCCTCCACAGCGGCTTTAAGGGTATAAAACACCCCGTTTAGATTGGTATGGATCATTTGCAACCACTGCTCCTCTCCCATTTCGTCCACCGGGGCGAAATGGCCTACCCCCGCATTGGCAAGTACTACATCGAGCTGCCCCCATCTGGCGATGATTGCGGCCACGGCCTTTTGCTCCTCGGCCAAGGTGGTCACGTCCGATTCAAGCGCCAGTACTTGATTTTCGTCGCCCAAGTATTCCGCAGCTTTTTGCACACTTTTAAAGGTACGGCCACTAATGGCGACCCGCATTCCGGCCGCTATTAACTTCTGGGCAACTCCAAAACCGATACCTTTGGAACCTCCTGTGATGTAGGCTACTTTGTTGTTTAAATCCATCTGCTTGGTTTTTTGATAAAGATAAGTTGTTGAGCATTGTTGTAAAAGGGCAGGCCGTTATTGTTTTGGTAAAAGAAAAAGAAGGGTACATTTTGCCATGTGTGCCAAAAGTGTTTTCTTTGAGGTCTAAAATTTTGGGGGATTAGCTCAGCTGGCTAGAGCGCTTGCCTGGCAGGCAAGAGGTCACCGGTTCGACTCCGGTATTCTCCACCAAGTAAATAAGGGCCCTGACAGTATCGTCAGGGCTTTTTTATTTCAAAGTGACGATCAAACCATGAATAATACTGCTAAAGGTCACCGGTTCCCCCGAAGCGTCGGGGCGGTATTCTCCACCAAGTAAATAAGGGCCCTGACAGTATCGTCAGGGCTTTTTTATTTCAAAGTGACGATCAAACCA
>CANMSA010000021.1 GCA_947500385.1 uncultured Flavobacteriaceae bacterium | reverse complement strand
CCAAGTGGGAGAGTAGGAAGCCGCCTCCTTCGAAACCCCGACCTCATTCGAGCGTCGGGGTTTTTTTATGACCAATAATGAGAAATCCAAAAAGCGCCAACAATAGAAAAGGGTTGTATTTTTTACTTCTTACCGAACAACGAACCGTGCCATATGGCTATCAATAAAGCCTTGTCTGCTTCTTTCGTAGTGGTGATGGTAGCGGTAAAGCTCCTTTGATCGATCCAACCAACGTAAAATAACTGGTTTTGTACCTTTTTATGTTCAGTATCATAAAGCGTTAGATCATAAGAAGCAAATTCATGCTCGTTTACAGCAACCACAGTGGTTTTCGAGGAGTCTACTAAAAAACCCAAATTACGATAGGTAGTATAAAGTTGAAGCTTATTGCTGCGATTCATTTTTTTCCAAGCGGAATTAGTGATCGTACCGCTGGGTCCTAAATAAGATCGGAAGAAGTTCGACTCATTTAAATGAAAACCTAAGAGGTTTTTGACCCCTTTTAAAGTTACCGCTGTATTAGAACCGTTTTCTAAGGATGTTTTTCCTTTTGTATGTGGGGTATTGGCCTCCTCTGAACCTATTATTTTTAAATAGCCCGGTATTTCAATCGCCCAACCGATTTCTTTCGCTTCATAGGTGTGATAATGAAAAAAATCGTCTACTAATTCGCTAGGTTCTTTTGAGCTTACTTTTTCTTTGCACGATAGGAGAAGTATTACAAAAGCTCCGGAGACCAATCGATACAACTGGCTGTATACGGAATATCTTTTGAGGCTACACAACGGTTTTGTAAAAGACCAGTCATTCATCATCTTCTATGCTTTCCATAGAGCGAATGTAAAATCGCATTCGGGAAGACATATTTGCAAATGAATACCCCGGATATTTTTGAAACGATTGGGTTAAGAGCTGTTCTCTATGCTTGTTTTTTTTCAATAATTCCTTTTCAAACCGAGCCATCTTTTTTTGAACCAAGGCTCCTTTAGAACTAGCAAGGGTTATTTGTTCTTTGGCGGTTGCTTTCTTAGCCATTGCAAGCACTTTAGGCGCACATTGAACTTTCGAACATTGGTCAAGGGCTTTTGCGGCCGTTTTCATTGCGGGTAAAAAACTCCAAGTAGCCGTGTCGAAATTCGCCTGGGAAAGTGTTGAATGAAAGTGGGTTATTGCCTGAGACCAGGATAGGACAGGCACTATGAGTATAAGTAAAAGTATTTTTTTCATGTCTTTGTTTTAGGGTATTGTTTATAAAAGCCAACGACGCCTTATTTTGGCTTAAAACAACCTTTGCCGTTCCAGGGCATCAACCCGGCCGGCAATGCTTCTTCAATAGTGATCAGCGGTAGAAATATTTCGGCGTCTGTTGCTATGCCATTGCCTTGCAGGTTGAGTCCCAGCATACTTCGTAGGGCATTTGCGCCTGAATTATTGGCACTTACGGCGGCGTCTACCTCGGCTCTGCTGACCTCGATTCGATTGCCATAGATTTCGGCCCAACGCTTTGCCACTGAAATCTGAATCAGCGCAGATTCGTTCCCATCGCTATAGGGGTCTACCTTGGTAGCCTCGTCCAAAAGATCGTCTACCTTCATTTTTGCATTGACTTCCTTGTAGTCGTATTTGGCATTTCCGGTAAAGAGGTTGTTCGATACTTTTATGACGGCACCTTTGTTGTAGATGCCGCCCATATGACCGAAACCAAATACATTGTTTTCAAGGGTGGCTTTTAAATTTTGATCCAACGCAAGGGCATCTCCGCCATACGAAGCGATGGCATCGTGTTTCCAGTTAAACAGCGAGGTGTTATGACGAATTATGAAATTGGGCAATGCATTTTCATCACCGCCGGCATAGCCGGTACGCGCATGAATACCATATCCGGTATTATTGATACAAAAGTTGTTTTGAATGAGTCCTTTCCCACCTTTGAAAACACGGACCGACAAAGCACCCTCAGATGGTGCCGTGTTCATAACCACACAGTTTTGTACGGTAATATTGGTATACTTGCTGCCTACGATTTTGATTCCACCCGATTCGGGGGAAGGGTTTTTTCCCGATTTAGGGCTGGCCTTTCTTCGAATGGCCATATTCTCGTCTTTATGATAACGGTTTCTGGGGCCGTTGTCGAAGATAATACCGTCTACTACAATCTCGGATCCTTGAGAAAGTTGCCCGTTTTTTTCACGTTGTTGGTCCGTTCGGATATACAATCTTGGGTCCGTTAGTTTTTGATATTCATTGGTACCCGTAAAGATGGTTTTATGGGCTCCCCAAGGATCTCGTTTGGTAAAGGCACTGTTGTACCCGGCTATTATTTTTACAGGTACGTTTATTTCATCGGCACCCCTGCTGCCTTTACTTAGGTAGGTGCCTTCGGCAATATGAATTACATCGTTTGGTTTCAAATGATGAATAATATTGCCTAAATCTTTCGCGGGACGCTCTTTGGTTCCCAACTGTCCTGAACCCCTTGCCTTGGATACGTACCAAACTCTGCCCTCGTTCATAAAATCCTCGGACGTGTTTTCAGTAGCATGATTTGCCTGGGGTGTGAACCCCTTGCTTACCGTTAGTGCCTCGTAACTCATCTGGGCGCTGATACTGGTGTATGCCAGTAGTAGACCTATGAATATTTTCAATCTATTTTTCATAATGTGATTGTTTGATGGTACCTCAAATATATTTTGATACCAAATGGGAAACATCCCTGAAATCACTTAGAGGGCTAAAATCTATGATTTCAGGTAGTCGGGGTCCGTAGCGAGCTTCCTCTATGAAAACATAGATTTTTACAGCGTCCTTGATTTCATAGAGGTAGTTGCTTCGAGCTCTTCTTAGTTTTATGGCGTAGGAACAGGATGTTTTGTTCCACAAACAATAGCGGGCAACAGTATGATAATAAAAATTAAAGAAGATAGCGTTCGTCTAGACGAGCTGAAGCTAGATTTGGACGAGCAATTTGGGGAGGTCTATAAGGTAAAAAAATACAGCAAAAAAAGAATTACGATGGCCAAGGGGAAAATTACGGGCGCCATAGTAACCCTACGAAAAAACGAGATTATCGTCGTGGGTAATTTTCCCAATCCATGGCTTTACGGGGCCTTTGTCTTTACAATGGTATTTGGTGGTATTGTAATTCCGTACGCACTGTACCATTATTTTTTCCATAAAGAAATGGATCAGTGTGGAAAGGAGGTGGGTGCCTATGTGCGGCAGCACTATGGCGATATAGCATTGGCATATAGGAAAAGATAGTGTGGCATGGCAAGCTGGGAAGAAACAAAACCCTGTAATGAGGGTTAAAGTGCATCCTAAAACTTAATAGGGATTTTTGATTTTGATGGTCCAGTAGTTTTATAGTTTTTTCTATTATGGACGGTGCAGTTTATTGAACTGCATCGGCTTGAATGTTGGTGTAGTACTATTTTTAACTACCTTTCTACGGATTGAACAGAAAAAAACGCATCGGGCAGCCTTCCAATTTGTTCAATTGGTTTGCATGTCTTTTAATCGATGTGAGGTCGGGAGTACAGCTATCCAATTATTTTTTTGTTAGAATGCTTGCTATGTTTCGCGGTGTTCTATAGATACGAGATATGAGAAAAAGTATACTTTTATTGCTAAACGTGTTTCTCTTCTTCCAGTTTATCTTGGTGAAGGTACAGGCGCAAAATAGTTTGGAACACAGTGTCGATAGCTTAAAGAATTTGATTTCTAGTAGTGCGGATGACACCATAAAAGTGACCCGATACAAGCTATTGGGAGACAAGTTACTTTCCTTAAACCAGGCGGCGGAACTGCTAGAAGTTTCAGAGCAGGGATTAAAGTTGTCCGAAACGTTAAAGTATCCGAAAGGAGCGATTCAAATGACCTTGTTCAAGGCCATTGCCGTGGATATTATGGGACAATCGGAAGAGGCGTTGATCCTGTATAACAAGAGTATTGAAATGGCGCAAGCTCATGAAGAAAGGGAGCTTGAGGCGAAATGCTATATCAACCTAGGGGTAAGTTACCAGTATTTGGGAGACTATGATCTGGCCTTGGAGAATCAGCTACTTGCATACAATCTCAGTAAGGAGTTAACCAAAAATGACCTTGCCAAATTGCTCAATAATATGGGTGTCATCTATCGGATGCAAAAAAAACACGAGCGTGCCGAAGAGATATACCTTAAATCCTATGAATTAAAGAAAGAGTTAAAGGATAGTCTGGGCATGGCGGCAACCCTTATGAATTTAGGGGTGGCCTGCACTAAAATACCGGGTAAGGAGAAAGTGGCGATTGACTACATGCAAGAAAGTCAGGTCCTGTATCGCCTTTTAGGGAGATTAGATCAAGCGGCGAGTTGCAACACGGCCTTAGGGCAGGTCTTTTTAGGTCAGAATAATATTGGGGAAGCTAAGAAAGCGTATAGCGACGCCTGGACTTATTTTGAAAAAAATAGCGACCCCCGATATTCGCCTGCTACCCTATTGGGGTTAGGAGATATTATGTTGAAAGAAGGCAATTTTGAGAAGGCTGATGAGTATCTTGGCAAGGCCTTGGGGATGGCACAACAATTTGGTGATAAAGATCTGGTAAAGGCATTGCTCTATAAATTGAGCGGTATTAAAGATACCTTGAACAAAAAAGGAGATGCCTATAGCATGCTTAAGGAGGCATATGTTTTGAATGACACTTTGAAAGAAGCGACCCGCCTTAAGGCGATGGAGGAAATGCAGGCGAAGTTTGATGTGAAGGAGAAAGAGAACGAATTGGAGATTAGTGAGCTAAGACTAAACGAACAAACACGGCAACGGAATATTTTTTTGTATGGTGCCATTGGTTTAGCCCTGTTTGCATTAACCATCTTCTTTTTTCTAAAAAATAAAATACGTACCAATAAGAAAATAGCGGAACAAGGGGAGGCAATTCAAAAACAAGAAATTAAAGAACTTCGACAAACAAACAAGCTGCTTGCATTGAGCAGCATGATCGAAGGGCAGGAAGCAGAACGTTTGCGAATTGCAAAAGACTTGCATGATAGTTTAGGGGGGCTGTTGAGTACGGTAAAGAATCATTTTAACATCATTCAAAAGCAAATCGAACAGATCGAGAAACTAGACCTTACCACCAAGACAAATAATTTGATCGATGAAGCCTGTATCGAAGTGCGTCGGATCTCACATAATATGATACCGCACGCCTTAAGTATTTCTGGTCTACAAGGGGCCGTAGAAGATCTAGGGGAACAACTGACAGAAGAGGGTTATAATACCACCGTGGAGATAAGCGGGATCATCAAGGACATTGAGACCACTAAAAAGGTAACCATCTATCGTTTGATTCAAGAGATTGTTTCAAACATTCGAAAGCATGCCGATGCAAAGACCATATTGATTCAATTGTTAGGGCATAAAAACGAAATAAAATTGATGGTAGAGGACGATGGAAGTGGTTTTGACTATGAAACGGCCATTGCCAAGGGCGGCTTAGGATTAAAAAGCGTTAATGGTAGGGTGGAGTTTTTGGATGGAGAAATCGATTGGGATGCCCGACCCAATATGGGTACCACAGTAAATATAACCATTCCTATATGATACAGGTTTTTATAGTAGACGATCATAAAATGGTCATAGAAGGGTTGGAGTTGATGCTCGCCCCGCTTTCGAATATTAAGGTTATCGGTACGGCGACCAGCGGGGAGCAGGCCATAGCGCAAATACCGGGAACCACCGCAGAGGTGGTCTTGTTGGATATTAACATGCAAGGAATCAATGGGGTTGAAACCTGCAAGGTGCTTAAAAAGGCCAAGCCTGAGTTAAAAATAGTGGCCCTTTCGATGCACAAGGAAAGTAGTCTTATCAAACTAATGTTGGGCAATGGCGCCAAAGGATACGTGCTCAAAAATGCCGGACAAGAAGAGGTGGTCAAAGCGATCGAAGCGGTAAGCAACGGTAAAATGTATCTTGATGAAACCGTGAACGATATTGTTTTGAACAGCGTTGCCAACCGGGGTGAAAAAAAGAAGCAAAGCCCCTTTCCCAGTATTTCACGTAGGGAAAAAGAGGTACTGCAACTTATTTTACAGGAGTATACCACCCAGGAGATTGCCGATAAGCTATTTATTAGTTTTGGTACGGTCGAAACCCACCGTCGTAATATGTTGATTAAACTAGGGGCCAAAAATACCGCTGGCTTGGTGCGGATCGCTATCGAGTATGGTTTAACCGGCGAATAGTGGTTTACCACTTCAGATAGTATCATCAAGGGCACATCTTCACATCCTTTTTTTTTCAAACCATTACTAAAACGTGTTGGTTACCGCCAATGACATTCCGTAGATCCATTCCTACCTGAATTCATAGATTTTTAAGCACTACCAGTTTTCATACAAGGCGCGGGCATCGGTTATCCTAGTTTTGAGAAACCATTCAATCGTAAGCAAGCCATTATGAAAAATTTCATTTTTATTTTCTTTCTCATAGGAACATCTTTTTTTTCCGTAGCGCAATCGAAGGGAGCGGGCAAAATAAGTGTAGAATTACAAAAAAAGTTTGCCACCACACCTGTCGGGTTCTTTGAAAACGGAAAAGCGGTGGTGAACCAAAAAGTGTTAAACTCCAAATTCCATTCTGGAGAAAAAATTTCTTCGTTCAAAATTGTTTTACATGAGGATACTAAAAAATACTATCTGCTTAGAAAAGCCAAATTTAAAAAGGGATCCCTCACGAGTTATACGCGATTAAAAAAGCAAGGAGATGCGTTTTTTGCCACTCCATATCTCGGAGGTAATAATGATCTTGATTGTTTTTCAAACACCTGTCAATCCTGTGCCATGGGTATTGTTGGTTCTGGAACTGCCGTTTGTGAATGTGAAAGTACTGGTGGAGACTGCTCGGAATACGACCACTCTGAAAGTTCAGAAGTACGCCTTGGTTCCTTTTTTAACTGAAATTTACAATGATCCTTTGACATTTTTTAAAATTTCACCTTCTAAAAATAATATGATGCATATAGAAATACGGTTTGTACTTGCAGCGCTGTTGTTTTGTGTCTCCCTTGGTCTTTCTGCCCAGGGTAACGACCAACTAATTTCCAATACACTTGGTCAGGATCCAACGGTCTCAACCAATTTCGTTAACGGGATGAGCACTACCGGACGCTCCTTGAATTGTGACCCTTGGGACGATGACGCCCCCTGTACCGACCTTTGCGACCCTTGGGACGATAAGACCCCCTGTCCAAACACTTCGGCAAGAAAAGCCAAAATTGCGGACTCCCCTAAAATGCAAGAAGCCATTATCCAAAGTACAATGCGTCATTTTGAGCAGGCAATTACCAATGGTAAAGGCGGTAAACATCTTACTCCAAAGTTGGTTGTTCGGGCCAAGAAAAAACACCCCGGAAAAGATCTCAAAGCATTAAGATCAAGGTTTAAGGCCTATATAGAACAGTTGAAATCATCCAAGTAAAGCAATTTCCGACCTGCTTGCTTTTCCCCTATAATATGCAAACCAAACAAAGCGGTATTTATCGTGATACGAATGACACTTGGGGGATTTAAGTACGTGATATTATGCTGTATGCTAATGGGGGGTACGGCCTGCTCCTCTACCAAAAAAAACAATCTTCAAGTGAGCGCCCCTTGGGTGCTGGGCAATTGGGGCGGTAGCGCATATCAATACAATACCGATGAACACTGGGAATTGTTCTTGGAAGTCGATAGTATCCAAAACAGCTTTAAAGTCAACTACCCTGCATTGGAATGTAGTGGCAGATGGAAGCTCATACATACAGGCAAAGAGCGTATTGTGCTTCGAGAACGCATTACGCGAGGTCTACAAAACTGTGTTACAAGGGGCAAGGTGGTTTTGGAAAAAAGGGAAGGTTCGGTCGTTTTTAAGTACTTCTACCCTACCGATACTAACCTAAATGCCGAAGGGCGTTTATTCAAAGTAAAATAGCGGCATGAAAAAATGAAGACTATGAAAAGAAGACTACTTTTTTTGACACTCTTAATGGGGGCGGGGGTATTCGCGCAACAAACAGCAATACCCGATACCGAGTTTGAACAAGCCTTGATCGACTTAGGCTATGATTCTGGGCCCTTGGATGGTATGGTGTTAACGGCTAATATTAATTCAATTACCTTTTTAGATGTTTCAAACAGGGGTATTAAGGATTTAACGGGTATTGAAGCCATGGTAAGTTTAGAGGATCTACGATGTAATAATAACAGTATTACGGATGTGGATTTATCGGCCAATACCGATCTACGCGGTTTGAATATCGCAGGGAATTCTTTGACTGATTTAAATCTTTTCTCCAACGAGGCGTTAGTAACTCTGTTATGCAGTTTGAATGATTTGACGACTTTGGATCTATCCTCAAATGGGGAGCTAATCACGTTAAGTTGCACTTCGAATAACCTTACAGAATTAGACCTGTCATCAAACAAGCTTCTTGAAGAAGTACGTTGCGCTCGCAATGATTTAGTGACACTTGATTTATCAACACAAGAAAGCCTAACTCATTTGGGTTGTGAAAACAATAATCTTTCCAGCCTAAACCTTCGGAACTCAAACAACTTGTCTTTGACATTGACGGCTCAAAACAATCCAAATCTATTATGTATAGATGTTGATGATGGCATAGTACTACTCCCAAACGTAGATCCCCAAACACATTTTAGTCAAGACTGCTCTGCTTTGGTATATGCATATGTTCCCGACGATAACTTTGAACAAGCCTTAATTGATAGGGGGTATGATTCCGGTCAGCGGAATAATTATGTGGAAATGACGGAAACAGGTTTGGACCAACTTACCACATTAGATCTTTCCAACCTTAGTATAGTCGACCTCACCGGAATTGAATTTTTTACTTCCTTGGAAGAATTAAACTGTAGGGGAAATCAGTTAAGCACCTTGGACCTAAGTCAAAATACAGCACTTACAAGTTTGATATGTGAAACAAATCAGCTAAGCAGTATAGACCTAAGTAATAATATCGCATTGCAATATATAGACTGTAGTGTGAATCAATTGACCGTTTTAGACCTGAATACAAATGTTAATCTTCAAGGAGTGGTTTGTCTTGGAAATGAGCTAAACACTTTAAGCGTTAAAAATGGAAACAATACAAGTATTACCACTTTTATAAGCACCGGAAATCCGAGTTTAGGTTGTATAGATGTTGATAATACAATGTATAGTAACTTAAATTGGACAAATATTGACCCACAAACCAGTTTTAGTGAGGATTGTTCTGCTCCCATTCCTCAAACCTATGTACCTGACGATAATTTTGAACAAGCCTTGATTGATCTGGGCTATGATTCGGGTCCTTTGAACGATTACGTGCCGACGTCCAATATCAATACCGTTACGTCTTTGGACATCAGCGGTGGGTCGATCTCGGATTTGACCGGGATATCGGATTTTAGTGCCTTGACCATGCTAACTGCTTATGAAAATGAGTTGACCACTATTGATGTCAGTCAGAATCCGATATTGGAACATCTCGACCTTTTCGATAACCAACTTACCTCCTTGGATCTTAGCCAGAACACCCAATTGACGTTTCTAGTATGCAGTCAAAATCAGCTCAGCACCTTGGATCTAAGCCAACTTCCACTACTGAACGATCTTACTTGCGGCAGGAACCAATTAACAAGCTTGAACGTCCAAAATGGGAACAATAGCAATTTCATCAGTTTCGGTGCCGAGGACAATCCCAACCTGACTTGTATCCAAGTAGACGATGCGGCCTATAGTACGGCCAATTGGAACTATATCGACCCGGGGACGGTTTTTAGTATCAACTGCGCTACCTTATCCGATTTGACCTATGTGCCCGACGATAATTTTGAACAAGCCTTGATTGATCTGGGCTATGATTCGGGTCCTTTGAACGATTACGTGCCGACGTCCAATATCAATACCGTTACGTCTTTGGACATCAGCGGTGGGTCGATCTCGGATTTGACCGGGATATCGGATTTTAGTGCCTTGACCATGCTAACTGCTTATGAAAATGAGTTGACCACTATTGATGTCAGTCAGAATCCGATATTGGAACATCTCGACCTTTTCGATAACCAACTTACCTCCTTGGATCTTAGCCAGAACACCCAATTGACGTTTCTAGTATGCAGTCAAAATCAGCTCAGCACCTTAGATCTAAGCCAACTTCCGCTATTGAACGATCTTACTTGCGGCAGGAACCAATTAACAAGCTTGAACGTCCAAAATGGGAACAATAGCAATTTCATCAGTTTCGGTGCCGAGGACAATCCCAACCTGACTTGTATCCAAGTAGACGATGTGGCCTATAGTACGGCCAATTGGAACTATATCGACCCACAAACCAGTTTCAGCGAAGATTGTAGCGCTCCGGTAGCACAAACCTATGTGCCCGACGATAATTTTGAGCAAGCACTTATTGATCTGGGCTATGATGTGGGGCCTCTAAATGATTTTGTACCAACAGCCAATATAGAAACCGTAATAGATTTAGATATTTCTACGAATAGCATTGCGGATCTTACCGGAATAGCAGATTTCACCGCGATGACCACTCTAAATTGCAGTGGTAATACATTGAGCATTTTAGAAGTTAGTCAAAATACCGTACTAACGACTTTGTACGCCAGCGACAATGTGTTAACGGCCATAAATCTTAGTCAGAATACAATGTTGGTCACCTTAGACATACATAATAATCAACTTGCCAATTTAGACCTTAGTCAAAATACGGAGTTAGTGTCGTTGGCATGTTATCAAAACCAGCTAAGTGCTTTAGACCTAAGTCAGTTACCCCTATTAGGTGAATTCAGTGCGGATAACAACGACTTGAACAGTCTAAATATTAAGAATGGCAATAATATAGGTATCCTTTATTTTTCTGCAGTAAGCAATCCAAATCTAACTTGTATTGAGGTAGATAATACTGTCTATTCACAGACAAATTGGACCAATATCGACCCACAAACCAGTTTCGGCGAAGCCTGTAGCGCTCCGGTAGCACAAACCTATGTTCCCGACGATAATTTTGAGCAAGCGCTGATTGATTTGGGGTATGATTCTGGGCCGCTAGATGATTTTGTGCCAACAGCCAACATCAATACGGTTGTATTTCTGGATGTTAGAAATAGAAACATTATTGATTTAACCGGAATCGAAGATTTTTTGGATTTAGATGAATTACTGTGCGGCAATAATCAAATAACGGATTTGGACATAAGTTCAAACACGGCTTTAACTTCATTAAGTTGCAGTAACAATGCACTCCTAAGTCTTAATACCAGTCAAAATACCGCCTTAACAAACCTAGGGTGTCATAACAACCAGATAAGCAGTTTGGATCTAAGTCAAAATACGTTGCTTACCACCCTTTTTTGTCATGGGAATGACTTAACCGACATAGATGTAAGCGCTTTAGTTGATTTACGCGTTTTCCACTGCTACGATAACCAACTCACTGCCTTGGATATTGTCCAAAACACAGCACTTTTTAGTTTAGATGTTCAGGATAACCAACTTACAAGTTTAAATCTTAGTCAACATCCTATTTTAACACAGTTGAATTGTGCCGACAATCAGCTAACGAACCTAAATGTTCGCAATGGGAACAATAGTAATTTTACCAGTTTTGACGCGATAAACAATCCTAACCTTATTTGTATTGAGGTTGACAATGTTACCTATGCACAAGCCAATTGGACGGCTATCGATAGTCAGACAGGTTTTAGTGAAAATTGTAACGATACAACAGCCCCGGTCATCACCTTGAACGGGGCCAACCCGCAAACGATCGAACTGGGTGCCGGTTATACCGAACTGGGCGCCACCACCGATGATGGTTCTGCGGTCACCATCGATGCTTCCGAATTTATGGACGTTGTCGGTACCTACACGATCTACTACAATGCTACGGATACTAGCGGCAATGTCGCCACCGAGGTAACAAGAACGGTCAATGTAGTAGCGACCGATACGACCGCCCCGGTCATCACCTTGAACGGGGCCAACCCGCAAACGATCGAACTGGGCGCCGGTTATACCGAACTGGGCGCCACCACCGATGATGGTTCTGCGGTCACCATCGATGCTTCCGAATTTATGGACATCGTCGGTACCTACACGATCTACTACAATGCCACGGATAGCAGCGGCAATGTCGCTATGGAAGTAACCAGAACGGTGAATGTAGTGGAGACCGATACGACCGCCCCGGTCATCACCTTGAACGGGGCCAACCCGCAAACGATCGAACTGGGCGCCGGCTATACCGAGCTAGGTGCCACCACCGACGACGGTACGCCAGTAACAATCGATGCTTCCGAATTTATGGACGTTGTCGGTACCTACACGATCTACTACAATGCTACGGATACTAGCGGGAATGTCGCCACCGAGGTAACAAGAACGGTCAATGTAGTAGTGACCGATACAACAGCCCCGGTCATCACCTTGAACGGGGCCAACCCGCAAACGATCGAACTGGGCACCGGCTATACCGAACTGGGCGCCACCACCGATGATGGTTCTGCGGTCACCATCGATACGTCGGAGTTTATGGACGTTGTAGGTGCCTATACGATCTACTACAATGCCACGGATGCCAGCGGCAATATCGCCACGGAAGTAACCAGAACGGTGAATGTAGTAGCGACCGATACGACCGCCCCGGTCATCACCTTGAACGGGGCCAACCCGCAAACGATCGAACTGGGTGCCGGTTATACCGAACTGGGCGCCACCACCGATGATGGTTCTGCGGTCACAATCGATGCCTCCGAGTTTATGGATGCGGTAGGGAGCTATACCATTTACTATAACGCTACCGATGAAAATGGAAATGAAGCCATTGAGGTGGTACGAATAGTGAATGTAATAGACAACGATGCTCTTGTGGAAGTTGCGAACGGATTTTCTCCAAACGGTGATGCCATAGCAGATTCGTGGGTAATCGAAAATCTACAAAATTTTCCCGATCATGAAATAGTGGTCTACAATCGCTGGGGCAATAAGGTGTTTGAAGCTAGGGATTATCAGAATGATTGGGATGGTACCTCAAGAGCTTCTGGCGCTCGAAAGCTACCTGTGGGCCCGTATCTCTACATCATTGAATTCAACGATTCCAAAACAGAAGCGCTCCAAGGCTGGGTATATATCAATTATTAGCAATCTGAAATTTTAACCTGAAGGAGCGTACCAAACGATCCTTCTCAATAACAACACTATGAAATATAGGGGTCCTATTGTTTTACTTCTGCCATTTTTATTGTTAGTGGTTTTGGGCAATGCCCAACAAGACCCTCACTTCAGTTTGTATAAATACAATATGAATCTATTAAACCCTGCCTATGCCGGGGCAAACAACAATACGGAGGTTTTGTTGGGGGCTCGCAGCCAATGGGTTGGGATCGAAGGGGCACCCCAAACTTTTAACTTCAATGCAAACAAAGCAATGGGCAAAAACGTGGGATTGGGTTTTAATGTAGTTTCCGATAAAGTCTCTGTGTTATCCGAGACCCATGTGTATGCCGATTTTTCGTATCGTTTAAACCTCTCCAGAAAAGTGGCCCTTTTTGCTGGGCTAAAGGCTGGTGGGTCTTTTCTTAAGGTAGACCTGTCCGACTTGGGTATCATAGACGATCCCTTGTTTACCGAGAACAGCAATACCTTTAATCCGAATTTCGGAGTGGGCCTATACCTAAAGGCCGAGAAGTACTACATTACCCTGTCTGCTCCCGGTTTTTTAAAAAATACACGCTATGAAAAAGAGGGGGTGCAACCGGTTTCTGCGGGAGATAAAATACATGTTTTTGTTGGTGGTGGGTATGATATTGTTTTAAACACCCGCTACTGGAAGATCAAACCCTCTACCTTGCTAAAAATAGTGCCAGGAGCACCCATTTCTTGGGATGTAACCGCTGCAGTATGGTATGCGGACTTTTTGGAATTTGGTGCAAACTATAGAATTGGGGAAAGCTATACTGGTTTTGCTACCGTGGGTCTGTTCAAAAGTTCATTCAGAGTGGGCTACGCCTTTGAAAATGCGGCTAACGGACTTCAACGGTACGGTGGTTCTTCCCATGAAATTGTATTGAAGTTTTCGATGTAGATAAGCAAGAAAAAAAAATAACCAAAACGTAAAATGAAACTATTATGAAAAAGGGATTACTCTTAGTAATGCTACTTAGCTCGTTTCAAACCTTCGCACAGACCAAAGTGCACATACCGGATGAAAATTTTGAACAAGCCTTGATTGATTTAGGCCTTGATTCGGGTATTGTAGACGGTTATGTAGCGAGGTCGAATATTAATACCATAACAAGTCTCAATGTTGCCGATAAGAACATTTCCGATTTAACGGGAATCGAGCATTTTGTGGCGTTGGAAGCATTGTATTGCTCAGAGAATAACTTAAGGGTGCTAAATATTTCTAAGAACAGCAAATTACGGATTTTAAGATGTTATGCCAACATTTTGAAAAACTTGGATGTAAGCAAAAACCCGGATCTAATAACCTTAAGCTGCAACATCAACAGATTATCCGCATTGGATGTGCGTAAAAACCCTCGTTTAAAACAGCTAAGTTTTGGTCGTAATAAAATAACTGGTATTGACGTAACTAAAAACCCCTCGTTGGAATTCTTAGACCTTGCCCAGAACAAATTAAGAACGTTGAATGTGCATAAAAATGCTGCTTTGGTCCATATCAATTGTAGTAATAACGAACTAACCAGTTTAAATCTAGCCAATAGGAACAATACGGCTATTACCTATTTCAATGCCTCAAACAATGAGCTAGCGTGTATAAAAGTAGATGACAGTGCATACAGTACCAAATTTTGGACGCGGATGGACGAAGGAACCATTTTTGATGAAAGTTGCAGGTAGTAGGGTGTTATAGTGCCTGATGGAAGCATCCAAATTCGCTTGCGTCCTTTTTATCCTTAAAAAGCCGCCCCTGAACAAAAGGGCGGCTTTCCTGATTATTGGCTAAAAACAACTTTTTAAGTTGACTAATACCTCTTCGCAACACTACCGCATTTCCTTGCATAGTAAATTCGTGTAGGAACTTACCTTCAATTTGTAAAGGTGTACAGTGGTTTACATCGGTTTATGAGATTAAGGGTAGTTTGGTTTCTCAGATGTTCAATTCTTTTATGAAGACGTCCATAATCGAATACATACTGAGAAAAAAATACAAACCCCTAAAAAATAATAAAGATGAAGAGGTATATAAAGTTCGGTATGGCAATAATGTTAGCCATTTTTATGTCTTGTGATAAAGAATCACAGGAGGTGGAAGTAGATGCCATAGAAAAGGTAGAGAAGCAAAGCAACAAAATGTTAGACATTGATATTCCGAAGGCGGACGGAGAAATGGTTTTACAACCTAATGTGAAGGTGTTTGGAGAAGATGAGAATGCATTACTACGTGCAATATCCAAAGAATCCATAACCTTTGCCGAAGATTCATTGTTAAAGGATATAATGGTCGGTGACATATTAAATTCCGCACCTTCCACTTTGGCTCCAAATGGGTACAATGTTAGGGTAGTTGAAGTCAAAAGAAAAGATGGGGAGGTGACCTTTATGTTTTCAAATGATGTTGGGTTTGATCAACTCTTTAAAGTGGCAAACTTCAACTACAATTTGAACGATTCCAATGGAGTTGCTAAAAGGCCAGATTTGTCAGTTCCAATGACTTTTAGGTTAAACAGAAATATAAATGGACTAGAGGTCCGGTTGGATGTTAAAGCTGACCTAATATTTGGATTTGAATATAACACGAACGCGCCTGGTCCTGGAGATAATTATCTTAAAACCAAATTAGGTTTAAATTTTCGTAAGGATCCAAGCAACCCTGATTTAAATGTAAAATTTGGAGCAAAGGCGGAAATCAAATTACCTGAAACGCGCCTTCCTTTGGACTTTAATTTCTGGGTAGGTCCTGTATGGGTGCGATTCGTTAATTACATTACACCGGAACTTACTGTTTCTAGTTTTGTGAATGCCCAGTTATCTGCGGGAGTAGATCTACACGGGGGATTCGGGTTTACCTATGAACAAACTGGGGCAAATCCGTTAAATGGAAAATGGTCAAGATATAACGATCTTCGGTTGGATGTTTTGACACCGCAGTATGAAAATGCCGTATCTGGAAGAATAAAGGCAAGAATCCCGCGATTGAAATTTAGTTCTAGACTATGGGGTTCGGAAGTTTTTAGCATTTTTACTTCAATGGCAACCGTTTACCGTTATGATTTAGATTTTACTGCAGACTATTATATAAAAGCACACCAATACACAGAATTCAGGGCAGGTGTCGAAGGCAAGGTCAACCTTTTTGTAGATCAAATTAAGTACAATGCTTTTTCTGAGTTTAATACAGGCGAGAATTTGTTGGGACAGTGGTTTAGAAACCCAAATTATGATTATGGAGGCTCTACCCGAGGCTTAGGCACGGGGTTGCGAAACATACTTTTTAAAGGTTACTACAGTAAATTCATATGTTCTGAAAACGGGGCATTCTTTGCAACCGCCAATAGAACACAAGGTCTTGACTGGGAAAAGTTTAATTTGATATACAATATTGAAGATGATACGTATAGTATTTTGGCAAACAATGGCAGGTATTTAGACGTAGATCGAGGCGCTGGCGGCCTAATCAAAGCGAATGGAAGTCGTTATAACCCCGACTGTAAATTTTATATTAAATCTGTTGGTAACGGAAGGTACTACCTGAAGTCTTTTTCAACCGGTAAATATGTATCCGCCGAAGCGAGTGGTCGATTAATAGCAAATAGGACAGTAGTTGGTAATTGGGAAAGATTTCAAATCTTATCTTGGTAAAGTACACTCCTTTAATCTTGTTAGTGTTTAATCATTAGCTAGCGTTTAGATAGGTTACAGTAAAGCCGTCCTTTTTTCAGGGGCGGCTTCTTGCTTGAGTAATCTTGTGAGAATCAAATCAAAAAACCGCCCCTGAAAAAAGGGCGGCTTTCCTGACTAATTCAAATTGGAGAATTTTTACACCCTGGGCAAATCGCCTTCTCCCTTCAGGGGCAATACGGATGCTCCCATCAAATAGGAGTCTACATGATGCGCTGCTTGTCGGCCCTCTGAAATGGCCCAAACAATCAATGATTGCCCTCTTCGTTGGTCGCCGGCTACAAACACACCTGGTACGTTCGTTTTATAGTCTTTTTCAGAAGCCTTGATATTGGTTCTTTGGTCGATCTCCAAGCCAAACTGATCAGCCAAGGTCATTTCTGAGCCAGTGAAGCCAAGTGCTAGAAGGGCCAAATCACATTTCCATTCTTTTTCGGTTCCCTCCACCTCTTTAAGCAGCGGGCGTTTTCCTTCTTGTGGTACCCATGCAACCTCTGCGGTTACCAATCCGGTTAAATTTCCGTCCTTGTCCCCAAGAAACTTTTTGGTGGAAATACTAAAAAAGCGCTCCGCTCCTTCTTTATGAGAAGAGCTGGTTCGTAGGCGCATGGGCCAAAAAGGCCAGGGCTGTCCTTCGGGCCGTTCAGTGGTTCCCATCGGCATAATTTCAAAATTCGATACCGATTTCGCACCATGGCGAAAGGACGTGCCGATGCAGTCCGAGCCTGTATCTCCTCCTCCAATTACGATCACGTCCTTATCTGTGGCCAAGAGTTCGTTTTCAAAATCTTGGATACCATCTACACGGCGGTTGTTTTGAGGAAGAAAATCCATTGCCTGTACCACGCCCTTTAGATTTGCACCTTCTATCGGAAGGTTTCTTCGAACAGTGGCGCCACCGCAAAGGATCACGGCATCAAAGTCTGCCTTGAGCGCATCCGCTTTGATATCGACTCCTACGTGCACACCACATTTAAACGTGATGCCTTCTTCTTCCAAGATCTGTAGTCGCCGATCAATTACCTGTTTTTCCATTTTAAAATCAGGAATGCCGTAGCGCAACAATCCACCCGGTTTTTCATCCCTTTCAAAAACCGTGACCGAATGTCCCGCACGATTTAGTTGTTGTGCAGCTGCCAGACCGGCCGGTCCGGAACCAATGACCGCAATTTTTTTATCGGTTCGTTTTTCAGGCGGCGTCGCTTGTACCCACCCTTCCTTGAAGGCCGTTTCCACAATGTTCTTTTCAATATTTTCAATAGAGACGGGGTCTTCATTGATACCCAAGACACAGGCCTCTTCGCAAGGTGCCGGGCACAAACGTCCCGTAAACTCCGGAAAATTATTGGTAGAATGCAAAATTGCCGCCGCCTTCTCCCATTTGCCCCGGTACACGGCATCATTGAAATCGGGAATCAGATTGCCCAAGGGGCATCCACTATGACAAAAGGGGATGCCACAATCCATACATCTTGCGCCTTGGTCTTTTAACTCTTTCCTCTCTAATGGAACCGTAAATTCTTTGTAGTGTTTTAAGCGCTCTTCAACAGGGGTATACGCCTCTATTTTTCTATCGAATTCCAAAAATCCAGTTGTCTTTCCCATTTCTCGATTTATGTAGTTTGTAATTTTTCATTTTCTAAACGAATCAACGCCTGGCGGTATTCTTCTGGGAAGACTTTTACGAAGTCTTTCAAGCAAGTATCCCAGTCCTCAAGTATACGCTGCGCCAAAGGGCTCATCGTATAGTTATAGTGACTTTCGATCAATTCTTTCAATTGTTGAATGTCTTGGTCCTCCTCCACGGCCAGCAGGTTGAGTCCTTCAGTGCCGCATTTGGCTTTAAAGGTCTTATTTCTGTCATAGACATAAGCAATTCCACCGCTCATACCCGCACCAAAATTTCTTCCGACCTCTCCAAGAATGACCGCGACACCTCCTGTCATGTATTCGCATCCATGGTCTCCGATGCCTTCGACCACCGTTTTGGCGCCCGAGTTTCGTACACAGAAACGCTCTCCCGCTTTTCCGTTGATATAGGCTCTACCAGCCGTGGCGCCGTACAGGGTAACGTTCCCCGTAATCACATTATCTTCGGGAACGATCGTGCTTTTGTCCGGTACTTTGATAACCAATTTCGCTCCAGAAAGTCCTTTGCCTAGGTAATCATTTGTATTGCCGTTTACAGTGAGCGTAAGCCCCCGTGTTGCAAAGGCCCCAAAACTCTGGCCCGCCGACCCGGTGAAATTGATTCGTAGCGTATTGATAGGGAGTCCCTGTGCCCCGTATACCTTCGAAATTTCATTGCTTATAATGGCACCCACGGCGCGATCGGTATTTCCTATCGGGAAATCAAGGGATAGTTTTTCCTTTCTAAAAAGGGAAGGGTTCGCTTTTTCGATGATTTCGAACTCGATTGACTTGTGTATATCGTGTTCTTGTTTTTGGGTATTGTATAGTTTGGTGCCAGATGGTACGTCTACTTGATGTAGAATGGGGGTGAGGTCGATACCGGCAGACTTATAGTGGTCTATGGCCTTGTTGCGGTCTAGCTTTTGCACTTGCCCTACCATTTCATCTACGGTTCTAAACCCTAACTGCGCCATAATTTCACGCAATTCCTGGGCAACGAAATACATGTAGTTTACGACATGTTCCGGCTTGCCTTCGAATTTTTTTCGCAACTCAGGATTTTGCGTTGCGATCCCCACAGGACATGTGTTTAAATGGCATACCCGCATCATTATGCAACCGGAAGCAACCAAGGGGGCAGTGGCAAAGCCAAATTCCTCGGCACCAAGTAAACAAGCAATGGCGACATCACGTCCGGTCTTTAATTGCCCATCGCATTCCAATACGATCCGGTTTCGCAAATCGTTCATGACCAGGGTTTGCTGCGCTTCCGCAATACCCAGTTCCCAAGGAAGTCCGGCATGCTTTAAGGAAGTCAAGGGAGACGCGCCCGTACCGCCGTCAAAACCGGAGATGAGGATTACATCTGCTTTGGCTTTTGAAACTCCGGCTGCTACCGTACCTACCCCAACCTCGGAAACCAGTTTTACGTTTACACGGGCTTCCCTGTTGGCAGATTTAAGATCAAAAATCAATTGTGACAAATCTTCAATGGAATAGATGTCGTGATGTGGCGGAGGGGAGATCAACCCTACATAGGGGGTAGAGTTCCTGGTTTTTGCAATGGCAGGATTCACCTTAGGGCCGGGAAGTTGCCCGCCTTCGCCCGGTTTTGCTCCTTGGGCCATCTTAATTTGTATCTCCTGCGCGTTGGTCAAGTAATCGGAAGTGACACCAAACCGTCCCGAGGCCACTTGTTTGATAGCACTATTGCGCCAATCTCCTGTTGCGTTCTTATAAAACCGCTGCGAATCTTCCCCGCCTTCGCCCGAGTTGCTTTTACCGCCAATACGGTTCATGGCAATGGCAAGGTTTTCATGGGCCTCCTTACTAATGGAGCCATACGACATGGCTCCGGTCTTGAAACGTTTTACAATTTCGGTCCATGGTTCTACTTCTTCAATAGGAATGGGGTCATAGTTCGAGAATTCGAACAACCCGCGAATGGTCATTAGACTTTTGGATTGTTTGTTTACCATTTCGGCAAACTCTTTATAGGTGTTGGGCTCGTTGTTACGTACCGCTTTTTGAAGTTTTGCTATGGAAAGCGGGTTGAACATATGTTTTTCCCCATCCCTGCGCCAACGGTATTCGCCGCCCATCTCAAGGTCCAAGTCTGCGGCCACGGTTTTCTTGGTAAAGGCCTTCGCATGCCGCTTGGCGATTTCCTTTTCAATCTGGTAGAGGCCGATACCCTGTATGCGCGTGGGGGTATTGGGGAAGTATTTGCTTACTACCGTGGTATTGATACCGATACATTCGAAAAGTTGGGAGCCGCGATAGGAGTTCAAGGTCGAGATGCCTATTTTGTTCATGACTTTAAGAATACCCTTCCCAATAGCTTTGTTATAATTTTTGATGGCCGCATCGAAAGTGAACTCCGTTATGGCTTGTTCCTCGATTTGCTCGGCGATTATTTCGTTTACCAAATACGGGTTGATGGCACTGGCGCCAAACCCGAACAACAGTGCGAAATGATGTACCTCTCTGGGTTCTGCGGACTCGATAATAACACTTAGTTTGGAACGTTTTCCGAGTCGCTGTAATCCGCTATTTACGAAAGAACAGGCTAGCAAAGCCGGGATAGGGGCCATTTTTTCGTTGACATTCCGGTCGGATAGAATAATGATATTAGTGCCAAGGTCGATTTCTTTGACCGCCTGCTCCAAAATGTGTTGTAGAGCATCTTCGAGGCCGTTATATCCGCTTTCAATTTCATACAGCATCGGGATAGACGTTACGCGGTAATCTGGGCTTGCGTCGTAGTTCTTGATCTTGTCCAAATCCTCTTTGGAGATAACGGGGTTCTGTATTTTTAGCTTTCTACAATGCAGTTCACTGAAATCGAAAACGTTTTGATCGCTGCCCAAAGTGAGGCTAATATCGGTTATCAATTCTTCACGGATACCATCGAGGGGCGGGTTGGTTACCTGTGCGAAAAGTTGCTTGAAATAGTTGTATATCAGCTGGGGCCTTTCGGACAACACGGCAATCGGCGTATCGGACCCCATAGATCCTATCGGTTCTTTGGCCGTCTTGCTCATCGGCAAGATGATCGTGTTTAGGTCCTCTATGGTATAACCAAAGACCGATTTCCTTTTTTCCAAGGATGACTCACCCAAAAATAAAGGGCAGTCGTTATAAGGAATATTGGCAAGGTGCACCAAGTTCTTATCGAGCCATTTTTTATAGGGATAACGCTTGGCGATATCTTCTTTGATTTCCTCATCGTTCACGATACGGCCTTCTTGCATATTCACCAGAAACATTTTCCCTGGCTCTAGACGACCATGAAGCTCAACATTCTCAGGGGCGATATCTACTACTCCGGTTTCCGATGACATGATTACATACCCATCTTTGGTAACTGAATATCGCGAGGGGCGCAGACCATTTCTATCCAATACCGCACCAATGTAGTTCCCATCGGTAAAGGGAATGGAAGCAGGGCCGTCCCACGGTTCCATCATGCAGGAATGGTATTCATAGAAAGCTCTTTTCGCCTCGGACATTTCGGTATTTTTTTCCCACGCTTCCGGTACCAAGATCATCATGACCTCAGGAAGGGAGCGTCCGGTCATCAACAAAAGCTCCACGACCATATCCATCGTGGCCGAATCTGATTTTCCGGGTAATATGATGGGGAGAATATTCTTTATTTCATCACCGAACCAATCACTTTGCAGCAATTCCTCTCGCGACCGCATACGGCTCACATTGCCTCGAAGGGTATTAATTTCCCCGTTATGGCACATATAACGAAATGGCTGGGCGAGGTCCCAGGTAGGAAAGGTATTGGTTGAAAAGCGTTGGTGTACCAGAGATAGGCGCGTAACTACTCTGGGGTCCATCAGGTCTTTGTAATAGAGGCTAATGTCTTTCGGCATCAACAAGCCTTTAAAGATGATGATTTTGGTTGAAAGGCTCGGAACATAAAAAAACTTGCTCTCCGAAAGTTTTGAAGCGAATATGGCATGTTCGGTGACCTTTCTGGCAATGAACATTTTAAGGTTAAAATCGAATTCATCTTGGGCAGCATGCTCTTTGGCTATAAAAAGCTGTTTTACGAACGGTTCGGTTTCCATGGCAATTTGGCCTGGGATAGAACGGTTTACCGGAACATCGCGCCAACCAAGTAATTGAAGCCCCTGCTTTTTTATGTTCTCTTCAAAAATAGCGGTACAGAAATCACGTTGGTTTTCTTTCTGGGGCAGGAACACATTGCTAACGGCATACTGGCCGGGCTCCGGCAAGTCAAAATTACATTCGTCTTGGAAGAAGTCGTGTGGAATGTCGATGAGAATTCCGGCCCCGTCACCGGTCTTTCCATCTGCACTGACCGCCCCACGGTGTTCCAGTTTGTCAAGAATCTCTAGCGCCTTATGAATGATATCATTCGATTTCTTACCCTTAAGGCTACAAATGAACCCAGCTCCACAGTTGTCATGCTCAAATTCCGGTAGGTACAACCCTTGCTTCTTCAACGTCATAATATTATGGTATTTCCTCAAAAATATGGTTTTGTGTGAATTATAATCAGTGTTTTGGGTCAAATCGATGAAAAAAATCAAGGTTTCAAATAAAACCTTGGAAAATGTGCAAATATGGATTTTTGGGCAGGCTAATTTGTGATTCTCATAAAATGACCTCTGAAAAAAGATCAACGCCTAAATTTGAAGGGGTATATGAGATTCTTGGGCATTTTTTGCCCCGGAAAATAATTTTCTAGTGGGTGTGAGAGTGTATTTGGACGTTTTGAATAAACTACCCCCTTAAAAAAAGGGGGTAGTTTGTAATTTTCGTGAATTGTAATTTAAACCGGTCAAAAATAGGGCTGCTTTTTGACGGGTATTGGGGAGCTTTGATACCTGCAAAGCACCTTTTAGCTCTTCAGAATACTTCTCGAGATAACGATTTTTTGTATCTCGGAGGTGCCCTCGTAAATCTGGGTAATTTTGGCATCGCGCATCAAACGTTCCACATGATAGTCTTTCACAAACCCGTTTCCCCCATGCACTTGCACTGCTTCGACAGCGGTCTCCATCGCCACTTCGGAGGCGTATAACTTTGCCATGGCGCCAGAGAGATCGTAATTTTGTCCGTTATCTTTGTCCCATGCCGCTTTATACACCATATGTCGGGCCGCGGTAATTTGGGTATGCATGTCTGCCAACTTAAAGGCAATGGCTTGGTGATTGCCGATTTCAGTGCCGAACGCTTTGCGTTCTTTGGAATATTTAAGTGCCAGTTCATATGCCCCGGCGGCGATGCCCAATGCTTGAGCGGCAATGCCGATTCTACCGCCGGCTAGGGTTTTCATTGCGAATTTAAAACCGAACCCATCTTCGCCAATACGATTTTCTTTCGGTACTATAACATCATTAAAATTGAGGGAATGCGTGTCGCTTCCTCGAATGCCCAGCTTATTTTCTTTAGGCCCAATTTCAAATCCGGGCATTCCTTTTTCAACGATCAGGGCATTGATACCTTTATGCCCTTTTTCCTTGTCGGTTTGAGCGATCACAAGGTATACTTCGGCCGAACTGCCATTGGTGATCCAGTTTTTGGTACCGTTTAAGACGTAATGGTCGCCTTTGTCAATTGCGGTAGTTTTTTGAGAGGTTGCGTCGCTTCCCGCCTCGGGTTCCGAAAGACAAAAAGCACCGATGACCTCTCCAGAGGCCAATTTTGTCAAGTATTTTTGTTTTTGTTCTTCGGTGCCATAGGTTTCGAGGCCATAGCACACCAATGAATTGTTGACGGAAACGACCACTGAAGCCGACGCATCAACTTTGGAAAGTTCCTCCATCGCGATTACGTAAGACATCGTGTCCATACCACTACCATTGTACTTGGGGTCTACCATCATTCCTAGAAACCCGAGTTCTCCAAGTTTTTTGATTTGTTCGGCGGGAAACCGTTGTTCGTCATCTCGTTCGATGACTCCGGGCAATAATTCATTTTGAGCGAAATCCCTCGCCGCTTGTTGGATCATTTGATGTTCCTCTGATAATGAAAAATCCATAGTAAAGTAGTTTAATCAGTCTTTTTGCAAAGATAAAATTATGATAGAAAATAACGGCTAAGAGAGTGGATGATTTATTGGATAAAGTTTTGGGTTTTAAGAATGTGTAAAAAGGTGCTATACCGCTTCAAATTTTTATATTTGTTGACTTCGAATTTTTGTAAAAAGATTTAAACGCCAAAATTATGGATCAGCAGTAACCCCTACGGGGGATAGCAAAAGTTTTTAATAGTGTATGAACAAAGAACAAGGTCACATAATTTTATTTTAAATTGAATGCAATGAAAGAATTACTAAAGGCATACGAAGCCAAACAGCCCGAAATCGTTTTTAATTGGAAAGATGCGGAAACAGAGGCTGAGGGGTGGACCGTCATTAATTCGCTTCGAGGCGGTGCAGCCGGCGGTGGTACACGTATGAGGGAAGGTCTTGATATGAACGAAGTACTATCCTTGGCAAAGACGATGGAAGTGAAATTCACCGTTTCTGGACCGCCGATAGGAGGTGCGAAATCGGGTATCAACTTCAACCCGAACGACCCTCGAAAAAAGGGGGTTTTAGACCGATGGTATCGGGCGGTGGCCCCTTTGCTAAAAAGCTACTATGGCACCGGTGGCGACCTGAACGTAGATGAGATAAACGAGGTGATTCCCATCACGGAGGATGCGGGCGTTTGGCACCCGCAGGAGGGTGTTTTTAACGGGCATTTCAAGCCGACAGAAGCCGATAAGATCAACCGGATAGGGCAGCTGCGGTTGGGAGTTATCAAAGCTTTGGAGAGCGGAAAGTATTCCCCTGATACGGGTCGTAAATATACGGTCGCCGATATGATTACCGGCTACGGTGTGGCCGAAGCGGTACGCCACTATTATGATATTTATGGAGGTAATGTGGTCGGAAAACGAGCAGTGATCCAAGGGTTTGGGAACGTAGGCTCCGCTGCGGCCTATTATTTGGCCCAAATGGGCGCCAAGGTTGTTGGGATTATCGATCGTGCAGGCGGTGTGATCAAAGAAGAAGGATTTTCCTTTGAAGAGATCCAGTCGTTTTTCCTTAATAAAAAAGGCAATAGCTTAATGGCCGATCCCGATATGATGATCCCGTTTGAAGAGATCAATGACCGCATCTGGACCTTGCCTACCGAGATTTTTATGCCTTGTGCGGCTTCCAGACTGGTTGCCAAAGAGCAGATAACCAAGATGATCGATACCGGACTGGAGGTAATTTCGTCCGGCGCCAATGTACCATTTGCAGACAAAGAAATATTTTTTGGCCCGATCATGGAGTATACCGACGGCCGCGTTAGCCTCTTGCCAGATTTTATCAGTAACTGCGGTATGGCGCGCGTTTTTGCCTATTTTATGGAGCAACGAGTAGGTATTGACGACGAGTTGATATTTAAAGATACCTCAGATACCATTCGAAAGGCAATTTTGAATATCTTTAAGCAAAATCAATCGAAGACCGGTATCTGCGAAACAGGATTCGAAATTGCATTGAAACAATTAATTTAAAACCAACCTAAGATGGAGACCATTATTATTATCGTCTTTTTAGCGGGCTATCTCGCGATCACCCTAGAACACAATCTGAAAATCGACAAGTTGATACCCGCCTTGGCCATGATGGCTATTTTATGGGCCGTTATTGCGCTTACGCATATGGATGTGTTTGAGGTAAACGCAGAACTCCGAGAATTGGAACCCACCCATATAGACGAGATATTACTCCATCACTTGGGGAAGACCGCAGAGATTTTGGTATTCCTGCTAGGGGCTATGACCATTGTGGAGATCATTGATTACTTCGATGGTTTTGCAACTATTAAAGGGTTCATACGTACTAGGAGCAAACGAAAATTGTTATGGCTTTTTTCCATTTTGGCCTTTATTCTATCGGCGATTATCGATAATCTTACGGCGACCATTGTACTGATTACCATCTTACAAAAGGTAATCAAGGACCGTGAGACACGGTTGTGGTTTGCAGGAATCATTATTGTGGCGGCGAATGCAGGTGGTGCATGGTCCCCTATCGGCGACGTTACCACGACCATGTTATGGATTGCAAACAAGGTTTCCGCCCTGCAATTGGTGTTGCATGTATTGGTACCGTCTATAGTTTGTATGGTTGTTCCGGTGGCTTTGGCGAGCCGGTTTAAAGCATTTCAAGGTAACATCGACAGTGATATTGATGAGTTGGAAGCTCCAAAATCCAAGCATGGATCTCTAATGCTCTATTTGGGATTGGGTGCCATTGTTTTTGTACCCTTTTTCAAAACAGTGACGCACTTACCGCCCTATGTAGGGATGATGTTGTCCTTGGCTGTAGTGGCGACCTTCGCCGAAATATATAGCAGCTCTAAATTTAGTATTTCGAATGTAGAGGGTGAAGGGGATGACACGGTAGGCCATCATAGTCCGGTACACAGTTCATTATCAAAAATAGAATTGCCAAGCATCTTATTCTTTTTGGGAATATTGTTGGCGGTGGCGGCCTTGGAATCCTTGGGAATGCTCTTTCACTATGCGGAAAGTCTGAACGAGGCGATTCCCAATACCGATATTGTGGTCATGCTGTTCGGTGTCGGTTCTGCGGTAATCGATAATGTACCCTTGGTTGCGGCAAGTATGGGAATGTTCGCGCAAAGCTTGGACGATCCCTTATGGCACTTCATTGCCTATTCTGCAGGAACCGGTGGCAGTATGCTCATTATAGGCTCGGCAGCGGGTGTGGTGGCCATGGGAATGGAAAAAATCGATTTCTTCTGGTATCTCAAAAAAATCGCATGGTTGGCCCTTGTAGGTTTTGTTGCGGGCGCGGGCGCGTTTGTTTTAATGCGAGATTTTGTGCTACACGGATAATTTAATCGACAAAATACCGTTATTAAGGCAACCTTAAGAAGAGAATTTATATGTTATTGTTTCAAGACCTGACGCAAGACCCTGAATTGGGAGAAGTAGTTTCAGAAGAAAAAACCCTTTCCGTAATCGATTTGATCTTTAATGGCGGTACCGGTAGTATTTTGATTATTTCAGTACTTTTCCTCATGTTGGGTGTAGCCCTTTATATCTATTTCGAACGCATCTTGGCCATTAAGGCGGCTTCGAAAATAGATAAGAACTTCATGAACCAGATACGGGACTATGTGTCCAACGGAAAATTGGATGCGGCGAAAATGCTTTGCGCGCAGACCGACTCTCCCGTTGCAAGACTTACGGAAAAAGGCGTTTCCCGAATTGGAAAACCATTAGACGATATCAACACAGCCATTGAAAATGCGGGTACCCTTGAGGTATACAAACTCGAAAAAAATGTGAGCGTATTGGCAACGGTTGCGGGCGCCGCCCCCATGATCGGTTTCTTAGGAACCGTAATTGGTATGATTTTGGCATTCCACCAAATGGCCACTAGTGGCGGACAAGCGGAAATGGGATCCTTGGCATCTGGTATTTATACTGCGATGACTACGACGGTAGCGGGTCTTATTGTGGGTATTATCGCCTACATGGGGTATAACCATTTAGTGAACAGAACCGATAAGGTAGTGCACAAAATGGAGGCCAATGCGGTAGAGTTCCTCGATCTATTGAATGAACCCCTTTAGAGGTACTAGGCAAAGCGAGTAGTGCATACACGGATTAAAATGGCCAAACAACACTTCTCTTTTTCCAAGAAATATTAAAAGACAACAGCGAAAGTGTGCGCTACGAGTTAAGTGCTAAAAAAACAAATCGAACGTGAAGTTAAAAGGAAGAAATAAAGTGAGCCCGGATTTCAGTATGTCGTCTATGACGGATATTGTATTTCTATTACTGATATTCTTTATGCTCACTGCGAATTCACCGAATGCACTAGACTTATTACTTCCCAAAGCAAAGGGCAAGTCGACCAATACACAAAATGTTTCTGTGAGTATTGATAAGAACCTTCAGTATTTTGTGAACAATGAGAGAATCAACGGAGAATACATAGAAATTGAATTAAAAAAGGCACTAGAAGGACAAGAGAAACCCACGATTATTCTGAGGGCAGAAGAAAGCGTTGCGATCAAAGAAGCGGTCAACGTTATGGATATCGCCAATAGGAACAATTACAAAGTAATCTTGGCCGTGCGACCCAATTAATGTCGTTACTAGATACGAGACACAAAAAACAATCTTTCACACTTACCACCTTACTTCTAAGTGTGCTGTTGCTTATATTGTTCTATATAGGCCTTAACTACATGGACCCACCCCTTGAAAATGGTATTTCAGTGAACTTCGGTACCACTAATTTCGGGAGTGGACAGGTACAGCCCAAAGAAAAAATTAGATCGGAACCCTTGGATACGCCACCAGTAGAACCAACAAAACAGGAACAGGCCGTGGAAGAAGTGGTGGAAGAGGTGAAAGAGGAGGTACCAGAAGAAGTTTCGGCAAAAGAGACGCCCTCAGAAAAAGTACTTACGAGTGAAGATGAGGAGGCCATTAAGATCAAGCAGGCCAAGGATGCGAAACGAAAAGCCGATGAAGCGGTTAAAGCGGCGAAGAAAAAGGCGGCGGATGAGGCACGAAGGGAAAAAGCAAAGGCGGCAAAAATAGCACAGCAAAAAAGGGAGGCCGAGGAAAAAGCCCGTCGGGAACAAGAAGCCAAAAAGAAAAAGCTCGATGAGATGATGGGCGGCCTGAATAAGTCCGACGGTACTGCATCTGGCTCGGAAGGAGATGATAATAGGGCCGGAGATAAAGGGCAACCCGATGGTGATCCATATGCTACCAGTTATTACGGTAGCCCTGGTTCAGGAAGTGGCACCGGAGGCTATGGTCTTAATGGGCGGTCGCTGGTCAACAAAGGAAAAGTACAGCAAGAATGTAACCAGGAAGGACGCGTGGTCGTTAAAATTATTGTTGACAGGAACGGAAAAGTGATCAGTGCAACACCTGGGGTACGAGGCACGACCAACAATGCAGCCTGTTTGTTGGAACCCGCCAAAAAAACGGCATTTATGCACAAATGGAACCTCGATTCAAAGGCGCCGAGCCAACAAGTAGGTTTTGTAGTGGTCAATTTTAAACTGGGGGAATAAGTGACCTACCAACAGACCCTTGATTGGATGTTTCGCCAACTTCCAATGTACCAACAAAAAGGGAAATCGGCCTTCAATGCGAAGCTCGATAAGACCAAATTACTCGCCGAACACTTAGGGCATCCTGAAAACAAATTCAAAAGTATTCATGTAGGGGGTACCAATGGTAAAGGCTCAAGCAGTCATATGCTGGCTTCCATACTTCAAGAAGCAGGCTATACGGTAGGATTGTATACCTCTCCACATTTAAAGGACTTTCGGGAACGCATCCGAATCAACGGAAAGCAAGTAAGTGAAAATTTTGTTACGAGCTTTATAGCGGAAAACATGGTTTTTTTTGAAACCCATCAACTTTCGTTTTTTGAGATGACGGTAGGAATGGCGTTCTCATACTTTTCAAAAAAGAAGGTAGATATTGCCATTATTGAAGTGGGTTTGGGAGGGCGTCTCGATTCTACGAATATCATACGGCCCGAAGTCTCTTTGATTACCAATATTGGATTGGATCATACCGATATGTTAGGGGATACCTTGGAGAAAATTGCCTATGAAAAAGCGGGTATTATTAAGAAGGGAGTACCGGTAGTCATCAGTGAATATCAGGATGAAACGGCAGCGGTATTTAAAAGTGTAGCCAACGAATGCGATGCCAAGTTGATTTTTGCGGACCAGGGAAAACAACCTGCTTTTGCAACAAGTCTGCTGGGGAGGTATCAGAAGAAGAACAGTCGGGGTGTTGTTGCGGTATTGAAAGAACTATCGGCCTTTGAAGTAAATGACCAACATATTGTTTCAGGGCTGGCGAAGGTGGTCCAGAATACGGGCCTTTTAGGGCGTTGGCAGGTATTGGAAAATACGCCTCTTACTATATGTGATACTGCACATAATAGCGAAGGTCTGCAGTTGGTTTTGGATCAATTGCTTCAACAAGAGTTTGATGCGCTGCATATGGTGCTTGGCTTCGTAAAGGGAAAGGATCTCGATGCTATTCTTCCCCTGTTTCCAAAAAATGCGCAGTACTATTTTTGCAGACCTGATATTCCCCGAGGGTTAGATACCGGGATACTACAAAAAAACGCCATTGATTTTGACCTTACGGGTACCGTATACCCCTCGGTAAAGGCGGCATTGAAAACCGCAAAAGAAAGGGCAAAAGAGACGGATCTTATTTTTGTTGGGGGCAGTAATTTCGTAGTAGCGGAAGTACTTTAATTTTTTAGTCTTTTTTCTTTTGGCGTTTCCAAAAACGTTCTATATTTGCACACCTTTACGGGCAATTAGCTCAGTTGGTTTAGAGCACCTCGTTTACACCGAGGGGGTCGGGGGTTCGAATCCCTCATTGCCCACATCAAGCAGGATTCCGATAAACGTAGTTTATCGGAATTTTTTTATGCCCAAACCCGAATAGTATATTCAGGGATTTGGGCATAAAAAAATGACGTAAGCCGATAGGCTTCGGAATTGGATTTCGCAGTCGTGGCCGCAACCAGGGATATGCAATCCCTTGTCTCCAAATAAAACCGAACAGCATTTTCGAGATTTGGGCATAAAAAAAATGACGTAAGCCGATAGGCTTCGGAATCGTATTTGCAGTAGTGGCCGCAACCAGGGATATGCAATCCCTTGTCTCCAAATAAACCCGAATAGTATATTCAGGGATTTGGGCATAAAAAAATGACGCAAGCCGCTAGGCTTCGGAATTGGATTTCGCAGTAGTGGCCGCAACCAGGGATATGCAATCCCTTGTCTCCAAACAAACCCGAATGGTACATTCAGGGATTTGGCATAAAAAAATGACGTAAGCCGATAGGCTTCGGAATCGTATTCGCAGTAGCGGCCGCAACCAGGGATATGCAATCCCTTGTCTCCAAACAAACCCGAATGGTACATTCAGGGATTTGGGCATAAAAAAATGACGTAAGCCGATAGGCTTCGGAATTGGATTTCGCCGTAGTGGCCGCAACCAGGGATATGCAATCCCTTCCAAATCTACGTGCCAAAACCATCACCCTACCAGGCCGCAGGTATACCGTTTTTGATGTTGCGCAAATTTCTTCAAACACCTTTTTCCAAGGTTTAACCGCTTTTTTCCAGTTCTATCCGAAAAGGAATTTTTCTGCTGCACCCAAGTTTTAGTTTCGTCCTGTAAACTAAAACTGAAAATCTAATGACAAATGTAAAAATGGCTGTTTGGTTGGGATGCATTCTATATTGCGGACTGCTCTACGGTCAACAAGAATTTACCGTAAGCGGTTATGTACAAGAAGCTTCTTCAAGTGAAAAGTTGTTCGGGGTAACTTTGGTGTTTAATGGTTCCATGGGAACTACCACGAACGAGTATGGTTTCTATTCGATTACGCTCCCGGCGGACAATTATGGGTTGGAGATCAGCTACTTGGGATTTCAAACGATTCGCCAAGAAATATCGCTTCAAGGGAATCAAAAAATCAACTTTGAGCTGGTAGAGGAAACAAACGAGCTCGATGAGGTAGTGGTCAAATCGAATAGGGTCGCAAAGGCGATTACGTCTACCGAAATGAGTGTCGCTACCCTTAAGACAGAAACGATTAAAAAGATACCTGCCATATTGGGAGAGCCTGATTTGGTCAAGTCAATTCAATTATTGCCTGGGGTGTCCAGTGTAAACGAGGCGGCTTCAGGCTTTAATGTACGGGGTGGTTCTGCCGATCAGAACCTAGTGCTTTTAGATGAAGCGACCTTATACAATTCTTCCCACCTTTTTGGGTTTTATTCAGTGTTCAATTCAGATGCCATTAAGGACGTGAAACTGTACAAGGGCGGAATACCTTCGGTGTATGGGGGGCGCTTATCTTCCGTGCTCGATGTAAAGCAACGCGAAGGGAATGCGAAAGAGTTTAACGGCTTGGCATCGGTAGGACTCATCTCGGCCAAGGCATTGGTAGAGGGGCCATTGGGAAAAGGGGAGGCAAAGGAAGGCAAGGGAAGTTATATGATCGCCGGAAGACGATCGTATGCAGATGCCTTCACCTTTCTGTCCTCGGAATTCAAGGATGTCTCGGCTTATTTCTATGACTTGAACTTGAAAGCGAATTATGAGTTGAATGAAAACAACAAGCTCTATTTATCAGGCTACTTTGGTAGGGACAAGTTCGGAATCAAGGGATTGGTGAATACCTTTTGGGGCAATGGAAGTGGCACCTTACGATGGACGAGTGTTTTAAGCGATAAAGTGTTTCTTCAGGCTTCCGGTATTTATAGCAATTATAGCTACAATCTCGATAACCTGCGCTCCGGGGCCGAATTCAGGTGGAAGTCGGTCATTAATAATTACAACTTTAAACCACGTCTCTCTTGGTTTATCAATGGCAACAACACCGTAAAAGTGGGGACTGATTTTACCTACTACAACTTTAAACCCGGACAAATATCACCTTTGGAAGGTTCATCTGTGGTGCCACAGACCTTTCAGGATAATTTTGCCTTTGAAACCGGTACTTATGTGGATTATCAGCAAAAGGTGTCAGACAAGTTGAGTTTGCAATACGGACTGCGATGGTCTACATTTAATCGCTTGGGAAAAGCGGAAGTAAACCAATATGAAACGGGCAACCCGTTGACCTATGATCCTGAATTGGACAATTACATTGTAAACCCGGTGGTGGGAACGACCGCTTACACCTCTGGAGAAACCATCAAAAGCTATAATGCGTTTGAACCTCGTTTCTCGATGCGCTACCTTCTTACCGATAACAGTTCGGTAAAGGCGAGTTATAATAGGATGAACCAGTATTTGCATCTTATTTCAAATACCACTTCAGCTACGCCTTTAGATGTATGGGCCCCCAGCGGTACGTACCTAAAACCACAGTCATTGGATCAATATGCGCTGGGGTACTTCAAAACATTTAAAGAGGGTGCCTATGATCTTTCTTTGGAGGGGTATTATAAGAATATCAGGGACGTAACGGACTTTAAAAATGGTGCCGACCTTCTTTTCACGGAGAGTGTAGAAACCGAATTTGTACAGGGGAATGGTAGGGCCTATGGCTTGGAACTTCAAGTCAATAAAAATGAAGGAAAGCTCACGGGTTGGTTAAGTTATACGCTGGCACGTTCTGAATCAAAAGTATTGGGGATCAACAATAACCAATACTATCCCACCAATAGTGATCAATTGCACGAACTGAATCTTGTTGGAATTTACAAGCTGAACAATAGATGGGATTTTGGCGCAAACTTCATTTTTGGATCGGGCCGCCCGGTGACCTACCCAACGGGAAGGTATTCTCAAAATGGCTTGGTATTGGCCGACTATTCCGATAGAAATGGGAATCGCCTGCCGGCCTATCACCGATTGGATATCTCTGCGACTTTGAACCCAAAATCGGGTAAAAATGGGAAATGGACCTTTGGCTTGGTCAATGTCTATGCAAGACAAAATGCCTCTTCTATCTACTTTTCAGAAGTAAGTGAAGTGAATGATCAAGAAGTGGCTACCGGCCAAACACAAGCTACCAAGCTTTCTATTTTCGGTTTTCCCTTACCAAGTATCTCATATGAATTTAAATTTTAAAACATCGATATGAAAACACATTTCAATATCCTATTCGTCATTTCGGTTCTAATGCTCATCTCCTGTGAAGTGGATGTGACCAATGATCTAACTATCGAAACTACCGCACCTAAGTTGATAATTGAGGGTGGTTTGGAGCGAAACCTTAAAAATCCGCTTGGCGGGCAACGCATCCGACTTACCGCCACCACCAATTTTTTAGATAATAACGGGCAAACTCCCTTAGTCGAGGATGCCGTAGTCACCGTTTCGGATGGTATTACCTCCTATGAATTCACCTATGCCGGGAACGGCTTTTACGAAAATACCGAATTAACACCCGAAGTGAACGGGGAATATACGCTGGAAATTGTATGGAATGAGGAGGCCTACCAGGCGGTGGAAACCTTGAATGAAGTGCCCCTTTTTGATGCAATTTATTCGGTATTCGAAGAAGAGACCTTGGTGACAGATGAAGGTTATTTTGCGAAGTTCGATTCGACGGATCCTGCCGGAATCGCAAACTTTTACTACCACAGAATTGCTAGGAATGGTGAGTTTATAGTAGTGCCCGACCCGGGCAATAGCGATGTATTGGTCATTTCAGATGAGTTTTTTGACGGCCAACAACGTGTGGGTGTTAACCCGAACGACGAGATAATCTTTGAAATCGGAGATGAGGCAATCGTACAGCAACTGGGGATTTCGGAGGCCTATTATGACTATCTTTATGAGGTTTTTGTACAAAGTAGTGCCGGCGGTTTTAGTTTTGTAGGGAACCCTCCTCCAGAGTCGATCCGTGGCAATGTGAAAAACCTGACCAATAGTGCCAACAGACCCTTGGGCTTCTTTTATGCAGCCGATGTGGAGGAAGCCACTTTGATTATTACAGAATAAACAACCAAAAAGGCCCGTACCTTGAAAAAGAACCGACCCTATATTTACCTATTGCTTTGCTTTTTTGCCACCGTGCTCATCTTTTTGGTAAAGTTGATATTAGAGGAACCCATCAAAGAAGTACTACAAGAGGCAGTAGTGGGTTTTATTGTTATCCTAGGCTATGTGGTACTGATTTATCGGATCAGAAAAACAACCTTGAAAAGTACGTTTTATAAGCGTTTGGGAACTAATGAGAATTGGCACAAAAGGCTCTTTTGGATTGTTTTTATTCTGCTTAAAATAGTGATAACCACATTTATCTTAAGAGTAGTTACGCTGTATTTTTTTGATGATGACAATAGTCCCATTTTTGGGCTACCGCTATTTGCAATAGGTATAGGCAGTTCTTTGGCCGTCTTTTTGGTGTATTTAATTGAGGGTTTTATGGAGTCGGAAGAAAAACGGGTAACGACCATGTTGAATCTAAAAGAGTATGAAAACGAAAAGGCGATTGCTAATTACAATGCATTGAAAAAGCAGTTGAATCCGCATTTTTTGTTCAATAGTTTCAATAGTCTGGCAGGCTTGGTATCCGAAAATTCAGAAAGATCGGAAGAGTTCGTGCAAGAACTCTCCAATATTTACCGCTATACACTGAGCAAAAGTGAGGAGATGGTGGTAACCCTTGAAGAAGAATTACAGCTTATCCAATCATACATCACCTTGCAGCAAATTCGCTTTAAAGATCACTTGTTACTGCACACGACCATTGATCAAAAAATGCTGAAGCGATACCTGCCACCTATGACGTTGGAGTTGTTGGTAGAAAATGCGATCAAACACAATGTGATCGGTAAGGTACACCCTTTAGAAATAGAAATGTATACCGAAGATGACCATGTGATCGTAAAGAACAAATACGTGCCAAAGTCGCGACCGGCCGAAAGCCATTCGCACGGCATTGGGCTTAAAAATTTAACAAACCAGTATAAGCTAATTAGTTCCAAAGTGCCCTCTTTTGGACTTGTTAATGGATACTATATTGCCAAAATCCCCCTAATATCCTCAGAAACATGATTCGTACCTTAATTGTAGAAGATGAAGAGATTGCAGCGATGCGGCTGCAGCGAATGGCACAGGAGATTACTCCCGAACTCGCTATCCTGAAAATAGTGGGATCTGTAACCGATGCAGTGGCGTTTTTGAAGAAACAGGCCGTTGATCTGATGTTTATGGATATCAATCTGGTAGATGGGCATTCGTTCGAAATTTTTGAAAAGATAGAGGTGAAATCGCCGATCATTTTTACCACGGCTTATTCAGAGTATGCCATTAAAGCCTTTGAGCAAAATAGTATCGACTATTTATTAAAACCCATATCAAAAAAGGCCTTGCAGAAAAGTATGGAGAAATTTAAGATGCTTCAGGAAGGGAAACTCCCCAACTACAAAGATATCTTATCTGGGAGGCAGGATTTTTATAAAGAACGTTTTCTTGTAAAGATGAACAACCGACTTAAGAGCATTCCCGTAGCCGAGGTGGCCTATTTTTATTCGGAAGAAAGACTAACTTTTATGATTACCAAAGAGGAGAATAGGGTCACGGTCAGTGAGTCGCTAAAAACACTGGAAACCACCTTGAATCCCACTGATTTTTTTAGGATCAATCGGCAGTTTATCGTTCATAGGGATGCCATCAAGGATATGTACTTTACTTCCAAATCTCGGATCAGGCTAATGTTAGAACCCTTTTATGATGAAAAACCCATTGTAGTCGCCATCGAAAAGATGGGAGAATTTAAGAAATGGCTTTCTTGAAGCATACCGTTCACAAACGATTTATGCATGTTCGGCATAACGAGAAACGTTAAAAATCATTTTTGTTTAATGTATTTTTTAAATTGTTAAACAATTTGTATCTTGGTTACATCTAATAAGGTAGCAATACTTGTTAAAAGAGGTGGTTATGTTCGGATTATTCAAGAAAAAAACGGAATTAGAGATCCTTCAGGAGAAGTATAAGAAATTAACAGAGGAGGCTTACAAATTATCAACTTCCAACCGAAAGATGAGCGATGAAAAAGCCTTCGAAGCAGAGGAAATCATGAAACAAATTGTAAAGCTTAATAATTAGTCATATACTTGGGTCGTAAATAGTAAAAAGCAAACAACAAGTATAGCATGGATTTAATGGAAAGGGTTCAAGAGTTTGAGTCTCGAAAGAAATCGGGAATGAGCACCAGTGATAGGGTCTCTTATTCTAGAGAAGCGAAGGCACTCATCCTCGAACTGAACGAAATATATAAAGTAGATAAAGATCCTTCATTAATGGACACGATGAAGCGTTTGACGGTGCTCAAGCAAAAAGTAGACAAGCGATTAAAAGGAAATCTTAATTCTTAGTAAAAATTAAAAAATTGTGAAGGCCGGTAACCCAAAAGATGCTAAACAAAAAGTACTGGCAACTACCGGCCAACCGACCTTCACGGATCGACAACTAGATCGTATCATAGAAATGGCCTGGGAAGATCGTACCACCTTCGAGGCCATAGAATACCAATTCGGACTTCCGGAAAAAGAAGTAATTAAATTAATGCGAGCCAATTTGAAACTCTCAAGTTTTAAATTATGGAGAAAACGCGTGAATTCTGGTGTAAGCCAAAAACATTTAAAAAAACGTAGTTCAGAGATTGTTCGGTTTAAATGCTCCAGACAAAAGGCGATTTCCGGAAATAAAATAAGCAAACGTTAGTGGCAAGGCCTTTAAACATTGCTACCCCGGACTTCCCCACCTTATACGCTGCCATTCTAGACCGTATAGAAACCCTTGACCCGATAAAGTATGGACCTACTAGAAATTTTATCGATGGAGCGGTCTCCTATCTATCGCCCTATATTTCAAGGGGAGTTATCTCTACGAAACAAGTTTTTGAAAAAGTAATCGCACAAGGATATTCCCTATCGGCCATCGAAAAATTTGTGCAAGAATTGGCATGGCGCGACTATTGGCAACAGGTATGGATTGCCAAAGGTACCTTGATCGATGATGACCTTAAACAGCGCCAAAACGGCATTTCCAATCATGAAATGCCTATGGGTTTATTGCGTGCAGAAACGGGTATTACGGCCATCGACGGTGCAATCCGAGGGTTTTATGAATCCGGATATCTGCACAACCATCTTCGAATGTACATCGCTTCGATTGCCTGTAATGTAGGGCAGAGTCACTGGAAAATACCGGCACAATGGATGTACTATCATCTATTGGACGGTGATTGGGCAAGCAATGCCCTGAGCTGGCAATGGGTAGCGGGCAGTAATAGTAATAAGAAGTACTATGCGAATCAGGAAAACATCAATAAGTTCTGTTATACCGATCAACGGGATACCTTTTTAGATGTGGGGTATGAGGAATTTGGCACCCTTGAAATACCCAAAAGCCTGCTACTTACCGAAGTGCCAAAATTAAAAACGCCGCTTCCCATGCAGATGCTCCCCTTGCGAATCGATCCTGAACTGCCCCTATTGATCTATAATTATTACAATCTTGACCCGCTTTGGAAAAAAGAGATACAGGCCAACAGGGTGGTCCTCTTGGAACCGTCCTTTTTTCAGAAATATCCGGTTTCTCAAAAGGCGATTGATTTTATGATAGCCCTCACGAAGAATATACACAAAGCACAATTGTATGTGGGACAGTTCCAGGACCTGATAGAACAATATCCGACTACCGAAATATACTATAAAGAGCACCCGACGAACAATCATTACCAAGGAATTAAAGAATCGAGAGATTGGATGTTTGAAGTAGAAGGATACTTCCCCTCTTTTTTCGGGTTTTGGAAAAAGTGTAAAAAACAGCTTAGGTATGCATAGTAAAAACATTCACTACACGAAGAATGCGATTGAAGCGCTTGATCGTGTAAAACGGTTACTGCTGATCAATGCGGTTTCAGGAATTAAATCGGCAAATTTGATCGGGAGTATTTCGGCGAAGGGTATCACGAACTTGGCGGTTTTTAATTCCGTTTTTCATTTAGGCTCGAACCCGCCCCTGCAGGCATTTATTTTAAGGCCTACCGGTGAGGTGCCCAGGCATACCTATGAAAATCTCTTACACAATAAGCAGTATACCATCAACCACATTCATGAAGGAATGATCGAAAGAGCGCATTATACCTCTGCGAAGTTCGACGATTCTACTTCGGAATTCAATGCCTGTGCTTTTGAAGAGGAATATATTGAAGGTTTCGAGGCACCCTTTGTGGCCGAAAGTAACCTGAAATTAGGAATGGAATTTAAAGAAGCGATTCCTATCAAAGCAAACAAGACCATTATGGTGATTGGAGAGATACAACATGTGCTCGTATCCAAAGAGGTTTTTAGTGCGGAGGACGATATCGATTTGGCAGCAATTAACGAAGTGGGTATCTCTGGTTTGAACACCTACTACGGACTTCATAAATTGGCGAGATTTCCATATGCCAGGGCGAACGAAGTACCGAATTTCACTAAAAAGAAATGAAAAAGGAACACCTTCCCGAAAAAGAGTGTCCGGTTTGCAAAAGGCCTTTTCGTTGGCGCAAAAAATGGGAGAAGAATTGGGAAGAAGTCAAATATTGCAGTGAAAAATGTCGAAGAAACAAACGAATATGAACGAAATAGCAGTTTTATTTCCCCACCAACTTTTTGAAGACCACCCTGTTCTTTCAAAAAATATTCCCATATATCTGGTGGAGGAATACCTGTTTTTTAAACAATATCCGTTTCACAAACAAAAAATCGCCTACCATAGAGCGACCATGAAGTGCTATGAGACCTACTTAAAGGAAAAAGGCCTGGAAGTACACTATATAGAAACGCTGGACAAGCGCTCCGATGTTCGGGTGTTAATCCCGTTCCTCAAGGAACAAGGCTGCAATACGGTACATTGCATAGACCCTACAGATGATTGGTTGGAAAAACGACTTGCCAAAGGAAACGCATTGGGAATAGCCATACAGTGGTACGATTCTCCCATGTGGTTGAATACAAAAACAGATTTGAGCACTTTTTTTAAAAAAGAGAAAAAGAAGTACTTCCAAACCAGTTTTTATAAAGACGAACGAAAAACAAGAGCCATCCTTATAGATGGGGAAGGCAACCCAACAGGTGGAAAATGGACCTATGATACGGAAAATAGAAAGAAGTACCCATCAAAAAAAGTACCTCCTGCCATTCAATACCCCGATGCAGATCGTTATTTTAGGGAAGCAAAAAGCTATGTAGAAACACATTTCCCCAATAATTATGGGCATTTGGGAACGCAGCCACTGTACCCCATAAATTTTAAAACATCAGTAAGCTGGTTAGATGCGTTTTTGGAATACCGATTTATGGAATTTGGCCCCTATGAAGATGCGATCGTGGCCGAAAACTCCATTTTACACCACAGCGTACTCACCCCAATGCTGAATACGGGATTGTTGACGCCGGAAATAGTGCTTCAAAAAAGCTTGGCTTTTGCGGCGGAGAATAGCGTGCCTATTAATTCAACAGAAGGTTTTGTACGACAAATAGTCAGCTGGCGCGAATTCATCAGAGGGGTGTATATTGCCAGGGGTACCGATGAACGAACCAAGAATTTTTGGGGTTTTAAGCGCAAGATTCCAAAAAGTTTTTATACCGGAACAACTGGGATCTACCCCATTGATCAGACCATTAAAAAAGTACTCGGAACCGGATATTGCCATCATATAGAACGGTTGATGGTCCTTGGGAATTTTATGGTGCTCTGCGAGTTTGATCCCGATGCCGTGTACCAATGGTTTATGGAACTTTTTATAGATGCCTATGATTGGGTCATGGTCCCAAATATATACGGAATGAGCCAATATGCCGATGGTGGTCTCATGTCTACCAAACCATATATCAGCGGGAGCAACTATCTCATGAAAATGAGCAATTACCCCAAAGGCGATTGGCAAGCCATTTGGGATGGCTTGTTTTGGCGGTTTATGAATGTACATCGCGATTTTTTCTTGGGAAATCCCCGTTTGGGAATGTTGGTGCGGACCTATGATAAAATGAGCGAAGACAAAAAAAATACCCATACTGAAAAAGCGGAAGCTTATTTAAACGGTTTAGATGTCTAAAATAACACTTTTATTGAGCTATCTTGACGGGAGCCGCTTCCTGTTCGATCTTGGCCTACTTGTATTGATTTGGATGGTGCAGCTGATCGTGTACCCCAGTTTTAAATACTACGCTGACAAAAAATTGTTGGCATGGCATGAAACCTATACCAAAAGAATAGCGATTCTCGTAATCCCGTTGATTTTTGGGCAACTGATTACAGGAATACTCCAGTTATATGAAGCGATCAATTGGTATACGGCCACCAGTATCATATTGATCGTAGGGGTATGGGTTAGTACCTTTGCCCAATTCGTTCCCATGCACTCAAAGATTTCAAAAGGTGCTGCCACGCCCGTACTGTTAAACAGATTGGTAGGCCTTAATTGGATACGCACCGTTTTATGGAGTTGGTTGTTTGTGCTCAGTTGTTTCAAGCTGTTTTATTAAAGAACAGCGGGGTAAATAATAGGATGGAATATTGCGCTTACTGCATGTATTCCCTAACTTGAATGCTAGTTAGTTTTTAATCGATCTTTCATGAAGCAGCCCTTGCTAGTTTTTAACGATAAAGGTATTTACTGTGCGCAGGCCGATGTGTATTTAGACCCTTGGAAGCCTGTGGAAAAGGCCATTATTACACATGGGCATTCCGACCACTCCCGCTGGGGCCACAAGCAATATATTACCCATCATAGAAACATTCCGATCATAAAACATCGTTTGGGTGCTATCACGGTTTCTGGAAAGGAATGGGGAGAGACTTTTCAGATAAATGGGGTTACTTTTTCCTTGCATCCGGCCGGGCATATTGTAGGCGCTTCGCAGGTACGAGTATCATATAAGGGCGAAGTTTGGGTCTTTACAGGAGACTATAAAATTGAGGATGATGGGGTTGCCACACCTTTCGAATCCGTAAAGTGCCATACGTTTATTACCGAATGTACCTTTGGATTACCAGCTTTTAAATGGATGCCCCAGGAAACCGTTATGGCGGATATCAATGATTGGTGGTCCGCCAATAAGGCCGATGGCAATACTTCCATTCTATTCGGATATTCACTAGGGAAGGCACAACGATTGTTAAAACATCTAGATCCGGGTATTGGGCCGATTCTGACGCATGGTGCCATTGAGAATATGACCGAGGTAATTCGTCCCATGGTCGAGATGCCTAAAACCAGATTGATTACCAAAGACAGCAAGAAAGAAGATTTTAAGGGCGCGATCGTTCTGGCACCACCCTCCGCTCACGGCAGTACATGGATTCGAAAAATGGTGCCTTACGTAACCGCTTCGGCCAGTGGTTGGATGACCTTTCGCGGGGCACGAAGGCGCAGGGCGATAGACAAAGGTTTTGTGTTGTCCGATCACTGTGATTGGGACGGATTGTTGCAAAGTGTAGCGGCAAGTGGATGTGAAAAAGTCATTGCGACCCATGGGTATACCGACATATTTGCCCGGTATTTGCGGGAGTTGGGGTACGATGCACGCACCGAAAAAACACAGTTCGAGGGCGAATTGGCCGAGATGGAAACGACAAAAGAAACGCAGGCCAACGCATGAAAGACTTTGCAGCCCTTATAAAAACATTGGACAGTACCAATAAAACCAACACCAAAGTGGCCGCTTTGGCGTCGTACTTTCAAAAGGCGAGTGATAGTGATAAAGTATGGACGATTGCCATTTTGTCGCATCGACGTCCGCCCCGCCCCGTAAATACCACTTTGTTACGAGAATGGGCAACGGAGCTGGCGAATATCCCCTTATGGCTTTTTGAAGAATCGTACCATATTGTAGGGGATTTGGCCGAAACGATTGCACTAATTATTCCGGCAGGGAAAAAAGAAACGACCAAATCACTTACGGCGTTTTTAGAGGAGATGCTACTGCTAAAAGCAAAAAACGAGGATGAGAAGAAAGCATATTTACATGAGAATTGGCGACAGCTAGGGTATTACGAACGCTTTGTTTTCAATAAATTGATGACAGGTGGTTTTCGGATCGGCATAAGTCAAAAATTGATGACCCGTGCCTTGTCAAAGGCAACCGGAATTGATGAAGATGTATTGGCATATAAGTTAATGGGAGATTGGAAACCGGCGCAAATCACGTTTGAAGTACTGGTTTTAAAGGAGAATCCTTCCGATTATTTGTCCAAACCGTATCCTTTTTACCTGGCCTATGCCATCGAGGATGCCGTGGAAGACCTTGGCGAACCCACAGAGTGGTTTGCCGAACACAAATGGGACGGTATTCGATCACAAGTTGTTGTGCGTGAAAACGAGCTATTCGTTTGGAGCAGGGGAGAGGAATTGGTAACCGATAAATATCCGGAGTTTAAAGCGTTGGTAGGTCGCATCCCGAACGGGACGGTCCTTGATGGGGAAATTTTACCCTTTTCAGAAGGTGTGATCGGTACTTTTAACGCGCTACAAACCAGAATAGGACGGAAAAATGTCACAAAAGCCTTGCTGACTAAAACCCCTGTTGTTTTGAAGGCCTATGATATTTTGGAGTGGGAAGGGGCCGATATGCGGTCAAAACCTTTTTCCGAACGAAGGGCTGTTTTAGAGAAGTTATATACCGATGTAAAGAACGACCTCCCGGTATTGCATTTATCGGAAACCATGCAGTTTTCAAGTTGGAAGGCCGCTGCGGCCGAACGGTCCCGTTCAAGGGAGGTGCGAAGCGAAGGTTTGATGATCAAACGCAAAGACTCGCCTTATTTGGTCGGAAGGAAAAAAGGCGATTGGTGGAAATGGAAGGTAGATCCGTTGACCATAGATGCGGTATTGACCTATGCCATGAGAGGTCACGGGCGTAGGAGCAATTTATTTACCGATTATACTTTTGCCCTATGGGATACGAACGAGGATGGGAAACGCACCTTGGTTACCTTTGCCAAAGCGTACTCAGGACTTACCGATTCGGAATTCAAAGAAGTCGATAAGTTTATAAAGGCAAACACCTTGGAACGCTTCGGACCGGTTCGCAGTGTAACCCCCGAATTGGTGTTCGAGATCGCTTTCGAAGGAATAGCCCTTTCAAAAAGACATAAAAGCGGTGTGGCCACCCGATTCCCAAGAATCTTGCGATGGCGAAAAGACAAGAAAATACAGGAAGCAAATACACTGGAAGATTTGAAATCGATGATTCCTTAGTTTGCGAAGGAGAATAGCATTATATGTTAGACCTCATAGGGAACCTTTAAGGATTAAAATTTATATTTGAAGTACTAGTCATTCGGGTAACAACCGGTAGCGAGCAACAATGCAATTAGAGACTTTAATAACACGTTTTCAGCAAAGAGATACCGTAGCTTTTGAGAAGCTGTATGGGATGTATGCGGAAAATATTTGCGGGGTCATCAACACCATTGTAAAAGACGATACGTTGGCAAGCGAACTTTGCCAAGATGTATTTGTAAAGGTTTGGAAGAATGCGGAGAGTTACAATGCCTCAAAAGGGCGTTTTTTTACATGGTTATTGAATATTGCACGAAATACCGCTATCGATGAAGTGCGCTCTAAAACCTATAAAGATCAAAAAAAGAACCTTTCGGCAGACTACTTCGTAGGTATTCTTGACAGATCGGAGATTTCAGAAGAAAGTTCCGTAGATACGAACGAAATTGGACGTTTGATCAAGAAGCTCAAACAAAAATGTATCGAGTTGATAGAACTGTTATATTTTAAGGGATATACCCAAAAAGAAGTGTCCGAAGAGCTAGAAATACCTTTGGGAACCGTTAAAACCAGAAATAGAAGTTGTATTTCCCAGTTACGGGAGAATATGAAAAAGTAATGGATGTACAAGAATACATAGCGTCAGGCATCTTGGAGCTGTATGTGGCCGGCCAACTTTCGGAACGTGAAAACCGAGAGGTAGCGACGCATGCGAAGGCACATCCAGAAATTTTGGCGGAGATCGAAGCGATCGAAGCGTCTATTCTTAGTTTGTCCAAAACGGCCGCTCCGAAAACCGTTGCCTCTTTTGACCATGTGCTTCCAAGATTGGAAGAAGTGCAAGAAACCAAAGTGGTGAAACTGGAGGAAAAAAAGACACCTTGGCCTTCTTATCTTGGGTGGGCTGCCTCTTTATTGTTGGCGGCCGGATTGTTTTATGTCTACGATCAAAATACAGAGTTGCAGTCTCGTATTGAAGTAGTGGAAGAGCAACGATCTGATTTGGAAAAACAGATTTTTGAAGCAAAACAGTCGCTTGAAAAGTCTGAAACACTGCTAACCAGTCTACGGGACAAAAACATCACTGTTGTTCCGCTAGGGGGGCAGCAGGTCTCGCCAGATTCCTATGCAAAGGCCTATTGGAACAAAGCCGAGAATAAAGTCTTCATCGATGCACAAGGTTTACCGACCCCGCCCGAGGGAATGGTGTATCAGGTTTGGTCCTTGACCTTAAATCCTTTGACCCCGACCAGTGTGGGATTGTTGAGCGAATTTGAAACAGATGAGAATCGCGTATTCGCACTTTCAAATGCCAATGCCTCTGAAGCCTTTGGTATCACCTTGGAACCTGCTGGCGGCAGCGAATCGCCCAATCTGGAGCAGTTGTATGCCTTGGGCACGGTTACCGGACCATAACATTCTCTTTAATCGACATAGATTTAAAATACCCCGATACCCGATCGTCAGGTTTTGAAGAGGGCTTATGCCAAGTTTTTGAATGCCTCCTGTACCTACCATCAACATGGGTGCTGATCTCGAAATACAAAGCACATAGAATTCTTAACTGTTTAGGAGATGCCAGTGCACTTCGTTCCTATCGGTAATTCGTTGTGAGTGGTTTTAGAAAGTGTACCGAAGCTGTCCCTTGATAAAGAAGGGCGTACCGGGTGTAAAGTGGATTTCTTCAACAGGGGCCACTTCATCTTGTAAACGCGAGGTAGTGGCGAACTGTGTTTCGTTCCAGGCCACATCGAAGATGTTTTCAATATTGAAGCCCAAGCTGATACTTTTGGTCCATTGGTAGTTCAGATTTAGATCGAACAGCGCATACCCATTTGCAATGATCGTATTTGATTCGTTTGCAGGGCGGTCGTCTAAAAACCGATAGCGAATACCGCCGGATAGTTTCCCTAGGTTTTGGACGCCTAATCCACCCGCCAGAGTGAAGTCAGGTGCGAGTGGAATGTAGCTACTTCCAACGTCGGCTCCCTTGGAACGGGCATGCGAGTAGGTGAAATCGGTATCGAAGAACAACCACTTGTTCGCTTGGTAGCGGAGCCCAAAGTCAAACCCGAAACGCTCGGAGGCCCCACTCGGTTCTACAATTCCTGCATCCCCTACATACACAAATTCCTGTTCCAGAAAAAGATACCAGGCCGCTGCGGTAACGAATAGGTTTGCGGTAGGTTTGTAAAGTGTTCCGATATCCATGCCATAGGCTTTCGGTAAAACCGTTTCTGCATTTCTTGCAACGGAAACTCTTGAATCGTTTGCATGGAAACCGATACCGGATTTTAGGAAAAACTGTAGGTCATTGGTAGGTTGAAACAAGAAGTTCAGTTTGGGGGATAAGCGGGTCTTTTCCACCGTTTCATTAGAATAAGTAGGAGCTAGCAAATCGGTATAACCGAAGGAAAAATAATCCAAACGAAGCGCCGGGGAGATCGTCCAATCCCCCGAGGTGAAATCCGCGTTCAAATAGGAAAAGAGGTTATTTTCCCGTACATCGCCCAATTGTATTGTAGAAAGCCTATTTGTTCTATTGATGGTATTTGAAAGTTCATTATTGTCGATTGCATCGTTTCGAAAACCAGCACCCATTTCGAGGTGTAGCCTTTGAGACCCCCACACATGGTTTTGGTGTACTTGCGTCTGTAGCCCAAAAAGTGTTCGGGCCTCTTTTTGCAGAATTTGATCGCCATTCTCGGGATCTTCGAGGAAAAAGGTGAAATTCGAATGAAGGGTGAAATCGTATTTACTCAAGTAGGTGTTGGATTTGAAGTAGGTCTTATCATCCAATTTTTTTCGATATGCAAGGTTCAGATTGGTACGAGAGGTAGTGCCGCCTTCGGTAGCATCAATGGCACCAAACCTGGTAATAAGACCTTGGTCAACCGCGCGCTGTGGTATTTGCCCGGAGGCATCCCAATTGCTTGTAAAATGTGAAACGCTTCCCTTGAGTATATCCGTATCGTTTAGGTGGGCGGTATATTTGGCAAATAGGTTGAGACGAGAAAAGTTTTGCGGACTCTCGAACGGTCCGTCCGATTGTACCAGTTCGCTTGCCATGTACATTTTGTTCCTCGGACTATCGATCAAATTAAAGAGTCCCAAACTGCGACGAAAGTTAAAATCTCCATACTCAAATTGTATCCGACTATTATCGGGCAGGTCTTTGGTTTGAAAGTCAACATGGCCCGCCGTGGCAAAATTACCCTGCGCTGCTGTATACGGCCCTTTCCCAAAATTAATTTTTTGTACTGTTTCGGGAATAAGGAAATGAAGATCGGCATACCCTTGGCCGTGGGCATGTGATACCATGTTTACGGGCATGCCATCTACTTGTATGGCAATATCGGTACCGTGATCGATATCGAAGCCCCGTAAAAACAACTGTTCTGCCTTGCCACCTCCCGCGTGCTGCCCTATGATCAACCCCGGGACTTTTTGCAGCAAGTCTTGTGCCGATTTCACGGGACTTGTCTCGAGGTTCACATCGGCAAGCACCTGTAGCGCATCGGCCTTGGGACGAATGATTACCTCGCTCAATTGAAAGGGCGCCTCTGTAAGTCGGTACACCTGGTTACCGCTACGGGCCTTTTCATCGATGATGAAAGTGCCTTTTTCGAATCCCATTGCTCCTATCAAAAGCGTATCGCCAGCTATGGTATTTGAGAGTAAAAAAGCTCCTTCTTGGTCTGAGTGGGTATGCGCCTTAGAACGATTGTTCAGGATATAGGCCCCTTCAATAGCGCCATTTTTTTCATTTCTAAGAAGGCCGCTGATTTCTTGGGCGTGCATGCCCATGGAAAGGAGGCACATGCAGACCGCTACGATTGATTTCATTTCGTAAAGACTGTTTTTTAGTGTAAAAATTGGTGCTAAAGGGATTGCATTTTTAAAGCTGTCTTGGGGCCGAGCTCGTAAGTGGCTTCCAATAGCGCTTCCTTAAGGAGTTGCAGTTCTTTGTCTTCACCGGAAGCTTTGAATATTTCTGCCGCTTTTAACAATATATGTGGCTCAAATGTTTGACCGTAAATGTGTTTTTTAACCAAATCCAAGGCAAGTGCTGTATCCCCATTTTTAAAGTGGCCATAGGCAAGTAAGGCGTATGCTTCTGGAGTGGGCCGGTTGTTGACTTCTTTAAGGGCCATAGCAATAGCTTTGTCAAATTCTCCGGAATCAAGATACACCCCGATGAGATGTGGCCGATACATTGCCCCGTAGTCGGGGTTAGTTGCTTCTTGCAAAAAGTATTTTATGTTTTTGTGATGGTCAAGGGTTAAATTCGCATAGTCGGCCATTTCGCTTTTGAGCAAAAAGTAGTCCGGTGATGAATTGTATGCTGTCACCGTATCCAAGATGCGCAAAGCTTCTTTGGGGTTGTTCTCGTGCGAAAAAAGAATCCATGCGATTCCTTTTTTTGCATAGGCGTTTTGTGGATCAAGTTGTAGCGATTTAAGATAATGCTCATAGGACTTTTGAATGTCGCCGGCATGTCCGTAATAATCGGCCAAATTGGTATACGACCATAGCAACAACTCCTTATTTTTTGAAGCTTCGGCAATAAGGGTCGCTTTTTCCATCATACGAATGGTTTGGTGCAAATCGCCTCGATGATCGTTCCATTTGGCGAGTCGAATCAAAAAACCGAAGTCTGAAAAATTGGTAAGATTGTCTAAATGTTCCTTTGCCGTTTCATAGTTCCCCAGTTCCATATGAACATCGAACAATAGGCTATGTGTCTCCGTTTGTCCGGTTCCTATTTTTTGGGCCGATTTTGCCATTTTCAATGCGTCTTGGAAGCGATGTTGCGAAATGTAGTTTCTTGCCAAAGCCCGGTAATACCCTGCACGACCTATGGCCGCGATTTGAACGGCTTTTTCTAGGGCCTGTTCTGATTTTTTCAGGTAACCAATGTCGCCTGTGTTTTTAAAAAACCGGGTGTATTCCCCGCTTACAATTCCAAAACTAAGCAGCTGCATGCTGTCGGCTTTTATTTTTGAATTCCACAATTCAAAATATTTTGAGCTCGTATCTGCCGGGGTCACCTTGAGAAACGATGCGTAGTCTTTTTTATGGGTCTTAAAATCTTCTTTGGTTTCAACGCAGGAAACCAAAAATAAAAGGCAGGCGAAGGGTAGTAGAAATTTCATGGGTATCTTTTTAAGGACTTTTTTACAAAAAGGGAGGACGATTTTCATCCTCCCTAAAAGCATTCTTTTTCATAGATAGGATACTTATTCCGGAGCGCCCAAGTAGGGGAAAGTGCTCGTAGGGGTAGCGGTTAGCGATACTCCATCCGAAGTAAGCCTCGGTAAATCGGCCATACCGTCCATATTGGTGTCTTGCCCGCTAAAGCGATCCCCAGTTTCCCCACCGAAAAGCAATATCAAGGAGACATCGATGATATCATCTTGCAGCGTTCTCCCCGTTAAGGCAACTTCATCACCATCTGGCACCAGGATGCTACCATCCATATCGGCATCGGTACCAGGATCGAAATAGGTAGTCGGCAAGTCGGGTGCGATTTCAAGTACATCTGCCGCCAAATAACCGGTTAAGGTTGGAGCGTCAAGTCCCAAAATGTTGTTTTGATAATTCACATCCATGGGGTCTAATCCTAGCAGATTTGCATAAACATCATGATAGGCTTCCAACCGATCTTCGAAACTTGCCTGGAACTGAGCGGCCATTTCTGAGGGAATGGCCCTGTTATGGGCGTCTTTTGTGGCATCATCGGCACTTAGAACTGTGTTGATTCCCGGGCGTCCCATAAAATCTATTTGGGTAAACATACCGGAGAAATCAGGATCCATGGCATTGCCATCTTCACAAGGGGTGCAACTGCCCCCGCAGTCAATTCCCGTTTCGGTACCGTTCATAATACCATCGGTACAAGTGGCTAGTACCACGGGCATGGCGTCATCGTCATTACTACAAGCGATCATAAGGGACAGGCTTGTTAGTAGCATTGAAAAATATAGAATACGTTGTTTCATTATTGTTGTTTTAGAACTGTTGTTATTGTTTGCTATTCGTGGTGACCCATGCTTTGTACACATTTAATCCTAGGGCGTTCATTCCCGTAGTGGCACCCAGAAGGCTATTGGGTACCTCAAGAACAATGGATAGGGTATTGGCCCCATCAAAAGTATCTTCAGCTTCTTCCGCTGTTTTGAACCCGCCAGGGGCCATGCCTCCGATAACGGCATTGAATTGAAAGAAGTCGAAGTAAAAAGCATCTTGGCGCGGGCCAGCAAAAAGCTGTACTCCATTGTCCGTGGTTTCCGTAATAGCGGTTGTTCCGGAGATTTCCACGTCTCCTAAGGGCGCATCGACCAATACTTCACTATCCAGACCTGTTTGTGAAGGGGCTACAGGACCGAAAAAATACATTCGACCGTTTCGTGGAATTGCTTGAATGACCAGATCTTCGACCAAATCGTTGTTGGTGTCGATGTTGATTTCGGTTAAAACGTTCTCGTCAAACGTGCCATACGCCAAGTCGGGGAGTACGTTCGATTGTAAATCTACCACAAATACGGTGTTGTCAGAACCTTCGCTGGGTTCAAAGCCATAAAAATCCGCTATATCAGCGGTGGTGCCTCTAGAGGAAGGCGCATCAATGTGATCGGCAGCAATTAGGATACCCCCTACAATGGCGAGTATTCCCAAACCCGATACTAGTGTTGTTTTTTTCATTGTTTCAATTTTAAATGAATATTTATTTGTCCTTACCTACGAAGGTTGATTTGCAGGGTTTGGTTTTAAATGTTAAAAATATGTTAATAGGAAAAACTGATTGAACCGTAAAAAATTCAGATGATAGGATAAGTTTTTAATTTTTGGAAAAACCTAACACTCGCATCGTTGCTGAAATCAACTACGTATTAAATAGTATTGATAATTTTCATCTTAGTTGATACATGCTTGCTGTTCAAATAAACCCATATGCTTTTCCGGACAATTGTATAGATATATGTCTATTTGAGGTTTACTATAGAAATTGTTTTATATTGAGGGGAACGTATGGAAGAAAATAAATCAAGGATTGGAATTTTTGTAAAGCTCATGCTGGCGGTGGTCGTTTTGTGGCTGGTATCAGGCTGGTTGATAGTTGCACTATTGGACGAATGGGCCGATAGAGGCACTTTTGGAGATTTGTTCGGAGCGGTAAATGCACTGTTTTCGGGTCTGGCATTTGCGGCATTGTTATATACCATAGTCTTACAAAGAGATGAGATACGCCAAAATAGAGAGGAAATTGTACTGAATCGTAGAGAGCTTTCCAAAGGAGCTAAACTGCAGCAAAAGGCTCAACAAGTTTTGATTCAGCAGGTGGAGCAAACACATTTGAGTGCAAAAATGAATGCTATGAGAACCTTGGTAGATTATTACAACAACCAAATTGCAAATCCTAAAAGCAGCGATGAGGTCATTGAAAAGGCAAAACAAAAAAGAAAACAAATAATTATTCAAATAGATGGGCTTATCGATGGTCTTGACAACTCTGAAGCCGAGTAAATATTCAAGTAATTATGTTCAATTGGCATTGCCTAGGTTTAAGAAGACGATTACAACCCCGTACTGTGAGTTCTGTAGGGTACGTTAGGCGTGAACATTACAGTGATTTGTGCTTGTTATTAGTAAACCTTTTGCCGCTTTTTTTGACTTGTTTTGTGCTGGGCCAAGAACCAGATAGCAAATTTTTTATAGACAGCACTCGGCATTCCGCTCGCTTTTCTAATACCAACGTACAGGTCGATGGACCTTATATAATCAGGGATACATTGTACCGAGTGAATAAATACGGAAAATTTATCAAGGAAACAGCTTTTAGAAAAGATAGTATTTCGGTTCAGGTTGCCAATGCAATGGGTGATGCATTTACAATTGCTATTGCGGCCCAACATGAAATTCCTTTAGCATCTTACCCGCTGTCCTCTAAACTTATTGCTATTTCTGATATCGAGGGAGAATTTGATGCGTTGGCCGGCTTTTTAATGGCGAACCAGGTGATTGATAAAGACTATAATTGGGTTTTTGGTACGGGACATCTAGTGCTTTTAGGTGATTTTGTGGACAGAGGGAAAAATGTGGTGCCGACCCTTTGGTTAATTTATAAACTAGAACAGCAGGCATTGTTACATAATGGGATGGTACATTTTATTCTGGGCAATCATGAGGTGTTTAATTTCAGGGGGGATTTCCGCTATAATGATGTGAAGTATGTAAATATTGCAAAAAGAATAAGTGGTAAAGTTGACCGTACGGAGGCTGTAAAGTTTATGTACTCGACTAATTCAGAACTTGGTAACTGGCTATCAAAAAAAAATACCATAGAAAAAATTGGAACATACCTATTCGTTCATGGAGGGCTTAGTGAGGAACTTTTAAATTATAGATTAACGATTCAAGAAATTAATGACAAAGTACGCAGTGCTTATTATTTTGAAATGGATGAAATAGACGCTGCTATAAAGTTCTTGTATAGTAATAAGGGCCCTTTTTGGTACAGGGGCCTGGTTTTTGCCAGCAGAAAAGAAAAGGCGTTTTCGGCGAAATATTTGGTAGAACTGCTTGATAGGTTTGATAGCCATAAAGTCGTAGTTGGGCACACTCATGTTGATTCCATTTCGATTGGATTGGATGGAAGACTTTTAATGTTGGATGTGCCGCATGGAAGAAAAAGGTTTTCTGGCAAAACAAAAGGTCTTTTGATTGAGAACGGGCATGAATTTGTAATCAATGATTTAGGAGTGCGCGAAGTCTTAAGAATTTTATAGTTTTTCGACATAGGAATCCAAAAAAGCAAGTCGGTCTGAGAGCCAGATGGTAAGGTATGAATATTCAGCGCCTGTGGTCCTTTCTGCCGGCCAGACTTTGTATTCTCGTTCATATATCTTTTCTTTTTGAAACCGGTTATATTGTTTGCTCAATTTGTTTAAAAGAGATTGATTACTATAAGTATCGGAACGGAGGTGGCGCCATCTTTTTTTAAGTCGGTCGCGATATCCATCTGGATTAAGTAGAAGTAATCTATCAAATAGCCCGTTACTTAAAACATCGTCAGTAGTGGGAATTCTTTTTCCATCCTGTATAATTCCCATAATGCCGTCCAAATCCCATGGAACAAAAAAGTAGGGGTCGTTTTTGGTATAACGGGCTAAATAGTAATTCTTACCCAAATTATCAGTAGCTCGCAGTAGGTTCACAAAGAGAAAATAGTCGAGTGCATTTTGAATATCCAATTTCTTGCTGATGTTGGCAATAAATTCTTCGTCACTTCCATTAACTACCAATTCAACAAGGTCAAAAAGATTTTGCCAATGCGATTCATATTCTATGATTGGATAAACCATTTCAAATCCTCCCCAATGTGGGAAAAGATTGTTATAATCCGGTGCCTGTTTGAACGAAGGTGCCCCTTCATATGAAGAAGCTTTAAAAAGTTCACCCTTAACAAAATCCCCTTCATTTTTTTGTAGCCCTAACAATTTTCGGTCGACAGATTCCGATAAAGCGTAAATACCCTCATATCGTTTGTTTTTAAAAACTTCTACGAATACTGCGTCAACCCCACTTTTTGCCACGGGTTCTCTCTTTTGATATAAAGGTTTCTGAATCTTGTTCCATAAGGCAAGGGCAAAAGTCGATCGCAGTCGTAAAGGTTCATTATAGAGTCCGTCTAGAATCCAATCATCGTCTTTTCGTAGGTCCTTAAAACGTACATCTTTTGACTTTTGGACGATGCTGTCTTTCCAAAACTCTAAATCATATGTTTTTTTTGGGTAGGTTAAGGATAGGTTTCCTCTATGTTCCAGTCCTACCCCATTTTGAATAAATGTGTTTCCATTTAAATAGGAATATTTTCCGAGGACCTTGGTATTATTATTTAAAACTGTATCTACTTCTATCTGAACCAGCGGGAATTTCGAAATGAACAACGAAAATTCCTGTCCCTTTCTTACAACGAGATATCGCTGATCGAATGAAAACGATTTCACACCATCTTTAAACCTATATATTTTATCAAAACGAATTTTTAACAGGAGCGGTTCCCACTTCTGGCCCACAGAATGCGTTGCATGCCAGATAATAATTTTATGTTTCCTGTCGATGGCAAAACTTCCCTTCACTGCCTTAATTTTTTGTCCATTACCAAAAACTGTGAAAACCAACGACACGCAAAAGAAAAGAACTTTAAAGACACATTTTTTTGGGAACATGCTATAGATTTTTGGCAAGGTAGTATTTTGAAAGAGAATTTTTAGACAGTAGTTCAGTCTTAATTTCACATTTCCAACCTCATTGGTCATACTCGACCAAAAATCATATGAGCTATAAAACCTATGGTATACGTCAATACAAGCTGTTGAAAGACGGTACTTTCGATTAATTAAAAAAATATAAAATATGTCAGATGTATTTGAAGTAAATGGTCCTGCTGGAGATGAACATAAAACGAAAAAAGAGAAAAGAAAAAATAAGGGAACCGTAAAAAAAGATAAAAAGTATACCAAAAAAGAAAAAAGTAGCGGACACTAGAATTTTTGAGAATCATGTAAGGGGCAGATAGTAGTTATGGTATGGTATAACGGTTGTCAAGGTGATTTTTATGAAAAAGTGCAAAAGTCGTAGAATACAACTCAAACTCTCTAATGCTTCTATCTGCTTTAATGGTAGTTACAGACGCTCGGGCAAGTCGTTTGTTGAAATGCGTTGTAGTGCAATTACAGTGCTTAGTTTTCTAAAAGTGTACGAAACTCCTAACAACGTTTAAGGGCAAGTCAAGTGCGTTTGGCAAAACAGTAATGGAGTATGGGATGAATACTTCGAAGTAATTTCATGCTGTCAAAAACAAATAAAATACAATCAATGACAATCTTGGGAAATTTAGTAAAGGGAGTGTTGCAGGCAGTGGATCTAGTAACCAATGAACGTAACCCTGTGGAAGAACAAAAACAGGTTTTAAACGAATTGTTGAAAGAGGCTACCACAACAGCTTTTGGCAAACAGTATGACTTTAATGCCATTTTAAACGCAGATGATACGGCGCGAACGTTCGCCGCTACGGTTCCTTTTTTTGACTATTATCGAATCAACAAACAGTGGTGGAGCAAACAACACCAAGAAAATTTAGAAAACGTCACTTGGCCCGGGTATCCCGATTATTATGCCCTTAGCTCTGGAACCACTGGGAAAACAAGTAAGCGAATCCCTGTTACCGATGCAATGATTAAATCAATTCAAAATGCAGGGGTACAACAGGTTCTGGCTTTGAAAAATTTTGACCTGCCGGCAGATTTTTTTGAAAAAGGTATATTGATGTTAGGAAGTTCAACCGACTTAACCCAACGGAAGGGACATCTAGAAGGAGAAATTAGCGGAATTAGCGCCAGCAATATACCGTCATGGTTTCGTGGTTACTACAAGCCAGGGCAGGATATCGCAGAAATTGATGATTGGGATGAACGGGTGACCAAAATAGTCGCTCAAGCTCCTAGTTGGGATATTGGAGCCTTAAGCGGTATTCCATCATGGATGGAATTAATGTTGAAAGAAGTTATTAGGGCCCACAAGCTAAATCACATTCACGAAATATGGCCGAACCTTCGGGTCTTTACTTCCGGGGGAGTGGCTTTCGGACCTTATGAGAAAAGCTTCAATGCCCTTATGGGGAAGCCTATGACCATAATAGACACTTATTTGGCTTCAGAAGGATTTATCGCATTTCAGAGTAGACCAGAAACGAATGCCATGCAATTGGTTACTGACAATGGTATCTATTTTGAATTTATACCCTTTGAAACCGAGGCAATCAAGGAAGATGGTAGCTTGGCCCAGACGGCGAAGAGTGTAGGTTTAGATGAAGTAAGACTCGGACAAGACTATGTGTTGGTATTGAGTACCGTTGCTGGGGCTTGGCGCTATATGATTGGAGACACTGTTGAATTCACCAATGTGGAAAGGGCAGAAATAAAGATTACGGGACGTACAAAATTTTTCCTTAATACTGTTGGTTCTCAGTTATCGGTCAACAAATTGAACGATGGAGTGGGGCATTTAGAGGAAAGGTATAAAATTCAAATACCGGAATACACTCTTTGTGCCAAAAAGTATGAAGATGGTTTTTACCATACATGGTATCTCGGAACCGAGCAGGTTGCCGACCATGAAATTGCCGAAACCCTTGATGTTTTTCTAAAAAAAGCAAACAAAAATTATCGCGTGGCCAGGTCTAAGGCGCTAAAGGGGGTAAAAGTTCGTATCGTTGACCCTGAAATTTTTCATGAGTGGAGTGCAGCAAGCAAGAAAAAAGGAGGACAGGTGAAAATGGAGCGTGTTATGAGTGAAGAAAAGTTTGAAGGATGGGAAAAATTTGTGAAGCGATTTCAAAACGAAAGCACTTAACTTTCCTCTTCAAGTTCCTTTGCCAACAGCAAAATTTCGTCTGGTGATAGATATAGTTCTTTTATTCTGCTGCGGTATTTATCATCAATGCTCGCTTGATGTAATATGAACTCCTTTGCGCTAAGGATATAAGAAGCCATACCCCTGGAAACAGCAAAACTATCCGCTGTTTGTTCCGCATGTCTTATAAACTTTTTTGATAATAAGTAACGTAAACCAAAACCCAAAAGGTTGAATCCGTTTCGCTGCTGGTAATCCTTTATGTGACCCAGTTCGTGACCGAACCAGCCAATTAGAATATCGGAAGCCAGATTTTTGGTCATAAATAATTCATCACCAATTTTAAAGGACTCACTAACCAAAATTACATAAGCCCGCTTTTTTCGACTCATAAAAATGCTCTTCCATAATGGTTGGGCTTTCATGATTGATTTACGGAGCCTCCTTTTGAATTTGAATTCTATAGGGGTCGTTACCAAACTGGGATAATAACGCAATGCCGCTAACGCCTCATTTCGAATACTTTCGGGTGCATGATGTTTTAAAGATGTAATGGTCATGGATATTAACTAGAACAATAAATAGTATATAAGTTATAACAGCGGGCTAAAAAATCGAGCTAGTCGTTCTTTAAAGATTTCAACTCGAGACCTTTTTGAGTAGTCGTTCGCATCTAGAAGTTTGGCCTTTCCACAGGCCTCATCAAACACCTCGCAAAGATTTTGTGTGATTATATGGTCGTAGACTAAGGCATTGGTCTCAAAATTGTGCTCAAAACTTCTGTGGTCAAAATTACCGGTGCCAACGGATGCAACCACAGAATCCATTAAAATCACTTTACTATGTGAAAAATCGTCTCGAACGTAAATTTCCACGCCTACCTTTAACAAATCCCCAAAATTGGAAAGCATGCTATATTTGGCCAGAAAAGAATCAGATTCGCCTGGTACCAGTAGTTTTACCTTTACTCCGCCCAATGCAGCTATTTTTATTGCGGCCAAAACAGAGGGCCCCGGAATAAAATAAGGATTTGCAATTCGCACTGATTTTTTTGCGCTGTGTATCATGCTGATGTATTGATGAAAAATAGCGGGTTGGTCGGAGTCGGGCCCACTTGGTATTAACTGTAATGTGATATTGCCCTTTTTACTTATTTCGGGAAGATATGTCGTTTGCAACAATGGGGGCTTTTTGCTTGCAAAATGAAAGTCTTTAATAAAAATACGATGTAGGCTGTTTACCGAAGGACCTGCGATTTTGAGGTGTACATCTTGCCATTTGCCCAATTCCCCTTTCTCGGATACGTATAAGTCTGAAACATTCATTCCACCAATAAAACCAACTGTGCCGTCGACAACGATAATCTTACGATGATTTCTGTAATTTAGTGTATACAGCAAGCTTCCTATTCGCAATGGCATCATGGCGTAGATTTCAACGCCGATATCGCTAAATCGCCTTTTTAGTTTACCACGGAATGCCATGCTGCCGTAAGAATCATAAAGCATTCGCACTTCTATGCCTTCCGAAACTTTTTTCTGTAACAAATCATAAAAAGTATCTTGCAAAAATCCTTTTTCAAAAAGGTAGTATTGAATGTGAATAAATTTTTGTGCCTTGTCCAAGGCTTCAAAGATTGTTTCGAACGCCGTTGCTCCCGAATGCATTACCGTTAGATCATTTCCTTCAAATGCTTCATGGTTCGTACTGTTTGCCAACATCAAGGATAGCCTCTTTGATCTTGATTGTTTCACGCTGCCTTTTTTCCATCTAGATTTGGGAACGGTATGTTGCTTATCGTATAATTGTCTTTTATAGTTTTCTCTTAGTTTGTAAAATTTAAACTTCCTTCTATTTACACCAAAAAGATAGTAAAGAAGGGGGCCTAGAAAAGGAAATAGCAAAACACATAGCACCCAGCTCAGCGATCTACTTGGTCGAGATCCATGAAAAATCACGCTACAAATGGCCCATATAGTAACCGATATGTAGGCGAAGAATATGGTTGTTTTCATTGGGTTAAAGGTAGCTATTATCCCCTGTTTAGAAGTGTTTAATTAAAATCGAGATACAGATGTAGTGTTTTATTAGAGGGGATTTTAGAACACTGGCCAATGGTGTTTAGGTAGAGAGAGACTAAAAACCGATATGTATTCGAATGATGATCAATACTAAAAGTAGCATTCCTACGCAGAATAGAATTCCACCTATTTTTACTGCCGATTTTACTTTGGCTCGTTTTGTTTTTTTTGCTTTAAAGAGTTGTATCATTTTAATAAGAATCAAGAAAGCAGGCCTAGACCTGCTTTATTATGGTTTCTAGTTATCATCTACGGCATCTTCAACTTCATTTTTGATGTCCTCCGCGCCGTCTTTTAGCTCGTCTCCCGCGTCCTCTAGTTCTTCCCCTACTTCCTCAACACCATCCTCTATTTTTTCACTGGTAGTTTTTTCTCTACAGCTCATGGAGGTCAGTATAAAAAGTGTAATGAATAAGGTGGTAATGCATGTTTTTAATTTTCTCATTTGATTGTTTTTAAAATTATCCTATTTTTTTTCTTCCGGTAATAAGGGATATCACAAAAAGTACTAAGAAAATAAAAAATAATACTTTTGCGATTCCGGCTGCACTGGCGGCGATTCCTCCGAATCCCAACACTCCTGCAATTAATGCCAATACGATAAAAGTGATTGTCCAACGTAACATGTTTTTTTGGTTTTAAGGGTTATTACTCTTTTTCTACTACAAAGATGCCAATTTCACCAAGCAGCTTTTGGTTCATATGTTTATATTGTTGCCTCATATGCTAACTAAACTGAAGAAACGTTTAAAAGCAATATTGATTTACGCAAAAAAATAATTTACATTGATCGGAAACATGTATTTTAGCCAGTAACTGTTTTGTATGTCAGAAAAGGCCGATTTAAAAGATTTTGATGTTAGAGAACTAATTCTAGGTCTAGCAAAAAATTTTGCTGCCAAATGTGATGAAGAAAATAACGAGTTGTGCTTTGATATTCCTGAAAGTAGTGGTCGAGGGTATGTAAAAGCAACGTTGTTCTCACACGGTGTTGGCATACTTGATATAGATTTTCAGCTTGAGGAACCACTATCTATCGAGTTAAGCCGGTCAACGATACAACCCCTTCGAATGATTTTTAATAGGGAATCAACGATTGGCCATCGATTTTCAGGCAAAGAGGAACCTATGGACATTCATCATCTAGAGAGTGCTATCATTTCTGCGAATACTAGGAATAATACCATTCTCAATTTACCTGCCAACACCCCGATATGTATCTTTAATCTTGAAATTAACCGTAAGGTTTTTGAAGAAAAAATAGAAGATTTTTTACCTTCTATGAATATTGATTTGGAGCAACTTTTTCGCGATGTAAATGGAATCAATCTTTTTTATCACAAGAGTCACTATAGTTTGGATATTTCTAGGGCAATCGAGGAAATTATAGAATGCGAACTCATCGGCTTTACCAGGTCTGTCTTTTTAGAGGGTAAGGTCTACGAGATATTGTCGCACCGTTTACGTCAATACCTCGATGATTTGTCAAGTCCCGGCAAGCGCAAAATACTTAGACAAACCACCGTAAAAAAAATAGAGGAAGCAGCAGAAATTATCAAGGCCGAATTGGAGAATTTGGAAAATATTCTCTCCCTTGCCCGTAGGGTGGGGCTTAATCAAAATACCCTTCAAAGTGGTTTTAAACATTTATATGGTAGTTCGGTGAATACCTTTATAAGAAATGCGAAAATAGAAAAAGCAAAGGAACTGATTGAAACCACGGATCTAAACATCACTCAAATTACCTACCGTATAGGAATCAATTCAAGGAGCTATTTTTCCAAGCTTTTTAAGAATCAGTATGCGATGAGTCCTCGGGAGTATATCAATAAAGTTAGAAAAAGCACCTCTTCTACCTCACAGACCGCCTAGCTTTTTCATCTGACTTTCAGTATTAAATCTCAAAATTAATACCATATTTTTTGATTTTAAAACACACCTTTTGTGTTAATTTAAGTTTCGATATTGTTAATGGTTCGTTTCCTATTGTAAGTTCTTTGCGCTGCAAATATGAGTAGGTTAGGAGATTAGGTATGCAAGAGATACTTATTAATAGTGTAAAGGAAGAAGTTGTATTTAAGCAACTAGTGACTTGTTTGGATGGTTCGCTTGCTAAGAAATGGGGTGAAAATACCTTAGATTTCAGCAATGGAAAAGGAACTGGTACTATCAGAAGTATTTCTTTTGATTGGGGAGTATCTTTGCTAGACTGCGATATAGTCTTGAACGAACCAACAAAGATTTCATTCAAAACATCTCAAATATCTCCCATAGAGTTTATTTTTATTTCGAAAGGGGCCTTGCAGTATCAGGAAGGAGCGAATAGCGAACCTATGAATTTGGAGCGCTATCAGAATATTATTCTTTCGCCAAAACGGTTTTCCAGAAAGACGTTCATTTTTCCCGCGAACATACCCTTGAAGATAAATTTCATTCGAATAAGGAAGAAAGAATTCCTAAAGAAACGAAACAACAATGTAAGCTACTTAAATGATCTCTTACTGTCGGTATTTAAGGATGAGGATTCTAGTTTTCCTTATGCCCATTCCGGTAGTTATAGTTTAAGGATTGCAGATCAGGTAAAAGCACTTGAAAATGTTTACGAAAGTGGTATCATTAGGACGCTGTCACTAGAGGGTAGATTGTATCTTATATTGGCGTTGCAATTAATGGAACACCATGAGTTTGAGGAGAAAGAAATACTTCCGGAGTCGCTCTCAAAAGCTGATATACGTAAAGTGCACGAGTTAGCCGGTTTTATTGTAGATAGTATCTCTGAAACCTTAACCATTAAGAAATTGTCAGATTATGCAATGCTAAGCCCTAAAAAACTTCAGCTAGGGTTTAAGTTACTTTACTCCAAGTCTGTAAATGCCTATATCCGTCAAATTAAATTAGAAATTGCTAGGGATTATTTGAAAAATTCGGAACTATCGGTTTCGGAAATTGTGTACCATATAGGTATAAAAAGTAGAAGTTATTTCTCTAAAATCTTTTGGGAGGAATACGGTATGCTACCTACCGACTATCGCAAAAAGTTAAAAGAACAAAAACTATAACTCATTTTCATCTATTGGATTATCCGAATAGTCCAAAGGGGTCAGCATGCTGTCATAGGAAATGTTATTCTTGAAAAAATCTTTGGCAATAGGATTGGCTTTCAATTTATTTGGTAAAGGGTTGGCCATCATTTCTCTCAAACCACCCAGTGATATCGATTGGTCTAGCCATAACTGAGTGTGGTTTTCCGGAACTACAACGGGCATGGTTTTGGTTAAATTTTGGAATTTTTGCACGTAACTATCAGCTTCACCGACCAATAGGGAAGCGGTGATGAAACCATCGTTCAGCTTATTGTAGATGCCTGCCAGAAAAAAAGGAGCGCCATCTGATCGGCCCAAGTAATAGGGGTAAATTGTTCCTTTTTGTAAAAAAGTAGTGAAAAAACCCGTAACAATAATTAAACAGCGTCTACGCTCAAAGGCGGTTTTGTACCATGAACTATCGTCAAGCATTTTTTCATCAATGGTAAGCGTGTTCGACATGTTTTGAAAAGCGCTCCAGTCATCACGGTAGTCTTCTGGAAGTATACCCCAAATCCCCAGAGATACTTTATCAGGTTCTTCCCCTGTGATTATTGGAATGCTACTCTCCATAAACCCATTTATTACTATTTCGGGACGATAAAGGTTGGGGTATTTGAAAGGTATTTTGAACAATTGTTCAATTTGATTTCTCTCGGCCGTATTGGAAAGTTTGTAGTACATAGATAACCGCAAGTAACAAAATGCCTATATGTGTTATTGTTCCAAATCAATAAAAATGTAATCCATTAGAAATTAAATGTTTGATCAATCGATATGATTTCACTTGATTACCTCGATAACGTTAAACAATTCATTTATAGTGGCAAGTTCGTCATCGTTGATAGGGTAATTTTGACTTTGATTGAGAATGAATGTAGTTAGATGAAAAAATGAAGACACGAAAAAAAAAGGCTTTTCAGGAATTAAAACGGTTAAGTCGTTATGTTTCGGGGAAAGTTACGTATGAGAATGGTATACAGGTCTTAAAAGTTTCTCCTTCGCTGGGTACAGGAGAAGTAAGGTGCATCTATTTCGACGATGGCCTTATTGCCATGGAGTTTAATATTGTAGCGAAACAGGATATTACTATTGTTTTGGCAAATTTTAAAAACAATGTTATGTATTTTCTGTATTGTTTTCAGGGTAGTTGTTTTCATCGTCTTGAGAACGGGAGTGAAATAACCAAATTGGAGGAATTACAAACTGCCGTAATTACGACGCAACCAAAGGTAGTAAGCGAGTTGCTGATACGTAAAGAAGAGCCACTTATTCTAAACCTGATTCGTCTTGAAAAAAAACAATATATCAAAAGGTTTGAAGGAGATAAAGAAGGTTTTGATACAAAGATATTGGAACTTCTGAAATTCTTTGAAGAACCCGAAAGCCATTTTCATTTGGGAAGGTTGAACCTAGAAATAGGAGAGCTCATAAAACTTTTGGGAAATGCTAAATATGCCAACGAATTTTCAACCTTAATGCAATTTGAGGGTATCTGCCATTTGATTTTGGCAAAGCATATCGAACAGTTTAAAATGGAGCTTGAAATAAGTCAACAGCAGCAATGTAAGCTATCGAAACAAATGCTCCTCGAAATAGCCGAGGTAGGCGATTTCATTAAAAATTACCCAGAAGTACAACACTCCATAGATACGATTTGTCGTAAATCTGGCCTTTCGGCGGCTAAATTACAAGAAGGTTTCCGATTCATTTACCAAATGACGGTGGGGGAATTTGTAAGGGATGCTAGGTTGGTGAGGGCAGAATACTTGTTGCGTACTACTGAGATGAATGTATCTGAAGTGGTTTACTCTATTGGCTTTACCAGCAGAAGCTACTTCTGTAAAATTTTTAAGGGAAAGTATCGATGCAGCCCTAAAGCGTATAAGAAAATGAGTTCTTTGAATTATCAAGGGCAGCGTCTGGAAATATAGAATTCCCTTTTACAAAAAAAGAAGCCGTTTCGGCTTCTTTTTTTAATGTAATATAAACTATAAGGTTTTTAGCTTACATGTTCAAGATTGGAAATTACCGAAAGTCCATTTTGAATAATATCTCGTTGTCTTATCAGCACCTCCAATGTTGTTGGTGGTAAGGCCTTGTCAGCTAGGACTTCATTATACTCTTCTAAAGCTGCTTTTTCTCCTCGAATTACTTCTTCCAACATGGCTTCTGTATCATCAGAGGCGAAAAAAGCTTTTAGGTCCATCCAATTTCGGTGTACTTTTGCCGTAATACTATCACTTGTCTCTGGCGCTTTGCCAAATGCCTTTATTTCAGATTTTAACTGATGTCCAAAGTTATAGCGTTCAGCAGACTTGGTTTCAAAGAATGTAACCAATTTAGGGTCGCTGCTATTTTTCGCAGCACTTTTGTATCCTTTTTCTGCATCATAGGTTTTCTCTAATAATTCATTTAATTTACTGCTAATTGTACTCATAATTTTACTGTTTTTAAGTGAACAATAGTTTTTGTGGATGCCTATTGCTTAACATCGAAATTTTAAGTAATATTCTATTGCGTACCCTCATAAAATCGGTTCCGATACTTAAAATTCTCTATTTTATCTTTCAGTCTATCTATTGAACCATCCGCTTGCTTTTTTTCAAACTCCTGAAGGTTGTTTAGATGAATTTCTATAAAGGGGGCTATCTTTTCGCTCGTCGATTTCTTATTATAGTTTTCCATGGCACGTTCCTTTTTTATGTTAACAGTGCCCAGTTTAGCGATTTCATATATCACTTTAAGAAATATTGCTAAAGCGCTAATCACAATAATTTGCTCTGTCATGGTCTTAATCATTTGCTTTGTTGGTACAAATGTAGCAGAGCAGTTTCACCCTTCTTTGTTCATACACAAGAATGATTGACTCATTTCATTTTTCAAGAGTAGACGTTTGCGAACGTTCTTTTTAGGCTGCGGTAAGAAGTTAGGTGCGCTTACTTTTAAGGGATGGTCAAGACCCTTTTTTTACTACGGAATACAATGGTTAAGTTATTGCCCATATCATAAACAGGACGAAACTTTGAAACGGCATTTTTATTGTTTGGAGGATTCCTGTTAGAAAAAGAATCGGTCTGATACTTTGTTTCATTCATATCACAAATACGAATGGCCTTAGTACACTACTACCAAGGCCATATAATCAACCAATTATCTCATAAATCACGTTTCCATGAATTAAATGAATTGCTTTAAAAGTACTAGAAACTACTTTTAAACATGTGCTGTATCAAATGTGTGTTTTGCTCTTTTACGTACTGTTGGATAAGAACGTCTGAAAAATGTGGTAACTTTCTACCTGAGAGTTTTTGAACATTTTATATGAGTATAACACTTTCCGTTCAATCATGGTTTAGGACAGATTTTGTTGAACACTTTTGGGAAATAGCAAGGTAATACTATTGATCTCTTCCCATTATTTAAAATTACCTTGCATAAAAAAGGGGTGATATGATTCAAAGCGACTCTTTTTATAATGACAATTCACTTTTTGAATTATAGTACAATTATATATGACGGAACAACCTACCTTATTATGTATACCAGATATCAGCGGTTTTACCGAGTTTATGGGGGAAAGTAATTTTGAGTTAAGTTCAAAGGTGATACCAAGCCTACTTAATAACATTATCTATTCAAATGAGATAGGACTCAAGGTTTCTGAAATCGAAGGAGACGCGGTACTTTTCTATAAACAAGGATCCCTACCTTCTTTTCGGGCATTGATAGACCAATGCCGTTACTTTTATACAGAGTTTTACAAACAAATGGATGTGTTGAAAAAACAATACAGTGGTGCAAAAACGGCCGCACGAATACCGGAAATTTTAGGGCTAAAGATAATTTTACACTACGGAACTCAGATAGCACCCGTAAAGGTTGGGTCTAGAATAAAACTACATGGCGAAGACTTGATCGTCGCGCACAGGCTTCTTAAGAATCGTGTTCCCTTGGATGAATATATTTTACTTTCCGATACTTTAATAAACACCTACTCAGAAAATAGTATTCAGCGCAATTTTGAATGGGGTGAATTGAAAACACAAAATATTCAGTACGAGCATGTCGGGGAGATTTCTTACCACTTCATTGGCCTAAAGCCACTTCTTCACTAAGGAGTTTCTTTTTCTTGTTTTCCATATATCTTGGCGATACCGTTAACAATCGGCGCATATGAGCAAAGGCTACCTGCTTGCTCTAAGTATCTTTGTATCAGTATAATGAGGTTGTGAGAATCACACCGCGATAAACTAAAAATGTATTTATGAATTATTTGAATATGAATGAGAAAAAAATTGAACCAATAGTGGCCGAATTAAATCTTTTGTTGGCAGACTATCATATTTATTACCAGAAATTGAGAGGTTTTCACTGGAATGTTACCGGTAGAAATTTCTTTGATCTGCATAGCAAATATGAAGAACTATACAATGATGCGAAGGTTAAAATTGATGAAATAGCAGAAAGAATTTTAACGTTGCGCTATCATCCGATCAGCACGCTAAAGTCTTATTTACAAGCCTCCTCAATCAAGGAAACTTCCTCACTAAAAACCGACGTGGAAATGGTGGATGAAACGCTTAGAGATCATGCGGAGATTTTAAAGCAAATGAACCGCGTTATGGCAGTTGCTGATACAGCAGGAGATGAGGGAACGCTCGATATGATAGGGGCTTACGTAGGACAGCTTGAAAAAATTAGTTGGATGTTGGATGCATGGCGAAAAGATACTACAGACCAATTGAAGCATAGCACGTTGGAAGCAACAGCCTAACTATAACATTGTTTTCTTTCAATTACATACTAATTAAAAAAGTAAAATGCTAGATAAAATAAACACTTCTTTCGCTGAAATCACGACCAAAATTCAGAACTGGGTATCCGCTATTATAGAGCATCTTCCAAATATCCTAGTGGCCATTGTGGTAATGATTCTTTCTTTTGTCATTGCCCGACAAGTAAATAAATGGGTAACCCGGCTTGCGGCAATACGCATTCCACAGGTAAGTATTAGTAATCTTATTGGACGGGTGGCCTCAATAGTAGTGGTCTTGATAGGATTGTTTCTGGCCCTAGGAGCTATGGATTTGAGCAAAGCCTTGAACACTATCTTGGCTGGAGCAGGTATCAGCGGACTGGTTATCGGACTTGCCCTTCAGGGTACCTTGTCAAACTTATGGTCTGGAATAGTGCTGTCGTTTAGGAAAAAAATCGAATTGGGCAATTGGGTAGAAACTACTGGATATTCAGGTGAAGTGGTCGATATCAATTTAAATAGCTTGGTTCTTAAGGAGTTTGACAATAACCTTGTGATTATCCCCAACAAAACAATTATCGAGAGTCCTTTAAAAAACTATTCTCTAACGAACAAAATGAGGATTGCTGTGAAGTGTGGAGTGGGGTATGAGTCAGATCTTGATAAGGTACAAAAGACAGTTAAGGATGCAATTGCTGGAACGTATGCCCAAAATGATGGGTCTGAAATCGAGGTTTATTTCACAGAATTTGGAGATAGTTCCATCAATTTTGTTTGCCGTTTTTGGGTAGACTCTACAGACGCGAAGAATCGATTAGAGGCGAAAAGCCAAGGTATATTGGCTATACGACAAGCTTTCCAGGAAAACGATATCAATATTCCATTCCCCATACGAACTTTGGAATTCAATAAGCAACAGCTCACACTTGCCCAGAAAGAAGAATTTCTAATACAATAAAAAAACGTATAACAATTAAAAATAAATTGAAAATGAAAAAAAGAGCACCTATCGTACCAATCATTTTTCTACTAGCTACCCTGTTTACATCGGCACAGTCTGAAAACACTACGGGAGCGTTGAACGCTACTACTGTAAAAACAATGAATTACGAAAAAAACGGTAGTAAAATGCCCTATAAAGTTAAAATTCAGGAACAGCGTTTTTACAAAGCGTCATTTGATCGGAACAAAAAAAACACTGAAAATTGGAATAGGACGAACAAACCTACAGAGGTGACCAAAGTAATCACCATTAAAAGCGATTACGAAAAAGGCATAGACCGAGTGTTGGTGTTGAGGTATCAAAAAGGTCTTACCGACACATTTGCATTAACGGCTACAGAGAAGGGTTTTGTTGTTAAGGTAAGTGATAAAACTATACATTATGCTATAGGGGAAGGTATATCCTTTAAAACACAATCAGATCGGGACTTCTTCATTGTAGAGGAATTTGATATGATTTTATAACCAGGAATACTGTTTATACATGAAATCTGAAAAACCCCTTCGCGGGTTTTTTTTGGGTCAAAATTGAATTGGTTTTGAGCACTAAATCAATTTAAACGTTGTACTTTCTTAAAAGCATTAATTAGTATATTTGAGAGGGACCCTAACAGGGGTAGTTAACAAGAACGCAATGATCGAAATAGTAGTTGATGCTGAAAGTACCGCGGGTACTGTAAGGCAGATTCAAGAAGTTATTGGGGGAACCATCAACGAGCGATGGGGAGAACATACATTAAGTGTGGATAACGGAAATGCCAAGGGCACTATTCGTTTCATTACTTTTGACTGGGGTGTAAGTTTGCTTGAATACGATATTACTTTTATGGATGAGGTAATCTTGCAAATGGATGCTTCGGAGTACAATCCGATTCATTTTGCCTATTGTCTGGAGGGGTATTGCAAACATCGTTTTGGATATCAAGATGAATCGCAGATAAAAATGTTAGAACAGTTTCAATCCGTTATTATTACCAGTAGGGATGGAGGTTATAATTTTGGTTATTTCCCCAAATTGGAAAAACTGGCGATCAATGTCATTCAAATTAGTCGTAAACAATTTTTGAAAAAACGTTTAAACAACGTTGATGAGCTGAACCGCAAGCTATACGAAGTTTTCTTGGACACAGATCACGATCGTGCTTATGCTTTTTATGGCACGTATGATTTAAAACTAGCTGACAAAATAGGGGCATTGAGAAAGGTAAAATCTAAAGGGATGATCCGCGTAATGCAAATCGAAGGACTGGTTTACGAAATCTTGGCGATGCACATTCAAGACCACGACAAAGTAGTATTGGATAAGCGCCCGGTCACAAGTCTTTTGAATCGTGAACTTAAAATTGTTCGGAAAATGGCAAAGTTGATTCTGAAAGATGTCTCCAAAGACTTTTCGGTTGAGATGCTTTCGATCCAATCTGGACTTTCACAAGCCAAATTACAAGAAGGTTTTAAGGCTCTGTACGCGCGAACAGTGACGGAATACATACGACATGTGCGTCTGGAACAGGCCCGCGACTATTTAAATACAACCGATATGAATATTTCCGAAATTGTATATGCTATAGGTTTTAGTAGCAGAAGTTATTTCTCCAAAATATTTAAACGAAAGTTTGGTATTAGTCCAAGAGAGTATCAAGAAAATGTGTTAGGCGCTGCAATGGCATGAACATACGAATAAGAAAGTCTAAATACTGGTTCTAAAAACACCGAGACCTTCTCAAAACACCAAAAACAAAAAATGAAGTTATTTACGTTTATCCTTGTGTTAAGTATAACCCTTGTTTCATGCGTTGATAATAAACCGAACCGCACCGTAACGGGCCAAGATGAATTAGAGTCTTTAGAGTTGGAAACTCCCATCATAAAGGGCGATATTGAGTTTAATGACACCTTGTATGTTCCTATTTATAGCGATATATACGTAGATGTGGCAAATCAAAAAAGTTTACTGGCCGCTACTTTGAGCATACGAAACACCAGTTTTAGCGATTCGTTGTATGTTTCAACAATTGATTACTATGACACAGAGGGAAATTTGGTTAAGAATTTTTTAAACAAACCCATCAGTTTACGACCGATGGCCACTGTTAATTATGTTATTGAGCGGGAGAATGATATAGGCGGTTCTGGAGCTAATTTCATTGTGGTTTTAAGCGCAAAACAGTCAGACGTACGGCCATTGGTACAAGCGGTGATGATAGGGCATAACGGTAACAAAGGATTTTCTTTCACAACGGATGCCTATTCCGTAAGAAAAAAGTAATTTATTTACGATACGGTTAATTCTCCAAAAACCCTACTGCAAAGCCAAGTTCTTTTTACCGGATTAGTTTCTTAATGAGAAAAAGTATACCATATTTTTTTACTGAGCTAAAAGCGTCCAACAATAACCTCATTGGACGTAAGTCTTTTTTCAATTGATATTGAACATTTTTTAGCTCTTCACTCGCAATTGCTTGTTGCAGTTTTAGTTTTTTTAGATCTCGGTTTATTTCCTCAATACTATTATACCTACTCATTGCTCGTCAAAGAAAGTTTCACTTAATTTTTGAATAACGTGACGCTCTAGTTTTCTCCGTAATAAGAATAAGAGACCTCCTAGAGCGAGAAGGGTAATCCCTGTGGTCAGAAATCCCAAAACCGAACTTTGAAATAGTTCGGAGAGGAAGAATGCCAAAGAAGTTGTTAAAAATAGTAACCCCAAAAGGGAGAAGCTACCGATTAAAAAAATCTTGAGTGCATTACTCGAGAATATAACCAGCTGTTTGAAAATTTTTAACTCGTAATATTTTTTTTTGGCCTTTAGTAGTTGCTCCCCGGATTGAACAGCATTCTTACTCTGGGTTTCTATGTCTTGTAAAAGACGCATTATCTTTTTTGAAGTTGTTTGTTACGAGCTTTTAACTCTTTTAACTTAGCCTCCAAAGTGGTGATGACGTCTTCCGTTTTGTAACTGACATCAGAAACAATTTGCTCTACCCGGGCACCCAAATTTTCTTTTTGAGATGATACGGACTCCGATACTTTGTCTTTCAATTCCATGGCTGTTTCTTGTAACGTTTCCTGGGCGGCCACCGCTTGGTCGGCTATTTTTTTTCGTGTATTACTTCCTTTGTCTGGAGCAAATAAAATACCGACAAGGGCTCCGATAGCTGTTCCTGCGACGACTCCTAATACTGTGTTTGCATTATTACTCATATACTGTTTTTAGATTATTAAATTCAATTCAAAAATAAGTTGAATACGTGGTTGGGTTTAACTCAAAACCTAATATCCTTGACCTATTGACCTCTCTTGAACGGGTTAAAATCCAAATGAAATGAACTAAGGTAAACCTAGTTCTATCTTTAATTTTACACCAAGAAATAGAACATATGAAAAAAATACAAACGGTAAACCCATTCACGGGAACCGTCCTAAAAGAGTATGAATATGCCACCGATGCTGAGGTGCTGAGTTGTTTGCAGACTGCCTCCCTTACCGAGCCGGTTTGGTCGGTCACCAAGATTGAGGAACGGTGTGTCATGTTAAAGAACCTTGCAACTCTATTGGGAAAGAGCAAGACAACATTGGCCAAGCTTATAACTGATGAAATGGGCAAACCGATAAAGCAAAGCTTATCCGAAATAGAGAAATGTGTGACGGTGTGTGATTTTTATATAAAGAATTCATCTCAATTCTTAGCGGATGCTGTTATTACTTCTATCAATGCTGAGAGCTTCATAAGTCACGATCCGCTAGGTACGATTTTGGGAATTATGCCATGGAATTATCCGTTTTGGCAAGTGATACGTTTTGCTGTGCCCACTATTATCGCAGGAAATGTCGTGATTTTAAAACATGCCGAAAATGTAATGGGGAGCGCACTTATAATGGAAAGGCTTTTCATTGAGGCCGGTTTTCCACGTGGGTGTTTTCAGGTACTTCGTGCCGATCACCAACAAATAAAGAATGTAATAAGAGACGACATCATTAAAGGTGTGTCTTTTACCGGTAGCGCAAAGACAGGTTGCCAGCTGGGTAAACTAGCGGGTGAAAGTTTGAAAAAAACGGTGATGGAACTTGGTGGTAACAATGCCTGTGTGGTATGGGAGGATGCGGATCTCAAAAGACATGTTGATAGCATGGTATATGCACGTATGCAGAACAACGGACAAAGTTGTATCGCAGCAAAAAGATTCGTAGTTGTAGAAGCTATTTATGAAACTTTTCTTGAGATGTTTACCGAGAGAATAAAAGCACTTCGGATTGGTGATCCCACTGACTTGGAAACAGATATCAGTGTGATGGCAAAACAGGATCTTGTAACGAACTTGCAACATCAAATCGATACATCCATTGCAATGGGAGCTAAAGTAGTAATTGGTAATAAGAGGGACGGCACTTTTTTTCAACCTACCATACTTACTGAAGTAACCACGGATATGCCGGTCTTCACAGAAGAAACTTTTGGGCCGGTTGCCGCAGTATGTAAAGTACCAAATAGACAAGCAGCCATAGATTTGGCCGCTAACTCCAAATATGGTTTGGGAACCATGTTGTTTACACAAAATCTTCGGCAGGCAAGAATGGTAATAGGGCAAATTCCGGATGGGGCTTTTTTTGTGAACGAAAAGGTTCTATCTAATCCACAACTTCCTTTCGGAGGAACTAAAAACTCAGGATACGGTAGAGAATTATCTTTAGAAGGAATGCTGACCTTTACCAATAAAAAGACTGTTTACATAAAAAAATAGTAATTAAGAAAGACTATGAAACAAGGACAAGAAAACGCACAATTCATAAAAGAGAGGGAAGAGGGAACAACAAGTTCCATTTTTCAAAAAAATAGCAAGACAAAAGTTGGGGCATGGGTTATTGTTACCTTTCTAATATTGTGAGTGCTAACAATCATCGTTTCCGCATGCTTCTTCACCAACCCAACGGTTTACTAAATTTTTTGGAGAAGCTTCCGCTGGCTTGTTCGTTGGTTGGTGCAGGTATTTAACTTTTGCATTGGGTAGGCACTATACAGTTTAGACAATTTTAAAAATAGATATGATGAAAACTTTAAAAATAAAAACGACTACTGTTATGAGAACGGTTATTCAGAAAAATGGAAGAATGGGATTAGTTGTTTCATTTGGTTTATTGCTATTTTTTTCATGCTCTCCAAAGTTGGTAGGCACTTGGAACGTAGACCAATATGAACGCGTAACACCGGGCGAACAAAGAACTACCTTAAGTAATATTGGTACAATGACCTTTAATGTCGATCAAACTGGGCAAAAACGGCTGAACTATACTGTTTTGGGTATACGACAATCTGATTCTACACCTTTTACTTGGTCTACTACCGATAATTACATTACCATTGAGGGAGCAGATAGTGAGATTACAAAAACATGGATATACTTAGAAAACAAGAACAAACAACAAAAGTGGAAATCTACCAATGGCCAAAACAATGTGCAAACCTTGATATTGTCAAAAGAATAACTCATTGATATGACAGTGTTTGATTAACATACTTTATAAGACAAGATTGTTTTGGTCGGCAACACTAATTGGCCCCTAGCACTAATTCAAAATCACGGTATTCTTCCTGAAGCTTTTTTGCAGCCTCTGGGGTCACCTTGGTACCCCACACATAAACACGTCGCAACGTCTTTAGCTTTTGAATATCTTGAAGACAAGCATCCGTTACTTTCGTGCCATATAAATTCAAGGCTTCTAAATGTTTTAAACCTGTTAGATGACCAATCCCAGCATCAGTAATTTCAGTTTTTTCCAGCTGCAAGCGGGTCAGGTTTTTTAGTATTCCAAGGCTTGAAAGCCACTCATCCTTTACATCACTTCCGGCCATCGATAACCACGTGATGTGGGAGGCGGCCTTTTCGAGTAGTACGAGTTTTTCTCTGGTCAATGGTTGCCCGCTGAATTTGACATCCAGTAAATGATTCGTATCCCCAAGTTCTTTTATGACAAAGCCCGCTTCTTCCAATGCCTTTAGTATACCTTCCTCCAAGGGTTCCAAGGAAACCATTTCATACCAAGGTTTTGGTTTGGTATCGAGCCCATATTTTCTGAGCAGTACCGATTTCATGGCATCATTTAACTGAAAGCCGGGAAGGCTATCATTGAAGGAAGCACCTTCTTGAATCCACCATTCCACCAGTTTAATTTCATCATAGGTCATGGCCTCTCCACTAGGAGGCATAAATTTGATATTTCGTTGTGGTAAGGTAATTCTATTGAATAGGGTGCTTTCTGTAGGATTGCCTTTGGCCAATATGGGGCCGTTTTCCCCTCCCATCGCCAAACCGTCGGGAAGTGCCATGTTCAAACCGCCTCTTTGCACTTCCGAATTATGGCATGCTACGCACTTTGCTTCGAAAATGGGTGCTATCAAATGGGCGTACACGTTCACTGAGTCGATACTTTTAAATGCGTACAAACTGTCTTTGGTGTCACTGGCCCCTGCTAGTTTTTGTATGGCGTTCGGAGCATATTCAATAAGATAGTCTTCCCCATGGGTAAGGTTCCCTCCTTTATGTCCTTCAAAAAGTAGCATCCCTAAAAGCAATATATTGAAACCATTTTGAAGTTTGTTCGAATAGTTGTCCGGTGATTTTTTGAGCCACCAGCCTATAAAAGCAACAATGACCACCGCAATACCAAGCCATCGGTGGGTGAAAAGGCCTTCTTCCGTATACAACCCTGTCTCACCAAGAAGCCAACCGGATGATGCGGCCGCTGCGGCGCTGATTGCTCCCAACAACCAAGCAAATGGAATCAATTTACTTTTTGAGGTTGTTTTTTTGAAGTGTTCATACCATTCTAGCAATATGGCCAATACCAAAAAACCGATTGGTAAGTGAACCAAAATTGGGTGAAAACGCCCCATAAAAGTGCTGAAATCCAATGCGATCATGGTATCCAGATTGGTACGTTCATTTAAATACGGTTTAATTTTATCGGATAGGTTTTTCCCGAGGCCCATTGCGGTACATAAAGATTTTCATCGGCATCGACCAACACATCATGCGGATTTCGAAAGGTCTTCCCATCATATTTTGGGGCTACAAGGGAACCTTCTGAATAGGTTGGGGTGCTACCACCGGGCAGTGATACTACTTTATTGTTTTTATCCAAAACGGCGAGCATTCCGTCGTAACTATCCCAGGTTTCCGTAACGATGACGGCAAAATATAGATGCTCCCCATGAATGGCGGGGCGGCATACCGAGCAGCCTGGCAGGGAAATTGTTTCGAGGTGATTGCCATCCAAGGTAAATCGCTTAAAGCGTTGATTGCCCCTAGAGGTAATTAAAAGAGAGGGGTTTTCTTTGTCTCGGGTGTCCAGCGTGATGCCGTGGCAACAGTTGAATTCACCATCTGCTTCTCCCTTGCCCCCAAAATGGCGAATGTACTCTCCTTGGGCGTTGTATTGTATAATGTAGTTCTCACCGTAGCCGTCTGCAATGTAGATATCCCCATTGGGCATGATAGCTGTTTCTGTAGGCTTGAATTGATCATCGCTTGCATAACCCGACACTTCCCTTGGACGTTCAAAAGTATGTAAGACGCGACCATCCATCGTGGTTTTCCAAACCTTGTGGGAATCAGGATCCGTAATAAAGAGGTATTGGTCATTTCCTTCACCCGTAATCGATAGGCCGTGAGCGCCCGGGAATTTGGTCCCCCATGAATCCAAGACCTTGCCAGAACGATCATATACGATAATGTTATGATTGTTTTCTCCTGTCGTGGTCATTAGGATGCGACCTTTGCTATCGAGTACCATTTCATGGCAATCGTTTATAGGTGTTTTAGAAGGGTCTTGTACGCCCCACTCTTTGTCTACGGTATATTTAAAATCGCCGTGTCCTACTGTTTCCTTCATATATTTGTTCGAATGTGATATGCCAAAAGTGACGCTCGGCGCTATGAGCCCTGCACCAGCGGCAATGGTTGTTTTTTTAATAAAATTTCTGCGTAGATTGGTTTTCTTTTTCATGTGTTGTTCGTTGCTACTAATCTTTACTATACGGATTGTTAAAACGCTATGCTAAAATATCGTTGACCACTTTGCCATGTACATCGGTGAGGCGATAGCGTCGTCCTTGAAATTTAAAGTTGAGGCGTTCATGGTCTACCCCGAGTAAATGCATCAAGGTCGCTTGAAAATCGTGCACATGCACCGGGTTTTGGGCAACATTGTAGCCAAACTCGTCCGTTGCGCCGAAGGTGAAGCCCTTTTTGATACCCGCACCGGCCATGAAAATCGTAAAACATTTTGGATGGTGATCTCTCCCGAAGCTCTCAGGTGTTAACTGTCCTTGGGAATAATTGGTACGACCAAACTCCCCTCCCCAGATTACCAAGGTGTCTTCTAACATCCCACGTTGTTTCAAATCGGTAATCAGGGCCGCAGTGGCCTGGTCGGTTTCTTTGCATTGCACTTTAATGGCGTTGGGCAGATCCCCATGTTGGTCCCATCCTTGATGGTACAGTTGAATGAACTTTACATCTCGTTCGGCAAGCCTCCTGGCAAGAATACAGTTAGCGGCAAAGGTGCCAGGTTTTTTGCTGTCCTCGCCATACATGTCATAAATATAATCAGACTCATCACTGGTGTCCATAATCTCAGGTACGGAGGTCTGCATACGGAAGGCCATTTCGTACTGCGCCATTCGTGCCAGGATTTCCGGATCCCCCACATCTTGATGGTTGATTTTTTCCAATTGTTGCAAATGATCCAATTGTTCCCTTCTGCTGGTCCCATCGATTCCCGGTGGGTTGGTCAGGTACAGAACAGGATCTTTGCCCGCGCGGAACTGCACTCCCTGATGTTGGGAAGGCAAAAAGCCGTTGCCCCAAGAACGGGAATAGAGCGGCTGGCCATATTTGTCTTTCGTGACCAGGACCACAAATTCAGGCAGATTTTTATTGTCGGTACCCAAGCCGTAGCTTACCCATGAACCGATCGATGGGCGGCCCGGTAATTGGGAGCCTGTTTGTAAAAAGGTCACGGCAGGGTCATGGTTAATGGCCTCGGTATACATCGATTTTATAAAACAGAGCTCGTCTACGATCTTAGCGGTATGGGGCATGAGATTACTCATCCAAGCGCCGCTCTCTCCATGTTGTTTAAAATCAAAAATACTACCCGCGATGGGAAGACTGGCTTGTCCTGCCGACATCCCCGTAAGTCGCTGTCCTTGTTGTACACTCTCGGGTAGGTCTTGCCCGTTCATTTTATTTAGGAGGGGCTTGTAATCAAAAAGATCTAATTGGGAAGGAGCGCCACTTTGAAAGAGGTAAATGACCCTTTTTACCTTTGCCGGGAAGTGTGGGGTTCCCAAGGCCCCACCACCTGAATTGGGCAAATGAATCAAGGGCTTCTCCTTGGCAAAGAGTCCCATAGGGTCGAGCATTGATGCCATTGACAAGGCACCCATTCCAAGGGAGGTCTTGGTCAAAAAGTCGCGTCTTGAGTAATTCTTGTTGCTATGATTACACATGTATTTAGGTTATGGAGATGGTTAGTTTTTCTAGTATTTGATGCAGCTCCTTTAACGAGTCTTTTTCAATATTATGGGTATAAATGCGTAGTTTGGTGTCTTTGGTTTTTAGAACATAGCCAGAATTGTTTTTAGCTATTTTTATGATTTCATGAAGTTTTATTCTTTTTGGAAAAAACAAATCGTGTTGCTTTAGCCATTTATGGTCTATAGTCAGCAATCCTTTATTTCTCTCAAAAAAGTAACGTGTCAATGCTAGTGCTCCGAGAATAAACCACACATAATTCGTCCAATGATTACCATTTTCATTTAAAAATGTAAATACACCAATAGCGATCATAAAAAGGGAGTACAATAGATTGTTATACAATGAACTCTTCTTTATTTTGATACTAGTTTTCAAAGCTTTTGTATTTGGATTTGCCACTTGAATTTGTGGTTTTTTTATCGTTTCATATAGGTTTCATCATGGTTCAATATGGTATTGGCCACAATGGTCAGAGCGGCCGTCCTTGATTTGTTCAATGCCCTGTCTATTGGTTTTTTACCCACGCTTAAAAGTTCCGTGGCCTCTTTGGGGTTTGTCTGAAAGCGTTTCGATTGCGTATCGAACAATTGTTTTAAAATGCCTACCTCTTCCTTCTTGGGCGATCTGCTAATGGCCAAACGAAAGCCATAGGCAATTTGTTCCTCCAGGCCATTGCCGCCTTCTTTTTGCATGCGTTCGGCCAATACCCGCGATGCTTCGACAAATTGGGTGTCGTTAAGCAGTACCAATGCCTGTAGCGGGGTGTTGGTATTCTCTCTTTTTACAATACAGACTTCCCTCGAAGGCGTGTCAAAAGCTGTCATAGCCGGATGCGGGGAAGTGCGTCTAATAAAAGTATAAAGGCCCCTGCGATACAGACTATCGCCTTGTGATTCTTTGTAGTTCAACAGCTTATGGGAGAAACTATTTTTTTCGATCCACAGCTTGCCAGGTTGGTAGGGCTTCACACTTTTCCCGCCCACCTGTTGTACAAGAAGGCCACTTGCGGCCAAGGCATTGTCGCGAATCATTTCTGCGGGCAAGCGGTAGCTATTGCTTCGGGCCAGAAAGCGATTGGTCGGATCTTTCTCGCGCATTTCTGGGGATGCCTCGGATGCTTGTCGATAGGTATGGGATAACACCATTTTTTTTAGCAGGGCCTTTACATCCCAACCGCTTTCTACAAAATCAACTGCCAACCAATCGATCAATTGAGGGTGGGTAGGCAAGGAACCTTGTACTCCAAAGTCTTGTGGGGTGGTCACCAGCCCGTTTCCAAAAAGCATCTGCCAGTAGCGGTTGACCGCCACACGAGCGGTCAAAGGGTTTTCATCTGAAAAAATCCATTGGGACAGTCCCAACCGGTTTTTTGGGTAGGCTTCCAAAAAAGTTGGTAGCACTTCAGGGGTATTCGCGGTCACTTCATAGATTGGCTGCTCATAATCGCCGCGATTATAGGCGTATGCAGTGCGTTTCGAAGGCATTTCCTCCATGACCATCACCTCCATGACCGGAGCCATTTTAGAGAGCCATTCGTTTCGCGTTTTTTTGAGGTCGTTTTCAAGAGCGCGTACCTTGGGGGATTGATTTACCCAATAATCGGCGGCCAAGCGATTGTCCGGAATTTCTGGAAAGTCATCTTCCTTCGCCAAGTATAATATTTCCAGAGGGGTCAAAACCCTATTATGCAAGTAAATATCATCGAGTGCTCCCAAGAAAATCCCATTTTCCCCGGTAAAGGACCGGTAGCTTTTGGCAACACGAACCCATCTTTCAGAGACAATATGCGTGGCACTGGTAACGGTTTTGATCGATTTATAAAGGCGGTCATAGGGTTTTTCCGTTGCTGCCTTTTTACCGTCGATATAAAGGGTGAGACCATCGGCTTTTCCCGACCCGTCGTAAGTGAAAGCGAGGTGTTTCCATTCATTCGTTTTAATAGAGTCTTTGGATCGTAGGTGAATATAGTTATGGGGAAGGGAATGAATCAAACGGGCATTTACATGATTCAAACTATCGAGATAAAAATCCCATCCCCTCCAAAAATTGTTTTTCTCGCCTGCGGTTCCCAGCAGTGTTTGTGTTTCCCCGGCGGTTCGTTTGGTCGTATTTGCCCACAGGCTGGCAGAGAAGGAATCCGTCCATTCAAAATTGGGAATATTGCCTAAGTATAACTCATCGTACTCTCCATTAAACGTAAAGGCGTTCCCTTTTTTTCCTCTCACGATTTTTGGGGTCCCTCGGGTAGTAGCTTTGGTATTGCCATCAACAAAATACCCTTTTGTCTTGCCGGTTCTTTCGATTCCCTTTTCCAGAGGATAGTGCCCTAACAATCCCTTTTGTTTGAAATCTCCCGGCAATTTTTTAATATACGTATCAAGATTCTTTAGCTCCTTTTTGGTCAACTGCAGGGCACGGTTTTTCTTGGTGATACGGTTCTTGAGCGTATCCAACTGAGTTGTTACCTCGGCATCTGGCATGGGGAGCATTGGGCCATAATTCCCATCATCACCCGTCATACCCAATTCTTTCACATTATTGAAGAACGCGGTCATTTGAAAATAGTCCTTTTGGGATATGGGATCGAACTTATGGTCATGGCATCTGGCGCAGGCAATGGTGAGTCCTAAGATGGCGGTACCCACCGTCTCGGTACGGTCCCAAACATAGTTTAACCGAAACTCTTCTTCGATAGCCCCTCCCTCGGCGGTCATTGGGTGATTTCGATTGAAAGCGGTGGCCAATTTCTGTTCACGGGTCGCATTTGGTAACAAGTCTCCCGCCAATTGCCAAGTAACAAATTGATCGTAGGGCATGTTTTGTCGAAAGGCATCGATTACCCAATCGCGCCATGGCCACATCAAACGCCAGCCGTCGGCATGCAAACCATGGGAATCGGCATATCTTGAGATATCCATCCAATCGAGGGCTAGGCGCTCCGCATTGGCATCGGTGTCCAAAAGCTCGTCCACTACCTTTTCATAGGCATCCGGACTCCTATCTTTTACGAAAGCATCTAGTTGTTCAAGGGTAGGGGGCAGTCCCGTAAGATCAAGGGAAACGCGGCGCAGCAAACGCGCCTTTGAGGCAGCTGGCGCAGGTAAAAAGCCTTTTGTGTTTAGTTGTTGTTGTACAAATAAATCTATTTCATTATGCGTGGGCCATTCACTATCGGGAATTTCGGGCACTGCCGGTTTCGTTGGTTTTGCAAAGGCCCAATGTGGTTTCCATTCGGCGCCTTGTTCGATCCATTTGATGAGAATGGCTTTTTCGGAGGCGCTAAGGCTTAGGTTTGATGTCGGTGGAGGCATTACTAAATCAGGGTCATCGCTTAAAATACGATCGATGCTTTCACTATTTCCCGGCTTTCCCGCCACAAAGGCGTGATGGCCGCTAGAAAGTTCTTTAAAGGCCTCCGATTCGATATCCAACCGCAAATCTGCCTTTCTCGTATTGGCATCCGGACCATGACAGGTATAACACCGATCCGATAAGATCGGTTTGACATGAAAATTGAAATCGACTTTTTCCGGCAATGCCTCATAGGCGACCATTACTTCCTCTGGAGCATTGAAAGAACAGGAGGTGAGCAGACAACCTATCGATACTAAAAAGAGGGCCTTGAGCGTCATTCAAAAAGTCGTTTAAACTATTTAAATATACATTTTTTTATGGTCGAAAACCTCCCGACCTCTGTGATTGACTAATTATGTGCTAATTTTGAGTATATGTGATAGGAGGTGGTCCTAGCATCTTTTCAAGATTGTCTAAAAAGTAAAAAAAGCGTGATTATGAAAAAGAAACTGTTCGCCTTTCAATTATGTGTTTTGCTATCGGGCCTGTTGTACGGTCAGGATACGATACTGCCCAAAACGAATTTTACCAAAATGTATTTACCGGTTTGGGAAGAAGCAACTTCACATTGTTTGGCGGTCGCGGAAGCAATGCCCGAGGAGCTATACCAATACAAACCTAGCCCTGTAAGCAAAACATTTGCGGCGCAAATGGTTCACATTGCGGCTGCTTCAAAGTTGCTTACCCAACGTTATGTTCAAGGAATGCAGGTAACACCGGATACCCCCGACGCGTCGGAGATGAAAAAGTCGGCTATTATAGCGCTATTAAAGGAGTACTTTTTATATACAACAAAGGTGATTCGCACCATTGAGCAACCGCAACTCGATGAAACGTGTACCATGTACCATAGCGGTAATACGGTGAGCAGGGCTTTTGCTTTGTTTTATGTGCAGGATCATTTGACCAACCATAGGGCAAAAGCAAATTTATACCTGCGAATGAATCAATTGGAACCGCCGAGTTATACTTGGTAAATTTTTAAGCAACTAATTTGGCTTTCCATTCGGTAAATACAATCTTTTGGCTATTTTTGCCCTCCATTAAAGGGTCATTAGCTCAGTTGGTTTAGAGCGCTGCCTTGACAGGGCAGAGGTCATTGGTTCGAATCCAATATGACCCACTTCTTATCCGTTTCATTGGTCATTGACGATTTGCCTTTTGGCAAATGTTAAGATACCGACATATGAATATCGTCGGTATTCCCCCGACGCTTCGGGACAATATGACCCACTTCTTATCCGTTTCATTGGTCATTGACGATTTGCCTTTTGGCAAATGTTAAGATGCCGACATATGAATATCGTCGGTATTCC
>CANMSA010000020.1 GCA_947500385.1 uncultured Flavobacteriaceae bacterium | reverse complement strand
GCCGCCGAAAACGGAGAGATAGCCCCCAAAAGCGGAAAACAGGAACTCTTCGAGAACATCCTTAACCAGTATATATAAACGGCAAAAGACAGCCATTCTTGATGGTGAACCTCCTTGGAATCCCCCTAGGAGGTTCGCCTTCAATACAACAGACGGGTAGATTGTTGAAGTGTAAATAATGTTTTACCTTAACTATCTAATAAACAGGAATATTCAACTCAATAATGGCAGCATACCTTAACTTGATTGAAGGCTGCTGGTACTGCTAAAACCCATACGATAGATTATGAAAAAAGGTCAAAAGAATACACCTCTTGTAAACCCAAAGGTAAATACCCGTAGGAACTTTGTGAAAAATACGGCACTTTTCACCGGAGGGTCCGTGCTGTTGCCACAATTCAATATGAATGCCATGTACAACGTTTTTAACGATAAAAAACTTAAAATCGCCTTGGTAGGTTGTGGAGGTCGCGGTACCGGAGCCGCGATTCAGGCATTGAATGCAGATGATCATGTGGAATTGGTCGCCATGGCCGATGCTTTCGAGGATCGTTTGAATACCAGTTTGATCAATATCGGAAAGGAAATGGGGGAAACCAAAAAGGTTAATGTACCCAAAAAACATCAGTTTGTAGGCTTTGATGCTGCCCAAAAGGCAATGGATCTAGCCGATGTAGTAATCTTAGCCACTCCACCTGGTTTTCGACCCCAGCATTTTGAATACGCAATCGATAATGGCAAGCACGTTTTTATGGAAAAACCGGTCGCCACCGATGTGCCGGGGGTGCGTAAAGTATTGGCTGCGGCCAAAAAAGCAAAAGAAAATAAGCTCAATGTGGTGGTGGGGCTTCAAAGGCATTATCAAGATAGTTACCTCGCCGCCATAGAACAATTAGAACAAGATAAAATCGGTAAAATCGTTTCTGGCCAAGTGTATTGGAATAGTGGTGGCGTATGGGTACGGGAACGACAACCGCAACAGACAGAACTTGAATACCAGATGCGTAACTGGTACTACTTTAACTGGTTATGCGGCGATCATATTTTAGAGCAGCATATTCATAACATCGACGTTGCAAACTGGTTTATAGGAGAATATCCAATTTCAGCTCAAGGTATGGGGGGCAGACAAATTCGCAATGGTAAAGATCATGGAGAAATCTTTGATCATCATTTCGTAGAATATACCTATCCCAGTGGAGCGGTAATTGCCAGTCAATGCCGACATCAACCAGAAACAATGAGCAGGGTTTCCGAGTTTTTTCAAGGGACCAAGGGAACGGTTTCGACCGAAGGTGACAAAGCTACACTAAGATCTTGGGACGGTAAACTACTCTTCGAGCACCGCGGCAAAGATGATCCGAATCCGTATCAGGTAGAGCACGTAAAATTGTTTGAATCTATTCGAAACGGCGGCGTAATAGCCAATGCCGAAAATGGGGCGAAAAGCACTATGACCGCTATTATTGGGCGCATGGCTACCTATTCGGGAAAGGTGATTAAATGGGACGAAGCCATGCAATCGGAGTTGAAATTGGCCCCGGATGTAATGACCTGGGAAACCCCGGCGCCGGTGCTGCCCGATGCAAACGGTATGTATCCTATTCCCACGCCCGGTAAAACGGTGGTCATGTAAATTTGAACTGTGGAAATAGTACTCCCATTAACATCGAATACCGAATAATGTAAGCGTATATGATTTCTTTGAAAAATGTAAAACAGCTTTTTTGGGTAGTGTTGCTGTTGGTTTCCTGTAAGCAAGAAACCGGCAAAGAACAACCCTTACCCGAAAACACCCGGCCCAACATTATTTACATTCTGGCAGATGATTTGGGATACGGTGAAGTGGGGGTATACGGTCAGGAAAAAATAGAAACCCCCAATATAGACGCCTTGGCAAAAACAGGTATGTTGTTTACACAGCATTACTCAAGCGCCCCTGTATGTGCTCCCGCTCGGTATATGTTCTTGACCGGGAAGCACGCAGGGCACTCCTTTATTCGTGGCAATAGTGAATGGAAAGAACGCGGAGCGGTATGGGATTATCGGGCCATGGCAAAAGACTCCACTTTGGAAGGGCAGGGACCCATGCCTGAAAATACCGTTACAATGGCCCATAGGCTTAAAAAGGTAGGGTATAAGACCGCATTGGTGGGGAAATGGGGCTTAGGGGCACCACATACAAAATCGATACCCAATGAAATGGGCTTCGATTTTTTCTATGGCTATAACTGTCAACGACAGGCACATACATACTACCCATTACACCTTTATAGAAATCGCAGTAGGGTACACTTATCCAATGATACGGTGCCGCCAAACACCCCTTTTCCGATAGGGGAGGATCCGCTTGACCCTGCCAGTTATGCCGATTTCAGTTTATCGGAGTATAGCCCTGATCTCATGTTCAATGAAATCACCAATTTTGTTGATGATCATAGTAAAACACCCTTTTTTCTGTATTGGGCTACGCCCATACCACATGTCGCTTTACAGGCACCGCAGCGCTGGGTCGACTATTACCGGAAAAAGTTCGGACCGGAAGAACCTTATTTATCAGATGGGAAAAAGAAAGGTTATTTACCACATCCCAGTCCGCATGCAGGGTATGCCGCCATGGTTTCTTATTTAGATGAAAATATCGGTAAACTGGTACAACAATTAAAGCGGAACGGTATGTACGAAAATACCTTGATCGTTTTTACATCGGATAATGGTCCTAGTTATGCCGGAGGGGCAGACCCGATTTATTTTAACAGTGCAAAACCCTTCAAAGGAGATTTCGGAAAAGGCAAGGGTTTTTTATATGAAGGAGGCATTCGTGTGCCCATGATCGCTGCATGGCCGGGTAAAATAAAACCGGGTACGCGTAGTGATCATGTTTCGGCACATTTTGACATGCTCGCTACCTTCGGAGAAGTAGCGGGCTATTCGACGCCCTCCGATTCCGATGGAATTAGTATGCTCCCCACTATGCTGTCACAAGGGCTTCAGGAAAAACATGAATTCTTATACTGGGAGTTCCCTAGCTACGGGGGGCAAGTAGCGCTGCGTTTGGACAATTGGAAAATCGTACGGCAGAATTTATTGAATGAAGCGGAGCCCACAATCGAATTATATGACTTGAAAACGGATCCATTAGAAACGACCAATGTAGCTTCGGAGCACCCGGAAATTCTTGAAAGAGCGTCCAAAGTCTTTCTAAAACAACGCGAAAAACCCCAGTTGAAAAATTTTCAAATTCCCTTGATTGATGATGGGTTGCTTACTAAAAAATAAAAGTAACTTTACCACTTGTTTCTCAAAACGATGTTATGAAATGTATACCAGGCGCCTTTTTACTTTTTGTAGCGGTCGTAGGAGCCTTTTCCTGTCAAGACCGACCTGAAAAAAAACGGCAGGAGGTAATCGATACGGTTGCTACGGAGGAGGAAAAAACGTCGGATACGATACGCCTGCTGGTAAAACAACCGAATGATGTTGGAAGGCCAACGGGAATGGTGTGGATTCCTGGGGGAAGGCTATCGCAGGGAGCTGTGAAAAACGACACCCTCGCCATGGGACATGAAAAACCCGCACATTCGGTAGCCGTAGATGGGTTTTTTATGGACATCGATGAAGTGACCAATGATCAGTTTCAACGTTTTATTGATGCCACAGGGTATATCACGGTTGCTGAGCAGGAGATAGATTGGGAAGCCATGAAAAAGCAACTTCCGGAAGGTACCCCTAAGCCACACGATAGTATTATGCAACCCGGTTCCTTGACTTTTAAAAAATCAAAAACACCGCTTCCCAACCTGTATGATTTTTCGCAATGGTGGCAATGGACCATTGGAGCCGATTGGCGCCATCCCGGTGGGCCTGAGACCAATATTATTGGTAAGGAACACTATCCGGTAGTGCATATCTCCTATGAGGATGCCCTTGCTTATTGCGATTGGGCAGGACGTCGTTTGCCTACCGAAGCGGAATGGGAGTACGCCGCCCGAGGAGGTCTTCAGGAGGCACCCTATCCCTGGGGGGAAGATATAAGCATGTTGTCAAAAATGGCCAATACATGGGAGGGCCAATTTCCGACGGAGAATACCAAAGACGATGGTTTTGAAAGCAGGGCGGTAGTAAAATCATACCGACCAAACGATTTTGGGCTTTATGATATGGCAGGCAATGTTTGGGAATGGACCAGTGATTGGTACAACAGTAATTATTATAGGGAACGTGCCGCAAAAAAAGAAGTGGCGATCAATCCTACTGGTCCCGAAGCACCCTTTAATGCCCAAAACCCATATGCCCGTGAAAAGGTTATCAAGGGAGGTTCTTTTCTGTGCAGTGATACCTATTGTGCCAGTTATCGCATTTCTGCGCGGATGGGAAACAGTATTGATTCCGCACAAGAACACCTCGGATTTAGAACAGTGGCAACAGCCGAAATGGTGCGCCAAAATCAACAAAAAAAGAAAGAAGAATAATGCAGTTTTTAAATACCTTCAATGCTGAACTGGTAATCGAATCTCCCGGAAGAATTAACCTTATAGGAGAGCATACCGATTACAATATGGGCTATGTATTGCCTACGGCAATTGAGAAAAAGATAATTTTTGAATTTCAGAAGAATGGTTCTGAAAAAGAGTGCAATGTGTATAGTAAGGGTTTCGATGTGGGCTTTCAGCTAGATTTGGGGAACCTTTCTAAAAGCAATATCGAGTGGGAAAATTACATTTTAGGAGTATTGAACGAGATTTCCAAGAGAACCGATAAGGTTGAGGGTTTTAATTGTACTATTCAGAGTAACCTACCCGCGGGATCGGGACTTAGCTCTTCGGCTGCTTTGGAATGCGGTCTGGCATTTGGTCTCAACGAATTGTTTCAGCTTGGCCTGTCGAAAATGGATATGGTACAACTCTCCCAAACCGCCGAGCATACCTATGCCGGGACGCAGTGCGGTATTATGGATCAGTTCGCCTCTGTAATGAGCGAAGCAGGACAGGTGATCTTATTGGATTGTAGATCCCTTGAACGTAAAATGATACCGATTCATTTAGATCCCTATAAACTAATACTGCTAAATACCAAGGTGTCGCATAATTTGGCCACAAGTGAATACAATGTGCGAAAACAGGAGTGTGAAGAGGGTGTTGCGACTATAAAACAATACTTTCCTGAAATAGCTTCCTTACGAGATGTTTCGATGGATATGTTGCAACATTGTGAACCGTATTTGAGTGAAACGGTTCATAGGCGATGCGCTTTTATCATCGCTGAAAATAAAAGAGTGCTAGCAGTGGCGGAAGCGTTAGAATCGAATGATCTTTCCAAAGTAGGAACTTTGCTGTACGAGGCGCATGAAGGAATCAGTAGTCAGTACGAGGTGAGTTGTCCTGAATCTGATTTTTTGGTAGCCATAGCAAAGACAGATGCAAAGGTCTTGGGCGCACGGCAAACCGGCGGAGGATTTGGGGGTTGTACCCTAAATATTGTACATGAGGAGGCCGTAACCACTTTCGTGGAAAAGGCCACGAAGGAATACAAGGAAAAATTCGATATTGATTTGGAAGCGTTTGAGGTACGCCCAAGCACTGGAACCAAGGTAGCTTCTCTAGAAGTGCAATAAGTTCTTCCTAGGCCCCGGCCAATGCTTTTTCCAATTCGCCTTTTCGAAGGCGGCTCATGGGTATTTTTTCATCTCCGATTTCGACATTGGTACTTGAAAACCGATCAATTTTCTCCACATTCACGGCATATGACTTATGAATACGTAAAAATTTACCCTCTGGTAATTTTTGTAAAAAGGCTTTTAGGGTAGACAATACCAAGATTTTGCCGTCCTTGGTAATAATCTTTACATAATCTCCCAAAGCTTCGATCCACTTGATGTGGTCAATATATAACTTCCTTTTTTGAAGATTGCTGTTCACAAAAATGAAATCTTGTGGAATACCTTCTTCCAAACTGCGAAAATGGTTCACAACCGCCCGTTGAATCCCAGTATTGAACCGTTCTACCCCAACAGGTTTATGAAGATAATCGGTAACGTCATAGTCGAAGGCGCGCAATGCATAGTCGGGCTTGCCGGAGATAATAATAATTTGTGGACGATTTTCGAGCGCGTCCAAGAAGTCGAACCCATCTACAATGGGCATTTCAATATCCAATAGAATCAAATCTATTTCGGCGTTGCGCATACCTTCCCTTGCCGCCACTCCGTTTTCATAGACTCCCTCCAAGACAAGACTCGGATGTTTTTCTACCAATTTGGAGATGACTTTGAGTTGCATACCCGAATCATCGACTACTACTGTTTTTAATACTTTGCTCACGGTTAGTGCTGTTTAAAAACGAATGCCAAATTTAATCATGATTTAGGGATTAAAAAATGAATTTCCACTACATTTCTATATAATTTCTACAAAAACACATCAAATTTTATCAGAAAATATAGATTTTGGATAAATCTATCACCTACCCCTTAGGCATAAAATAGGATATTCTAAGAGGCTGAACTATCATTTTAACATTAATTGAAAGGAATTGACACAACAGGAGACTAATTGCACCATGAAGAACTGTTTTTAATTTTTCGAGATAACGCCATAACTTCCTCATAACTTTTAATAACTAAAAAGGAAGTTTTTTTGTAAAAAAACTACTTTTGTCATACAAACGTTTACCATAAGAAATCAAACTATGTCAGCGCAAATAGAACGAGTAAAAACATTGATTATAGGTTCGGGTCCTGCAGGTTATACGGCCGCGATATATGCCGCAAGGGCAGACTTAAAACCGGTAGTATATACGGGTATGGAACCTGGTGGTCAATTGACTACCACTACAGAAGTGGACAATTTTCCAGGATACCCGGAAGGGATCGATGGCCCTACGATGATGATACAATTACAACAACAGGCCGAACGTTTTGGTACTGAGGTACGAATCGGTATGGTCACTGCGGTCGAATTGAGCGATGAAGTGGGCGGTATTCATATCGCCACTATTGATGACAGTAAAAAGATCGAGGCGGAAACAGTTATTATTTCTACGGGGGCTTCTGCCAAATACCTGAACATTCCCAGTGAGCAGCGCTTGCGCGGTGGAGGGGTTTCTGCGTGTGCGGTATGTGATGGCTTTTTCTATAAAGGACAAGATGTTGCAATAGTCGGGGCCGGCGATACCGCCGCAGAGGAAGCTTCTTATTTGGCGAATATCTGTAACAAGGTGACTATGTTGGTGCGCAAAGATTATATGCGGGCTTCCAAAGCCATGCAGCATAGGGTCAATAGCCTTGATAATATTGAAGTACGCTATAATACGGAGGTAGATGAAGTATTGGGCGAACAGGTCGTGGAAGGTTTGCGAATGGTCAACAACCAGAACGGAACTAAAGAAGATATTCCCATTACGGGTCTTTTCATCGCTATAGGGCATAAACCGAATACCGATATCTTTAAAGGACAGCTAGAGATGGACGAAACGGGCTATCTTATCACCCACGGAAAGTCTACCAAAACCAATAAACCTGGCGTGTTCGCTTGTGGCGATTCCCAGGATAAAGAGTATCGACAAGCCGTTACGGCCGCAGGAACCGGCTGTATGGCGGCCTTGGATGCCGAGCGTTACCTGGCTACGGTAGATACGGAAGCAGCCGTTGCTTAGATTAGAACCCACGATACACATAAAAAAGGGTCGCTACCGATGTCGGTGGCGACCCTTTTTCAATAGTGGGACGAAAGTACCTAATCTATTCTTCGATAGTTTTCGGAGAAGGTGCGATTTCCTGCCTCGTCCAAAGTAATTTGACTATAGCTATCGGAATACAATTGAAGTTCAAACTTAAAAATCTGTACCGTATCAACGATTTGCATCATGGCACCAGAACCGTATTCTAAACGTTCTTCCAATTCATCTGCAGTATTTTTGTAAGAGCCAAAACCGAACCATTCCGCTGGATCGTCCGGAGAATAACGCGTCCACATTACCTTTCCCTTACTATAAATTTTTACTTGCCGGTAACCATTGGTATTCGCAATAGTGTCCGTTACATGTTGATCTTCATAATTGAAACGGTTTACCAATTCCCAGGTTCCTTCCAAAGAATCTTCTTTTTGCGTTTCTGAAGATGTCAAGGCCATGGTAAGCACCATGACCAAGAAAAGCGAGATCAAGCCTACTAATTTTTTCATGGTCGTGTGTTTTATGTTAATAGTTGGGGAACTCTAAAAAGATACGATTTATATTGATAAATTCATAAAATATTAAGTGATATTTTACGAATTTTACAACGAATAACCAGTAAAATCAGAAAACACTATTCCTTGTAGGAATTCAAAGCTGCACAGAGCGTTAGGATATCTGTTGGAGTATGGGCGGCGCTTAGAATTATTCGACTCACTAAATCTGCCTTTTGATCCGGGTAGCGAAAGCTGGTAACCAAAATGTCTTTTCTTTTAAGATATTGGGTCAAAGCGTCATCTCTATAGGTAAACGCAGGATGTTGCGGCATAGAAAGGAAATGGGTGATGTCTAATACCCGTTCCTTGAAGAGTTGTAGGTTGCGTTTGAGCAGTTGTCTTTTTCGCTGATAGATGTCAGTTGCTTGGTATAGGGTAGCCAAGGCAGCGGGAGACGCAGGACTCGCGCCTCCAAAAAAATCGGAATCGGTCATTTGCTCGATTCGTTGTTTGGTTCCAAAAACGGCCCCTGCTTGAACACCAAATCCCTTTCCTAGTGAACAACATACGATCAGTTCTTTCGGTGCAAGCGAGGTAATTTTTTCAAATACGCCCCGACCTTGTTCCCCGACAATACCGATGCCATGGGAATCGTCTACGACCAAGATCAATTGTGCCAAGGGCAAGGTGCGCAATGCCTTAAAATGGGGAAAGTTACTACCCGAAAAATCAATGGAATCTAAAAATACCACCGGTGTTTCCGATGGGTTCGTTTCTAAGTGTTGCCTCAGCGCAATATTGAGGGTAGCGAAAGTGGTATACGACTTCGTTTTTGCAGCGAACAGGGCCGAATGCGTATTCGGAGCATAGAAAAACCGGTATTTTGGTCCACTCATTTGGCGCACAACGAATTGCCCTGCCAAATAACCTGAAGATAGGGTAGTACAGGCCTCGCTGCCGACCCAGCTGCCGAGCATACTTTCAACCTCTTTAAAAATTGAAATACGCAGATTCGCTTTTCTGGAAGCCCCATAATTGGTCCCGTACTTTTGAATATTCGAAATAAACAGCTGTTGGAACTCGGCATCGGTTTGGAGCCCTAAATAGGCGGTGCCCCCAAAATAAAGATACTGACTTCCATGAAGTTGTAAAGATCTACCAGGAAAGGTATCGATGTAATCTGCCATTATCGAAGTTGTATTCCACTGCCCGGTCTATCGGGAAAACGCAAGATTCCCTGTGATCCAATTTCAATGCCGTCTGCGATATCCTCTTTCAATAATAGCGGACCGTCCATATCCACATAATCCAATTGCGGAAGTAATTGGGCTATTGCGGAAATGCCGACCGTAGATTCTGTCATACACCCTACCATTACCTTTAACCCCATTTCTTTTCCCTCTTTTATCATTCGCAAGGCCGGGGTGAGACCTCCACATTTGGTGAGTTTGATGTTGATTCCGTTAAAATGAAGCGCGCAGCGGGCCACATCACTTTCTACAATACAACTTTCATCGGCAATTACGGGTAGTACACTGTGGTGGGCCACATACTCCATCCCTTCCCAATCCGCTGCTTTTAGCGGTTGCTCCAAAAATTCAACCCCCAATTCCTTTAATAAAGGAGCATTGTGTACCGTTTCTTCGGCAGACCAAGCGCAATTGGCGTCAATTCGGAAAACAGCGTTGGTATGAGACCTCAATGCTGCAACGATGGCCACATCGTTCGGAGTGCCAAGCTTTATTTTATAAATAGGCCAAGGGGTCTCCGTCATTTTTAGTACCATATTTTCGATCGTATCGATTCCAATGGTGTAATTGGTAGTAGGGTAATGGTCAAGGGTAGTGCCCCAAAGCGCATATAGTGGTTTTTCCTTTAACTTTCCAAATAGATCATGCGCAGCAAGATCCAGCGCACAAATGGCAAAGTTTGATAATCCCTTGGACATCAAAAAACGATGAAATACTTCAGGAGTGGTGAACGCAAAATTTTCTAATTCGCTTTGTATCTTTTGAATCTCCGCAATCATACTTTCAACAGATATGTTGTAATAGGGGTTGGAAGTGGCCTCTCCGAACCCCGTTTTCCCTTCTAACGAAAGGGAGACGATCAAGGAGTCTTGAAAATCATGCGATTCCCTTGAAATGCTAAAAGTATGTTTTAGCGGTAAAGTATACTTTTTGAGGTGTAGTTGCATTCGCTGTTTTGTTTGCTACTAAGATAGCCAATGTGCTTCAAGCAAAAAAGAAAACCTTCAAAGACCATTGTGGTAATCGAAGGTTCAAAGTGCTTAGGATTGATCTAGGTGTTAATCTCGATGTACGATACTCCCAGAAATATTCTTTTTGCTCTGTACGGAAGCATCGCCATAATAGCTAATGTTACCGCCCGAACTGGCGTTGGCATTTAAGGATTCGGAAACATGGATGCTGAGGTTGCCGCCACTGCTGGCATTGGCTTGGCAAATTCTTGATTCCAGCTCTCCTGCGTTGATGTTACTTCCACTACTTACATCAATATCCACATCCATTGCCTCACCCATAATCGAAAGGTTCGCCCCGCTACTCCCATCGATTTCAACTTCATCGGCTTCCAACGCTACTTTCACAATGGCACCACTGTTACCATCGATTTCCAGTTCATTGGCCTTTACCGTATTTTGTGTTTTTAAATGTGCACCGCTTGATCCGTTCAAAGCCGTTACCTTGGGTAAGGAGACATATACATTTTTAGTGCCTCTACCAATATTCTTAATGGCATGTACTCTCAATTTACCATTTTTAATATCCGTCCCGATCAGATCGATCAAGTTTTCATCTGCTTCCACTTTGATTTCGAATTCATCTGCCTGTGTAACATATACCATAAGCCCTTCGGAAGCGGATATTTCCGTAAATTCATCTGATATGGGTCGGGTTTCGGTAGTAACGATTCCATTACCTTTTTTTCCAGGGTCAAAGTTAAATACGCAAGAAGAGCAGAAAAGGGCCAGTATGATTGCGATAGTGATTTTTACGAGTGTTGTCATGATTGTTGTTTTTTGTTGTTTTTTTGTTTCTTGATGTAAAATTGGTTGTTTGTAAGCTTTTGAACTACTTAATGATGCTGAACTGTTAGTATGCTGCGCTGAATTGTCGTATTAATAGGCTACAACTTTTTGAACGTTGTTCGATTTGGGTTCGTACCGTTTAATTATTGTCTTTCACATCGATGTCTACCCCATCTTCATCTATAATTACCTTGTGGACCTCTGTTCCGTTTTCGTCCCTGGCCTTGATATTAATACCATCTTCGTCTAACTTCATTTTAAAGGAGTCTCCGCCTTCGTCATTGATATTGATCTTAATGCCATCTTCGTTGATGATGATTCTACCTTCATCTTCATCGTCATCATCAAAATCGGTTTCTATGGGGCATTCCTGGCATTTTAGTTCGCCGTCTTCACCCATTTTCCAAAGAAACCCTTCCAAGTCATCTGAAGCGCGATCGGTATCTACGTTCATTCTCCAATTTCTATTACTATCTGCAGAATACCGAACATAAGTACCTACCGGGATATAGAGGTTTACGCGAACTTCTTGGCCTTTAAACCTACTGGTCTCTCCCGATGCGGTTAGAAAATCATCCAATACAATAGTGCTTCCGGTTACTTGATAATTGTAATCAATGATTTCAGCGGTAGAACGTGCTTCCAAAATGGAAGGTCCGTTCGCTTCTTTACGAATTTCGATTCGCATGATCGAATCTTCCGATTTCCGAAGTCGAAAGCGTACATCATCGGATAGGAGAATAGGTTCCCCGTTATCGTCATAGGTCATCACCATATCATCCATTCGCATGTGTACCCTGTTGTCCCAAAGCTCGCTGGCAACCAAGCGAATGTTCACGGTGTCCGTAGCATTTGGCAAATAAAGTTCTTCTTTCACTTTTACACTGCCATCAAAAGCGTGGGAAGCGGCTTCCCGAACCCCGATGACAATAAGGGAGATCAACGAGATCAACCAAAGGCCCAGCAGTGAGAACTTGGCAATGTTTCCGATCGATTTAAGGTTGGTGACCAATATTTTCAATCCCAAATACAGTAAGAAAAAGAAGGGGATTCCGATGACAAAGAAAAACAATAGCGACATGAGCCATACGGGCGATTCGGTCACGTTGTTCAGAAAGCCATCCAAACCAGGTAGATGAATCCAGTCTAAGGTGCCTACTGTTAACATACCGATGAACATCCCTATAATAGTGGCGGCGCCGGTAATTATCAAGATTATTCCGATAAACTTCCCGAATACTTTGAAAAAGAACATGATAATGTCGCCCAAAGTGTCAAAAAAGGTCTTTCCACTGCTTTTCACTTTGTTCCCTACTTCGTCATAGTCAACGCTCTTAATCCGTTCGGTCACATCCTCAAAGCCCTCCTTTACTTTTCGCTCTATATTACTAATATTAATGGCCTCGCCACGCATATCAAGTTTTTGGGCGGTAGTGCTGGCTTCTGGCAATAGGATCCAAAGCAAGCCATATAGCAGGATGAACCCTCCTCCAGACCCGAATGTGAGCACGATCCAAAGCAAACGTACCCATATAGGGTCGATGCTAAGGTAGTGCGCCAAACCGGCAGACACGCCTGCAACATATTTGTTATCGGTATCGCGGTACAATTTTTTACCCTTCTTAGGTTCTGTAGTCCTGCTGCTTCGAGGCTCGTCCTCAAAAATATCCTCATCGACCATGTAATCTTCTGGTTGCCCCATAATGGCGATTACTTCATCTACCTCTTTGTTCGAGATGACCTGACGTTCGTTTTCCAGTTTCTCATGGAACAGCTCGGCGATACGCGCTTCGATGTCCGCTAAGATTTCGTCACTGCCGGGCGTATTGGCAAAAGAGCGTCTTACCGATTCCAGGTAACGCCTCATTTTGTTGAAGGCATCCTCATCGATATGGAAAAGGATGTTGGCGAGATTTATATTTACTGTCTTGTTCATTTTTTGAATATTTTTTTGCTGATCAGGGATCAGTGTCTTGTTGTTGGCTATTTATTTTTTGTTACCAAATTTGTCGCATTTCTTAGCTCGTCCCAAGTGGTATCGAGTTCTTTGAGGAACATTTTGCCCGTCTCCGTCAACGTATAGTACTTTCTTGGGGGGCCAGAGGTAGATTCTTCCCAGCGGTAGTTGAGAAGCCCGGCGTTCTTAAGCCTGGTGAGCAAAGGGTAAATAGTACCCTCTACTACGAGCATTTTGGCGTCTTTTAAAGTATTCAGAATTTCGGAGGCATATTTGTCTTTTCCATTCAGTATGGAGAGGATGCAATACTCCAAAACCCCTTTACGCATTTGCGCCTTTGTATTTTCTACATTCATAACGTCTTTTTGCTTTTTATGCAGTGCCGCTGTTTTCGATCGCTTTTTGGATTCTCCTGAAATGGTCTTCTGCATGGGTTAACTGTTCGTACCTGTGCCGTTTTCGATCAGCATCTCTTCATGCTGGAGCGGATACCGAAACAAAATCGGCACAAGTGGGTTTTTGATTGATGATAAACTCCTTAATTTATTCGGAAGGGTGATGAAGGCTTCCGATGTTCTTCATTGGTTATTTTACAAATTGAATCGTGATAGGGTACTTAAACTGCTGGCCTTCATTGGTTCGTATGGTAGCTAGTACCGTATATACCACATTGACGACTACCAAGGCTCCTTGTAACAAACCGGTGATGCCCACCGGTAGCCACCATCGGCCAAAACTAAAATTATCGCTATCAAAGTGAATATTCAGATTGTTAAAGTTGCTCAACCGATCAAACCCAAAACTACCCCCATGAAACAGGTCTGGAAAAAAACCAATGAAAAACGGAATGCTTAGAATTCCCAATAATATGGAATAGAGCAAGATGCTTATTTGAAAATTCAAGGCCTGCTTTCCATTATAGTCTACAAACGCATATTCTTTCTTATTGGCTGTCCAAAGTACCAAGGGGATGATGAAATTCCCAAAAGGAATAAAGAATTTTGAAAAGGTAGACGCATGTATCAAGGATGATAAATTGCGTTCATGTTTAGATAAGGTATTAGTCATGGCATGTTATTTTCTTATACAAATATATATCCAAACACAGGTACTATGCAACACATAGTACTAATATTTAACATAAAATTAACAAATGAAAATCGATTTATTTTCAATACTTTTAACAAAATATCCACGCGAATGGCAGTATCTACAGGGAAAATCAACACTTTTACGTTTTTTAAATTACCGTCGGCTTGGTGGTGCGGTGTTCGGCTCCGTTCTGTTGATAATGAACGGGCAATCGTTACTGTACGGCATCGCTGGTTCAATCAAAACCCCTTTAAATCGATGTTTTGGGCGGTACAGGGAATGGCCGCAGAGTTTACGACCGGGATTATGGTCACGATGCAAATTCGTAAAACAGGCAAGAAAATATCGATGTTGGTAGCCAATAACAACGCCAATTTTTCGAAAAAAGCGACGGGTAAGATTACCTTCACTTGTACCGATGGGCATCTCATTAAGGAGGCGTTGGACAAAACGATCGCAACAGGGGAGGGGCAAACCCTTTGGATGAAATCTGTCGGGGTCAACGAAGAAGGTGTAGTGGTATCTACCTTTAATTTTGAATGGACCGTACGTTTAAAAAGTTGAGTTGACGCCATGAGAGTTGACTTTCCAAAGGGCATCATTGCCTGTTTACCATTCACCTAAAACGACACTAATTTGTAACAAATTAAAAAATCTGTCAACTAACAACCAACAACTATAAACACAAAAGAAATGAATGCACACGAAATAGATTATGAGATTTTTGGGGAAGAAATGCAGTATGTTGAAATTGAGTTGGACCCCCAAGAAGCAGTTGTAGCAGAAGCGGGAAGTTTTATGATGATGGACAACGGTATTAAGATGGACACCATTTTTGGAGATGGTTCAAATCAGGAAAAAGGAGTTCTGGGAAAGATTTTCTCTGCCGGTAAACGAATATTGACTGGGGAGAGTTTGTTTATGACCGCTTTTTTGAATGTAGATCATGGAAAAAAGAAAGTGAGTTTTGCATCTCCCTATCCAGGAAAGATAGTGGCGATCGATCTTTCTGAAAAGCAAGGGAAATTTGTTTGCCAAAAAGACGCCTTTCTCTGCGCCGCCAAAGGAGTTACCGTGGGTATCGAATTTTCGAAGAAACTCGGCAGGGGACTTTTTGGGGGAGAAGGTTTTATCATGCAGAAGTTAGAAGGGGACGGAATGGCTTTTGTGCACGCAGGGGGTACCTTGGCTAAAAAGGAATTGGCTCCGGGCGAAGTGTTGAAGGTAGACACGGGATGTATTGTAGGGTTTTCCCAAACGGTAGATTATGATATTGAATTCATAGGAGGAATCAAGAATACCGTCTTTGGCGGAGAAGGCTTATTTTTTGCGACGCTCCGTGGTCCCGGTACGGTGTACATACAGTCCTTGCCATTTAGTCGCCTGGCCGGTCGGGTGCTGGCGGCACTTCCCAGGGGTGGAAACAGCAAAGGGGAGGGTAGTCTCCTTGGCGGACTAGGAGACCTTTTAGATGGGGACAACAGATTTTAAAACCGCTAGAATTGTAGAATAGGCTAATTGGCACATGCGAAAAGGTTCGGATGTGCTAATTTTATTTATAGGAAAACATTTCTTTTTCAACCGATAGCACAAAAATGGATTTTCACGCACTGATTGCTTTTCTGAGAGATTTAAACCGAAATAATAACAAGGAATGGATGGATATGAACCGAAAACGGTATCATGAAATCCGAAATGGGTATATCGCATGGCTCGATGGCCTAAACGCAGTCTTGGCCGATTTGGATGATGAATACTACGACACGCCGGGTAAAAAAGGTATTAACAGGATCAACAATAATTTGATGTTCCACCCCAACAAACCTGTTTATAAGGATCACTTCGGGGCGGGATTGGACAAACGTCCGGGAACTGGGGATTTTTATCTGGAAATAGGGATTGAGGAATCAATGTTCGCAGGCGGACTCTGGCGTCCTGCCCCAAAGGTGCTGCGCAGTATACGCGATGCCATTGATTATGACGGGGAGGAACTGGTCAAAATTATGCAAAAACCATCTTTTCGGAAACTGTTTGGGGGGTTGTATGCAGACGAAAAATTGACCAAGGCTCCCAAAGGCTTCCCGAATGATCATCCACACATCGCATTGTTACGCAACAAGACATTTGCGGTGAGTCATCATTTTTCAAACGAGGCGGTATTTAAGGATGACTTTAAAGAAAAAATAATTCAGGCGTATTTTGAAATGTTACCCTTTCGCCGGTACTTGAACCGTGCCGTGACCGTCTAAACGTACTTACTTCAGTGGGCTGCCTTTGCTCCAATAGGAACCAGTAAGGGGCGAGTAGAACCATCTAAAAGCGCTAAAACATATTTTTTGAAGGTAAATAAATTTATTTAAGTAAGAAAAATACTATAATCCTAAAATTGGAGTTCTATAGTAATCGTATCGCTTCTTGATATGATCCAGGCTTGTTCGACCAAAACAAGGTGGGGCGAAAATAACTAAATAGAATTAATACCAAATCAAAAAAGGAAATGACTCCAATTAAAATAGGCGTGATCGGGCTAGGTTACGTCGGCTTACCGCTTGCCCGCTTATTCGCTACCAAGTATCCGGTAGTGGGTTTCGATATCAATAAAAAAAGAACAGCGGAACTACAAAAAGGCATCGATAGTACGCTAGAGGTAGATAGTGATACGTTGTTAAAGGTGTTGAAGACGAACCCTCCCGAAGCTGCTGGGTTATACTGTACAACCGATCCTAGCGCGTTACAAGATTGTAATTACTACATCATTACGGTACCGACGCCCGTAGACGCTACCAATAGGCCGAACCTGACCCCCTTGCTAAAGGCGAGCGAGACGGTAGGGAACGTCTTGAAAAAAGGGGACGTTGTCGTATATGAGTCCACCGTTTTTCCCGGAGCGACCGAGGAAGAATGCGTTCCAATACTGGAGGCCCATAGCGGGTTGGTGTTCAACGTGGACTTTTATGGTGGCTATTCGCCAGAGCGAATTAATCTCGGAGACAAAGAACATACGATCGACAAAATTTTGAAGGTCACTTCTGGTTCTACCCCTGAAATTGGGAAAAAGATAGATGCGCTTTACAAATCCGTGATTACGGCGGGAACGTACCTAGCGCCCACAATTAAGGTCGCAGAGGCAGCCAAGGTTATTGAAAATTCGCAGCGCGATATTAATATAGCCTTTGTAAATGAATTGGCGAAGATTTTTAAATTGATGGATATTGATACCAGCGATGTACTTGGCGCTGCAGGTACCAAATGGAATTTCTTACCATTTAAACCAGGTTTGGTCGGGGGACATTGCATAGGTGTTGACCCTTATTACTTGGCGCAGAAGGCGCAACAGTATGGCTACCATCCAGAAATAATATTATCCGGTAGACGGGTAAATGACGGCATGGGCCAATACGTTGCTTCTGAAGTGGTGAAGTTAATGATACAAAAAGACATCAAAATAAAAACAGCTAAAGTGCTGGTACTGGGTATCACTTTTAAAGAAAATTGTCCCGATGTTCGTAACACCAAGGTGGTAGATCTTATTGAACATCTTGAAAGTTATGGTCCTTCCGTAACCATATACGATCCCTGGGCAGAAAAAGAAGAGGTGCGGCGCGAGTTTGGGCTCACCCTTACTACAGACCTACCCACCGAGAAATACGATGCCGTTGTACTAACAGTGGCGCATAAGCGCCTCCTATCATTGGAATTGCGCGATATGTTGAAACCAGAAGGGATTCTGTATGATGTAAAAAGCGTACTCCAATGCGAGGTCGAAGGAAGGTTATAGCCCGGCACCATAAAATAGTTCAATAAAAAAAAGCCCTGACAGTTATCGTCAGGGCTTTTTGCTTTTCCAAAAATGCATGCTTTCACAAAGACCGGGTTGTCAACACCCGTACCTAAGTACGCTTTAACATCGGAAAAATTACCATACCAGTTAATTCGCCACCTGCGGTTGTTTCCCTTAAAGAAGGCGTTTATCGATAAACGACACTCGGTATACCTAACGAATTACAAGGTTCTCCACAGAAAGAAAGGGTTACACAACAAAAATTAAAAGTTTTACAATTTGTGTAGTACTATTACTACAAATTAGGAATATGATTTTCTTAGCGACGCGCGAATATCACTAGAAGGTGCAAGCGTCAAAAATAACCTATAACAATCCAATGCCCAAAAAACCGGAAGATAGACCACGTAAGATACATCAGAGACTAGGATATCTCCTAGTATGCGGTCTGCTTGGTGTTCAGTGTACTCTTCTGGGACAAGAGTCAGATCCCCTCGTACTAAGTGCGGGGTTCAATATCGTTGATAATTCTGGAAGCCGGTTCAACGAACTTTTAAATGTGACAGAAAACTGGAATACGGCCAGAAACATAAAAATTGCCGTTGAACAAAGGTTTAAGTACGATTTTGGAGCAGAGGCCGCCCTGTCCCTGAACAAGTTTAATTCCGGTAAGAAAATCAACAGCGAGACCAACAGCGGCGATCTAAATTATTTGTCACTGGACCTTATGGTGAAAAATTATACCACGAACTACTATCAGAATGCAAAACGTGCTTGGTACGAAGGGTATTTTACCGGAGGTTTTGGGGCAAACCTTATCGGAAGGGAACTAGCGAAAACCTTGAATTTTGGTTTTGGCTTCAATATTAAAATCAACCATGAGCTCAGAATTAATTTACAGACAATGGGCAAATTTTCGATAGACAGTGCCACTTCCGGCAATGCAAACCACCTTCAACATTCAATAACCTTAATCAAATGGATATGACAACAATTAAACTACAAGTACCGACCAAAAATCAAGACACCTATTTTTCACATGAAACCGCGGTCATAGATGACAATTGTACGATTGAGAAGGGCACTAAAATTTGGCATTTCTCCCATATCATGAGTGGTTGCCATATTAAGGAACGCTGTAATATTGGCCAAAACGTGGTGATTTCCCCTGAAGTTGTTTTGGGAAACAATGTGAAAGTACAAAACAACGTATCGATCTACACCGGGGTCACCTGTGACGATGATGTTTTTCTTGGACCTTCTTGCGTATTCACGAATGTAGTAAACCCTAGAAGCGCCGTAAACCGGCGTGGCCAATACTCGCGAACCTATGTCGGGAAAGGAGCTACGATCGGGGCGAATGCCACAATCGTCTGTGGTCATGATATTGGTGCCTATGCATTTATCGGGGCAGGCGCCGTTATTACCAAAACCGTGAAACCTTATGCCCTAGTGGTTGGAAACCCCGCACGCCAAATAGGTTGGATGAGCGAGTACGGTTGCCGCTTGAATTTTAATGAAGACCAATTAGCTGTTTGTGAAGAAAGTAATGATACGTACGAATTATTAAATGATCAAGTCATCAAATTATAAGACCATGAACAAAAAGAACTTTGCTATCATTGGAGTAGGCGGATATATCGCCCCAAGACACATAGAAGCGATCAAAGTAACCAACAATAAATTGATTGCCGCACTCGATAAATCGGACAGTGTTGGGATTATGGATCGTTACTTTCCGAACGCTCATTTTTTTACCGAGTTTGAACGCTTCGATCGGCATATTGAAAAAATTAAAAGAAGGGACAATGTGCAACTCGACTATGTGAGCATTTGCACCCCCAACTATTTACATGATGCCCATATCCGAATGGCACTTCGCAGGGGTACCAACGCGATTTGTGAGAAACCACTGGTCGTAAATCCGTGGAATATTGATCCCTTGGTCGAAATAGAAAAGGAAACAGATGTAAAGGTGAGTACTATTCTACAATTGCGGCTTCACCCAAGCATTATTGCCTTAAAGAAAAAAGTGGCCGAAGGTCCTAAAGACAAGGTCTATGATATTGATCTTACCTATTTGACCTCTCGTGGTAATTGGTACCATAACTCTTGGAAAGGGGATACTTCTAAATCGGGCGGAATCGCCACCAACATCGGCGTTCATTTTTATGACATGCTTTCTTGGATCTTTGGGAAGGTAACTTCAAATAAAGTACACCTTTTAAACACCGAAAGCGCTTCAGGCTACTTGGAATTTGAGAAAGCCAGGGTGCGTTGGTTCCTATCGATCGATTACAACAATATTCCGGATGCTATTAAGGTACAAGGGCAAAGAACCTATCGGTCGATTGAATTGGATGGAGAGGAAATAGAGTTTAGCGAGGGCTTTACCGAACTCCATATCAAAAGCTATGAGGCGATATTGAAAGGGAAGGGCTTTGGATTACTAGAATCCAAACAATCCATTGAGATTGTCCATGACATTCGAAACGCGAAGGTCTCCCCACTTCAAGGGGACTACCATCCGCTTATGAAACCGGATAAGAAATTGTATAGGGCATCTTAATAAAACAAAAACCAAAAAAAAGAATAGATAGCAGTGGGGGCACTAGAACACAAGGCAAAGAAGGGATTACTTTGGAGTAGCATTGATAAATTTTCAACGCTCCTTATACAGTTTACCATAGGGATTATTTTGGCGCGCCTTCTAATGCCCGAAGACTTCGGCCTTATCGGCATGATCAGCATTTTCATGGCTATTTCTCAATCCTTGGTCGACAGCGGCTTTTACACTGCTTTGGTGCAAAAGAAAGACGCGGGACAACGCGATTTTTCGACCATACTATTCTTCAATATAAGCGTTGGCATACTGTTGTATCTTATACTGTTCGCCTGTTCGGGGGCCATTGCCCGGTTTTACGAAGAACCGCTCTTGGTCGATCTGGTAAAGGTAGTTTCCATCAATATTGTTATTCTATCGACGACCGTGGTACACAAAGCCCGGATGGCCAAGGCCATCGATTTTAAAACCCAGGCGATCGCGCATATAACTGCTTCCGTAATTAGTGGAGGTGTAGGAATTTATGCAGCTCTGAATGGATATGGGGTATGGGCGTTGGTAGCCCATTATCTCACCAGAAGCCTCATTGTGGCTTTCTTGTATTGGGTACTGAACAGATGGGTTCCCAGCCCAGTATTTAGCCAATCTTCTTTTCGGGCCCTCTTTGGCTTCGGATCCAAATTGATGCTCTCGGAGCTCTTAAAAATATTTTTTCAAAATCTATACCTTATCGTCATCGGTAAAATTTACAGGGCGGAAGAATTGGGGCACTTTACCCGGGCCTCGCTTTTTAAACAAGTACCCAGTACCTTGATCGGGAACATTCTCCAAAGTGTCACGTTTCCCTTGATGGTCAAAGTAATCGATGATGACGAAAAGGCCAGAAACTTATTGGTGCGAAGTATTCGGCTAAGCGGTTTTATTCTTTGCCCGGTAATCGTTTGGTTGTTGTTTTTTGCCAAGCCCTTAATTTTGGTATTGCTTACTCAGAAATGGCTTCCGACGGTCGTATTACTGCAGATCCTTGCCTTGGACATCATATTTCACCCGATCCAATACATCAACCTCAATTTTTTAAATGCCAAAGGCAGATCTGATCTTTTTTTAAAGCTAGAAATGGTTAAGAACAGCCTTACCATTCTCGCCATTCTACTCACCTATCAATGGGGAGTCGTGGCCATGACTACCGGCTATGTGTTGGTATCCTTGCTAAGCTTTTTTATCAATTCCTATTATACCGGAAAATATGTGCAGTATACGGCCCTAAAACAACTACGGGATATTGCCCCCTATTTCCTGGTCAGTGGTGCTGCCGGTATGGTCAGTTATACCATCTGCCTGTTGGTCCCTAGCCTGCTGGGGCAACTAATAGTGGGTATGGCTGTTGGCGGCATGGGCTATTTATTGGGATCTTATTTCATGAAGTTTCGAGAACTCTTTGAAATCAAAAAAGTATTACAAGGAAAATTTTCAAATCAATAAATCAATTTAATCAAACAATACAATGAAAAAAATAGTTAGGAAGCTCGCAGAGGTTTTCATCAATTCAGTTTTGTTCCTAATTCCGGGAAAAAAATCAAAAGCTCGGTTTTTAGGGGCAGTGAGCAGTTCCCTCATGGGGGCCAAAAACACGGTGGAATACGATGATAAATATGATATGTACTGGTTGAAGAGCAATGGCAGTCATCTCTATATGGTGAAAAAGCCCTATTTCTATTTCAGCAAGTCGAAACTGTATAAGGGAATCAAGCGAATTGCCTGTAAACACTATATACCGCAACAAGGGGATGTAATTATAGATGTAGGTGCCGGAATCGGTACCGAAACCCTCTTTTTTAATGAACAGGTAAAAGCCGAAGGTAAAATATATTCTATAGAGGCGAGCAGGGCAAGTCATGAGAAACTTGAGGAGCTCTGCTCAAAGAATAGCATACGAAACTCCGAGAATCTCAATGTCGCCATTACAGATAGCAACCAGAAAGTATGGATCGAAGAGTCCGATACCTACCAAGTGGATGCGGTCAATAAAACGGCAAAGGGCATCGAGGTAGACGGCATAACACTGGATCATTTGGTGGTCGAAAAAAATATAGAACGCATTGATTTTCTGAAGGCGAATATAGAAGGGTCGGAACTTCCAATGATCGATGGAATGCGGAAAGCGATTAAAATTACGAAACATATTGCCGTTTCCTGCCATGATTTCCTCTTCGACGATGACCGGCAGATAAAACAAAAAATGGCCCGTTTTCTTGAAGAAAACAACTTTGATGTCTTTTACAATAGTACCGGGCATCAGGTCGTAGACAGTTGGATTTACGGAACGAGGCGGTAAGTGGATATTGTTCATGTCATAACGACCTTGAATGTTGGCGGTGCGGAGCATTTTGTAGTGCAACTCGCGAATGAGCAGGCCAAGCACTATGCGGTGGGATTGATGATACTCGCGAAAACGGATGACCATCAACACTACCTTAATAGGGTAGCCCCGGCCATAAAAATGGTGCAACTAAAATGGCGTAAAAAATATAGCGTGAAACAGTTTTTTCAATTTTACAAACAAATTAGTAGGTGGCGGCCCAGGGTGGTACATGCCCACCTGCACAATCCGTTTTACTATGTATTCGCATTATCATTTTTTAGAAGAAATACGACCTATGTGCATACGATTCATAGTAGTTTTCAAAATTGGGAAAAAACACTGAGACGCATTGATAAGTTACGGTTTTTAAGCAACCGCATATTGCATATTTGCCTTGCAGAAACAATCCTAAAAGATATGAACAAAGCCTTTCCGAAACTACGTTTTCAAGTAATAGGGAATGGTATCAATCCGCATTTCCCACAGCGGGATGCCGGTGCTATAAAGCGTTTTTGGAACAGCTTTCCCAAACCCCCGAAAGAGGGTAACCGTTTATTGGCCATCGGGAACATCTGTGGGCATAAAAATTACAAATTGCTGGCGCTGTCCTTACGATCATTGGCGCCAACCTATCCGGGCCTTATGTGCGTGCAAGTTGGCGGACAAATCCAAGCAGACCTTGCCTTGGAGCTAGCGGAAATCAATAGTCCCAATCTTTTTATGGCGGGCCCTATGGAAAATGCCGCCGATTTTCTAACGCAGGCAGATGCGTTGATCATTAGCTCAAGACAAGAAGGAATGCCCATTGTAGCGTTGGAAGCACTTTCAATGGGAGTCCCGGTCATAACGACCCCGGTCGGCGGAATGCCCGATATCGTGAACGACCGCAATGGACTAATTTCAGAGAGCTTACAGGTAACCTCTTTCAAAAGAACGATCGAAGTATTTTTAAAAATGCCCATGGCCCATAAAAAAGCATTGGGCAAAGGAGCACAAAAAGCGTTCTTGGATCACTATGAAATAGGGGTTGTACAGCATAAATATAGGAGGAGCTATGGTTTGGAGTAAAAAACATACCGAAATAGCGCTGTTCTTCGCCATTATCACCATGGTGAGCCATATATTGTTTTTTCCGCAATACACCATGCCATTACCCATTATCTTGGTGGGGTTTACGATCATCTTATTCTTTTTTATCGGAGTTCTAGGCTATACGAATGCTTGGAAGAACGCCAAGGATTTTAAGACTCGGTTATTGTTTCACAGCTTTTTTTATCGACTGTTGGCCATAGCCGCGATGTACCTGCTGACCATGTGGTACGACCCTGCAAATCTTCCATTTGAATTGGCTGCCTCCGACGCGTGGAACTATCACTATTCGGGGGTGATCGTTGCAGATGCCATTGCGGAAGGAAAAAACATCTTTCGATCCCTATCGCATTTTTGGAAGAATGAGTCTGACTATGGGTTCTCAGTAGTCATTGGGTCGTTGTATTCCATTTTCGGCAAGAGCACGACCATCATTAAACTACTGAATGCCATCGTAGGGAGTATTACCGTTTTAAGAATATACCAGATTACCCAATTCGCATATGGCGAAAAACAAGCCCGTATTGCAGGTATAATTACCATGTTAATGCCGCCCCTGTTATGGTTCAGTGGTATTTTCCTAAAGGAGACCTTGCTTATTTTTTTAATTGCCAATATCGGATACTACACCACAAGGGTGATCAGGACTCCCCAGTTTAGGATTCCCAATACCCTACTGGTCCTGTGCTTACTGGGTTCTATATTTTATTTCCGTACCGTATTGGTGCCCCTTCTCTTGGGGTGCGTGCTGCTACAAATCGTATTCTATCGAACCAAAAATAAAAACTACCGCCTTTTTGCAGGTTTCATCACCATGGTACTCATTGCGGGTAGCCTCTGGGTTACCTATGAACTTTCTATGGACAAACATATCGAAGCGGCGATCGAAGCAAGCAGCGAACAATTCGGTTCTGAATTGGATAAAGCTTCAAAAGATCGCGGTATCAACTATACAGCGGCAATCGTAGCCCCATTATTGGTTGCGGGGGCCATTATTACTCCCTTTCCCTCTTTGTTAGACTTTGAGGAAAGGCAACTGGGAATCTACGCTCATTTTCAAAACGAGATTATACGGAACGTGATGTATTTCTTTGTGTTTATAGGGCTTTTCCGGTTCATAAAACAGCGCAAGGTAGGAGCCATTTTTGCCGGTAGTTTTGCGGTGATCTATATCATGATTTTGGCAGTATCGGGTATTTCTTTTCAAGACCGTTTTCAAGTGTTGTCACTTCCTTTTTTGATCGTTTTTATGTCGGACGGCATTGTGGCCGATTATACAAGGAAACAACGGCATTGGATCACCTATTTATCTTTTATTTTTTTCGCCATCCTGCTATGGAATGTATTCAAACTATCTAACAGAGGACTAATATAAACACGATGAACAATTTTGTCATTTTAAATAAAAAGGAATACATACTCGATTTGCCATGCAATAGTACCATGTTGAGCGAGGATTGGTTCTTGATTACGAACGACTGCTATGAACAGAACCACGATGAGGAACGCACCATCCTTGTTTTTGGCGATTATATCGGTTCAACGGCCTTATTACTCTCAACCAAAGAAGACGATATTCCCAAATTAAAGGGAAACTTTTATGCACTGGTACTGAAAGATGGGAAAGTAAAAGTATTCAGTAGCTTTTTTAACATGTTACCGTTGTATAGCACAGAAGATAAAACGATGATCGCTTCTTCGCTTCAACTGATCGAGACCTATTATTCCGGGGTACTGACCATAAACAAGCGCTTTATTCTTGAAAATCTACTATTCAATTACGGCTTATTCAATGGTACAAAGTACAAAGAAGTAGTATTGATGCCTTGTCATCATTATGTGCTGTTGACCGCCGATAAACTTCATTTTCAGCGGCATTTTGATACTACTTCATTTTTCACTGAAACACCAAGCAGCGGTACAAAAGTGGTAAGCGATTTGAGCAATCTTTTTGTGGAGACCACGAAGGACTATTTTCCCGATGCCAATTTCGCTATTGCCTTTACAGGTGGTTTTGATGGAAGAACCCTGGTGAGTTGTGCGATGCACCATAAACAAACGTTTGATACTTTTTCTTTTGGAAGACCTGAAAATAGCGATGTTTCCATCCCTTCTAAAAATGCTCAAGAACTGGGAATCCCATATCGTTTTGACGATTTGGGGGGCAAGGAGTATGTAGAAGAACACTATTTTGAACATGCCAAGAAGTTCTCGAAAGCGGGTTCGTGCGGAAATGGGTTGTTATATGCTCACTTTAGCTACAACGCCCAAAAAGTAAGCGAACAGGCCGATTACCTGCTTTCAGGTGCCTGTGGTAGTGAATTGTTTCGGGCCCTGCATATTAGGGGAGCGGTCACTTCCGCGGCCCTTGCGGATATTTTTAGTACTGAGGACGAACAGCTTATTCAAGAAAGGCTAAGGACTTCTCCGGTACTTAAAGCCCTGCGACTGCAAGATTTTGAGGAAGAATTGGATGCTTTGGTACTAGATGTACTTCGATACAAAAGAGCTTTGCCAAAAAAATATACATTGAACCAGCAGTTTTACGTATTCGTGTTCGAAGAGGTCTTTCGGAAATTTTTTGGACAGTGGATCGTAGCACAGCAGCAGTATCTAAAAGTACGCACCCCCTTCCTGGATTTCAACTTTGTAAAAACACTTTTGCAAACGGCTTATGCCGGTGCCAATAATGATTTTTTTACGAACCACCCGTTCAAACGTAGAAAGGGACAAATGATCTACGCCGACATTATCAGAAAAACCAATCGGCGCATATATAAACAGCAAACGGGGAAGGGATACGCTCCTAGGGCCGTGCGCAACCCATTTTTCAGTTACCAGATATTTGTTCCGTTTTTCAAAAAACGTTTTAAAAGAAAACTGCAGAAGACCTATTTAGACAATCTGGGCATTGTTTCGGGAATACTTCATAATTCCCGTGCAATGGAAAAACTCATTTCCGGAACGACCCTGTTTGATCAAAAAGAATTAACAAAGTTATTGAACCGCTTAACGGCCTATACACCAGAGTCGCAAAGGGACCTTTTGGCCATGTCGCTTTCATTACTGTATAACCTTCAAAAAAAACAACAGCAACAAAAACAACCGATCGTATGAAACCTATAACAGCATTGATAGATTATAAAAGCAAATTTGGATCAAAACATTTTGACACCCCATACCGCAGTGGTATGGACAAACAAAAGCTGAGCACCTATTTTCAAGACGCAGGTTTTGATATCGATTTTAAATTTCTAAATGAAATCGATTTTAGAAACGAAGATTATGAAGGACACCCCATTATCTATACTTCTTCTGAAGATATCGGCTACCATTATAAGTCGTACATAGAGGATGTCATCCTTGCGTTAGAGCTTTCAGGGGCGAATGTAATCCCTTCCTTTAAGCACCTTCGTATGAACAATAACAAGGCCTTTATGGAGATGATGCGCGACTACGCCGAGATTACCAACAATATGCATGCAATGGTGTTTGGATGCATGAAAGATTTGAAAATGAGGCTCGGGACGATCAAATACCCTGTAGTGTTTAAAACAGCTTCTGGAGCCTCGGGAACCGGGGTTGCTTTGGTTCGCAATGAACGGGAACTTTTTGCAAAGGTTAAAGAGGCCAGCACCCGTCATTATAAAATGGATTTAAAGGACCATGTTCGGTCACTACGGCATAAGGGCTATATCAAAGAATCGGTTTATCGTGAAAAGTTCATTCTTCAAGAATTCATTCCCGAGCTGGTAAATGATTGGAAAGTGTACCTGTTTGGCGAGAAGCTCTACATTTTTAAGAGACCTATTCTAAATGGTCGGGGTATCAAGGCCAGTGGCGGGGGGTATGATAACTACTTTTACGGGGAAGAGGCGGAAGCTCCTGAAGGCCTTTTTGACTACGCCCTCGATATTTTCAACAAATTGAATGTTCCTCATTTATCTATTGATATCGCCTATGATGGGAAGGAGTTTTACCTGATCGAATTTCAATCGCTTTACTTTGGCACGGCCGGTATTCCATACTCCAAAGGCTTTTTTACCAAGAAAGACAAGACATGGGTATTCGTTTCCCAACGTTTTGAGATCGAGAAGGTGTTTGCCGATAGCATAGCGCATTACCTCGCCCAAGAACCTATCGACTTACATAGGTCAAAAACCCATCAACTGATTTAAAGAATACCTACTTATGGAAATATTATTTGTAAGCAGCGGCAATACCAAAAATGGCATTTCGCCGATCATATACAATCAAGGAACGTCCCTGAAAAAGCTGGGACATAAAGTGTCTTTTTTTACTATAAAGGGGAAGGGACTAAAAGGGTATCTCGGCCATATTTTTATTTTGCGAAAATTTCTCAAAACGAAACCGTTTGACGTGGTACACGCACATTATTCTTTAAGTGCGATGACGGCCTCGCTCGCAGGCGCACGTCCTTTGGTAGTATCGCTCATGGGAAGCGATGTAAAGGCATCCCCTTGGTTGAGCAGACTCATCAAAATATTCCAAACCATCTTCTGGAGAAGGGTTATCGTAAAATCTGCCGACATGAAGGCCTCCTCCAAAATCATGGAAGCGAATATACTGCCGAACGGCGTAGATTTTGAAAAGTTCAAACCCATTCCAAGAGCAAGGGCATTGGAGGTAACGGGCTGGGATCCAGGAAAAAAACACTTGCTTTTTGCGGCAAACCCTAAGCGCCCGGAAAAGAATTTTCCCTTGGCATCGGCATCTTTTGAACTTCTTAACGACCCGACGATAGAATTGCATACCCTGGTGGATGTGCCCAATGAGCTGATGCCCTATTTTTTCAATGCTTCCGATGTGGTGCTCCTGACCAGTCTTTGGGAAGGTTCGCCCAATGTGATCAAAGAGGCCATGGCCTGTAATAGCAAGATCGTAGCGGTAGACGTAGGGGACATTAAGGAAGTTATGGCAGATACGCCCGGATGCTATATTTCCAATTTTGATACAACCACTTTTTCAAGTAAGATAAGGGAGGCCCTTACACATTCGGACAAAACTACCGGAAGAGCCAACATTGCACATTTAAGTGCAAATGTGATCGCTTCCAAACTAACTACTATTTATAAAACCATTTTAAACCAATGACAACCGAATATACCATACACAAAGATTTTAAGGAGGTGGCTCCGAGCCATTGGGAGAAGCTCCTACAATCAAATACAGCGAACTTTTTTCAAACCCCTAGAGCCGTGGAATTTTTCCATAGCGTAGGCCTGGAAACGTTTACGTTGATAGCCCATAACGACGACCATATCGTTGCTTCCCTAAGCGGAATCATCCAGAAAGAAAAAGGGCTAAAGGCTTCTTTTACGAGCCGTGCAATCATTTACGGAGGTCCTATTTTCAGTAATGATATCGTGCATGAAGAGGCTGTTGAACTTTTGCGTTTGTTGATTGCCGACTTAAAGGATGATGTAATCTACATTGAGTTTAGAAACTTCAACGACTATAGCGATTTTTCCGCTGCCTTTGAGGAAGCCGGTTTTGTATACCACCCACATTTAAATTTTCACTTAGATTGTACCGACCCGTTGGCGATGAAAAAACGAATGAGCAGCAGCAAGCTTCGGCAAGTTAAAAAAAGCATCAAAGAGGGTGCTTCAATCGTGGAGGCGTCCACAGTGGAGCAAATTGCCGAATTCTATACCATTTTACACCACCTCTATAAGACCAAAGTGAAAACACCGCTACCGACCTTGGATTTTTTTGTTGAACTATGGAAAACAAGCAGTGTAAAGTTTCTAATGGTTGAATATCAAAAAGAAATTATTGGTGGTATCGTTGCCCCGATATTGGAAGATAAAGTCATCTACGAATGGTTCGTGTGCGGCAAAGACAGGATGTATAAAAATGTCTACCCTAGTATCATGGCCACCTGGGCCGCGATGGAATATGCTACGGCAAATGGGATTGCGCGCTTTGACTTTATGGGCGCAGGAAAACCAGAGGAGGATTATGGTGTTCGGGAGTTTAAATCAAAATTTGGCGGGGAGCTGGTACAGCATGGAAGATACTGTTACGTGGCAAAACCATTTTTATACGAACTCGGAAAGACGGCCGTAAAAATTTTAAAGAGCTAACATGCGAATTTTAATAGATATAGGCCATCCGGGCCATGTGCATTTGTTCAAACATTTTGCACAACGAATGATTCAGAAGGGACATCAAATTTTGTTTACCTGCCGTCAAAAAGAGTTTGAGGTAGAATTGATCAAGGCAGAGGGGTTTGATTTCATCTCTTTCGGGAAAAAGTTCAATACCACATTTGGCAAGCTTTACGGTTTACTAAAATTTGACTTCTTGGAATGGGTGCATGCCCTACGATTCAAACCAGACCTTTTCTTAAGCCATGGGTCACCCTATGCCGCCCATGCCGCATTTTTGCTTCGCAAGCCCCATGTGTCCCTAGAAGATTCGGGTAATTGGGAACAAATGAAGATTTATTTGCCCTTCACCAGCGCTGTCCTCACACCCGATGTGCTCTTTGAGGATTTGGGAAATAAGCAGATTCGATACCAATCCTATCACGAACTGGCCTATTTGCATCCCAACTATTTTAAACCAAGGGGAACTGCGTCCGAAATTTTAGATCTAAAGGAAAATGAGAAGTATGTCATCTTACGATTTGTCTCATGGAATGCGTCGCACGACAAGGGACAAAACGGGTTTTCTGAACAGGAAAAAGCAAAAATCATCGATTACCTTGCGGGCAAGTATCGTGTGTTTATTACAGCGGAAGGCGCTTTGCCACCGAAATACGAACCCTTTAAGATTAAAATAGCCCCGGAGCAGATTCACGAGGTGTTATCGGGAGCCGAGTTTTTCGTGGGCGAAGGGGCCACTATGGCCGCTGAATCGGGTGTCCTGGGAACTGCGGCAATTTACGTGAATACGATTCGAAGAGCCTATAACGAAGATCAGGAAAAGTATGGCCTCGTCTACAATTTCCAAAGCGAGGAAGGTGTGTTTGACAAAATTTTGGAAATAGAAAAGACCAAAGATCTCAAAAATACCTTCCGAAAAAGACGTTTAAAAATGCTTGCCGATAAAATAGACCTGACCGCATTGATGGTGTGGTTTGTCGAAAACTATCCCAATAGTAAAAATACCCTAGTAAAGAACCCCCACTATCAATACCAATTCAAATGACCGATTTTACCATTAAAACATACCGCACTTTATTGGAAACCCTCATTTGGCAATCCTATAATTTTCAGACATTCGAACAGCACCTTTTGGAAGCAAAAAGAAAGAGTATCGTACTTCGGCACGATGTAGATCTGCTGCCGCATAATTCCTTGACCTTTGCTAAAATTCAGGCCGAGTTCGGGATAAAGGGCAGCTACTATTTTCGAGCTGTTCCTGAAAGTTGGGACGTTGATTGCATCCATCAGATCGCGGATCTTGGGCACGAAGTAGGGTACCATTATGAATGTTTGACCACCTGCAAGGGCAATATGGAACGGGGAATACGGGATTTTGTGAAAAACTTGGAAGCCCTGCGATCTTTGGTGCCCGTAGCTACTATCTGCATGCATGGGAGTCCCTTGTCAAAATATGATTCTAAGGACCTCTGGAATACCTATGATTATAAAGATTACGACATCCTTGGGGAACCTTATTTTGATGTAGATTATAATAGTACCTTTTATTTGACCGATACCGGGCGTAAATGGGATGGGCACGCCACAAGCGTACGCGATAAGGTACAGACCCGTTTTACAGAACGGTTTCATACCACGCATGATATCATACGTGCGCTCGAAGCCGGTTTGTTTCCTGAGAATGCCATGTTCACGTTTCATCCACAACGCTGGCACAATAATCCCATAGGGTGGGGGAAAGAACTCGTTTTACAAAATATTAAAAACGTGGTAAAACAACACTTTTTCGTAAAAGCCTGATGTATGATTTTTAACTCTCTCGATTTTGCGATTTTTCTGCCCCTTGTTTTTGTGGTCTACTGGTTTGTTGTGCAGCGGCAGCTGCGATTGCAAAATTTGGTGGTCGTCCTTGCCAGTTATGTCTTTTATGGCTGGTGGGATTGGAAGTTTCTCTCACTTATTGTTTTTAGTACGATCGTCGATTATTTCGTAGGGATCGGATTGGGGAAAAGCGAACTGCCACTTCGGCGAAAATTGTTATTGTGGACCAGCATTATAGTCAATCTTGGTCTCCTTGGATTTTTCAAGTACTACAATTTCTTTTTGGAGAATTTTGTCGCTGCCTTTTCCTTTTTTGGTACTTCGATACAAGCCAATACCTTAAATATTATACTACCGGTAGGCATTAGTTTTTACACTTTTCAGACCCTGAGTTACTCCATTGATATCTATCGGCGCAAATTGGAACCGACCAACGATTTTATGGCTTTTTCAGCTTTCGTATGTTTCTTTCCCCAGCTGGTGGCAGGCCCTATCGAGCGGGCAACGAACCTTTTGCCACAGTTTAAAAAACCCCGTGTGTTTGAACATGATAAGGCGGTCGATGGCCTTCGGCAAATTCTATGGGGACTTTTCAAAAAAATCGTGATTGCCGATACCTGTGCGACCTATGCGAATACCATTTTTAATGGCTCTGAAATGTTTTCAGGAAGTACCTTGGTACTTGGAGCGTTGTTTTTTACCTTTCAAATCTATTGTGACTTCTCTGGATATTCCGACATCGCGATCGGTACCTCCCGTCTTTTTGGTTTTCACCTGAACCGTAATTTTGCATTTCCATATTTCTCGCGTGATATTGCCGAGTTTTGGCGACGATGGCATATTTCCTTATCCACTTGGTTTCGCGATTATTTGTATATCCCATTGGGGGGTAGTAGGGGCGGTACTTGGATGAAAGTACGCAACACCTTCGCCATCTTTTTGGTGAGCGGTTTTTGGCATGGCGCCAATTGGACGTTCATCGTCTGGGGCGCATTGAATGCCGTTTACTTTCTTCCACTTTTACTGTTGGGCAACAATCGAAAAAACTTGGACATGGTTGCGCAAGACCGCTGGCTGCCCTCTTTCAAGGAGGTCTTGCAAATGGGTAGCACCTTCGCATTGACCATGTTGGCCTGGGTGTTTTTTAGGGCCGAGAATATGGCCCATGCACTGTCCTATTTAGCCGAGATATTTTCGATGTCACTATTGCGGTACCCAGAGGTTTTTCCCAAAAAAATGCTGCTATTACTGCTTGTTTTCCTGCTTGTGGAATGGATGGGTAGAAAACGGGAATATGCCATCGAAAATATAAAAACAAGCTTTCATATATATCCAAGGTGGGTCGCATATGGCTTGCTATTGGCTACCATTTTTTATTACGCCGGGCAAGAACAACAATTTATATACTTTCAATTCTAATGAGAAACTTTATCTACAAAACAGGCTTTTTTTTAGGCATTTGCGCCGCGGTTATGATGCTCTTTTTCTTTTTAGAGGAAGACGGTAAGAACAGTTCGGAATTTATGGCCGCGATGGTCGATAAACACCAACGGGTAAAAAGTATACAGGAACCTGTATTGATATTGGCAGGAGGCTCCAACTTGGTTTTTGGGGTCGATAGTGAACAACTCGAAAAACACCTGCATATACCGGTAGCCAATCTGGGTTTACGTGCACATTTGGGATTGAATTTCATCCTAAACGAAGTGAAACATGTAGCAAAAAGAGGAGACGTAGTGCTCTTGTCACTAGAGTATTTCATGGATAGGGAAGGGGAGCACGATTTACATTTGTTAAGTTCCTACTATCATCATTCGGCGCTGCACTATTGTGAGGAGCATTCAAAAGGTGTTGGCTTGTTTTTAGAGTACCGCCATATGATGTTTAAAAAGCTGATTACCAACTACGCAACCAAGAATCGGGAGGCATATGCTAGAACAGATTTCAATAAGTACGGGGATGGTATCAAACATTTGAAGATGGAAAACCCGGCAATTCGGGGAAGCCGCTATGTCATTGACGCAAATAAGGAAGAAGAAATTAAAGTGCTGAATGCCTTTCATGAATACGCGCAACAAAAGGGGTTCAAAGTAATATATGCCTATAGCCCTTATGAACAAGATGAGTATAACAAGAATAAAAATGCATTGGTATCCTTGGATGCAAGTTTACGTAAAGAAATGAAAATAAGGTTGATTACTTCTCTAGAAGACTTTACCTATCCCAATGCATCTTTTTTTGACAATGTATACCATTTAAATGCCGAAGGTAGAAAGACCCATACCAAGAAATTGATACAATTATTGCGTAAGGAAGTGCCTAGCCCTCTGGCGATTAGATAGGTGAGCTTTAATTAAGGGAGAAGAACGATTTTTTAGTTTTTTCCCCGTATCCATATCCATATCCGTACCCATACCCGTACCCATACGTCTTTTTGTAATCCACATCATTTACAAGAAGGGCCATGCTCTTAAATCGTTTTTCTTGATACAGGTTTTTTGCGTAATCGAGCATGCGTTTGTCCGAATAGTTGAAACGCACAATATAGGCGCATAAATCGGCATAGACCCCAAGTAACAATGTATCGGCCACCAAACTTACCGGAGGGGTATCAATGATAATGTAATCATAGTTTTCTTTTAGTTCTTTGAACATTTTATCCACGCGGGTACTCTTTAACAACTCGGCTGGGTTTGGAGGGGTGGTTCCTGAAGTAATGACATCCAGGTTATGGAGTCCTTCCATTTTTATAGTGATATCGGAAAGGGATAAGTTGGGGTCTTTGATGAAGTTGGTCAATCCTGTTTTCGCTTTGATGCCCAAATGCCTTCGAATCATGGGGGACCGAAGATCCATTTCCAACAAGGCCACCCTCTTTTCAGAACGCGCTAGGGTAATGGCCAGGTTACAGGCCACAAATGATTTGCCCTCCCCCTTACGGGTGGAAGTAATCAATATCGTCTTGGGTGCATGGGCATTTTGTGATAGCAGAAAGTTTAAGTTAATGTCCAATAGCCGAAACGATTCGGCAACATCCGATTGGTCCCTGTCCAAGTCTAGGATTTTGCTGGGTTGTTTAGAGCTCGGAATATCTCCCAATAATGGCAGGGGCAATGCCCTTCGTAGGCTTTTGATATCGTTCACCTTGGTATCTAGCGTATCTTTAATGAGCAATAAAACGATCGGTATTAACAGTCCGGCCAAAAAAGCCGAGAGATAGGTTTTGTTGCTTTTCGGATTTACGGGTACCGCAGAGGTAAAAGGCGCTTCTATAATCTTTGCGTTCGTAGCGGTAGCGGCCAAAGAAATGGCCGCTTCCTCGCTTTTTTCCAAAAGATATAGAAACAAGGTCTCCTTTATTTGTTGTTGCCGTTGAATATCGCGCAGTTTACGTTCTTTCGTAGGGAGACTTCCAAGCTTTGCATGAAGGTTGATGTCTCGCTGATCATAGCCGTCGTATTCAGAATCGAGGGTTGTTTGAAGATTGTTAAGGCTTTGACGTAGACTTTCTTCCTGTACTTTCAGCTTTTCGTTGAGTATCATCAAAACGGGGTTTTTACCGCCGGAACTTCTGGCGATCCTATTCCGTTCTACGGCCACATCATTGTATTTAACGATAAGTTCCGCTACGGTGCGGTCTTCGAACCCCAGTGTGGCAGGCAGCAAGTCTCCCTTTTTGTTGTCGATGAAGTCAAGTACCAGATTTACCAACTCTTGTTGTACCGAATTCCCTATCATTATTTTCTCATTTTGAGATTCGTTCTGTAAAAAGATAGAGGCTTCTGTCGGTAGGTCGGTAAGGTTGTTTTTCTTTTTAAAGGATTCCAGGTTTTTCTCGAGTCCGGCCAGTTCCTTGTTAATGATGTCCAATCGTTGTTTTATGAACTCCGAGGTATTTTCTATGATCTGATTCTTATCGATGATAATACTTCTGTTATATTCTTTGATCAGGGAAGAAAGGATATTCTTAGCCCTTTTTTTGGATCGGGAGTTCATGGATAAAAGTACCACGGTACTTTTAAGATCGTTTATACCTACATGAATACGGGATTTGTAGCTTTCTACGGCATCGACGAGCGAAAAAAGGGTTACGTAAAGATGTTGGCCGATGTACTCTGGATTCAAGGGGTGGTTCAAATGAAGCACAAAATCTCCTAAATCACTTTCCAAGGGTTCTCCTACGATTCCTTTTTTAATGCGTTTCCCATCTAGGCTAAGTAGTTCGAATTCGGTATCGGACAAGAGCGACACCACAAAACGGCCGCTTTTTTCGTATTGGGTGGCGTCGAGAAAAGAGACCTTGATAGGTACGTCTTCGGTAATCTCAACCATTCGTTTCGTATACTGGGTTTTGGTATGGTATTGAATGTTCAGGTTCAATTCCTTGACCACTTTTTCCATGAGTGGTCGTGACTTTAAGATTTCGATTTCGTTCTCTACTTCGTGGTTTACATTTTTAAACACAGAAAGGTCTTCCAGTGCGGATAACTCGGAAAAGATGCCGTTTTTTTCTACTTTGATCAAAATACTTGCAGAAACCTTATAGGTCTTTTGCGTGTAACGCAGGTAAAAGAAGGCCGCTGTAAAACTCAATACGAAGATGACGAAAAATAGCTTCCAGTGATAGGTGTATTTTTCAAGTAAGTCCTTGATAATCGAATGTTCCTGATTATCATATTCTTCATGTTCCATTCGGCTTTCGTTTCAATAGTTAAACTGTCTCGTGCGCGTCGTGTTGATGATTGCCTTTTTACAACGCACGTGTATATTAAATTTAGGCACTGCGTTTTCCGGCGAACACGATGTTCTTCAGAATTTTCAGTAGGTACTTTACATCGGTCAAAAAGGGTTGCTTTTCATACGAATTGAGATAGGCCAGTTCAGATTGTATAATATCATCTAAGGTTTTGGGCATATCGGCATAGAATGGAGGAAGCAAGCCTGGTTTGAACTGTGTTCGTTTGCGTTGCAATGATTCCGGATACAGACTAAAGTAATGAGCGCTTATTGGGCGTACCCCCACTAATTTTAAGTCGCGTTTTAGCACATTGATAAGCATAGGGAGCTCATCGATCCAATACTTTCTGAAGATGCGCCCTATGCGTGATATTCTAAAATCATCTTTGATTTTTCCTCCTTCTTTCAGATTGTTTTTATTGAAAACATATTGCTGAAGATATTCAGCGTATGGATGCATGGTACGAACCTTGGCCACTTTAATGATTTTACCTCCTTTGCCGACCCTTCTTAAGTAAATGAGGGGGCCGTAGGTAGGGTTGGTATCATAACTGGGTTTTTTTACTTTTTTTGCCACAAAATGTAATCGTCCATCAATATTTTTCTCCTCTACAATTTCGAAGCCACATGCATATAACCTTCCGATGGCTTCCGATCGGGTAAGGACGCGTCCGTACCCCTTGGTCTGCTTAAAGTAAAGTCGACGTACAAATTTCAACTTGGGTATGATACGATGATATAGAAAATCGAGGGTATAATAGGGCGAACGGAGAATAGCGGGAATGTTTTGAAGGATACGATCCTTACGCACCCTATGGGTCTCAATACTATTGATGAAAAGACCGCCAGGCACCAAACTTTCGTTAACTGTTTCCAGAAACTTATTGATGTTTCTATAGTCGTTCATTTTTTTGAAATTCACGATCGCTTCTCCCGTTGCCAGGGCGTTGTTTTGTAGTTCCGTGATATTTCGGGTATTGAACAAGTGGGTCCTGTTCAGTGATAGGGGGATGAGATATTTTGATACAAAGTCTCGTAAGTCTTCGCTGAGTTCGGCTATATTAGCTGCGTCGATCGCAGGGGTAAGTATTTTCTTTTTGGTACGTTTTTCTTTTAAAAATATCGATTCTTGAAGGCGAAAGTAGTCTTCTGCGATCACGGGATTTCCCGATAAGTAAAATGGTGTAGGCATGATTATTTTGATTTGGATAATTGATTATATAAGATAAATACGAATATAAAGACAGAAAAACCTTGTTAAAATTTATTGTTGTGAAATCGCTCATTTTGTAGATGAACGTCGATTATTTGTAGTTCATCGACCTTTTATGGCCGCCGAATACGGATATTTTACAAAATAGTATAGGTTGTCACTCTAAGAGGAAGTATAGGTCTTGGCGTTGGCATACTTCCCATATTTGGGGGGATAGGTAGGAGCAATGTTTCCAAGCGCAGAAAAACATCAATAATGGTCCCGCATGCTTTCCAAAATAAGTTGCATTTGTTGTTTCACTTGTGTCGTAGGTAGCCGAAAGTGATTGTTCATAAAACTAAAGATCAAGGTTTTGCCCGAACGGGTCAACATGTAACCGCTGAGACAATAGTTATTGCCCAGGCTTCCTGATTTTGCGTAGATATAGGGCCGTTGATCACCTCCATACCAGTCTTGCAGTGTGCCAGAAACGCCGCCCATGGGAAAAAACGCAAACAGCCGTTCTTTGGGAACCGTTGCATAGAGTTTTTGTAGAATCTGTGTGAGGCTGCGAGGAGAGAAGAGGTTGTAACGTGAAAGGCCAGAACCATCTACCCATCGTGGTGCTTGTTCCAAATCCGAAAGATATTCTTTTAGGATATGCTCCCGTGCCAAACGGCCCTCCAAGGTATCTGATAACGTAGCCGACGCTAGCACCAACAATTGCTCGGCCAAAAAGTTATCGCTAACGACCATCATTCTTTTATAGACCGAATCGGAAGCAACGCTGTATAGGATCTTTTTATGACCCTCGGGCAGTCTGGATATTGGCCGAACGGTTCTAGTGCTAAGTTTCTCGAGAAATTTGCGGGTTAGCGCGGTGCTTGTCTTAAAGGGGATCGTGATCGTATCCGTGCGGTCCAAAGAAAAATAAAAGCGATTCCGTTCCTCGTCACGATTGGTTGAAAAGGTACCGTTCAATACACTATCCTTAAAGTAAACGGGCGATACCCTGGTCGTTCCTTGGTTAAGAAGGGTAACCACATTGCCATACAATGGAAGCCCGCCTCGTTCCGGGTGATACCCATAGCTGTAGTCATCCCAAGCCCAACCGGATCCAAAGCGCCCCCCCTTAAAATTGGAAAGGTTTAGAGCGATGTGTTTCTGCGTTTTTAAAAACTGTACAACGGTACTATCCTGAAAATAGGGGTGCAATTGCGTGGGATCTCCCATGCCTTCCATATATAAAGTGTCACCCTGAAGGGTATACCGCAGGGAAGGAATTTTTTGCGGTAGTAATTGGAGTGCGGTGTAGAGCGTAGCAATTTTGACATTGCTGGCGGGCGTAAAATACTTCTGACCGTTAAAATCAAAAAGCGTTTTCCCATTGGAAGCGTCTACGACCGTTACCCCTGTGAACTGATTTTTTGCAGCATCGGATGATAATTTCTGACGTAATTTTTTTTCGAACTTCCTATTTTTTGTGGAAGCACAGCCCGTACACAATAAAACGCCCAAAATCACAAAAAAGGTTTTTTTGGGTAAAATTTGAAAAAAAGTAAGGGCCCGTACCATCGATATATAGGCTGTTTAACACGAAATTAGACATTTTTTAACTAGGCGGCCACAATAAAAGCGGCATTTTTTAGTTAACTTGGGTAGACAACCTAATTAAACAATATTGATATATGGCTAAAGCTATGCTGGAGTACACGAAAACCGTGTTACAAAAAGTTAGTTTCGATACAAGATTATTTTGTAAAGAAGTGAAAAAAGCAATTTCTATATTGCTGCCTGAAGAAGTGGAAGAGCTAAAACAATGGTTGAAGCAATTTCTAACCGATAAACCGGAATTACAAGAAAGTTTACTTTACTTGAAAGCATAATCGAAAGCCCTTGACCCAAACGTCAAGGGCTTTTTTTTGTAACAGATATCACATTGGTACCTCCTAACGTTTTTGTTAGGCTCGGTCCTTTTAAATTAGCATACACATACCCCAAAGATGAAATACCTCTTTCTTGCGTTGGTCCTCGTTTGTATATCATGCAATAGTGAAGGAACGAACAAAGCAACCCAACAAACCCCCTTAAGTTCGACTAAAATCGTAGGCAGTTGGGAATTGTCAGAAACGAAAATCAGCCCGGGAAGCCCTGTGGAGTGGACGGCTGCGGAAGACACAAATACCTATCAGTTTGAATTGGATGGTAACTATACGTATACAAACAACGGGGACAAGAGGCTTGATCACCAAGGTACCTATCGGGTTAAAGATGATGAACTTCTGCTCACCTATTCTTCAGAAGTTGAGGAGGTAAAAAAAGCTACTTATCGCATGACGCTATCAAACGCCGAGTTAATTCTTGATTATGTAGGATGTACCGAAGAGTGTCGTTTAAAGTATAAAAGAAAGGCCGAATAGGCTATTTGCTCAAAGGGCTAATAATTTTTACATCTTGAAAGGCGATGGCACCTCGCACCACCGAGGATATTACATCTTTGAGCGCTTCGATAATCTGTATCTTCAGTTCGTTTTTATGATAGATCAAACTAACTTCCCTAGCTGGGCTAGGTTCATTGAAGTGTTTCAGATTCTTTCTTTTTTCGATATCAAGTTCCAGGGTATTTAAAAAAGGGAGCAGGGTCATACCCAAGCCCTCATTGGCCAAATTCACCATGGTTTCAAAGCTACCGCTCTGCAATTGAAAATGATCTTCATGAAAGTTTTTGGGCGCCTTACAAAGATTAATGACCCCATCCCGAAAGCAATGCCCATCTTGTAATAACAATACGTCATTGATTTCTAGATCGGCAGGATTTAACTTATCGATATTGCCCAAACGGTGGCTCTTGGGTACATATCCAACAAACGGTTCGTAATACAAGGGCCGTTCCTTAATATACTCTATTTCCAAAGGGGTCGCCGCAATCGCTGCATCCAAATGGCCGTCATGAATATTCCGGATCATACTTTCAGTACCTTGTTCCTTGATGATGAGGTTTACCTTAGGGTATTTGTTAATAAAAGTCTTTAAAAACATTGGAAGCAGCGTCGGCATCACCGTCGGGATAATTCCCAAGGTAAAATCCCCCCCAATGAAACCCTTTTCCTGGTCTACTATATCCTTGATCCGACCCGCTTCGTTGACAATGTTTTTTGCCTGTGCAATGATTTTTTTCCCTACTTCGGTAATCCCTATGGGTTTTTTGCTACGGTCAAAAATCAGGACATTTAGTTCATCTTCCAACTTTTGTACTTGCATACTTAGAGTAGGCTGTGTAACAAAGCTCTTTTGAGCCGCCAAGGTGAAATTTTTGTATTCTGCGACGGCCAGTACATATTGTAATTGGGTAATTGTCATGTCTTCTTATTACAAAAAACAAAATTACTAAAACCATCAATAAAACTTATGGTTTTTCGATTATATATTCTATAAACTGATGGTTTTGGGAGCATTGTATCGGCCTAGCGGTACGGATTAAAACCAAAAGAAGATATAGTGAGAACTGGTTTCTAAAAGAGCCGTTTCGTTTTTGTAAACAATACAGGACTTGCATTGTGGGTATCCAAACATCACTGCTAGGGAATGGACCACGAATAAAAAGGTCCCCTCTCTAGGAGTTGAGCCTATTTACCAGCTGGGATAGTTTTTCTTTATTTCTTGCCGTGAGACCGATACGTGTATCATCGCTGAGAATAACCGCCTCTTTTTTGTATATCGATTTTACGTGTTCTACATTGACCAAGGAAAATCTATTGAGTCTATAAAAACCTTTAAACGACAATATGTTTTCGTAATATTTCAGCGGGTTTGAGGCGAGTATGGTTTTGCCTGAATACAGGAAAAATTGGGTGTAATTACCTTCAGACTTACAGTGAATAATTTCTTTCAAGTCTACGGCGATCTGTTCTATACCCGCATGTATTAAAAATTTAGTGCCTTTCGTTTGTATAAAGTCTTTGAGAATTTCGAGCCGATTATGGTCAAACTGACGTTGCTTTTTAAGTCTAAATTGACTAATTGCGCGCAGTACGTCATCATCTTCGTAAGGCTTGGTCAAATAGGTAAATGCAAAATAATCAAAGGCAGTTTTCATAAAATGCCCATGCGCCGTGATAAAGATTATTTCGAAAAGACTGGTATCTATCGTATCCAAAACATCAAATGCCTGGCCATCTTTCAAGACGATGTCCATTAAAACCAAATCGGGTTGGTATTTCAAAATCGCATCAATCGATTCTGGCACGGTTTCGCAAGTACCCATCACTTCTACATGGGGAACTTTAGCGCGTAGTAAGTTTTCCAGGTAATCTGAAGCTACTTTGTCATCTTCGATTATAAGTGCTTTGGTTTTTTGCCTCATTTATTTTTCTCTAGCTTTGATATGTATGATACATTTAAAATTAGCAACGAACATCGTTATCCGCTTTCTTTTATGCTGTATTCCGTTTTGCGTTTGCAGCCAAGAAATTAAATATACACAACAAGAGGCAGATTCATTTGCTATCAAGCCTTTAAATGAGGAAAATCTTGAAAAGTTTAAGCAAATACTGAAATCAGACGATCAGCTATTGGGCTGGGTAAAATATTATGCCTATTTGGGTTATCGAAAGGCAGTAATAAAAGAACATGATTCAGCAAAGTTATATGCAAATAAGGCGATAGATGTGTTTCAGAATCTCAAGACTCAACATCCAAATGAAGAAAAAAGCCTCGTGCAAGCGTATTACGCGCTTGGCTATATTGCGCGGCTAGAAGAGCGCTTCGAAGAATCTACCAAAAACATGCTGAGTGCACTGAAAATAGCCGAAAATTATCCGGTTCGGCTCAAATCATACATTACCAATACCATTGCAAACAACAAACTTTCCCTGGGCAATAATGAACAGGCCTTGTTATACTTAAAAAGAAATCTTGGCGATAGCTTATTCATAAAATCACCACAAGCTGAGATCACGAACCTCACGAAGGTTGGGGTTTTGTATCTAGAGGGGTATCTCAACGAACCGGATTCAGCAACCTTCTATTTAAAGAAGGCACTGAAAAGAAGCCTTAATACGGAATACAAAAATAACCTACCCTATATCTACGGAAATCTTGCAGATCACTTCAGGGGCAAAAATCAGGATTCTACACTATACTACTATAGGCAATCAAAAGTAGCTTTTGAAGATTTCATAATCGATAAAAATTCGACGCCCGATAATACCGATTTGTATCAGATAACAAATGATAGCTACGTGGATATTTTTGAAAACCGAGTTTCAAAGGCCGTTAAAAATTTGAATTATGTAATTGATAGCCTGCGAAACAACATACAGGACAGAAACGACAGGGATATTTTAAGAACGGCCTATGACAATCTGGTATTGGGATATGAAAAAAAGAAGGACTTTAAAAGTGCTAGCAGCGTATTGAAAGAGAAAATGGCCTTCGAGGAAGACTTTCACCAAATACAATTGTCCCAACAATTAGAAAAATTGGAACTGGCCTTTGACACCAAAAAGAAGGAAGAGGAAATCAGCAGTTTAAAAAGAGAAGCGGAAACAGCCGCGACCATCTTAAAGCAACAACGTTTTATCAGCTATAGTGCAATAGCTGCGGGTTTATTATTGTTAGGAATTGGATTGTTGGTTTACAAACAGAGCAGACTAAAAGAAAAGTTCAAACTCGTATCATTGGAACAGCGCCTTCTAAGATCACAAATGAACCCACATTTTCTATTTAACGCGCTGACCACCGCATCTATGTTGGTAGATGGCAAAGCGGAAAAAGCAAAGGCATATATCATAAAATTGGCAAAATTACTTCGATTAACCCTTGAGAACTCTAGGGAAGACTTTGTTACCCTGGACAGTGAAATCGAAGCGTTGAACAGTTATCTGCAACTACAATCTGACTTTTCGGAGAAATTTGATTACGAGATATCGTTGGATCCTGATTTAGAAAAGGAGTATGTGAACATTCCACCAATGCTCATTCAACCGTTTTTGGAAAATGCGGTAATTCATGGTATCAGAAACGCCAAAGAACGCGGAACTATCAAAGTAGCGATCAAAAAAGGGAATACGGGTGTTTTGGAGTGTGTCATTTCTGATAATGGGGTTGGCTTCAAAACAAATAGGAACAGTTTCAATGGAGATCACCAATCGTTATCCCTCAAAATCGTGCAAGAACGATTGGCCCTTTACCATAAGAAGGGCAACCGACTTATCAACTTGATAAACCTGAAAGAAATTGACTCAAAATTAAGGGGAACGCGCGTAGTTTTTTCAATTCCTTGTTATACGTATTAGAAGCTAAACCCGGTTTGAATGCTCATTTCACAACTTAATACATTGAATGATGCGCTTCGTACATAATCTCTTATGTGCCATATGAGTTTACATTAATTTAAAGGGATTATTCACCTTTAAAAAATGATGAAGTATGAAAAAAAAGCATCTAAATGGTTTGTCTTTGAATAAAAAGACAATTTCAAGTTTAAATTTACAGTCAATTGTAGGAGGTACCGGGAATGATTTTACATGGGACGAGGACTGTGCAAGACCAACGGCAACTACCAACGATACCTCTCAGTATTGCGGAAATACGACCGTTCCCGCACCTACATTGGCAGGAAGATCTGTATGTGTTTGTAGATAAGTGAGCGTGGTTGAGAGTCATTCCTTTTTTACATCAGGAAGTTGATTCATACATCTTATTTAAAAAGGAATCTACCCTTTATGAGCATTGAAAGCTGCCCGAAGTATTTTGGGCAGCTTTCATTTTTTGATTTCATGAATACTGGAACTTTTCAGGTATGCTGATACATGACAGGCGGTAATTCAATTTAGAATTTAAAAGAACGGCTTTGTACCCTTAAAATAAATACTAACCTTTTTAAAGACAATCATAGGTTCACCCAACAAAAAAACCCTCACGAATGTGAAGGCTTTGTTATTTTTAACCAGTTCAGGAGGCAAACTTATTTTAAAGACCTCAAATTAGAACCGTATTCTGAACTCCTTGTCTTCGTTCGCAATTTCGAATTTTGCGCCATCAAAGGTTGGTGGTCCCATGGCCATTTCATTTCCACTCATTCCATAGCTCTCTTTGGGCATTCCGTTGGCCTCCATATCCATTCGCATATTGTCATTGGCGTCGTGCATAACCATTATGGCATAGGTGCCCGGTTGTACATTTTCAAAAGTGAAACGAACTTCACCCTCCTTGGCGGGGGCCGAAGCGTTGAGGATACCGCTTCCTTTCATAAAGGTTTCATTGGTATGTAATCCTCCAAGAATGGTACCACCATCAGAAAGTACATTTTCTACTACTACGGTTACCGTAACGCCTTCTTGGGCGCTGGTGAAAGTGGTGAAACTCATTGCTGCTAATCCTAAAATAAATGCTAGTTTTTTCATTTGTAAAGTTTTATGCTGCGTTTATATCAGCGGTTGTGAATGATGCCTCAAAGATGCGATGGTAGTACCGACAATTAAAATTGGATCGACCGAACTGTACTTTTTCATGCCTGAATTGTAATGCTATTTTTTAGTTGCATTTCAGTCGGTAAATTCGACGGTTCGGTAAGCTTGATTATGCAAACAGGACGATACCTCCCAAATTTGCCCCATCAAACTAAACGAACAGTCATGCTAAAACAGTTTTTATTATTTACCACTCTTTTTTCTTCCTTTGGTCTTTTTTCCCAAACCATTGTTTCCGGAACGGTTACCGATGGTTCCAATCCCATTCAAGGAGCAAACGTCTATTTAGAAGGTACCTATGATGGTGCTTCTACCGGTGAGGATGGTACCTTTACTTTTGAAACCACCGAAACCGGCACCCAGAATCTGGTCGTTTCCATGATTTCCTATGAGACCTATATGCAGGCCGGCGATGTGTCGTACCTAAAAGATTTAAAAATAGAATTGTTAGAGGCCATCAACCAACTTACCGGGGTCACTTTGACGGCCGGTACTTTTGAGGCTGGCGATAATTCCAAGGTGTCGGTGCTAAAGCCTTTGGATATTGTGACCACTGCAGGTGCAGCGGGAGATTTTGTGGCCGCTTTGCAAACCTTGCCGGGAACAAGCACCGTGAATGAAGACGGGCGCTTATTCGTTCGGGGAGGGGGCGCTGGCGAAACACAGGTTTTTATAGACGGACTTCGGGTTTTTCAACCCTTTAATGCAACCGCGAACAACATACCTACCAGGGGACGTTTTTCGCCGTTCCTCTTTAAAGGCATCACTTTTAGTACTGGCGGGTATTCGGCAGAATATGGGCAGGCACTCTCTAGTGTATTGCTATTGAACACGACCGATGTTCCCGATCAGGAAAAAACGGATATTTCGATCATGTCCGTTGGTGGGGGAGTAGGGCATACGGAAATTTGGGGTGATGAGTCGTTGAGTGTCAACACCTCCTATATCAATCTGGCACCCTATCAGGAATTGATTCCGAACGATCAAGGCGCACGCTGGAACAAACCCTATGAATCTATTTCAGGTGAAGCCGTTTTTCGGAGTAAAAAAGAAAAGGGCATCTTTAAGTTTTACACGGGTTTCAACCATGCGAACCTCGATATCGCCCAAGAGGACATTAATTTTGACGAGTTTGTCGATTTTGCCCTCAAGAACAACAACCTCTATGTAAACTCATCGTACAAGCATTTTTTTGAAAATGAATGGACACTGAATACAGGAGCCAGTATCGCTTGGGATAAAAACAAAATAGGCATAAACACCAATGCCATTGAGACCCAAGAGACGGCCTCGCATTTAAAATTAAAAATTGGAAAGAGCTTTAGCAACCGTTTTAAGCTTGATTTTGGGATAGAGCACTTTATCACGGATTACGAAGATACTTTGGAAACGGTCGATGGGTTTACTTCAGAAACAGGTGCAATTGATAACCTAAGCGCTGCCTATACGGAAGCCGATATATTTTTTAGCAACCAGTTCGCTATGAAAGTAGGGGCGAGGGCCGAATACTCCAGCTTATTAGATAACGTTACCATCGCTCCACGGGTATCCTTGGCCTATAAAAGCAGCGAAAAAGGGCAATTCTCGCTTGCTTATGGTGATTTTTACCAAAACCCTCTGACCACCTTCAGCAGATTTGACCAAAGCCTCGATACCGAGAAAACCTCGCATTATATTTTGAACTATCAGTTCTTGGGAGATGGGAAAACCTTTCGGGCGGAAGCGTACTATAAAGACTATGATAATCTGGTAAAGTTCAATACTCAAAATGCACAATTCGACTCTGAATTTACCAACCTGGGGAACGGCTATGCGACCGGACTCGATCTTTTCTGGAGAGATAATAAAAGCATAAAAAACCTCGATTACTGGATTTCCTATTCCTATTTGGATACCGAGCGGGACTACCTAAATTTTCGGGAAAGGGCCACGCCCAATTTTGCCCCCAAACATAATTTCTCATTGGTGACCAAGTATTTCATTACCGACTGGCGTTCTCAGGTAGGCCTATCCTACACCTTCGCTGCTGGCCGGCCATATGACAATCCGAATACAACGGCTTTTTTGGCAGAAAAGACAAGGGCGTATAATAACCTAAGTCTCAACTGGGCCTATCTGATTTCACAACAAAAAATCCTTTATTTTTCGGTGAGCAATGCTCCCGGCTTTCGAAATGTAAACGGCTACCAATATGCCGACACCCCAAATACCGACGGTATTTTTGATAGGCGTGCCATACGTCCCACGGCCGATACCTTCGTGTTCGTAGGGTTCTTTTGGACCATCAGTCAAGACAAGAAAAGCAATCAGTTAGACAACCTCTAAACGAGCATTTTGTACCTCCATACAAAACCGGCCGGTTCGATAGCTTCGTACCGGCATTTTGGTTGAAATAGTGCTTTGGCATGCCTCCACTCATTCAAGCCAACCTTCAGATTTGTTCCCATTGCCTATTTTGGGTATCTTAAACGATCTAGGACGTATATGTATGAATACCGAAGAAGTACCACAGCTTAAAAAGATGCTCCGGGAGCAGGGATATATTGATGATGGATCGATAGCTATGTCATTGTTTTTGGCAATGAAATTGGAAAAACCGCTTTTGATCGAAGGCCCGGCTGGAGTGGGCAAGACCGAAATCGCCAAGGTGATGGCAAAGTCGATGACCAAGGACCTTATTCGTTTACAGTGTTATGAAGGGCTTGACAGTACCCACGCGCTTTATGAGTGGAATTACCAGCATCAGTTATTGTTCTTGAAAATGCAAGAGCAAAAAGAACAAGACCTGGCAGCGTTGGAAGCAACCATTTTTTCCGAGAAGTTTCTTCTTAAAAGACCCGTATTGCAAGCGATTTTAAAGGAAGATAAATCGGTCTTACTGATCGATGAGGTAGATCGGGCCGATGAGGAATTTGAGAGTTTTTTACTCGAGGTGCTTTCTGATTGGCAGGTGACCATCCCTGAAATAGGAACCATACAGGCCAAAAGCAAACCACAGATCATTCTTACCGGCAATCGTACACGCGAACTGTCGGAAGCCTTGCGAAGAAGATGTTTGTACCTATGGATCGATTATCCAGATTTCGAAAAAGAATTGGCCATCGTACGGTCAAAGGTTCCGGAAGCCGATGCCAAATTAGGGGAGCAAATTTGTGCATTTATGCGGGAATTACGGGAGATGAAATTGGAAAAAACCCCTGGTATTTCCGAAACGATCGATTGGGCACGGGCCTTGGCCAGCTTGCATTTGACCCATTTAGATAAGCAAATTGTAGAAGATACCCTGGGGGTGGTGCTCAAAGACTGGCAAGACATGCGACACACCCAGGACGCGCTTTCCGAACTTTTTGAAAAAACAGGGGTTACCTCGCGAATCGGTTAGTTGGAGGTTAAGGATTTTTAAAGGTCGGATGTTGGATGCTCGGTGTTCGATGTCTAAAGTGATAAGGTCTGGTTCTTGAGGATGAAAGTCTTTAAATAAAACGTGGTAAAAAAAATGAAATTCAAGTTTGAGAAATTGTTGATATGGCAAGAGGCAATGGTGATAGGAGAAGAGATGAATACAATAGCGTCCAATTTCCCGAAGAAAGAACTCTTAATCTATCATCTCAGCTTTGCAGGGCTGCAGATTCCGTAGCATTGAATATTTCGGAAGGATCTATCCTACAATTCAAACCAGAGTTCAGAAAGTTTATGGGATATTCGATTAGGTCGTTGGCCGAAGTAGTAAGGTGTTTGTATAAGGCGAGAAATCGAAATTATATAAACGATGAAGCTTTCCAAAAGCTGTATGATGCTTCCTATAAACGAATGAACATGATGATTGCATTCAGAAACAAGATATAGCCTTAAACACCGAGCACCGAACAACAGCAAATATATTCATGTCCAATACCCTCGTCAAAAGACCAACCGAACTTTCGTCCAACATCGTATTGCTATGCAGGTTTTTACGGACGAAAGGATTTCCGGTAACCGCTACGGAAGAAGCCGATGCCTTGCGCGCCATGACCTATTTGCCCATTCAAAAAGAAATTTACTTTAAAAGGGCATTAAAGGCCGTCTTGACCAAAAACCGGCACCAACAAAGCGTTTTTGATGACTTGTATGTCGAATTTAGGCAGCAATTATCGAGGGCGACCGACGCTAAATTAAAAGACGTTGAGGAACGACGCCCGCAGCAATCGGATAGTCAAAAAAGACAGGCACAGTTCGAATCACTCAAAGACTGGCTTAATTTGCATCCGTCCGAAGAGGAAAAAGAAGTGTCTTCTTTTAGTGGGATCGAAGTACTGACCAAAAAAGACTTTGTGGATCTTAGTGAGGAAGAGATGCATCTCATGATGCGCTTGCTACAGAAAATGGCCCGGAGAATGGCACATCAAAAAAGTCGGCTTCGGATACGTTCCAAAAAAAGAAACCGGTTGGACTTAAAAAAAACCATCAGGGATAGTATGCGAAATGGGGGAAGCATACAGGAACTTCATTTCAGTAAACGAAAGGATAAAAAGCTAAAGGTGGTATTGCTGTGCGATGTAAGCAGATCCATGGATCTTTATAGTCGCTTTTTGGTGCATTTGATCTATGCGTTTCAAAATGCGTATGACAAAATTGAAACCTTTGTTTTTAGTACGGCCCTACATCGGGTAAGTCCTTTGTTGGACAATCATGCCTTTGATCAGGCCTTTGATATGATTTCCGACCGGGTACCGCAATGGTCGGGTGGCACTACTATTGGTAGTTGCTTGCATGATTTCACCCGAGACTATGGGTACGGAATGCTCGATAAAAAAACCATTGTGCTTATTTTGAGTGATGGTTGGGACACCGGAGATGCAGCTCAAATGAAAAAAGCGATGAAACATCTCTACAAAAAGTCCAAGAAAGTAATTTGGTTAAACCCACTGGCCGGGAATCCAGATTTTGAACCGGAAGCTCTGGGAATGAAAACGGCGCTTCCGTTTATAGATGTCTTGGCTTCGGCCCATAATTTTGAAAGTTTAAAGGAGGTCTTGTATCAGTTTCGAAAAAAGAGAAATCTATTAAAAACGCAGCTTAACTAGTGTTTCATTGTCATATTGGTTTTTTTAGGTATTGAATAATGCATTTTAGTTAAAAAAATCCCTTTAAAATTTTAGAATTGTCAGTGTTAATTTTTATCTTCAAGGGCTTTTTCCTGGCACCATCTCCGCGCATTAATGGGTAAAGGCCGAATGCGATTCCATACCAGATAAAAACATGCGAAAGGAACCCATTCAAGGTACGTGATAGTGAAGAATCATCATATAATTTAAAATAAACGCATATGAACATTTCAATAACGGTCAATGGCAAGATCCATACCCATGATATTGAACCAAGGGTCAGTTTGGCCCAATTTTTAAGAGAAAATCTAGACCTTACGGGAACCCATATCGGCTGTGATACCAGCGGTTGTGGTGCCTGTACGGTAACTTTGGATGGCGCCGCCGTAAAGTCTTGCACGGTGTTGGCGGTACAAGCCGATGGGGGTGAGATTACCACCATAGAGGGGCTGGCCAATGGTGATGAAATGCATCCGATACAGGCCGCTTTCAAGGAAAATCACGGATTGCAATGTGGTTTTTGTACTCCGGGGATGGTGATGACGGCGGTCGATATTTTAAAAAACAACCCCGACCCGACCGAAACGGAAATTCGACATGGGTTGGAAGGGAACTTCTGCAGATGTACCGGATATCACAATATAGTTAAATCAATTCAGCATGCCGCTGAGCAAATGAAAGGATAAAGCATGGAAACGTTTATAGGAAAACCAGTAAAAAGAAGGGAAGATGCCCGTTTTCTAAAAGGAGCCGGCCGTTATACCGATGATATTAAGTTGCCCAAGATGACCCATTCGGCTTTTGTTCGGAGCCCGTATGCCCATGCCAATATTCGGAGTATCGATATTTCGGAAGCCAGCAAATCGGAAGGCGTAGTAGCCATCTACACGGGCGCTGACAGTTGTGGTACTTTCGGAGTACCTTGCGGTTGGCAGGTAGATTTTAAAAATGGGGAAACGATGCGGGAACCCTTGCACCCTTTGTTGGCCAAGGACAAGATCAAGCATGTGGGCGAAGCGGTGGCCATTGTGATTGCTGAAACGTTGGAACAAGCCCGTGATGCCGCGGAGCTGGTACAAGTAGATTATGAGTCGCTCCCCGCGGTAACCGACGCTCGAAAGGCGATGGAGCCCGGTGCGCCCCTGGTGCATGAAGATTGGCCCGACAATGCTTCCTTTGATTGGTGTATCGGGAACGATCGAGCGGCGGTAGAGGCGGCATTGAACTCGGCACATCATGTGACCGAAATGGAATTTCGCAACCAGCGATTGGCCCCGAATGCGATAGAACCCCGAAGCTATATTGCCGATTATGACGTGAATGCCGGAAAATGGACGCTGTATACCAGCACCCAAAACCCGCATTTGATTCGTCTGCTGCTCTGTGCCTTCGTATTGGGAATACCCGAACACAAAGTGCGGGTGGTCTCTTACGATGTAGGGGGTGGTTTCGGAAGTAAGATATATCATTATACTGAAGAGGCGTTGCTTACCTGGGCTTCCAAGGAAATAGGACGCCCAATAAAATGGACTTCGGATCGTACGGAAGCATTCTTGACCGATGCCCACGGCCGAGATCATGTAGTCAAGTCTAAGATGGGCTTTGACAAAGAAGGAAAAATAGTAGCCCATCTCACGGATGAGTATTGTGCCATGGGAGCCTATCTATCTACCTTTGCACCGGCAGTGCCTACCTATTTGCACGGCACTTTGTTTCAAGGGGTCTATACCACCCCCTTGATCCATTTGAACGTTACGGCACCTTTTACGCATACGGTGGCCGTTGACGCTTATAGAGGTGCTGGGCGCCCCGAGGCGACCTATCTCTTGGAACGCATCATCTCCAAAGCGGCGAAGGAGATGGATATGGATCCCGCGGAGCTGCGATTTAAAAACTTTATTCCGCCGTTCGATGGGGTGAACGAACCAGGCTATCAAACCCAGGTGGCGCTGCAATACGATAGTGGTAATTATCCCGAAGTATTAAAAAGAGGCCTCGAAATGGTGGGTTACCAAGACTTTCGCAAGGAACAGGAAGCCGCTCGTAAAAATGGAAAACTACTCGGTGTGGGAATTTCTACCTATATCGAAGGCTGCGGAATTGCCCCTTCTGCCGTGGTAGGTTCTTTGGGCGCCAGGGCCGGACTCTATGAAGTAGGGGCCGTGCGGGTGCAGCCTACGGGAAAAGTATCGGTCTTTACGGGGTCACACTCCCATGGTCAAGGGCATGAAACAGTTTTTGCGCAGTTTGTGGCCGATAAGCTGGGTATCGCGATGGACGATGTGGAAATCGAACATGGAGATACCGATCAGGTGGCCTTCGGTATGGGAACCTATGGTTCTCGAAGCCTATCGGTAGGGGGGAGTGCCATTATCAAGAGTGTTGAAAAAATATTGGAAAAGGGCGCGAAAATCGCTGCCCATAAACTGGAAGCCGCCGAGGAAGACTTGGAATATGCGGAAGGAAAATGGACGGTCAAAGGCACCGATAAATCTATTTCGTTCGGGGATGTCTCCTTAACTGCCTATGTACCGCACGATTATCCCGAAGGCCTGGAACCAGGTTTGGATTTTTCCAGCTTTTACGACCCTACCAATTTTACCTATCCCTTTGGAACCCATATTGCGGTCGTGGAGGTCGATGCCGATACGGGCAAGGTCACTTTGAAGCGTTTCGTCGCCTGTGATGATGTGGGGAACGTAATGAACCCGATGATCGTTGACGGACAAATACAGGGGGGCGTGGTGCAAGGCGTTGGCCAAGCTCTATTGGAAGAAGTAGTCTACGATGAATCGGGACAAATGGTATCCGGTTCCTATATGGACTATGCCATGCCACGGGCCGATGATATTCCGATGATCGAAACAGATCGTACCGTTACACCTTGCCCGCACAACCCGCTAGGGGTGAAGGGAGCCGGGGAGGCGGGAGCAATTGGCTCTACACCGGCCGTGGTGAATGCCGTGGTCGATGCATTGGCCCACCTAGGGGTCACCGATATTCAGATGCCATTGACACCACAACGCGTGTGGAAAGCAATGCAAAATTAGAAGTAATCTAGAAAAGATCTTAAAGAAATAGGAATATGATACCAGCAAAATTTGAGTATATAAAGGCATCCTCGGTAGGGGAAGCCATCGACCTTTTAGAAAAACATGGCTTTGATGCCAAGATCGTTTCTGGGGGGCATAGTTTAATTCCGGCAATGAAATTGCGATTGGCCACGCCCGAGGTATTGATCGATATTCGCGGTATCGCCGAAATAAATACCATTACCGAAGAGGGCAATGAACTAGTTGTGGGAGCAAACTGCACCCACCATGAGCTTACGATCAATCCTTTGGTTAAAGAACATGTAAACGTCTTGGCTCAAGCGGCCAAATGCATTGGGGATATTCAGGTACGAAATAGAGGTACTTTGGGAGGCAGTTTGGCGCATGCCGATCCGGCATCCGATTATCCGGCAACGGTGTTGGCCTGTGATGCGACTATTGTAGTACAAGGAAAAAGTGGTAGTAGAACGATTGCCGCGACCGATTTTTTTCAAGGCTTGTTTACTACGGCTTTGGGGGAAGATGAAATCATTACCGCCGTCCGGTTTCCCAAGGTAACCAAAGGCACATACCAAAAGTTCTTTCAGTCCGCTTCCCGTTTTGCGGTGGTCGGGGTTGCTGCCGTTAAAGATGGCGATGGTGTAAAGATCGGCGTCACCGGGGTGGCAGGGGTTCCTTACCGCGCTACTGTGGCCGAAAACGCTTATGACGGGGGCAGCAGCTGCGCAGTACATGCGGTAGACGGCGTAGACGATATAATGAGCGACCATTTTGCCGATGAGGAATACCGTTCCCATTTGGCCAAAGTATATGTAAAAAGGGCTTTGGAGGCTTTGTAAGCAGTACCAAGAAAAAAGAAACCCTGGCCTGTAGCGTCAGGGTTTCTTTTTTGAATATTTTTAAGGAATCAAGAAAGGTGAAAAAAGGCATCCCCCAAAAAGAACTAAATGTACCGGGGTACGTTTGTCTTATTGTCGTAGCAAATTTGACAAAATAACATGATAAGATTAGCGCTATCCGAGGGAAATTTCAACATCAACGATGTCTCGCTGTGTTTCCCTATTGAAATTGGGATTTTAAGCAAACTATTTTCAGTTACTAAAAGAAAAACAAAAACAAAGCATAACACCATCTACACTTGGGATGATTTGGGAATTCTTGCTTATTCAAAAAACGGTGAAGCTGTAGAAAGTTTACTACTTGAATTAAGAAAAGAAGATTTTGCTTTTAGTCCTGAACGGATTTTCAAAGGACAATTTTATTTTGATAATGAAGAAATCATAAATTACTACAAGAACAATAAAAACAAAAGAATCAAACTTTTTGATGGAGATTCGTCTGGGGCTTTAGTTTTAAATGACATTAGTGTTTGGTTCGATTCTGTTGACAACAATATTGAAGCTATTGAAATAACCGCCTTTAAGGGTTCAACAATTAAGAGAATACCTGAAGATAAGTATGTGATAAAGGAATCAAGTGAAGAATTGATCGTATTTTCGGATTTTGGCTTTAAGTTATCCGTGATTCAGGAATTGATGTATAACAAAGAACTTATTCAACCCAAATTTGATTTATTTGAATTTGTTCTATGGTATTCTAAGAGGGATATTGACCTTGAGAAAGAAGGCTATGATCCCATACCGGAAGTAACCCAGTATTTTAAGGATTTACCTATTCCCAAAAAATATGCTTCCGAAATAACCGAAATATATCAAGATGGAGGAAATCATGTTTACAGGCAACTTTTAAGATTCAACGAGGGCTGGGAAGAGTACTGGGATATAGAGAGTTCTGAGGATGCAAAACAGTTTCCGAACTTAAAAAAAGTTGTATTGTGCTACGCCAAGGAAAATGTAGTCGATGAACTAAGCAATATGGGAATTAATTCTCAATGGCTGTGACAAGAATAGCCACAACAAAGCCTAAGAATTAATTGATACAGATTGTCCTCGGGAAAATCTTAAGCAATAATTAGTAACTTCACATTACGCTTGAAACAACCTGCGGATATTTCCGTAACGAGTCTTAGCCCAGACTTCACCTTGAATCAAAGTTTAAAATTATGAACAAAGTCATTTTTGGTTTACTTCTTTTTTTGGCGGGACATTCTTTAGTGTTTGCTCAAAAATTTGTCATCGATACAACCTATTATCCTACTAAAGGACAAGAAAAGAACATTGCCATGATATCATTGGGAGGTTCGGAAGGGGGGTATCCCTCTAATGATTATGTGCACAACGAATTAACAAAATTAGGTTACCCTTGTATGGCAGTCGCCTATTTTAAAACGAAGAACACCCCGCAAAATTTATCGGACATACCCCTTGAATATTTCGAGCAAGCAATCGAAAGTTATTCAAATAGACCCGAAATAAAGGGGAAGAAATTAGTTGTAATCGGAAAGTCGAAAGGAGGGGAGTTAGCGTTACTTTTAGCATCTAGATATCCTAAAATCAAGGGAGTCATTGCAGTAGTGCCAAGTAATGTAGTATGGCAAGGCATTAATGCTGATTGGAGTGCCGCAAATTCAAGCAGCTGGTCCTATCAAGGACAACCACTACCGTATGTGCCGTATGACTCAATTTCGGACAAAAAGTATGTTGAGTTGTATGAATTGTCTTTACAGCAGAAAGCATTTGTAGAAAAAGCTACAATACCAGTAGAAAAAATTAGTGGGGCTGTACTCTTGTCCTCAGGAGCAGAAGACAAAATGTGGCCGGCTACATCTATGTGCGATGAAGTGATACAGCGTTTAAAAAATAATGATTTCCAACATTGGTATAGACATGACGCATATGAGCATACCGGACATGTATTCGATCCGAAAAGCGTATGGCTTGGTGGAACGGAGGAAGGGAACAAAAAAGCTAAGGACGCATTTGAAAAGTCCGTGCTTTCTTTTTTGAAGATCGTAGATGAAAAGTAAATAGAAGTTAATTCAATGGGAAAAACGATGACTAATTGGACACTTATGCGCGCAACCAAATGAAAAAATAGAGTTTGAACTTGACGACAGCTATAAAAGAGACTCGACACAGATTGAGAACAGTAGAACGTTTTATGCCTATGCGGAAAGGCATACAGATTCGCTTGATGCCGTCAGGATCAAAATAACAATTACAAATTTGGGCAACCAACCTATTCCTGATTTTCAAAAAGTAAGAGGTAGGGCTGAATTTTTGCAGCTCTATAGGAACAGCAAGAAGTACCATGATTTGAATATTTAAAACGGGCTTGGTCCCAATACGAAAAAATTAATTGGAAAAGACGGATCCGATGTTTTTGAAACAGGTTGGGTTTTAAGGCAAATTCAGATGTTTACTCCTATAAAAACCCCCGATACGTTAATGTGGAAACATATGGGAATTGATTCCCCCACAGTAACGGCGAACATTGTGGATAAGAAAATAGAAGAAAATTAAAGGTAGATAACAAGAGGTAGTAGGAACAACGGTTATAACGTTTTGAATGAAATTTTCGTGCTAAAACAACGATCATTGACGAATCAACAAGTGTATGATTCCAAATACCGTACTGCACATGTATGAACTAGCGATAGCAATCAACTCAAAATCCATTAAAAATGAAAGTTACAGCTGAAAAAAATGAAAAGGTGGCCAATATGATATTTGCATCCATTTATCCGCTTTACTTGAATAGGTTGGAAAAAAATGGGAGAACACAAGACGAGCTCAACCAAGTAATTAAATGGTTTACCGGTTTTGATCAAGATACCTTGGAGACCCTCATTAAGGAAAAGGCAACTTTTGGTGCTTTTTTTAAGAAAGCCAGCATACATCCAAACGCACACTTGATAAAAGGAGTTGTTTGTGGGTATCGAATTGAGGAAATAGCCGATGAGTTTGAGTGTTACAAACAATGTAGACGTATGGAAAAACTCATTGATGAATTGGCAAGAGGTCGTAAAATGGAGAAAATTTTGCGCAAAGAAAAAAAGTAGAAAGCGTCGCTACTAAACGGTTACTGCATCAAAATGCCATATGATCAGAATGCACTAAGGCTGTTTTTTATCTTTTTGTTTAGATAAAATTACCTGTTCTTTAACGAATTCCGAGATAGGAAAAGGTATTTTTAGTACTCATAATCAGCTTTTTATGGGGATAAAACTACTAGTGTTTGTTTCAATTTCTACAGTATTGCTCACCAACGGTTACGCGCAAACCACCCCGAACCTTAATCAGAAAAGCACGCAACTCATCAAAGGCCGTATTGTGAGCCTTCACAACGATGTTTCCGACGTACTCATTATTAATGTACGGTCCAAAAAGGCAACAATTTCAGATTCCCTCGGCAACTTCACCATCGAGGCAAAGTTGCGAGATTCCGTCCGATTTATGGCCGTACAATATATAACGAAAGAAATCGTGATTACGCCCGAGGTCTTTCTGGAAAAAACGCTTGTAGTACATCTAATCGAAAACATTATTAGCTTAAACGAAGTAACTGTTACCCCATATAATCTAACCGGTAAAATAGAACAGGATCTCAACCGTATTCACATAGACCCCTTGATTAGTGCAGGGACATTGAACCTGCCCAGTGCAGAGATGACACTCCTAACGCAGAGCGAAAGGCTACTGTTGATGGCCGATAGGGGCGAATATGCCCGATTGATGACCTTGGAGGAGAAATTGAAGAAAAATGTACTAGGTTTTTTGACGATAGGTGTGATGGTGAATGTTGATAAAACAATCAATAGGCTCAGCGGTACAACCAAACTGCTCGAAGATAGGGTGGCCCGTGATCAAAACATGGCCATGGAAAAAAAAATCGTGGCGACCTTTTCAAAACAAGCAATTGCTGAGGGTTTTGATATACCCGAAGTTATGATCGACGGGTTTCTTACCTTTTGTCTATCCCAAAAAGAATTTTCAGCATTGCATGATTCCGCTAATACGGATGAAATTTGGAAATACCTAGCAGAAAAAAGTGTTGAATTTAAAACCGCCGACCTGTTAAAAGAATAGTACGGAAGCTTTCCGCTTCGAAACATGCAATGGCAGGGCACACCAGGTTGTCAGCTGATATAAAATAACAACAAGAAAACCCAAAATACCTCGAGTACTACAACCTGGAATACAGTGTTCGTGATTTTCCCAAGATACGGTCTTTCGAAATTATTGGTAACTTCACGCCCACGCCCAAAATGTTTTAGAAATATTCGGGTAACCTTTAGAAACGTTCTATCAAAAGCCCTTAAGAATAGTAGCATGATCACCTTTGAAAATTATATGATTAGACCGCTAGAAATAGCCGACCTCGACCGCTACTATGAATTGGTGGATAAGAACCGAAAAAGGCTTGAGGATTTTTTTACGGGAACCGTTTCTAAAACTCCAAACAAAGAGGCTACCGAAAATTTTCTTCGCGAAATGGATGCCAAAAGAAAAAACCGGGAGTATTACCCCTATGTGTTGGTTGACCTATCTACCAGTAACTTTGTAGTGTTCATTGACTTGAAAAATGTAGATTGGACCATTCCCAAAACTGAAATAGGCTGCTATACGGATGCCGAATTTGCGGGTAAAGGACTTACGACAAAAGCCATGAAACTATTTGTTGCTTATTGCTTTGAAAATTTTGACTTCAAAAAAATATATCTCAGAACCTATCATACGAACAAAGCCGCTCAAATAGTGGCTGAAAAGTGCGGTTTCGAATGGGAAGGTACCATTCGAATGGACTATATTACCACGGCCGGTAAGTTGGTCGATTTAATGTATTATGGGCGTTTGAGGTAAAGAGATGGTATGGGTGGTTGAAAAATCTTGTTACGAGAGGAAGACCCCCTTAATTATGAACGAAGAGCTTTGTTAGTTTTTATAGGTTTGTACAACTAAGGGGGCATATCAATATGTTATTATGAAAAAAAGTTTTACCATTTTATCGTTGCTTTTTAGCCTTGCTACGGTCGCACAGGGTCCTTGGACAAAGGAAAAAGGGGAACTGTATACCCAATTGACCTACACCACCATCCCAAATTATAGCAGTTTGTTTGGCGATCCGGAGACGAGTACCTTCAGCGAAATCTCGGACAATACCATTCAATTGTATGGGGAATACGGCATATCCGATAAAACCAGTTTGATCGTCAACCTTCCTTTGAAAATAATTAAGATCAACGATTTTGAAAATCCGTTGATCGATTGTGAAGGAGATTGTTCCGAAGATTTCAACGAAACGGGATTGGGAAACTTGGAAATAGGCATAAGGCATAACTTTTACAAAAAAGAGTGGCTTCTTTCCGGGCAGTTTTCCATTGAGGCGAATACCGGTTCTTACGACGAAAATTCAGGAATTAGAACTGGATACGATGCCTTTACGTTTACACCGCTTCTTTTAGCGGGAAGAAGTTTTGAAAAAACCTATGTGCAGGCCTTCGTGGGGGCCAATATTCGAAGCAACGAATATAGTTCCAATTTTAAGATCGGGGGAGAAGTGGGGCGTAAAATTACCAATCGTATTTGGCTGATCGGTTTTATAGATATCGTAAAATCACTTGAAAATGGAAACATTGTGTTGCCGCCACAAAATACCTTTACAGGATTGTATGTAAACGACCAGGAGTATGGTGCCTTTGGTTTTAAGGGCATTGGTGAGATTACGGATAAATTTGGAGTGACCCTTGGCTTGGGCGGTGCTTTTTTTGGAAACAATGTTGCCAAACAGGCTGCGCTAAATGTAGGGGTTTATCAAAAGTTTTGATTCGGCTGTTTTAAAACTACCTTTTAAAGGAAATAAGCAACACATTTCAAAACACATAAAAAAGCAAATTGGCGTACCTTTGGTGGCGATTAAAAGATGGGTAACATGGGAGCGGGTAACAGACGCGATTATATTGAGAAGGTACTAAAGAATATGCCCGATGGCTGGTTACGACTCACTACGCATCGGTTGGATGTATATAATGAAGAGCAGGCAAAAACACAGTTTTTAGATCATTTTGCAGCCTTGTTCAATGCCAATGATGCTTCAAAGAAAGCATTGGGAAAGTTACCTACTGCGTACGACTATATTCGGTTGGGGCATCCCTTATCGTGTGTGTTGGAATGGACAATTGCACATGATAATGGGCTAAAGCCCGAAAATGTAATCAGTTTTTCGTCAAAGACGATTGCTATTTTGGCAATTCTAAGAAAAAACCTGCTGGCCCAAAAAGCTACCCAGATACTTCATTCGGATACCTTGCCGCCATCTTTTGAGGCAGATGTACTACGCCAAGTGTATGGGTACCGGTTTGAATTGAAACAAATTGAAAAGGGGGCAGCTATTCCTCCTTTTAACGGCAGTACGATTTTGGTTTCCGAAAAAGACGCGATAGCTGTAACAAATTTTCCTGAGAATGTAGACTATTTGGTGAATGTTCATCCCCACTTTGGAAGTGTGTTATTGATAGGGGCTGACCAGCATGCTAATGATGTCTCGCAAATTCAACATGTGCGAAGAAGGGAGACCATTGCCATGACACCATCCCATTGTCTTGCGGCCCTCAACTCTTTGGTGATGGGAAGCACTTTTGAAGATGATGGCGAGAGCGTTGAAACAAATAAGACCGCGGTCTTCAATGCAATCAAATCAATAACCGCAGTGGATACAAAGCCGTTGGTGGCGTCTAGTGGACTGTCAATGCAATACGCCATTATGATGGGGCTTGTACATGATGCAATTCAGAATCACAAAGGAAAGGACATCAAATTCATAGTGCCTCCCAATTGTTATGGCGGCACAAATGATCAAGCAAGGCGTGTTGCTGCCTGCAGCGATGCTATCGAAATAGTAGATTTGCCGGTAGATGGTGCGAATGATATGGCGCGGAGTATTGACCTTGTTTTGGAAAAAGTCGCACGAGAAGATGCCGTACCCTATATCATCGCTGAAATTCCGACAAATCCTAGGGTCGAAGTTCCGGACCTACAACAATTAAAGCAGGCATTGCAAAAGGAGCGGAAAACGGCGGCAGGGGAAACCGCGATCGATCCGGTGTTTATTTTGGATCAAACATTTTGCCCCAATACGCATTTTTTGGGCGAAGGCGACATACTGTCTACAGTGCGCAGCATTTCGTATGTCAGCGGTTCGAAATTTCCGAGTGGCGGTTTGTGTACGGCCGGTTATTGCATAGCGAACAAAAAAGCCGCGGCATTGATGGAAAAAATAGCACTGCATCTTAGCCTTTGCGATAATGGGGCAACCAATCTTCAAATGACAGTATTGGCCAAACAATTGCCCTCTATGAATGCACGAATTAAGCAGGCCTATGCCAATACCCGCGAATTTGTAGACTTTATCGGCAATACGTTGCCAGCGGCGAAAATCAACTTTGTATCAACCGCCTTGGCGGAACAAGGGTTTACGCCATCCGTTTTTTCTTTGGACCTGCCAACAAAAGGGAACACGGCCGAAGAAAAAGAAGCCTACAAAAGAGCGCTGAACCTCAAACTAATCAAGTTAATGATTGCCGAAATACCTGATGAGAGCAAGTACTGTGTGAGCTATGGGCAGCTGAAAGGGTGTTATTGGACGATTCCGGCAACCTCTACTCAAGGAACTACCAAAGAAGGCGACAAAGATTATATTGCACGGGTTGCACTTGCTCCTGTGGTCGACCTTGAACGTCATAAAAAGGTTTTTTTAGAATTTGTGGAAGAAATCTAAACAATTGGTAGCTTTCGTGAAAAGCGAACTGCTACGGGGTGCTATCCGCTATTTTTGTATTGAAGATACACTGGTATGTGAGGCGTTGTGTTTGAAAAAGTCAAGTATATGGATCTTAATGTAGGTTGTGTAGTGTATACAGAAACCATGGAGGGAATTAGTGCTGAGTGGGTTTATGGCAAAGATGGTAAAGTGGCAAACGGAAGCGATATAGGAATTCGATTGACCGAATTGAATACGAAAAGAAGATTTGAAGGAACTTTTGAAATTACTTATTTGGATGCAAATGGCAGCGCATCACCACGGTTGCGTTTGCTTATTTCATATGAATCCAACGTTTATAGACTAAGATGGGGCAATACTGAAAAAACGACCGAGATCGGGATTGGTTTTGAAAGTGATAGCAAGCTTTTGGTCGGTTATACCGAAGTGCCTTGACCACGTATTATGTTGTATTATAAAACAGCCTTTCAATTGTTTGGTAACCCTCACTCTTTTGGTTAAATGTAACATATGGATTCTTTTTACTACCAATCTTACAAAGAATCAATATGCCGAGAGCTTGGGCAAACGCAATACTAAAACTTAATAGGTCACAACTTAAAAATCGAAACATTCGCAAATGGAAAGATGTACTCGATGCTACTTCAAAGAAAACAACAAAAAAATTTAAAGAGTTAACGCCAACGGAGTTGCAGTATATCAAATCAAAAATTCAACAAGAGGCCAAAGAAGCTAAAAAACAAGAAAATACACGCTATATGGGTGCTTTTCTACTTGCTTTTTTTCTTATTTGGATTATCAAAAGTATCTTTTGAGATAGTATGTGGGGTAGTAAAAGAGATAGCTGTCCGAACATCCTGTTTGACAGAAGTGGGGTGCAAATACCGAAGGGAGGTATTCCTTTTAAAACGTACTGCCATTCAAGTAACCTAAAAAATTCCAAATATAGTAGTAGTTTTATAGGGCTTACTTGCCCATAGTACATCCGTCATACCTGGTGAAAGTCCTCAACATCCATAAACGCATCATTGATCAACCTAAAAACAGGATAGCCGAACTACTTGCGACCCTCGCTACCGATAACGATCAAATTTGGCCCAAAGAGCAATGGCCCGCGATGCGGTTTAAAGAGGGGATACAAATCGGGGCAAAAGGAGGTCACGGCCCTATACGCTATTCCGTTGAGAAGTACGCCCCCGATGATATAGTCCAATTTCGATTTTCCAAACCAATTGGTTTCAAGGGCATCCATAAGTTGGAACTGTTGGAATTAGCGAACGGTCAAACGGAAATCAGACACACCATCGATATGAGCACCTCGGGGAAGGGTACTTGGCAGTGGATTTTTGTTATACGCTCTCTCCATAATGCACTAATAGAAGATGGCTTTGATAAATTGGAAAACCATTTCTCGAAAGTGAAAAAGAAATCTGAATGGAATTTCTGGGTAAAAATACTTCGCAACCGTTTACAGAAATGAAATATAATTTAAAGTCCGTATCTTTTCCATAAATCCCCAATCATTTTGCAGTGTATTACAAAGAAATAACCGCTGCAATTTTTGAAGAAGTGTAATGGCCAAACACAAGATTGCGTGTTTGGATGGTTGGTTGCTGTCAAATCTTCACTTACCGAGATCGGAACATCAAGACCGCGCAACCATTGCTTCCTAGCCCCATCTTATGATAAACAATATAAACTTGTATGATGAGAAGGCTTTTGTCACAACCTAAGGTGTTGTCCGTTTGTTTCATGTTCGTTATGCTATTGTCTTGTTCCAAAGAAGAGAAGACTTCCCCCTTAGCTACTGCTACAGAGGTGCAAATTAGACTGTCAAATTCAAGTGCTGTTACATTCGAAGATGCTACCTACAATAATGTTAATTTTGGTGATATCGCTCCAGGGGTCAAAACGGAGTATAAGACCTTTGAAAGTTCGTACCGATACGGAATCGTAAGAATTACAATAGCAGGGGATGCATACGGCTGGGGTCCGATCGACTATGTGGGTGAAACGCTTTTGAAACCGGGAAACTATACTTTTGATTATAGTTTTGATAGTGTTACGAGAACACTGACCGATGAACTGATAAAGGACGACGGATAAAAAGCGGGCGCTTCAATTGCCATATTTCGGTATTTACTGTTTTAAAACCGAGGGTAATTCGGCTAAGCTGGCAACGGTTGCAGTAGGGGAGATGCCCCAAGGGTCGAAAACATCGGCAGGCGATCGTTGTACCCAAACGGCCTTCATGCCATATGAAAGGGCACCCATTACGTCAAACGGGTTTCCCGAAACCAACCAACTGTCTTCTTTTTTGGAGTTTGTTCGCGAGCAAAAGTGCTCGTACACCAGCGGGCTTGGTTTGAACATGTTTGTTTCCTCAACACTGACGACTCCGTCAAAAAATGGCGTTAACCGTGCATGCTGTAAAAGTGCCGACACGGCTTCTGAGCTTCCGTTTGAAAAAGCGTATTTGGCAAATGTTTCGTTTGCTAACTTCTTCAATACCATATTTGCATCATCATAAGCGGGCAATACTTTGTAAGCCTCCATAAGTGACCGAATTTGAGATTTTTGCAAAGGCTTGTTAAAAAACTGGCAACAATAATTCAAGGCCTCTCGGGTAACAGTGGAAAAATCAACGTACCTATTCATGGCAGCCCTACGAAAAGAATATTCGAGCTGTTTGTTGCGCCATTCATTCATAAAAGGGAGGGCATCGGCACCTATGAGCGGTTCGAGTTTCTGAAATACACCTGAAGTATCGATAAGGGTACCGTACACGTCAAAAGCAAGTGTGGGTTTCATAGCATTGGTTTATTCATTGATGGTTCCAGTTTTCGGGATCCTCACTTTCATTGGGCGAAAGGCCCAAAATATCTCCTTTTGTGGTAATTCCAAGCCCCAGTACACTTCGGTTCACGTAATTAAAGTAACTGGTTACCTGATTAATTTCAAGAATTTCGCCTTCGGTAAAACCATGGTCCAATAACTCCTGAAAATCGGACCGAACCATACGATGAGGGTTACGGGTCAACTTTTTGGCATAGTCCATTCCGCGATCTAACCGGGCGTCGAAAAATGCGGACTGTTGTGGATCGTTCACTTTTTTTAAGAAGGTAGCGGCTTTCCCATCGTCGTTTAAAAGGCGTTTCAAGCCCTCAAAATGATGGTCGACACAGTAAGAGCATTGGTTTAAAGAGCTTACATATACACCCAACGCCTCTAGATACCATTTCGGTAAAGTGTTGCCGCTATGGTGCAAAACACTTTTATAAAGAGTCATATGGCCTTGTAAGGTATGTGGCCGCAAACTATGTAACCGCAGCACGTTATCGACCTTATTGTCAGGACCTTTTACCCGTTCATAGATGCTTTTTAGTCTGCCTTTGGCCGCCTCGTAATTAATCATTTGTATCCAACTCATAGGGCTGTATTGCTTTCAAAACCCTAAGATACTTTTTTAATAATTGCTTCCGGTTGTTCGCGGGGTTCAGCGCCGTTAATAGTAGAGAGGGCTCTTCCTTTGTATGAACAAAAAATAATAAAAAAGGGATACATTGATGAAGTGTATCCCTTTTTAGTCTTGTGTTTAGGTAGCCTTTATTGAAGGCTGAAGGTCTGCTCTGTTGTGCGGAATCTTTTGCTGTCCCTGAGCTTTGAAAGGAACATGAATTTTTTAGATTCCGTTGGGTATTGATTGATGAAGGTGTTCATGACGTTCTTTTTTGATGATTGATGTGAAATACAAATCGCGACTAGCGATTAAAGTTCCGATACTGGGCCCATTGTGCCCTTTTACTGCTTCTAAAGGAAGAAAAGTATTGTCCTGTTTTAGATTCTGTGGCTGTTTTTGTGATGGATGCTTTCATGATTTTTGTTTTTTGATGTTGTTGATAGTTGTTTTTTACTAATTGTGATTACCGATTAAAGTTTCTGTAACCTGCCCATTGTACTCTTTTGCTATTTCTAAAAGAAGAAAAATAGTGTCCTGTTTTAGATTCTGTGGCTGTTTTTGTGATGGATGCTTTCATGATTTTTGTTTTTTGATGTTGTTGATAGTTGTTTTTTACTAATTGCGATTACCGATTAAAGTTTCTGTAACCTGCCCATTGTACTCTTTTGCTATTTCTAAAAGAAGAAAAATAGTGTCCTGCTTTAGATTCTGTGGCTGTTTTTGTGATAGTTGCTTTCATAATTTTTTAGTTTTTATTCGGTTTATATTGTTGTTTTTTAATTGACTTACACTTACTAGACGACGAAAGTTTTGTTTTGTTACAGTACTATGCATAAAAAGGTACTATTTTATATAAATTTTAACAATCTTAGAGTGCTATTCGTATTCGGTAGTACTTTAAATACCTGTAATTCAATAATTTAAAAGAACTTGTATTTTTTTCATGCTCATACTAAAGACTTGTGTTTTTTTTAATAGTTACAGTTTAGTTGATTTTTTTTTGGCCTTCGCTGTTTTAAAATACCTTTCATCAAGGCGGTATGATCTATTGTATACCTTATTATATGGGGGAGTGGAAACGTCCCATAATTTGCAATGCGGATATGGATAATCCTCTATTATATTACTTACTTTTAAAGCCAAATGTTACACCCAAGACATATACGATATCTAAAACAGATCGTTCCCTTTACGATTATATGGTTGGTTTTTGGATTACTCTTCGTCATTGTTGAGTATGGTATTTTGGGACCAAATTCTACCAGATATCCCTCCACGGGCAATCGATACAATTTTGAAGATGGATTTTTAGTTGCCATAATTGGGAGTCTGCTTATAGGCACCTTGCAGGGGTGGATCGAAGTAGTTTGGTTACGAAGAATGTTTGATCGTAGCCCCCTTTGGAAGAAAATAGTTTTAAAGACCATCTTTTATGTGGGCTTTACCATCACTTTTATTTTGCTGATTTCACTGTCAAGTAGTTTTTTGAGCGAAGAAGTAAACAGTTGGGAAATTGCTATAGCAGATTTAAAAATATTTGTGGACAGTTTCGCTTTTTGGAGTGTGATTTTATATGTAACCGTCGCCCTGAACTTGGCCTTGTTCTTTTCTGAGATTAATCAGTATGTAGGTGACGGAGTATTGTATAACTTTTTATTTGGCAGATATCATCGACCCAGGACCGAGATACGCATTTTCATGTTTCTCGATATGAAATCCTCCACATCGATAGCGGAAAAACTAGGGCATGCGAAGTATTTTGAATTATTAAAGGATTACTATGCCGACATGACCAATCCTATTTTGGAGACGGCCGGAGAGATTTATCAGTACGTAGGGGATGAAATTGTGGTTTCTTGGTCGGTGCGGGAGGGAGTCAAGGCCAATAACTGCATTAGATGTTTTGAGAAAATTTCAAGAAGCATTTCAAAAAAGAAAGAGCGGTATATGGCAAACTACGGGTTGGTGCCCGAATTCAAGGCCGGTTATCATATTGGTGAAGTGACCACTGGGGAGATTGGAATCATTAAGAAAGACATTATATATACGGGGGATGTTTTGAATACCACGGCCCGCATTCAAGATGAATGCAATACCTACAATGCCAGTGCACTTATCTCGGGAGCTTTATTAAAAGAATTGCAAAAAGAAGATCCCATCGCAATTACTGAAATCGGCAAGCTCACCTTAAGAGGTAAAAAGGAAGCGATACGATTACACAGTGTGGTCCTTTAAGACTAGTATTTGAGGGTACCCCATGTTTTTTCGAGTAACTTTTTGGTCGCTTTGATACCATCTACTTCCGATAGCTGCTCCCCTTCGTACTCTATTCCGATATGCCCATCGAACGAACTCGTTTTTACAATTTTTAGTAACGTATGGAAATCTAACTGTGTTTCCTTGCCTTCGGTATCAAAGGTGTATGACTTTGCACTTACCCCTTTGGCATATGGTAAAAAGGCTTTCAAACCTTCCGTTGGGTCAAAACTATTGGTACACTTTTTTTCCGGATCCGTACTTCCCCATTCCGCATTTAAACACCAATTACCAAAATCGGGCAAGGTACCTAAAAAGGGATTGTTCACCTGTTGAATGATACCGACCATAAAGTGGGCATTTGAAGTATGCAGCCCATGGTTCTCCAAAAGCACGTGAATGTTTTCCTGCGCCGCGTATTCCGTCAATTTCCCCAAACCGTCCACCAGGGAAGCTTCAAGCTGATCCGGGCTTCCGGTTCCAAAGGCATTCACACGAATGGAGTGGCAACCCAATAGTTTGGCAGCATGTACCCATTTATAATGCGCTTCAACACTTTTCAAACGTTTTTTTTGATCAATAGCGCCGAGCTGCAACTCTTCGTCTACCATCATCAGTATGTTGGCTACGCCATAATCCGAGGCTTTCCGCGCCATTTCGTTCCAAAAAGATTCCTTGGTGGCCTGAGCGGTATAAAACTGGTTTACATACTCCACGGCGTTGATACCGTAGGATTCTTTTGTTTCTTGCGCGAAATTGACGGCTTTGAGTGTTCCTTTCTCAAAGGCCCTATGTAGGGACCATTGGGCCAGTGATATCTTTAATTCAGGCATTTTTAATGTATTTGTACGGGTGTGTTTTCCTAAAAGAAACTGTGGGGCAATGTTCATGGCTGCCAATCCCCAACAGCTTTTTTTAATAAACTTCCTTCTAGACTTCATAGGGTGCTATTTCTAACGAACAAGATACTAAAATGATTTTCGGTACGTGCAAGCGCTTGCAATTGGCGTATCCTACATTTAAATAGTATTACTATCTTTAAGTAATGCGACCAAAAGGATACCTTCATCAAATTCATCCCGTACTGCCTGTAAAAGATGTGGTAGAAGCGTTGGATTTTTATGTGAATCGCCTCGGTTTTAAAATTGGCTTTGCCGATGATTCCAAACAACCCACTTATGCAGGAGTGCTTCGAGATGGTATTGAAATACACCTGCAATGGCATGATGCCAAGGAATGGGAGGCCAAGATGGATCGTCCTATGTTACGAATCGTCGCGCAGCATATCGAAAGTCTGTATGAGGAGTATGCCGATAAAGAAGTTTTTCATGGGCATACCCTGTTGCGAGAAACGGCCTGGGGCACCCTGGAGTTTGCATTTTATGACCCTTTTCAAAATGGGCTTACCTTCTACCGAGATGTTTAGGGAAGCGGTATAAAGACCACCAGCAACGCCTGTATGATAAAGAACAATAGAAAGGGCACGAATAAGTATCCCATAACGTCTCTCGCCCGTACTTTTACCCCCTTGCCCATAATGGGAAGTACCAGTAATAAATAAAAAGGCTGCAACATATTGCTCAAGCTTTCCCCATATGCAATCGATAAGGAAGCCCGAGCCATCATAGCAGTGACCTCACTTTCGGGAAGACCGGCACCGATTTCCTTCACGGCCTGGATCATTCCCGGTCCGACCACGGCAAATTCTCCACCTGCAGAAGGAATTGCAAAATTCACAAAGCCGCCGGTGAGATAAGCGAAAAAGGGATACGAGTCAATCGTAGCCACAGAAGCCAGCATTGCCGAAAGCTTTTCACCCAAACCCGTATATAGCATAATCCCCATAATACCCGCGTAAAAGGGGTATTGGAATAAAACCCCCGAAATATTGGCGCTCGCCCTTTTCATGGCAATTACATATCGAATCGGAGTTTTATGTAGTAAGAGTCCTAAGATCAAAAAAATGAAAATCATGATATTGAAGTTCAAATCGAGTCCCCGTGTTAGAAAGTGGTACACGATATAAGAGCCTCCCATTAGGATAATGATTCCCTGAAGAATACTACTATTATTTAAAGTATCTGAAACGGTGCTTTCTTCCATAGACATCTGGGCCGCTTCATCGGTAATGCTCAAGGCATCGGTCGCAGAAGTTTTTTCGGTTAAGTCGCTCAACTCCTGAAGGTTTTGGTATTTTGGCGCCAGTAGGAGCATCAGGATCGGGGCACCAACGACTACTAAAAGAATCATTGTGATATTCAAATAAGAGCCAAGGGTATAGGCGGTTGGGATGACCGTTTCCAAAATACCCGCTTCTATTAAAAAGTTTTGATCGGTATTTAATAGTAAGGGAATCGAGGAAGAGAGCCCTAAAACCCAACTATTCATCGAAAAATAAACACAGGCGATCAAAAACGGATAGTGAATGCCTTTTACCCGTGCCGCCAGTTCGCGAGCCAATACCGCCGTAATAACCAACCAACCAAAACTAACCAGGCACAACGCCATACCGATCATCACAACGAAGAAGTATACCTGACGCGGAGTACTGATATAAGTCGTGAGCCGGTCGATGCCTTTATTGATGATGGGGGAAAGTGCAATTGCAAATCCGGTAATAATAATGAGTACGATTTGCATGCCGAAAGCCAAAAGGTCAAAAAAGCCATCGTACCAAGATGATATCACTTTCATAGGAGAGGCACCTACCCATATGAGGGCTCCCAAGGCCACTAATAATGTCAATAGAATGGCGAATACAAAGGCATCGGGCATGTACTTACGAAAAAGCTCCGTAGATTTTTCCCCAAGTTTTCCAATCATTTTAAAAGTATTTTAAGGGCCAATTACAATGCTTGGTATTCGTTCTTCCGCAATTTCGCCATTTTTTTCAAATACGTAATAGGCATGGTTTTCAGAATCGAGTGAAACCCCTTGTTGAACCTCCCCATTTATAAAATGAATTGCAGCCCTATCATCGCAGGCATAGCCCTCTGAAAGGGAACCTTGCAGAATGTTTTTATGGTATAAGGGCCTTCTTGATTTCTCCGAATTGTAGTGGGGGCAATGGCTTTTATCGATAAATCGCATTCCTTTCACAATGCTAAGCTCTTTTGGACGCGAATCGGTCGTACCGGCATTGAACCAGCATAGTGAGCCGGCACTACCACCCCCCATTACCACCCCCTTGTCATAGGCCTTTTTTAGGAGAAGGTCTATGCCCTGGGCCTTCCAAATGGCCAACATGTTCAGGGTATTGCCGCCTCCTACGATTATGGCGTCCATTTTTTCTATTATTTCGGTATAGGTTTCCTGTTGGCTATATGAACTTATCCAAACTTTAAGCACATGAGGGTGTACATTTAGTTCGGAACATACTTCGTAGAACGAGGTTATATACCCCTCATCGTCCCCACTGGCCGTGGGTATAAAGCACATAGTTGGTCGGGGTTTACCGGTTAACTTGGCGATGTAATCTAAAAACGGTCGCGTATGTCTGCCGCTCCCATAGATAAATAACTGTTTGTTCATAATGGTATTTTGAAAGGATCGAATGCTACTTTTTAAGAGTCATTTTTAGTGGCACCGCTTCCGCTGTTGGTATTGTTCCTGTTCTTGTTCCGCCGACTTTTGTAATTCGCATTTTTGTTTCTATTACGGTTTCTGTTGCGATTGCGATTCTTTGACCTATTTGGATTTCTTGCCGGTTGCTTTTTTGGCGCTTCGGTAGTTTCCGACTGATCGTCATCTGCATCTACAAACTGGTGTTCCGGCATCCGTGGAACGGCTTGTTTGATCAGTTTTTCAATACTTCTTAGGTAGGGTCTTTCCTCCTTGTCACAAAATGAAAGCGCAATACCACTGGCGCTTGCTCTTCCCGTTCTCCCGATACGGTGTACGTAGGTTTCGGGCACGTTCGGCAGGTCGTAATTAATAACAAGGGAAAGCTCTTCTACATCGATTCCCCTTGCCGCAATATCCGTTGCTACCAATACTTTCAGTTTCCCGTCTTTGAAATCACCCAACGCTTTTTGCCGGGCCGTTTGTGATTTGTTTCCATGAATGGCGGCAGATTTTATATCGGCCTGTGCCAGTTTCTTGACTATTTTATTGGCACCGTGTTTGGTACGCGAAAACACCAAGACCGAGGCTCGAGGGCGTTCCTCTAAAAGATGCACAAGTAATTTTACCTTGTTCCGCTTGCTAACAAAGTAAACCCCTTGTTCTACCTTTTCCGCCGTGGCCTGCTGCGGTTTGATCGTGACTCTTTCGAAATCGCCTAGCATTTTCCTGGAAAGTTCTACAATATCCTTGGGCATTGTTGCACTAAAAAAGAGCGACTGCCGTTGGGGCGGGAGTTTGGCTATTATTTTCCGTATATCATGAATAAAGCCCATATCAAGCATCTGGTCGGCTTCGTCCAAGACCACATAATCCAGATCTCGAAAAGAGATGTATCCTTGATTCATAAGATCGAGCAGTCTACCCGGAGTTGCGATTAGAATATCCACGCCATTTCGAAGCGCATTTACCTGTTTCCCTTGTTTCACTCCTCCAAAAATGACCGTATTGCGTAGCCCGGTGTGTTTCCCATAGGCGGTAAAACTATCACCGATCTGTAAGGCCAATTCACGGGTTGGTGTCACGATCAAGGCTTTGATGCGCCGTTTTCCCTGTTGCTTGGATGTTGCGACGTACAAATGATGCAAGATGGGAATCCCGAAGGCAGCGGTCTTTCCGGTACCTGTTTGCGCTACTCCAAGTAAATCTTTTTTGTTGAGAAGAATGGGTATCGCCTGTTGTTGAATAGGAGTGGGGGTGGTATATCCCTCACTTTCAAGGGCCTTGAGCAGGGGTTCGGCGATGCCGAGTTCTTTAAATGTCATTTATTTTAGATAAGTGACAAAGGTAGCCCAATAGATCGGATATTGCTTTCATACCGACTAAATGTAATCGAGGAAGCCGCTAACTATTCAAAAATTACCGGATCCTCTTGGGCAAACCAAGATTTGTAAAGGGGTTGATGTATCTTTTCAATGCTGGTGCGCTTTACTTTGAGTGTTGGGGTAATTAGGCCATTGTCTACCGTCCAATCCTCTTTCATCACCACTATTTTTTCAATTTTTTCGTGTTTTTCCAACTGAGGATTAAGGGCAACAAGGGTATTGGCCAAACTCTTGGCAAACGCATCCTTATCTTTCACTTTGGCCAGTAAGGAAGGGGTTATCAGGGCAATCGGTTGGGGAATGCCCGTACCAACAATACACACTTGGTCGATATCGGTATTCTTGGTAAGTTCCAATTCAATGGGAGCAGGAGAGATATACTTGCCTTTGTCGGTTTTAAACTGATCTTTCGCCCTGCCGGTGATGGTAAGGTACCCTTCATGGTCATACTCGCCAATATCACCTGTTTTGAGAAACCCATCTGTTGTAAATGCATTTGCAGTAGCTTCTTCATTTTCAAAATACCCGAGCATAAGGCAATTGTTTTTAATGCAAATTTCGCCCTCTGCAGAAAGTTTGACCTGTACTTTGGGCAAGGGCTTCCCCACAGAACCGATGCGATCTGCACCTGGTAAATTGGAGTGTGAAACAATGCAATCTTCGGTCATCCCATACATCTGGTTCACTTCAATTCCAAGCCTTCGATACCACCGAATCAGACTAGGTGCCATGGGAGCTGCACCGCACACGATGATCTTTGCATCCCTTAGTCCTAGTTTGGTGCGTAATTTATTTTTAATCAAGCTTTTTACTAGCGGAATTTTAAGTAATACATTCAATTTTTTTTGCGGAATGCTCTCCAGTATTTTCTCTTGAAATTTGGTCATGATCCGCGGTACCGCCCCAAACGAATGGGGTTGGGTGTTTTCAAGGTCTTTGGCAAAAGTGTCCAGTGATTCGGCAAATGATAAGCAGGCTCCCATGGCCATACCCCTCATTTCAACCCCCGCACGCTCGGCAATATGTGATAAAGGGAGATAAGAGAACAATTTAGGGGGGTCTGGTAATTCGACCAGTTCAACAAGCTGATAGGCACTTCGCATAAAATTGCCGGCACTATGCATAACTCCCTTGGGAATACCGGTCGTACCCGAGGTATAGATCAAAGTGGCCAAGTCATTCGGATGCTGCCGATGAGGTGAGGCAATAGGCTCGTGACGGGCAATTAGGTCTTCCCATAAATCGCCTTTCCCTTCCCCATACAATCCAATACTTATGCTAGGGATGTTGCCAATTCCCGCAGCCTGTGAGGCAAAGTCATCTAACTTGCCTATAACAATGAGCTTCGTATGGCTTAGGTTCAGAATCTGTTCAATAGATTGCGCATTTAAAGTCGGATAGATGGGTACCGAGATATGTCCTGCCATCATAATGGCCAAGTCCGCAATGATCCAATGGGCGCAATTTTTTGAAAGAAGGGCAATATGGCTTTGATGCGGTAGCTTGTAATTGGCTAGTGCAGTTGCGATACGCCGTGCCTCTGACCCCGCTTCTGCGTAGGTAAAGGTTTTGATAGTGCCTTGAATCGGTTGTTTGAAAAAAATACGCGTCGGGTCGGTCGCTTCCCAATGCATGAACGCTTCTAGGGGGGTGTTGAATCGGGTCATAAAGAAAAATGGTACATTTCCCTAAAGATAAGTATTTTATCTAGGTGGGGCAGCCCCTTTGTTGCGCATGGGTCTAGAGCCCGATTGCCGCAGCTTCCGCGCAGCGTTCTCCATCCATTGCCGCCGATACAATTCCGCCGGCATAACCACCTCCTTCCCCGCATGGGAAGAGGCCTTTGATCTCGGGATGTTCCAAGTGTTCGTTTCTAGGGATGTTAATGGGAGACGAGGTACGTGATTCGACCCCCACAATATTGGCTTCAGTGGTATAGTAGCCGTGCATCTTTTTTCCATACGCCTTAAATCCTTGCCGTAGCCTACCACCGATTAATTTCGGGAGCAGGGAGTGTAAGGGGGCAGATCGTAATCCTGGTTGATAACTGGTGGGGTTCAGGTCGTTCGATACCCTTCCTTCAACGAAATCGGTGAGTCGCTGTCCCGGAGCGGTTTGGGACCTGCCCCCTGAAGTAAAGGCAAGTCGTTCCAGGTCTTTTTGGAATTGCAGGGCTTTCAATACCCCATACTGCTCGTAGTTCTGAAGATCCGTTTCGGCGTTGATTTCTACTACAATACCCGAATTTGCATACAGGTTATTGCGTTTGGAAGGGGACATGCCATTTACAACTACTTCGCCGGGCCCCGTGGCGGCAGGGACGATAAACCCTCCCGGGCACATGCAGAAGGAGTAAACACCGCGTCCCTTTACCTGTTGCACAAGGCTATACGCCGCTGCAGGGAGCAGATTGTTGCGGCTTCCCGTGCAATGATATTGGATTGAATCGATAATTTGTTGTGGATGTTCTACTCGAACGCCCATTGCAAACGACTTGGCCTTCAACAAGATTCCCTTATCGTTCAATAAATGAAAAATGTCTCTGGCGGAATGTCCGGTAGCGAGGATGGTGCGTTCCGTATCCATTTCAATTGAATTGTTCAGTACGATGGATTTTAACCGATTATCGTGTATTATAAAATCTGTTACTTTAGTATTGAAATGTACTTCGCCACCATATTGTAAAATGGTTTCCCGTATGTTTTGAACTATTTTGGGTAGTTTGTTGGTGCCGATATGCGGGTGTGCATCCACGACTATTTGGTTCGTAGCGCCATGATATACCAAGCTTTCAAAAACACGTCTTACGTCGCCGCGTTTTAAGCTCCGGGTGTACAGTTTTCCATCGGAATACGTACCTGCGCCCCCTTCTCCAAAACAATAATTGCTATCCGGGTCGACAAAGTGGTCCCTATTGATTGCCTTTAAGTCGCGCCGGCGCGCTCTTACCTCTTTTCCTCTTTCAACCACGATGGGTTTGAATCCAAGTTCCAGACAACGCAACGCCGCCCACATCCCTGCCGGACCGAAACCGATAATGTGAATAGGCTTTGCATTGGAAACATCTTGATAGTCAAAAGTGTACTGATTGTCTTTTGGAACAGGTTCATTCACATAAACCGCTAGTTTGTAGTTAAAATAAACCGTGGGCTTTCGCGCGTCGATCGATTTGCGAAGCACTTTGTAATCAAAATCCGGAACTTCTATGCCTAAGTGCTGTGCAATTTTTTGTGCAAGGATACCTGTTTGTTCAGCTTCTTTCAGGGAAATACGCAGTTGAATGTTTCGGGTCATAGTGTAAAATTACTGCAATTTTAGTTGGTATTTACGTTGATGTACCCCCTCGGGAGGCACTTGGGTGGCACAGCCTACAATTCATCCCCAATAACCGACAGTTCGGTAGTACACTTTTCGAAACTTCCTTTGTTTCGTTCAAATTTGTAGCGTCTAACAAAACAAAAAGCAATGAAACATCTCTTTTTATTCGTTCTATTCATAGCGATACATGGTTTCGTATCCGCACAGCAAACCGAACATACAAGAATAGAAGTGGAAGTCATGAACCTGGGTTCTGATGAAGGATTGGTAGTGGTAGGGTTGTACGCTTCTGAAAATCAGTGGTTAAAAAAGGTGAAGTTGGGTACGCATGCGACTATTAAAAACGGCAGGGCAACAGCGGTTTTTGAGAATGTGCCCACCGGTACATATGCGATTTCGCTATATCACGACGAAGACAATGACGGAAAACTGGACAGTCTTTTTGGGATACCTACCGAAGATACCGGGTCTTCCAATAACGCCCCGGCCAAGTTTGGTCCGCCAAAATGGGGAGATGCAAAATTTCTAGTGAAGGGAAAAACAATCAAACAAATCATTAAACTATAATAGCAAGATTATGAAAAACCTGGCAGCAATTACACTTTTATTCATAACGACCCTTACATGGGGGCAAGACCAATACTCGAAGGGGATGCAAAAAGCATTTCAATTATGGGGCGAAGGTAAGGCTGTTGAAGCCTCGAATATGTTTGAACGCATTGGGTCTGTTGAACTCGATAATTGGTTGCCCCATTATTACGTGGCACAGATCAACACCATTTTATCCTTTAATGAAAAAGATAAGACAAAAGTAAGCCAGCAATTGGACAAAGCACAGGAATTTATAGATGTGGCAAAGGCTATCTCACCCGATAACCCTGAAATATTGGTGCAGCAAGCCATGATTCATACGGCATGGATCGCCTTCGATGGGGCAACCTACGGGATGTCGCTCTCAGGAAAAGTCGTTGCCCTGTATGCCCAGGCATTGCAATTGGCTCCTGAGAACCCCAGGGTCGTATTTTCAAAGGCGGAATGGGATATGGGGTCGGCCAGTTACTTTGGGCAAGATACTGCTCCATACTGCAAAGATGTGGAGCGTTCCATTGAACTTTTTGCTAACTTTAAGCCTGAGAGCGATTTTCACCCAAGTTGGGGCAAGGACAGGGCAGAGGCGACACTGGCGAACTGTAATAAATAAAATAGATGCAACGATTAAAAAAAGATTTGTTTAATGCCATACTGATAGGGGTACTGGTGTATCTGATCTTTCTGGCGATTTATTATTACAATGGATCATTTGCCGAAGGATTCGATCGAAGCATACTTTGGAACCAGTTTTGGCAGAATATGATCTTTTCGGTAATCCTTTACATGGTAAACGCCGTATGGTTTCAATATTTGATAAAGCACTACAAGCAAGATCTATTTACTTTAAAGCGGTTTTCTATTGGAATAGCCGGGAACGTGATTTTATCACTTCTCGGTGTTTTTGTTTCACGATTTATTGTAATCGTAGGGTATTATCAAAAACCGGTAGCCGATTTTTTGATGGAAGAGCGCATAGAGGAATATTGGATCTCTACTTTGATAGCCTTGGTGGTCTCCCTCATTTTTTACGCTGTCTGGTATTACAAGCATCGACAGGAAACGAAGGTAAAGGAGCAGAAAATTATTGCCGGCACGGCCGCCGCCAAATTCGATGCGCTCAAAAATCAACTCGACCCACATTTTCTCTTCAATAGTTTAAATGTATTGACGAGTTTAATTGAAGAAGATCCGTACCAGGCACAAAAGTTCACCACTTCTTTAAGCAAAGTATATCGCTACGTTTTGGAGCAAAAAAACAAAGATCTGGTCTCGGTCGATGAGGAATTGGAATTTGCAAGAACCTATGTGCGCTTACTCAAAATGCGATTCGAAGAAAGTATTGTGATGGATATCCCTGAAAAGAGCAATGATCCCGAAGCCAAAATAGTTCCACTATCACTTCAGTTACTGCTAGAGAATGCCGTGAAGCACAACATTGTAACAAAGTCAAAACCCTTGCATATATCGGTTCTTGAAGAAAACGGGGCGCTGGTGGTGCATAACAATTTACAAGAGAAGCAAGTAGTTAAAAAGAGTAGTGGGGTGGGTTTGCAGAACATTAGGCAACGATACAATATTCTCTCCAATAAAGAGGTGGTCATACAAAAATCCGATACCAGCTTTAGCGTGCACTTGCCTATCCTTAAAAAACAAGTATCCGCGCTGGAGACCCAAAAAACATTTATTGAAGATAAGCGCTATCAAAAAGCCAAAGAACGGGTAGAAAAAATAAAGGGTTTCTATGGGAATTTGATCAGTTATTGCATCGTGATACCTTTTTTGGCCTATCTGAATTATCAGTCAACCAGCTTCCCGTGGGTTCTTTTTCCCATGATTGGTTGGGGCCTAGGGCTTACGGCTCATGGTATGGAGGCTTACGGGCGTCATCCTTTGTGGGGAAAGCGGTGGGAAGAACGCAAGATGCGACAGTATATGGAAGACGAAAACTTCTAGCTCAGTGCATTGTTTTACTTCCGCCCTACGATTCGTCCCTCAAAAATAACAGTTCGGAAAAGCCTTTTTTTTAAACGACGGATTCTTTCAGAGATTTGTAGGGTACAATACTAAAAACAAACATTATGAATTTTCTTGATAACGATAACAAATACCTTAGGGCCAAAGAACGGGTAGCCGAAGTAAAGAAGTTTTATACCAGCCTTATCTCTTACTTGTTTGTAATATCTTTTTTGGCCGCATTGAATTACTATGTGAACGAATGGCATTATGCTTGGTTTCTGTGGGCGGCCTTCGGTTGGGGGATCGGACTTGTTTTTCATGCAATTAAAGCGTTTGAGTTAAATCCCTTTTTTGGAAAAGGATGGGAAGAGCGGAAAATAAGAGAGTATATGGAAGAGGATAATGGACGTAATAAATGGGAATAGAATTACAAAATACAACAGTTATGAGAGAGCTTGCGGAAAATAAGAAGATGGCCAGGGCCAAGCAACGGGTCGACGAGTTAAAAGGGTTTTATGTGCATTTAACGGTTTACATCCTTGTAAACACTTTTATCACGGTAAGTAAAATCATGGGTAATCTGGAAAACGGGGAAAGCTTCAATGAGGCGTTCTTTGATTTGGGTACTTTTTTTGTATGGGGTGCGTGGGGTATAGGATTGGGATTTCATGCAGCAAAAGTGTTTGGATACAGCCTGTTTAGCAAAGATTGGGAGCAACGACAGATTCAAAAGTATATTGAAGAGGACGAAAAGGAAGCAGAGAAATTTAACAGACGATACTAATGGCAACAACTGAACAGAAATCAAAGTATGAAAGAGCAAAGGCACGTGTGTCGCAGCTGAAAGGTTTTTACAATCATGTGTTGGTCTATTTGCTCATCAACACCCTGTTACTGCTTTTAAAAGACCATTTTACGTTCGTCCTGTTGAGTAAAAGGGTCCTAGGAGATCCGGCCTTCCTGGATTGGATTGATTGGAATCTCTATGGAACTCCAATCATTTGGGGTATTGCACTTGGTGTGCATGGGTATAAAACACTTCGCGGGGGTTCTTTGTTCGGACGAAAATGGGAAGAACGGCAAATGCGAAAGTATATGAAAGAAGATCATTGAAATCAAAAAATCTAGTAAAAAATGAAAAATCAACAATCTAATTCGTTTCTTAATGCGAAGAAGCGTGTAGAAGGCCTTAGGGCCTTTTACAAGCACTTAACTGCATATTTAGTAGTCAATGGCTTGCTACTCATCCTAAAATGGCGATTGCTTGAAATACTGCTTGAAAATGGCAACGATGCCCCTGGCTTTGTAAATTGGTTTGAATGGAATGTAATCGCTACTCCGGTACTGTGGGGAATAGGTCTGGGTGTACATGCGCTCTATGTTTTTGTTTATCAATCAGGTACCAAGAGTTTTAAGCCTGAATTCTTGAACGAATGGGAGAATCGGCAAATAAAGAAATACATGGAAGAAGAGGGGCAATGATATTTGTAACTTCATTATCTTTTATCAAAAACAAACGCTTAAAAACCATACGTCAATGACCACAATAATTATTGAAGATGAAAAACCGGCCGCAAGGCGCCTTTCTAGACTTTTGTCAGAGCTTGATGTTGCCGTATCGGTAATGCTGCACTCGGTAGAAGAGGCGATCGAATGGTTTCAAGGAAATCCCCATCCCGATCTAATCTTCTTGGACATACAATTGTCAGACGGCCTCTCTTTCGAAATCTTTGAAGTGGTAGAGGTAAACAGTGCCATTATTTTTACTACTGCTTACGACGAATATGCCCTGCAGGCTTTTAAGCTGAACAGTATTGATTATCTTTTGAAGCCTATCGATGATGAAGACTTGGAAGTAGCGGTACGTAAGTTTAGGGAGTTTAAGCCGGAAACTAAAAAACTAGCTTTGGATTTTGAGGACATTAAAAAACTCTTGGTAAACCCACTTGAACGCGAGTATAAAAAGCGATTTACGGCCAAGGTAGGGCAGCACCTTAAAATCATTAATGCCGATGAGGTCGAGTGCTTTTATAGCGAAAATAAAGGGACGTATGCGGCCACGACCGACGGTCGAAACTACCTGTTGGAAACCACCTTGGAGCACCTTGAATCTGAACTGCAGCCAAAAGTATTTTTTAGGGTAAGCCGTAAATTTTACATTAACATCAATCATATAAAAGACATTGTGTCCTATACGAATTCTCGCCTTCAAATTAAACTCAACCGCTTTTCGGAACAAGAAATCATCGTGAGTAGGGAGCGGGTACGGGATTTTAAGCTTTGGTTGGAGTAGGAGTGCTTAAAAAATTGGATTTCTGATAGTTAATGTTAGTTATAGATTTTTCTTATGGTGAAAATTTTGTAAGATAAAACCTATTTTTCTACTCGATTGTCATCAAAAGAAGAGGGTAGTAATTTAGGTATCAATTTAATAAAAATCGGTAACAAAACAGCACCGCCCGGCAAAATAAAAATAGCCAATGATGGGATGGTCTTAAAAATATCGAGGAGTTGGTGACGTACTTTTTTTCTCTCTTCCGAACTTAAATCCTTTACCGTAGCTTTCGAAATAAGCGCGACCAATTCTTTGCTTTCCGACAGTTCTTTTTGTAAGCGTCTGCTATTTCTAAGAATTAGTTTGTTTACCACCTTAGACATACTGTCGTAAAATTGGACCGCCAGATTTTGGTCTTTTAAAAACGGAATAATACGGGCATTCTTTTTGAAGAAATAACTAATCTCCTCTAAGGATCTTGAGATTTGTTTTTGATCAAAACCAAGATCTTTGCCGATACCAAAAATGAATTCCGATTCACGATACTCCAAGGAATTATCTTCATATACGGCCAAACACGCAATATCTAAAAAGTATCTGTTTTCCCAAACACTTCGTGCAAGCACCAACTTATTCCTGTAGGAACCATCAAAATGCTGCAGGTCATTATCTATGAAGGTTAGGGAAGAGGCGAATAACTGTGCCAGTTTTTCGTCGCTTTTGTTCTTTTCTTTTGAGTTGAGGGCGTGATAGGTAATATTTATGGCAAGATACTCTAACAATTGTGCGTGTTGGTAAATCGTTTCTTTTTCCTGAAGATATTGTTTGAACAGCAAAATATCCACAAACAACAACGAATTGGTAATGATGCTATTAAAAGTCTTGCTGATTACATTGTCTTCGAGATACACGCGAGAGTCAATCAGTTTTTCAAGTTGGCTCGAAGTTTTCTTTTCTGAAAAAAGGCCCGATAAGAAAGAAATCTGATTGATTTTTAATGCACTGTAAAACTGAAACACCTCTTCCAGAAAAACCAGGAAGTCTATCTCTTTTTTTTCCAAGAAATACGTATAGTACAGCGCGTTCAGTAAATTAATTTTCGCCTTTTCATCCTCAGATAACACGTGCTCTGCCTCAATGAACCGGGGAATCTGGGTATTTACCCCATATACGAAGCCCGACTTTTTTAATCCGCCATACAAATCTCTAAAATCGGTATAGGCGTCTGGTCGTACCTTTACCAAAGATCCAAATTTATCGATCCATCCAGTTGCCGAAGGGTTCATAGCACAGGGCTTAAGAGGGCAAAAATAAGGCAAATAAGTAGACTTACACCATGTTGTGATCATTTTTGGAAGATTCTTAAAAGAGACACTTTTTCCATGAAAAATTAATCGAAATTGTATTTTGTAAGACGTTATTTTTGTTTTATTGTAGGAAAATAGAAACCTATTCCCTATATTTATCGTTCAATCATTTTTTTACAGCTCTAAAATGCCCCAAGTATGGAAGAGCAAAACTGAATTTAACCTAAATGTTCCACCAAAATCCCCCACTGTTATGGAATACATTTTATTTACCGTTTGGTTTGCTACAATGTTGTTTGTAGGATACCGTTTGTTTTTGGCCCAAAGAGCATTGAACAAAGCCTTAAAGCCAAAAGAAGAGCACTCTTAGTGCAGTTTTAAAGGTCGTGGTTGGCCATTTAAAATAAAAAAAGCCCTGACAATAGTGTCAAGGCTTTTTTTATTTGAATGTCCCGTCCTGAAATAAGTTGACACAAAATCGACTTATTTATGAAACATTCAAAGATTACGGTTAACAAGCGTACC
>CANMSA010000019.1 GCA_947500385.1 uncultured Flavobacteriaceae bacterium | reverse complement strand
CGCATGGCGACGATCTGGGAATCCCTTCTGGGAGTGGAACGGGTAGGCATACACGACAACTTTTTCGAACTGGGGGGCGATTCCATCATCGTCATTCAGTTCGTTAGTAGAGCGAGTCGTTTTGGATATAATCTACGACCAAAAGATGTATTTGAGCATCAAGAAATTGCCTCTTTGGCTAAAATTTCTGAGGCATCTCTCGATCTTATAGATACAGAGCAGGGTGTACTTACAGGTGAAGTACCATTAGCCCCGATACAACAATGGTTTTTTGAAACGGATCACCCCATGGTTTCTCATTACAATCAAGCCGTGGTATTATCGATTCATAAGAAAGCCACAATAGATGACTGCGGTATTATTCTTGAGACAATCGCCGAACATCACGATGCATTGCGTTTGAGATATCATCGAAATGAGGACCGTTCATGGTCCCAAAAGTATGGTGACTATGTAGCTCCTTTAGCAATTCAGGACATGAGCGATGTTCCCTTGGATGAATTTCCACATCGAGCATCGGAATTGTTTCATGAGTCACAAAAGGCATTGGCCATTGGTAGGGGAGACCTTGTTCGAATGGTTTTGGTCAAGTCACCTGAAGAAGATGAATACAATCGGCTTTTTATCGCGGTTCATCATCTGGCTATTGATGGTGTTTCTTGGCGTATTCTAATGGAAGATGTTGAGGAGCTCCTAAACAATATACATGAAGGAGTTAAAAGGCCATCTCTAGGAGTAAAACGAACCTCATATAGACAATGGACCGGTGCATTACAAGAGTACGCAGTAAGGGAAACTACCGAACAACAACTGCCTTTTTGGGAAAAAACAATATCCAAATACAAACCTTTTCCCAGCGATGCGGTTCAATCAAAACGATCACTTGGAAACTTTACAACACATACCACTCGCCTTAATAGTGATGCTACTTCTTCCTTGTTAAAGAAAATCAATGGTGTTTATCATACTGAAATCAATGATATATTGCTCGGGGCGTTGGCCAAAGTAGCAATTGAAAACAGTGGATTTCCGGAAATTGTTATTGGTTTGGAAGGACACGGGAGGGAGGATATCTCGGACGCCATAGATACCAGTCGCATGGTAGGTTGGTTTACCAACATGTATCCTGTGGCACTAGAGGTCGATTCTCAAAGCGATGTTGGTTTGATAATCAAACATGTAAAAGAACAATTACGATCAATTCCTGAAAAAGGAATTGGCTATAGTGCGCTTCGGTATATGCATCCTGATGCGAAGGTCCGAACAAAACTACAACCTGGTTCGTGGGACATTGTATTTAACTATCTGGGGCAGTTCGATAATGTAATCAATAAGAGCGAATGGTTACAGCCTGCTCTGGAAAACTCTGGAGAAAGTATTGCATCGGAAAATATTTTTGCTGCCAAGCTTGCGGTGAATGCCTCTATTGTTGAAGGGCAGTTAGAAGTGCATTGGGGGTATCATATAGAGGAATACGAAGAAACTACTATTGAAACACTGGCCAAGAACTATATGGCGTACTTATCCGAAATGATAACACATTGTTTAAACAAAAAGGAGGAAGAATTTACACCTTCTGATTTTGGATTGAATGCGAAGGTGAATGCAGAACAGTTTAATGCGTTCATGAAGGAAGACCAAGAGATGGCAGATAACAATACTATTGAAGAAACGGATGAAGAAGCCGTCGACGACATTTTGAAATTTTAAGTATGCAAGACTTTATAGATACGTTAAGGAAAAAAAACGTACAACTCATTCAAAAAGGAGAAGACCTAGTACTTAGACCTTTAAAGGGGGCACTTTCTCCAGAACAGCTGAAAGCGATAAAGGCGGATACGGCTACATTGCTCTTTATAAAAGAACACAAATCCGAGATTCTTCGATACCTAAATACAAATGCGCAGACCAAGAATTTGCCGCGACAAAAGTCAAAAAAAATTGCAGCCTATGAGCTGAGTCCGTTGCAAGAAGGGATGCTTTTTCATCAATTGTACGAAGAGGACAGTAGTGTGTATATGGAGCAATTGGTCTGTGATTTCCCAGATGGTATTGATATGAAGGCTTTGAAAAATTCTTGGGAACATCTTATGGAGCAGCATACCATATTGAGAACGGCCTTTTTCTACGAAGAATTGGAAATCCCGGTCCAATGTGTTTTTGATAAGGTAGAACTCCCTTTCGTAGTGTTGGATTACAGTAGATTTTCGGAAAAGGAGCGGGCTTTTGCAATTCAAAAGTTTCTAAAAGAGGATATTGAAAAAGGATTCGTCTTTGATAGGGCGCCCCTTATGAGAATCGCTTTGTTGCATGTCGGAGGAACCGCCTGCAAAATGATTTGGACCCACCATCATATCTTGTTGGACGGCTGGTCATTGTCGCTGTTAATGGGAGGTTTTTTAGAGGTGTATGAATCATTTGTACAAGGGCGGTCAGCACCGGAAAAACCAATAGACCATTATCAAAAGTATATTGAATACATTCGAACAAAGAACGATAAAGAAGCAACGAAATTCTGGCGCGATTATTTGGGTAATTTTACCACACCTTCGTTATTAGAAGCAAATCCTATTCAAAAACCAACGGCCAATACCGAAGGTAGTGTTGTTGAGCTTCCTTTAAAGTTTGGTCCTGAAATTACCGCACAGATCAAGGCCTTCGCCAACAAAAATCACCTTACGGTGAATACTTTGGTTCAAGGAGTTTGGGGTTTTTTACTGTCAACTTATACAGGAGATACAACGGTGGGCTATGGTGTTGTCGTTTCAGGGCGTCCAACTGATTTTCAGGCAGTGGAAGGGCGCGTAGGCCTCTATATCAATACCATTCCTTTATGTGTTACCGTTTTGCCCGGAGCCGCTCTCATTCCGTGGTTTCAAAATATTCAAAAACGCCATACCGAAGCGCGCGAATATGAATATACTTCCCTAGCTCAAATAGGATCTTCCATCGGATTTAAAGGAGCATTTTTTAATACCTTATTGGTCTTTGAGAATTATCCGGTCGCAGAAGCGATTTCTACTTGGGAGGGCTCGCTATCGGTGCGTAATTTGGAAGTCTCTACGAAGACAAATTACCCCTTAATGCTGACGGTGAATTTAAAGGATACCTTAACGGTCAGGTTCGATTATGATCCGGGTATCTTTGATAGGCCCCTTGTTGAACGTCTTAGCAAACATTTCCTTCATACATGCAAGCAACTACTTGAAGGGGATGTCAATAGAAATTTGGAATCGTTAGATACTGTTTTGCCCGCTGAACGCAAGCTGCTGCTAAACGCTTTCAATAATACGAAAAGCCCCTATAATGCGAATACAACTGTATTGGATACTTTTCATGAAACCGTATCCAAAAAACCCGAACAACCTGCGCTTAGTTACAATGGCGTAACACTCTCTTATTATGAGCTCGATAAAAAGGCAAACCAGCTGGCCCATTTTTTAATTCGAAATGATATTCCCGTTGAAAGCACTATTGGTATTGGGCTGAAGCATTCTCCTGAAATGGTGATTGCACTTTTAGGAGTGCTGAAGGCCGGCTGCATATACGTTCCAATAGATCCCGAGTACCCCCAAGCACGCATAGAACAAATTGTGTTCGATGCAGCCTTGAAACTTGTAATTGTAAAAGAACCGATGTCTGCAGTTTCGATAGATCATCTGTTATGGGAAGATTTCACAAAAACCTTGGATACCTTGCCGTTTCTAAGACCTGACAGCGCGCTTCGTTCGTCAGAAATTGCATACATCATATATACTTCTGGGAGTACGGGCAAACCAAAAGGGGTTACCATAACACATCAAAGTCTATATAACTATATGGAGTATGGTAGCAGCATGTATGGGAAAGGAATGTCCGCACTGAATTTTCCCTTGTTTACCTCCTTTGCCTTTGATTTGACCCAAACAAGTATTTTCCTGACACTTGGCTCAGGTGGATGCCTTTTTATTCGAAGTACCGATGTCATTTCCTTTTTGGGGGAACTCCCCAAAGAGATCAATTGCATAAAACTGACCCCATCGCATGCTCTTTTTTTAGAGGAACAAAAGCTTTCGGGCATCAAAGTGGTTATAACGGGCGGGGAAGCGCTTGATCAAAATCATATTGCTGCCCTGCGCGCAAGTTTTCCAAATGGTTGCATTTACAATGAATATGGTCCAACGGAAGCGACCATCGGATGCTCGGTTTCAAAACTTAATGATGATTCCAAAATGCCTGTCCCAATTGGCAACCCTATTGCCAATACGCAATTATATGTTTTATCGGAAAATAAAGAATTATGTCCGATCGGGGTTCCCGGAGAGTTGTATATCGGGGGCGATGGGTTAGCTCGAGGATACTGGAACGATAAAAAAAGAACCCAAGAAAAATTTAGTGGCCATAGACTGTTCGAGGATACTGAAATACGGCTCTACCAGTCGGGTGATCGCGCGTTATGGGATACCAATGGGAACCTTTATTTTATTGGGAGAATCGATCAGCAAGTTAAGATAGGCGGATATCGAATAGAACCAGAGGAAATTCAAATAGTTCTTGAAACCATGCCCCAGGTTAAAAAGGCATTCGTACGGGTACGCAATGAAGATGGCACGACTGCACGTTTGATTGCTTATATAATTCCGAATGGAAAGTTCGAAAAAGAACCATTGGTCGCTTCCTTGAAGAAACAACTTCCCATCTACATGATTCCAAATTTATGGGTAGCGGTATCAAGTTTTCCTTTAACGGTTCATGGAAAGATCGATATAGCATCGTTACCGGGACCAGATGGAAGCCAATCTGGTCATACCCTTTTTAAAGCTCCTTCTACCGATATTGAAAAGCGTTTGGCCCATATATGGGCTGGTCTATTGAAACTAGAACGCGTAGGTGTTTTGGATGATTTTTTTGAGTTAGGTGGGCATTCATTACTGGCCACCAGATTGGTTACGGCTATTCGCAGAGAGTTTGGTATTCGTATGTTTATCAAAGATTTGTTCAATAACCCTACGATCGAAGGTTTGGTTCCTTTCATCGAGACAGGCGCTCTGGAGATAGCGGTACCGCCAATTTTGAAAAAGGATAGGCCAGAAAAAATCCCACTTTCCTTTACACAGGAACGGCTGTGGTTTTTAGATAAGTTACAGGGTACTTCGAACTATCACATTCCAATGATAATTCACATGAAAGGGGAGTTGTTAGAAGCTGCCTTGGAAGCTGCCTTTCAAGAAATTATCAACCGTCACGAGAGTATTCGAACCGGATTTTTTGAAGGCAATGGGATTCCCTTTCAAGAAATTTTCTCAAGGGACGCATGGCGTCTCAAATGCACCCGGGCGCAACACCTTTCCAGGGAATCGTTACGGATACTTATCGACCAAGAAATCCAAACCCCTTTTAACCTTGAAAAAGACCATAAATTACGTGCCAATTTATGGGTTACCGCTGAACAAGAATATACCTTGGTAGTGGTAATGCATCACATTGCCAGCGATGGTTGGTCAATGCCCATATTAATTCGTGAATTGATAATACTGTATGAAGCAAAGGTGAAAGGTACGACTGCCTCTTTGCCCGTGCTTCCTATCCAATATGCAGATTATGCCCTATGGCAACGATCATATCAGACCGGTAATGTGCTTGAAAAACAATTGACGTTTTGGGAGCAAAAATTAGCAGGCGTTCAGGATTTGAATTTGCGAACCGATTTTAAACGCCCACCAATTCAGGGTACAAAGGGACGTACACTTCATTTTGATTTTCCCCAAGCACTTTTGAAAGATGTCAAGAAGGTTTCCCGAAAAACCCAAAGCACTCTTTTCATGACACTCTTAGCGGCATTTAAAGTGCTGCTCTACCGTTATTCGAATCAAGATGACATATGCGTGGGTATTCCTATTGCAAATCGACGACAACATGAAGTAGAATCTTTGGTCGGCTTTTTCGTAAATACCATAGCACTTCGGAGCGATTTAGGCGGTAACCCAAGCTTCACAAGTTTTCTTTTGGATTTAAAACAAACCGTTTTAGAAAGCTTTGAATTCCAAGAGGTGCCCTTTGAAAAAGTTGTGAAACGGATCAGCGGAACCCGAAACATGGCCAAGAGCCCTATTTTTCAAGTTGTTTTTTCGTTTCAGAACAACCAGGCTGAGACGGTTGATTCGGCGTTTGATAATTTGCAATTGACTTTTGAACAATATGAACATACAAGCTCGCAATACGACATAAGTTTTGATGTTAAGGAACTACACGACCGTTTAAAGGTGGCCATCGAGTACAATACCGATTTGTTTAAAGAGACTACCATTCAACGAATGGGAGTTCATTTTGAAAAGTTGTTGCTCAGTATCTCGAAGACTCCTGATAAAACCATCAATGATTTGGATTTATTGCCGATTCAAGAGGAAAAGTTACTGCTTACCAGCTTTAATACTGCTGCAATACGGGAAAATGGTACGAGTACCGTGCTTGATTTTTTTAAGTTGCATGCTGAAGAAACCCCCGATGCAATAGCATTGGTGATGGGCAACCGACAAATGACTTACAGGGAACTCCAGAAAAAGAGCAACCAAGCGGCGCGATTACTGCTCAAAAGAGGCGTGAAAGAAAGCAATAGAGTAGGGGTATTTATGGAACGTTCTATGGACATTATCATCGGAATTTTGGGCATCTTAAAGGTAGGTGCTTCTTATGTGCCTATTGATCCCCTTACTCCAGAAGACCGAACGAAGCACATCTTAAAAACTGCCGATATCCAAGTGGTGGTATGTGATGAAGTCGCCGTTTCCGATTTTGAAAATAACAAGAGTATTTCCTGTGCGGTGGTGAACGAATCTGCTATTCAACATTTTCCTGAAGGGAAGCTATCTAAATTGCGGGACCCGGATTTGGAGGCCTATGTCATTTTCACTTCTGGTTCTACAGGTTTGCCAAAGGGAGTGTCTATTCAACACGGGAGTCTGGTAAACCTAATGACCTCCCTGTCGGATAGGTATGAAATGCACTCGGACGATCGTGTATTGCAGTTTTCCTCTATAGCATTTGATGCATCCGTTGAGCAAATCTGGATCGCCCTTACCAATGGCGCCCGTTTGGTTTTGGTGGATAAGGAAACCTTGTTGGATAGCGAACTTTTTAACGCCTATATCAGGACAAACGCCATCAGTCATTTAGATGTAACACCTTCTTTTTTAGAAGGAATGCCATTGGACACGGTAGGCTCCGTAAAACGAATTGTGATGGGAGGGGAAGTTTGCAAGGCAACAACTATTGAACGGTATTTGGATAAGGTAGCCGTTTATAACCTTTACGGCACCACCGAAACGACTATCGATTCTACCGTAGGCCGTGTAACCACGGATCAATTAAGTGCTTCTTACATCCCCATAGGAAAACCGGTTTCAAACACTCCGGTATACGTTTTGGATAAAGCTGGCAAGTTATGCCCAATTGGAGTGCCTGGTGAGTTATGTATAGGAGGGGTAGGCGTTTCGCAAGGGTATGTCGGGAACAAAAAACTGACCGAGACCAAATTTGTAAAGGATACTTTTAGCGATATCGCCGATGCAAGATATTATAAGACGGGCGACCTAGGATGTTTTCTTGAAGATGGTAATCTTCTTTTTTTGGGACGCATTGACGAACAGTTGAAAATAAGGGGGTACCGAATTGAACCTGGCGAAATCGAAACGGTTTTAAACACCCATACAGCGGTTGGTCAAAGTGCGGTACGCGCCTGGGAAGACGATCGGGGGAGGATGCAATTGGTAGCGTATGTAGTCGCCAATGATCTTACAGAAGATGAATTGGAAGGTTTTCTTGAAAAATCGCTTCCAGCGTATATGGTGCCACGAAGGTGGGTGTTTTTGGCATCCTTACCATTGACCCTGAACGGTAAGGTAGACAAAAAGAAATTGGTAAAACCTGCTTTCAATTCCCGAGCGCAAAAAGCGTTTGTCGCCCCTCAGGGCCCTTTGCAGAGCATGGTGGCCGATGTATGGAGCGAACTCCTAGGGATTGAAAAAATAGGCATTGAAGATAACTTTTTTCAATTAGGGGGAGACTCCTTGATCAGTATTCAGGTAATAAGCCGTTTAAAAAAAGAAGGATATCATTTAAAACCGCGTGATTTGTTTGAACAGCAAACAATTCAAAGCCTTGCGCAATTGTTGCCTTCAAAACAAGTCGCCCTGACAAAGGCGGAGCAGGGCTTGTTAGTGGGTGATTGCCCTTTGGCCCCAATTCAAAAATGGTATTTTGAACACAATACCGGGCAGCTATCCCATTATAACCAGGCAGTATTGTTTGGTATAAGTAAGGATTTAGATCCGGCACTATTGGCCTTGGCATTAGAACCATTGGTAGCACAACACGACGTATTACGATGCAAGTATACCAGGCAAGACCAAAAGTGGATTCAGGAATACGGTACACATAAAGGGGTATTGCAGTTCGAGGACCTTCGCGATGTTCCTGTTACGGATTTCTCAAAGACAGTTACCGCGATTTGTAACACCTATCAAACCTCCCTTTCCATAGCAGAGGGGAACGTCTTTAAAGCGGTGTTGATGCATACCGGGGCTGAAGAAGCGAACAATCGTATTTTCTTTGTAGCGCATCACTTAATCGTGGATGCCGTTTCATGGGGCATTTTATTAAATGATTTTGAAACATTGGTTCGCGCTTTGGTTAGTGGTGATGTCCCGATATTGCCAGCAAAGTCATCCTCCTACCGCGAGTGGATACAGCACTATAGTGCGTATGCCAATAGACCCGAAACATTGGCGAGTTTGGCTTATTGGGAAAAACAACAACAAAAATTCATCCCGACCTTAAGCGATTTTGAGGGCGAGGTTTCGACTTTTGGAGATGTGTCGCGAGAGGTGGTCAGCTTGTCCAAAGAACTTACAAAATCACTCTTACAGCAGGTGCACGGTGCATATGGTACTAATATAAAAGACATCTTATTGTCGGCATTGGCCAGTGTATTGGCCTCTCATAACCAAAGGAATGAGGTTACTATTGGGTTGGAAGGGCACGGACGTAACCAATTTGATGATCGTATCGATATCTCAAGTACCGTTGGCTGGTTTACCAGTGTCTACCCCCTGGGGCTCCAAATTCCTGAAGGAGATGATTTGGCCTGCCTGATAAAATCTGTGAAGGAACAAATACGACTGGTACCCCATAAGGGGTTGAGTTATGATGCGTTGAAATACCTACACGAAGAAAAAGAAGTGCGCTGTAGATTGGAGGGCACCGCATGGGATGTCGTTTTCAATTACTTGGGACAGGCAGATAATGCGATCAATGCAAGCTCCTGGGTGACTGCTCCAACCGAATCTTCGGGTGAAAGTATGGCGGCAAGCACTGTATTTGACAGTAAAATCGAAATCAATGGGTCCATTTCGAACGGAGTACTCTCTATGGGATGGAACTACTCTAAAAAAGAGTTCAAGGCGGCGACGATACAAGAAATGGGAGCGGGGTTTATCAAAAAATTAGCTTCCCTTATAAGGCATTGTGAAGTAAAGAAGAAAAGGGTTTTTACACCCTCTGATTTTGCGCTGCAGAACTACTTCTCGATTTCGGATTTTGAAGGTCAAATACAACAATGGGAATCAGAAAATAATGGCGAACGAACAATTGAAACTGTCACAACTTTATCAAAAACTGAAGAAGAATTTATGATTTGCGAGACGACATCATTGCCAGATGGTGCTTTAACATTTCGCAAAACTTTTGACGGGGAATATTCGATTTCGATTATACGACAGGCATGGCGATTAGTGCAGCAAGACCATTCGCAGTTAAGAACCAACTTTTATTCGGAAAACCTGCCAGTTGCCTTAAAGTGCGTGTTTGAAAATTCGGAAATTCCTTTTTCCGAGGTACTTATAGACAAATTTTCCGAGGAAAGGCAAGAACAAAAAATTGAACAACTGCTCGTTGATATGGAAAACGAAGTAGGAAAACTTGAGAAGGTACTTCCTTGGAAGGTGATTTTTGTAAAAAAGAGGAAAAAAAGCGATGAATTACTTTGTACCGTACATCCTATATTGGGTCAAAATATAGAAGTGGGGAATTTGCTTCAAGAGTTTGAATTGTACTACGAAGCGGTCAAAACAAACTCGAAAATCCCATCAAAAAACCACAGCTTATTTGGTGTCGACGATTCCGGAAAATTGGGGCAATCCACAGAAATCCATGTTAAGAAGGCCATACCGTTATCGACCAAAAAAGACATCGATTTATATGAAGTCCTTCCCAACCAACGGCGTGAGTTTTTGCTATATCTGATGGGAATCCGTAGCCGACAGTCCAAGACACTCACCTTTGCCCATACCTTTGCGGATCTGAACCATGGTGCGTTGACCAAAGCACTGGAATCGCTTGTTCAGCGTCATGAAAGTTTGCGTACGATTTTCCATTATGATGATAGCAGGGTACTGCAAAGTATTAGACCGTTTGACGCCGATACCATCATTTTGAGAACGGTCGAATTAAAGGATAGCTCCATCACGCTAGAGCAAAAGCAAAAGTATGTCGAAGAGATGGCATTCAATGAATTCAAACTCGACCTAGAGTTGCCTTATAAGTGTCTTATCATCAAATGTGATGCAAATATCAGTGAGTTCGTATTTGCCTATGACCATATAGTAGGGGATGGTGCTGCCACTGGAATTCTGAAGAAAGAATTGCTGCATTTGTACGAGTGCTATAAAAATAAAAAACTCAACCCGTTTAGAGCAAAACGAATACATCCAAAAGATTTTGCGTTTTTCTTTAATCAACATCTCGAGGGGAATTTACAGGAAAACCATCGAAAGTACTTCGAAACGTTTTTAACCAATAGGTCCGATAACCGGTTGGGTGTAGCGAGTACATCCTATCGTGAACAGCTCACTAGGCAGTGGGATGCCCTTGATTTGCCCGATTCACGATTCTCGGTAAACGATTTAATGGGTGAGGTCATAAATCTCGATGTAAGGCCAGGGACGAGCTATCGCTGTTTGGTCGACGATGTACTTTTTAAAAAAATGAAGCGATTTTCGCAGGAGCAGGGTATTACACTTTACAATGTATTTTTTGGCGCTTATGCTTATCTGCTGGCCGAAAAATTAGAAAAAGATCAGGTATTGATTCGTTCGCCCTATAGTCTGCGAAATCGTCCGGAATTCAAGGATATGGTTGGCTGGTTATTGGGAAATGTAGTTATGAAGGTCGAATTTCCGGCAGATATAAAAGCTTTAGAAGTATTTGCCATCTGTCAAAAATCTATGTTGAATGCAGTAGAACATACCCACTATCCCATAGCAAAAATTTTAAATGATTTTGATGTCACTGTAGACAATTTGATCGATGGAAATTTGAATATTTGGGGCGATAGCACCCAAAATATGAATTTAGAAACGGTAGAACTTGGGTACGGACATATAGATGATTCGCTGGTCGATATTTCTTTTATCCCGGAGATTTTTTCAAATGGAATAGTTTTAAACCTAGAATATCGATCAACCAGTTTTTCAAGAGAAGAGGCTTCTGAGTTTTTTGAAGTAATGTTTCGTCTGATTTCTGATATGATCGACCATCCAAACCTCGAGATAAAACTATTGCAGCGCACTATTTTGAAAGAAATTGAAACCTGACTTTATTGATTGATACTGAAAACACTTTCATAGCTGTTTTGATTGGAACATAAATTTTCTGAACGAAGGCAATGTTTCAAATTTCGTATCCTGGGCCTTCATGGCCAAAACATGTTGTAGTAATTCTTAATTTTAAAAAAATGAACACTATTGGTTATAGGTTGGTTTCCAGTATATGTATATCACTTTTACTTTATCTTAGGAAGTCACATAAAGATTATGATCTGGTTTTTCTAAGCCCATTGGATTGGATCGGAGTATGTATAATCGGTGAAGGGGTGTATGAGAAAGGAGAAATTACTGCAGCATTGAACGGACTTTCTGCAAACGTTTTCGAACACACTTGTTTAGACATAGGTGCGAATATAGGAAATCATGGGTTGCAGTTTTCTCAGAAGTTTAAAATGGTAAGATGTTTTGAACCTAATCCTGAAATCTTTGCGCTTTTAAAGTGTAATACAAGAGGAAACAAAAACATGCATCTTATAGATTATGGTCTTTCAAATGAGGAAAGCAATACGGCTATCTATTATAATAGATATAACTTGGGTGCGGGGAGTGTAGAAAAAGATGGGCATAAGAATGAAGTTGGGGAAATTCGGCTCAAGAAGTTCGACGATACCGGTTTAAATGATAGTATATCCTTTGTGAAAATAGACGTCGAGGGTAGTGAATTGAATGTTATTAAGGGAATGAATACAGCGATTTTAAAATACAAACCGGTTATTTGGTTTGAGTATATTAAGAGTAATGATTCATTTGAAATTATAACCAAACTAAAGTCTTTAGGGTATACCTGTTTTTATGAGCTGGATGAGACCTCGCCAGTTCGAAGGCGTTTACCGGCGACTAATTGGTTCTTTAGGGCCATACGTTACTGTTCGAAAATACTTTCAAAACCTGATTATCGCCTTAAAAAACTATGCACGCCAACGAAAGAATTTTATAACATGATATTGGCAGAACATCCAGATTCTGAATTTAGGATACTTCCTCGGACCTGACTTTTGACATAGTATTTCGATTTGAAACATCGATATTTAGGATATGACGCTCCAGCATATTGAGAAAATCGTCTATTTCGGGAATGGTGTATCCGAAGGATAATCGAAAAGTATCATCGGTACCGCCATAGTAAGCTCGGCCTGGTAAGATGCCCATTCCCGAATTCATAAACTGTTCAATGATCTTCATTACGGGAACCCTAGTACTTCGTATCATGATAGAAGTACCCGACTTGGGTATGCTGAATTCAAGTCCGTCTATTTTTGCCAAACGGGTTGAAAGGTAATTTCGACGTCGTAAAAGATCTTCTTTAAATACGGTAGTATCGATTTCTAAAATCTGTAAGGCTATTTTTTGGACCATGTTGTTTAGCGTAATAATATTACGCTCGAGTAATGGTTCAATTTCAGATATACAATTGGCATCGGTGGTTATCCATCCCAATCGCAATCCAGGTAGGCCAAAATTTTTGGAAAACGAATTTACCCAAAAACAACGGTCGTGATGTAGCGGATTTATATACTCGCTCCATGAAGGCAATTGTCCGTCAAATATCAGTTCATCATAAATTGCATCAAAAATAAAAGCCGTCTTTTTTATGGATATGCTCGAATTGATTTCGCTTAAATTATTCCCGTCTAAAAAGAAGCCAGTGGGATTATGGGGGGAATTCACCATAATAATGGTTTTTTCAGGGCTTTCAGAGGCAACCTGAAAGACATCGGGAACAAAGCCTTTGTGAACATCATAAGGGTGGTAAGACAGTCCTAAAAGTTCACATATATCCTTATAACCCGAATAACTCGGAGAAGGGATGTACAAGCGGTCATAGCCCCTTAGTTGAAGGTGTAGTAAACATAGGTATAGCCCGTGAGTTGCTCCGTTCGTGAGTATAATGTTATCTTCCGTAAATGGATAACCATACTTTTTCGCGCCTCTTTTTCCCAAGCATTCACGCAATGCTATATTCCCATACGTGTCTTCGTAGTATTGAAAATCACTGGTTTGTATTTCGAGGGGCAAATCAAAAGAATCGTAATCGAACTTTGGGAAATTCTCCAAGTAGTTTTTGAACTTGATTCCGTGGGTTTTGATTCCAGATTGAATAAAAGATTGAATATCGGTTCCCTTAAACTTCATACCCTAAGTGTTTGTAGGCGTTAGTAAAAATCCTATTTCGAGCTTGCTTGGATCGATGGCAATATCGGCAACTGTTTCTTTCGTAATCGCATACCCGACTTTTTTGAACAAAGTTTGCCAAAATTTGGTAGGTTCTAGTTGTTGTTCGGTAAAGGTGTGTATTAGATAGTAAGGATTATAGTACTGCTTTTCGATTCCCTGTTTCATTTTTTGATGGTCAGATAATATGAAGTCTACTTCGATAATGATCAACTGAGAAGTAGGAAATCGGTTCTTTATTTTTTCAAGTAGCTCTACCAATCCGTCATAACCACTTTGGGCCAGTATTTCGTGCAATACAAATGCAAATATGATGTAGTCTGGCGATGCGCCTTCATATTGGTCAAAAAAGGAAATAGCCCCCATATTGTAAAGGGAAATTCGTTTACTAAGACCGTTTTTAGCGATCGCTTCGATGGCCTCTAGGTAACTATCTTGGGCAGGTTCAACACCGATTGCCTTTACATTGGTTATTTCTTCACAAAACAGCGATAGGTATAGACCATTGCCACAGCCTAAATCTAGCATGCTATAACTTTTATCCGCATCTAAGTTCATTAGTTGCTTTGTTAGGGGGATGGCATCGTGTCTGCTAATGTTGCAACTGCCGCGGCTTACGTAGTTGGTTTCCCTGGAAGCATACGCTCGTTCACCTCTTAGACATTCGCCCATTTGAAAATACGTTCCTCCATATCCGCCAATCAACATTTCGAACCATCCCCGACTTTCATACATCTGTTCTCCAAGTCGTGTAGCACTGAAAGTATCTTCTTTTTTTTGTAAAATATTTTCGTTACAACAATACATGAGAAATTCTGATAACATTGTTTTCCGAAGATTGAGTTTGTTCGCAATAGTGTGCAATGAAGTTGGTTTTTGAAGCACCAAAGGCAGAATGCCCAAATCCAATAAATGGAAAACTGCAATGGCGGCCGTAAACTTACTAGTGTATTCAAGACAGTCGGCAAGGCCATTTTCGTAACTGAGTTTCTTTGATTTTTTTTCCGGAAAAGCGGCAATTTCATTCATTTTAAAAATTTAAAAGTGGTTAGACAAGGTGCCTGTTGAAACCTATGTACTAGGTCACTGACACAATTTTTACAAAAAACACCCTGAATTGGAGAAGAGCGGACAATGGTTTACTGCACGAGTAAAAAACCAAAAGGGAAGACCATTTTATATTGAAATAAAAAGGGTGATTCGGTCAACAGTTATAATACTTTCAGATGAGGGTCATCTAAGAAGTGGAGGCTATAAATGTACACGAATCGTACCTTGGTTTCTCTTAAAATTCTAAGTTAAAAAAGTATCCACATATATGCTATCTTGTAAACGACAAAAAGAAAAGAAAGGGCGAAAAATTGATCTATATCAAGCTCTTGTGTTTTGGGTAATTCTATTTTTTACGGAAACTGGAAACGAATCTTTAATGAAGCATTCAGCTGAACAGTAACTCAAGGAAATAGGGTTCCTCCATCGTTTCAAGCGAATAAGAACAAGCGTACCCTTCTTTCTCAAAACTTGTGGTATGCCATAAGCGGTCTTCCAACTGAAAGGGATTACTTTTGGCATTAATCGTGTCATACGGAATTCCCATTCCTTTTCCCACAGCTTTGGAAATTGCCTCTTTTCTGGTCCAATATTCAAAGAAAGCAGCGTGCCCAAGTTGATCAATATCACGCTGTTCATCCGGAGTGAATGTGTTTGGAAAATCTTGTAATGGAAGGTCTCGAATATTTTCAACATCGATTCCCACCAACATCATATCAAAGATGGCTGTTACGCAATGATTACTATGGGCGATATTAAAATGTAGGTCGGTTTCTTCAATAAAGGGTTTTCCGTAAGGTTCTCTTAGTAATTTCCCATAATTCAAAGGGGTATTGGTTTTTAGCAGAAAACCAGAATAAATTAAAAGCTTCCCTATAAGGCAATTTTGACGATCTTCCCATTTGATATAGTTACCAATTTCTTCCTGAAGCTCTTGAGGAAGCATCGCGAAGTATCTGCTCCAATCCTGTGAAGAAAATTGCCGCTTCTCATGACTCCATAAAAGCAAAGGCCTATTTTCTGGAATAGCAAACGCTGGCTTATCAGCTAAATCCTTGAATGATATTTTCTGCAATGTACTGTTCATGATCGTAAATGAAAAAGTGATTCCCTTTTAGCATCCGTATTGACACGACTTTTGAAGTCTGTGCTTCCCATTTTTGACGAACCGTTTCCTGGGTTATTTCTTCCTGTTCTCCTACTAGCGTATTTTCTTTTAATTTCTGCAGCTCTTCGTCCCCGTATAATACCGAAATGGGGATGCCTATATCGTACGTTTCAAGGGTATTATATTCTTCAATAGCTTTAAAATCTGCTTTTAGAATAGGAGCATAAAAATCCATCAAGGCAGGTTCTTGTAACAGTTGCTCCGGGATTCCCCCCAAAGCGGCTATTTTGGTATAAAACGCTTCATTTGTCAAATCAAATGTCTTTTCTTTTTTTCTGCGATGGGGTAAGGGACGGCCCGTAGTCAAAAGTCGTTTGGGCATTTTAAAGGAAGTGGCTTTCAGTTTATCACAAGCCAGTAAGCCTATTAGTGCGCCCATACTATGTCCATAGATTACGTAGTCATCAGTATCTATTTCTTGCTTTAGTTTTGTAACAGCATCTTCCAAAACACTTTCTATACTTTCAAGTAAGGGCTCTTTCATTCGTAAACCCCTGCCAGGATATTCCAAAACGATTAACTCTATGTTATAAGGAGCAATATACTTTTTTAAAAAATTAAAAGAATACTTGTTACCTCCGGCAAATGGAAAGGCAAATATTTTCACGATTAAGGTTTGTTAAAATTAAATCATCCTTTGCGGTATTGTTTTGATCTACATCAAGAAATTTTAGCCTTTGTGTATCATACATTAAACTTTTGAATGTGTTCTTTCCGTAATCCTGCCCCAACTTTGTTTTACACTTGCAATATTTTACAAAAAATACATGTACTTGAGATTAAAGTTTAGCGCGGTAGACATACTTATATGGGATTGTCGTAATTTGCTGTAGGCAGCTAAATCATTTTAAAATGACCGATTCGGAATCTTTTTATGCGAACAAGACCGCACTTACCATGCCATTGGCCGCCCTGTATGCCGATGAAAAACATTTTGATTCCCTTCCTGAAGATTGGTCTGTTCTGGTAGCCGATATCAAAGATTCTACGCTGGCCGTATCGAACAATCAGCACAACGAAGTGAATTTAGCCGCTACTGGCAGTATTGTGGCGGTTCTAAATAGTATAAAAGATACTGGCTCTACTATTCAATTGCCTTATTTTTTTGGCGGTGATGGGGCAACTTTTTTGATTCCCAACGTCATGGAGTATGCCCTTCTACGGACTTTAGAGATGCATAAAAGGCATGTGCGATCGCAATGGTCCTTGGAACTTGTTATTGGGCTTATCCCTGTTGAGAAAATTTATGCGGATGGTTACCACTTAAAGGTAGCAAAGGTACAGTTGAATTCATCTTTGAACGTACCGATCGTATTGGGCACAGGATTAAAGTATGCCGAGAGTTTGGTCAAGAAATCCAATACCATAGGTGCGGCGGTTTCGAATGCCGACCTTCCCAATATTGCCAACTTGGAAGGCATGGAGTGTCGTTGGGATACCATTGCGCCTCCTACTTCGAATAAAAGAATAATGTGCCTATTGGTGTATTGTGCGCAAGAAAGCAAGCAACGATCGGTCTATGCCGAGGTGCTTTCAGAACTTGCCTCAGTGTTTGGTGATTTAGAGGAGCGCATTCCCATTTCAATAGCGAACCTTCGGCTAGATACCACCTTATCAAAAATAAAACGGGAAATGTTCGCGGCCATTGGTCGCTATAGTTATCGCTACTTGATAAGGGCATGGTTCATTACTACTTTGGGAAAATTGTATTTCAAGTATTCCAAAAACGGACGGTCGTATCTCGAAAAAACCAAAGAGTTATCAGATACCATTATGATCGATGGTATGATCAATACAATCATTTCCGGCACGCAGGAACAACTCAATAGTTTTCGTAAGTTTTTAGATGCACATGAGGGGGGCGGGAACTTGGCATACGGGTTGCATATTACAGATGCTTCGGTAATGAGTTGTTACGTAGAGGACAGAAGAAACAAACACATTCATTTTGTCGACGGGGCCAAGGGAGGCTACACGCATGCGGCCGAAATGCTGAAATCAAAGATGTAGTGCTTTTTTTTTTGAGATTTTACATACAGATTTCGTCTCGGTGATAAACAACCTTACACTTTAGACCTTTTACTTAATTCGTGCAGACGAACACTATAATTAATACCCATTAAAAGGAGAGCGAACAGCACCATCATGAACGGGGCGTTCGAGACCACTGTTTCTAACCGTAACAACCTAAAAATAGCTTCGAACGAATTGGATAGTAGAAAGGTAATGGTACCCATTATAAGTAGTAAAGCACTCAAAACGAACCGAAATTGCCAAACGGGATGCGTCGGAACGGTCTTTTCTTTTTCCGCCGCTATTTTGAGAATGAGTCTATCGGTAAAGCCGGGAGACGTTTTTAGCGTGTTTTTTGACAATAGTTCTTTTAGTTTCTCTTCTTTCATAATAAATCTGTTAATTCGTCGCCCAATAATAGTTTTAGTTCAAAGTTTAAATTACTCCTGCCCCGATGCAGGCATACTTTCACTTTGGCGGTACTGAATCCCGTAATTTTCTTTATTTCCTTTATGCTCATTTCAGAAAGGTAAAATAGACGTAAGGAGAGCGCTTCGTCGGTATTCATTCTGGCCAAGGCGATATTGATATATTTATTTTGAGTTTCTTCCTTTAGAAAATCTTCTTTTGCAATTAGTCCGTCGGGCATGTGAACGAGATCATCCACATCCATCGTTTTCTTTTTCTTTTTGAGTTCATTGTAGCTTGTATTTACTACAATACGATACAACCAGGTAGAAAATTTGGACTTCGACCGAAAGTGCTCTATTTTTTGAAAAACCTTGATAAAGGCTTCCTGCAAAACATCTTCGGCCAGGTCCTGATTCTTTAGGATGGAAAAAGCCAAGGAAAGCGCTACATTCTTGTACATTTCGACCATTGTTCGAAAAGCCTCTGTATCGCCTTCCTTGATTTTAAGGATGGTTTGTTGGTCTAGTTCTGTCACCAGCCTATCGCTCTTGTCTCTTTCTCAAGTAGTGGGCAACCACTAAACTGATGCCGCCGAAAATGGCAATCGTACCCCAAACCAATAAATCTGTGGTGTCTTCGGTAAGCCTCATTTCGGTATAAATGCTCGATACCAGGAAACCGGCTCCGAGACCTATGATGATACATCCAAGGTCTAGATACCTTGCTTTCGTTGTTGTTTTCGGTGTGTGCATTCCCTTTTCGATCATTACTTTCTTTATCATAAAGTTGTACCTTGCTATTATAAAAACGACTGCCACAAAACCGCCAGTAACGGCAAGCAGACTTAATATTTCCTCTAATTTTTCCATATTGTTGTATTAAAATTGTTCTTCGATTAATTTTTCTATTTCCGTTAAAAAAGTGAACAGGTTGTTTGAGTTTCCAAAAATAACAAACCCGTATTCTTGTTCGGGTACGAACATGGCATAGGCCTGAAAATCGTGATTGTTACCGGTGTGTAAATGCATCAATCCGTTGGGTGTTGGTTTTTGGGCAAAGCCCATGCCCCATCCGGTCTGTCCGGTTTCTAAATGAATTTCATTGTCGGCTTTAAAATGATTGTGCTCTTTGAGCATTTCATCCCTTAGCGAGACCGAGAGGTTTTTGGGTTTCATCATTTCAATTAGGAATAGCGCATAGTCATACGCGTCGGACTGCAAGCTATAACCGGGTCCGACCTTTTTATCGCGATGCATTTCCATATTGACTTTTCCATTCATATGTCCTTTCACGGTATGTTTTTCCAAGACCTCGTTCCAAGTATAAAAACTATGTTTCATTCCGATGGGATGGGCTACCTTCTCGAGAAATAGACTATCTAGTTTACTGCCCCATCCGATTCCTAGTTTTGTTCCCAAGGCAGCCCCCAAATGCTGATAGGCCTCGCCTGAATATGAAAAATCGGTACCGGGGGCAAAGGCAATCTGAATGGGTTCGCCTTTCACCCAATTGGGAATTCCCGTACCGTGTGAAAGTACTATTCGCGGTGTAAGGGTCTTGTACGCGGCCAATGAGTTTTCAGCAACGGCATTTTCGGGAAAAATGTCCTTCAGGAAGTCATAAATGGGTTGATCAAGATCTATATTTTGCTCCTCGACCATTTTCATGACAAAGTAGGCAAACAAGGGTTTTGACAAAGAAGCGCCTTCGAAAATACTTTTAGAGGTGACGCCCTCCTTGGTTTTTAAGTTACTGACCCCAAATTTATGATGATAGGCGATTTTTGCATCATTGATAATGGCGATAGAGAGTCCGGGCAATTGAATGGAATCCATGATATGGGTAATCTTTGACTCCAAAACAGAGACGTTTATTTTTTGACCACTCACCGTTTTTATAGACTTGTTTTGAGCGTTGGCTTGAAAACAAGGTGCCATTCCCAATAGGGCAACTAACAGGTATATGCTATTTTTCATCTTGTTGTTTTTTGTTTTTGAATAGGTGTTTTGTGAACTCACATTCTTTGGACAAGATGAGATTGAAAAAGGTTACAAAGTAAATTTTAGAAGTGTAGTTCTATGGATTTAGTTTAGTCGTTGCGGGGGAGTTGAGGTACCGTAGCTGTTATTAACCAAGTCGTTTGGTTAGGACATCCTTTCTTTTAACATACTACATATTTTCGGGATGAGCCCAAGCTACCCTTCATCCGCTCCGAAGGCGATAATTTGTCTGGGTGTTCCCATACTTCCCGGCGCACTGTGGATAACGATAAAGTTTTCGCCGCCCGTACTCCAAAAAGGCGCCCGGTAGGGTTGGTATACCTATTTGTGGTTTTTCTTCTATTGGGAGGATGGTTTCGCATCAGCTCCGTAAGCACCCAATTCTCTAACAGGTAAGTTGATCTGTATTGTTTTTGGAGGGTTGTTGACAGTGTTGTCTCTGTTTGGTTAAAGGTGGAAGACACTTGTACAGTGTTCCTCCACCTTAATTTCACTATTTCAATTGTGAATTGGCAAAATGTGCCATTGCCTTTGAAAGAAATTTAGCAAAATCGGGTTGTGCCGTTCCATCGATTTGAGTGAATCGTTTATCTGCGATATAAAGTGCTCCCAGCCCTTTGTAATCTCTCCATTGGGGATTTGAAGAACCATCGGTTCCCCAAAACTTTCTGGTATTTATATAGTGTCTGGCTATTTCGAGCTGTACCTCTTGGGTGACCGGCGCTCTGTCAGAAATTTCAAATAGTCTCTTGAATATTTCTTTTTGTTCACTTTTTAAAGCTTCTAGTTGCTCTTTGGTAAGCTTTTTAAGATAGGCTTCACTTTTTTCCAACGCTTTGGCACCATACTTTTCAACGGTTTCTTTGCGGTTTTTAGTGGCCTCTTCCTTTGTGAAACAATCATATAATTCGTCTTCTGTGATCATCTTTTTCCCTTTTAAGTTTAACATTGTTTTTTCAATGGTATTCAGCATTTTGGAAATTCTCTTCTGTTTTAAAGCGAGTGCCTTTCCGTGACTTTCAAGGGCTTCTATTAAGTCAAATTCAGGGTCGTTTAAAATTGCTTGAATTTCTTTCAGAGGAAAATCGAGTTCCTTGAAAAACAAAATTTGTTGAAGCTTCAACAATTCGTTTTCCCCATACAATCTGTACTTGGCCGTTGTACGTATTGCAGGTTGTAACAATCCAATTTTATCGTAATAATGCAAGGTACGTACGCTCACACCTGCTATATTGGATAACCCTTTTGCTGTATATTTCTGCATTGAATACTTATTTACAATGCAAACTTATGGTATGACGTTAGGTAAGGGTCAAATTTTTTAACAACTTTTTTTGAATGGATTTGAAATAGAAGTGAATTTCGGTATGTTTTTGCTCCTAGCTACTACCTATTGCCGAGGCTATTGTTTCATGCGTTCGCCACCCGTTGGCGCGTATCCGAATTGGCAGAATCGGCTAGTTTGTTTCCCCGCTTTCAGCGTTGATAACAGCAGGTAAAATATAATTTTCCATCATTTTATCTACTTGGGAATGACCGTATGGCTGACCATATGCCGTAGCAGTAACGATAACGACCAAGGGAAGGTCATTGAATACAATAACTTTGTTTCCCCCGTTGCCATTACACTGAAATGCCTCGTATGAATGGTTGTTTATGGTATATGTTTGATTCCAGAATAAAAAACCATACGGTTGTTGGTTCGGGGTATCCACAAAGTAATTTGTGAAGGTTTTTTTGACCCAGTTCGAAGATAAGAGCTGTTTTCCATTCCACATCCCATTGTTTTTGTAAAGTTGTCCGTACTTGGCAAAATCCAAAGTCCTCATTTCCAAACCTCCTCCCATATACGGAGCGTTTTGGGGCGTATAGAACCATTTATAATCGGAGATGCCCAAAGGTTTAAACAATTTTGCGTCTGCATATTTTTCCAAGCCTCCGGGCACAGTTTGGTTCATGATATCGCCCAGAAGTAAAACACCAGCAGTAAAATAGTCCCATTCCTCGCCGATCTTTCGCCTCGTATTCATGGGCAAGTTTAAAGTGAAGTCTACCCAGTTATCGGTTTGTTGCATCTTCTCCTCATGGCCCGGCGAATCATAATTACTATCCGAACCATCAAAACCCGAGCTCATGGTCAAGAGGCTTTTTAAGGTAACGCGCTCTTTTTTTGCTGAATGATTCGAAAATTGATCTAGGGCGTAGAATTCACCAAGCGTTTGTTCCGTATTTTTAAGATGGTCTTCTTGTATGGCAATTCCCATCAAGGTAGAGGCAAAGGATTTGCCCACTGAACGGGTATCGTGCAGCGTATTGCGGTCGGCGCCATTAAAATATTCCTCTATCAGCAGTTTACCGTCCTTGATGACCACGATGCTGGTAATGCTTTTGAATTTTTCCTGAGCAATTTTTTCATTGAGCGCCCTAATTTTTTCAAGATCATATTGTGTGTTGGATACCTCCCAGTCGGCCTGAGGACGAATCGGTTGAACTGCCTTTTCCGCTTCTGAAATCTGGGGCGGTGTTGGCAATTTTAAGTGGATTTCACCTTCGGCTATGAGATTCCCAACAATAATTCCGTTGCTATCAAGATAGGGGCGTATTTCGATTTTCAGCAAGTGTTTTCCGTTTTCCAATGCGGCTGCACCACCATGACGATGATAAAAACGCATCCATGTAAATCGGCTCCAAAAATCTGTGTATTCATTGCTTAATAGGGGAACGGTGAGAATTGAGTTGGTATGCTTTGCAGCGGGCGAGCCCGCTCCTGGAACAATATTTTCGGTATACAACAAATCTCCATCCACGTAGAACGAAAGTTGATAGTTTCCGCTTCGGGCAAGTTCATCGGCAGTTAGTGTGGTATCGAGCGGATGCAAATAATTTGTGAGGGAAGTTTCTAAAAAAGCCCTGATAAACAATTCGCTATTTTCGGTTATTTCATGATTGGATACGAAATCACTTTCCTGGTACTCATTTACCGGAACTAGTTCTGATAGGAAGGTAATTTTACCTCGATTGGCCTCATGTATCGGAATGGTTACGGCATTGTATTCCACAAAGCCCGGTGCTTTCTTGATAGTATTTTGGGCACATGACATGACCATTACGGCCAAACAACTAAAAAGGGATGTAGTACGAAGTTTCATTTCGAGGTAGTTTTGATTGATGTGGGGTAAATGTATGGAAGGGATGCTGGTGAAAATAGAACAAAATTAACATCTCTTCCTTTCTTGTCTTTCCCCTTCATGCGGCCCATTTCAATTTATGACCCACCTGTGCGTCCCTCATTTGAATTGGTTTGAAACGACAAACAAAGACCTGGAAGTTTGTTGTCCTAGCGTATTTGTAATTATTCCTGATCAATGTAGCTAATTTCATCGCAATGCCCTCTTTCGTACAAACATGAAACATACCGCAAGAAAAGTGATTACCGTGCAAACATACATGATGAAAGGAATCTGGTGGACATCTCCTTGATAGTACCATCCGGAACCGAAAGCACCCAATCCGATACCGACTTCTAAGGCAATATACATAGTGGCCATGGCTTTTCCCTTTTGGTCAGCGCGACCTAAGTCGATGGTCCAAGCACTCACCGTTGGTGATATAATGCCCATGGCGATGCCATATAAAGCAGCCGCCCCCATTAACCCATTTGGAGTTTTTAGAGCCCCCATCATGAAAGTAGAGATCAGTAAAAAGAATAGCCCAATAGTGATGATGCCTGTACGTCCGTAGCGATCGGAAAATCGGCCTGCCAAGAAACGTACTAACAGTGATGAAACAGTAAACACAAGAAAAAAAATACCTTTATTGGCCAAACCAATGTGTTCGCTCCAATCGGGAATGGTTGTCAGTACCACGCCGAAAGTGATATAGGATAACAGGGTCACAACCCCGGCAGGGATAGCCTCTTTGGCGATGATATCTTTTTTGGAAATCTTGAGCAAACGAAAATTAAAGACTTTTTTTCTTTGAAGTGTTTCTCCAAGGTTGATTGCCAAAAGAAAGGCAATTAAGGCCATAGCCGAAGAACTCAAGAAAAGCACGTCGTACGAAAAATACAGTTTGATGTAGCTTCCCAATACAGGGCCTAGCGCCAGTCCGGTACTAAACATGATTCCTTGTATTCCCATCGCTTCCCCCAATCGTTCCCGTTTCACGATATCGGAAACATAGGTAGCTGCGGCGGTCGGAGTGAAACCGGTAGAAAACCCATGGATCAAACGAATAAGCAAAAACCCGGTAATGGTAGTGAAAATGGGATAAAGCCCTCCGCATATCAGACAAACGAATGCCCCAAAGAGCATTACAGGTTTTCTTCCGATCGTATCTGTTAGCTTCCCGCTGAATGGTCTTGAAAAGCCTGCTGTTAGTGTAAAAAGAGCAATGATCAAACCAATATATTCCGCTCCTCCCAAACTGGTTAGATAGGTCGGTAGTTCGGGGATTAACATATTATAACTGGCCGAAAAGAAAAGGGAGCTAACGCTGACCAAGACAAATTGAGTACTGTAGATATGGTGTTTTTTAGGTGTTCGTTTTGTCATAGCAGTGCGAATTCTCTACATTTAGGGAACAAAGAAATTCGTTCGCCAGAAACCAAAAAAGGACATTTGTCCCATATTTGAAAAATGATACGCACCAATCAAGATCTATTGACCTATATCTCTAAACTGGCACAAAACCCTGTCAATCTAATTGGTAGCGAAACCTTTAAGGCAAAGCAATCGATCTTAGAGCAGCACAGACGATATAATAAGATCTTTATCATCCAACAAGGAATCGTTAAGTGCTATTTATCCGATGAAAACGGGAAATCGTTTATTCAAGAATTTTTAGGGGAAGGCATGGAATTTGGGGAGTTGGAGGTATTTGACCAAAAGCCGGCCATTTGTTCCGTATCGGCCGTTACGGCGCTGCAAACCTATACGGTATCCCATTCGGTTTTCGAAAATTTGCTGGCAAAAGATTTAAAATTCAATAAATTGATAATGAGTGCATTAGCTGCTAAAATTCGCTATAAAGCTCCACGGCACTCCTACCAGCAATCATACCCCATAGAAGAAAACTTTCTGCGCCTGAAACAAGTTTTTCCAGAAATTATAACGGTGTTGCCCAAACAAGATATCGCCAATTATATGGGGATTACCACAAGAAGTTTAAATCGGGTATTACGGCAATTAGAGGCCCGTTTGGAATAGATGCCGACATACATATACCAATTAAAACAAATCACGCTACCTTCTTGACTTGTATATTTTTACGAGTAGTATAATGGGATGGCTGCCGGTGTGTCAATCTTTCCAAATCGGTATTACTACGAAACTGTCATTGTACCATTTAACCGTCAAAGGTTCCCCGGAGTCGGAAATGGTTTCTTCGCTAACTGGTTTGCCCGTTCCGTAGTTAAGTTGGGAAAATTGATTTTTATTGACATTTACGTACACAAGTAATCGACTCCCTTTATTTAGTTTTTTACTTACCAGATGTGTGTTTGAAAACGAAATGGTGGCTATTTGGTCGGGTTGAAGTAATTCCCTGTGCTCAATACTATTGGCATAACTTGCTCGACCTACGATGTATGAAAGGTGAAAATAGGTGCCATTGGGTAGCACTTCATATAGTGTAACTCCATAATCGAAGTCTTTTTTGTTGATCTTTACCTTTAATTCGCCAATAAATGAGCCGTTGACCAAAATTGGTTCTTCAAAAGGAGCGCTGATAAAATTAAACCCGTTGCTCATGTCCATTTCTTTTCGAATTATTCGGCCGGGATAATAATCGTTGTTCCAAGTATCTCTGTTTGCAAAATCAATTTCTTGGGATAAAAAACCTCTTTTTAGGGGTGCTATAGGGTTTAAGGAATAAAAATGTTCCAGCTTTTCGTCTGTCAAATATAGTTTTAGTTGCTCGTTGCTCATATCTTCTATAGAAGAACTACTCCGCCATTCATTTGCACCCATTACTTGGTAGTTGATTTTATCCTTTAGCAATGTAGGTTTTTTACCATTTTTGAAAATATAATCAAACCATTGGTAGGTTATTTCGTTGGTATCTATCAAGGCATCGGGGTCAACTGTATAACCGTTTATTTCTTTTGAGCCATTTCTTTGGGCTCCCAAGTGGTCGTACGGTCCAATGATCAAGTAATGTGCTGCACTGGGCATGTATTTATAGTGCTCCCTTAAATAATATAATCCTGAATTTTGGGAGTCGTTATAGTAGCCGTCGATGGAAAGAACGGGAATATTGATTTGTGAAAAATCATCTTTGTATGGTGCCATTTTCTGCCAATATTCGTCAAATGATGGATGGCTAACCCATCGCTGAAACCATTTGTTTGGCGTACCATCGATACTATCCAATGTTTTATAGGCTGTTCCCTTTTCCCACCATTGGTTTTGCATTATCCTAAACCGTTGTCTGTCATTTCCAGCGACCGTATCTAGATATTTATTGTTTCCGACATAAAAAGCCCATTCGTAATTTGGATTTATAAAAACGTTATTTTCCATGGGTAGACCCATTCCTGGTCTATTCGCGACATAAGGTACAATGGTTTTCAGTGCCGGGTGTAGTTTTTTGGTTGAAGCCCATTGGGTGAAACCATTATAACTGCCGCCAAACATTCCTATTCGACCATCACACCATTTTTGTTTACTGACCCAATCTATTACCTTGTAGATATCTTTTGCGTCATTTTCGTAGGGCCATATGTCCCCTACTCCTAAATGCTTTCCTCTAGCATAGACCATGACGCCAACATAGCCTCTGTTTACGGACTCTTTTAACGTAGCCAAATCTCGTCCTGTATCTCTTACATAAATAGTACTTTGCATGATTACTGGTAGTGCTTTGGCAGTGTTGTTTTTCCTAACAATGATCACAGAGATTTTTGCGCCGTCTTTCGTATCGATTAAAACATTTTGAATATCATAGCCTGTATTTGGAGTTGTGGAATGTGCATCCTTGTTTTTTTGGATAGCAGGGGTGCAACCTACTAGCATAAAAATAAATAAGTTTAAGATAATTTTCATTACGCTCTTTTTGGTAAGGACTGGTATTTTACAAGGTTGTTGCATTTGCTCATTGTACATCAATGTTGTTCGTTCGATTTACAATGTGTTTTTTTCCCTTTTTTGATAATCAAGCTATTCACTTTTAACCGTTTGTTGGTAGTTTCCATCGAAAAATTCCTTTCTCGGCCATCTTAGCGCCCAGTCGATTATAAAACTTGATAGCGCTTACATTGTCCTTTTGTACTTCCCATCGCATGAGCCCTACAGCGTTCCCCTTGCAAAGATTTTGAGCATGCTGCATTAATTGTAAACCAACATTCTTGCCCCTTTGTTCGCTTGTAACGAATAGGTCATCCAAGTTCATATAATCAACCCCATTCCATATCGAATAGTTCCATGTATAGGAAAGATACCCAACGATTTCACCATTGCGTTCGGCCAACAAGGCTCCAAATTTGGGACTGTTACCAAAACCGGAGCGTATCATCTCTTCCTTGTTTGTGATGACATGTTCTTCTTGGTCATGATATTTGGCGATGTCCAAAATCAGTTGATACAAGGTGTCAATATCGTTTTCTGTTGCTTCTCGGATTTTTATCATTTTAAATTTCGTTTTTAGGATAGGAACGATTTTAGGTTCATTCGCTATTGTTTTGTCCGCACCTTGCCCGAGGCTATCTAAGTGGGTTTATTTTGGAAGTGCAATTTCCGCTTTAATTGGTAGAATAAGCTTACTAGGATACTGCGCATTGTGATACAGTTTCAACAGTGCCCGTCGCGAAAACGGGGCAGACTGCTTGGCGGAATCTTCCCAATAATTATAATTTTTCTGGAAATTTGGGGTGTCTATAGGGGAGATGACCAACCGAATCCTACTTCCTTTTTTAATAACTCTACTAGCCATATTTCTTCCTTCCAAGGAGTATTTGATGATTTTGTCCTTGGGAACTCTTTCCGCTTTTTCCAAACCATTTCTATACTTTGCCCTTAAAAACCCTTCCTGTAAAAAAATCGAGGTATTATCGGCGGTTATTTCGTAGGTGGCGAACTTCAAATCTATATCTACCACATTCATGGCGATATAGGCTTCTAATCTAATCTTCCCATTAACGGTGATATCCTCCTTGAACGGGTCGGCGTTGTATATTAGAATGTTGGCATCGTTTAAATAGTTAAGACTAAGGTAGAAATCCCCATTAGAACGACTATAGCTTGGGTTGTACATTCCTTTTCTCAGAGAAGGATTATGCACAAGCACGTCGGGGGCCACGTCTTCTTCCCAAGGTTCATATAACAGATTCCCGGAAAAGAAGACATCTTTTGCATCTGACTGCAACGAACCGAGATATAGTTGCATCTCCTTGTTGGCAATTGCAGGCAGCCCTGTAGCATATTTCCATTGATTGCTGCCCATTTCATAGTATACGAGGTTATTTCTTAAGAGGGTAGGTTTGAAGCCCCCTTTGAGTGTCCAATTGAACCAATCAAGATATAGTTGATTCATATTGAGTACCGCATTTTCGCCAAATGTGAGTCCGCCCAGTTCGCTTTTGGGATTTCGGGTACCGCCGTGGCTCCATGGGCCGATGATGAGATAATGTTTTTTCTTTGCGTTAGGGGTACCATATTTCATATGCTGATTATGATATAAAAGCGTTCCTATTTGATCCCCGTCAAAATGTCCCGTAATAGAAAGAATTGGGATGTCAATGCGGTTGTTTTCCGTTGGGGTCAAGTAGAAATTTTTCCAGAATTGATCATAATCGGGATGTTTGAGCCACTTTTGAAATACCTTGTTCGGAGCACCTACAATACTATCGTATTTATAGAATGGTAGTCCACTTTCATACAGCTTTTCTCGCTTGACTTTCCAAAAATCTTCCTGAAACAGATTACTGTTGTATGTCTTGCCCCCAGTAAACATGAGCCAACGTAAGGAGTAGGTCGAGAATATGTTATTGTATTTGGGGAAGTCCCTTCCTGGACCGACTGAAGCGATGGGAACAATCGTTTTTAAATGCTCAGGGAACCGTTTCAAAGTTAACCATTGGCTGGTGCCTCGGTAAGATCCTCCAAGCATTCCGACGTTTCCGTCACACCAAGGTTGTTGTGAAATCCAATTCACGATTTCATACCCATCTGCACCATCGTTTTCAAAAGGAATGAATTCTCCTTCGGAATTGCCCCTGCCTCTTGCATCTACTGTTATAAAAGCGTAGCCATTCCTGGCGAAAAATAGACCTCTTGCATGATTCTCATCAGCGATGTACGGGGTTATTACCAGAATTACCGGATACTTTTCGATCGAATCGTTGGGCAGGTAAACATTGGATGATAAATGAAGTCCATCCGACATCGTGATCTTTTGATAGAACTTCATTCGTACATCCAAAGAATCCAAATCTTGAGCAATGCTAAAATTCAATCCAAGAATAAAAGCCACTGCAAAACGAATGCTGGTTTTTTTCATAATTGTTATTATCTGTTTTTTTTGGATGGCATTCATCATGCTGTTTTAAGGGTAAAGGCATTCTAAAATATTTAAATTGAAATAACCACTTCCGTCAATTGCCCTAGTGTTAGTTTGTTTCTTTTCCGAATCTCCGCTTTTACTGGGAGTAGGTAGATCTGTTGTTTTTTATCGAACCAAATGGCGCTGTCCCAGATAATGTTTGCAATGCTGGCACTTACTTTCATTCGTCCCCAACCTTCTTCTTGCCAACCCAGCGTTTCCTTGATTTCTTTTGAAATATCCTTTGGTAACGACACAAAAACCCATCCACCTTTTCCTTTGTCTTTCCACAATTTAGCCGAAAAACGATATGTTATTTTTGCCTGCATTCTAGTTGTTTTGTTCGTATTTCAATAGTGGGTAAAATGCGATTCTTACTGTTTTAGCCATACAGCGGATGAACCATTATCTATTATCTTTCTTACGGAGGAGCCATCTTTATTCATCATATAAGTACTCCAATATCCAGCTGTTTTTGATTGAAAGATTAGTTGGGAGCCATCAGGTGACCAAGAAGGATGCGAATCATCAACATCGCTTGTGGTCAATCGTTTTTGATTGGACCCATCTATATGCATGCTATAAATTTCTTGATTCCCATCTCTCTTAGACACAAAAGCAATTTGCTTGCCATCGGGTGATACCTCGGGGTGCCAATCTTCCGCATCGTTATTGGTTAATTGAACCAGGTTGCTGCCATCCATATTTGCGATACTTATCTCACTTTTTTCATCTTTGGCCTCAGCGTAAAAGACGATTCTACCATCAGGGGTAAAACAAGGACCACCACCACTTAGTGATTTTATTTGAGTCTGTTTGCTACCATCTGAATTCATAGCCCATATTTGGTTATTCACAAGTCCTATTGAATCTTTATAATATCTCGCAAAAACAATTTTTTTTCCATCAGGTGACCATGTGGGCGAACTATCCCATTTACCATCTGCATGCGTTAATCGCTTCCAATTTGTTCCATCAGTGTTTATCGTATGAATAGACCATGTCTTCTTGTTATTATATTTTGCATAAAAAGCGATGCGTTTTCCGTCATGAGACCATGCCAAATAACCGCCACCACTTTTAGGCGGATTTGTAATTTTAACTTTTGATGTATCTTCAATATTCGTTAGATAAATTTCCCGTTTGCTTGATTCGCTTGAGCCATTTGTGGCATAAGCAATAGTATAGGAAGTAGTTGATTTAGATTTTCCACTACTGTCCTGACAAGAAGAGGTTGCGACAAGGAAAAACGCTAAGAACGCTATTATTTTTGCAAGTTTCATATTTTAATTTTCGGATACAACCTTTTGGTCTGGTCTCAGTGTTTCAATAATTTGGGCATCTACCCAGAATATATCTACATTTTCGTAGTTGTCGATGCTATTCCTATTGAAGAAAAGATATTTTCCGTCCGGCGTTACACTTGCACTCGCTTCAGCAGCTTCTGTATTTATCTTATCACCTAGGTTAATCGCCTTGTCCCATGAACCATCTTCCGCTCGAAAACTGATATAGATATCGGCATCGCCGTATCCATTATCTCTTTGACCATCCCAAAGAATATAGGACTCATCTGGTGAGATGAAAGGGTGGGCGTTCCATTTTCCGGTGTTGATTTCTTTACCAAATGGTCTTGGTTCCTCACGTTTCCCGTCTATTAATCTTGAGTAACGAAGAATGCCATCACCTTCTGCAGTTACCTCATCAAAAACATAGGTCTCTTTAGAGGAAACCGTAAGACGCATGATACGTATTTTCTCGAAAGGGGAGCCAAGCTTTTTTATTTCTGACCACCCCGTTGGAATTCGTTCCTTATAAGTCTTACCCAAATGCATCGTTTTACCATCGGGAGAAATAAAGGGTTGTTCCACTCTAGACGATATAACCGACTCTTGCCATCTATTATTTTTATGTTGAATAACAACAAACTCTTGCTTTTTATTTCCCTCAACTTCTCCAACTTTTCTGATGAAATGAAATTCTTTTAGGTTGGGAGTGAAGCCGCCACTCCATTCCCAATTTTTTGTGGTAACAATCCCGGGAGCAAAAGGCACAGGAATCAATCCTGGTGGTTGCTCACCTAGGTAAGGACTTGCTATTTCTGGTGAAGTAGCTACCTTTACTTTATCATTTTTGCTATTGCAAGCATTTAAAAAAAGTACCAACATAAAAATCGATATAGAATACGTTTTTGTCATTGACTAAATTTTTCAATTACAACTTGTAAATCCTGCAATCTTCATACGCCCTTCCTTTTTTTATTGTGGTCTGAGTGTCTCAATGATTTTAGCATCCACCCAATATGGATTTCCTGTCCAATATGTAGTTCCATCTTCTCTTACTTTTTTATCCCCTCTCCAGAAAAAAAGATATTTTCCATCGGGTGTTACCCTCGCGTGCTGTTCATAACCTGGTGTATTTATCTTTTCTCCCATGTTAATAGCTTCTCCCCATGAACCATCTTGCTTTCGAAAACTAATATAGACATCAGGAGTATTTTCACCTTCTTTCTCGGCATCCCATAGTAAATAAGACTCATCTGGGGCAATGAAGGGGTGGGCAATGTATTTTCCAGAATTAATTGCCTTGTTCATTTTTTTAGGTTTTTCATATATACCATTTATAAGGCATGAATAACTCATATGGCCGCTGCCATCTTCAAAATCTAAAACATAGAAATAATATGTGCCTTTTGATGAAACCGAGAAACCTACGATAGGAATATCTTTGAAAGGTTCAAGGTTTTTCATCTCTGATACACTAGGGTTGAATCGCTCCTTATAATTATCAATATCAGATGACGGAATAGATTTCCTACTCCATCTATTATTTTTGTATTGCAAAACAAACAATGCTGGTTCTTCATATTTTCCGCCTGACCTGGTAAAAGACAGTTCTTTCATGTCTGGTGAAAACGTTACAACAGTCTCAAGATATTCTTCTGTCGAAACAACTCCTGGGGCAAAAACTTCAGGAATCAAGCCCGGCGGCTTTTGGCCAAAGTATGAACTTGCTATGTCTGTTGAATCAATGTCTTTTGCTTGTTCTTTTTTAGTTTGACATGCAATTAAAAATAATGCAAATACGAATATTGAAATTATGAAGCTGTTATTTCTCATCATTTAAATTTAATTGGCTGTAAAACATTTATTGCTGTTAACTACTACTTTTTGTTATTGCAATACTACTTCCGGCTATTACTTTCCAATTATTATGAAACAATTTCCAAACGCGTATAATTTTATATTTCCCATCAAGAGAGTAATCAAAATACATTCCTTTCATATCTATAACCGCAGACACAATTGCATTATCGCCAATAAGATTTATTTGCTGTTCTAAAGAATTAATTTGATTGATTCTCATGTTTCCAGATCGATATGTATCCAAATCCATAGATTTGGTTGTAGTTTCTCCGCTAGGGATATTAAATAATAATGCCCCATGAAGTAATTGGTCAAGTTTTTTAACATTACAATTTTTCATTGCGTTTAAAAGCTCTTTCTCCATTTTTGTAATGATATCGTTTTCTATGGATTCTGAATTAATCATTTAGGAATGTTATTTCATCTTATTTTTTGACATACCACTTAATAGGATAGCCTAATAAAGCTGGTTTATAGTTTACAACAGTGTCGTTAACTTTATCAATCATCATGCTGCTCCTTAATCCATTTGAGCTTAAAATCCAATTTGTTTCACTTCCAAAAGGAACAACACTTAGCGTATCGCTTTTAAGATTTGGTCGTTGTGCCCAAAAGGGTTCTAGTTGTGCAAATACCTCTTTCTCATTTGCAATGGTTAAAAACTGTACGGCAATAGTATGTTCTACAGATGTTTTGCCCATATCATCCCAGCCTACCCGAATTGGATACCCTTCTCTTACTAATTTGATAAGTTCATTTTTCGTTCCATGTACTATCATCCCAGATTTATCTGTTTGAAAAACCAATTGCCATTTTTCGTTATGTTGCGAAGAGCAGTTTACGAAAAAAATTGGTATTAGCACTGTCAATACTAACGTTGAAATGGAAGATTTCATTTGTACCTCTTGTCGAATTTAAACATGTTTAGAAGGTATGTTTTGTAAACGTACCCCCAAGGAATTATGAATAAATCTAGTAGTATAGCAGTAATACATATTTTTAGAAAACCCTCGGCCGACTCGGTGATTAAATCATTGTTTTTCATTGGAAGGTAAACGCCCAGCACCCAAACCGCTTTGTAAAACAACTGTAATAGCAGAAGTGGAATCATTTTTAAGGGGTAACGTAGACCTAAGGCCATCAAAGTGGCATATGCCACCCAAAAGCTATAAACAATGCCCTCTATTGTTTCCAAGGGCTTTTCTGGAACAATAATCGCTGCCCACGCTTGGTATCCAACACCAACAAACGTTAGTAGATAAAGGGCTTTAATTAAATATTTCCGAATACGAGAAACGTCAATTGTATTAGTTGTTTGCATCTACAAGTCTGGTTTAATTAAGCTTACAAATTCTTAAATAAAGGGGTAACTGACTTGTCAAATTCGGTCAATATTGATTTATGAACCTAAAATCGCTATTTGCGCATTTTCATAGGTGTCACTTGGGTTGTAGCCGAATTTTTTCTTGAATTCTTTACTGAAGTGAGCTAAATCCTCAAATCCTAATTCTAAGTACATTTCAGAAGCTTTTTTCTGTTGAAACTGCATTTCACACCGAGCGTAGTGTAATCGTTGATCTTTTATCCATTGATGAGGAGAAATACCCATATTTTTTACAAAAACCCTGTAAAAGGTAGATTCACTGGTTCCATAGCTATTTGCTAGTTCTTTTAAGGAAACATTAGTAGTGATTTCCTTAAATAGAAAACACATCAAACGATGTTTTTCGCTGGATAGATGGTCCTCAATAGATTTTCTAGATGAGGCTGGTATTGTATTTAGAACCTTGTTTTTTAATGATTCAACATATTCCGAATTTAAATGTTCGGTTTTCAGGAATTGCTGAGATAATTGGTTGTAATATCCTAGAAAAGGTTTTGATTTTATCTTCAACGGTATATCTAATGTGGCGTTGCTTTTTATTTCCTTTTGTCGGCTATCGATTCGCAATTCGGAAAGTACGAACACCAACGCTTCAAAAATTTGGGTATCCGTACTTAAAATTCGCTGTGCTTTGAAATCTGAGAATTCAAGGAGTAGTATTACTTCACCAGCGTTATAAGTCTTCTCTAGCTTGTCATTATGAAGTTTTAGTTGCCCTTGTTTTAAGTACAATAGGATACTTGTGGCATTTAAGGTGGAATACACTTCTGTATTAACCGTTAAAAACCGAGCGGCTATTGGTTTGCCCTTGTGCTGAACAAGCTGGAATTGTCTAATGCCCTTCGTCATACACCTGCGCTATTCATGTTGGTATTGGTTTTCACTCATTGATTATCTTTAAAATAGTATCAAAATCTTTTTTACCCTGTCCTAAAAAAGGCAGTATCGGCCAGATATGGGGCATTTTGTTCTCGTAATAGAACTTTACATCTACCTTGTCTTTTTTCATTTTTGCAAGAAATAGGGTTTGATCTGGGGCGGTAATATCATTTTGGGCAACAAACAAGTGGGTAGGGGGGAAGCCTTTCGTTTCTCCCTTGATCGGGGATATTCTTGGATCGTTTAGGTCACCGTTCAAGGAGCACATTTTTTTGGCGCTCAACACGCCTGCTTTGGATAACATGGGATCTTTTGAGTCAATTTCCGCGATTGCCGGGTTGGTCAATGTAGCATCCACAACAGGAGAAATTAAAATTAACTTTTCAGGAATTCTCAGCGCCATTTTGATCAGCATTTGGGTAAGCGATACGATGAGCGCTCCACCTACCGAGTCCCCTATCATGATAATGTCACCGGTGGCAAACTCTTCCAGTGCTTTGCTATAAACGTCAAAAAGGTTTTCCAGTATTTTGTCAATCTTATTTTCGGGGGCTTTTGGGTAATCTACCATCCAAACCGTGGCCGAAGTGTTTTTTGCGATCCGTTCCACCGCTTTCCAATGATGTTTGGCAGGCCCGGATACAAATGCCCCGCCATGGCAATACAATACCAATGTTGAATTTTGGCGAATAGCCAATTGCGTGACCATACTAATGGACACCTGGAACCTATATTGGTCGAGTCCCTTTATTTTTGGGACATGTATATCTTCTTTTCGTAGTTTCACAAAATCGATTGGCGATTTGCTAAAGACTTTTTTTATACCCTTTAGTTTAAGAACGAGAAGAAAAAGGTGATAGGTGAGGCGCATCATAAATCACTTAATTTGAACCACCACGTTTCCTTTTTTATGTCCTTGATCCACATAGCGATGTGCTGCCACAATGTTATCGAGTTGAAAGGTGGTATCAACTACGACATTCACTTCTTCTTTCGCAATCAATTTGACTAAATGTTCAAGGTTTTCATTGGTTTGCGGAAAGTCTTTGGCCATGTTGATTTTGATTTTTTTATGGATTTTGGCTAGGAGCATTCGTATCGACGGGAACGGGTTCGTGATATTGATATAGGCCCCCTCTTTTTTTAAAGTGGTTTCCGCAATTCGGAAGGGACATTTGTCTACCGCCTGGAAGAACATATCGTACAGCGTTAACCCCTTATGCCAATCCACTTGATTATAATCTATGGCCAGTTCGGCACCTAAATTTTTGACCATTTCAAAATTTTGTTGACTACAGACAGCGGTGACCTTCGCCCCCTTCATCTTAGCAAGCTGCACTGCATAGGTACCAACACTTCCCGATGCCCCATAGATCAATATTTTTTGATTGGGTAGGATGTTGATCGCATTCAGATAACAGAAGGCGGTGGTAGCGCCGATGGGAATGGCCGCGGCTTTGCCCCAAGGTATTTCAACAGGCTTTTTCACAATGGGGCCATCTTCGTCAACACACAAGTATTCCCCGTAGGCACCAAACTTAGGTAGGGATACGCCCAGGACGGGATCACCTTCTTTAAAGCGGGTGACCTTCTTACCTACAGTGCTTACAATGCCCGAAAACTCCGCCCCTAGAATAGCGTTTTTTGGCTTGGTAATACCCAATAGTATGCGTGCAGGTAGCCACATAGATAAGGGTACTTTAAAACTTCGTACACGGCAATCTGCCACCGCCACGGTACTGGCCATAACTTTTACGAGTACTTGACTCGCTTTAGGGACGGGTTTACTTACTTCCTCAATTTGGAGTACCTCCGGCGGACCGTAGGCAGTGCATACTACTGCTTTCATTGATTCAATTGCTTACAAGTTGATAACTGTCCGATTTCCATTTCCAGGCACTCCATAATATAAGCAGGGTAGCGCCAATTTCAAAGAATAGAAAAAAGTAATCGTCTAGGTCTGCAGTAGGGATGTTAAAAATTAAAAATGATAGAATAATCAAGCCTGAAACCAAATTTAAAAAGCGATTTGCTTTTCGTTTCAAGACTAAAGAGAGTACTACCATGGCAATGGGAATTTCGGCCAGTATTCCTCCGAATAACATTAATCCTTCCGTCAATTTAACTCCATTAACATGACCTGTTAATGCTTCCTCTAAAAAATCTTTGGATGCAAATTCATGCAGGTCCCTGAAAATCAAATTCATCAAAATAAAAATCCACAGTACTGATAATTTTGTTCTAATGTCAATTGATTTCATCAAATTAGTTTTTATGATTCTAATTGAGTAACAAAAATCAAAAGAAAAGTGCTTTTAGGCCTTTACGATAGGTCCTATTATTTGATTGAGAGGTTCATTCTGTATGTTGAAGGAGGCACACCATATTTTGCTTTAAAGCTTCTCGAAAGATGTTCTAAACTTGTAAAGCCACAATCGTAACCAATGTTCGTAATAGACATTTCTGAAGTTGCCAAAAGCTGGGCGACTCTCTCCAATCTCTTGCTCATTATATACACTCCCGGGGAAGTACCGTAAACCCTCCTAAATTCCCTCTTAAAAGATGACAGGCTCTTATTTGTAAGCTGTGCATAATTTTGGAGGGAAAGTGGTATCAAAAGATATGCATCGATCATTTCAGTGAAGGTGAATACACGCTCTGAAAAGAGACTGTTTATAATGGACCGAATATTTTGAGAACTTTCGGATTGTAGGAGCAGGAGTATCAGCTCTTGTATCTTTAGACTTAATATTTCTTCGCTAATGGCATTTTGATTATCAAAAAAATGTCCAATTCCTTCAAAAAATTTTACCACTAGATTGGAGGCCTCTACTTGCACCACATTTTGGGTAACCGGCTTTTCTATTTCTTTCCAAAGTTTTGGTTTCGTATCTTGATATATCCGTTGAAGTTGCTCGCGATGGAAATGAGCGATAATGGTACTTACCTTTCCTGCTTCTTGATGAGCAATTATATTACTGACCGTGCTCCCACAATTGGAAATGATGACATTACCGGGATGGGCGTACAAGGATTCTTGCATAAAAATGCTTTGACCATCCCCTTCGGCCAAATACGCCACACAGGCTTCAGCTGGCAATGGAACATCTGCTTCATCTGGCGTCGTCAGGGTAACCCATGAGAACACAGGGAGCCCGTATAGTTGTATAGTTTTATGTTCTAGAATCATTCACTTTTGTTTTTACCTCTTGCCAAACGTTCATCCATAGATATGATTTGAAATTGACCAGGATTGACTAAAATTGGAGCTGGGAACCCTTTTCCCAACACTTTGTAACCATCTTTGTTTAAGCCTTCGACGTTCTCGAACCCCTCATTTACTACGTTCTCAAAAGAATCATAAGATTCCCAAACTACAATGTTTACATAATTAAAGGTAGTATCCGGATGAATTGATTTGTAAAAGGTAGCACTAACAAAACCGGGCTTGGTTTTAAAATATTCGATGTAAATATTTCGTACTTCTATAGCGGTTTGTTCGTAGCCAGCCGGGACTTGTATTGAATTGATTACACTTATTTCTTTATTGGTATGAATCTCTTTCATGTCTTTTTTGGGTATAAAAGTGCATCAATGTGCCATTTTCGCACTGTTCGGATTTGATCAATGACAAGGTGTTGTGCTTAGTTCCATCACCGAAAAGACGTTTTCCCTGTCCAATCGTTACCGGGAAGGTCCATATGCGAAATTCATCTATTAGATTGTGTTTTAGCAATTCTTGAACCAGTTCCCAGCTACCATGCACTTGAAGCAAAGGGCCCTTCTCGTTTTTAAGGGCTTCTACCTCATCTGCTACAACACCATTTAAATATTCCGTATGACCCCATAAGGAACGATGCAAGGTAGTGCTCACCACATATTTTTTGGCGGCATTCAGTTTCTTGGCAACCCGATTGTTGGCATCGGCATTTGGGAAATGTGAAGCAAAAATTTCATATGTTTTCCTTCCGAGCAACATATCATAGGGTTCTATCATCGCCTCTTGCATTACTTGGCCCATTACTTCTTCCCAATACGGTTCGGCCCAGCCTCCTTTGTCAAATTGATTCGAGTTGTCTTCGTCGGGACTGCTCGGTGCCTGCATCACCCCGTCTAGTGATTGAAATAGTAATACCGCTAGTTTTCTCATTTCAGTCGTAATTGTTGGTAGTAAAGGATTTATGGATAATCTTCCATTCGTCTTTAATTTTAAGCAGTAATAGAAAATCCATCACCCGCCTTTCTCTTTCGGGCATTCTTACCTCCACTTTCGCATAGGCCGCAGTATCCTCAAAATCAACTCCGACAAGCTTTCCAATTCTATTGTTCTTCTTGCCTTCCGTGAAGTTCTGCAGATACCTTGTTCCGGGTAAAACAGTAATTGAACCCTCTTTTACATAGTACAGATTAAACCCTTTTTGAAATGCTTTATCAATTCGGGCAAGGGCTCCATTCGCAGTACCTTCAATATAGTTCAAGAGGGTTTCGTTAAGCGCTGTGAGGTTGCTAGTTTCATGTATTGGATTTTTTTCAGCATGGTCAATTCCTTTTAGATCGATAATTTTATGAACTATCCGCCACCCCTCTTTTTCTTTCAACAGCAGCAGATAATCTGTGGCTACCTGATTTCTATCTGGAAAATACACTTCTATTTTGCCAACAGCTGTGTCATTCTCATAGTCAATACTGATGATTTTGGCTTTTCGATTATAGACCTTTCCGGGTTCCACTCTATTGATATACTTAGATCCTTTTATGGTTCTTAAGGTGTCAGCTGAAATTAGAAAAAGATTAAAATCAGGGTGAAAGGCATTTTCCAATTTTGCTTTATCACCAGTGGCAGTACCATCAATATATTTGTTCAACGTAATCGTTATTGCTTTTAATTCTGACTGCCCCGATATGTCAGGAGATGTACATAAAAATGCTATAAATAAGAGTGTTCTTCCCATATTAAAATTTTAAACATATAACTGATTAAGGTGGATCAACCTTGTAGACGATAATGATAATTACCGTCGTTTTTAACTTTGCTTATCGCTCCTTTTTTGTTTCTGAAGAATTTTAACTCCTCGCCGGTTACTTCTCCATTTTCATCCAATAAATAAAAGGTGTCTTCTTTACCATGCGAATAAAAATACATGGAGTATTTCAGTGACCCTGAAGGGAGGTACAGCAAAACTAAGCCATTATCCCATTCGGAAATATAGTATTCGCTATTCCATGGGTTTAAGTTATAAAAACCACTATATAGACTTAGATCTACTGATAATTTGTCCGAGCTTTTGGTTTTTTTAGCTTTTTTAAGAATATCAATAATGCTGTTAACATAGCGCAAAGCTCTCACGCCATTAGCATTGGCAAGGATAGCGTATGCAGTTTTGTTGGAAACGTCCATTTTAAGGTAAGAAACGAAACCAGGGCAAATACCGCCGTGCATTGCCCATTTATTACCATCTGAATCGGTATATATTTGAAAACCAAAGGCCTGTTCGTTGTTTCCGTTTTTAATCTCGGATTGTACGCTAAGTAATTTTATTAAAGACGACGGTTTTAGTATTTCAGCCTTATCAGCTCCCATTGATCTAAATATCCAAGAAGCATATTTGGCTATATCCATAATTGTAGTTGAAATACCGGCTGCTGGTTGCATAGCTCTAGTTTGATAAAAACCAGCTTGTTTTCGTTTGCCATTTCTGTTGGTTGCGGTATAACCAATGGCATGTTTAGTGCCGTATTCGGACATTTTCATTTCTACATGAGAATTTGACATCCCGAGAGGTTTGAAAATGTTTGCCTCTACATACTCCTTATAGGTAAGTCCCGATACCTCCTCAATAATTAATCCAAGTATGGCATATCCCAAATTACTATACTTAACATCTGTTCCTACAGGAAACATGGTTTCAAATTTTGAAAGTTTAGTTTTAAGTTCTTTCTTTTTGGGAAAAGGGAAATCGGGCCCGCTCCAATAGCTATGACCTGTATCCCTGGGTAAACCGGAGGAATGAGAAAGAATTGAACGGACCGTAACAGCGCCTCCTTCCGGGAATTTTTGATCGATATTGTAAAAGGTTAAAATATCTTTTACTTTATCGTCCAGGCCTACTTTACCTTCATCAACCAATTTCATAATGGCGACTGCCGTAAAGGTCTTGGAAATAGAGCATATGCTACAAATGGTGTTGGGATCGCTTACCCTATTTTCTGTAAGATTTGATTTCCCAAACGCCCCATGCCATATAACTTGCTGGTCTTCAACTACCACGCCCATAATTGATGGAATAGCTTCGTAGTCTTTTTGAGCTTCTAACCAGATGTTAATTAAATGAAAGGCATCTTTATAAGAAGAAGTTTTTTCTTGGCAATATGAAAATGAAAGCTTAAATAGCAATAGGGCTAGGAATATTTTTTTCATTTGAATTTTCTTATTTGAACAATTGACAATACATGAAGAAATACGGCAGTGGGCATTAGAAATCCGGCGATAAGCACATAAGGATAGGTGAGCATATCCGTAGGTAACATAGGGGCATTTTCACCCCATAATTCGGGCTTGTAAATGGATGACATGAATAAAAATATGATACTGGCAATTATCGCCAACCCTAAGTAATTCCAATAAAGAACTGTTTTTCTGCCAAGTATTTTTTTTGAATAAACCAGGAATGTTAGCACGGGAGCTGTAAAAGCGAATATCATATCGAAATTATAACCTTCGATGGTCACAAGCGGATGCAGGATACCTTTTGCTACAGAAAAAACAAAGAGTGTTTCTACCAATACCCGAAAAGATTGAAAATTGATTACCCAATGTTCCGGTATGGAATGAATCCAGTTTTTGTTTCTGTTACGATAAAGAAATGTTCCAGTAAAAATAAAAGATGGAACAATGAAGAACAGCGCAAACCTGGGAGGGAAATCATAGGTTTTTAAGATGCCGGAACTGGAAATTACAACAATAAACAATTGCCATAGTAGAAGGCTTAAAACTAGAATTATCAAATTCTTATTCTTGTTCAAACTTGAACGCTCAATGGCTTTTTTTCCTATCCATACCAGGAACACCACCGCCACTAAGGTTAAACCGATATATCCTAATTTTAAGCCCATACTTTACTGTTTTACAATTGAATTATGGTTAATTGATACCTGTAACCTTCATAATTGGTCTTATTTCAATTTTCCAATGACCATCTTCAAATCTAGGATCCGCTTTTGCAATGGTTATGGCCTCTTCCAAATCGGTGGCACTTAGATGATAATACCCCGAAATTACCTCTTTGGTCTCGTTGAAAGGTCCGTCTACCACACTACCACTTTCCAAAGAGATTATGGTGCCTTCATTCTCTAAGGGCTGTGCGCTTTTCATTTTTCCACTACGTACCAGCTTTTGTATATAAGACCCCACTTTTTCAACATGTTGCTGTTGCTCTTCAGGAGACAAATTGGCAATTGGATTGTTCTCTTCGCTTCTTATAAATAACATAAATTCTTTCATGGCTGTCTTTTTAATTGACTCCCTTTACTCGTTTAATTGGCCGTACTTCTAATTCCCATCCATTTTCTTCAAACCTGGGGTCGGCTTTCGCAATTGATACAGCCTCCTCAAAATCTTTGACACTAATCTTATAGTACCCGGCGATTGCTTTATGCGAGAGAACAAGATTTTCTTGCCTTACTTTTCCATCGGAACTACTAACAATTATTCCCTTCATGTCAAGGGGTTGGGCATCTAGCAACTTACCTGATTTTGCAAGTCCTTCGATATACTCGCCAACTTTTTGGATGTGCATTTTTTTGTGTTCCGAAGACATCGCTGTCATCAGGTTCTTATCAGAATGTACAATCAGTATAAATTCTGCTTTGTTTGTTTTTTGTGCCATGCTTGTTAAAGTACCGGCAAGCATACACAACAGCACTACTGTTTTTTTCATCATTATTGTATTTAAAGTTTCTATACCCATACAACAATCATGAATTGGATATCAGGACAAAAGAATGCCATTTTTTTTCGAGAAATTCCTTATCCGTTTCTGTGGGAGCCAGGGCGATGGCCGCTTTATAGTGTTTTATAGCATCGTCTTCTTTTTTTTCTTTGGCGTATAAGGAAGCCAAAGTTGCATGATAAAGGTGATTCCGATTGGAAAGGAAGTACTCTTTAAGTGATTCAAGTTCAACAATTGCTTGCTGGTTTCCATAGATATTGGCCATCGCTACCGAACGATTAAGGCGAACGATAGGTGAATTTTCCAGTTCCAGAAGTGTATCATACAACTTAAGGATTTCGATCCAATTAGTTTGCTCATAGGAGGTGGCAACACAATGGTTTGCAGATATTGTCGCCATAATATGATATTTGGATATCTTTTTACTTTTAACGGACCAGTCTAGATATTGAAGGCCTTTAAAAATCATAGATTTGTCATATTGGCCTCGGTCTTGTTGCGACAGTTCTATGATTGCGTTTTCTGATTTCATGCGTGCCTCAAAACGACTAGTGTTTAGGAATATGAGTGCTAGTAAAGCATGTATCTCCGATTTATCTTCAATATGTTTTGAATGGGCTAAAAGTTCACCCAGACGCACTGCCTCAAGGCACAGGTCGTATCGAATTTGAGTATGTTGTTTTGAAGATTTATACCCTTCGTTATACAGCAGATAAATAGCTCGTAGTATGGTTTCTATGTGCTCTTCTGGTTTGTTTAGGTCATTTATATCTATGCTTGACTCCCTTAACTTTTTTCGGCCCCTAACGAGTCTTTTGTTAATGGTTTCTGTAGTCGTAAAAAAAGCATTTGCAATTTCCTTAATACTGAAACCACATAAAATTTTTAATATTAATGCAAGTTGATAATCCTGTGAAAGTTCACTATGACAGCAAGCCATCATCATTTTTAGTTGACTATCGTTGATTTCACCTTCCGAAAAATCAATGTTTTCCATTGATTTAACGGTGTTCATTTCCAACACAATCGTAGATTTGATGTGTTGTAGGTTATTGGAGCGACCTACAATATTTAGTGCTAGATTTTTTGCGGTTGTATACAACCAACCTTCAGGATTGTTGGGGATTCCTTCAAAAGTCCAATGTTGTAGTGCTCTGCAAAGCGTCTCTTGAACAATATCTTCCGCAGTATGTACCTTTTCAATTCCCAGATAACCGGTGATTACGGAAATCATTTTTCCGTATTCATTTCTGAAACAATGCGTTATGAGTTGATTCGGGTTCTCCATGCTATTAGGTAAAATTACACTTCAAAGTACATTGTAGCTTGTCAAATTCGGTCAAGTGGTTGACTGAGGGGGTCAATTAGTAAAAACAACAAAAAAGTAGTTCATGACCAAATGATTCCTTTTTAAAATTAGAAAAGCTATTTTACTCTACTGAATACTTCGCCAAGTAAAATTCCAAAAACGCAAAACTGTATCAAACCTGCAGTACCTTCAACCAAAATCCAACGAAGCACATCGGGCACTTGATATTTTCCCGCTTCTGTAAAAGCAGTATAGCTTACAAAAAACAGACCCATTAAAAATGCATAGGTCAAACCATTTTTCCAGTTAGGAGCGTCTTTCGAAAAAAACCCGTAAAGGTATGATAGTACGATGCCCTGTAAAGTCATTGTTAAGAACCCCAAGGCAAAAATAACTTCGTCATCCGGACGCATATGCGGAATCTTGGCATAATGCCCTACATTGATTGCAAAATGAGATAGTGCCTGGATCAAGAAGGTGATACCTATAAACAGAAGTGTTCCGAAAATTATTCGCTTCATGGTAAATTGAATCTTGAATCTTTTTATGTTTACTTGATTGAAGTTGGGTTCAAGGGGTTATTAGATTGGGACTTCCCTTCCCCGTTTCCAAAAACTGTTTTAGACTGGTGACGATAAAATGAGTCCAACCGGCATCACATATTTCATAGCAATTTAGGTCTGGTGTTAACCCGTTGTGCTCGAAAGATAGCTCAATAATATTTGCATTTAGTTCCTTAAAGTTGAATATAATTTCGCTATTAAGCCATTCCTCTTTAATCCCCTTGAGACCTGAAAATGTATGGTTGGCATGTATGCATTTCCATCGTACCTCCTTGTATTTTTCAAGTTTAGAAATTGCAAACCTCCATTGTGTGCCTTCCTCAAAAAAGATGGAGAATTCATCGTCTAATTTTAAAATGTCTGAATTGTCAACATTTCCCCACCACTTGTTAATTCCTATAGTTACCGCTTCAAACGCTTTCGCTTTAGTGGTATTTACATTAATTGTTTTTTGAAAGTTCATAGGTACAATTTATTAATTGTTTCTTTTGTATTCTGATGAATGGAGCACCCATCCACTTGTAGTTCTTTCATATAGTTTTTTATACACTTCATAATCTGGGGAGTGATAAAAACCAAGTACATTTTCATCCGAATCAAACTCAATGATAATGATTACTTCCAATGGAGTTCCACGTAACGCTATTGCTTTTGGGGTTGCTACTAAAAATTTGCCATTGAACTTTTCTAGTATTTCATTGATTGTCTTTACGGGCGGTACATACTCCTTATGATTTATGACCTCATAGTTTTCTATTAGATATCCTTTCCCCATAATTTTATTCTAGTATGTGTCCTCCCGAATGATTAAGAATGGTGCCAGTCATGTAGCTTGCCAAGTCTGATGCTGCCAAAACAATTACTTCTGCGGTTTCTTTGGTAGAAGGCAATCGTTTAAGAGCAGTTTTTTGTTGTTCGACAACGGCTTGCATTTCAGTTCTGCTCATGCCAATGTTTGCCCCCATGGTCGTATAGGTGTAGTCGATAGTGGGCGAATCTGGCATGGCTTCAGAGCGTACTCCAATTACCCTGACCCGATCTCCTCCCCATTCCGTAGCGAGGCTTTTGACCAAGCCTTCGGTTGCGGCGTGCGAAGCCGTCAGCGCGCTGCTCCAAGGAGAACCCACTTTGGCCAAGGTAGAAGTTATGAAAATAATGACACCTTTGTTTTGCTTGGCCATGATGGCGTATGCCGCCTTTGCCGTCACAAATTGATTGGCCGTAGTTGTTTTTAATGGAATTAGAAATTGTTCTAACGAAACTTCCAACGCGGGTTTTCCGTGGTTGTATTCAGCAGGGTGGGAGGCACTTAAATTAATGACAATATCAACCGGTATGTTTTCGTTTTTGAACCAAGAAAAATAGCCCCTTACTTCATTTTCATCAAGGGTGTCCACTCTTCTGATATCCCCCAATTCAGAGGCTTCGAAGCCTTCTACATTGATGTCGGACAAATAGATGTTCGCGCCGCTATCTTTAAACGCTTTGGCAACTTGTTTCCCCAAAGCCCCTTTTGCCCCGAATATGAGTGCATTTTTGTTCTCTAATAAATGATTTTCCATTTGTTCGTTTTTATTATTGTATTTTTGACTGGTTGCAAAAAGCAACTAGACAAATATAAAACTAATTGTGTTTTACAACTGGTTTTATAATAAAATCGGTTTTGATGAAAAAAAGCAAATCGCATTGCCCTATTAATCAAGCTTTGGAAGTGTTTGGTGATAAATGGACGTTGTTGATTATCCGCGATATTATGTTCGATGGGAAACGGTATTTTAGGGAAATACTAGGTTCGGACGAAAAAATCGCGAGTAATATTTTAACGGATAGACTGCATAAACTTGAAACGTTTGGAATATTGGTTAAGACAAAAGACGCGGACCACAAGCAAAAAAACGTATACACTTTAACAGAAAAGGGGATCGACTTAATGCCCGTTATGATACATATTGCCGAGTGGAGTACAAAGCACAGGGAAGTGTCGGAAAAAGATATAATTCATGTGAATGAACTTGTAATGGGGGGGCGGAAATTACAAGATGAACTACAGGAAGCGTTAAAAGAAGAACTTAAAAAGGTTTCTAAACAGTAATAGATGTGAGAGGTATTTTGAAATATTTCGTGCACTACCAATTGTTTTGAAAATTAATTGCACTGGTTGCAGGACGACAGTTGTACTTTGTTCTAGCATCTTGTCGAACATGTTGGAACCGCGGACAGTTTTTACTCTTTACTTGTCCAAGTTAGCCTAAGTTTTTATATATGGGTATTAGCTATGCCTTGGTTCTTTCAAATGCTTCAACCAAATGAAATTGTGCAGGCTTTACCTCTTTTATATATGCTTTGCCCCAATCATATAGCGGATCGAACATGAAACTCAAGCGTTCCCCAATTTCCGTAAACGAGTATTCTACTTTTGGAGGCACCTGTGGGTACACCTTTCTACGGATAAGCCCATCTTTCTCTAGTTCTCTTAATTGGTTTGTCAACATTTTTTCGGTGACTCCTTCACAAATTCTACGCAGCTCACTATACCGTTTGGCACCATCTCGAAGACCATAGAGAATAAAAAGCTTCCACTTACCACTAATCAAATTAACGGCGACGGTCATTGGACAATTTTCTTTCGTACACTTCATAAAATGGTATTCTTTAATGGATTGATTTTCAGTAAAACTAACCTTTTGGTGCGTATCACACTAAATTGTAAGTACTTGATTAATAGATTAATACACTGTATGTTTGACCAAAATTAAAAAAAACAAATGAAACTATTACAAGAATTTAAATTTGGAAATTTAACCTTGAAAAACAGGATGGTCATGGCACCCATGACTAGAAATCGTTCCACTAAGTCACGTGTTCCGTCGGCCCTAAATGTAGATTACTATGCTCAAAGAGCAAGTGCCGGTTTGATCATTACGGAATCTACGGCGGTATCTGCATCGGGTGTCGGGTACATAAATGCTCCAGGTATCTACAATTCAGAACAAATCGAGGGTTGGAAAAATCTAAATGCTGCGGTTCATAAAAATGATGGTCGCATTTTTATACAACTATTTCATGTAGGCAGAATTTCACATCCCGATTTTCTTGAGGGTAAGCTTCCAGTCTCCCCTTCAAGTATTAAACCTTCGGGACAAATATATACATATGATGGGTTCAAAGATTATGTAGCGCCGCGCATGTTGGAGGAAGAAGAAATTGCTCAAATAATTGTGGACTTCAAAACCGCCGCGCTGAATGCAAAGTTAGCAGGATTTGATGGTATTGAAATACATGCGGCCAACGGATACTTAATTAATCAATTTATAGACGATGTCAGTAATGGGCGCAACGACAAATATGGCGGTTCCGTTGCGAATAGGAGCAGACTGCTTTTTGAGATATTGGAGGCCATACAACAAGTGTGGGAGGATGTTAGGATAGGGGTACGGATATCTCCATCGGGTCTGTTTAATTCGGTAGGAGATTCTAACTCCCAAAAAACCTATCAATATATAGTGGAGCAGTTGAACAACTATCAACTTGCCTATTTACATATTATGAACCCTATGATACCAGTAGATGAGCATCCAGAACTGGTGGGGAATGCGACAGAATTTTACGGAAAATTCTACAAGGGAAACCTCATGGTCAATGGAGGGTACACACAGGAATCTGGAAATCGGGCTGTGGAGTCTGAGGAGGCCACAATGGTGGCATATGGAAAGCTCTTCATAGCCAACCCGGATTTGCCGGCCCGTTTTGAGTTGGGCGCCCCGTTGAACCAACCTGACCATAACACTTTTTATGGAGGTGACGAAAAAGGTTATACCGATTATCCGTTTTTAAAAAAGGAAGTGTAATAGGTGCAACCAGCATGAAAGTAACTTGGTCATACACCGCATTTCTAAGGTTTTTAATGAATAAAGCCCTGAGTGGTCAGCATGCGATGGCCCGTCGTAAATGAAACGAAGATGGTTTACATGACGAGGTTGGCCCTTGAACAAGTAGAGTTCTGAATTGATTCTCCAATACAGCCCACAAAAAAACCCTGACAACTATGTCAGGGTTTTTAGCTTTCTCGGTGACCTGGCTGGGGCTCGAACCCAGGACCCTCTCCTTAAAAGGGAGATGCTCTACCAACTGAGCTACCAGGTCAATAAAACGCTATCAAAGTTTCCCCCTTTAGCGGCTGCAAATATAATATCAATAATTTATTTAACAAGTCGATTTTACGAGAAATTTAGCTTTTCTTTGAAATTGAAAATAAAAGCGACATTTTTAACAAAAGTAAGCACGTGAAAATCATCTTGTTGGGGTACATGGGAAGTGGCAAATCTACCGTCGGAAAAAAATTGGCCGAACTGCTAAATTTTAAATTTATGGATCTCGATGCCTATATAGAAGAACGGGAATCTTTAAGCATCCCGGATATTTTTGAATCAAAAGGAGAGATTTATTTCCGTAAGAAAGAGCATGCGTATCTGAAGGAAGTATTGGCAGCTTCGGAACGTGTGGTACTTGCCACGGGCGGAGGAACCCCGTGCTATGGAAACAATCTGGCCACAATGCTTGAAACTTCCAAAAACGTGTTCTATCTAAGGGTGTCGTTAAATGGCCTGTTAGCACGCCTAAAAACGGAAAAAGAACAACGTCCTTTGATCAAAGATGTGCCCGATAGCGAATTGCTGGAATTTATGGGAAAACACCTGTTCGAACGCAGTTTCTTCTATAATCAGGCATCAAAGGTAATTTCTTGCGATGCCAAGACGCCTGAGGCAATAGCTGCCGAAATACGGGCATTGCTAGTCTAAAAAGACCATATCGTTCTTCGCTTGGAATTTTACATGCACGTGTTCTTGCAATGAGGTCGACAGCGAAATTCCCTTATAATCTGCTTTTACAGGATACTTTTTATGGTTGCGGTTTACCAATACTGCTGTCTTCAACTGCTTTAAAGGGGTTTTCAAGAAATGAAAGACCCCGTAAATAAGCGTGGTTCCGGAATTAAGGACATCGTCTACCAATACCACTGATTTGTGTTGATAGTCTGCCTCGGCCATCGAAGTGGTAACGCCACTGGCCAAAGGATCTTTTTTGTTCATATGTACTTTGCAGAGCAGAACATCGGCTTCGGTAATCGTGCGCAGTACCCGTTGTATTTTTTTTGCAAAGTGCAGCCCGCCCCCGTCAATACCTGCGATCACGATTTCTTTCTCCTCTACATTTGCCTCATAAATCTGATAGGCGATACGGCGAACGGTATGCTGAATTTGTTGGTGCGATAAAATAGTATTGTCCATTTAGGGCCTCGTTTACTCGATGTTCAAATGTTCCAAAGCTTGGTTCAAATTGAATGTTATAGTTGCTTGTCGACACTTCCCAGACGTATCGGGAAGCAGTGTATCCTCCAAAGATAAAAAAGCTTTGCCTAAGTTCGGCATTTGTAGGCATTCCTATTCTTCCTCTAAACGGTCTCTTTGAAAGAAATCGTCTTCCGGGTCTAGGTAGTTGTCTATTTCGCGTCGATCTCGTTTGGTGGGTCTTCCGGTGCCTTTTTTACGATAATAGTCTTTTGAAAATTTAAGAAGCTCATCTTTTTCAAAGGCCTCTTTTGGGGTAGTATCCTTTCGGTAGATATCCACCAGTTTCGCGCCCACCCGACTTTTGGGAATGTCTAGAACGGTTAATTCATAATTGATTTGATTCTTACGCACCACAATGGTATCCATGGCATAGACCTCTCTAGAAGGTTTTACGACCTTCCCGTTTACTTTTACCTGCCCCTTTTTACAGGCGGTAGTGGCAATATTCCGTGTCTTAAAATAACGGGTGCTCCAAAGGTATTTATCAATGCGCATATACAATCCAAAATCTTTGTTAAGACTCCGGCAAAAATAACTGAAAATTGTATCTTGCGCCCCAAAAGTTGCTAATTTCGCACAAATGAAAATAAACCAAGTTTTTCTTGTATTGCTACTGCTGGGCCTAGGTTGGTCTTGTAAAAACGATGATAACCAGTCCGATGTAGAAGTGATTCCTCCTAGACTTCTTGCCGAGGTCACGGTGGAAGATGATGCAGCGTTGATCGAATACATGCAGACCCATTTTTACAACTATGAGGAATTTGATAATCCACCGGCCGATTTTAATTACCGTATTCGTATTGATACGATTGCCGGGGAGAATTCAGATAAGACCCCGATTTTTAGTCGGCCCGAATTGAAAAGTGAAACAGTGCTAGTGTCATCGACGGCCTTTGGCCTTGACACGGTAGAAGATGATATTCCGCATACATTTTATTATTTGGATGCTGAATCAGGTACGGGTATGAGCCCTACAAGGGTTGATTCGGTGTATCTCAAATACGAAGGATTTGTTTTAGACGGAACCGTATTCGATAGTAATTTGGGGGCGCCTATTTGGTTGGATCTTGAAGGAACCTTGACCCAATCGAACCCGGGTACGATTCTTGGGTTTAGGAAAGGTATTCCCAAATTCAAATCGGGAGGCGAGATTACCGTAAACGAGGATGGTACTTTTAATGTGGACGGTTTTGGTTCGGGCGTTATTTTCTTGCCCTCAGGACTGGGTTATTTTAGAGGCACACAGCCCGGTGGGGCCTATGAACCGCTTATTTTTACAATCGAATTGTTGGTCGCGAATACGGCCGATCACGATCAAGATGGTGTACCCAGTATTTTGGAAGATTTAAATGATAACGAAAACCTCCTGGATGAGAATACCGATTCGGATGGCTTTCCCAATTACCTGGACAATGATGACGACGGCGATGAAATAGGTACCATTGATGAAATTATTATCAATGCGGACGGCTCTATTACTTTCCCTGACACCGATGGTGACGGAACACCCGACTATCTAGACAGCGATAGTTGATTAAAATAACACGGTTTTCAGAAAGTAAAAACCCTATTGGAAGATTTTATAGTAAAAAGCCCCGACCATACGGTCGGGGCTTTTTAATTATATAGGGTTGTTTTAACTACAAACGAAGTGAAACAGCAAAGATAACCTGGGAAGGCCGAGAATCTACTCGTCCGTCAATTTCAACGGAATTACTTATGAAATCGGCTTCATTTTGAGAAAAACCACGTTCGTAGCGAACGTCAAAACCAAGTTTGCCTAGATTTACCCCGGCTCCGATATGCAAGCCTACCGAGAAATCATTCTCCACATCGTTGATACTGAAATTCTCCAAATCGTTTTCGAGCATGTACTGAAAAGCCGGCCCGGCAAAAATATGAAGTGGCCCTACAACTTTCACCCCTAACAAGATGGGCAAGTCCAATTTAGAAATATCATAACTGTTGGCTTCCCCATTTAAATCATAGCTGCTAGAAGTTCGGGTATAAACAAGCTCTGGCCGCACATATAACTTTGCGAGTTCCAGTTTTCCAAAAATTCCAAAATGATACCCTACTTTCCCATCGGAACCTTGGATTACGTCTCCGGCGGCATTCCCGACCGAGGCGATCAAATCTCCGTTCTGAGTGTAATTTAGTCCGGCTTTGATACCAAAACCAGAATCAGCTTGTGCAAATGCGGTGGCACCCATAAGTGTGCAAACCACCAATAGAAGTGTTTTTTTCATAATGAATGTGTTCTTTAGTGTAGCACTAGCAACAAGAATGATGCCAGTTACTTTCTCTTAATTACATTCAAAACGGCCTGTTCGATCGCTTTATTGTTTAGCCCGTATTTCTCCATAAGTTGTGCCGGGGTACCGCTTTCCCCGAAAGTATCATTGGTAGCTACGAACTCTTGTGGTGTAGGATGCTTTGTAGCAAGTACTCTGGCAATGCTTTCACCCAAACCACCAAGGTGATTATGTTCTTCCGCAGTTACGATACACCCCGTTTTTTTAACAGACTTTAACACGGCCGCTTCGTCCAAAGGCTTGATCGTATGAATGTTGATCACTTCGGCTGAAACACCTTGGTTTTCCAAGTTTTCAGCTGCAATCAGCGCTTCCCAAACCAAGTGCCCTGTAGCTACAATCGTAACATCGGTACCCTCATTGAGCATGAGTGCTTTACCAATTTCGAATTTTTGATCTACGGGTGTAAAATTGGCAACTTTCGGACGCCCGAAACGCAGGTAAACCGGACCTTCATGTTCCGCTATCGCGATAGTCGCCGCCTTCGTCTGGTTATAGTCACAAGGATTGATGACCGTCATGCCCGGGAGCATTTTCATAAGCCCGATATCCTCTAATATTTGGTGTGTCGCCCCGTCTTCTCCCAGGGTCAGTCCGGCATGCGACGCACAGATTTTTACATTCTTATCTGAATAGGCGATGGATTGTCGTATTTGATCATAGACCCGTCCGGTTGAAAAGTTGGCAAAAGTACCGGTAAAGGGAATCTTCCCACCGATGGTGAGACCCGCCGCAATGCCCATCATATTGGCTTCGGCAATCCCTACTTGAAAGAAGCGATCGGGATTTTCTTCAATGAACTGGTTGATTTTTAAGGAACCGATCAAATCGGCACACAAGGCCACCACATTTGGGTTGGTTCTTCCCAACTCGGTCATTCCGGCACCATAACCACTTCTTGTATCGTTCTTTCCTTGATCTACGTATTTTTTCATCTTGATTTAATTTCATTTCCGCGAAGGCGGGAGTCTTTTCAACACATTTAAATTTCCCTAGCTGAGAATGTGGGGTCTAGTAATCCCCTAAGGTTTCCGCATTCTGCTCAAGACCGATGGCCAGCTGTTCGTCATTAGGCGCTTTACCATGCCATGCATGTGTATGCATCATAAAATCCACTCCGTTCCCCATTATAGTGCGCAGGAGCACGCAAATTGGTTTCCCCTTGCCCGTCTTGCTTTTGGCCTCTTTCATGCCAGCTACAACGGCTTCTAGACTGTTTCCCTCTTCAATGTCCATTACTTCCCAACCGAATGCCTCAAATTTGGCCCGTAAGTCTCCCATGGGCAAAACATCATCGGTCGAACCGTCTATCTGCTGGCCATTCAAATCGATGGTAGCGATTAAATTGTCTACTTTATTTCCGGCGGCGTACATAATGGCCTCCCAGTTTTGACCTTCTTGTAATTCTCCATCACCGTGCAGGCTGTATACCAAGTGGGTATCCTTGTTTAATTTTTTTGCCAGGGCGGCCCCAATTGCGACGGACATGCCCTGTCCCAAAGACCCCGAGGCAATACGCACTCCGGGAAGGCCTTCATGCGTGGTCGGATGGCCCTGCAAACGCGAATTGATCAATCGGAAAGTACTTAGTTCTTCGACCGGAAAATAACCTCTTCTGGCAAGTACACTGTAAAAAACAGGCGATATGTGACCGTTCGATAGAAAGAAAAGATCTTCCCCGACCCCGTCCATATCGAACCCGTCTTTTAGTTCCATAATTTCATGGTAAAGACTTACCAAAAACTCGGTACAACCCAATGAGCCTCCCGGATGGCCCGAATTTACCTTGTGTACCATTCGGATGATATCGCGACGTGTTTGTCGCACTAAATCTTCTAATTGCTGTGTTGTTGGCATGAATTTATTTTTTCGATGCTCAAAAATAGGGGCAATCTTTTGGGTAGGCAAGGCTAGTTATTACAACTTATTAACTGGGCAAGATCCTCCCTTTTATGATGCATGAAGTAGGCTCGCCTATCGAAAGAGTCTATCACCAGTGGACGCTACAAAGCGCTGTATACCGAGGTCTTCATGCTTAAGCAAGATGAACGAGAAGCGATTCTCGCCGACCTAATTATCGGGTGGAATATGAAATGAACATCGCAGGGGGAAAAACGCACGGGGCAGGTATAGGTAGGGTAAGCACCAAGACCCGGTGGCACCTGTGTTCGGGTTATTTTGTAGAAAACCCTCTTAACGTATGTAATTTAAGAGGGCTTTTGTATTAGTGTAAGGAGTTTATTGACTACAATTCAATAATATCAAAGTCCCAATAAACGCCCCCATTAAAGTTGACATTGGTATCGCTACCATTTAAATTAGACACCCCATTCCTGGTAATGGTGCTTCCATTGTAAGTAAACTTCTCCCATAATCCTGCTTTTTTTCTATTAAACTTTATGTTCGCTGCGCCATTTTCATCAGAAAGAAATAGTCCGTTATTACCTTTAAACGATACTTTTCCATCGTTCCAAGTTATCATTGTGATTGTTTCCCACGGACCTACCTCTTTTCTATTACAGGTTACGTTGCCCCCATTTTCAGAACTGATGTAGGTACCATTACGGGTAGCATACAATGCGACCAATTTTTCAGATGCAATATCTGTTCCCAATTCGATAATATCAAAGTCCCAATATACGCCCCCATTAAAGTTGACATTGGTATTGCTACCATTTAAATTAGACACCCCATTCCTGGTAATGGTGCTTCCATTGTAAGTAAACTTCTCCCATAATCCGGCTTTTTTTCTATTAAACTTTATGTTCGCTGCGCCATTTTCATCAGAAAGAAATAGTCCGTTATTACCTTTAAACGATACTTTTCCATCATTCCAAGTTATCATTGTGATTGTTTCCCACGGACCTACCTCTTTTCTATTACAGGTTACGTTACCGCCATTTTCAGAACTAATGTAGGTGCCATTGCGGGTAGCATATAGCGCCACTAATTTTGAAGAGACTGCCGCCTTAAGATTCACTTCTGCCGTAAAACTTTCGCTTTCTTCCGAAAGGTCCGTTTCCTGGCTCGATTCGTCGATTGATTCACTTTCGCAAGAAGTAAAAACAGTACCGATGCACATTACAAGTAAACTGAAGACTGAAAATTTTAAATAGTTTTTAATCATAATTTAGAGTTTAGACATTATCATTGATAAAAATTTGTTACACAAAAAATGGTTATTCATTTATGATATTATAAAACATGTAATTCAACTCAGTGAGAACTTGAATGATGATTTGTCACTATTCTCTATGATTGAACTTCCTAGATAAATACTACCGATAAAATGATTTGAACCGTCGCTTAATTAACTTAGAAGTAAAAATAGTACGTAAGTCTACAGAGGTAGCCCCCAATAGTTATAAGTGGGCTTTTTGAGAAATAAATGGGATTTTAGGTGAGAAAAATGGTTTGTTCAAAAATACAGGTGTTTTAAAAACGGCACCTAAAAATAGGTGGAAGGTAGTCCCCTATGAAGGCTTCCCCGTTTTTACCAACTCCACTAAATCTAGGCTTGTTATCGGTTCATTTTAAATGTTACGTTCTTAAACACGGCTACAGATACCTTGGAGCTGAAAATCCTTGAAGAGGAACAGGACGAACTGGTGCGCACGATGAGCACGACAGATAGGGAAGAGCAGCACCATCAGGAATCTGATAACGGACAAAGCCGTGTTAGGCCCATCAAAAAAGAACTTTATTTTTTTGTTAAGGAACTTCTAGAAGGCAGTTGATTATCTTTGCCCTCATAATAAGAGCCATTGAAATTCACCTTACAACAATCAGACCCTCTAAGCAAGGCGCGCGCGGGAACCATGACTACTGATCATGGCACGATCGAAACCCCGATTTTTATGCCAGTAGGCACCGTTGCTTCGGTAAAAGGGGTACACCAACGAGAACTTAAAGAGGAAATCAATCCTGATATTATTCTGGGGAATACCTACCATCTTTTTTTAAGGCCCAAAACCCCTATTTTAAAGCAAGCCGGTGGTTTGCACAAGTTCATGGGATGGGATCGAAATATTTTGACAGATAGCGGCGGGTACCAAGTATATTCCCTTTCGGCCAATCGCAAGATCAAAGAAGAGGGGGTGAAGTTTAAATCCCATATCGATGGATCCATGCATATGTTTACTCCCGAAAATGTCATGGAAATTCAGCGGGTGATCGGCGCCGATATTATCATGGCCTTTGACGAATGTACGCCGTATCCTTGTGAGTATAACTATGCGAAACGGTCGATGCACATGACGCATCGTTGGCTTGAGCGGTGTATCACACATTTAAAAAAGACACCGTTTGAATATGACTATGAACAAACCTTTTTTCCCATTGTGCAAGGATCTACCTATACCGATTTGCGAAAGCAATCTGCGGAGTATATTGCTGGTGTAGGGGCAGAGGGCAATGCGATAGGGGGGCTGTCGGTTGGGGAACCGGCAGAGGAGATGTACGCCATGGCAGAAGTCGTCTGTGACATCTTGCCATGGGATAAACCACGGTATTTAATGGGGGTCGGTACGCCGATCAATATCTTGGAAAATATCGCCTTGGGCGTTGATATGTTCGATTGTGTGATGCCCACCAGAAATGCGCGCAATGGGATGTTATTTACCGCGCACGGTACCATCAATATTAAAAACAAAAAATGGGAAGATGATTTTTCTCCGATCGATGAAATGGGGACCACTTTTGTTGATCGAGAATATTCCAAGGCCTACCTACGTCATTTGTTTGCCGCAAACGAGTATTTGGGAAAACAAATTGCCACCATTCATAACCTCGGATTTTACCTTTGGTTGGTTCGCGAGGCGAGAAAACATATTTTAGCCGGAGATTTTGCCAGTTGGAAATCGATGATGGTGAAACAAATGGATAAACGATTGTAACCTTTGACAATATTAGACAAGTACATTCTTAAGCGCTATCTGATCACTTTTGCGGTGATGATCATGTTGTTCATTCCCATAGGAATTATGGCGAATCTTGCCGAGCAGATTGGTAAGATGATCGACAATGAGGCACCCTTGAATGAAATCCTTATTTATTACGGCAACTTCACCCTCTACATAGGAAGTCTTTTATTTCCGATTTTCCTTTTTCTTTCCATTATTTTCTTCACCTCGAAATTGGCAAGCAATACCGAGATAGTGGCTATTTTAAGCTCGGGCGTTTCGTTTGGTCGTTTTTTACGCCCGTATTTTATCGGCGCCTCGATCATAGCAGTGATTATGTTCTTTATGGCCATGTTTATCGTGCCGAAGGCCAGTGCAGGATTCAATGAATTCAAGTACAAGTATTTAAAAAGGGGGAAGCAAGATCGTGAAACCACCAATATTTTTACCCAGCTGAACGCTACCGACTTTATTTATGTGAGTAGTTTTGACCCCAAACGACAAATTGGCTACAATTTCACCTTTGAACGTTTTAACAAGGACAATACGCTCGATTTTAAGATTTCTGCCGCGAATATTAGATGGGTGCCGAAAGATACTTCGTACCGGCTTACCTCGTATAAAAAAAGGAAAGTTCTGGGGGATAGGGAGGTAATGGAAACCAAAAGACGACTCGATACCTTGTTTGCATTTGATATCAATGACCTAACACCGGTTTCGTATGCCGCGGAGACCAAAGACCTTTTTCAATTGAACGAGTTTATTGCCAACCAGCAACGCAAAGGAGCTTCGAACATCAATGCCTACAAGCTGGTAAAATATAAACGCTGGGCACTACCGGTAAGCGCCTTTATCTTAACGATCATCGCAGTGGCGGTATCTTCCATTAAACGTAGGGGAGGTATGGGCGTCAACCTGGCCTTCGGTATATTTGTAGCCTTTATTTTCATTTTCTTTGATAAGGTGTTTGGTACCTTGGCCGAACAGGCCGGTTTTTCACCAATTTTGGCCGTAATTATTCCAAATGTAATTTTCGGAATATTGGCGTTTTACCTGCTACAAAATGCGAAGCGATAAAACGTACTCCGGCCCGTCCTATCTTGTTATAGGTAGGGATGTTGATTCCGTAAAAAAGGTACTGCCATGACCACCAAAGTGCGCAACTACGCGCATCTTCATTTGATAGTCTTTATCTGGGGCTTTACCGCAGTGTTGGGCAAACTGATTACCATAGCCGCATTACCGCTGGTATGGTACCGAATGCTTATTGCCGCTATATTGATTTTTGCGTTCGTAGTATTCCGAAGAGTTCCCTTAAAAGTTTCGAATAAAACCTTGTACACCCTTTTACTTGCAGGAGGCGTCATCGCCTTGCATTGGGTGACTTTTTTCGAGGCAATAAAAGTGTCTACGGTATCGGTAGCGTTGGCAACAATGTCAACTGGGGCGTTTTTTACGGCGATTTTGGAGCCTTTTTGGTACAAAAGAAAAATGCTTTGGTACGAACTTTTGTTTGGGGCGATCGTTATGATCGGGCTTGCAATTATCTTTCGGGTCGAGACACAATACGCCAACGGCATCTTACTTGCTTTGTTCTCCGCTTTTTTGGCGGCCATTTTCTCCCTGATCAATGGGCAATTGGTACAAACGCATAAACCCTCGGTTATTTCCTTGTACGAACTGTCGACAGGGGTGATAATGCTCTCGATATATCAGTTGGGTTCGGGCGGTTTTACCCTTGACTTCTTTCAGCTTTCAATAAGCGACTGGGGCTACCTTTTTTTATTGGCCTCGGTCTGTACCGCCTATGCCTTTATCGCTTCTGTGAAAGTAATGAAATACCTGTCTCCCTATACGGTAATGCTGACGGTGAATCTAGAGCCGGTGTACGGTATTATCCTCGCATTTCTATTTCTTGGGGAAGATGAAAAAATGACCCCTATGTTCTATGTGGGAACGTTCGTTATTCTAGGAACCGTTTTGGCCAATGGGATGATTAAAAATAACGGGAAGTTGAAAAACAAGGATAAGGGTTCTCGATAAAGTTTTATCTTTGTTCGTTTAAAGAACTAAACCTATCATGAACAATGGAATATTTGGATTTTGAACTGCCGATCAAAGAACTGGAAGAGCAGTTAGATAAATGCATGATTATTGGGCAGGAGAGCGATGTAGACGTCAGTGAAACATGCAAACAAATAGAACAAAAACTTGCAGAGACCCGAAAGGACATCTATAAGAATCTAAGCGCATGGCAACGGGTACAACTTTCAAGACACCCGAATCGCCCCTATACACTTGATTATATTCGGGCCATTTGTGGCGATACCTTCCTAGAACTACATGGCGATCGTAATGTAAAGGATGACAAGGCCATGATCGGGGGACTGGGAAAAATAGGCGACCAGACCTATATGTTTATCGGGCAACAAAAAGGATTCAATACCAAAACGCGGCAGTACCGCAATTTTGGGATGGCCAACCCTGAAGGCTACAGGAAAGCATTGCGCTTAATGAAATCTGCTGAAAAGTTTGGTATTCCTGTTGTTTGTTTTGTTGATACACCAGGTGCCTATCCAGGAATAGAGGCCGAAGAACGCGGCCAAGGAGAGGCCATTGCACGCAACATTTTGGAGATGACCCGCTTAAAGGTACCCATTATCGTTACGATTATAGGAGAGGGGGCCTCGGGCGGTGCCTTGGGAATTGGAGTAGGCGATGTGGTACTCATGTTAGAGAATACGTGGTACTCGGTCATATCCCCGGAATCATGTTCTTCCATCCTTTGGAGAAGCTGGGAATACAAGGAAATCGCTGCAGATGCTTTAAAATTGACCGCTACGGATATGAAAAAACTGAAACTGATCGATGAGATCGTGCGGGAACCTGCTGGTGGGGCACATGCAAATCGAGAGAAGACCTTTCAAATTGTAAAAAACAAAATTACGACCCATTTTGAGCGTCTTAAAAAGTTATCACCAAAAGAATTGGTAGCAACTCGTATGACGAAATATGATGACATGGGTGTTTTTAATGGCTAAAGCGCCTTTTTATCAAGATGAGAAAATTCCGGAAACATTCATTTCCGGAATTTTTTTGTTGTCAACACAAAATCGTAACTTATCAACAGGCCAATTGTGAATGAGCTGTTGATATCGCAAGTGGCCTTGGCCATGTTAACTTAAGGTTAATTGTATATTTTCGCTGGTATGGAGAGAACGGATCCGGTAAGTGCACGTAAAATCGATAAATCAACGCTCATTAACTTGGAGCGCGGAAAAATACCGCCGCAAGCAGTTGATTTAGAGGAGGTTGTGCTCGGAGCAATGATGATCGATAAAAAAGGAGTCGATGAAGTAATAGATATCCTACATCCCGATGTGTTCTACAAAGAATCCCATCGTTTTATCTACGAAGCAATTTTCAAATTGTTTGAAACTTCGGAACCGGTCGATTTATTAACCGTTTCTTCCCAATTACGAAAAGATGGCCGTTTGGAAGCTATTGGAGGAGATTTTTACCTTATTAAACTGACCCAAAAAGTTGCTTCATCCGCCCATATCGAGTTTCACGCCCGTATTATTCTTCAAAAATTCATCCAGCGAAGTTTAATCAAAATTTCAAATGAAATTATCGAGGAGGCCTATGACGAGAGCACCGATGTTTTTGATCTTCTGGATACCGCCGAATCAAAATTATACGATGTTACCCAAGGAAATTTAAAACGTTCCGCGGAGACGGCACAAAACCTGGTCATACAAGCCAAAAAGCGAATCGAGGAAATCGCCAACAAAGAAGGGTTGAGTGGAGTGCCCTCCGGTTTTGATAAGGTAGATAAACTTACTTCGGGTTGGCAACCAAGTGATTTGATCATTATCGCAGCGCGCCCCGGTATGGGTAAAACGGCCCTTACCTTGTCGATGGCAAAAAATATGGCGGTAAATTCCGGGATGCCCGTGGCGTTCTTTTCTTGTGAAATGTCCTCCGTACAATTAATAACAAGGCTTATTTCTTCCGAAACCGGACTTTCTTCCGAAAAACTGCGTACCGGGAAATTGGAAAAGCATGAATGGGAGCAATTGAACGTAAAAGTAAAAGCCTTGGAAAAGGCGCCATTGTTTATCGATGACACCCCATCACTTTCTATTTTTGATTTACGGGCAAAAGCCCGCCGATTGGCTTCGCAGCATGGTATTAAGATGATCATTATCGATTATTTACAGCTAATGACGGCAGGTGGAACCCAAAAAGGAGGAAACAGGGAACAAGAAATCTCTACCATATCTAGGAACTTAAAGGCACTTGCAAAAGAATTGAACGTGCCGGTAATTGCCCTTTCACAATTATCCCGTGCGGTAGAAACGAGAGGTGGTAGTAAACGTCCCTTGCTTTCCGATTTAAGGGAATCGGGTGCTATTGAGCAAGATGCCGATATCGTAGCCTTTATTTACCGCCCCGAGTATTATAAAATTGATGAATGGGATGATGAAGAACGCTCGCCGACCCAAGGACAAGGAGAGTTTATAGTTGCGAAACACCGTAACGGGGGACTCGAAAATATTCGGCTGAAGTTCATCGGAAATCTTGGTAAGTTCGATAATTTGGATGATTTTGATTCACCCTTCGAGTTCCAATCGAAAATGAATGCCGATGGGGATAATCCGTTCATGACCAAAAATCTACCGAACGCCGACGATGCCTTTGGCAGTTCAATGAACGATCCGCTAAGCCCGGAAGACGATAACGACGTGCCTTTTTAATGACAAAGTGGTTAAATCGCTTTTATAGAAACAAAGGCTGTGTGATTGAGCAAAATAAATCCTGTCAGCAAACGAGAAGTGCTAATTTTCATGCCTTTAGGAAAAAATCGAAACATATTAGCGGTAGTAAAGAATCGATAGGACTTTAGTGCAGATGGTGGACCTTTGAAAATTCGATATTCAATTTTTGCATACGGAAACGACTACGAGCCGTGAATGTGAGAAGTGAAACCCGATGCTTTAACTAAATTTGAACAGTCACACTCCTATTTTTCCTATATCTTTGGATAGACTGCACAATAATATCCTATGCAAAAAAGTCTTTCCTTTTTATTCTTTATTCTTTTTTCAATTTCTGCTTTTGCCTCATCGATATTAATACCTATGGATGCAGAGGGGCAAAAAAACCATTTAAAAGCGTACGGTATTACCTATTGGGTATTGACCAAACAACAAAAGGTACAGTGGTTATTGAATTACAGAGGGGGCTCTTTTTTATTGCCCGATGGGGAAAGCATTCGCAAAGAATGCCAAATCCGGGGTGTCTCGTTTGAAGTACTATCGGATGCGCAGACACAAGGTATTTTAGACGGGATAAGTAGTCCCTCTATGAACCAGGAAGCTGTGATTTTGGAAAAGGCGCCCAAGGTGGCGGTCTATTCCCCGAAGGGAAACCAACCTTGGGACGATGCAGTAACCATGGTACTTACCTATGCAGAAATTCCTTATGAAACGGTGTATGATGAGGAAGTGCTGGAAGATAAACTGGTGTTATTCGATTGGCTGCATTTGCACCATGAAGATTTTACCGGACAGTATGGTAAATTTTATGGCGCCTATCGAGCGGCTCCGTGGTATATAGAACAGAAACAAAATGCCGAAGCTTTGGCGACCAAACTTGGTTTTGAAAAGGTTTCAGAAGAAAAAAGGGCGGTGGCCTTGAAAATTAGAAACTATGTCATCGGTGGGGGATTTATGTTTGCAATGTGCTCTGCAACCGACAGTTTTGATATTGCCTTGGCAGCCGATGGGATAGATATTTGCGAGCCCATGTTCGATGGAGACCCTTCGGACGCCAATTATCAGTCACGTCTCGATTTTCGCAAAACTTTTGCGTTTAGAAATTTTTTGTTGGAACGCAGTCCCTTAAAATACGAATTCTCCTCGATTGATATGACGACGAAGAGAGGCAATGTTCCCAAGGAATCGGACTATTTCTCGTTGATGGATTTTTCTGCCAAGTGGGATCCAGTGCCCACCATGTTATGTCAAAACCACACCGCTTTGGTAAAAGGGTTTATGGGACAGACCACCTCTTTTAAGAGGGAGATCGTAAAACCAACGGTGATGGTACTGGGGGAAAACAAGATCAACGGGGAGGCGCGCTATATTCATGGTATCAAAGGAAAAGGTTTTTTTACCTTTTATGGAGGCCATGACCCTGAAGACTATCAACATCGAGTAGGGGATCCCAAAACGGAACTTGAATTGCACCCTACTTCTCCCGGGTATCGATTAATTTTGAATAACGTATTGTTTCCGGCAGCGCAAAAAAAGAAACAAAAAACCTGATTATTTTTTCATTTCCTTCTCTTATTTTAACTAACGTCGTATTTTTTATTTGATACTTCCAAAGGCGGCAATGTTAAAAACCTTGTAGCTAATTAGTTAGCAAATAACTGGCTTGTGGTGTAATTCTGTCATTTGTTTTACAAATAATAAAATTTTAACAAGAAATATATAAACTTTTAATTGTAGAAATGATTTATTTGCTAATTATGCAATGCATAGAAGGATGGAATTCGTCTAACAATCTTCGAAGATGATGGATAAAACAAAGTGCACAGCGTTTTATTCTTTCCGATTTGATACGTTTTGACGAAGCAATAAATTAAAATCAAATGAAAAAAATACTTCTTACTCGTTGTTTTTTTGAACAATGAAATTTCATCGAACACATTCTTAGTAAATACCGGACTTACTGCTATCTGGATTTAATTCTAGAAACAAATCAACGATAGCGTGTACAGACTCATTGGTGAGTCTCTTCTTTATTACCAAACATATCTCCTACGATTACCGACCGCAAACATAGGTTCTAAGTGACTTGTGTTTATACAATTCGGCTACGGTCGCTTTGTATTGTTGTATTTCTATGCTTTTCAAAGAGCAATAGCTTTCATGCTAGCTGAAATTTGTAGTAATGTACAAAAAAGACTTGCCCCGGAACCTTTTTGGTTTTGGAAAGCGGTCCAGTTCGTTATGCGCAAAATGTTCAGTTTTTAACAACTAACAAATAAACAGATTATGGAAAAAAAATATAAAGTGAGGAAGTTTCTTTGCTCGCTAATGTTCATTTTAGGATTCATAAGTGCAAGTGTTGCACAAGGAATCAATACCAATCAGAATTACATACGGATAGATCAGTTTGGCTATATGGAAAAGGCCGAGAAAAAGGCGATTATTGCAAAGGCGGTAAAAGGGTTTAATGAAGGCAGGGGTATAAATCTTGATGCCGATGTAGATGTTGAACTAAGGCGTACTCAAGGACAGGTCGTGTTCAGTGATAAAGCACGCCAATGGAGCAATTCTGAAGTAGCAGATCCCGAGGATGCCCTAGCGGATGAGGCTTCTGGCGACCGTGGATGGGTCTTTGATTTTACAAGTGTTCGGGCTCCCGGAGAATATTTTATACGCGTAACTAACACGGACGGGGAAACAGTAGATTCCCACTCTTTTAAGATAGGGGATGATGTGTATACCGATGTGTTGCGCGTCGCCATGGAAACCTTTTATTACCAGCGTATTGGACAAAACAAAACAGGTGCCCATGGGTCGGGACCCAATTGGACAGATACCGAGTGGTACCAAGGCGCAAGACAGGATACTGAGGCAAGTTCACTTTGTAACTATGACGTAAACTACTTAGCTACCAAAAACTTAGGGAAAGGATGGATCGATGCGGGAGATTCAAATAAGTACATTAATCTCGCCTCCCCGCCGGTGCATAATCTGCTGGCAACATATCAGCAACATCCAGAGTTTTGGAATAATTTTTCATTGCGCATTCCCGAGGCGGGAGGCAATCTCCCCGACATTTTAGATGAGCTAAAATGGGAATTGGATTGGGTAATGGCCATGCAGGAACCAGATGGTTCGGTCATTTCCAAGACCGGTTTGTTACAGGGTAATTACATCTCTCCGCCCAGTGCTGATAACCGCCCCCGATTTTATTCCCAAACCTGCCCCAGTGCATCTATGGCCGCTGCCGGAATGTTGGCCCACGCAGCATTGGTTTTTAAAGAATTTGATGTGCAATATGCGAACCTGCTTCAGGAAAAGGCCGTACTCTCGTGGGACTATTATTTAGGGTTCACCGATTTGATTGATCCAAATGATCCGAATAACGGCCCTGAGGTAACCGCAAGCATCACCTGTGAGCACAGTTCTATTCAAGCGGGTAATGGCAACGGTCCTCTTCGGGTTTTCCTTCGAGAACACTTTGCGGAAGCCTCGGCAGCAGCGGTTTATTTATTTGCATTGACGGGAGAACAGCGGTATAACGAATTTATAAAAACGCATATCGGCACGGCTGATGTATTTATTAATAATAGAGATGATTGGGGTTTACTTGGTCCTACCCAGGGAGAGGCATTCTTATATTATATGAAAGAAGTACCTAATGCAGATTCTGATGTCAAAGGTCGTATAAGGGCATCTAAGGAAGCCAAAATTCAACGTAACGATGTACTGTATGATAGAAAAGAATCCGTTTCGCTGTATGGCATACGAAATCCGGATCTTAACTGGGGTAGCAACTCTGCCCTTTCTCGTCAAGGGTCCGATAACCTAGATTATATGTATTATGACATAGACCCCCAAAACCATCGCGCAAAATATCAGCCTATGGCAGATGTTATCCTACATTATTTTCATGGTGTGAACCCTTTTGGAATGTTGTACCTAAGTAACATGTATAGCTACGGCGGCGATTTTTCGGCAGACCAAATATGGCATACCTGGTTCAAAGATCAAACCAAGTACGATGGCACTCCCGATGGTGCGAACATCGTTGGCCCCGTTCCCGGTTTTTTGGTCGGGGGCGTCAATAAGGAAGAACAAGCCGGAAAACTTGATATTTATGTAGGGGGAGTGCGCTTTGCCAATGATAGTATCAAGGGGCAACCGTTATTGAAGAAGTTTTCAGACGAGAACGGTTTTAATCCAGTAGATGGGAATAGAGGCAGAGCGGCTTACCTCACTACCGAAAATTCTAATAATTATCAAGCGAGTTATATCAAATTTTTGGCAAATTACGTGGCAAATACCAATTTGGTCGATCCAGATCCGGATACGGACCCAGATCCAGACCCGGACCCGGACCCAGACCCGGATCCAGACCCGAATAATGGAAATACGCTTATTGTAAGGGCAAAGGGTACATCGGGAGGAGAACGGTTCCGCATACAGCTAAACAATCAATATTTTGGAGAAACCGTTACGGTTACCACCGGTTATCGGGAATATAGTTTTGAAAATGTTCCTCCGGGAGATTCAAAAGTAAAAGTACGCTATGTGAACGATAATGGGAGTACCGCGACTGATTTACAGATAGACTATATTAAAGTGGGAGAACTAATTGTACAAGCAGAAGCCCAAACCTTGAACACCGGTGTATTTCAAGACGGTTCTTGCGGAGGTTCCAATTCGGAAATGCTGAATTGTAACGGCTTTATTTTGTTTGGACCTCAAACCTTTGGCGCGAGCAGTAACCTACAAGCCAAACTACCGGGTGTCTCCGCGACCTTGTATGATTTTTCAGTAGTTCCGAATCCTTCGAAAAATAAAACAGTAACCATTTTTTCCAATGATTCCTATAAAATTGTGTTATACGATATGGCGGGTCGCAAAGTATTTGGCCGGTCCGGAATGGTAGGGGCAGAGGAAGTACATTTTCAAGATGTTCAAAGTGGTATTTATCTTTTGGAAATGACGCATTTAAACACAAACAAGTCTGAGACTACCAAAATAATAATCGATTAAGTTATGACGGTTAAATGGGGGTGCCTCGGGATAGGTACCCCCATATATACAAAAATCGGTACATATTGTACCACAAATCCCCTTGCCACTATTTCGTTCAGTATGCCCTTTCTTTTGCATAATCACAATTATTGGAACACTTCATGGCGCTTATACGATTTTATCAATTTTTGCGATATAGCGAAGAGTTATTTTGTTTTACACTTTTTTTAAATCTTTAAACATAGCCGCTTTCTTACGATCGATGAAATGCATTCCACTGATCGTAATTCATCATTTATTTATCATATTCCTATAAATCACATGAAATTTTGGGGATTCTTCAGGAGTTTATGGTTTTAATTATTAACTATTGTGAACAGAAATTCAAGGCCTTTTCACGTCAAAATTTGGTGTCAGTACGATTTTGTCAATTTTTTTTGAAAATGAAATAGCCTCGAAAGACTAAATAATTAACACTCTAAACCTTAGGAAAAATGAAGAAAATTACTCCACGAATTTTTTTTAGCATACTGGTGTATTGCTGTGGTCAATGGGCAATTGCCCAAGGAAACTTTGACTATAGTGATGTACTGGGAAAATCAATTGAATTTTATGACGGTCAAATATGTGGGCCACAACCCTCTTGGAGCCGGGCGGCTTGGCGAAATGATTGCCATATGAACGATGGTTCCGATATTGGAACAAATCTTACTGGGGGTTGGCACGATGCAGGGGATCATACAAAATTCAACTATGTTTCGGCGCAGGCTACGAGGGTTTTGGCTTGGTCTTATCTACAGTATCAAAACTCTTTCGACAATACAGGAAATAGAACACATTTGCTGAACCATTTAAGATTATCAGGCGATTATATGATCAAACTGCATCCTTCTCCGAATGTATTTCATGCCCAAATTGGGCGGGCCAAAACCGGTAGCAATCCAGAACATAACGAATGGGTGGCCCCTAGTTTACAATCCGCGAGTATTGATCGTAGTACCATCAGCATCAACAGTTCCAATCCGGGTACGCATATGGCAGCTAGCAATGCCGCGGCATTCGCTAGTTTGGCTATGGTATTTCAAAATAGTGATGCTTCCTATAGCGCAACCCTACTGCAACATGCGCGAGATTTGTTCAACTTTGCAGATCAGAACCGGGGCAGTCACTACGACCTCCTGGGATCTCCTGAGCCCTATCCCATGAACGATTACGACGATGATTTGTTCGTAGCGGCCATTTGGTTATACAAGGCCACCAACGAAAGCCAGTTTTTGACCCGAGCCGAAACGGAGTACAATAAAGTAAGCAACAATACAGGCTGGATGATGCACTACAGAGATCATGCCTATGAGGGATACCTGTTAATGGCTGAAATTACGGGACAACAACAGTATTATAACTCTGCGGAAGCATGGCTTGACAATGAAATAGACAACGCTCCACAATCAAATGGTGGTTTGTACTACAGAAGTGATTTTTTACCCGCCTCCTTGGCGCAATCCATGGCCTTTGGCGCCTTCTTCTATGCGGAACTGCGGGGATCAGGATTTTCAAAGTATAACAAGTACAGAAACTTTGCCTTTCAACAGATTGACTACGTTTTAGGAGATAACCCACGAAATAGTTCCTATGTTGTGGGGTACGGAAATAATCCAACAACCATCACGCACCATAGAGGTGCCAGCGGAGTACCCCAAAACAGTACGGCTCCGGATACACACGTGCATATCGGTTCTTTGGCCGGTGGCCCGAGACAGGATGATTCCTTTAACGAAGTGCGTACAGATGTAAAATCTACCGAACCGGCAATTAGCCAGCAGGCATTTTTTGTGGGAATGGCGGCGATGATGGTTAAGGAAACAGGCGCAGACGCACCGGGAACCGAGGGTTCGGTAGAGATTGAAAATAACTTCTCTGTAGTGAATGACACTGGTTCCAATAACACTGTTGCAATCGACAATGGAAACCCCGCTGCCAGCAATGGTCAATATGTACGCTTGTTCGATACCAATGACGAATTGTCTACCACTATTTCGGTAGGGGAGGCCGGCGATTATAAATTAGACCTACGGGTACGAACGGGAGAGGAATCTGCAAACAGCACCAATAACCTAGCAAGCGAATACGAAGTGCGGATCGATGGTACCATTCGTAGTTTTAGCTTTGTAAACGGTTCGGCATCGGCTTTGGACGGCGATACCTATTGGGGCCTTATTTCAAGAACGCAAAACCTATCGGCAGGCAGCCATACCATACGTATCAAGGCGAAAGCCAATTGGTTGAAAGCCGATCGTCTCGATTTTGAAAAGCAAACTACCAATCCGGGAGGAGGGGATGTCTTCGGAGAAATTGGGAATACCACTGCAAATCACCAATGGAAAATGGTCAACTATGCCAATAACTATACCAATCCGGTGGTCATTCTTGGACCTTTAAGTACATTCGGAGGGGACAAAACATCGGCAAGAATCCGAAGTACGGGAGGGAACTCTTTTGAATGGCGAGTAGACGAATGGGAGTACCGCGATGAGAACCATGCGACCGAAAATGCGGGATACATGGTAGTAGAAAGCGGACTGCACACTTTGTCAAATGGAAAACAGATTGCGGCCGGGACGGAAAGCGTAGGCACCGGTCTTGTAACGGTAAACTTACCTGCCGAAATCAACGGTATTCCAATCATTTTCGCGGAAGTGCAAACAGAAAACGAAGCACAGGCGGTCGCCGTTAGAGTCCGGAATGTTACCAACTCCAGTTTCCAAATGCAACTGCAGGAAGAAGAAAATGGGGGAACCGAAAATGGTTCTCGGGCACATGTTGCCGAAACCGTTGCTTGGGTGGCGATGGAGACTACGGTCGCTTCAGGAAGTAATATCGATAAGTTTGAGGTAGCGGCTTCTGCCAATGCCGTAACCGCCAATGATTATCAAATAAACTTTGCACAATCTTACAATAGTTCCGATAAGGTGTTCATAGGGCACGATCAAACCACCGATGGTGGTGATGTGGGTACCATTCGGTACCGACGAAATTCCAACACCAATTCCCTAACGGCAAACGGAGTACAAGTGTTTTTCGAAGAAGAACAATCCAAAGATTCTGAGGTAGGGCATACTTCCGAGGTTTTTGGATATGTGATCTTTGATGGGGATGGGAACCTTAGTGGTACCAGTGATAATGGAGGGACCACCAGCGGAACAATTGTAGTAAGGGCCAAAGGAGACTGTGGGTCCGAGACCATGCAGTTGCGTGTAAATGGAGACGTGGTCCAGACATGGAATAATGTGGGTACCGCTTTTAGCAACTATAGTTATGACGGTTTTACCTCCGGTGAAATCAGTGTGCATTTTACAAATGATGGAAGCGATGGCGCTTGTAGCGACCGGAATTTAGAGGTCGACTGGATTGAAGTCTGTGGTACACGGCTTCAAACTGAGACTGAAGCTACGGAAACATCCAATTGCTGCCAAGGCGACCCCGATAAATTGTATACCGATGGAGACTTCAATTTTGGGAACCGCTCCTGTGGAACTTCCTTTAAAGCGGAACTGCCCGAATCTTCAAATGAGTTGACCGAAATTACGGTATTCCCCAACCCCGTTTCCAATGGTATCCTAAACATTCAAGCAGAAAGTAGTTTTAAAGTACAGCTGTTCGACCTTTTAGGACGTGAAGTCTTTAGCAGTGAAGAATTGCAAGCGGGTATTCGTCGTATTTCTTTGGAAGATGTATCGAATGGCCTATATCTTCTACGGGTAACCGACGTTGCTTCGAGAAGAAGTAGCACTTCTAAATTGTTAGTGGAGTAAATAAACTTGAGTTAGTTTGGTTGGTTTGTGAAAATGACTGTCCGTCTTTGATGAGACAGTCTTTTCCTTTCCTCTTTCAAAATATGTTCGGAAGCTATCGGCTGCTGCTTTTCCGATCCCATAAACGCCCTTTAGGAATTTTGCCAAACCAGGTGAAACCACACACATCAGTACCATACAATCGATTAAAACATACGAATGAAAAAAAAAGTACACCTACGCATACGGCGAGTCCCCTTTATTGGAGGTTTGTTGTTTCTTTTTATCGGCCTCACAACCTTGTTGGGACAAGATATCAACACAAAAAAAAATTATATCAGGGTAGATCAGTTCGGCTATCCGGTCACGGCTAAAAAGAAGGCTGTCATAGCAAAAGCTGTAGAAGGTTTTAATGCAGGAGCTGGGATAGAATTAGATGTCGAAGTACCTGTTACCCTTCGAAACACCTCCGATAATGAGGTTGTTTTTGAGGCACTGCCCATCGTTTGGAATCAAGGTGGTGTCGATGCACTGTCGGGAGATGCTGGCTGGTGGTTCGACTTTTCCGAGCATTGTACCGCTGGTAGCTACTATATTGAAGTAACCGAAGTTGGGGGCAATACGATTAAATCAAACCCCTTTGAGGTAAGTAATACTGTTTATGACAACGTTTTGCGAGTAGCAATGGAAACATTTTACTATCAAAGAATGGCGCAAAATAAAACCGGGGCCTATGGTTCCGGAGAATCTTGGAAAGATGGGGAATGGTATGTAGGCCCTGGACAAGATACAGAAGCCAAATTTCTGTATGATGACCAAACAAGGGATGTTAGCGGGGGGTGGATCGATGCAGGAGACCCGAACAAATACATCACTTTTGCCACCGCTCCGGTTCATAATTTACTAACCACTTACCAACAACATCCTGATTTATGGGATAAGTTGGTACTGCGTATTCCTGAAAATAACAATGACCTTCCCGATCTTTTGGATGAAGTGAAGTGGGAACTGGATTGGATAAAAAAAATGCAGAATCCCGATGGTACCGTACACAGCAAAGCGGGTATCCGGGAAGATTTTAACTACATATCCCCACCAAGCTCCGATACAAGGGAAAGATGGTACGCTCAGACCTGCCCGGCAGCAGCGATTACGGCCTCGGGAATGCTGGCACATGGCGCGATGGTATTGCAGGACTTTGAATCTCAAACGGTCTATGCCGATGAGTTGATAGCATTGGCCGAACTTTCGTGGCAAGCGTATACGAACGCGCCTGACAAGGCAGCGGTTTGCGATAACGGTGAAATAGAAGCGGGGGATGCAGACGGACCCGGGGATCATTATTTGAGCGAAAACGTCGCCGAGGCGGTAACCGCGGCAGTATATCTTTTTGCATTGACTGCCAAGGAAGAGTATCAAAATTTCATTGTAGAGAACTACGAACAAACACGCGGTTTTGTCTCGGGCGATTGGGGTATTTATCGACCACATCAAAGCGAGGCGATTTTGTATTATACGACCCTATCCAATGCCGACACGAGCGCTAAGAATAGAATATTGGCCCGTAAGTTAGATGCCAGATCTAGAGAAACAAGGGGTTACGTGCTCGATGATACGGCCCATTTTTATCAAGTCAACCCTTATTACTTGAATTGGGGTAGCAATAGTTTGTTGGCACGCCAAGCAACTGATAACTACGATTATGTTAACTATGGTCTCGATGAGGCCAATCACAGCGATTATGAAAAAACTTCGGAAGGAATACTACACTATTTTCATGGGACCAATCCGCTGGGAATAGTAATGCTATCCAACATGTATGGCTACGGGGCCGAATTTAGTTCAGATCAGTTATGGCACACTTGGTTCAATGCCGGGAGTCCCTATGACGGATCCGAAGGAACCGTAGGACCTGCCCCCGGGTTTTTAACAGGAGGTGTAAATCCATTGGCAAATGAGAATACCAAGATATCGTTACACGGGGTAACCTATGAAGGTGCTAGACTGGGAGATCAACCCGGCTTAAAGGCCTATAGCGATGAAAATAACTATATAGGTGGGGCAAACGAGAGTCCCTGGGCACTGGTAGAACCTGCTATCTACTATCAGAGTAGCTATGTGAAATTATTGGCCAATTACGTAGCCCGTTATGGCGGAACTTCAGAGGTTCCAAGTAATGAAGAAACGGTCACGGCCGGTATACTGGAAATTGAATCCGTTTTTTCCGTCTACGAAGAGGTAGGGACCAACAGTGAAGTGGTGGCAGATACGTCCAACCCCGGTGCCAGCGCAGGAGGTCATGTGCGTATGTTTGATGAAGGCGATGCCCTAACCTTTGATTTTCAAACCGACGTAGACAATGCGTATGCATTGGCAGTACGGTTAAGAGTAGGGGAGGCCACCGGTACGGAAACTAATTTGGCTGAACTGTATGATGTTTTCATCGATGGAGAATTGGTAGAGGGTTTTGAACTAGACCTTTCTTCGATTTCTGACTTGGACGGAGATACCTACTGGGGCGAACTTAGGGCTACCTTACCATTACAGGCCGGAGCACACACCGTGATCATTACGGCACTTAGAGATTGGTTGAAAGCAGACAGATTTACCTATGAAATTGCGCAAGAAAGCCCGCAGTACGTAGATGATATTACTTCTATCGAAGCGACGGATACCGTAGTTCCAAATACAGCGGAAGCGGTAACGGTGGCCTACACGGCGGGAGAAGGCAGGGAAGTAACGATATCTTTTCAAAAAGCTGTGGCGCCTTATACGGTGTATAGTGTGGTAACTACCGCTGTAAGCCCTGGCAATGGCGAATTGACCGTAAATCTAACGATACCTGCAGATATTGAATTAGGCGAAGATCAGTATCAGTTTCAAGCATATATACTTCCCGTAGGTGGGGAATGGCCGGATCGTTTTGACAACCTTGCTATTACAGGGGTAGACGCTACGGATGGTACACCGCCCCCAGGAACTGATAGTGGTTACCTGGAAATTGAAGACGTTTTTGAGGCCATAAGCGATGTGGGGAACAATAACACGGTTGGGCCTGACACCTATAATCCTGGAGCCAGCAATGGTATTCATGTACGTTTATTCGATGCGGGAGATGCGCTGAAGTTCGATTTTAATGTGAGCCAGGAGGGTACCTATGACTTAGGAATACGTTTACGGGTGGGTGAGAGTTCAGGAACAGAATCCAACCTGATCAATGAATATGAAATTCAAATAGACGGGGTGGTACAACAGTTCAATTTAATTGAAGGTACTACCTCGGAATTGGATCTTGATTCCTATTGGGGAACACTGGGAGCAACGGCCGACCTCGGCGAGGGAATTCATACTGTTACACTTACAGCCTTACGAGATTGGTTGAAGGCCGATAGTTTTTCTTATGAATTGGTAGGGGGTGTTGCCTATGAAGACGCTATTGTTTCGGTAGACGGTCCCGATGCGGTAAGTCCGGGATCTACGCAGACCGTTTCAATAGCCTATACGGCTAGCGAAGAACGGGATATTGTCGCTTCTTTTCAACAGGGAATCGCTCCCTATGCTGTGTACGATATTACAATCAATACGGTGCAAGCAGGCAGTGGTACCTTGGAGGTAAGTTTGGAGGTTCCCGCTGATTTGGAACTGGCAGTGGATACCTACCAATTTCAGGTGTTTATAGCTCCGGTAGGGGGTACATGGCCAGATCGAATTGACAATAGGAGTGTTGATGGTGTTGATGGTATGGAAGATGATGGGAGCGCAACACCACCGGGTGTTCTTGAAATAGAAGATGTATTTCAAATAATTGCCGATGTGGGAAGCAACAATACGGTAGGGGCCGATGCATTCAATCCGGGAGCCAGCAATGGCAAACACGTTCGTCTCTTTGATGCCGGGGATGAGCTCGCATTTGACTTTGAGGTAAGCGAAGCGGCGACCTATGAGTTGGCCATTCGACTAAGGGTAGGGGAAGCATCGGGAACTGATTCGAACCTAGTGAACGAATACGAAATCAGTATCGATGGGGTAGTACAGCAATTTCAACTGGTCGAAGGTTCCATATCGGAACTGGATGTAGACGCCTATTGGGGAGAACTGGGAAGTACGCAAGATCTTACGGTAGGTACGCATACGGTGAATGTTAAAGCGCTGAGGGATTGGTTGAAAGCGGATCGGTTTTCATATATCAGGGTCGAAGGGGATACCCCTGAATATGAAGATGATATTCGTTCGGTAGCGGGGCCCTTGGTGGTAGAAAAAGGTACAGAAGCGTTAGTAGATGTGGTGTATTCTGCGAGCACGGATCGTGAAGTGCTGGGTTGGTTCCAATTGGGAGTAGCACCCTACACTATTTTTGATGCGAAAAGTCAACTTGTCGAAGCTGGGGAAGGAGAATTTCAACTGGTATTCGCCATTGCCAACGATTTAACGGCCTCTACCGATTACCAATTTCAAGTATTGATCGTGCCTCCTGGTGGGTCTTGGCCCGATCGTTTAGACAATGAAGCATTGGTACCAGTGGAAGTAAAGGAATCCCCGGCGGGTAAAACGGCTACGTATGCTTTGTATCCCAATCCATCAACGGAGGGAAAAATTCAAGTGGATACGCCGAATGCTTTTGAGTACAACCTGACCAATTTTTCAGGGCGTTCGGTAGTACAAGGAACAAAGGAAAAGGGGGATAGTAGTATTCGTATAGATGGGCTTACTCCGGGGGTCTATGTTATTCAAACAAAAGATTTGACTACGGGTAAGGTGAAAGTCTCCAAGGTAATTATACGTTAAACAAATACTGTTTACATATTGTGTGGGGCCGCCTTTCTATGGAGAGCGGCCCTATATTTTTTGTGCGGACAACAACTTTTCCAGAATGCGTTCTACTCCGAGGTCGTCATTACTGGTGGTTGTGTAATTTGCCGCTTTGTGTACGTTGGGATGCGCGTTCGCCATCGCATAGCTGAAATCACCCATGCCTAGCATCTCCAAATCATTGTTGTAATCCCCGAAGACCATGGTCTCACTTGGCGTTACATTATATAGTTCTTGTACTTTCTGCAATGCATAGCCCTTATGTGCATTGGGACTTGAAATATCTACCCAATTTTCCCCGGATACCTTTACTTTTAGATCCGTTTCCAATTCCTTTACAAAAGGATAAACAAAGTGTTCCGAACTTTCAAAGTGATAAATGGCTATTTTTAAAATTTCACCCTCGAAGTCCTTCAAGTTGTCCAGTAACTCATATTCGGTATAGTATTCTTTCAGTTTTTCAACAAATTTAGCATCATTTCCCAGCAAATGAGCACTGTGCTTGGCACATAGTACGGGGTGAATTCCAGGAATCGTTTCTAAAAGCGAAAGCACCTGATTTTTATGTGTTTGTGACAAGGGGGTAGCGACCAACTCATTTTCTTGTTGCATGGCAAACCCGCCATTTTCGGCAATCACAACAATATCGTCCTTAATGGCATCGAGTTTGTCTACAATACTGTTGTATTGTCTCCCGCTGGCGGCTACAAAAGTGATTCCGTGTTGTTTTAGTTCTTGAAACAACTCAAAAAAGCGGGTGCTTACTTCGTGATTTGAATTTAATAAAGTGCCGTCCATATCACTGACGACCATCTTGACTCTCGAAAAATCCATACATTCATGCTTGATTACGCAAAGGTATTTGTTCTATGATTGATATTGGTTTAGTTTTAGCATCTTTTACAGATAATTCGATTAAATATACACTAGCATGCAAATGGTTCAGAAAGAGATAAGGCTACCGGCCCATCAACGGGGCTTTCATTTGATTACCGAGGAGATCACCAGTACCGTTTCCGAAATAGGAAATATACAATGTGGTATGCTGCAGGTTTTTATAAAACATACGTCCGCAAGCCTTACGATCAATGAAAATGCCGACCCCACGGTGCGTATCGATTTCGAAAGCCATATAAATAAAATGGTGCCCGAAGAGGCGCCCTATTATTTGCATGATTATGAAGGGTCCGATGATATGCCCGCGCATATCAAAGCGTCTTTAATGGGGGCATCGGTGCAAATACCGATTACGAATGGTCGTTTGAACTTGGGTGTTTGGCAAGGAATCTATCTGTGCGAGCATCGCAACCACGCCTCCGGCAGGCAGTTGGTAATCACGGCTTTTGGGGTATAAAATATACAAGGTACCCCCTAAATTGTAACATAGCTATTTAAATCGCTGTGAAAATCAGTTCATAACTACCGGTCAAAACTTGATAGACGGAATGGTTCATATCCGAGTTCACAAAGTATGCAAACGAATCTGGTACGAACTCGAAATAGTATTTCCCGGCTGGTAAATTATCATAACTAGATATGGAAGTACCATCACTTTTGTAAAGAAAAGTTAAAAAAGGATCTAGATTGAACTCCAATCCACTAATTCGGGTGTTTTGAGTAGTTTCAAAGTAAATTCTTTGTGCGTCATCGGGTTCGTATGTGAGGTCAATATCGATATTCATGGTATAAGGCGTACCAGTTGGTAATACTCCAACGTCTTGGTCACCGGCTTCGGCATCCCCCAGAATAAAGGCAAATCCCGCATTCCAACTAAAACGCAGTTGGTAATTTCCCTTTTCTAATAGGAAAGTACTCGGACCAGGAAAGGAATACAACTCTTCGCCGAGCTCGTTCATGAGCTTTAAATGAACCCTGGTATCGCTGTAAATGAGTCCGTTCGTGAAAACCCTAGCGGTTGTGGGTTCTGAAATTTCAAAGTCATAAATGGTGGCGGCTCGATCAGGTGTAGGGGTATGCACTTGGTTATATGGTAAGTCCAGTACGCCTAAATTCTCATAGGGTCTTAATTCATTGATGTTAGTGATGGTAATGGCATAGGTACCATCATTATCTTCACTGAACGCACTATTTTCAATAACAATTGTATAGTTACCTTCATGTAATTCTCTGGTTAGGCTTCCAGTGCTGAAATACTCAATGTATGGTGATCCACCACCTAGAACACCTCCGTTGTGGGTCAAAGCTGATTCGGGCGTATCGCTAAAAAGGGCCAAACTGCCGTCATGACCATTAATGGATAGCTCCAATCTTGAATAAGCGTTTACTTCGAATATATATTTTTGTGTAGTCGTTTCGTTGCTAAAGACGAAACTCCCACTTGTTTCATAGATTTCTTCTGAAATTGTCCCAAGGTCGATATCAGCGTCTGGTGGGGTGTCACCTTCATCATTAGAACTACAAGAGAAAAGTAATAATGCACTCAAGAATAACACTGGATGCTTCATATGTGGCTATGGTAAATAAGACTGTAAAATAAAGTTAAACATTAAGTAAATTCCTACCAAATATTCTCGACCAATAACTTTATCATAGGTTGATCGTTTTTGATAAAAGAAAAAAGATCCTGTCTACCACAAATGAATGCAAAAAAAATCCAGCCGATGGGCTGGATTTTTTTTAGTGAGATCGATTTGAAATTTATTTTACTTTGTCGATGACCGCTTTAAAAGCTTCCGGGTGGTTCATGGCCAAATCGGCCAATACCTTTCGGTTCAACTCAATTCCGTTTGCTTTTACTTTTCCCATAAACTGAGAGTACGACATTCCGTGCATTCTGGCACCCGCGTTGATACGCGTTATCCACAAGGCGCGAAAGTTTCTTTTTTTGGCCTTTCTATCACGATAGGCATATAACATTGCTTTTTCAACCGCATTTTTAGCGACTGTCCAAACGTTTTTACGTCTTCCAAAGTAACCTTTGGCTTGCTTCATTACCTTTTTTCTTCTGGCTCTAGAAGCTACTGCATTTACTGATCTTGGCATAATTTTAAATTTTTTGTAGTAGGCGGGCGAAAATCGCCACTTGATGTTTCATACAAACAATTGGTTTGCTGAGGTGCCCAACTCCAGGGTTTTTATGAGTTACCTAAAGATGCATTACTTTAAACGTAATTGCTCTTTAATACTGTTTACGTCAGACTCATGTACTAAAGTAGAATGGGTCAACGCAAGCTTACGCTTTTTCGATTTTTTCGTCAAAATATGACTCTTGAAAGCGTGCTTTCTTTTGATTTTACCACTACCGGTAAGCTTGAACCGCTTTTTGGCACTGGATTTTGTTTTTTGCTTAGGCATTTTTCCTATTTATATTAATCTCACTTTTGTATGCTGAACAAGCCCCTTGAAAGGGACTTGTTTCAGTATTTTTTATGGCATTCGCCATCTTATTTCTTAGTCTTCGGCGCAATGAACATGGTCATGCGCTTTCCTTCTAACTTAGGCATTTGCTCTACTTTTCCGAGCTCTTCCAATTCCGAGGCCAATCTTAACAACAGAATCTCCCCTTGGTCTTTGTAAACGATCGATCTTCCTTTAAAGAAAACATAGGCCTTTAATTTAGCTCCGTCTTTCAGAAACTTTTCAGCATGTTTTTTCTTAAACTCATAATCGTGATCATCGGTATTCGGACCAAACCGAATCTCTTTTACAACCACCTTCGAGGCTTTCGCCTTCATTACCTTCTCCCGTTTCTTTTGTTCGTAAAGAAACTTCTTGTAATCTATTATCTTACATACCGGTGGATCTGCTTTTGGAGAAATCTCCACCAAATCCAACCCTTCTTCCTGGGCCTTGTCCAACGCCGCTCGAATCGGGTATACACCCACTTCGACATTATCGCCCACAAGGCGAACCTGTGGTGCTAAAATTTTCTCATTGATTTTATGAGGGTTTTTATTTTCCCTCCTAGGTTGGGGCCTAAATCTTTTACGTATTGCTATGACTTATACTTTTAAATTAAACTTTAACTATTTTTAAAACGACTTTAAGGTACTATTTATTTCGGTATTCACCAAGTTCTTAAAATCCGCTAAACCAATAGCGCCCAAATCCTCACCACCATGCCTCCGAACCGATATGGTTTCGTTGGCTTCTTCATTTTCCCCAACGATGAGCATAAATGGTATTTTGTTCATTTCTGCCTCTCGTATTTTCTTCCCTACGGTCTCGTTTCTGTTATCAATGAGGGCGCGAATTTCGTCATTTTCTAAGGAATTTAAAACTTTTTCGGCATATTTTTCATGCTTCTCGCTAACCGAAAGAATAATGGCCTGATCGGGAATCAACCATAATGGGAAATTTCCACCCGTATGTTCGAGCAATAAAGCGATAAAACGTTCCATGCTTCCAAAGGGTGCCCTATGGATCATCACTGGTCTGTGCATTTCATTATCGCTGCCTTTGTAGGTGAGCTCAAAACGTTCCGGCAAATTGTAGTCGACCTGTATGGTGCCCAACTGCCAATTTCTTCCCAATGCATCCTTTACCATAAAATCGAGTTTGGGTCCATAAAATGCGGCCTCTCCCGTTTCGATTACAAAATCAAGCCCTTTTTCTTTGGCCGCATTGATAATGGCATTTTCTGCCTTTTCCCAATTCTCAATCGCTCCTATGTACTTTTCAGGTGCATCCGGGTCACGCACGGATACTTGGGCCTTGAAATTTTCAAACCCTAACGAACCCAGTACATAGAGCGACAAATCAATAACGTTCTTAAATTCTTGGTCCAACTGATCAGGAGTACAGAAAATATGGGCATCATCTTGAGTGAACCCCCGTACACGGGTAAGTCCGTGTAACTCCCCGCTTTGTTCGTAGCGATATACGGTACCGAACTCGGCGTACCGTTTAGGGAGTTCCCGATAGCTAAAGGGCTTATGCTTGAAAATTTCACAGTGATGCGGGCAATTCATCGGCTTCAATAAGAACTCCTCATCTTCCTTTGGAGTTGTGATGGGTTGAAAACTATCCTCTCCGTATTTAGCGTAATGTCCCGAAGTAACGTACAATTCTTTCTGCCCTATATGCGGGCTTACCACCATTTCGTAACCTGCTTTTTTTTGGGCTTTTTTCAGAAACTGTTCCAATCGCTCGCGCAAAGCAGCGCCCTTTGGTAGCCATAGTGGTAATCCTTGCCCTACTTTTTGGGAAAAAGTAAAAAGCTCCAGCTCCTTTCCCAACTTTCGGTGATCCCTCTTTTTTGCCTCTTCCAATAAGGCAAGGTATTCGGTAAGTTCTTTTTGTTTTGGAAAAGAAATGCCATATACCCGGGTCAGCATTTTGTTGTTTTCATCTCCCTGATAATAGGCCCCGGCGACACTTAATATTTTGACAGCCTTTACATTGCCCGTGTTGGGGATGTGGCCTCCACGACATAAGTCGGTAAAACTTGAATGATCGCAGAAGGTAATTTCCCCATCCTCCAATTTCTCTATTAGTGCTACCTTATATTCGTTTTTGTCTTGGTAGTAAGAAAGCGCTTCAGCTTTGCTTACGTCCCGCATTTGAAAGGCGTGCTTTCCCCGGGCGATTTCCAACATTTTGTTTTCGATGGTCTTAAAATCCTTGTCGGAGATGCTTTGGTCTCCAAGATCCACATCATAGTAAAAACCATTTTCAATAGCCGGTCCTACCCAAAGTTTTACATTAGGGTACAACTCTTCTAGCGCCTGTGCCAAAATGTGGGCAGAGGAATGCCAGAAGGCTGTTTTGCCCTCGGGATTGTTCCAGGTGTACAATGTCAAAGGGCCATCCTCTGTTAATGGTGTGGTCGATTCGACCACGGTATCTTGAAACTTGGCCGATAAGACATTTCGTGCCAGGCCTTCACTAATACTTTTGGCGATATCCATAGGGGTACTCCCGCTGGCATATTCTTTGACACTTCCGTCTGGTAATGTAATGTTGATCATTCCCTCTTTTCTATTATAAGAGGGCAAAGATAAGACCTTACCGCGATAGGCACAATAAACTTATATATAATGTATGTTATGGAATGCATTATTAATGCCAAGTGAAACGGTTCTTTTACAAGTTTCCAGTTTTGCCCTATATTTAGGCAAACCAATCAACCACCAAAGTGAACAACGACCCCTCCCATAAAAAATTCAAGAAATGGCTCGATATATTACAACAGGAGAGCTGGCAACTAGAGCTCATTATTTCTGGATTTGCGATTTACGGTCTCTTTCTTATTGTAGACCCCATTCGTATTGAAGTAATCGAGACGCAGATTAACCAGAATGAGTATGCGGAGGTTTTTTGGAAATCAATGTATATTTCTTGGTTTATTTTGGCTACCAACTTGTTGGCCCATGTAGTGCTGAGGGGACTTTGGATTGGGGCGATCGGGCTTCGTTATGTTTCCGGGGATATTGATTATGATGCGCTTAACTATGCTCCCAAGTTTAGAAAGCGTTTGGAAAGGCGCGTGGGGTCGTTCGATAACTATGTGGCGAAATTGGAAAAGTACTGTAGTGTCATCTTTGCGATTACCTTTTTATTGGTCTTCTATATTTTGGGAATTGCCATTGTCCTATTTTTAATAAATATGCTCGGTGGTTGGATGGAAGACACCAATTTTGGGGATAGTAAGGGTTGGGTCGGTATACCGATTATGGTTTTTCTATTGATTGGGAGTTTACTCACCTTTATCGATTTTATAACCCAGGGTTGGTTGAAAAAGCGAAGGTGGATCGCGCGTATATATTATCCTTTTTATTGGGTCTTCAAGTTTTTGACACTTTCCTTTTTATACCGTCCAATGGTCTACAACTTTCTGGATACTAGATTTGGAAAGCGAATAAGTTGGATAATTGTTCCGCTGTACATTGGGATCGCAATTTTAACAGGAGTGCGTTTTAGCACCTCCAACTATATAGACAGTAATTTAAATTCTTCGGAAAAAATTGCGGATACAAATACGTATGAAGAGTATTTAACGGAACCTACGGATTATATAAAGCTGGCGTCGATCCCTTCCAAAGTAATCTCGGATAATTACTTGCCCCTTTTCATCGTGTATGGAAGCACCGTGGAAGATGATGTATTTTACTTTAATGAAAAGCTAAAGCCCGATGAGGACAAGAGGGGATTGTATTCACCCTTTTCCTCTGGTACGGTTGGGTGGAAAAAGAAAAACGAACTGCTAGAGGAGTATATCGCCACTTTGGAAGATATGTACCGGTTGAAAATCGATTCTACCACACATGCATCAAATTTTGTTTTAACACGGAACGTTCGAGATCAAAAAGGGTATGAAACGGTATTGGACCTTCAAGAGTTGTCGCGGGGCAAACATTTGGTGGAAGTGAGTCGAAAAGATCAGTATCGGGATAGTGTCTACTACCGGACAATTATCAAAATTCCTTTTTGGTATTACCCTCAGTAATAGTTGTTTCAATGGCTAGTAAGTATTTACAAGCCTTCTTAGGGGGGTTCGGATGACCGTATACTATGGTTTTTTCCTGTTTTATTCCGGCGATAGTTGAAGACGGTTTGGTGCCGATGTCTTTTTTGAAATTATTTCTTGGTCAAGAGAATAATTTGGGTTATTTTTAATGCCCTTTTGAAAAATAGTGTATTTGCTAAAATGCTTGTTGTAAGCATGTTGAATTAGGAGGGTCAAATTATTTTAAAAAAGATTTGAAATTTTATTTTTTATTTAAAAAACCCTCTTATATTTGCACCCGCTTTGAGGCTGAGGGATTGGATGTAGAGAGGTAGTCAAAGTGGATCGAACGTCTTAGGACGGGAGATATTTTAAAGTTCATTGGCATATTGTAAAGACAACAGAGTACGGCGAATGATCGTCGTAC
>CANMSA010000018.1 GCA_947500385.1 uncultured Flavobacteriaceae bacterium | reverse complement strand
CGGACTTTCCATAAAACAAAGAACCACGCCAAAAAGGCGTGGTCTCTTGAGTGTAGTGATGGCACTAGGATTACCATACGGTTTTCCTGGGCTGCTCGCCTTTGCAAATAAGAGACCACGGGCCGTCGCCCTTGTTCTTTATTTTATTCCAAGACCTTGAACGGGTTCGGTCTTTCCATAAAACAAAGAACCACGCCAAAAAGGCGTGGTCTCTTGCGTGTAGTGATGGCACTAGGATTCGAACCTAGGACCGCCTGCTTAGAAGGCAGGTGCTCTATCCAGCTGAGCTATGCCACCTTTTCCAAAGGAGCGGCAAAGTTACTAAAAATTATGAATTTAGAAAGGGGAAAAATCACTCACTTTGCTGGGATGTAAAAATACGTATTCAGATATACATTTTGGATGAGGACGTATTAGGATGTATTCTATTTTTATTGATACACCGGTAGCGGATAAACGTATCTTTGTGCATTTAAACAATAGATGAGTGCCGATGATGTAATTCATTGTTGTTTTTTGTTATATTTCACCCCTAAAACACAACAACCATTAATATTTAAGAATTAAACAATGAAGGGACTAATACATAAGGCCTTGAAAAGAACGGGTAGACAAATCATAGAATATCCCGAAGCAAGTTTAAAAAGACATGCTTTAATACTAAAAAGTCAGCAGATAGATACTATTTTGGATATTGGTGCGAATACAGGCCAATATGCCGCTTTGATGCGAGAGCTTGGATACGGAAAAAAAATAATTTCTTTTGAACCTATGTCGGCAGCATTTGAAGAATTAAGTGAGAATGCCTCAAAAGACGCGCTATGGTCTGCAATGAATTATGCATTAGGGGACCAAACCGGCAAAACAAAAATCAATGTCTCAGGGAATTCTTACAGTAGTTCAATACTTAATATGCTTCCTTCACACGAAGAAAGTGCTCCGGCGTCAAAGTATGTAAAGCAGGAGGATATCGAGATAAAGCGATTAGATGATGTTTTTGATGATATCTGTGATTCAGACGCAAAGGTAATGATGAAGGTCGATACACAGGGGTTTGAGAAAAGTGTGTTGGATGGTGCCTCTCATAGTTTAGGAAAAGTCAACGTTATCGAATTGGAAATGTCTTTGGTGCCCCTTTATGAAAATGGCCTTTTATACAAAGAAATGATAGCTTTTATAGAAGGTAGCGGTTTTGAGTTGTTTTCGCTAGAACATGTATTTTCAAACCCTACAACAGGACAATTGTTGCAGGTTGATGGCGTATTTGTACGAAAAAATAGTTAATTCCGTTTTAAACATTAGTTTTTGTGTGTTGAGACAGTGAAATCATAATTATTCAGAATCCAGTTTGTAAAAAGTGCTGTTATCAACATGACATGACAGCCTATCCTTGGTTTAAAGCTGACGATTAGTTTGTGGTTTAAAAACGTAAAACATAAATTTGAGAGTAAAATTAAATCAAACCTTTCCTTAAACCCCCTTATCCCTAAAGAGTTACAGTTTTTAGTGAAATTTAAAATAGGTTCACTTGTCGATGAAGCATGATTTAAAAATTCACTTTTTTTGAATCTTCTAACCATATGACTTAAAAATAGGCTTCAAGCCAGCATAAAGCGAGAATGAAAAAATTCAAGAATTCCGATTTAATAATCCCTATTTCGATAGCAATCCATCTCGGGATTATTAACGGAATTCTTTATTTGCTTACGCCAGAAACCTATTTGGATTGGAGACATATACTTTATTACAATGCCTCCTGGCTTATAATTACCTATTTGCTTGGCTTTTATCCAACCGATCGAAAGGAGCGTTTTATGACGAGGATACATAAAGTTTTACAGGTGTATTTGTTCTATTGCCTTGCCTATTTTGCTTTGTTCGGATTGTTTGGAGTTGTAGTAAAAACCATTGAGTATCATTTTTTTGTTTTTCTATTGATATGTCTATGCCTTACATGGTATCGAGTTCTTTTCTTTTGGGGAAGAGGAAAGTACAGAATGGGAGGAGGTAACTCCGTTAGTGTCGTAGTGGTTGGAAAGGATAAAAGTCTTAGAAAGATTCGTGATGTTTTTGACCAGGCAAACTTTGGGTATCGTTATAAGGGTTATTTCGATGATACACCTTCTAACGGTTCTACCTATTTGGGAAAAGTAATTGACTGTTTCAAGTATATTTTAGAGAATGATATAGACGAAATTTATTGCGTAGCTTCGAAATTCAATGCGTTGGAACTTAAGAATTTAATAAGTTTTGCTGACAATAATTTGATTCGATTTAAGGTAATATTGGATAACAAGGATATTTTTGCAAGAGCAATGTCTATTGAGTCCTATGAAAATATTCCCGTTCTTAACCTTAGGAACGTGCCCTTGGATACTGAGTATGCCAGGATCATTAAAAGAACGTTCGATATACTCTTTTCTACACTGGTTATAGTCTTTGTTTTATCTTGGCTTACACCGATACTATTTATTTTGATAAAACTAGAATCTCCCGGTAAGTTGTATTTTAAACAGAAAAGGCATGGCCTTAAAAGGAAGGTCTTTTGGTGTTATAAGTTCCGTTCCATGACCACCAACAGCGATGCTGATAAAAAAATGGCTACGAAAAATGATGTGCGTATAACTAAAATAGGTAGGTTTATAAGAAAAACGAGTATTGACGAGCTTCCTCAATTTTTTAATGTTTTCTTAGGGGATATGAGTGTGGTTGGACCAAGACCTCATATGGAATTGCATACCTGGGATTATGAGATATCGGTAGATAAGTATTTAGTAAGACATTTTGTCAAACCAGGCATTACCGGGCTTGCCCAGATTAAGGGTTTTAGGGGGGAGGTTCGCAAACAAACGGATATATTGCATCGAACTAGATTGGATATCTTTTATGTAGAAAAATGGACTATAGGCCTGGATTTAATAATCTTGTTTTATACGGTTTTAAACATATTCAAAGGGGAGGAAAAAGCCTATTAGCTTAGTGATGGGATACAAGAAAATAGGCTGTATAGGTCCGGTTACTTAAGGAAAATCAGTATTCCCTAGCATAAACATAGCAATTATGGATTTTGACGATTATTTTTGCCCTTAATGAGCGAATCAGCTACTTTCACCACAAAATTGCTTTTTGTTATGGAAAAAAGGTAATTTCAGGGTTGGTTGGAGAAATCTCTATTGAAGTCAAAAAGCATCTAATTAGTTCATTTATACTTATTTTAACCGCGTTAAAAACAAATGTAATGATAGTTCGTTATAACCTTTCGATTTTTACAAAGGTTCGTAGACTGCCTTTCTTGAAGTTGATTTGTTTCCCTTTAATGATATGCCTATTTTCCTGTGGTAATATTAGAAAAGCTACTTATTTCTATAATGTTGAAGAATCTAGTTTTCGTTCTGTTGAGGTTGAAAACCTTGAGCCAGTTTTAAAGGAAAATGATTTGTTGAGTATCACTGTAAGTAGCGTAAACCCGGAAGCAGCCGAGATGTTTAATAAAGCGAATATTTCTGCTACCCAATCCGCGACCTCGGCCAATAGGTCATCGTCGGTTTCGGGATACTTGGTAGACCAGGATGGGTACATCCGTTTTCCTATTCTTGGTAAAATAAAAGCTAGTGGAAAATCAAAAAAAGCGCTTCGGGAGGAACTCACGACCGCGCTGAAAACTCGTAAGCTACTTATCGAACCAATTGTGGATATCCGATATTTGAACTTTAAAATTTCGGTTTTGGGTGAAGTGAAAAACCCATCGGTGTTAACCGTGCCAAGTGAAAAAATATCATTGCTGGAAGCGCTTGGTTTAGCCGGAGACATTACTATTTATGGTAATAAGGATAATGTGGTGTTGATTCGTGAAGAAAATGGTGTAAGAAGACTTAGGAGAATAGACCTCACTTCAAGGGACATTTTCACTTCTCCTTATTATTATCTTAAATCCAATGACATTATCTATGTAGAACCTAACGAAGCCAAGGTTTCAGGAGCTAGCCAGGTCAAACAATGGATTCCAGTTGTGTTGAGTGCAATTTCACTGGCGGTTGTAACTGTCGTAACGGTCGGCAACAAATAAAATTCAGATCCAATGTCCTTAGAACAAAATAACGTTCGAAAAGTGGAAGAGAGTATCTTTACCTTACTTTTGGGCAGGTTTCTTCCATACTGGCCACTATTCGCCATATTAATTCCAATTGCATTGTTTGGGGCATGGATTTATTTAAAGACCGCTACCCCCATCTATGAAGCAAGTGCTACCTTAATAATAAAAGATGAAAACAAAGGGGTAGATGATGCGAAAATGATGGATGCCATAGACGCATTCGATTCAAAAAAAATTGTGGAGAATGAAATTGAAGTGATTAGGTCACGATTCATTATGAATCAAGTGGTAGATAGCCTTTGCCTATATTCCCCCATTTTTGAAAAGAAAACTTTTGGTCGTGATAAACCCGCGTATAACAGTTCCCCTATACTAGTTCAATTAAAAAACCCGAAAAGAGCTTCTTTGATCAACGCGCAAGAAAATATGAGGATGTTTTTTGAATACGATAGTTCAAGAAAGTCCATCATAGTGGATGAGGAAGAGTACTTGTTGAATGATTGGGTCGAGGTACCCGGGTTTGGGGAATTACGGTTTAAGGAAAACCCAAATAGGACAGATGTCTCTGATAATGAATTATATTGCACGTTTGCAGACCCTAAAACGGTTAGTAGAAGCATCCTTGGCAGGCTGTCAGTCAGCCCGGCCAACAAACTTTCTACGGTCATTAGTCTTGTATATAAAGACCTAATTCCTTCTAGAGGTGAAAACATTTTAAATTACCTGATTACCGCATATAATCAAAAGGCGGTAACAGATAGGAGTCTATTGGCTGAAAGTACTTTGGAATTTATCGAAGAGCGAATGGATAATGTTGAAAAAGAACTTTTTGACCTAGAAAAGGAGGTTCAAAGGTACAGATCTTCGGAAGGCGTGGTTGATTTAAGTGAACAAGGGAAGTTATACTTAAAGGATGTTGTAGACTACGATAGACAAATTGGTGATATCAATAGGCAATTGGCCGTATTAAACCGTGTGGAAAAATATGTGATTTCTAAAAAAGGAAAAGGGGTGGTTCCATCGACCTTTGGCATAAACGATTTTGTGCTGACCGAGTTGTTGCAAAAACTGTACAATTCAGAAATTGAGTATGAAAAACTGAAGAAAACAACTGCTGAAAACAATCCAATACTCGTTTCTGTAGCGAACGAAATTAACAAAATTAGGCCCAGTATTTTGGAAAATATCAGAAGCCAAAAAAACAACTTACAGGCTAGTCTGGGAAATTTGACGTACAATGCGAACCGATCTAATTCCGAGTTAAAAACATTACCGGAAAAAGAAAGAACCTTGGTTGAAATTAGTAGGCGAAAAGCGATTAAAAGCGACTTGTTTTCTTTTTTACAGCAAAAACGTGAGGAAACCGCCTTGTCCTTTGCGCCTAACTTCGGAGATGGGAAGGTAGTTGATTTCGCTGAGTCGACCTATGTGCCAGTAAACCCTAAGCCTAAAATTGTTTACTTCATGACCTTGTTGGGGGCTTTCTTTTTTGGTATTGCCTTTGTTCTTTATAAAGAGTTTTTAGGTAGCAAGGTGTTGTTTCGTTCAGAAATCGAGCGGTATACAGATGTCCCTGTAATAGCAGAGCTTTCTTTTGTAGAGGCAGATGGCAAACATCAGGAACTATCAAAAAATGAGAACTCAATAGTGGGTCGGGTTTTTAGTTTAATTGAAAAATTAGGAATAAACAGCAATTATTTTAGATTTGAAAAAGTGGTTTCTGCTCAAGGAAAATTTGGGGAAGCCATTTCGTTAGAGCAGTTTAGGCAACTAACGGCTTCTTTGGGACTTTATAGCAAGACCTTTACAAAAAAACGAATTCTCGTTACTTCCAGTGTGGGAGGTGAAGGGAAAAGTTTTGTTAGCACAAACCTGGCCTTTAGTTTGGCCCAAGCAGGCAAGAAAACGGCCTTATTGGATATGGACTTTATAAAACCGTATACTTCTGAGTATTTTGGTCTTTCAAAAAGCATGGGTATTTTAGACTTTCTATCAAAAAAGACTTCTTACAGTGATATCTTAAATAACATTCCTTCGAACAAAAATTTAAAGGTAGTACCCGCGGGTGGGGACTATGGGGATTATACAACGCTGTTGTTAAATGGGGGTTTGGACTTTCTTTTTGACGAACTATCCAAGGATTTTGATTATGTAATAATGGACTCCGCACCTGTAGATTTGGTTGCCGATGTAAGTTTACTTGGAGAGTATAGCGATACAACACTTTTTGTTATAAGACATGATAATACTCCGAAGAGGGTGATTAAAAATTTAGGACAGTCAAGTATGTTATCATCTTTAAATGATGTCGCAATTGTTTTTAATGGAGTTAAGAAAAGAGGAATGGTAAATGAAGATATGGGTTACGGTTATGGGTATGCTACAAGTAATACCAAGGATTATGAATACCTCACAAGCAAATAAATAGCTATCAAATACTATACAAGTGATAGGCTTTTTGACCACGTACTAAGGAAGACTTCGAAAGAAGGTTTTTACAAACACACAACCATTGTCTAGAAACATTTTTAAAACTGTCTATGATTTCGCACAGGGTCATCTTTCCAAGGGACAAGAGCGTTCTGTAAAGGCAAAAAAGAATATTTTGATTTCACTTTTTGTGAAAGGCGGGAGTATTTTGATAAGTTTTATTCTTGTGCCCCTTACAATCAATTACATAAATCCTGAACGGTATGGAATCTGGCTTACCTTAAGTTCGATTGTAGCATGGTTTAGTTTTTTTGATATTGGTATCACACATGGGCTTCGCAACAAGTTTGCCGAGGCCGTAGCAAAAGAAGACTATGATAGTGCTCAAATGTATGTAAGTACTACCTACGGTATTATAAGCATAATTTTTATAGTCATATGGGTCTTGTTTTTGATTATCAACCCATTCTTGGATTGGTCTTCCCTACTTAATTTGTCACAGGAGTATGGAGCCGAAGTTGGGGTATTGGCACTGATTGTATTCACCTATTTTTGTCTTCGGTTTATATTAAGGACTATCACCACTGTGCTTACGGCCGATCAGCAACCAGGGAAAGCTTCCCTTATAGATTTGCTGGGGCAATTCATAGCCTTATTAACAATTGCCGTGCTTGTCAAGACAACGGCAGGTTCTCTAATTTATTTGGGATTGGCACTTTGTGCAGCACCCCTCTTAGCGCTAATAGGCGCCAATATCTTTTTTTTTTCAGGGGAATATAAAAAATATAGCCCTGTTGTTTCAAAGGTTAAATTTTCCCATGCAAAAAGTCTGTTTAATTTAGGAGTTATTTTTTTCGTAATTCAAATCGCTGGTATTATTCAGTTTCAATCTGCGAATGTAATTATTTCAAGAGGTTTCGGACCTGAAGATGTAACGGCTTACAATATCGTGTATAAGTATTTTGGTATTCTAAATATTGTTTTTGCTATTTTCCTCTCTCCTTTTTGGACCGCCGCCACCGACGCATTCTTTAAGGACGATATCGCATGGATACGAAAGAGTATCAAAAAGTACAATCAGCTGATTATCTTTTTTATTATAGGCGGTACGCTTATGTTATTCTTTGCCGAGAGTTTTTACGATTTATGGCTTGGAAAAGATACAGTTCATATAGAGTTTTCTCTTTCCTTGTGGTGTTTTCTTTTCTTTGTATTCACGATGTTCAGTAATATATATGTTAGTTTTTTAAATGGAATCAGTGCCCTAAAACTGCAGTTTTGGACCTGTATTTTGAGCCCCATACTTTATGTGGTATTGGCAATATTGTTTATACAATATTATAGAATGGGGGTGTATGCCTTGTTCGTAGCTTCGATAATTGCCAACTTTAATGGGATTATTTTAGCGCCCATACAATATTATATGGTGGTGGTAAAAAAGAAAAAAGGAATTTGGATTAAATAAGTGGTTTTATGACAAAGTTGAAAGTAGTTCAAATTATGTACAAGACAACCGTTGCCAGTCCGGAAAAAAGACTGCAAGAAGCTTTTCTGAAGGCCGGGATAGAATCAAAGATCATTACCTTAATATCCGATTTGGATAAGGATGTCCGCATCACCAAGGTGAAAGGAACTGCTCGGCGTGTGGCCATGGTCGACAGTAAAATTCAGTCCTATCTAACGAAAGATGTAAATTCGCGCCTTGGCAGTTTTTCGTATCCGGTTATCGGAAGTGATATTTCCGAAATGCGGGAGATAAGAGAGGCAGATATAATATATGTCCATTGGGTGCTTAACGGTTTTATGAGCCTTAAAAATATGGAACAATTAGCAAAGTTGGGAAAGCCTGTGGTATTTTATATGCACGATACTTGGTTTATAACAGGAGGATGTCACTATACACTGAATTGCGAAAAGTATAAAACGGGATGTAGCAAATGTCCTATGCTTAAAAACCCCAAAGTAAATGACTTATCTACTAGAGGTTTTAAGAAAAAAATGAGGTTCTTTTCCCAATATGACAATTTGTATTTTGTTGCCCCTAGCCACTGGTTATATACATGTGCGAAAGAATCGGCCCTTACAAAAAACAAACCTGTTTTTCACATACCCAATACCTTGAGTAAAGACGTTTTTAAACCATATGATAAAAAAGTAGCTAAGGAAATAGTAAATTTTAAGGAAGATGAGATAGTGATTGCTTTTGGCGCCATCGCGGTAAATAGTCCGTACAAGGGGTGGGAGTATCTTCAAAAAGCATTGGAAATACTTTATAATCGAGAAGATCGTATGAATATCAAGGTTTTGATTTTTGGCAGCGGCTATAATGCCGAAATAGCAAATGCAATTCCGTTCAAAACGCAATTTGCAGGTTTCCTAACAAGTGATTATGCAACTTCATTAATGTACAATGCAGCCGATGTGTTTGTAGCACCGTCTTTGGCGGACAATCTACCTTATACTGTTTTTGAATCCTTATCCTGTGGTACACCGGTGGCAGCTTTTAAAACAGGAGGTATTCCTGAGTTTATAGATCATAAAGCGAACGGCTATCTTGCTGGTTATAAAGATTCTGAAGATTTGGCAAATGGTATAGCGTACTGCGTTGAAAAAAAATTGAAGGGGTACAGGCTTCCCCCTTTTGAACCAGAAGTTGTGTTAAAACAATATCGGGATTTTATGGAAGATATTATGAGTCCTAAAGCGTAAGTTGTTTATACAAAAGCGCATTATTGAAAGTAGCATGGAAAGATTTGAAACTACCACGAGGGTCCAGCGCGGAATGATAGACGTTTTTTGGGGAGGAATAGCCTTGTATATGGCTGGCTACACAATTTCAATGTCCCAACAGGTTAACTATATTATTTGCCAAATTTTTCAAGTTATAGGGTTGTCCGTTGCTGTTCTTTCGGTAATGGGACTTTTAAGATTTAAGATTGCCAACAAATACCTGCAATTGGTTTTTACGGCTTATGTTTGTTGGCTATTAATGGTGGTGTTCCGCGGAATACGAACAGATTATGATTCGGTTAAGATCATGCTATTCGATGCTTGGTTTGGCGTACTCCCTTATTTCGTTCCCTTCTTGCTCCTATTGCCGCAAAAAGCATACTTGTACCGACGTCTTTTTGATCTTATTTTAGTGTTAGGGTTGGTCTATATTCTCTATGATTTTTTGTTTTTGAAGGATTTGATGAACCCCGATGGAAGTAATTTAAGAAGCCAGGCAATTGTGGAGTATTTTAGTCGAACGTTGGGTGTGACTTGTTTTTTTATTTTATTAACCTATAAATACCATTCGAAAAAACGACTTTACCTGGCAGTTTTAGTTACCCTATTACTTATATTTTTTGCCCTGGTGCGTGCGCGTCGTGGTACTTTGTTCGGAGCTGGGTTAATACTCCTGTTTAGCTATTTTATTTATCTCTCAGAAAGTAATCACAAATTATCGGTCATCTTGTTTTCTGTATTTACTGCGCTTCTCTTAGCGGCAATTTCTGTGGTTTTATTGGATATCAATAAAATTGGGACTTTCGACCTTCTTTTAGAGAGGGGTATGGAGGACACGCGAACAAACGTGGAAATCTGTTTTATCAACGACATGAAATTTAAAGATTGGTTAGTGGGAAAAGGAATGAATGGGGAATATTTTTGCCCTGGAATAGACCAAAGTGATGTGACGGGGTACAGAGATGTGATAGAAACGGATTATTTACAGCATATTTTGAAAGGGGGCGTGGTTTCTTTAGGGTTGTTTTTGTTGATAGCCATTCCGGCCATGTTAAGAGGTTTATTCAAATCAGATAATATGCTGGGCAAAGCGGCAGGAGTGTGGATTTTTTATGCCTTGATCAGCATGTATCCCGCCTCTGTGAACACATTCACATTACAATATATTTTGGTTTGGGTATCGATTGGGGTTTGTTATTCAAATTCATTCTTGAAAATGAGCGATGAATTGTTGATTCCGCTTTTGAAAAAGACAAATAAGTAGGGTAGAACAGTTTATAATAGAATTAGCAGTATTATTTTTTAAAAAATATATTTCAAGATGGCGCTTCCTAAAGTATTGATTTTAAACCAACCCTTTGTGTCCAATACAGGTGGGGGGATTACGATGACAAATCTTTTTTCAGGATGGGAGAAAAGTCAATTGGCGGTTGCCTGCTCTGGTTATCTAATGACACCCGAAATAGACCCTGCGATATGTAATAATTACTACCAGCTTGGAAGTGAGGAGCGAAAATGGTTATTCCCAATGAATCTTATAAGTCGTAAGTATCCAAGTGGTATGATCAAGTTCACTGACCAAACTAAGAACAAGGTAATTTCAGAGGAACAGAAGTCCAGCGTGCGTACTAAGATTATCATGAATTACCTTCATCCTACACTCAACTATCTTGGAGCCAATCACTTTATGGCAAGGACCAAACTTTCTTCTAGGTTTTGCAAATGGTTGGATGAGTTTAATCCTGAGGTCATATATGCCCAATGCGCCTCAAGGGATGGAATCCTTTTTTGTATTGAGGTGCACAAATACCTTGGGAAACCCTTTCTTTTTCATATGATGGATGATTGGCCTTCGCTAATAGGAAGAAAAGGGTTAATGAAAAATTATTGGAAGCGCAAAATAGACCTTGAATTCAAGAAGTTGTTGGGAAAGGTGGATGTTGCAATGAGTATCAGCGATTATATGGCCCAAGAATATCAAAAACGTTACAATAAGGAATTTATAACATTTCATAACCCTATTAATGTTGGTTTTTGGAAATCTGGACAACGTAAACAATATGATCTCGATCGAAATATTAAAATTATGTACGCGGGAAGAATTGGATTGGGTATCGACAAATCGCTAAAAACGATAGCAACCGCGATTGATACTATAAATATGGAGCTCGATTTATCTTCCTTATTTATTTTGCAAGCCCAAAAAAATCCCGATTGGGCGTTGGATTATAACTGTGTTAAGCATCAGGAGTTTGTACCCTATGATCTGCTTCCAAAAATTTTTGGTGAAGTCGATTTTTTAATTCTCCCTTACGATTTTACTCCGGAATCCTTGGCGTACATTAAGTATTCAATGCCAACAAAGGCATCTGAGTATATGGCAAGTGGGACTCCTATTTTGATTTATGCCCCAAAAGATACGGCGCTTGTTCAGTACGCTGAAAATTATGGTTGGGCATCGGTGGTCACCGATGGTAGCCCCGAAGAGCTAGTTTTGCGACTAAAAGAGCTGATTTTAAATAAAAAAGCGCGTATGGAAATTGCAGAAACTGCAAAAAAAATTGCTGAAAAAAGGCACGATGATCGCGTGGTATCCCGAAAGTTTCAACAAGTTATTTTGGATGCGATAGGAATAAAACGCAGACCTGCATAATTGGTTAAGCGCACAATTAATGACAATTTTGAATACGTAGTTGTTTGTAGGAAATTTGAAAAATTGCAGCGATACTCCGATTATATCCAACGCTCATCGAAAATAGCGCCTATAAACCTAAACTAATCGGTATTTTCCCGTCTGAACGCGCAAGATTCCTACTATTTCAATAAATTTTTTGTTTTTTATGGGACACCTAGTAGGGTTCTACTTGTTTTAGTTGTTTTGTATATTGACTTAATAGTACTGGGTCGCATAGAACCTGCGATCATTAGGATTGGTGAAAATGATACATTTTAAAAGTTTGTTAAGCAATTTGGGTTCCCCGATATTCGCCCTGTTGTTTATTATTCTTTGGGGGAATCTTTCGACCGCTCAGGTAAAAATAGGAGAGAACCCGGGTGTTCTTGATCCTTTTTCAATACTGGAGTTGGAGGCAACAAACCGGGTATTGGTAATCAGTAGAATGTCCGATTCGGAGATGCAGGCGATAACACCACTTCAGGGGGCCTTGGTTTACAATACCGACGTACAGTGTGTTTTTTACTTCAATAGCAATCAATGGAACAATTTATGCGCAGCAGGTGGGGGAGTGTCATTTGTAGATAATTTGGATGGTACTTACACTGTTAGTAACGACCAGGGTGATAGTGTTGTTTTAAACGGCCCCGAAACGGTGACCTCTTTGGTAGATAATCTTGATGGAACCTATACCTATACAAATGAAAATGGTGTTCAATCTATGATAGCATCTAGTGCCATTTCTTTTCAAGATAATGGTGACGGTACATTTACGTTGGACAATGGAGATGGTTCTCCAATAACGGTTAATGGCCCCGAAACGCTGACTTCTCTTATAGATAATCTAGACGGGACCTACACCTATACCAATGAAGATGGCACTCAATCTACCATAACGGCCAGCACTATTTCTTTTCAAGATAATGGTGATGGGACCTTTACCCTGGATAATGGTGATGGAGCTCCCATAACGGTCAATGGTCCGGAGACGGTAACAACTTTGGTAGCGAATCCGGATGATACTTATTCCTATACGAACGAGGTAGGAGATTTGACAACTATTTCGTTTACCGGCGGCGGTATGGTATCGGGTATCCCGGGCTCTATTTTTTTTGCAGGTACGGATGGAAATTCCACGGAGGACAATGGTGAACTGTTTTGGGACAATACATCCAAATTTTTGGGTGTTGGAGTAAACACCGGCCTAAATGATAAGCTCAACGTTGCGGGGACAATCGGTGTTACGGATGGAACAGTTAACGCCCCCGCCTATCGATTTTTAGGAGATTCGGATACGGGAATGTATAGAAAAACGGATAATGAGCTGGCATTCTCTGCAGGAGGAACTGAAATTTTGAACGTTACGGACCCGGCTGTTCTGGTAAATGGAGCCGCCCCTTTCAGTGGTCAACCCTTGGTGATTAGGGCCAGTGATGCTGATAATGAAGTCATGGCAATCCAGTTTCGTGATGGAACTACCCAATGGCATATAGATTTAAATGGCCCTGGACTCAATTTTATTGAAACCAATTATGGCAGTAGATTTTTTATGGGCAGCACCCCAACAGGTGGGCGCACTGGTATTTATACCAATACACCGTCAGCGGGGCTGGATGTAAACGGCACTTTTAGGGTGCGCGATTTACCTACTGCTTCCGGATTGGCAAATGTTACCGTAGATGCGAATGGTAATTTTTTCAGATCTAGTACGACCTCGGCAAAGACTGCGAACATTTTGAATCAAAATTTTGGTGCTCGTTGGACCAATTCAACTATAGACTTTTCGCAATCCAATAGCGCGCTACTTCCAATTTTTTCGGAAGAAGACTATAAAGATGGTGGTGCCCAAGTTTATGAAGTAGATTTACAGCAGTTAACAGTTAAAGAATCTGGGCGATATGACATACGATCAACCTTGGCTCTAAAGATTAACCGCAATACTGCCCAACCCCATAGCACTTATGCCCGAATAGGGGTGAACGGTGTTCCAAAAGGTGCTGTCAGTCTGGCAATAGATAATTCCAACAATGATGACGTAATTCGGGCGGTCATTAACATCAATGATATTTTACAACTAAATTCTAAAGACATTGTTACCCTAATGTTGTTCACAGACGCTCCTGTTGAAAGTATCTCTTTTGATTCTCCGAATTCTTCTAATTTTACAATTGTTAAACTTCGCTAGTGTACTTTTAGTAATAAACCCTTCTTAACGTATTTAGGCGCCCAGAATGCTATGAGCAGATTATACTTTTATCCTAAAATGGATTACCAACAGGGCGAGACTAAAAACCCATACGTAAAAGACTTTGAAAATGCGCTTTCAGTCCATCATGAGGTAATAAACAAAAAATTTAATTCCACAGGTGTTCTAGACCTGTTTAAGTACTTATTCAAAGCAGATATTTATCTTTTTAATTGGATTGAAGAAATCCCTAGACGAAGATTAGGGAAATTTCAAGTTCCTATTTTTGTATTTTTCTTGCTAACTACAAAACTATTCCGAATCAAAGTCATATGGGTGCTTCATAACAAGTATTCTCATAACCTGGCTAAAAACAAATGGTCCGATTTTATGTATCATCTCATGATGAAAAACTCCGATCTTATTCTAACTCATTCTTCTAATGGTATTGAATTTGGTAAAAAAAGATATCCGAAAGCCGTAAAAAAAATAAAGTATGAAATTCACCCAATAAAGTCTAGACTAAATGCCGAATATGCTGAAAAAAAGTACGATTTCATTTTTTGGGGTTCGATTCAGCCTTATAAGGGTATTGTTAGATTCTTGAAATTTGTAAAGGAAAGAAAAGATACAAGTACTATAAAAATATTGATCATAGGTAATTGTTTGGATGTTGATTATAAAAAACAGATAGAATCATACGTATGTTCTAATATTACTTATAAAGAAAAATTTTATTCATTTGAAGATATTGGAAAATTTGCCGCTCAATCTAAATATATCCTATTCACTTACAGTCGCAGTTCCGTTTTAAGTTCCGGGGCACTAATGGATTCTATGCGTATGAATTGTAGGGTTATCGGACCTAATTATGGGGCTTTTCAAGATCTAAGTTATTTAACAATGGTGAATACGTACAATGACTTTGAGGATGTGTTAAAGATTTTGAGTTTAGATCAGTTACAACCAATAGACAATACGGAATTGGACATTTTTTTTAAGGAGAATAGTTGGCTAGCTTTCGCTCATAAATTAAATGTGTATACCAGTGAATTATTACTTAAACGCTAGCTTGGACATTTTTTAAAGTTAAACAGTCATTTTGATATAGGTACATTCATAGAACCTACGATTATTATATTTAGAACTAAATATAATTTTGGTGTCTAAATGTTGGAAAATGTTTGTTCTTATTGAACGGTTAAAAGGTAAAAATATTCATTATTTAAGAGGTTTATGAATCGAATAGTTGTTGGGATACCTACCTATAGAAGGCCATTAATGCTGAAGAAACTGATCAATTCTTTGTATGCTTGCTCTATTAATCTTGATTTAATTGATTCGATACGGGTTATAGTAATAGATAACGATGATTCTGGTAGTGCGGCTGCTATAATCCAAGAACTTCTACATGAGCGACCTAAAAATTTTGATTTGGATTACGTTTCTTTTCCTTTGAAAGGTTTGTCTAATGTGAGAAACAAAATATTGGAAGAAGCTTTTAACTTTGATCCTGATTTTATCTTGTCAATTGATGACGACGAGTATGTCGTAACGAACTGGTTCAATGAGATGATTAATACTGCTGTAGTTTGTAAGGCAGATGTTGTTTTGGGACCAGTGGTTCCAGATTTTGAAGATAAAAATCTTCCTGCTTATGTTTCCAAATATTTTCAAAGGCCCGTTAGGAAAGATCAAGAACTTTTAAATGAACTGAGAACGGGAAATATCCTCTTGCGCACCACATTTTTGATTGAGAATAACATAACATTCGACGAACGCTTTAATGCGACTGGAGCGGAGGATACTTTCTTCGGAATACAAGTGGGTAAAAAGCTCGGAAAAATACATTGGGCGGCACACGCGATTGCGTTCGAAACTATATCAAAGGAGAGATCTACGTTAGATTGGCTCATAAAGCGAACATATAGAACAGCTATTACATATACTTATATTCTGACGTTGGAAAAAAGTTATGGTTTACTGATGAAAAAATTTTGCGTAAGCGTTTTGTATATTTTAATGGGAATTTTAGGTTTGGTTTTTTTGCCCTTTAGGATAAATAATAAGTACTTTGGTGTATTAAAAATAGCCGAAGGCCTTGGCGGTTTTGCCGGTCTTTTTAGTTTTAAATATAATGAGTACGATTAGGTTGGACCTTGCTAATACAACCATAGTTTCTTAATAGTTTTTGAACATAGAAGAGCCATGACTCCAATAAATACATCGCCTAAACCACTTGTTATTTTCGCTTACAACCGGTTAGATGACTTTATTAAAACCGTTGAAGCGCTTGGTAAAAATGAGTTGGCCCGGCAGAGTGAGCTCTATATTTTTTCCGATGGCGCTAAAGAAGAAAAAGACATCAATGTTGTTTTGAAAATTAGGAACTATTCAAAACAAATTACAGGCTTCAAAAAGGTTTATTGTCATTTTGCCCCTGCAAACAAGGGGTTGGCTAACTCTATAATTCATGGAGTGTCGTTGGTATTGGAAAATAACGACTCAGTGATCGTGTTAGAGGATGATCTTGTCGTTAGCAGTAATTTTTTGCATTATATGAATCAGGCTTTAATTGAATTTAAGACTGATTCAAAGGTCTTTTCAATAGCAGGATACGGCCCTCAAATCAAAATTCCCGTAGATTACCCGTTCGATAACTATTTCACGAAAAGGGCGTCTTCCTGGGGGTGGGCGACTTGGCGAGATCGTTGGGAGATTATTGATTGGGAAGTTTCCGATTACGAAACGTTTGCGTTAGATAACAAAGCTAAACGTGAGTTTAATAAAATGGGCTCTGATATGTCCCAAATGTTGAAAAAACAGATGTTGGGGGAAATAAATTCCTGGGCAATTCGCTGGTGTTTTCATCAGTTTAAATATCAGTTGTTTACGGTCTATCCGCTTAGTTCGAAGGTTTTGAATATTGGATTTGGAAAGTCTGCAACTCATACTTCTGGTGCCGGACAACGCTATGCGGTTAAATTAGACGTCTCAAACAAGAAAAAGTTCGTATTTGACAAAAACCCTATACTTCAAAACCAATTTGTTAAACAGTTCGTGGCAAAGTATTCTCTAAAGACCAGAATTTATTATAAGGTTCGATCTATATTTAATATCTAATTAAATAAATGAGGCCAAAAGCATTGTTCGTTCTGCACGTCCCACCACCAATAAATGGTGCTGCCTTGGTAGGAAAAACGGTTAAAGAAAGTAAAAAGATCAATGATTCTATAGAAGCTGATTATGTAAACCTTACCACATCTTTTAGCTTAGGTGCAATTGGTAAGGGGGGCCTCGTTAAGCTATTGACCGTTGTCAAAATAAATTTAAAACTTCTAATACTTCTTTCAACAAAGAAATACTCGGTTTGCTATATGACCCTGACGGCCTGTGGCCTAGGTTTTTATAAAGATTTTTTCACAGTGGTATTACTAAAGTTGTTTAGAAGTAACATTGTTTATCATTTTCACAACAAAGGAATCAAAAAAAATAGCGGTAGTCTTTTTAACCGACTTTTATATCGTTACGTTTTTAGAAATACAAGGAGTATTTTGATTTCAAAGCAACTTTATGGTGATGTTGCAGACTATGTTGATTTCAGCAATGTTTATGTTTGTCCTAATGGCATTGTGGATTCTGTGGAGGTTAATAACAATTCAGAAGCTGATTTTGACACTAAAGTGCCCTTTAGGTTTTTGTTTTTATCCAATATGATGATAGATAAGGGAGTTCTTGTCCTTTTAGAAGCCTGTTCTTATTTAAAAGAAAATACAGATGAGTGTTTCGAATGTCATTTTGTAGGCGCGTGGTCAGAAATCAGTGAAAAGGACTTTTTAAAAGAGGTTAGGGAAAAACAATTAGAAAATATAGTTTTTGGGCATGGCCCAAAATATGACGATGAGAAAATACCTTTTTTTAAGGAGTCGAATGTATTTGTTTTCCCCACATTGAACGAAGTGTTTGGTCTGGTAAATTTAGAGGCCATGCGTCATGGACTGCCAATTATCGGTTCTGATGAAGGAGGTATATCCGATATAATAATTGATGGGGAAACCGGTTTTTTGATTGATAAAAATGATTTTTTAAGTCTCGCAAGAAAAATGAAATACCTTTTGGGTCATCCAAAGTCCGCAAAAAAAATGGGACATGCCGGAAGAAAGCGATTTGAAGAGCAATTTACAAATGAAATTTTTGAGAAAAGAATGGCGATTATTTTAGAGGACGTAATCTCTAGAAAATCACAATAAGCAGGAAGATCTGTTAAGACCCGATTGCAAATCGGGTGATTAAATCTTATATTTTTTTGAAAATAACCAAAATAGAGTGCCCCTTTATTTCGTTGGCTCTTTTTCCAATAAATTTGTCCAAACTGCGATTAAGCTTTAATAGGTTTATGAATTTTGTAAAAACCTTTGAAAGGAATTTACCGGTGTACTTTAAAAGAATGAGGTCCCTGTAATAGGAGAAATGATATTCTTGAAGTGGTTCAAATACTACTTCAACAATCTCCATATCATATCTTGATGCAATGGCCCTTAAGGCTTTTTCAGTCCAAAGTCCCATATGGTGTGGGGGCATGTTTAAAATATCATGTTGATTATACTTGATAAACGCATCATTGTTAGGGACACCAATCCCTAATACACCACCCTTTTTTAAACACTTAACATTCGCTTCAAGAAAACTGTCTACCATTGCTATATGCTCTAATACCTGAAAAGAACACACTAGGTCGAAAACACCATCATTTTGTTCGGCAAAATCCTGAACATACGCATTTATGACCTTACAGTTCTTCCCTTCAAAAACGGAACTCTCATTCAATTCCAACCCAATACAGTTCACACTTTTAAATTCAGAACTTATTTTTTTTATAAAAGCCCCTTCCCCGCATCCTACTTCTAAGATAGTATGATGCTCCTGCACGTACTTCCTGAAAACACCATGTTCCCATTTCCATGGCATATAATACCAATCGTACTGTTGTAATTTTTCGTAGAATTTAGAATCACCAGTTATAGTAAAGGGGTGATAGAATCTATAACCAGACTCCTCACATTCATAGATATTAACTTTTTCGCAAGATTCTAGAATGTGTTCAACTTCGATATTAAACTCTTTTTTGTAGCGTTCTATTAAAAAACTTTTAGAAATTGTTTTCTTAAGTACAACAGGGGCGTCTTTGATAAAAGGATTTTGTACCATATTGGTTTGTTTAAAATATTGTTTGTTTCATCGGTTATGTCTTGGGTAAATATAGTTGATTAATGGAAGCTGAATTGTGTTTGGCGGTATTGATTTTAATAACATGGCTACGGTCAGTATGTACGTTCATAAAAACGAATTAGATGTTTTACGAAGCTTTTTAAGGCCACTTTCATCTATTTTTTCGGTTGACTATCTTTGAACATACATAAAATTTTAGAGAAGATAATACATTGAGAAAAGGTAAGGATAAAATGCACAAGGAAAACCACATAATATGTTTAAACTATCCTATTTTTTGTGGTAGTTTGGAACAATTGCCCAAAGGTTCCCAACTAGTGGTAAATACGATCAACCAATATTCATATTGCATAGCCGAAAAAGACACTGAATTCAAGGAGGCACTTACAAAGGGTACTGTATTACTTCCGGATGGTATTGGAATCGTGTTTGCCTCAAAATGGATACACCGAATTAAAATACGTAAAATAGCAGGTGCAGATCTACATGTTTTTTTATTAAAAAAATTGAATAGGGAAAAAGGTTCCTGTTTTTACATGGGTTCTTCAAATCATACGTTAAGTAAAATTAGGGAGCGAGTCGCTTTGGAATATCCCAATATTAAACTTGAAGTATACTCTCCACCGTTTAAAGCAACATTTTCAGAAAGAGAAAACTCCGAGATTATTGAGGCGGTAAATAGTTTTAAACCCGATGTGTTGTTCGTGGGTATGACTGCGCCAAAACAAGAAAAATGGAGTTACATAAATAGGGGGGGATTAAACGCAGGCATGATCTGTTCGATCGGTGCAGTGTTTGATTTTTATGCAGGTACTACAAAAAGACCTCATAAAATTTGGATTGCACTGGGTCTAGAATGGTTCGGTAGGCTTTTAAAAGAACCCGGACGTATGTGGAAACGCTATATTTTTTATGGAATAATTTTCATAAGCTACCTCATTAGAGCGAAATTTGATACGATTAAAAAACAATAGTAGGATCACTACCATTTTTGGATGAAATCGAGTCCAATGGCACTTCTCAAAACTCCCTATTTTGCATGATATACCCGAACATAATCAACTTCCATCATATTTGGGAAAGCAGCGTCGTTTACGCCTTCTGCACCACCGAACTCCCCACCGACGACGATGTTCATCAAAAAATAAAAGGACTTTGAAAAGGGCCAATTGTCGTCCGTCGCGTTATCAGGCCTTTCAAAGGTATAGGTTATATTGTTGATGTCATCCACGTAAAACTTTAAATATTCATGTGTCCAAAGAACACCATAGTTGTGAAATTCTTCTTCCGTAGATTCAAGGTCCAATGGACCTGAGGTCGCGGTATTGCCGCTATTTTGAGCCGTATGAACGGTATTGTAAAAGCGGTTGGGTAAATGACTTACATATTCTACCAAGTCTATTTCCCCACACCTCGGGTAGCCTACGGTCGTGATATTCGTGCCCAACATCCATAATTTGGACCATAACCCATTCCCTTTAGGGGCCGGCATTTTGGCTCGGACCTCTAACCTGCCATATTTAAAAGCAAACTTACCGTTTAACCGAACGGTGGTATAATCTCCCTTGTTCCCCCCTTCTCCTATTTTTTTTGCTAAAACCTTTAAAGTGCCTCCCCCAACTTCCACATTGTCATCAACTACATAAGTTTGTAGCTCCTTACTTCCTGGACCTTGTTCAAACGTTTCGAAAAGCCATTTATTTTTGTCCAAACTGCTGCCCTCAAACTCGTCACTCCACACCAGTTCGACAGTATCCCAATAGTCAGGGGCGTTTACATCAGCACTTTCCACCGAATTGTCATTGATTTCTATTTTTTCTTGAGCCTCAGGGTCGTCAGATTTGTTACAGGCGGTAATCACAAAAAGAAGGCAGTTTACAAGTACAAGTGATATTTTTTTTCGATTCATAACGTGTTCCTTTACATTCGCAGTAGAAAATTATACTTAAATTTTCCGAACTTTTGAGGTTAATATACATAATTCAAAAAAAATCACCAATCTTATTGGATAAAGCGTAGTACTAGTAAAGTGAATTAACTTTAACCAAGAATATTAAAAGAGAAATTTGAAAATTAGAAATGTGAATACGTACACTTTTTTGTTTGAAAGTAATTATTTGGAAAGGTACCGTTTAGTGTTTTTTTGGTTAGTTTTAACTGAACACATTTTCTTCATGCAAAAACATATTCAGAGTGAGCGCCAATAGATTTCATGAGCCAAATAGATTGGCAAATGAGAATGCCTCACCAGGTACGCTTAGTTGGCAGTTAAATGACCCTGCAACGAATCGCGAGATAGAGGGCTATGCGTCAAAAACGAGCATCGGCGGTGGGGAGACGATCGATTTTTTCGTAAATACTTCTGCTTCAAAATTTTCGATCGGTGTTTACCGAATGGGCTGGTATGGAGGTAAAGGTGGACGATTGATGAAATATGTTGAAAACCTTGAGGGTGTTCCGCAAGAAATTCCTTTACCAGATCCGATTACTGGTTTAGTAGAGTGTGATTGGTCGGTGTCATATCAATTGAAGACGACATCCGACTGGGCCGGCGGAGTGTACTTGGCCAAGTTAGAAACGCTACAAAGTGGTAAGCAGAGCTATATTATCTTTGTGGTAAGGAATGATGATTATGTGCCCGATATTTTGTTTCAACTCCCTGTAACGACCTACCAAGCCTATAATTGTTGGGGAGGAAAATCATTATACGAATGGGGAAGTGGATCTATTACATCATGGGGTTCTAAAGCAGGTAAAAAAGCTTCTAAAGTATCTTTTTTAAGACCTTATGTAGCTAGTGGAAACAGACTAGCTTCTTATGGTATGGGCGCTGGGGAATTTCTTTGCAACGTGCAGCCTGTCACCGTGCAAAAATATCCGATAAGCAGTGCAGGGTGGGATTACAATATGGTGCGGTGGTTAGAGAAAAATGGGTATGATGTTGGCTATTGTACTAACATAGATGTACATACAAACAATTCATTACTACAAAAAGTACCACTATTTATGTCCCATGGGCATGATGAATATTGGAGTAGTGCCATGCGGAAGCATGTTGAAGAACGAAGAGCTGCAGGAAGGCACTTGGCTTTTTTTTCATCCAATACTATGTTTTGGCAAATTCGCTTAGAGCCTAGCATTAAAACAGGTATACAAGATAGTACCATGGTATGCTACAAGGAGTATGAACTAGACCCCGTAAAAGATGAAAACTGTACCGTGCATTTTCGAGAATTTCCTGTAAAAAAACCAGAATCGGCGCTGATCGGTGTGGAACATGCCATAGATCCCGTGAACGGAGATATCGTTATCTGCAAGGAACAACATTGGGTGTTTGCCAACACCAAACTTAACAACGGGGATATCTTACACGGCCTTTTGGGATATGAGGTAGATGGAGTAACCCAAAGTTCTCCAAAAAACATTAGCATTTTAGCTGCGTCGAAGGCAAAAAACCTTCTGGCAGACAATCTAGGGTATGCACTTTGGCGAAAATTTAAATTTTATGAACGAAAGACAAGGCGTTTGAACTCCATACTTGGTTTCAATAAAAATAGCGGACCCTTGATTTTGTTGTTTACATGTTTTTTAACTAGTGTGACTCTATTGTATATGGTTGCAGTTTTAAATATGTATCTATTTATGGGCGTTCTCCTCATCTTATTAGTTCTTCTCCTTGTCTCACTTGGGAAAGAAATGCATAAAGTAAACATGGGTATTACTAAAAAAGCGGAGTCGAATATGACTATGTATGTACATGAAAACGGAGCGCATGTATTTGCTACCGGCTCTATGCAATGGTCCTGGGGATTGGATGATTATAATGTCCCGACACTTAGAACTTCTAGAAAAAATAATCAGGTAGAAATTATCACTAAAAATCTTCTTAAGCGACTAATTGTGTAAAGTTGAAAGTTTTTTTTACAAAGGGAATAGGTTCCTTTTATTTCCCCATCTCCACCCTCTTTAGTTTACTGTGCGAGAATATTAATATAAGGTTGTTTCATAAAATCACTTCCCTGCAAGTTTTTTGCAGGGAACGATATTAATTTGCAGAATGTAAAGTTTGAATTGTTCATGAGTATTAAAAACTTATGGTTTTTTCTGATTCAGAAGTACGTAATTTATGTCTTTTAATAGTATTTTTTAATGTTTATTTGTAATCATATAAATATATAAAGTGTCGTAAAAGTAATTTTTTATAACTGATACTATTTATGATTTACTTAAAATCGAATTAGCGAATCATACATCCATACTTATTCAAAATTTTAAAAATATCCATTTAAATGCAGACATTGAATTTTAAACTGTTAGTCTTTTTATTGGTGGTGTTTCTGGAACCACAACTTTTACTTCCCCAAAACTGTCCTAATGACCTTGGGAATGAAGATGGGTCTGTTAACCTCAGCGCGGGTAATGCGAATAATTGGTCGGGCACCTCTATTGTTACGGGAGTTTCGGGAGCCGCTGAGACCAATGGCTCGCCCTGCGCACTTAAATTAGAGCAAACAGCCGGCTCTGGAAATACATACAATCGGTGGACCATTCCGGTACAACTTCAAATGAATAATAATGAAATCCTAGAAGGTGATACGGTTGAGTTTAGTATTGACGCAAATGGCCTTAGTGGAAATGCAAGGGTAATGGTCGAGACGGAAGCGGGGACCAGGCTTGTTGACAAAACCTTTGGTCAAGGGAATGGTTGGGAAACCTATACTCAATCATTTACCGTGCCCAACGATGGTTCTGCCTTGTTCTTAATTTGGTTTTTCCCAAATGTGGGAAGTACAAATGCAGGAGCCTCTTTGTTTGATAATTTAATAGTTCGGGATATGAATGGTGGTACAGGAGGGGCAAGTATGTGGTCTGAAACTGCTGCTGGGAACGATATTTATTATGAAACCGGAAATGTAGGCATAGGGACTCAAAGCATTGGGGATTGGCAACTAGCCGTAGGTGGGAAGATAAGGGCGGAAGAAATCAAGGTAGAAACCGGTTGGGCCGATTATGTGTTCGAAGAAGACTACCCGCTGCCCACATTACAAGAAGTCGAAAAACACATTGCAGAAAAGGGACATTTGATCAATATTCCTTCTGCCGATGAGGTGGAAGCGAATGGCATTGAACTGGGGGAGATGAACAAGCTGTTGCTTGAAAAGATTGAAGAACTGACACTTTATATAATTGCGGCCGATAAGAAAGCTACCGAGCTGCAAAAGGTAAATGAGGACTTAATTAGGCAGCAAAGAAAGACCAATGACAGAATTCAAGACTTGGAAAAAAGACTAAAAAATTAGAATTATTTCTGAAAAAAACTATGCTTGGAAAACTTTTAAAATTATCAGCGTATTTCTTTTTTTTCCTGGTTTCAGGCGTGCTCTTCGGCCAACAAAACATGCTAGATCTTTCCTCTTGGATCGAGGGTGTCGGCAACACTTTTGACAATGGCTTTAAAAGAGAGGGCGCAGAATCTGAAAATGTTCGGGAACCAGGTAGCGATCCTTTTGGGAATTCTTCCATTGTATGGCGCGGAACGCCCGAGACATTAGGCGGTCGACATGGGGGGTGGTATACACCCAATATAAACATAGATCATACGAAAACCTATCGCCTTACCGTATGGGTGAAAAAAACGAATTCAAATACTGGATCAACTGTTTTCTCATTCAATGCGTTCAATAGCGGGAGTACCCAACAAAGTCTTCGATTGAACGGCACTGTGCGAAACAATCCGGTTTTTTTTCAAGCCGACCTTCCTACCTTGGATACCTGGTATTTGCTCGTAGGTTTTGTGCATGGTAGTGGGTATACCGGAACACAAAATATGGGGCGTATCTACGATGTTCAGGGTACTGAAGTAACCGAATTAGAGGATTTTAAATTCACCACCCAGGCGGTGCGCATTAGACATAGAGTCAATTTATACAGTGGTGCAATCGGGGATAATCAATTTCATTATGCCCCTACTCTTTTTGAAGTAAATGGTCAGGAACCTTCTGTCACAGAGTTGTTGAATGTTGCGACTGGCAGTTTAGGTCCCGGCGCCCCCGGAAACCATAACAGCCCTTGGGCCACCAACGCCAACGGCGTCCACTACAATGATGGGAATGTCGGCATCGGTACCGAAGACCCTGGAACCGATTGGAAACTGGCCGTAAACGGCAAAATACGCTCCAAAGAAATCAAGGTAGAAACCGGTTGGGCCGATTATGTCTTTGAAAAAAACTATCCGTTGCCCACATTACAAGAAGTAGAAAAACACATTGCTGAAAAAGGACATTTGATAAATATCCCCTCAGCAGTAGAAGTAGAGGCGAATGGCATTGAGTTGGGGGAGATGAATAAATTGTTGTTGGAGAAAATTGAGGAGTTGACATTGTATCTTTTGGAGCAACATGAAATTAACCAAAAACAATCAACAGAATTAGGCATTTTAAAGAATAAAATAAAAGTACTAGAGAGGCGAACCCTTAAAAATATAAACTAATGTAAACCAAATACTAAGCTTATGATGTTAAGAAATTCATTGATAATTGTAGCATTTTTGACAGCGGGTATGGTTTCTGCCCAAAATTTAATTCCCTCTGCTGAATGGCAAGTGGGCACAGCGACCGATAACCTGTCGGCATACATCAATAGCGGGCCTGCCGCCAATAACATTAATGATAGAGGAAGCATTTTTGTCTCCGGCACTGATCCTTTCGGTGGAAACGCAACAATTTGGCATGTGAATTCAGACCCAAACGAGCAAAATTATACCCGGTATTATGGTTTTAAAACTACACCGGTATCGAATCCAACAATAGATACTACTAAAGACTACAGGTATACCGTTTGGGTGAAAATGCTTGGTGCCAATGCGACTACTCAAAACGGAATCTTTAGCACGGGTGTAAAAGGCACTCTCAATGGCTCAACAAATGTGCAAGTACAGTGGAGAAGTGGTGGGAATGTACCATCCTCCGCCACGCCTATAAACAACCAATGGTTTTTAGTAGTAGCCTATATTAATGGGAATGGATCCACCAAAACCTTTTCCGACGCCGGTATGTACGATATGAATGCTAATAAAGTGGGCGATGTGGTCGGTGGGACCCCCATGCTAAATACGGGCACTCCGAGTATCGAACTTTTTACACATTTGCGATTCAATCCAGGTACGAATCAAAGTCTGGTATTCTTCGACCCTAGGTTAGATGAAGTAAATACGAGCATGCCTTCGAAAGAAAAACTAATAGACCCCAGCCTTGTTGAGGGTGGCGCTAGTCTATGGGCCACCAACACCAACGGCGTTCACTACAACGCGGGCAATGTCGGCATCGGTACCGAAGACCCTGGAACCGATTGGAAACTGGCCGTAAACGGGAAAATACGTTCCAAAGAAATCAAAGTAGAAACCGGTTGGGCCGACTATGTCTTTGAAAAAGACTACCCGTTGCCCACATTACAAGAAGTAGAAAAACACATTGCTGAAAAAGGGCATCTGATCAATATTCCTTCGGCGGAAGAGGTAGAAACCAACGGGATCGAACTGGGGGAGATGAACAAGTTGCTGTTGGAAAAAATCGAAGAATTGACCCTGTATGTTTTGGAGCTTAATGAAAAGGTTGAAATACGAGATAGCAAGCTTGAAAAGCTCCAATCAGAACTGGATAATTTGAAAAAACGAAATGTAAACACTAAGCAAAGGTGAACCATGAAAAATACTAGGATGAATTTAAGGGTATTGTTAGCATTAGCTGGAGTTCTTATGGCTTATGGTGCTAATGCACAGAATATTATTCCCTCCAATAACTGGGAAGCGGGGGCAACGGAGACTTTACCGTACTACGATGAAATTGGGAACGCAGGGGAGAACATTATTGAAACAGGAACCAATCCTTTTGGTGTTGATGCAGCACTCTGGAGGGTTATTCCAGCATCGATTGACCTTTGGCGTGGAATGGCCAGCAGGCAATTGTCTACGGAGATCAGTAATCAAAAAGACTATCGTTTTAGTGTATGGGTAAAGGTGTTGAACGATAGCAACGCCCGACTGATCAGTTATCTTAGGGGGTCTACAAGCGATAATACCGACTTCACAAACGATGCGGGCACGGATGTACGTAGGGACTACTACTTTCGTTCGGGCGGTAATGTTCCCGGTAATGGAAATTGGGTATTGATGGTGGGCTTTGTCAAGGGCGTTGGCTCAACCAAAGCATACTCCGAACAAGGCTTTTATGATCTACAAGGGGATAAGGTAAGCGATCTTGGTACGGCCCCTTATACATTTAATACAACAAACCCTAATTTTCATGTAGTTTGTCAATTGAACAACCGCGGTAGTGCCAATGAGAACATGCTTTTTTTTGATCCGAGATTTGAAGAGGTGAACGGATTAGAGCCTTCAATTCCAAACTTGGTCAGTGGTAATACCTCCCCTCAAGGTGGTGGCATTTGGGCCACCAACACCAACGGTATCCACTACAATTCGGGAAACGTCGGCATCGGCACCGAGGATCCCGGATCTGATTGGAAACTGGCCGTAAATGGGAAAATACGTTCTAAAGAAATCAAAGTAGAAACCGGTTGGGCCGACTATGTCTTTGAAAAAGACTACTCACTACCAACGCTACAAGAGGTAGAGCATCACATTACCGAAAAGGGGCATCTGATCAATATACCCTCCGCCGCTGAAGTGGAGGCCAACGGGATCGAACTGGGAGAAATGAACAGGCTGTTGTTGGAAAAAATCGAAGAATTGACCCTTTATACCCTGCAACAGCAGAAAGAGATCGCAGCACTCAAAAAGATGATAGATAATCGGCCATCAAAAGAGACCAAAGAAGAAAACAAAGACTAAAACAGTACAGCAGATGAATACAAAACAGCTATTAACACTCCTAATTTCATGCCTCACATTGACCATGTTTGCGCAGGAAGAACCCGATTTCTATTCTGGGGAGGTCTCAAAAATGGTCAACATCCCCAACTCTCCCGAGGCAGCGGCCTTTGCCAAATATGGCGATACCCAGGTGAGCATGTTCACAGGGGTACCACAAATCAACCAAAGTCTATGTACCATTGAAGGGCGCGAGATGAGCGTACCCATCTCCCTGACCTATGATGCTTCCGGTATACCGGTAGAGCAACAGGCCAGCTGGGTGGGGCTTTCCTGGAACCTGAATGCAGGAGGGCGTATTTCACGTACTACCAATGGCTTACCGGACGATTATATTGCGGTCGACAACGCCTATAAAACGATATTCAATGACAATGCCACGGCCATCGAGGCAGAGAGCTATGTAAACATGCTGATGACCGATAGCCATGCCAACCTCACCTTCGACACGGCGGCCGATGCCAAGCGCTACGCGGAGTTCCTCTACTTGGTGAATACAAACTACGTAGAAACCCAGGCCGATTATTTTAGTCTGAATGTCATGGGCCTGAACGAAACGATCGTTTTCGAAAGAGTAAGCGGCGTAAATGTGCCTAGGGTCATGAACAATCCCCGTATCAAAGTGGAACCCTACCTCTCTGCCACCACACCAAACTATATAGCGGGCTGGAAGATTACTGGCGAAGACGGCACCCAGTATTTCTTTGAGGAAATCGAGGAGACTACCCGTACCAATGCCAACGATGCGATTGCCGAGGACGGTTCAGGGGGTGATCTCCTCGGGGATTTTGGCAATACTCGATTCGCCTCCTCCTGGCTATTGACCAAAGTCATTTCCAAGAACGGCAAGGATACCTTCGAGTTCTCCTACAAACAGGCCGGGACTTCTGACAATTTAGCCTTCGCCACCGCTGCAGGTTCCGGAACCACCGAACTGCTGCCGAATGTAACCAATTACCCCAATCCGCCAGTAGCGAAATTCAGCGAAGTGACCACTAAGATCAAGCAGAAATTCATGACTGGCATCGTTCACAATAGCAAGACCCTGGCCACTTTCAACTTCGGGGACCGCTATGATGTGACCACCAGTGTGGTGAACTCTCGTTTGGCCTCTATAGATCTTTTCAACAACGAAGGAACCGAGCTCAAGAGCATTGTTTTCGACAATGATGACTATTTTAATCTCGACGGGCAGGTACCCGGTAGTGGAGGATTCACCAAGAATTACTACGACATCCGCCTAAAACTCAACGGTTATACCATCAAGGGAACGGACGATAACGACTATGAGACCTTCGCCTTCGAATACCATGTGCCCGATAATCTGCCCTCTCGATTCAGTTTCGACCAGGATTATTATGGGTATTACAATGCGGCTGGGAACAGCACCCTTTTTCCCTTTTATGAGACCGACAACCTGACCTTTGCAGGGGCAGACCGGGAGCCCAATTCGGCGGCCATGCGCATCGGCATGCTCGAAAAGGTCACCTACCCCACCAAGGGCCATACCATATACGAGTATGAGAGCCACGATGTAAACAAACTGGTTCCCAGCCCTTTTAGCATTGCACCGCTCAACTTGGAGATCAATGAATTCAGCCTTACCACCCCCGAGCTCAATAGGGATGAGGATGGCAATCTATGCGATGACCGTTTTGCGCCACCTTTGGATCCAAAAATGAAAATCGATAATTTTACCATTCTTGCTACCGGAGCCGGAGTCTATGATCTAATATACACCGCCACCTCGAGCGAGGCCCTGGCAATTATTGTGAAACTCGATGAAAACTCTCCGCCTTTCCAGAATTATTGTGATTTTCAAAATATAGGCGGTAATGAAAGTCGTTTTTTATACGCCAGTGAGACCAGTACCATGAACCTGACCGAGGGGAATTATGCCGCCATCATCGTAGTGGGACCCGATGGCGCCACCAATGAGTATGGCAATTCCAGCTTACGTCTTATCAAAACTTCGAACAACCTTGTGTATCAGAACATTGCGGTAGGCGGCAACCGTATCGCTTCGATTACCGACTATACCAAGGCGAATGAAATCGCACAACAAAAACAATATACCTATACCGACAGTGAAGATAAAAGCACGGGTACGGTTAACTATGCGATCGATCTGATCGATGGCCGATCGGGCACCACCCAAAATGGGAACAAGGGCCAATTGGTACGCCAAGCGACCTTTGCACGCGGTTCCGAACCCTATATTTCCTATTGTTTGGTTACCGAAACGCGTACCAGTGGCAATACTAATATAGGCAGCACTACCTACGAATACTATGCCGGGAGCCAAGGTACTACACCACGCAACACGGCTCCCTATGAAAATATGTTCATCCCCAGTCTTCGAGCAGGCAATGTCATGAAAAAGACGATGAAGAATCTGGCGAACGATACGGTGGCCCGGGAAGAGATCGATTATTACGAGACGATCGATCGTCCAATCAAAATTCATAGTCTGGTGGTCTCCAGTGGAGAAGAATATTTTGGGAAGACCATTTTGATCAAAGGGTTCAATACAGGAGATTCAGACCCCAACAATGACTTTTATAAACTGGTATATCTTGATAGTTGGAACTGCAACCCACCATCCCCTGAACAAGGGTGTGTACCTCCAGCTTATATCACAAACCCCATTGCCGAGGGCTATGAAGAGGTATTGAGCCGTGCCTGGGCGCCCTTTAAGGCGACCACGACTTTTGCCAACGGGGCTTATGGCGGCGTCAACTATTCCAAGACCGAGACAGTTTACCCCGAAGGCACGGTCACTTCCGTAGAAGAGACGACCTATGACGAGAGTACCGGTTCGCTCTATCTGCCCAGAAAAAAAACAATGACCGATAGCAAGGGAGAGGTCTATGAGACCACCTATCGCTACCCGACCGATGAAAATATCAATAGTTTGATCAATAAGAACTGTTTGGTCGAAGTAGTCAAAACGGAGACGGTGAAGGTTGATGGGAACCAATTAATGTCTTCCCGGGAGAACACCTATGGGACCTTCGGGGCGGCGGTACTACCCACCGTTATCAAGACCAAGAAAGATGTCAGCGCCCAGGAGGACCGGGTGACCTTCGATTTTTATCAGAACGGCAACCTCCGAATGGCAAAACAAGAGAACGGTCCCACCACCGTCTACCTTTGGGGGTATGACGACCGTTACCCGATTGCCAAGATCGAGGGGGTGACCAAGGCCGAGGTGGCAACGGCGCTGAGTACTAACGAAGCAGGGCTGGCCACTTTCGACGAGACCGATATCACGGCGATCGATGCCCTGCGAAGCAATACAGCCCTCTCACAGGCGATGATCACCACCTATACCTACAAACCACTGGTCGGGGTAGCCACGATAACCGACCCTAGAGGGTATACGAATACCTTTGAATACGATGCCCGCAATAGGCTCAAGACCGTGAAGGACGATGCCGGAAAACTCGTAAGCGATTATGAATACCACTTTAAAAACCAACAATAGACCATGAAAAAACTACTATCTACCTTCGTATTTTTGAGCTTGGGACTTGTTGTTTTTTCACAAGAAACCAATCTTGTTCGCCCTGAAAACGGGCAAACTTCCTTTATCTTAAATCCGGGGCAGTCAGACGATTTGAACGCTTCCGAATGCATTACCCTGAACCCGGGGGTGCATATTAGGAACGGAGCCATCTTTTCGGCGGTGATCGGAGTAGCGCCCCTGCCACAGCCTTCATATACGACACCCAGTGCCTTTACCGATGAAAACTATATTTTCACACGGGTGTATCAAAAGGCGATGGACAACTTTACGGCGTCCAGTGCGTTAGAGGCCGATGTGCATGAATCCATCACCTATTTCGATGGGCTCGGCAGAGGGTTGCAACAACAACAGCTCAAGGCCTCGGGCGGTGTTAAGGACTTGGTGACCCATATGGCCTATGACGATTACGGCCGCATGGTACAGGAATTCTTGCCTTATGAAGATCCCACCACCGGTTTTGGACAGCTGCGCAGTGGTACCGAAGGGAAGACAGGGGACTATTACTACGCGAATTATCCGCAGGATCTCAATACGAACAATCGCAACCCCTTCTCGGAAAAGGTCTTTGAGGCCTCTCCTTTAAACCGGGTACTGCAACAAGGCGCTCCGGGGGAGGACTGGCGGATCGGTGGAGGGCACGAGATTAAATTCGAGTATGCCACCAATACCGCCGCCGAGGTAAAACGCTTTGATGTCACCACGACTCTCACCGATGGCGTTTACGTACCGGCGGTTTCTTCACCGGGGAACTATGCCGCGGGAGAACTCACTAAAACGGTGACCAAAGACGAAAACTGGACCAGCGGCAATGACCATACCACCGAAGAGTTTACCAACAAAAACGGGCAGGTAGTGCTCAAACGTACCTATAATACCACGACCCATGATACGTATTATATCTACGACGATTTTGGGAACCTTACCTATGTGCTGAGCCCAAAAATGAACGGGAGCACTGCGAATATGACCGATCTGGGCTACCAATACCGTTACGACCTTCGCAATCGTTTGGTGGAAAAGAAGATTCCAGGAAAGGGTTGGGAGTATATCGTATACAACAAACTGGATCAACCGGTGATGACCCAAGATGCCAATCTGAAAAATGATGGCAAATGGCTCTATACCAAATACGATCGGCACGGGCGAGTGGCCTATACCGGTTTTATCAACAGTAGTGACGATCGAGAATCACACCAGACCTTGGTGGATGCGTATACCGGAGACCTCTGGGTCTCCAATGGCAGCACCTCGATCGATGGCACCAGTGTTGGCTATACGAACACAGGCTATCCTAACAGCAGCTATGGGGAATTGCATACCATTAACTATTACGATGGTTATAATACTACCCGTGATGGCATCGCCAAACCTACAGGGAGTATCTACGGTCAGGCGGTGACCGATCAGGTGCAGGGGCTGGCCACCGTTAGCAAGGTACGGGTACTGGGCGAAAACGATTGGATCACTACGCTCACCGCCTATGACCAAAAAGGGCGGCCGATCTATACCAAAAGTGAAAATAGCTATCTCGATACCGAGGATGTGGTAGAGACCGAGCTGGACTTTGTGGGCAAACCCTTAAAGGTCAAAACGACCCATACCCGAGGTACGAATGCCCCCATAGTAACGGTAGATTTGATGGAATACGACCACCAGGGCCGGCTCAAACGCCAGTTGCAAGAACTGGGCGGCAATACTGAGTTAATCGCTCTCAATGAATATGATGGTATTGGGCAGTTGGTCGAAAAGAAAGTGGGAAATACCACTGAGGACCATCTGCAGAAAGTGGATTACGAGTACAATATAAGGGGTTGGCTTACCAGCATTAACGAACCGGGGAACATGCGCGACGATCTTTACAACCAGGTCATTATGTATAACGCCCCTGATGCTGGCGCCGAAGCCTTATATAATGGAAACATCTCTAGGATTTACTGGCGCACTCAAAATACGGACAACAGCCTTAAGAAGTATACCTATACCTATGATGCGCTTAATCGTATTACTGAGGCTACTGACAATACAGGCAAGCTTGACCTTTCTTCCGTAGGCTATGATAAGAACGGGAATATAAAGGATTTGAAACGCGATGGTTGGGTAGTGGAAAACCCTGATCTCAATATCAATAGCAACTGGGGTGTCATGGACGACCTTACCTATTCCTATTTTCCGAACAGCAACCAATTGGCAAAGGTTGCCGATGCAGCTCCTACGGACCAATATGGTTTTAAGGACGATGCGGTGAATACGGCTACGGATACTTCTAACGATTATACCTATGATGTTAACGGCAACATGACATCCGATGCCAACAAGGGGATAACAAGTATCGCCTATAACCATTTGAACCTTCCGGTGCAGGTGAGTTTCAGTAGTGGTGGTGTGATAAACTACGTTTATGATGCCGCTGGTATGAAATTGGAAAAGACCGCGAGCAACGGAGCATATACGGAATACACTGGGAACCATGTCTATGAAGGTGGAACGTTGCAGTTCTTCAATACCCCTGAAGGTTATGTGGACGTGGACAATGGGAACTATTCCTATGTATACAGGTTCAAAGACCATTTGGAAAATATAAGATTATCGTATACGGATGCTGATGGGAACGGAACCATTGATCCTGCAACGGAAATCATCAAGGAAACCAATTACTACCCTTATGGATTATCGCATCGTGGCTATAACGGTAATATAAGTCCATTGGGTAACTCGGTCGCGAAACGTTTTATGTTCGGCGGCAAGGAATTTCAAGAAGAGCTGAATCTTAATTGGTATGATATTACAGCAAGGAACTATGACCCTGCATTGGGTAGATGGATGAACCTAGATCCGTTGGCCGAGCAGATGCGTAGGCACTCGCCCTATAACTATGCGTTCGATAATCCGATATATTTTATTGATTACGATGGTATGATGCCATGTCCTAAAGGGGAGGATTGCTCATCTCGTTGGGGAATATTCAAAATGGAGTTCAAGGAGACTTTAAAAAGCATGGTTAATGGATTGAAGTCTATGAACAATGATATTAAAAGTGCCTTGGCATCAGTGGATGCAGTTAATATAGAAGGTGATGCAACCAGTGATTGGGTCTCGGGAGATAGGAAAAGGACTTCAGAAGAAGATAGGATTACTATATTAGTTGAAGATAGCGCAGGGGATGATAGTGATACTACCGATGGTGGTCGCCATGATTTTATTGATGGTGATGCCTTAAAGTCAGCGGGAAATGCTTCAAAAAATGCTAACAAAATGAAGTTTTCAACTAAAAGCGGACCATCTAATACAGGACCAAGCAAAACATCGATGGGAAGAAGCGTAGCTGAAAGTGGCAGGAAAAATAGTGGTGGATTTAAAAAAGGGAGTAAAGCTGTAGATGCTGTTTCAACAATCATGAGCGGAAATGCTAATGAGCCCGATACCTTAACATATATGGTAGAAGGTTTTTCAACCAAAGACCCTGAAATGAGAGGGTTTATAAATGAAGATCCAGTTGGGAGCAAGAATGCTAACGAAGCGATAAAACTTATGTTGTCTGGCGACGATATAGATAGTGTAACTGTAAAGAAAAAATTTGAATAGATGCAAAAGATAGTTAGTATGTTCTTGATTTATGCACTTCTAATATCGTGTGAATCGAGGAAAAAAGAATATTACGAAAATGGTTCGATTAAGACTGATTATATTTTAGAAAACGACCAAATAGAAGGAGTCTATAAAGAATATTATGAAACGGGTGGACTTAAAGAAGTCCACAGTTATGTAGCTGGGGAAAAAGTTGATTCCTCACAATACTACTATGAAGAACCCAAAAACATTGTAAATAAAACCAAGTACTATCATGCCAATGATACCCTAAGAATTATTGAATATTTTCCTGACGGCTCAAAACAAAGAGAGGGTCTTACTTTTATTAATGGCAATAGGATAGGCAAATGGTTTTTGTATAGACCAGGCGGAACGCTATCCGAAGTTTTACAGTATATAAATTTAGGAGGAGAAGAATACTTGAATCAAGGTTGGCATTTTGACAAGAAAGAAGATACAATTGTGGGTAAGGGTAATTATTTGGAATTTAGACTTTCCAAAGATACAGTCAACATTTATGAGCCGGTTAAGATTCTGGTGAATTTAAAAGAGCCTCTTTTATCGTACAAATCTGATGTATTTGTTGGTATCCCCAAAGGATCTTTAAGTGATATTAATGAAGATTTTTCTAATATAAAGGAAGTGGAATGGGATACATTGCCCAGCATCAAAAAAGAGGGAATTCTAGATAATCATGAGAAGTACAACCTTTATGTATCATTTGGTTTGGAATTCAATGAACCGGGTACAAAGTATATTCGAGGTTTTTTATCTGAAAATAATGAGATAAAGCCGAATGAAATAAGTCAGGATTCTTTTGACATGAAAGAACGTAAGATTTACTTTGCAAAAAAAGTTTATGTTAAGGATACTCTCCTCGCGCTAGCGCGAGAGTAATCTCCCGCTCTGCGAAGTTTGCAACTTCGTAGCGTTGTGAGTAAGAGTTAAAGAAATGAATAAGGGCCACAGCGAAAGTTGTGGTTTTTTTATGCGTAAGCTTTTTTAGCCTTGAAGTCACGTATGTAAGCATCTATGATCTTGAACAATGCGATTTTATCCTCACCGTCCATATTGACGATGGCCTCTATACGTTTGGTCACATCCCTATCGAAGAGAACCGTATCACTGTCGCCTACCAAGTAATCCAGGGTAACGTTCAGTGCATTGGCCAACCTGCGTGCCGTCTCAATGGAGGGTTTCCCCCCTGCTGGCGCGAGCAAAACGAATCGCTAGTGCGAGCGTCACGCTCGTACCGTTCTGAGTAAAAGGCGTAAGAGTCAAAGAATTGAATAATACCCGCGGCAGCAGTGCTGTGGGTATTTTAATTTTCAGGCAACCGTTAGTTACAAAAGCGCGGGCGAGACACTCAGGGAGCGTTGGGGCCATTATGGCAATTGATTTGATTAAAAGTCCATACTGCAAGCTTATTTCAGTTTAGCAGTATACCTTTCGGCAATGAGTAGGAAATATAAATTCAGAAACCCAACTGCTGCTTATTTTATCAGTTTTGCCACCGTCTTTTGGATAGATGTCTTTACAAGGCAAGTCTATTTTTCGATTTTGGAGGAGGCCATGACCCATTGTCGTTTGCAAAAAGGCATGGAGGTATTTGCCTATTGTTTTATGCCGAGCCATGTACATTTCGTTTTTAGATCGGATAGGGAAGACCCATCCGGTCTACTGCGGGACTTTAAAGGTTTCACGGCTAGAAAATTGATCAAAGAGATAGAAGAAAACCCACAAGAAAGCAGAAAAGAATGGCTTTTATGGATGATGGAACGAGCTGGAAAAAAGAAAAATAATGTTGCCAAAAGACAATTTTGGCAACAACACAATAAACCAATCGAACTTTGGAGCGGAAAGGTGATAAAACAAAAAATAGACTATATACACAACAACCCCGTAGAACAGGGTTTCGTAACCGATCCAATCGCTTGGAAGTATAGTAGTGCCCGAAATTATGCAGAAGATACTACTGTAGTTGATATTGATAATAAAGGAATACATTTGGGAATGTTGTAAACACTGAGGTAGGAGTATTGTGGTCACGAGCGCGACGCTCGCGCCAGCTGAGGAGAAAGTGTTTCCTATTGCAGAAAGGAAAAGGGCCTGGAACTGTTTGCTTATTGTTTTATGCCCAGCCATGTGCATTTCGTATTTCGTTCAACAAAGGAAAACCCTTCCGGTGTAATAGGTGATTTCAAAAAATACACTTCCAAAAAAATAGTTAAAGCTATCCAGGGAAATCCGCAAGAAAGCAGAAAAGAATGGCTTTTATGGATGTTCGAACGAGCAGGAAAAAAGAAAAGTAATATTGTCAAAAGACAATTTTGGCAGCATCATAATAAACCGATCGAGTTATGGAGTGCCAAGGTGATTCAACAGAAGATTGATTATATTCACAACAATCCGGTCCAGGCTGGTTTTGTTACCGTCCCAACGCAATGGAAATATAGTAGTGCAAGGAACATTGCTAATGAAGACCCTGCTTTTGAAATAGATGCCATTGGGTTTTTGGGATAGTCTTTTAGCCTATTGCGTGGCTGGGCACTCGTCGGAGACGAGCGCTAGCGAAGGGTGCAATTACTAAACAATGAAAAGAATAAGTTCGCCTTTGACAGTGCCAATTAAAATCATCCTCTTCATGAAAAGTATGATGTTTTTCTCGAGTTCTCTGGTATTCCTATTTGTTAAGGATTATATTCCTTCTCTGATGCTTTTTGTAGTCGGGACAATTTTATTGTTCATGGCGAAAAAACCTAAATCGATTTACTTAAAGGATAATTCGTTGGTTTATAAAGGTATCTATACTAATAAGACAATTCCTTTACACAAAGTGGTGAAAGTTTCCTATTTTTTAAATTCTTTTTTTATTAAAATAAAAGGAGGTCCAAGAATTTTCTTTATTGCGAAATTAAGTGATGAAATACGAATGATAATGAGTGGGAAAGAAGCTAGTAAAGAAATTCTTGAGGAGTGAAATTAGAATACCCCGCTAGCGCTCGACTCCGTCGGGTGCCGTACCGATTATACCGAATAGACCAAAAAAATAAAGAATTCTTGTCGTCATTGGCAATACGAGAACGCAGAACACTGTATGGTACCAATAAGTAAAGAATTCTTTATAAGTATTTAACACCTACTTTCGATACCTACATCGCAGCGTATGGAACCAAGAGGTATTTTTATGGGGCCATGCTTCAACAGGTGAACCTATTTTGGTAATAGATACCGTACTTGGTACCGTTTGAAGTCGTGCCTACCCAACATTTTCGGTATTGCACACAGCGTGCCACGGTAATCCAGGATCCACACCCACCGGAAACTAGGCTGCCAGAGGTTTCCAACAGCTCCGATTCAAAATCGTAGTGTTCCTTAAAAAAGGCTGCAACCGCTTCATCCGATTCCAAACAGTTCAGTTCCTCCAGTAGTTCGGCCGCCGTACCGGTCAAGGGAGGCGTCGCATCGGGGGCAACGGAGGTTGTTGTAATGGGTTCCGCACCTTCCTCCATTGCCGGAAGGGTACCAAACGCGACCAGGGAGCCAAAAACACAAAGGGCCAATACACTTTTCATCATTTTCATAAGACTAAAATTTAAGGGGTTAAACAAAAACGTAAGTTAATTCCTCAAAATATAATGAAATTACTTTAAAAATAATGTTAAAATTAATATAGATAACAATTTCCAAAGTCGTTTTTCTGTTCAAAGCGATTCCGGAACGACGGGAAATAGGCTTGCAATAGCTGGTTCAACAGTTTGTACCTTTCATCGATAAAACCAAGCGTTTTGCCGATGATACCTTCACTAGCGAATTTGTATTTTCCTACAAATCAGTAAATTGTGACCCCACTGGTAGACATTTTTCTTCGATTCAACGATCTCCCTCCTCAAATACCAAATAAATGTTAAAATGGTGGTTACTTTGAACGTCGAACCCTAACCACTACTGTATGATTTAGAAGAATACGCTACACTTTTTGCGGCTATGATTCCTCGTATAGCAATCGAGCTGCATATTCAATATCAGAAACACCATGAATTCCGCACCCTTAGCCGGGTGTGCTACTTTTCGTCCTAAGACGAATCGTGAGCAATCAGAAGCAAAACACCTCGGAGTGCGTCCGCAAGAATACTGGTCGGGCGAGCATCGGGCATTATTAACCTCGATTATCGAGTAAACCGAACTAAATATGATTAGAAACTACACTACTACAACCCTAAAACGGCTCTTTTCGTTGGTAGCCTTGTCCTTGCCGCTCGCGGCGATGGCGGCCTCTAACGGAAATGCCCTAGAAGCATTACCTGCGCCCCCTACGGCGCTGCCGGTATGTGAGTATCCCATTCTGGAATCCCCACGATGCGCCAATCAAGACTTGGCCGAAGTATGGCTTAAGAACGATTATGACAACTTTTTTTCAATGACGACCCGTTCGTCGTTTATTTCCTATGATGACGGTACGGCGCATTATACTTCCGTAGTGTCCAATGGGAGCGATACGGTAACGGTCGATATTATCTTTGCCGGGTATACCACCACCCCACCCCAAGACAGTCCGAAAGAGAACTGGTGTTCTCCGCACGATACGTCCGGTTGGGTATACTATACCTCGACTACGGGAACCATTGTTTCCGAGAACCATGGTACTTTTACCCTGGTGCGCAAAGGCCCCGCCTTTCAATTGGGCGATGGTGCCGATGTGACCCGCGAGGGTTTTGGTGCTTCCGGCTGGTTCGATATTAGCGGAGGAGATGGTTTTTACACTACCGGTGATGTGAACATCCAATTGGGTGACTGTGTGGCCGCATGTAACCTCGCGGTTGCTGCTGGGGACGATGTGGAGGTATGTAGTGAAGATACGGTCGAGTTAACGGCAACGGTCGAAAACCCTTCTGCCTGTCCCGGCGGATGTGAGTATCCGATCGAGGAAAGTGCCAAATGTGGTTCAAACGGGCAGAACATAGAGGAAGTATGGATTGAAAACGATATCGACAATCGTTTTGTAGCGACCAGCTCTTCTTTTAAGACGTATAACGACGGTACAGCCCATTATACGGCTGTTGCTTCCAACGGAACCGACAATATCTCGGTAGATGTGACCTTTTCAGGGTATACGATCACCCCACCCCAAGACAGTCCAAAAGAGAATTGGTGCTCCGAACATGACACATCCGATTGGGCGTACTATACGACCACAACGGGAACGATTGTCTCCGAATTGCACGGTACTTTTGAGGTTACTAGAAAAGGCCCTGCCTTTCAAATCGGGGATGGTGCCGATGTAACCCGCGAAGGTTTTGGCGCTTCTGGTTGGTTGATGATCAGCGGGGGCGATGGGTATTACGAGAATGGCGATATCAATGTGAAACTGGGAACCTGTGAGCCTATTAATTTTAGCAGCGATGTTGCCTATGTTTGGACGACCGAAGATGGTAACATTGTAGGAGATGCCAATCAAAAAACAATCACAGTGGATCAAAGCGGTACCTACAAAGTAATGGTTGCCGATTGTAACGATTGTGAAGCGATGGATGAGGTAGTAGTAACCATTACCGACCCCAATGCCGGTACGATTACTGCCGATGCCGATGCCGTTTGTATCGAGGAAGATGGGGTAATGATCTCTGCTACTCCCGATGGAAACCAACACGTACCAGAAGGGTATCTCGTGGCTTATGTGCTTACCTCCGGTGCCGATTTGGTCATTCAAGACCTTTCCGATACTCCGAAATTTACGGTAAACGAACCGGGAAAATATACGATACATACTTTCGTGTATCCTGCATCTTTTGATCCCTTAAGTGTGGTAGTCCCCGGGCAAACCACCGGTGTAGACGTAAACAGCTTGTTGGTACAAGGTGGAGGAGAGTTATGTGCTTCCTTAGATGTTGCGGGGGCCATGGTCATGGTCGATGCGCCTTTGATCGTCGGGGATTTTGTTTGGATCGATGAAAACCAAAACGGTATCCAAGATGAAGGTGAGCCCGGTGTAAACGGGGTAACTGTTACCTTGTTTACCTGTGAAGGGGAAGAAGTGGCCAGTACCGTTACGGCGGATAGCCCGAACGGCGATCCTGGATATTTTCAGTTTGAGATTTGCCCGAATTCAGGATCGTACTACATCAAGTTTGGTGATATCCCTGGTGGCTTTGAATTTACGACACCTTTTGCCGGTGGCGATACTGCCCTAGATTCCAATGCGGATGAAAATGGGGTAACCGCTTGTTTCGAGGTAAAAATTGAAGATGACCTAACGATCGACTGTGGTTTGAAATCACTTTGTCCATTGATTCTTCAGTACAAGATCCGTCCGCGTGATCAGGATGGTAGCTATATTACCGGAAATGAAACGGCCGCCTGTTTGGGTGATGATATGATCATTCGTATGGTGATGCCCGGCGATGAAGATAGCGATAGTGCCACCACCGTATTTGCCGATTGGGTATTTACATTCAATATGGCGAATGGCGGTACCAGTGTACGAGGCGCCGATCAGGTACCTTACAACAATGCCGTATCGATCTTCGGATTGGATGGCGATGACTTTGGTTTGTATACTGTTTCATGGGTGAGCCCTGACGGATGTGAAGGTGCCGCCGAGTTTATCTTGGAGTTCCCTGATGCAGGCTGTAATGCCGATGGGATACGTGCCAACGATGCGAACAAGCTAGCGTCGATTTTCCCGATGCCCGCGAAAGCAGGTAGCACCATACAAATGGTGATCAATACCGATACGGGCGTTGCGAACAGTGCAGGTGCATTCCCTGTAATGAGAGAGCAGGTAAGCCTTAGCTTGTATGAATTGAACTCTGGTAGAATGGTAAACCAGCCCAAGGTACTTGATATTACAAAAGGTCGTGATGTGATCGACTATGAATTGAACCAGCTTTCGAGCGGAGTGTATATTCTACGGATATCAGGATCCAACTGGACCGATACCAAACAGATTGTGATCGATTAAGTACAATTTGCCATAATTGGAAAAGCCGCATTGATTCGTCAGTGCGGCTTTTTTTGTTCTGTTTGATTTTCAGTGAACAGTGAACAGTGAACAGTGAACAGTAAACAGTACTCAGTTTTGAATTTGTATTTGAGTTTGTCAAGCAGTAGGCAGTACTCCGTTTTGTGTTTGAATTTGACATTTGAATTTGAATTTATTTTTTTCTCAAACCTCAAACCTCAAACCTCAAACCTCAAACCTCAAACCTCAAACCTCAAACCTTAAACATTTGAACTTGAACTTGACACTTGCACTTGCACTTGTTTTTCACATCTCACCTCTCCCGTCTCGCATCCTTTTCCTCCTTCCCGAACCCGTACAAGTTCTGTTGTACAAAGTCCGTTGGAAAGTGTTCGTCCCCAGGAAATCCCAAGGGTATGGTACCGCTGTCTTCGGGGATATAATTGGTTTTAAAAAGGTAGTCCCACAGACTCAGGCTAATGGCAAAATTCACTCCTTTTTTTCCTTCTGGCAACACATACGAATGATGGTATAAATGCATTACGGGGTTGTTAAGAACGTATTTCAAAGGCCCCCAACTCATTTTAAGGTTCGCGTGGTTTAAATGACCGATGGTGATGGCGATAAAATGAACGATGTACGCTTGTTCGGGCTCGAAACCACCCAGGATCATGACCCCGAATACTTTCAGGGGTTTGTACAGCACATTTTCCATCCAATGGTAGCGTAGGTGGGCGGCAAATCCCATTTCTTTTACTGAGTGATGCACTTTGTGAAAATTCCATAACACCGGAAATCGGTGGAGCAGGGTATGGGTAAACCACTGAACAAAATCGAGTACTACAAAAAATACAAGCAATTGTGCCCATTGTGGCAAGGTGCTTAGGTTCATAAGAGCAAGGGATGCATAGGAAAGCCCGATATCGGAAAAGAACAATTCCATTAGTCTATAAAACCCGCTAATGACGATCGAGAAAGCAAAGAAATTAAAGAACATATAAAAACCATCCAACCAAAAGTCTTTTCTAAAAATAGCCTGATTTTTTCGCCATGGGAAAGCGATTTCCAACATCCAAACAACCAAGGAAATAACAATCAATCCCCAAAAGTAATTCGTATACCAGGGTACCTCGAATACAATCGATTTCCAGGTCCATTGCACGCTTCCCATAAAGGAGTTGGTGAAGGCTTCTAGATATTTTTCCATGATGCAATTTTTTTATCGCTTTTTCCCACAGTCACCCTGAATTCAATCAACAATAATCAGTGAACAGTGAACAGTGAACAGTGAACAGTGAACAGTGAACAGTGAGCAGTAAGCAGTAATCGGTTTTGTGTTTGAATTTGATATTTGTATTTGAGTTTGTCGAGCAGTGAACAGTAAACAGTGAACAGTATTCAGTTTTGTGTTTGAATTTGATATTTGTATTTGAGTTTATCAAGCAGTGAACAGTAATCAGTAATCAGTGAACAGTGAACAGTACTCAGTACTCCGTTTTGAATTTGTATTTGAGTTTGTCGAGCAGTAGACAGTACTCCGTTTTGTGTTTGAATTTGACATTTGTATTTGAATTTACTTTTTCCCTCAAACCTCAAACCTCAAACCTCAAACCTCAAACCTCAAACCTCAAACATTTGAACTTGCACTTGATTCTTGAACTTGATCCTTGCACTTGATCCTTGCACTTGCCCCTTGCACTTGCCCCTTGCACTTTTTACGTCTAACGTCCACACTGTATTTGTATTTGTATTTGACATTTGAGTTTGTATTTGAGTTTGCACTTGATTCTTGCACTTGACACTTGCCCCTTGAACTTGCCCCCTTCTCTCATTCCTCCAGCACGTACCATTCCACATCTTGTAAGGCCTGTCGTCTTCCTTTTTTCACTGGGGGGTAATTGGTGACCAGATAATCTACGATAATCGCTTCATTCGCCCCCAGGTCCCATAGATTTTGGGTCTCCTGCATCCAACGTATGGTCGCGATCCAACCTTCTTTGTCCATACGGTTTTGGGTAACCAGTTGCGCTGAATGACAGCTGGTACAATGGGTCACTACTTCCGCAAGTCCGTCCGCTTCAATAAGTCCGGTGCGCACATGAATTCCATCTTCGATTCGGTCGGGATCCACTTCGGGAACTTTCATATACTCCGTTTCTTTTCCCCGTGTCGTAATGAGATAAATACAACCAACGACCAAGCCCAGCAGCACTAGCATTGCAAGTCCCTTCTTAATATGTTTCACGTTGTTGCCCATATCAAACAACTTTGATCGCAATACGGTGACAGGCATTGTTCAAATACCCTTTGGGGTTCCAACCCGGTAATACCATCGGTTGTGCCCTTCCGTTGCTGTCCGTTGCCCGGGCCCATACCTCGTAATACCCTTTTTTGGGAAATCCAATGGTCGTGGTAAAATGCTGCCATGCCAAGCGATTGACGGGTTTTTCAACAGGGCACGTGGTCCAAGTGGCGCCAAAATCAAGGGAGTATTCCATTTTCGCAACGGTCAATTCACCTGCCCATGCATGCCCTCGTATCGTTAGTTTTTTCCCTTCTTTGATCGTAGCGCCGGATCTTGGGTAGGTAATCAACGATTTTACGGGCATCGATTCAATGATACACATGTCTTCGTCGGCCACCTTAGCCCCGGGTGCGACCGTTTCACAGGGCACCCGATAAGCGGTCCCCGTCATTTTAGGGCCGTCGTGCACTTTATTGCGTATGCTAATGCGATTGATCCATTTGCCCGATACCGATGCCGGCCAACCGCCTGCCACCAGTCGCAAGGGAAAACCATGAGCGAGGGGAATGGGGTCTCCGTTCATTTCAAAAGCCAGTAAAGTTTCGTCCTGTAAGGCTTTTGACATTGGAGCGCCTCTTGATATCGGTTCTTTATCAGGGTCTCTGCTGAGGTGTTGATCGGCTGCGTGGTATCCGATATATACGGCATCGTCCTTGATACCGGCATCGGCCAACACGTCCCGTAAGCGCACACCTGTCCATTTAGCGCAGGAAACCGCTCCAACGGTCCATTGATTGCCTTTGGCGGGCGGGTCGAATTCACTGCGGCCGTTGCCGCCACATTCCAAAGTGAGCTGATAGGTATGCTGTTTGAACTTTGATTTGAGTTCGGCAAGCGAATAGGTCTTTTGCGCTTTTGCCGATTCCCCATCGATGGTCAAGGTCCAGGTGTCGGCATCGATTTTTTCGGGAATCAGCCCGTTATTTCGTATAAACATGTACTTATTGGGCGTTACCTTATCATCCAATAAATGTGCTTTAGCCTCTATATTCCAGGGTTTTTGGTTCAGCACGGTCATGCGGGCATCTTTTTGGAACAAACGGAACGGGTCGGGATCTTGCAGTCCTAACGGAATGTAATTTTTGGGTAGGTTGGTTCCAAAAACCAACTCGGTTCCCAATGCAGCGGCCAGGCCTCCTAGAAGGGTGTGTTGTACAAAATTTCGTCTTTTCATTTGAACAATGTGCTATTAGACACTAAAATAACACTTTATTGCTCATGTAGGATGTAACTGATGTTACCGGCCCATGAAAAAAGGTAGACTACCCATCAAACCATTTTCGGATCAGCTTTTTATAGGTTTGGCCGATCGGTACGCTATGTGTGCCGAGCAGGATCAAATTTCCCTCAATGGCGGTAACTTTTGGTTTGGAAACCACAAACGATTTATGAACCCTGATAAAAATGGTAGCGGGTAATTTTTTTTCAAAGTCGGAGATTTTTTGAAGGGTCACGATCATGGTATCCTCTAGATATACCTTGCAATAGTTGCCAAAGGCTTCGATATACAACAAATCGTCCAAATTGATTTGATGTTGTTTTTTGTCTCCCTTGATAAAGAGTCGTTGGGGTAGTACGGTATTCTCCAAAGTTTTGGAGGTGGTTGCAACAGCATTAAGTTTGTTGATTGCTTGCACAAAACGTTCAAAGGAGAATGGTTTTAATAGGTAATCGATAACGTTTAGGGCATACCCTTCGAGGGCATATTCTTGATAAGCCGAGGTTACGATCACTTTTGGAGGTGTGGCCAAGGTTTTGAGCATCTCGAAACCGGAGAACTTGGGCATGTTGATATCTAAAAACAATAGATCAACCGGGGCCGATTGCAAGAATTCGATAGCCTCGAAGGCATTATAGCAATTTCCCACCTTTTCGAGTTTGGGAAACCGTTCCGAAAAACCTTCGATGATTTCATGTGCAAGAGGTTCATCATCTACGATGAGATAGCGTATCATATGGTATTTAGCGTTAGGTGGGCGATATAGTTAGAAGCTGCCGTAGTAATCGTTAGTTCATGCATTTTTGGATATAGCAGCCCGAGTCTCCGTTTTAAATTGGTAAGGCCAATTCCGGTTTCTTGGGTAGGCTTTGGGTCAAAATTATTTTCGATTTTAAAGGAAATGAACCCTACCGTGGTGGTCATTTTCATTTTGATAAACGCCTTGTCGGTAAGACTTTCCACGCCATGTTTAAAGGCATTTTCCAAGAGCATTATGAACAAAAGGGGAGCCACCGATGCGTTTGGGTTATGAAGGTTTTTGTCGAAGTCGACGGTTACCTTTTTTTTATAGCGCATCAGCTGAATCGCAACGTACTGTTCTAGATAGGTGATTTCTTGTGATACCGCGACCCATTCATTGGCCCCGTCATAAATGGTATACCGCATTACTTCCGACAGCTTTTGGATCATAACGGGCGTGTCGTCTGATTTTTTAATGGCCAGACTGTACAAATTATTAAGGGTATTAAAGAAAAAATGAGGGTCTACTTTACTTTTGAGCAGCGCGAGTTCCGCCTCGGTATGATCATTCTTTAGCTGTCGATATGCGCTAAGTTTTCCAAAGAACCAAGCGAGTAAAAGATAGGCTATCGCGAGTATGCACGCCCATTGAAAAAGGCTAAAGTAAAATTCATAATTGGCTAGGCTTGTAGTATCGTTGGTTGTCTTTGCTACAACCTGTTCCCGTTCTATTTTTTGTTTGTAGATAATCAACGCAGGGAAAGAAAATAGCAAGCAAATTGCTGCGACTACCCGTGTATAGTATTGTTTTAAAAAGGCATACATGCTTCAAAAGTAGGTATTTCGGAACAGCATGCTAATTTAATTGACAAACCTATCCATTTAAAGGTGGTACCCGTCCCTTTTTGGGTCAAAAGGGCTTTTTTGAAGTTTGCTAGGATGTGTCCTTGGTTGGGCATGGTTCGTCATAAAAACTAGCAAAAGGCATGGTGGCGCAATAGGTTTGTGCGATAGAAATGCTAAAACCGCTAAAATGAAAAAAAAATGGATGTATATCGCACTGTTCATCAATATGATGTCTTTTGCACAACAAGCAGATTCAGTGGCGATCACCTCGCTCGCTAAGATGATGGATACGGAAATCCCTATCCGGTTAAAAGAGAAAAATGTGCCAGGAATTGCTGTGGCGATCATTGATAATGGATCGGTCATTTACAAAAAGGGATTAGGGTTCTCCAACCTTGATCAGCAACTAAAAGTAACCTCCGAAACGGGTTTTAATATTGGTTCGGTATCGAAAATGTTTACCGCCTGGGGCGTCATGAAATTAGTAGAGCAGGGGAAGGTGCAACTTGATACTGCCGTACATACCTATCTGACGAGGTGGACATTTCCCGAGTCCGAATTTGATCACCAAAAAGTCACCGTACGAAGTCTGTTGAGCCATACGGCCGGGCTATCGGTGCATGGCTATCCCGGATTTCAACCTGATGAGGCACTCCCGACCTTAGTGGCTTCGTTGGCCGGTGAGAACGGAAGTGCCCGTGCCAACGAGCCCGTCACGATTGTAATACCTCCACAAACCAAGTTCAAATACTCCGGTGGTGGCTATACGATTTTACAACTGCTGATAGAAGAGGTCTCGGGAAAACACTTTGCCGACTATATGCAACAGACGGTTTTTAGTCCTTTGGGGATGAAAAATACCAGTTTTGCCATAGATAAAGCGATCATGGCCCATTCTGCGACCCCTTATGATGAGGAAGGTAAAGAAATTAACATGGAACGTTTTACCGCCCAAGCGGCGGCCGGACTTCATACAACGCTTGGAGATTTGCTCCTTTTCGCCAAAGCTACCCTTAACGGGAATAACTTGTTAACGGAAAGAACATTGGTGGCAATGCGAACGCCCAACGAACTTACCAAGGGGCGCTATGGCCTTGGATACATGATATTCCCATTTGGAAGCATGACCGCTAAGGGGCATGCAGGCTCCAACGATGGTTGGGAGTCCTGTTTTTTAATCGATTTTGAACATAAAAGCGGTATGATCATGCTCAGCAATGGATCGCAGGGCAAAGCGGTACTTATGGCCACCATGAAAAATTGGGCGCAATGGAAAACCCGAACCCTTATATCGAAATAGAATATGAAAAGATATCTTTTAAAACAGTGCTGTTCGTTCATAGCGGTACTACCGGTAATCGCTTTTGCAATACAAGAACCTGCAGTGTCGGGAGGGACTATTGCGTATCAAAAGGAACTGATTTCGGCCTTGACCGGTAAAGCGGCCATTGATGGTGGAACCACTTTTTTAACGCAACGTAGCTCCCCCAAAGAGCGTGAGTTAACAGTGCAGTACTTGCTGGGTCAGCTCGATAAAATAGGGGTGTCTACCAGTGAACATCGCTATACCACAACGAATAGTAATGTGTTTCTTGATTTGTTTTATGCACCCGTTCGGGGGTGTAATGTGGTCGGTGAGCTCAGAGCAACGATAAAAGACCGACCCTATGTGATTTTAGGGGCTCATTATGATACGGAACGGGGAAGTCCCGGTGCCATTGATAATGCTACTGGGATTGCATTGCTTTTGGCGGTAGTCAAGAAATGGGCCCGTTTAAAAGAGCGTAGGTTGAATTTTAAGGTTGTTTTCTTTGACCAAGAGGAAGACGACGAAATCGGTAGCAGGGAGTATGTGAAAATGCTTAAGAAAACGGGGATCGAAGTGCACTCGGTGCACGTTGTAGATCTGATCGGTTGGGATGCCGATGGAGATCAGACAATCGCTTTGCAATCACCACCCAAGAAGGTAGCGGACGTTTATAAAACCATTGGGGGCCAGCTTGGTACGGCTATCGAGGTTTTTGGAGGGGCGGCCTCGGATAACAAATCCTTCCTGGAGCACGGTTATGCGACCGTTTTGGTTACCGATGAATTGGAAGATATGACACCTTATTACCATTCGCCCAATGACGTGTATGACACCGTCGATTTTGAATACTTGGCATTGTCGAGCGAGTTGGTGTTTAGGACCTTAAAAGCACTGGCAGATGAGTAAATTAACAAATAACGAACCCTCTAGAAATAAATGGTGGACGTACCTCTTCTATGGCAGTTTTTTACCTTTTATCGGTAAAGGCATCTCATACCTGCTCATAGGAGCACCCTATATTTTTGTTCTTGGAATATTATATGGCGCCTGGGTAATTTATAGTGTACGTTCAAGACCCTTTAAAATTTCAAAAATTGTAGGCAACTGGGGCCGTTTACTAATGCTCTACGCGATGGTAAGATTGGTTTTGGTAGGGGTCGTGTTTTCGGTGGGCGGTTCTGTAGAATCGGCCATTGTGTATCAGCTTACGCCAATGTATTATGTAATCAGTGTAGTTTTGTTTGTCCTAGGTTATTTTATTGTGCGCAACAAGAGGTTGATTTTTAATGCAAGAGCATAAATCTGGACATTTTAACAGGCCGTATTTAGTAGAGTTCGAAACTAAAAAGGAAGGGGTGTATTAGGGAATGCGGTCGAGAAAATCATCCAATGCCGAATGGCTCGTTTTTCGAAGTGGCTTTAAAAATGCCTGATACTTAAGACGGGAAAAGTCCTTTTTGGCAGTTTCCGTATCCAAGGGGAATTGCTTTTGTGGGTCTTCCCAATATAAATAGCCTTCAAGGGTATCTTCTTTGGGTATCGGGTCGAAATCTGAACCAGACCGATATGCGTTAAATTCGATTTTCACGTACCGGTAAATATGCGTTCCGTTTAGACTAAAAGCCTTCAGAAGCACTTCTATTTTTTCGGGAACATAGCGATTGTCAAAACGTTTATAACAAATATCACGATAGCTCCTATTAAACGGGTTGCCACCTTGGTTGTACCACTCGCCCTTATAAAAAAGACGACGCACCCCATAATCTTCATAATCGATCCATGCGTAGCCTAACAGCTCGTTGTAGGTCTGACTTTTTTGCAAAATATCGGTCAAGACAGCATCGGTAATAGGTACTTGGTTTTGACCAAAAGCACGTGCGTTCGCCGCCAGTCTCTTTTTGTCGGTACGAGCTTGTTCATTGGCGCGCTTGAGGTCTTCCACATCCGAGTAGCTTTGAGTGCTGCCCTTCGCGGGTTTGGTCTTGATGAGATAGTGTTTTCTCCCGTCAATCGTTTTAAAGTCGATTACTTTGCGGTAGTTCTTGCTAAAATCTTTGTTAAGCAAAAATCCCCTGCCTCTTTTGGCCAGTCCCGAAAATTCATACCTATCAAAGAAATCATAAAGGTTCAAGGCAATGGGATCCGCGCCAAAAGGAGGTTTTTTTATAGTGTCGAATTGGATGAAATCGGCCGTTGTTTCGATGGTATCGATCTGTATTGCCAATTTATGGGCGGTATACCCTTTAAAATTTAGCGTACCGGAGGTATTCATAGTGCCGAGAAAGAGTTTTTTGTTGGGCACCGAGTCGTATTCGACAAAAAGTGTTTGGGTAGCTCTGATACGGGCGGCAAGCCAATCGGTTTTGTAATTCGATTTGTTTTTTTGGGTAGATTCCTTGATAATCGGAAAAGCATTCAAGGGCGTTACGACGACTTCATCTAAGCTGAAGATGGCTTCTTCCAAGGTAATTGTAGGGTTTGATATAAGCGCTGACAAGGGTACCTTTTTTGTTTTAAATCCAATTGCAGATACCTTGAGTATGGTGTCGACCGTGCTGTTGGAAAATCGGAATTCGTAAAATCCGTCTTCGTCCGAACTGGTACCGCGATTGCTATTTAAATATAGATTTGCAAAGCGTATGGGGGACCCATCCAGGACGGATTGCACCTGACCCGATATCAGGGAGAGCTCTTGGCCGACGAGGGTGCCCATTTGGAACAATAGGCAAAGGATTAGAAGCAAGTCTTTCATACCGCCATAAATTAGTTATTTCCAACTGGTTTTTGGATGATTTGATTCCCAAATTGTTTGCTTGGACGATGCCGGTTCATAATGCTGCACTTTTTTATTGTTTGTTTTAATTTTAGTACCTTTATTTGTAGTACAATTTTAGTAGTAAATTCCCTCAGAAATTTTTAAAAGTCTATAGGTGGTAAACCCGGGTCGGTTTACCGCGCGTACCTTGTTGAACCTTATTAAAAAATATGCGAAAATTATACTCTTACAAAGATCTGGAGGTCTCGGTAGCCGACGAAACGGAGGTTACTTTTTCCGTTGAACTTATTTCGGACGGTAACATTATATCCACCACGGTTAATATTCCCCAATTACCTCCCGAAGAAGATCCGGTCATCGAAGATGCTGGAAGCGCCCCAATTGGGAAGGGAAAAGACTTACGAGGAGACACTACCGTAGTTTTCTCGGATATCATCAATTTGATACCACAGGAAGATACGATTGAAATACACTATAAAGTAAATGGGCAACTTGTGGTCGCCCATAAAAATCCAAAATCGGAAGAGGTACGCCCTTTGGTGTTGCTACTTATAAAATTTACGGCATCATGAAAACAACCATACCAATCTTGATTTGCTTGTTGGCCATACCCTTGACGTATTCGCAAGAAAAGCTTGCTCCGCTTAAAACGCCTACTTCACCGGCCTCAAGTGTATTGGGGCTACAGCCAACGGCCGTGCTTGCTCCCAAGTCGTACGATGCCCTTGAAACGGCCTTGTATTCCAACTTTATTGGTGATAATGGGATCAATGTGCCCGACGATTTTGCCCTTGAGTTCACCCCCTATTGGACCAAAGATCACGGTCTTACGGTATATGATTATCTCTATGCAAAAAATCTGGGCGAACAGCTGAAAAGAAACACCTCATTTTCAGTGGCCACTACCCAAAGTTTGGTCTTGAACGATTCCGTGAATACCTCTGCGATCGCGTTGGGGGTGCGTACCTCGTTCTATTTTCCCAACAAAAGTGATCGGCAAGCAATTGACGACAGGTTACGTCAATTGCGATCAAATCAACGTACCATTTCGGCTATTGGAGCACAGTTGGGTCAATACGCATTGGTCGATAGTAGTTTTGAAGATTTTTGGGCACATATAGCACCCGACATTGAGCTGTTTTTAAAAAGGGAATACCCCAATTTGACGGAGGAAGAAACGAACCAGTTTCTGAAAAATCTATTTGAAAAGGGAAAAGAAATGGGGTACAATAGTGCGGATAATGATGCGTTTATGGCGGCTTTTATCAACAACATAGACGAGAAGCTGAGCGGAGATCAGTTGTATACAGAGTTTCAGGAGTACGTTAAAAACCGATATGGTCTTACCGTTGATATCGCCTATGCGAATCTGATCAGCTTTCCGACCAACGATTTTGAATATTCCATTTTACCAAAACAGTCGCTCTGGATAACACCTGCATATAAATTTAAGGACGGGTTCAATTTTCTAAAAGTGCTGGCCGTCTTTCGCTATGAGTGGTATGATACCGATTATTATGCACGGTTTTTTGAAAACACCCGGTTTTACAGGAATAATGTTGATTACGGACTGTCGGCCATTGGTGAATTTAATAAATTCTTGGTACAGTTAGAATTAATCGGGCGTAGCAGTAGTAGTGAAATACCCTCGGGAACCGATGCGCAAAACAATCCCCTCTTCCGAAAAGTGAGCGCTTCCGATTTTCAATACATTGCAACCTTTAGTTACAATCTAACCGAACAGATCAATCTATCGTACAGTTTGGGCAATCGTTTTGAGCCGATCGCCAATGATCAAAATACGCTGGTATCCCTACTAGGGCTCAATTTTGGTTTTGGTGCCCCAAGTAAGAAAGACTTGGGACTTGTGCAATTTAGTGGGGAGTGAGTTATGAAGAGGGCTTCGGTCAATGCTAGGCTCGTAAGGCCCTTTTTCTTTTTCGTTCTCGGCGCAGCCCCACGAACATGCTCCCAATGCCTATTAGTAAGAAGGTACTAAACCACCCTAAAACGGTGGTCTCATCTAGCGTGAATTTACAGAGTACGATACAGCAGAATAGTAAAAACCCCGTGAGTTGCCAAAGACTATCTTTTTCCAGTCTGTGGTCTTTATCCAAAATCGGACTCAAATTAAACAATACCTTCAGTTCGCCCCACTCCCACGCCAGCAATAACAGATTGGCGGCCAACATAAGCCCGGTGATAACAGGTGTATAGGCAAAATCATAGGAGAGGGTAATCACAAAGATGTTTGCAATGACGGGCAAGTTCGTTACGGCCCCTAGTTTGGAATACTTCTGCGTCATCAGTAAAAAACCGGCGAGAACTTGACAAACGCCAATGAACTTCCAATACAGCCCGGACTGGTACATGGTTTCAAAAAAATGCCAAGCACTTGCAATAGGATTATCTGCTCCGCTGTCCGCAGTAAAACGCAATCCCTGTATTTTTACGATACTGGCAAAAACAAAGGCGCCGCCAATAAGGTAGCGGGTATAAATGATGAATAGTTGTGGAACAATTTTCGTCTTAAGGGTTTCCATGGGTCGAACTTCTATCTGTATGACGACCGAAGTCAAGAGTTGTTACCAAATACGTTTAGATGATCAGGGGCGTTGCCCAGAAAATCATTGGAAGAAATAGATGTGTTTGGAGACGTTGTCTGTACGTTTCAACCATACTGGATCACAACGGCTAGGGCTGGAATAATAGGTCAACCTATAAAAGAGAATCACACTCCGACCCATGATCCATAGAGCATTACCCGAGCCTGAAAACGGGTTGAAAAATTCTGAAGCACTTGGGTCGAATGAGAGGGAGGCATTTAGAAGTAAACCATTGAGGATGCTCAAAATAATTTTGTGATACTGAAAGTTTTTGTTACAGCTGTTTGCGCATCATTTGGATAGACCATGTGTTGTCTAGGTGCTACTAGTAGGTTACCTGTCCGTCATTATTGAAGTTTGGAGATTCGTAAATATAAAAATGAACCTCATTTTCCGGGAATACCCCCAATAACTTTTTCCATTCCTCTACGTCTCTTCGTGCAAGAGCGTAGTTTGGGTTTACATAGGGTTTGATATCGTGCAGTATCTGTTGTATTAGTTTCGCATATTTTGAATAGGTATGTATTTCCCAAGACCTGGCAATGTCATTTCTTGGAAACGTACCCGATTCAAATTTGGCCAAAAAACCAGCATCCGTTAACATAGTGACAAGACCACCTATAATGGTATCATTTTTAGGGGTGTTTTGGTCCACGTGGAATTTAATTTTTGGAAGCCATTTTTGGGCTTTTCGGACCTCCCTTAACTTCTCGGTTATGGCTTCCTTTCTGTGTTTTGAAAAAGGTTTGAAAATACCACTTGTCTTCAATTGGTTTTCTGTTCGCATCTGTTCCGTAAGCTTGTTCAAAGCGGAAGTAGAATCAAGCTGTGGATAATTTTTTTTGGCTATCTGAGCATAGACTGCGATTGTTTTCTTTAATTGTTTAAGGCTTGTTAAAGCCATACTGTCGCGCTCTTTGGTTAGTTTTAGCGAAAGATCGAAATCTTTTTTAAGAAAGCCCAGTTCTTTTTCTTTGGCAGCATGAATCGTTTCTACCTCGGATGCCAAGCTTCTAAAAGTGAAATGGCCGATTAGAATCAAGATGATGGTCAATGCTATTAAACTCATCATAGCTTTTGGCAAGTACACCAGAAACCGTTCGTACTTGGTGACCAGTGGGTGGGACCATCCCTTTTCTAAAAGAATTTTTAAAATAATCAGTAATCCTAAGGCGATAGGAATAAGTAATTTTAGCAATAACATATCGTTTATATTTCCTTTACTTATCTACATGGCAACCCCTTGTACATTTTAATAAACTTCTCTAGCTGCGAATGCGTCTACATACTAAAACACAACATGCAATACCGAGAACGGGTAATTAAAAATGTGGGTCATACTATATGTATCAAAAAAAACGAAATTCCCCCAATGAATGTGTAAATCAATTGAAGGGGTGCGTGTAACCAGTAAAGCGCCCAGGTCATACTAAGTTTGGGGTGGTTTTCATGATTCGCACCTTTTTGGCACGGGTAGGCTACCTAAGAAATACCCTGTAAGTACTTTGGACTACTACGCCATATGACCCAATGTGGCAAGGATATGGGTGTTCAATGGTATCCCTTATATTCCATATACACCGCGGTATTTTTTGCCACTTCTTTTCCATGAAACTTTTCGACAATATGAAAAGAAAGGTCTATTCCGGCAGATATACCGGCAGATGTATACAGTTTGTCGGCCGACTGTGTAAACCGTTTATGCTTTTGGGGAATGGCACTAGGAACCATCTTTTCAAGAAAGGGATATACCGTATTATGTGTACAATAGGGCCTATCATTCAAATAACCAAGCTTTCCCAAAATAGCGGCCCCCGTACATACGCTCATGGTCAACTCGGACTTCTCGACCATTCTTGCGATCCATTTTAAAGCTGCATCATCCTTTACGACCAGACTTGCTCCCATACCACCGGATATAATGAGCACTTCAAAATCTGGTGCATCTTCAAATGCGTAATCCGGGTTCACCGAAAGTCCATTCATTGCTATGATGGGGTCTTTGGTTTTGGCCACGATACTTACATCGAACAGTTCATTATTATGAATCTGATTTGATACCGAAAACACTTCAAATGGGCCGGCGAAATCTAGTACCTCCGCATTCTTAAAGATCAAAATCCCAACCGTTCTTTTTTTAATTTTGGTAGAATCGTTCTGCGTTCCAGTAAAGTTTTTAGCAGATAATACTTGTATCGAAATTAGAAATAGGAGAAACAGAAAAGCTCTTTTCATAAAAATAGTACTTTAGTTTTTGTAGGTATAAAATTATAAATTCGAAATCCAAAATAATATTATATAATTTGGTGAAAGTTAATTTATAAGTTATAAAAATAGGTGTATATTAAATATTGTATAATTAAATTAGAATATGTTGAATGTGGTGTTTCTGGTAGCAGATATGTTGGCCAAGGCTTTCCCAAAAGCGGCCTACGGTATTCCTATCATGGAAATAATACATCGCTCAAAAAACATGACGCCGTCTCCATGGTAAATAAGAAAGGCTTCATAGGAATATGAAGCCTTATTTTACTCGTGCCCGGGTATGCTATGATCGGCTTGCGCTGGTTTGTTGAACTGGGTCGGCCCAAATGCCCGATGGGGCGGTTTTTTGCACGTATTCACTGAAATCAGTTGGTTTTCTGCCTAGCACTTTTTCGATATCATGCGAAATCTCTGCAAGTTCTGTGTTTCCAAGAACCTCGGTAAACAAATATTCAATGAGCCAAACGAAGTCCTCCGGTAGATTTGCTTTTCGCATACCATCACTGTATTCCTGTACTGAAATGGGTAAAAAAGTAATGTTGCGTTCGCTGGCCTTGGCAATTTCGGAGACGGCCTCTTTAAAAGTGAGCGTTCTAGGTCCTGTAAGCTCATATATTTGCCCATTATGTTTATCCTCTGTGAGTGCTTTTACAGCTACTTCGGCAATATCATCTACATCTACCAAGGGGATTTCGGCAGCTGCTTGCGGCAAGGCAACAAACCCATCTAAAATAGGTGCAAGCAAAAAGTTTTCACTAAAATTTTGATTAAACCAGCTTGCGCGTACAATGGTAAAATCCAATCCGGAATGAATCACTACTTGTTCACATAACTGCGCTTCACGTTCTCCTTTCCCCGAAAGAAGTACCAGCTTCTTAACATTGGCACGTTTTGATTGTTTCACTAGCTGCTCAATGGCCTCCAAGGCCCCCGGCACGGCCAGGTCTGGTTGATAGGTAATGTATACTTTTTGCATTCCTTCCAAGGCGGCACCCCATCCATCGGGCCGGTGCCAGTCGAATGCAGGAGTTGCATTTCGCGAACCAATGCGTACATTGTGACCCAAAGTTTCTAGATGTGCTACGATTCTTTTTCCGGTTTTTCCGGTTCCTCCAATCACTAAGATGTTTTCTGTTTTCATTTTTACTTGTTTTAAATTGATAAATTTTAAAGATTCTAAGGTTACTTTGCCCTCTATGGGGTAGTGGTATGTTTGTATTTTTCTTTTAGATGAATATTCATATACCAGTATAGTACCGTTACCACCATAAACTCTAGCCCAATGAACCAAAAACCAAAATCAATGAAGAAATCGGCATAGGTGCCTCCATAGGGCAACACGGTCAATGGTACGGTAATGAGCGCATCTAAAATGGCCGATATGAAGAAAAAGAGAAGACCGACCCAAAATCCGTGGGGGGTATTTCTTTTTTGGTAGTACAGTTTTGCTCCAAACCAAACCACGGGTAGTACGATCATCGATAGCCATATATTGGCTTGTAACGCGGCATTTTCTATCAGGGGCACGTAAAATGATAGTGCATATAAATGTACTCCGATGATCCAGATAAGTAGGCCAATGCCCAAGATTCTTGTTGGTTTCATAATTAGGTGTTTTTGATGGTGCATAGGATGATTCCGCTTTTGCGAATGTGTTTGAATGATTTTTACTATTTATGATAAATGAATCCGATTAGCAATGCTATGAAGGAGGCAAAGGAACATACCGTGCGTAGCATATGCCAACGGTTCCACGGTTGTTCAAAGGTTTTTCTCAAATCTGCCAATTCGACTTTGGTAGCAGTTTCCAGAACCGTCTTGTCCAATAGTTCATTGAGGGGCACGTTTTTAAAGACAGTGACCCATCCGACCCCTATGAAAAAGAGCACGGCGGCTATCAGGAATGACCAAAAAGCTGGGGAGTTTTTAAACAAAAAAGCGTTGATAAAAAGCAAAACGGCAGGACTAAAAAAGACGATCAAAAAGCTTGGATTTATAATGGCCCTATTCATCGCCTGAAACGATTGTAAGAATGTAAAATCGTCTAGTTTTCCCACTCCCGGGGTTATTGCATTAGACCAAGTGAAAGATAGCCCAGCGGTTAGGCCGGTAAGCAGGATGCCTATTAACAGTAGGCAGGTTTTGATTGAAAATTCCATGATTATCGGTTTTGTGTGTTTGTTATCCACGTTAATAAATCTTGATATTCTTGTTGTGTAAGTTTGATTTTCTTGCCTTTGGGCATCCGTTTTTTGAGGAATACTTGTAGGTACACATCGTTTGCCCAGCGGTCCATTTTCGCCAGCGTAAACACCCGTCGCCGGTTTCGTTTGGAGTGACATACGTTGCACTTGTTTTTCAGAATTTGCAAAGCTTTTTCTTTGGGAGCATCTGAAACTGTTAGAACAGTAGCGTATGTATAAGGTCGTAATGCACCTGCTTCGATAGACTCATAAGTGGTTGTTGAATCACCTGTAATTGATAGGGAAAATGCGATTATAAATTTCACCAATGTGGTCATCGTGCAATAGTTGTTTTGATTTGATGATACAAAGGTGCGACGCAACAGCTCGATTCATTTATTCGAGCGGAAGTATGATTTGTTCGAAAAGTGCGTTACTTGATTTGGCTTGGTCTATAGCCGAACTTTTTAGCAAAGGCATTAGAGAAAGAGCTCAAACTGTCATAGCCAACGTGCCAAGCGGCTTCTTGTACCGTATTTTGCTGTTCGCTTATGAGTTTGTGGGCAATAGAAAGGCGTTCATTATGAAGGTATTTAAATACGGGTACTCCAAACACCGCTTTGAATTCCTTTTTCAGTTTGGTTGTATTTAGTCCTATTTGTCGGGAGATTTCCGTAAGAGAGGGCGGGTTGTCCAAATTGGAAATTAAAATATCTCTTACATCGTTCAACCTGTCTCTATACGCTGTTTTTGAATCAGTAATTTGCAATAGCGCCAATTGGCCAAAAAAATGGGATAGTAATGCCGTTATCTGACTTCGAAAGAACATCATCTTGGTTTTTCCAGAATACTGATTGGCAAAGATCGCGTCAACAATACGCTCCATTTCTGGTGTCATAAAAAAACTTGGGCCCTCAACATAGTTATCTTTTGGGTTCACCAACTCATGCAGTAAATCCCTGAATAGTTCACCTTCTTGGTTCGGCAGCTGGTCAATGTGCTTTATCGCTGTCGCTATCACAATACACTCAAGGTTTTTAGTGGGCGAAATTGTATGCTCAAATGCTACTTTGTAATCTGCATAAAAAGACAGGGCCAACCCTTTTGTATGATGAAATTTTTTACTTTTTTCGTTGTAGTTAACGGCTAAATCTACATTGCCAGACCCGTAAAACGCTACCGCTATCAATGGCTCTTCAAATCGACAGGCATCTACTTCTACGGTGGAAGCCCTCCCTTCCTCCACTAAAACAATGAAGTCATTTATATGAATAAAATCTCTTGTCATGCGTACCATAAATTTAAGTAATTTATGTACTATTCGATGTCAAATCGCGGTAAATTAAAAGAGGGCGGAAGAAGATCAAAGCTTACTGCGAAGGCATAAAAAAACCCCTCAGTTTCCTGAAGGGTATTCTAGTAGCGGGAACTGGACTCGAACCAGTGACCTTCGGGTTATGAGTCAACGGACACTATATAGTAAAATAACATAAAATAATTGAAAATCAATTAGTTAAATCATTTATAATTTTATTTGATATCATAAAATATCGTTTAAATACACCATTTGTTGTACCTATGTTGTACCCATTATTTTGTATCTTTATTAAAAGGATGATATTATGGCTACAATTCAAGCAGTCTTACGGAGGAAACCAAATGCACAAAAACACTATCCCGTAGCGATCAGAATTACAAAGGATAGGAAGGCGACCTATCTTTTTACGGGTCAATATGTCGATGAACGATTTTGGGACAAGAAGAATAGAAAAATAAGGAAAAGCCATCCGAATGCCAATAGGCTAAACCATCTTATATCTCAAAAGCTTACTGAAGCGAACGACAAGCTACTACAAACAGAGACGGCAACGGAATCTTTTTCGGCGGGAACCATAAAAAAGAAGTTATCACATAAAGGCAACCTCAATTTTTTCTTTATCGCTCAAAAGCACTTGGAGAACTTGAAAAACAGAAACAGACATCATCAGTATCGCACGGAACTTGGAAGAATGCAAAGGCTGCAAGAATTCATAGGGAAAAAAGAATTGCACATCCTTGACTTAAACGTTGCGCTGTTGCAAAGGTTCCAAGCGTATCTTTTGAATGAACGTAAGGTTTCCAAGCGGACTGTTGTGAATTATATGATTCTGTACCGGACTATCTATAATCTTGCAATTGCTGAATCGTTAGTGGATACCAAAGACTACCCCTTTGGAAAAGGGAAAATTCAAATCAAGTTACCGGAAGCACACAAAATTGGATTAAATCGGCAGGAATTGCAACTATTGGAAAATGAAGATGATTTAACCCCCGGTCAGCAAAGAGCTTTGCATGTATGGCTTACCAGTTTTTATTTTGCAGGAATTAGAGTAGGGGACGTTCTGCAATTAAAATGGTCTGATTTTCAGGATGACCGACTCTATTACAGAATGAACAAGAACAGCAAACTTGTTTCTTTAAAAATACCCGAAAAGGCTAAGTTAATTCTGAATGAGTACAGCGATAAACGTGATACTAAAACAAATTTGGTCTTTCCACAATTGCAGCGCGTCAATTTAGACGATTCTTTTGCAGTTACTTCCGGTGTTCAATCCGCAACAAGGAATTTGAATAGACATCTTAAAAAGATTGCTAAAAAGGTTGGCATAAAAAAGAATTTAAGCATGCATATCGCTCGTCATACTTTTGGAAATCTTTCCGGTGACAAAATACCAATTCAGATGTTACAAAAACTTTACAGGCATTCATCAGTTACTACGACCATTCGATATCAAGCTAACTTTATAAGAAAAGACGCAGATGATGCTTTGGAAAAGGTAATAGGGTGATAAAGGAATAGTTTTACAAGTTGACACTATCCATTTTTGTATCAAGGCTTTTTCGGCCTTGATACTGCAAACAACGCTTTCTCCGCTTTGTCCCAAATCCAACCATAACTTACCTTGTGCATGGATCCTGTCCGGTTTTTGTAGTGTTCCGGTAGATAAACGTAAAGCAAAAAACGGATAGGGCACATACTACTGGTCAATTGGAACAACGGTGTCCTTTTCTTTCCAAATTTTATAAGGCTCGTAGGCTTCGGGGTGGTCTTGGAGGTAATCGCCAAAATGGTCGATAATATGTTGCTGCCCCTGCTCAAAGGCTTTTCGTTTTTGACCTTGAAGCCCGTAGCTTTGATATCCGAAATAACCGATGGCGAACAACGGCAATAACATTCCAACGGCATAAAGGGTCAACAACCATTCGGGCAAGCCTCTAGAAGCTTTAATTTTTGTTTGCTGTTCATCAATCCGTTTTTCCAATTGGGTCATCCTTCGTCTTTGTTCGCTTAGGAATACCTTGATATGGTATTCGATGTTGGTGCTGTCCGCTTTCACCTTTATCGTATCAAGTTTCTTCCACAGGCCTTCCAGTTTTTTGACCGACCCGTCAAAGCCCGCCATTTCATCGGTGAGCAGTTCCATAAATTCTTCCATCTTTTTCATAGCGTTCTTTTTTAACGTTCGTTATATTTCGATGTCTGTTCCCAAACTTCTTTTAATGCCTTTCTTGATAAGGTTCTTGGTAAAGGTCAAAGCGAAATTGGCGCTTACTCCCACGGCTTTACCGGATAACTTTACCAATTCACCTTGGCCTATAACGAGCCCTTTTGTACTGTTATCCGAAATAGCCAAAGCGATTTTACCGCCCGATAGGGAGCGGTGTCCCGCGCTGCCTTTGAGATGATGGCCTTTGTATTCAAAATGAAAGCCCTGTAGCTTATTCGCCTTGTTGATAAAGGGAATCACCTTTACATCTTGTTTCTGCATCAGTTTTATATAGGTGTCAAAGTCTTTGGGGCATCCTTTTGCTATAACAGCATCGTATATTTGTTTTATCTCGCTTCTTATATCTTTAGTTTCTAAAAGCTTTTCTCGTTGTACCTCTCTAGCCGTGGTAAGTCCCATTTCTTTGGCGACCTTTTCGGCCGTTAGTTGGCTCCGCTTTCCGATAAAACTGTCTTTATAAGCTTTTCCATCAAAACCGATACGGTTTGCGTATAGGTGTATGTGGGTATGTTGTTTGTCCCGATGGACAAAGGCGACCGATTGATTATTTTTTAAGTTCATTTCCGAAATAAAGTTCTTGACCAATTTCCCTAGTTCTTTGTTGGATAGTTTTTGTCCGTCCTCAACAGTGGGGCTAAGGACAAAGCTTAGGGTGTTGTTTTTGGTTCGGGTACTCATCTCCTGAACCAAACGAAATTCCTCGGTAATCTCTTGGGGATTATCGCCAATTAAATGTTGGGTATGAATGATCTCAGCTCCCTTATCTTGGTTCCAGCCATAGGAAATAGAAGCTCCCGTATGCGCTATGGATTTCCCCTTACCAATCATTTTCTAAAATTGTTTAGATGGTTCCGTATTTCATTTGCCAATTCTTCGACCTCGAAAGCCAAACCAGGATTGCGCTTTTTAAACATATTGGCGATTCGCTTAAAGTTGTTGCCGTATTTTACGAGCATTGCATAATGCTGCAACTGTTCTTCGGTCAAGCGTTCGATAAGCGTATGATTAAAAGCGGAACTTCGGCAATATTCGGAAAGGGACAGCCCGGCCTTTTTGGCCTTTATCTTGAGCAGTTTCTTCTCGAAGACACTGCACCGGAACTGTATAACTTCCCGTTTCATTTTTCCTTTTTCTTTTGCGACCGTGGGGAGCAAAAGCAAGATCGTCATGACAATGACACATCTTGAACTTCGTACCCTTTTTCAAATTAGGGGGTACTCCGTGGGCAAGGGAAAACCAAGAAAATTTTAACAGGGAAATCGGTCGATTTTTGAACTTTGTTCAACAAATCGGAAAAAACGGTGAGAATTCAATGTTGTCCAGGGCCAAGAAAAGAACGAAAGATACCGATGGGTCTTGGACGAGTAAGTGATTTACATTTCGATTACAATTGATACTTTGTAAGCTTCCCCTAATTAGAACTGCTTAGTTTTCTAAAACGTCGCTAAAGTTATTGTTTTTAATTCTTCCGGGGCTAGCCCCAAAAGAATTAAGCTCTGCATATTTTACCGGTGGTATTCTGCTCAGTGCGTCATTGGGTCTGTGATGATTGTAATCCTTCATCCAGATATGGCCCCGTTCCCTTACTTGGTCGATATGCTCGAATATATATGTCCAGCACCCCTCGCCGATAACTACCGTTGAATCTTTCCACAAAAGCGTTCTGGGTCGGTCTGCCGGGTTGGATATATTTGAACTCCATCCCGTGCATCTGGCTCCAATCGTTGGTTAAACGGGCTATAAACTAAGGGCCATTGTCCATTCGCGTCTTCTTCGGTTTCCCTCTTTTGTTTATAAGGTGGTTCAGTACCCAGACCATGCGATTGCTCGGCAACGAAAAGTCCACTATTACATGAAGTGCTTCCCGGTTGAAATAATCGATAACGTTGAACGACCTGAAGCGTCTCTTGTTTTCAAGGACATCGGTCACGAAATCCATACTCTAGGTAGGGTTGAGCTCGCCGAGGACCTCGAAGGGCTCTATGACCCTTGCCGGCAGGCGTTCCTTCGCTTTTCTTCTCAAAGGCAGCTCAAGCCTTTTATACACAGTGGACCCGCTTATGGTTCCATTGCTTCCCCTCGTTCCGCAAACGATCGTAGGCCTACCAAAAGCCCTCCTCCGAGTGTTCCTTCGCTTTTTGTTGTAAGGCTTCCTCTATCTCGGTATCGTCCTTCGGTGAAGCCTTACCCCTTTTCGTACAGCGGTTAAATCAAACAAAATGTTTTTTCAAAGGGGCATGCGTTTTTAGAACTATTCCTCCTTATTTTTATGCGTTGTAGGTTTTCGTTATTTTATTTCATTCAAAATTTGAGTCCAAATTGTATTTTTAAAGCGTTCTTTAAATATTCCAAAATGCCCAATTTTATTGGCTTGAAAATCAAATGGATTCAAATGTACTGATTTTCTTTTTGCATTCTTATATTTATCGGTCATCCATTGAACTGCCTCTTTTGGGGCAAAATTATCATCATCTATACTATAAGCAGTAATATCTACTTCTATTGTTTCATAGAATTTATCTTTAATAGACTTGTCACTAAAAATATAATCTCTGTTCTTGCCCCAATTCTGCCATTGCTTAGCAACGTTTTTTGGTAGATTTTCCATACCGCTAATTCTCTTAGATTTGAGATAACCAAAAATTCCAAGAAGAAATGGAAAAAGAATATACCAATTGAGCCACATTTTTATTCTTTCAATTCCTTTCCAGTATTTCCAGTATCCTGATTGTGCTGCTACTAAAATTATTTTGTCTAATTTACTAGATGATTTAGAAAGTCCAATTAGTTGTCCTCCAATACTATGTCCAAGAATCACCTTCTTTGATTTTGGGTAGTTGTTTATCACGTATTGTATTATACTTTCTATATCATTACTGCCCCAATCTGCAGCATCAATTTTTAGATCTTGGATAGGTTTATTTAAAGAGAGACCTATACCATTATAATCAAATGTGATAACAGTAATCCCATTATTCTCAGCATATTTAGCGAATTTACTATAGTACTCCTGCTTTACTCCAGTAGCTGAAGCAATAATTAAAACAGTTTCGTTGTTGTTATTATCAAATAAAGTTGCTGATAATGTTTCAGAATTATATGGTATCTCGATTTTTATCATTTTCTTTCTAATGACTGTCAACTAGCGAATATAGATATTGGCTAAAAAAGAAATATCTATATTTAATATATGTCCATAAAATCATGTTTATATTAAAAAGCATTATTGGAATTACGCTGCTATATTTAAACCACATCCCTCTTTACGTCATTTATCAAAATCTCCTGAGAATTTCTAACACCTAATATGACATCTTTACGATTTCGGCGGCAACTTCCGGGGTGATATCTTTATGCTCACCTAAGGCGGTCAAACCATGCTCTGTAAGACTATTAGCCACTTTTAACGAAAATCCTTCGTAGTCATCCGTATAGTCCTGCAAGCGTGTTTTTATATCTAAAGATTGGTAGAAGCGTTCTGTTCTTTGGATAGCACTTTTGGCTTTTTCTTTTAAAGTTCCCTCTGTTATATTAAAAACACGTTCGGCATACTGGGCCAGTTTCTCTTTTTTCTGCTCAAATTTCTTTTCGTAAGCGCTTGGTAAGATAATGGCCAATGTACGGGCGTGGTCTATTCCATAAAATGCCGTAAGTTCATGTGCAATTACATGGACGCTCCAATCCGTAGGGACTCCCTTCTGGATATAACCGTTAAGGGCCATAGTACAGCACCACATAAAGTTAGAAGCTGCCTTGTAATTAGCGGGATCCTCTATTACGGCGGGCGCAATTTCTAATAAAGTCTGTAAAATTCCTTCTGAGAAACGATCCTGTAGCGGGCCATCCGCAGGATAGGTCATATACTGTTCCAGTACATGTGTATAAGCATCAGCAAGACCGTTTGCCAATTGTCTTTTGGGAATACTCCGAACAACCGTGGGATCACAAATTGAAAATTCGGGAAATAACCCTGGGCCGCCCATCACCAGTTTTTCATTGGTTTCAGATCTACTTACAACCGCACCGCTGTTCATTTCACTGCCTGTAGCAGGTAATGTTAATATAGTACCAAAGGGAAGTCCTTTGAAGGTCCTTATCTTTTTGGAAAGGATATCCCAAGGATTATCCCCATTATAAAGTGCTGCAGATGCCAAAAATTTAGTCCCGTCGATAACGGAGCCACCGCCAACGGCGAGCATATAACCAATGTTCTCCTTTTTGATAATTTCCAACGCCTTTAGTAAGGTCGTATATTCAGGATTGGCCTCAATTCCCGAGAACTCGATAAAGGTATGGTCTTTTAGCGCTTTGATTACTTGGTCATAAATACCGTTATTATTTATGCTGCCACCTCCATATAGCAAAAGTATTTTCTTATCCTTGGGCGCTTCGGTGGCCAACTTTTTGATTTCTCCCTCACCAAAAATCATTTTAGTGGGCACATATAATTCAAAGTTTTTCATAACTATTTTATTCTTCTGATTACTAAAGAAGTTTATTTGACGGGTATAAATCGTTATCTGCTATTTTCTAGTTCACGCTATACGCGGTCAATTTACCTTCAAGCATCTGTGGAACTAGAAGAATCTCCTGGTTTTCGAAAAGACCAAGGTCAGCAGATCCCGGTTTTAAATTTAGAATGACCTGAGTCTTATTGTTTTTATCAACGGTCATAATTTCACCTGAAATCCAGTCCGAAACCAAGAAGCCTTCGCCGAGTACGCCCAATCCATCCAAATTGCCAAAAGGTTCCGTGAGTGTTTTGATACTCTTATCCTTAAGGTTTACCGACAAAAGCACTCCAGGGACTTCGGTCTCAAATGTTTCCTGATTCGTAACCACGCCCCAAGAAGATACAAAGAGTTCATCGCCCTTGACTTTCAGTCCGTTGGGGTAATTCAGCAAGTCATTTTTTAACCACAATGAAATCTCCCCATCTTTGATCCGATAAATCGCATTTCCACCAAAAGTATCCGTAATGAACACCGTACCATCCGAGGTTATTTCGATGTCGTTTAAAAAGGTTGCTCCTTCAGCTTTAAATCTTTTCTTGATTTTTCCGGTGTTTAGATCCACAAGGACTACCAGATCTATGTCAGCCACATAAAGGTTTTCACCATAAATACCCAACCCTTTGGGCGCGTTAAAACCAATAGCCCATTTTTTAATGGTTATTTCTCCCTTTTTACTCAGTTTCGATATGTAACCCAGACCATTTTTCTCCGCAGGTTGTCCGGCTACATTCGATACAAGATAAAAATCTTTGTATGCCACTACTGATTCAGGAGCCTCCAAACCTGTAGCTTCCCATTTCTTTTCAAGCTTTTGTGCAATTATAGTGCTTAGGGCAAAAAAGGCGATAACAATGGATAGTATTTTTTTCATCTGTCTAAAAAAAATTTGATTATTGTTTTGACAAAACTAGCCCCGCGATGTATTTCAAAAATTGATGTATGGTAAGAAAAAGGTACGTGATGTTATTTTTCAGATAGTAGACGTTGCTTTCTTAACCTACTTAGACTTTCCGGTGTAATACCTAAGTAGGAAGCGATTTGATAGTTTTTGACCCTTTGTTCAATATCAGGGTAATTTTTAATAAAGAGGGAATATCTCTTTTCAGCCGTTTGGTGAAGACTTGATAGAATTCGCATCTGAAATGCTACAAATGCATTTTCCAATTGCTTTCTAAAAAAACGCTCCGCTAGTGGGAGTTCATCAAAGAGGTCATTTAAATCGACTCTATTTATTTGTAGCAGTTGACAATCTTCGAGACACTCTACAACCATAATGGAATTAACCTTTTTATAATACGATAGATAGTCACTCACCCACCAATTTTCAGTAGCAAATTGTATAGTATGTTCCTTACCTGCCGAATCAATCATAAAGGTTCGCAGGCAACCCTTTAATACGAAGTATTGATGATTGACAGCACTTCCTAGTTCGATTAAATGTTGCCCTCTCTTTAGGTTAGTAGGCCTGAATAGATTTAGTAATTTTTCAAAAGCAGTTTCATCTAAGACTACTTGCTTGTTAATGTGTTGATGAAGCGGGTGCATTAAATAAATATTCTTTCTTTGAAATTAACGAAATATGATTCAACACATTGAATATTGAGCCATTACAGCAAAAAAAATAAATCTTGATATTTTACGAGAGTTAGATATTATTGTTGGACAAGCCTACAGGATAAAATACTTATCAGGTTCATTTTTTTAAAGAGAATATTGAATAGCCCATAAAGTCAAGATTTAAAAGAGAAAGTACAAATAATGTATGAGTAATGAAAAATATTATGTTCATATGACTTTCAAAAATCAAGACTTAGCTTTTTCCGTTCAAGTATTTGAACAGTTCAAATCCAAAATCACTAGCATGGTCTGCATTGGTAAAGATTACCATTCCCCATTTTTTATTTAGGTCCATTAAGAAAAGAATCGTAAACCCTTAATTATTTCTGAAGGCTTCCCTGTTTTAGGGGAATCCCGAGGAATCTCCTTAACCCATCAAATTTTACCAAACGGAAGTTTTTACATGTAAAAGGGTTTATAAAAACATTTTATGGGCATATTTAGGACGCATTGATGGATTATTCAAAGAAATTTCTATCAGGTCGTTTTAATCTGTTCTTATCATTGTCAATCCTGGACGAAGGTTGAATTTTTCCCCATTCTTATGCAACTCCCCGAAGAGTCCTTCAGGTAATTTTACTTCATAAGTGAAAATATCTTTCTTTCGCATTTGGATAGTCCCATTTGGGTGACTTACTTTAGCTTCGTATTTCGATAATAAGTCGTCTTGGGGTTTGATTAAAACGGTTTTAAATCCTGTGCTACTTGGGCGTATTCCAGCGATGTATGCAGGAAAGTCATAAAGTAGATGTGCGCTCCAGGCATGACAGTCGGAGCGACTCTCAACTCCATGTTCAGGAAAGGTAGTAAGTCCGTAGCCCAATGCTTTTTTCCATGGCTTTAATTCACTCAAAAATAATGAAGCTTTGCCTACTTTAGCTAGGGCTTGAAATGTGTAGAACTTATGATAGGAAGTAGCGGCGATTATTTGGTCGCCTTCGTGAATGGCTTCAGCGGTAAGGACCTCGTCAATTCTTGGAACCGCCGCGAGAATGGCAAGAGCGTTCGTATGCTCTGTAAAGACTGTTTTTGAGGGGCTTTCCGCAATAAGTTTACGCTTTGAATCGTAACAAAGACGGTAAACGTTCTTTTTTATAGAATGCGAAATCTCCTTAAAATATTCGGCTTGAATCTTCAAATCAAAAGTTGCGTCCAATTCCAGAAACACATCTATGGTGTAAGCCAAAAGTAAAGCCAATTGCGCATTGGGTTTTTCATTAAGAAAAGGAGGCTCTCCTATTTCAAAACCCTCTGCCCCCCCATCGGTGTGATTCCAATAAGGGATGTTGTTTATTAAAAAGTCTTCGTCGAGATAATCGATAAACCATTTAAGGATCATAGGCACTATCTTGAGGTTCTTTGCTACAAAATCTGGATCATTTCTCAAAAGATGATAGTCGGATAGCATGTGTACATAAAGCATGGAAAACGGTGGGATGATCTGCTTGATATTAGAAGGGTATCTGCTCTGGGTAAGTCCAACAGCTGAGAACGAATCGTTAAACTGATTGATCGCATTTTTCACAAGTTCATCGTTCTGGGTCAAATAAAGACTAATAAGCGCCTGTATTCTGGTATCCCCTATATATTGCAGTTGTTCGTAGTAGGGGCAGTCCATATAGGTTTCATGGGCGCACAGTCTTGCGGTTCGCCAAGAAGCCTCCATGATTTTTGTAAGTGTAGTATCGGGCACGGTAAAACCACCTGTTTTTTTAAATGGAAAGGCAGAAAAATTATTATAGAAATCGTTTATGAACAATGGCTTTTCAAAAGTTTCTATTTGTACTTGTACATATCGAAACGTGCGTAAAGACAATGGGGTATAGGAAATACTATCAATTGCTCCGCTCGATACAAAGACATCACGGTATCCTTTCATTATCTTACCGGTGATGAGGTTTCGGTTTCCTTTTTGCTTTGAATCAGCTTTATCAAAAAGGGATTCTTGGTATATTAGTTTCACTATGGCTTTCTTGCCCTTGGAGACGGATAATGTAGGATACCCCATGGTCAAATGGTGATTATCCAATAAAAGTGTGCATTTCGTAAAAGGGGCTATTTTTAGATTTTGCATTGTCTTAGTCTTAATTCCGCTGGTCTTCCGCACCTCATAATTTCGTTCTAGAGAATCGGGGAAAATTGGTATTGTTCTAGGGGCGAGTTCCCATGGCGTGGTTTGCCAGGAATTAAGTCCCTTTTCATTCCCAAAACCAAAAGAAAGTGGTTTTTTCCATTTAAGATCTTTACTGATTGGTTGTTGCCAGTTAATTAACTGCCCTTTTAACGAGATGCTATCCGTCGGATAAGCGATATAGCCCCCACCGATTTCCTCATCTGATAATAATATGGGATGGTACGATTGATCTCGAAGTACCTTCCAACTATCATTTGTATTGATTAAAGTACCAATATGGCTATTATGAGCCTGTAAAATGAAGGCTGTCTTATACGATTGTTGTCGTTGCGCATTATGCTCTCCGAAGTTCCATACTTTTACCGCCAAAGTATTCTCACCTTTTTGAAGATAAGGGGCTATATCCAAAATATCATAAAACCAGCGTTCCAATGATCCTAAAGCGGGTCCTACATGCAATGTGCAGCCATTAACAAAGAGTTTATACCGATTATCGGCAGAGACATTGATACGTACGTTTTTGGGAACCGTATCGAGTATAAATTTTTTTTGAAAAAGCAGTACAGCGTACGTTTTACCACTGGTTTCATCCGAACCGATCCACTGAGCCCTAGTAAGTTCTACTTGGTCTCTATTAAAAAGAAAACGTTCCTGTGAGCAAACTACCTTAACAGTTAGAAAAAGTAAAATTTGTATCAAGCATAAAGAAAATCGTATCATAGGTTTAGTATATGGGTGGGAAAATAGGGAATACAACTTGTATAAACAAGTTGTATTCCCTATTTTAGCAAAAAATCAGTCAATGGTACAGCTTGGTTTTGTTAGCGCTATATTGCCGGGGGCCTCGATAGAAAAACTGATTCAATTCGCGTCTAAACATGATTTCAAATGTATCGAAGCGATGTGTTGGCCCCGGGGGAAAATAGACAGAAGATATGCAGGGGTTACACACATTGACCCTCATACGTTCGATGACTATGAAGTCAAACGATTAAAGACCTTATTGGAATATCATTCGGTCTCATTATCGGCACTAGGGTACTATCCCAATATTTTGGATGCCGATGTGATTGGTGGTGCCCGCGCATCCGAACATCTGAAAAAGGTCATTCAGTTGGCTTCAAGACTGGGGGTGCCTGTGGTAAATACCTTTATAGGTAGGGATTCTTTGAAGTCAATCGATTACAATATGGACAGGTTTCGAGAGATTTGGCCTGAACTAATTGATTTTGCTGAAAAGTTACATATCCAGATAGGTATTGAGAATTGCCCGATGCTGTTTACGCAAGATGAGTGGCCCGGAGGCAAAAACCTTGCAATCTCTCCTGCTATTTGGGATCAAATGTTTGAGGCAATACCGAATGATAATTTTGGACTCAATTATGACCCTTCTCATTTGGTTTGGATGCAAATGGATGAAATCGCCCCAATATATGACTACGCCTCCCGGTTAAAGCATATTCACCTAAAAGATGTGAAGATAAAAAGGGAGTGTTTGAACCGAGTGGGAATTTTAGCATACCCGCTAATGTTCCATGAACCAAAAATCCCTGGACTTGGGGACGTACGATGGTATGAATTTTTTAATGCACTTAGGCATACAGATTATCAAGGAGCTTTATGCATCGAAGTAGAGGATAGAGCTTTTGAGGATTCTGAAAGTAGCCGTTACGCGGCACTTATCAGTAGTAAAAACTATTTAACAAAATACATTCAAAACAATGGAATTACCTCGTTATAAAGTATTGCGTAATAAGTTGCGTTCGCAGATTCTATCGGGAGAGTTTTCGCCGGGTGTATTACTTCCTTCTGAAAACGAATTGAGCGCCGAGCACGAAATTAATAGAATGACCGTAAGACAGGCGCTGAACGAGTTGGTGAACGAGGGGCTGATTACCAAAAAAAAAGGGAAGGGGAGTGTAGTGCTCGCCAGTAGAAAAACGCTGGGACTACTTTCTTTTAAAGGTTTCTCTGAAGTGGTAGGCGGTACCGAATGCAGCGTTAAGAACATTTACTTGAAGCAGCCCGTCATATCGGAATGGCAGCAACCTTTTTTTTATACACTTTCCAAAGAAGAGCTTAGTGCCCAATGCATTGCCATTGAACGACTACGAATCGCCGCCGACGACCCTATTATGTTGGAACATACATTTATACCGAATATCGACGTTCCTGACTTCGGTCAAAACTTGGAGAAGAACGGTTCACTCTTCAATACCCTAGAGTTGAATTACCAGATCCGCATTCTTAATGTCTCCCAAGACATAAGAGCCATAGAAGCACCCGACGAGGTGGTTATGCCTCTTAGTGTGACGCGAAAGGCACCCATTCTGCATATCTATAGAAAATACGGCACGTCTAGACCCGGCTTTTATATTTATAGTTCCCTTTACTGCAATACTGGCAACTATACCATTGGAAATAATTTTTAACCCAAAAAACAACCCATAAGCATGTTCAAGATTGAAGAATTAGCCAAAATGATCGACCATTCGCTACTACACCCTACAATGACAAAAGCAGATTTGGTAGTAGGTATGGAAATAGCCAAAAAATATGAGGTTGCTTCCGTGTGTATTAAACCTTATGCCGTAGCCGATGCCGTGGCCTATTTAAGAAATACCGGGGTTCTGGTAGGTACTGTGATAGGTTTTCCTCATGGCAGTAGTACAATCCAGAGCAAACATGCGGAAACCGAACAAGCCTGTAAGGAAGGTGCGCATGAGATAGATATGGTAGTCAATATCGGAAAAGTTTTGGAGGGTGATTGGCAATATGTAGAAGAGGAGATGGCCATAATTCTCGATTGCTGCCGTAGTCATGGTGCCGTCTTAAAGGTTATTTTTGAGAATGACTTTCTACCTGATGATACCACCAAAATTATGCTCTGCAGCATATGCGGTGACCTAGAGGTTGACTTTGTAAAAACCTCTACTGGGTATGGCTTTTGCAAGAATGAAGCAGGATTCTATTCGTATGAGGGCGCTACCGAACACGATTTAAGATTGATGCGGAAAAACTCGCCTCCTACTGTTGCCATAAAGGCTGCCGGGGGCGTTCGTACACTACAAGACCTTTTAAGAGTAAGGGAGTTCGGGGTGACAAGGGTCGGAGCAACTGCAACCTCGGTTATATTGGAGGCCGCCAGAAAGCACTTAGGATTGCCCGCTTTGAGCAAAATAGCGAAAGTGGATACCCCTACTACGGATTATTGAAGATTAATAGATTCCATGTTAAATACACCTATTACCGATGTTATTGCCAAGCTAAGTGATATTAGCCCATCAAAAACTGCGTTAGTCGGGTTTGATGGATACATAGACAAGATACAGACAGTTGTAGAGAAGCAAAACAGATTAGGGGAGCTACCGCAATTGTTCGAGAGTTTGGATAGTTTTGGAAGTCATGTTAGGGATGCGGCCGGACTCAGCACGCAGTTGACCGTGCGAACCGAGAAAAAAAAGCTAGGGGGCAATGGGCCAATTATGGCACATGCTTTGGCGACCTTGGGCATCGAGAATACATGTATCGGCCCTTTTGGTGTCGATGAAATTCTATCACCATTTCTAGAGATGCATCCACAGTGTCGCCTAATAAATTTAGGGCAGTCTGCGGAAACCATTGCCTTGGAATTTTTGGATGGAAAGCTCATTCTCTCTGATACGGCACCTTTTGATTGCATCGATTGGAATCACCTGAAAAAGGTTATAGGAATACAACAGTTGGCAGGGTTGACCGGTAAATGCGACCTCATCTCCTTAGTAGATTGGAGCAATCTTGCCCATGCCAATACTATATGGAAAGGAATTTTGGAAGAATTGCTTATTCCACTCGACCATCGACCTATGGTTTTCTTCGATCTGTCCGATCCCGGAAAAAGGCATGACGATGAAATCACCCAAGCTTTGGAGATAATAAGTGCCTTTGGCCGCCATACCAAAACTATTCTTGGGCTTAATGGTAATGAGGCCCTTAAAATTTACCATGCATTGGAAAAAGTATCGAACAGAACTGAATCTGATTCTAAGGATTTTGAACATATCGGGCGTTATATCTTTGGATACTGTAAACTTGATCAATTAGTGATACACCCCATTGATTGCGCGTATGTAGTTTCAAAGAACGGTTGCTTTTTAACAAAAGGAAGCCTTGTACGCGAGCCCAAGATACTTACAGGTGGAGGTGACAACTTTAATGCGGGATATTGCCTAGGGCAGTTATTAAGCTGTTCCGAAGTAGAATCTAGTCTGCTCGCAATGGCCGCTTCCGGAAGTTATATACAAAATGGCCATAGCGGAGATCAGGAAAACCTGAAGCAGTATTTAAAATCTGGAGGAGGACAGGTGATGGTCGGATAAATTTAACAGCAAAAAAAGGATGAAAAAAAAAATACGAGCAGGGGTGGCGGGAATGGGTTTCATTGGCCCGGTACATGTAGAGGCATTGAGGCGGTTGCCCAATGTTGAAGTGGTATCGCTATACCATCATAACGCAAAGGCAGCACAAAAATCAGCACAACTGGGAATAGCCAATTACTATAGTGATTTTGATGAATTTGTTCAGAATCATGAACTTGATTGTATACACATCTGTACGCCAAACCATACACACTTTGAGATGGCGCGCAAGGTGCTTTTAAAAGGGATACATGTCGTTTGCGAAAAACCGCTCTCGATGACTGTTGAAGAGTCTGTTGAATTGGTTGCACTTGCTAAAGAAAAAGGTTTGGTGCACGCGGTCAATTTTAACGTTCGGTATTACCCTCTGGTGCGTCAAATGAAAGTCATGCGAAAGAAAGGGGAAATAGGCACCATATATTCTATAATGGGTAGTTATCTTCAAGATTGGCTTTCCAAAAAGAGCGATTATAACTGGCGACTAGAAGCTGAGAAAGGGGGCAGGTCGAGGGCCATTGCAGATATTGGGAGCCATTTGTTGGATCTTGTAGAGTATGTGACCGGACTTCGAATAGTTGCGGTAATGGCCGATTTTAGTACGGTCCACAAAATACGTGAAAAACCTTTGCGGCACCATCAAACCTATAGCGTGGACGAATCGGAAAACTTCGAATACGAAGAGATAAAGATCGATACAGAAGACCAAGCCGGGGTGCTCTTGCGTTTTAGCAATGGCAGCAAAGGTGTTGTGATGGTTAGCCAGGTCGCCGCCGGCAGAAAAAATCAAGTAAAACTAGAAGTTTCGGGATCTATTTGTACCGCCAGCTGGGAATCCCAAAATCCCAATGCCCTTTGGCTAGGATACCGGGATAAACCAAATACAGAACTTCTTCGGGACTCCTCCTTAATGCAGAGCGAAGCTGCCGCGATAACCTCTTACCCGGGAGGGCATAATGAGGGGTTTGCCGATACGGGGAAGCAGCTTTTTTCAGAAGTATACGACGCCATTTCCAATGGATTGCCCGAAAAACCCGAATATCCCACCTTTGAATCAGGGCTTCGGGAACTACGATTGTGCAAAGCCATCCTAAAGAGTCAGGAACGCGGTATTTGGATTACTGTTTAAGCTACTTGTTGGGACATCTAATTTGTAGTATGTATAAAAATATCTCCACATTTTAACTAATAGTCTTTTTTTTCATCAATTGGTTGTACAATTCATAATAATTTGTATATTGCCTCATCTTGTATATACAAGATTGTTTGGATAATGCTATTTTGACCGTAAGCTGTTCAGACATTCTAAAACCAGAACAACTTAAGATTTCTAAAGGTAAATTATACAACCCTTGTTTTTAGTAGTAATATAATAACCTAACTCTAATTCTTTAAAGATGAAAAAAAAAATACTTTCAATCGTTTTTCTGGTCTTCTATATGCTTGTATATTGTCAGCAAGGGCAATTGCAGCCTTATATTGCAGTGGATCAATTCGGATACCGGCCAGGTGACGATAAGGTGGCCGTCATTGTTGACCCGCAAACGGGCTTTAATGCAGATGATTCTTTTGTGCCGGGAAATACGTACGAAGTACGTCGGGTAAGCAACAATAATGTTGTTTATACAGGTTCTCCAAAATTGTGGAACGATGGGTTTGAAGGCCCTACCAATGGAGACAAGGGTTGGTGGTTCGATTTTTCTCTAGTTACACAACAGGGTGATTTTTACATTTATGATGTAGATAAAAAGAAACGATCACATGTATTCCACATTTCGGAAAATGTATATGAAGATGCCCTTAAGGCCGCTGCAAGAATGTTCTATTATCAAAGGCTTGGAACAAACAAGCCCGGTAGCTTCGCTGAGGCTCCTTGGGTCGATAATGCGGTATGGGTTCCACAAGATAAAAGAGCTAGGGATATCAATGATCCCTTTAACCCAGCCACTGAACGTGATGTGAGTGGTGGTTGGATGGATGCAGGTGATGCAAATAAATATGTAAGCTTCGCTTCTATTTCAGTCAATCAGCTACTCTCTTCCTATACGGAGAACAAGGCCATGTGGGACAATTTAGATTTAGAAATTCCCGAAAGTTCCAATAGCATCCCCGATATTTTAGATGAAGTGAAATGGGAGTTGGATTGGGTCATTAAAATGCAAGACGATGACGGTGGGGTATTTGCCAAGGCAGGTACCGCAGGATTCGATGGGGAAATTCCTTCCGAAAACAACGCTAACCGGTATTACGAACAAAAGTGTTCGTCGGCCACCTTGGCAGCAGCAGGTATGTTCGCGCATGGTTATCTGGTATACAAGAACATTCCGGGCTTAAATGGGTATGCGCAAGACCTCAAAAATAGGGCTATTTTAGCATGGAACTATTTTGCCGATATCAATGCCGAGATACTGGATACCAATTGCGATCCCGGGTATAATGACTCTCTCGCGTTGGGAAACCCCAATCAAGGTATTTGTTGCGGAGATGCAGATAAAGCCGATGAGCGCGAACCGGAAAAATCCAAACTTTGGCAACGAGGAGAAGCCGCTGCCGCCGCTGCCTATTTGTTCGCCGCAACCGGAAATTCGAGATTCAATCAAGCCTTCGAAAAGTATTACAATCAAGGGAGACATTGGATTAGTCCTGGAGAACGGGAATGGGGCCTTTATGAACCAAATCAGTCCGACGCCTTGCAATTCTATACTACCCTGCCCAATGCAAGCCCGGCCATCAAAACCGCTATTTTACAGAAAATGCAGATTGCCAGTGGTCTAAATAACTATAGTATTACTGCTAGAGGGCACCTTTACAGGGCCTATTTGGACCCTGGACAAATTATATGGGGGGTCAACTCGGTACGGAACAATTCTGCCATCGCCGCACTCGATTTTAAAAAGTTTGGTTCTAACCCACCAAAAAACGCCCTTTTTAGTAAACATGCCAAGAACGTTTTGCATTACCTCCACGGGGTCAATCCGTTACAAATGACCTACCTGAGCAGCATGGATCGGTCATCGAAAGTACGCTATCCCGCCGAGTTTTCGGCCTCAGCGGTATACCATGATTGGTTTCGTTTTGAACCGAACTTTTCAAACGGTTATGTAGCTGGAAATGACGGGCCAGCACCTGGGTACCTCTTAGGAGGTGCCAACTATTTGGCGATGGACTTAGTGGCGAATACAACTTATGATGGTGGTATGAGAAACGGAGACCCAAGTGTATATAAGGTTCAATTGGCGGGTACTAATTATAATTCAAGGTTAATCGACCAACCCTCTGAAAAACAGTTTACAGAAGATTTACGCCCCTATGATTTTGAAAACAGGCAAGTCACTTTTTTCTTTTCCTATACAGAACCCTCGTTGGCCTATCAGTCTACATATGTAAAACTTTTGGCAAACTTTGTGGGAAAGGATTCGGGAACACCTGTGGCCGATGCAGAAGAATTGGGAACCAATGTAAATAGTGTTTTTGCGGTTTTACCAGAGGAAGTGGAAGCCGGAAAAATTGTGCCCATAACCATCAGCTACAGTGCCAGTGAGAATGCGAATGTGTTTTTTAATATTCTTAAGTTTGACCCGGATAATCCCAGCGCAGATGCCATTCCGATATTGAGTCCGGAAAGTGGAATAGGTATACCTGTCAGTCCAGGTACTGGTACCGTTACGGTCAAACCTAAAATTCCTCTGGATACTGATCCAGGTACTAATTATTTTATCTTTTTAAATCTATTCAATGAAGATTATTCCGCTACTTTGGAGTCATTTCCTACAGCATCCCTGAGCATTACCGCCAACAATACGGGTGAGGATAAAGAAGATAGCCTAACCATAGAGAATGCTCCGGACCAAATCAGTATCGGCCAGACCCTTGTCAATACCATTTCATATTTTGCGAACCAAGATGGATATATATATTACCAGTTGTTCGACACACGCTCCGGTTCGTTCGTTGCCGCCGGCAATTCGCCAGGTGTTGTTCCCATCAATGCAGGGAATGGACAATTGACCATGAATCTCCCGGTTTTGCCCACAGCACTTCCCGGTACGGAATACGTATTGATTGCCGAAATTCAAGATGGGAATTTCCAACCTGTTGCCAATACCTCAGTATCTGATATTACGTTGGTATCGGGCGGTGTTCCTGCGAGTGGAACTATTGAAATTTTTGCACGTGGCGATTGCGGTTCCGAACAAATGGAGTTGCTCCTAGACGGTGAAGTAGTGAAAACATGGCAGAACGTAAGCACTTCTTTGACTAGGTACACTTACTCCGAATTTACCGGTACACAAAACATCGAAGTTGCCTTTACCAATGATGGACCTGCAGCAGGTTGTTCGGGAAGAAACCTGTTTGTAGACAAGATTACCGTTTGTGGCACGGTGTATGAATCGGAAGACACCGCAACCGTAAATTCTATTTGTGGCAATCCCGACTATTTATTCTGTAATGGATCTCTCGATTTCGGAGCCCTTACCTGTGAAGGCGATAATGGAGATACAACCTATTATTTCATTAAGAACAAACATCTGGGAGACTATTTAAGACCGGCAAATGCAACCACAAATGCAGCGATATTGGTGGAACCTAAAGATGATTCTGACTTTTTTAAATGGGAGAAGGTTATGACTACAGAGAATTTTTTCTATCTGAAGAATAAAGCGACCGGTAAGTACTTTAGACCTGAAAAAAACGAGAACAATTCCAGATTACAGCAAAAACCGACCAATTTTTCTGGAAACGCGACACAATGGAAGCTTGTGCTATCCTCAGACAATACGTACTCGTATTTATTGAACAGGGCTCACAAGAGATATATACGGGCCATAGATAACACTGACAGAAGGGTACAGGCGAAAAACACTAGTTCAACTGGAAGCTGGACACGATGGATTTTCGAAGAAGTACCCGACGGCGTGCGACTCTTGTCACAATTATCGGCTGAAACCGCCCCCGAAAAGATTACGCTATATCCCAACCCGGTGAAAAAGGCTTTGACTGTTGAAGCTCCAAACGGTATCGACTTCATGCAGTACCGGATGTACGATGTAACAGGAAAAATCATAAAGGAAGGCGAACTGAAAAATTCCCGACGTCAAATAAACGTCGAAGAATTGCCATCAGGACTCTACTTTCTGAATATCCTCGGGACTACATTGAAATTTATGAAAGATTAATATATGCCCCGGTTAAATAACAACTAATTAGAGAACCCTTCCTAATAGCTTTTTGGCTTTCTAAGGTAGCCTTGATGCTTGCGGAAGGGTTTATAGTGAAGCGATACATTAGCGTTGACACCTAAGGTGTTTAATACCCCCCATTGAACAAACCTATACCTAAGAAAAAGAATGCCTAATTTGAGACTTCAAAGACTGAAAACGGTTTTGATAGCAATCTATGGAATCCATTATGCTTCAGTCGCAATCATAGCCTACGCTATATTTATATATAAGGAAGATTATTTTGTTACATTGAATATAGTAGTTGTTCAAATGTTGATTGGCAGTATCGCTTATCTGGGAATATTTTTCCTTTTTAGAGATTATTTTTACACATTTTTTGCAAGATCTAAGTTTTATATACTCCAATTTCTTTCAATCGGAATATTAACGGCAGGTTTTTGGGCAAACGCTTCCCAACTTTTCTCGAATTTTTCTTTTATAATTCTACTCTCATGTATCTTTTTGCTTGGATCAGGGTTTGTTCTATGGTTCATTTATACAAGAGTCCGTTCGCCTTCCATTATTATCAGGAGAGCAGATGAAAGTAAGTCTGACATAGTCATTAAAGGAAGGTCAAAAACGGACGTAATGTCCATTAGACCATCACAATTATTGTATATCAAATCGTCAAGTAATTATTGTGAAGTATATTTTTTGAACCACGACGATATCCCTAAAAAAGAAATATTTCGAATTTCTCTAAAAGAGCTCCAAGATCAACTCAAGAACCCTACGTTCATGAGGGTGCACAAATCGTATATATTAAGCCTTTCTAAGATCGTCCATATTTCAGGGAATGCAAATAATACGATTGCCCAATTAATGGATACTGACACAAAGATTCCGATAGCCCGATCTAAAAGAAACATGGTATTAAATGCTTATCGAGAGTTTTCAAGTACAATTGGAAGTCAGATTTAATCATTAACCAACCGCTGTTATGTAATGTTTGTATGGGTTGACTTACCAAATAATATTGGGGTATTTTAGGCTAGACATTAAAATAACGAAGTGGTTCTTTTCCCGCGAATGTTTTTGTTAAACGGCTAGGGCATAAACTATAGATTATTTGAAGGCTTAGTCTATTTGTAGTAATTAACATGACGAACTGGTTGGTCTATTAAGATATACTCCCAATAAACAGTTTTATTTCATAGGTGAGATACGTAAAATATTCGACGAACTGTGGTTCGAATTTGGTTTTTATCCCAAAAGGGTGTTTTTAATACCATAAATGAGATTCGCACAATAACAACTCTTTTGCTCGGTTAAAAGATAGATAGTCGCAATGAATCAAATAAGTATAGTTTTACTACAAGCTTAAGGCTTAATAGGAAACGTCCCGTTACTCAAATTAATGGGTTCAGATTTGACTTCAAATTGCTTTATTGGTATCTAATCGCATAGCGCACCCCAAGAGATGAGGGCCTTAAAAGGTTTATGTACTATAGAGGGTTTAGATAGTCGAATGTTCATTGGTAACAACTTCTTGGCATGTTTGTGTCTGGACATATCAAGGATGACAAGTTAATTTAACCTTTAATTATATAATTATGCCTACTTATTTAACAAATTTTGTCACTCGAAAGTCCATTCGCCTCTGTCAAGAAAAAGTGTCCGAATGGCTAACTGACTATCACTACGAGGAAAATAGGGAAATCTTTGAAAAATATGCAGTAAAAAAGGAGTTGGTGAATTCCCGAGCCCTTTATGCTCCCGGGATACTTCAAGAACCAGAAGAAAATGTATTGCTTTTTCAAACAGAGTCCTTAGAAAACCCAAGCATTCGGGAAAGAGGAGTATATGCCCAAGAAGAAATCGAAGAAATTTTTGAAGAGTTTTATCGGAATGAAACAAAGCAGCCCGATCAGCTTGCTCATGTAAGTTGCACCCATTATGAATCACCGTCCGGAGCGCAACTGGCTATGCTAAAAAAAGATTGGTTACAGAGCAAGGTTACTCATTTATATCATATGGGTTGTTATGCGGCACTACCTGCGATTAGGGTGGCGAAATCATACAATGCCGAAGGTAGCGAGCATGTTGATATTGTACACACCGAGCTTTGCAGTTTTCATTTGGATAGGGATAAAAAAACAGCCGATGAGTTAATTTTACAAACCCTATTTGCAGACGGTGCTATTAAATATAGCGCCCTAAATGAAAAAGCTTTTAAAAAACTGGGTATAGTTGGTTTGCAGATTCTAGGGCACCTAGAATTGCTTGTTCCCAACACCGACAAGGAAATGACTTGGAAACTTAACCAAAATAGTTTTGATATGACCTTAACAAAATATGTTCCCATGATCATTGCTAAAAACATAGAGAAATTTATGGTGGCCTTATTTAACGAATGCAGGTTGGATTATTATTCGGAAAAGGAGAATGCTATTTTCGCCATTCACCCAGGAGGGCCCAAAATCGTAGAATTGATCTCAAGAATATTAAAACTAAGAACAGATCAGGTCGAGGCCTCTGACTATATATTACGAACACGAGGCAACATGTCTTCTGCCACTTTACCACATATCTGGGATAGGGTTTTGAACAATATGGAAAACCTCGACAAATATATTGTTACTGTTGCATTTGGTCCGGGACTGACAATGACCGGGGCAATTCTTAAAATGACCTTTTAATATCGAATAAAAAAGTATGGGAAATTTTGCTTTGAATATCACCAGAAAAAATATACATCATTGGTTTAAGCTACTTTTCTATTTTGTCGGGAGTAGTCTAAGGGGACTTTTCAGAAGGGGTAATTGGAGAAAGAGGTTACTTGATGATGTGATCGGAAATGCGGTCAAGGAAGATGTGAAATCGATACTTGCAGCGGTTGATGGCTTTGCCAAAAAGGAGCGATTTATGATGAACGTAGGACCGGAGAAGGGAGCCTTTTTGAGAATGTATGTGTAGGAAGTCGAACCGGAAAGAATTCTGGAACTAGGTACTTATTGCGGCTATTCGGCCCTGCTAATGGCAGATTGTTTGAACCGCACTAACGCCAAAATAGTAACAATAGAGAAAGACCCAAAATACATAGCGGTTGCCACGCAATTGATAGATGAGGCCGAACTTGAAGAGACCGTTGAACTTCATGAGGGTGAGGCAGAACTAATTATACCGATGATTTCAAAACCTTTCGGTCTTGTATTTATTGATCATTGGAAAAACCTATATTTAAAAGATTTGAAGCTATTAGAGGCCAATAAATTGCTAAAGAAAGGAACCGTAGTTGTTGCTGATAATGTTGGTATTTTTAAACACGACCTTCAGGAATACTTGGCATATGTTCGAAATTCCGGAAAGTATTCGAGCCGTTATTATCCATCGAGTATGGAATACAATCCAAATATCGAAGACGGAATCGAGGTATCAATTCTTTTGTAAACAGGTTGTATGTTAAAATATTTGATTATTGGAGCAGGGGCCGCAGGACTGCCGACTATAAATGAGTTCAAAAAGAACAATATAGCATTTGATTGTGTGGACGCGGGTGATGAAGTAGGTAGCATTTGGGATTTCCGAAGAGCCGATAGTCAAGTGTACGAAGGTGTACACTTGATATCTCCAAAAAGTTGCCAAGCTTTTTCTGGATTCCCCATGCCCAGAAATTTCCCGGTTTTTCCAAATCGAGAACAGATTTTTCAATATTTAAAAGCATACGCCGCGAAAAATGACTTATATTGTCACATCCGTTTTGGGCTAAAGGTTACCAAAGCAGAGCAACAGAAGAATCTAAATTGGAAAGTATGCTTGTCCAATGGAGAAATTCGTACCTATAAGGGTTTAGTTGTCTGTACAGGTCCTTACAATAGTGTCAAAGAACCTGATTTTGAAGGTGATATAATACATTCTAAAAACTATCGAGATCCAGAACAATTATTGAACAAGCGTGTTCTGGTGGTAGGTAGTGGTCAATCTGCTATTGATATAGTAAAACAGTCAGTAAAGGTTTCATCGAATACGTTTCACACATTTCGGAGCCCTTTTTTTGTCAAAGTAAAATGGTTTTTGGACTTCCCGCTGAATGGTTGATCTCAAAAATACCGTTTCTTCACCTGATTTCACCGGCTTTATTGATTAAACAACTAAAACGTTTGGCCCATTTCAAATTGAAATTCAGGAAACAACTTTCAAACTATTTAAGATACACCGAAACCAGAGATTCCCGGAATCTTTCCGATATATCTCGTCGAATTATAGTAGGAGAAGAAATGATAGCCCCTGTAATCGCTGGAAAAATTCAAAAAGAAGAAGGTATTTTAAGATTAGATGGGAAATATGTGCATTTTAAAGACAACACAAAGGAAAAAATAGATATAATTATCAATGCAACTGGGTATAAGTACACCTTTCCCTTTCTTATAAATACGGGCGGGCATTTAGAAGGGGACAAGTACAATTTTGACCCACATTGTCTGGATCTTTTTATTTTTCCGAAAAAAATTAAAGAGCTATTTTTTGTGGGATTAATTAATCCATTGGGCGCACATTGGCCGGTATACGAACAACAAGCACGGCTATTGGCGAGAACCATCATCAGCAGTAGCGAGGTCGAGAAAATAATGTTTCCAAGAAAGAGACATGATAAAAGCTCTTTTTCTATTTGCAACAATGACAAATACCAAATAGAACTAGGAAACTCCACTGTAATAAACCCATATCGATATTTGTATGATGTAAAAAAACTAATTCAATCTCTATAACTTCAATATTTGATCAGCATTTTGAGATATTCTATACAAGGAGTAATCAAAATAAAGGATTGATTTCAGTTAGGGAACTTATTTGATTTACGATGTTTGTAGTAAGATTCAAGCATAAGAACCACTGTTCCACGCCGGTTAAGTGATGGTTCTTTCAAAAGAAGGTATTTAAGCCGCTCTCTTAGAAGATTTTAAAAGTGATTCTCACAATCTGGTTCATTTAAATTGAGAATGTTTTTCCATCTTACAAAAAGGAAACGGCCTTACTCGCAAATACAATACGGTGATACCCATTTAAGAAAATATACTTTTCAAAGTTATAACACCTTTTTCCGGCAATATCTGGTAATAAGTCGCACCGCTGACTCAGGATAAAAATTAATTGGGGTTTTACAATCAAATATCAAAGCAATTTACTTTCAAAATGCAGAATCTCTTTTGTCTATTCTGGACTGTTTTTTGATATTAAACACATTCATTTGTTTTTCATCACATTTTTTAATGATTGAGTTAAAGTAAGTAAAAGCTTTATGTTCTTTGCGAATAATAACAATACACTTAAAATTAAATCTGATGAAAAATCTAGAAATTCCTATTAAGAAATATTTTGTTTTGACTTTACTTTGTATACTATGCAATTGTTTTCTTTCTATCGCCCAAACGCAAACATTCAAACACATTACCAATGGATCTGGTGCCGTTCCAATTCTGTTAGATTTACAAAATTCAAAAAGTGGCATTAACTCCCCGGGTATTCAATTTGATACCAGGGGTGCTAAACTAAATGCCTCATCTGCACCAGTAAATGCTAGCCGCATACTAATGAGGATGGAGGGTACGAACCTCGTCTTTAGGGCAAGGGATAAAAGTCAATTGTTGTCATGGAATGGGAATACGGGATACATGGTCAATAGGATCTACGGCATACGAGATAATAGGACCGTACTAGGATTACAGGGTCCAAACATAGGGCTAGAGTTAATCGCAAACAAAAATGGCAAGCCATTTATCGACTTCACTAATAGCAACCATAGTAGGGACTTTGACGCAAGGTTAACAATGATTAATGATGACGTGATGTCTCTTCAGGGAGCGCGTTTAAACGTCAAGAACGGTATTTTTGCCGGCAACATCGAAGTAAAACCGGCAAACCAAATACCTGATTATGTTTTCAAGGCAGGCTATGAACTAATGACATTGGAAGATTTGGCATTGTTTGTCAAAAAAAACCATCACTTGCCCAACATACCTTCCGAAACTGACATATTAAAAAAAGGAAGCGTGGATGTCGGTGCCATGCAATTGAAATTGCTAGAAAAAATTGAGGAGCTTACACTGTATCTCATTGAACAGGATAAAGAAATTAAAGAACTAAGGAAGGGGCTGCAGAACCAAAATGGTGTAGAGTAAAAGCATATAGATGTTGGGTTTTAAATCTGATGGTTAATAATAACCCAATATATTTATCTACTAGTTCCTACAAAGGTTTTCTATCCCTATCTACCGATCGATTTATTTATATAAACATTCCAAAATAGAATTTAAAAATAAGCCTCAAAAATGAAACATTTTTTTAAACTTCTGGTTCCGCTATGTTTTTTCTTGGCGGTATTTCACAGCACAGGACAATACGTTGAATTGGAATTAGCGAATGTAGGTTTAGTCGTAAATGGGAAGCTGTTGACAACGCAGCAGCAATGGAACAATGACATTAAGTTAGGAGATCGATTAGAACTCCGCTATACGGTTACCAACTTTGGAAATGGCGCTTCCAATATTCCTATTGGTGTTTATTTCATGGATTTTGACCGTGGAAAAAATGCGGAGCTCATCGAGATTAGAAACACTGAGCCTTTTAGACACCCTTTTGTTGTGGGAGAATTTGCGCGTATAGAAGTGTTACCGTCCAACACTCAAACTGGTGAACCTGGTAAAACATTTGGTAGGTTTTTGGGGTTTAGCGCAGGCGGCGTTGGGCGTTATGCGTATTTGATTGCTGTAAACACTAATATTGACTTTAACGAGCAAGGTATTTTAATTAATGTTTCTCCTGATGGTGTGTTGGATGAGTTCTCAAAATTTCAAAACGTATTCATTTTAGAGTTTAATGTCAATGCCCAAGATTGTTCCCCTGAGATCGGGGCGGTCATTGCAGGAGAACCTGTTGAAAATGACGAAGCACTTTCCTTTGAAGTAGAAAGTGTTAAAAGCCTGACAAAAAACATTATGGCGGGAGGAAAACTGAGTATACGCGCAACAAAAAAAATAGTTGTAAAACCCGGTTTTAAATGTAGTCGCAACGGTCGGTTTTCTGCTACTATGGTGCCTTTTGTAAACTGTTCGAATGTCTCCTCAAAAACCAATGGTGACCAATACACATCGGTTCTTGCCGTGAATCCAATAAATAGTGTGATCCCCGTCGATAGTACCGGCACAGTAAAGGCCGAAAATCAGGGTCCTACCTTAAGTTTTTACCCTAATCCTTTGGGCAAGGAAAGACGACTTGGTATAAAAGCTGATAGTCCCATCGTAAAACTTGAGATGTATGATGTGGTAGGTAGGCCAGTGTACGTGCAGAAAATCGGAACACCTAAAAATGCTATACAGGTAAAGATTCCTTATATCGGGGAAGGTCTATTTATTTTGAAGGTTGAAACGGTAGGGGATGTGATAACTCGTAAAATTTTAATAACCAACAAATGAAAACACTTATTAGCTACTTACTAGTATGCTTCTTATTAGCTTACAGTAACTATTGTTTTGCGCAACTGAATGTTCCCACAAGCGATATTAGACGTGTTGATGTAAACCCATTGAGTATAGGAAGAAACACGAACTTAACGCAAACTGAAATAGATAATGCAAGAGCTACATTTAACCTCGTCGTACAAGCTTATGTGAATTTTTTATCACAAATTCAAAGTTCTAGGGCCATTCAGGCCGGAAATGAAGTGGTGGCCGTACCCACCTTACCTAATGGAAATGTCATTGTGCTTCCAAAGGGGGCTTTTTTTGGAGAAACTCCTGGCCAAATACAACGAAGCACGAGTCTGTTTAGCTTATACCTCAGAGACCCTGCTAGTTTCTCTTCTTTAGATTTTAGAAACTTGACAACGGTGCTGCAATTGACCGAGCTAGCTGATAGGGTACGGAATATTCAAAACACATTGACAAATATACAGTTGATAGAACAGTATATTAGTGCAAACGCAAACATTATTTTTAGAAATGAAGTAATCGAAGGGACATTCACTACTTTAGGAAATATATTATCAGGGACTTCTATTAGTTACACTCCTCCGGCTGGCACAAACGGACCTGGCGGCATTTTTAGCGGAAAAGATCTGGGAAATCAAATTGCAAATTTCAAGTTTGCCGAGTTGGTTGAGGAAACACGGATACAGCAAGGTTTTGTAAATCTTGCCCAACTACAACAATCTTTGGTAAATGATTCCAATAAAATTGCACAGGTCGCTAGTGATTTGGGGTTTCAGGCAGGAGTAGTTAATTATAGATTGGGAAATCAGATTCAATTTACACCGTATAATGAAAGTAGAATAATATTCGGCATTAACGACGCTGAACTGAAAATCAATTTGCCTGGTGGAATCGGTGATACAAATAATTTAATAAATGTCAACCCAACATCTACCGCAATTGTGGCCTATGGAAATCAAGCTATACCTTTTCAACCTGGTCTGGACAATGCCGAGGATGGTTTCGTTTTTTCTTTGGCATCCAACACAGATATAAATTTTTTCAATGACGCTATTCTAACAGGCGAGTTTGGATCCTTAAGCGGTAATGGAATTAATTTGAACGAAATTAGCTTTAATAATAACCTTTCTTTGAGCGATTTTGCATTTAAGGACGATCCTTCAGGTGTAGATTTTAGTAATGTTGAGGTGGCCGCAATTAATGTTGATGATGCTACCAAAGTGGTTAATTTTATTTTAAAGGGTACTCGTATTGCTGATAACACATCTCCTAGCAGCACTTTACGATCGGAGACGAAATTATTGAAAAAAGTCTTTCTACAGGCGCTGGCCATTCCAAATAATAGGCAGTTGGTAAGTTTGGAAGTGGTCAATGGATCTCCAAAGGCAATAGCCGATGCAAATTTTAAGAAAACCAATATTGCTCCTATTTTCTTTAAAGCAGATGCGGATATGAAAAAAGATTTGGCAAATTTTTTGCTTGGTAAAGGTCCTTATGAAAGCAGAACCAGTTATATTGAGGGTTGGGTTAAACATTTGTCTGGAAGAAATCGTTCAAAACTCATTTCGCTTACAAATAGATATGGAGGAAAAATACTTCCCAAACCAATATTCCGCGGAGTAATATTCCCCGTTACCCCAAGCGGGGGAAAGGATAATTCGCAAGTGTTTATAAATAATGCAAGTTACAAGCTAGACATTGACATACTGAATCCTCAAACAGATTTTTTCAGGGAAATGCCACAAGGTGCGGATAGGGATTTTTTACTTTCAGAATGGAATACCTACAAAAGTAGATTTTTTAGTATGCTTATCGAGGCAGAGACCTCGATAACAAATCGTATTAACAACAAAGCTACCGGGAACTATAAAAATCTTAAGAAAATTCTATCTCCAATTATTGCAGCGCACTGGTATAAGCAAGCGCCAACAGCTGTTAGAAAGGAATTTAATAACTTAATCAATTCCTCCAACTTGTCCAGTTCTTCAACAGGTATCAACTTTTCAGAAACATTTGATCAGAACTTTTACGACGGATTGGCCCATCAGGTATTGGTAAATTTGAATTTTAGATTCACGACTGAGGGTCTTCTTTTTGTTGGGAATATTTCTATGGAAGGAGGTTTGGAGGTCAACTCTTTGAATATTGCTGGTTTGGGAGGAAACGCCCAACCCTCCATTATTAATACAACTAAAAATGATGAAAATGCAAGAGTTGCGAACAATTTAACTACAGATGGCAATGATGAATTCATTTTTGCAGGTACTACGGAATACAAATTGCCGGAAATTATGATCAGCTCGTTTAGTTTTACAAATGATGGAGGACAGGTCAGGAAGGACAAACCGGTTGAGTATGAGTTTGGTAGTGTCGTGAATTTTACCGCTATTGTTACCAACCTTGGTAACAAGGATGCAAACAACATACCATTAGATCTGCTTGTTAAAGAACCCGGAGCATCTACCTTTAAAAAAATAAAACTTAAGAGTATTAAAAAATTATCCCCCGGAAGAATCTCTATACTTAAAGCATACCTTCACCCGGCCATTGCTGGGGATTATACTATTAAAATTGTGGCCGATGGCACCAACACGATCAATGAGGTCGTTGAAGATGTGTCAAACTCCTATACCAGAAAATTTAGAGTCTTAAATAAGCTTTACTGTAATAAGGATATTGATTTGTCAACCGTTGAATACAGACTTAATGAGAAAATAAACATTAATTCAAGAAGTTGTAAAATTGGTAACGGCACTGGCTCCAAAAAATTTATAGTAATGTCGCAGGGATCCGTCAATATACATGCTACAGAAACCATTCAGTTGCAACCTGGAGTAAAGTTTGAACCAGGAAGCAGGGTAAACATGTTTATTAGTGACTGTAGCGAGGCAAAGAGAAGATTTGGTTTAAATAGAACGCAGAAGCTGCTAGATTCGAAAATTCGGGGTAACCAATATGTTGTGGATGTAGATGTTTTATTTCCTGAAGGAAAATTATCAAATGAAACTAAGGGAGAAACGGAAGATTTTGTTCGCATCAGAAATATGATGTTTAAGGAGGTTCCAAAGTTTGGAGTAAACGGCGATTATGGCAAAGCGCATGGACAGATAGGCAATTTCAAAGATAGAAAAGAAAATGTATCAATAAATCCAAATCCGACCCATAAAGATTTTTTGAATTTCTATTATGGAGATTTAAATATCTCAGAGAAGTTTAGTCTTATCATATTTGATTATTCCGGTAAAATGGTGAAAACTATAGATATTGGAAATACGGAAATCGATTCCGAAAAAATGATAATCAATATTCAGTCCCTACATCCTGGAATGTACATATTGAAATATAATGGCATTAGCAAAGCTAGCGCCATCTTTATAAAAAATTAGATGCGTAGTTCAGGTTTGCCACCTTTTAATACCGGTAGAACTTTCACTCTATAATCGCGTAACCCTTTACTACAATAGCGATGACCTCGGTAAACCTGATTGTAACAAATGATTATAGTCTACCGATAATCAAAGATTTTTACCGGTACAAATAAGTATAACAAACTTAATTTTAAATATACATATCATGAAAACTAAAGATTACAAAAAATTAATTGTCGGCGTATTATTTTTAAGCTTCTTTTTCGCTTGCCAAAAACAAGATATTTTACCAGAGGGAAATACCCAAGGTATTGAAGAAAGTACTCGGTTAACCACTACAAATTCCACAAATGGAATTTTGGTTGTAGCAAACCGCTCAGCGGGTACTTTTTCTTTATTCAATGCACAAGATGGTAAAAAAATCAGGAATATTAAATTGCCCAATCCAATGGCAGAACCTACTTATGTAGTACATAACTCCATGTTAAAGGAATTGTATGTTGCAGACTTCGCCAATAAGGCGGTATGGATTTATAATAGCAGGTCTTTTTCTCCAAAAGGAAAACTAAATGTTGGGGAAGGTGCCTTTCATATGTGGTTGAATAAGGAAAAGCAACAGCTGTGGGTAAATAATATTCAGAGTAAAACTACATCGGTAGTTCTTTTGAGAACAAGGAGAATCCTAAAAACACTTCGGCTTCCAAAGTCATTGCAGGACAAAGCGGAACAGCACGATGTGGTAATCTCTGAAGATGGTAATGTAGCCTATGTGACGGTTTTGCTAGGTAGCACCAAAAGCTTGATTTTTGCTTACGACACAAGTAGTCTGAAAGTTATTCGTAAGGTATCGGTAGGAGGAGATGCACATTTGTTTACCAAAGGCAATAGGGTATATGTTCCGGTACAAAACTCCGATCGGTTGGTAGAATTTGATTTACGTTTAAACCGAAAAAGAACGATACGTATACCTTCGGCCCATGGCATAACCGGAAATAGTAAGTTCTTGTATGTTACCGGTATAGAAAATCGTAAGGTGTTTGTTGTTAACAGAAGTTCCTTTAAAGTTATCAATGTCTTAAAGACCAACTTTGATACGCCACATAACGTTGTGGTAAATTTGCATGGAAATCGATTGCTTGTTAGTTACTCCGGTACAAATTCTAATTCGGTGACTATCCACAACTTAAAAGATGGAATTTTCTCAGGAAAACCGATTTCTGGGATTTCAGGAAGTAATCCATTTGGAGTGGCTTTTGTCAGCTCACCCAAGTAGAAATAATTAGATTTCTTTTTATACTTGACGATTTTTGTTATAATCTACTTCTTATAATTAGGTTAATTACTTTTGTCGGCTATAGTTCGGAAAGGTTCGAGGGGTTGTATTGGTTTTCTTAGTTCTTGTTAGATGACCTTTACAGCCCTTAATTTTACTTCAAAAGGCCATATCAATTTACATCCTTGATTTGTTTTGGAAAGCAATAATAATTGCTCAAAGTTAAAATGGTTGGTTGAAGGCCTTTTTTTTTAGAAACAGGCGGGTTAAGAACCTCAGGATATTACTATTTCACATTTGCTAAAAATAGAATGGGTAGCTAGGTTTTTGTATAAATATGAAGTAGAGCTGTACGTATCCTGAAAACCCCGATAAACAAAATGGTTTAATAAATGATTAGTCCGATTGGTGCTATAACAAGTAATTTTAAACGTGGCAATACTTGACAAAATATAACCAAGGTTTACATTTAGCCCCAAAAAGTTGGTTTTAATCACAAATATAAGATTTAAACAATAAACATGCTTTCCATCTGTTGAATGCTGGACAAGCCATGGTTGTGCAAAACCGACCATGTTCTTAAAAATGTTAGTCCCAAAACTACAATGAGAAAGTATTTATATCCATGTTTCTTTATACCACCTAGCAAAAATAATACTATACGAAAGGGGGTAGTTGAAAGGTGTCTAGGCTTCGTCAAGGATGGCTTCTTAAAATATGTTTATGGATTCGGTTCCATTAGAGAATCTTGTACCTGCTTCGAACGTTTGCTATCTATGTCAAAAGAAAATTATTTTCAGCCAATGTCCAGAAAAGATAATGAACAGCACTTCTTGACCTCCCGGGCCTTTTTGTGTTTTTTATTGTTATTAGCTCTTAATGGTATTTGGGCGCAACAAAACCCTCAATTTACGCAGTACCTGCAGAACCCTTTCATAGTAAACCCTGCAATGGCCGGTGTCGAAGACTACCTAGATGTCAATATGGCCTATCGCAATCAATGGACAGGTTTTCAAGGAGCGCCCAAGACCGCCACCCTAAGTATAAGTTTGCCCATACATTTGTTAAAAGCGCGCTTGCAAAGAAGGGACGGAGAATCCCATACCGGACTAGGCGCCTTTATGTACACAGATGAAACAGGCCCGATTAAAAAATCGGGTTTCTATGGTAGTTATGCTTACCATCTTAAAGTTTCCCGGAAATGGTTTTTATCAATGGGTACTTTTATTGGTGCAGAACAATTTCGGTTCGACGCTGCTGAGGCCATCCTATTGGATAACCCCAATGATATTCTGGTAGAAAATTTTTCAGGGGTCAATTTAGATACTAGTTTGGGTCTATATCTGTATGCTGATTCGTTTTTTGTTGGCATTGCCGCCAACCAGTTGTTCGATCAAGAACTTCCGTATGATAGTGCGAATGGGGTTCTGACCACAGGAAGAAGCGACAGAAACTTTAACCTGTTGGCAGGAAGCAGAATAGCTTTGGCCAATAGCTGGGAAATAGTTCCATCTACCTTGATGAAAACAGTGAAAAATGCTCCCATACAATGGGATTTGAATCTTAAATTGGTTCATGAAGACCGTTTCTGGGGCGGACTTTCCTATCGTCATCAAGATGCGGTTGCCGGTCTAGTAGGCTTTCGTTTGGGCAATGGCTTTTTGGTAAGTTATTCATACGACTACGCCCTTTCTGATTTTAGCGGAGTGCAAACGGGCACTCATGAAATTATTCTAGGGTATAGATACAATTTTGGAAACCAAAAATGTGTTTGTCCTATCAATTCACTATAAAGTGATTTAGGAATAGCGCATACATAGGTATATTGTTAAGTGACTTTTTCTGAGGAACGAAAAGAAGAGAAAATTTGCAAAATTCATAACTCATATACTTTTTTAGCCAATTAAAAAAGTCTAAATGAGTTCATAATATAAATAGCTGTTTACATGAAAGTATTACCGATTATTTCAGTTTATGTACTTTTTTTTTGGATTTTACCTGATTTCGAGTCATCTGATAATACACTTTTTAATTTTGGGAGCGATAAAGGCCAAGAGGAAATCTCTATGAATAACCGGACCAATGATGATAAAGACATTGTGTCCAGATCTACATGTAATAGCACCAATTTAGTTCGAAACCCTAGTTTTGAAGATAGAATCTGCGCGTCAGGTTCTGTTGGATGTGGACATATCGGAGGATTAAGCAATAACGGCATTGACGGTGCTCGGATAGCAGAGCATTGGAATCATTACAGTGGCTCACCGGATTATTATGATGAAAATTCTGTTTTTACAGGAGCCCAAACATCTTATGAAGGAAATGCTCATATTGGCCTATATACATTGAGCGGCATTGGCCAAAATGGCAGGGAATATGTTGGAACCGAGCTTACTTCCCCATTAGTTGTTGGGAATACCTACAAGGTTTCTTTTATGGTGAGCCTAAACGAAGATACGTTTAATCAGCCAACAGCTATTAACAAGTTAGGAGCCAGATTCTATACCAATCCGGTTGCTAACAGCAATAGTTCTAACTTTCCAGTACCAAATAATGCCCAGGTATATGAAATGTCGATTATCCACGATACCGATAATTGGGTTAAGGTATCAGGAACATTTACTGCGAATGACCCGTATACCCATCTACTTCTAGGTAATTTTTTTGATGATACCAATACGGATTACGCTCAAAATGGTGGCGGTTATGCATATCACTATATAGATATGGTCGAAGTGTATGATGTGACAGGAACAAGTCAAGTCGAAGCTGGGACCGATATGACTATTAATGAGGGTGAACAAATCACCCTTTTTGGAACTCCAAATGGAGGAGTCCCTACCTATTTATGGAGGGCTACACCTTCCGACATCTCTTTGGTCGATATCACATCCCAGAGTCCAGCAGTGTCCCCAGAAATGACAACTACCTACACTGTTACCGCTGATTTTGGGGGAGGGTGCATCGTAAGTGACTCAGTTACCATAACCGTATTGGCATCATCAGCTGAATGTGCCAGTGATAATTTGGTTCGCAACCCCAGTTTTGAAGACAAGATCTGCGAGCCAATGGTTTCTAGTAGTGATTGTGCTCATACGGGTCTAAGTAACAACGCGGGAATATCCGGAGCACGTATTGCGGAGTATTGGAATCACTACAGCTGGTCACCAGATTTTTATGACCCAAATTCATTTTCTTGGGGAAATCAAGATGCTTATGACGGGGAAGCATATGTTGGTCTCTATGGCTACCAACCTAGTGGTATCAGAGAATATATTGGTACAGAACTGATTACGCCTTTGGAGGTGGGGAGGCAATACAGAGTCTCTTTTCAGATAAGTCGTAACGAGGCTAGCTCTTATCCTAACGCAGTCAGCAATATGGGCGCAACGTTTTATATGAACCCACAGGCCCAACCCAACAATACCAATTTTCAAGTACCAAACACCGCAGCGGTTTTTGAAACGAGCATCATTTCAGAAAGTGATAGTTGGGTAACTGTTTCTGGTATCTACACGGCTGATCAGGCCTACACTCATGTATTGCTGGGCAATTTTTTCGATAATAGTATGACAGACCAGGCAGCGAACGGTTCGGCCTATTACTTTATAGATATGGTAGAGGTAAACGTCATCGATTCCAATAATCAAGTAGATGCTGGCCCCGATATGACCATCAATTTGGGTGACAGAACCACGCTGACAGCAACACCAGGCGCAGGAAGCCCCACCTATTTATGGACGGCTAGCCCTGCGGATTCTTCCTTAACAGATTCCACGGAACAAAACCCTGAAATATCGCCCGGGCAGACCACAACTTATACGGTTACAGCAGATTTTGGCGGCTGTACCGATACCGATACAGTCACCGTGTTTGTGGGAGCCTGCCCGTTACTGCTAGATGATAGTGGAATTACCTATACCGGTGCCACTTGTAATCAAACGAATGGCAGTATCACGGGAATCCTGATTAATGGTGTATCAGGAAGCGAGACCTATAGCTGGACAGATGGCAATGGCACCGAAGTAGGTACTATGCTCGACCTAGTTAATGTAGGGCCTGGTAGCTATGATCTTACCGTGACCGATGGAGTGGACTGTAATGTAAGCGGTAACTATATTGTAAACGAGACTGAATCCCCCGACTTGGACGATGCCAATATACAGCTTATCGATGCAGACTGTGGCCTGACCAATGGTAGCATCACGGGCATCGTTTATATCGGGGATGGTAATGGTGCTGTTTTTGAATGGACGGACGCCAATGGAATGAGCGTGGGCAATATCATTGACCTTACCGGTATGGGAGCAGGAAGCTATACCTTGACGGTTACCAATACAATGGGGTGTGGAGCTGTTGTCGGTCCCTTCGCCATAAGTGAACTGGCTGCACCGATATTGGACCAAAGTACATTGGCGGTAAACGACCAGGCCTGTGATGCCAATGACGGGGGCATTATGGGCATAACAGTACTGAACCCGACAGGAAACGAAACTTTTAGATGGACGGATGCCGACAATGCCATTGTTGGAGATTCTCCAGATCTTCAAAACGTCCGCTCCGGTATCTATACACTGATGGTAACGGACAACGGCTGTAGTTCTATTGCCGGCCCCTTTACTATAAACCAAAGCTGTAGGGCTCTGGACGGCCTGCGCATCGCAAATACAATGACTCCTAATGGAGACGGTGCTAATGATACGTTTATAATAGAGGGGCTTGAGAACTATCCAGGGCACAGTTTGTATATCTACAACCGTTGGGGAAGCAAGCTCTATCAGTCATGGGACTATGATAACAGTTGGGGAGGGACATTTGAAGGGCGACCACTACCTGTGGCGACTTATTACTACATTCTTGAATTGAACGATTTAGACAGAAGAAGAATCAAAGGATATATAAATGTTCTAAGATAAGTTAGTAAGAAATGGAACGGTCAAATTTCTATTTAATAATTGGCCAATGGCAAAGCCAAGTAAGATCTTAATGGCAATCATTTCAAAAAATGACTGGACATAAAAGGAAAATCGGTTTTATTTAAATCATTTTTTTACCTTTTAAGGCCAAGACCCTGAAAGATATATAGTTGAACCCTTTCCACCTGGCCATTGTTGTGTAAAAACTATTAAATAATGATCGACTCAATACACATACCGCCCATTCAATACATTAATGTCATCCATCAACTTTTTGTAGACCGCTTTTGGATAAATCTGAGTTGAAATGATTGAGGAGACGGTCAACATTAAGGATAAGGTATATATAGAAGTGATTTAGACTTTTTTTGGATCGAAAGATAGGGCTACGGACATTTGTGTCGCTGAACATAAATACCATAGCCC